>NZ_SUMC01000186.1 GCF_005047355.1 Actinacidiphila oryziradicis
CCCGCGGAGCGGGTACCACATTGCTGCGCAATGTGCAAGCGATGCCCTCCGCTTCGCTCCGGGCAACGGCACGCTCCGCGTGCCTAGTTCGGCGAAGCCGAACCCAATCCCTCCGCTTCGCTCCAGGATTGACAGGTGATCAGCGGGCGCTGCGCGCCCGTCAGGCACCTCGCTCCGCGAGGCACCCAGTCATGCGCTCCGTGCGCTCCCACGGGACTTCCCGCCCCGCTACGCGGAGCTACGTGCCCAGGTGACACACCGTCCCCCCGCGCGGGCCCTGGAGGGCACGCGCACAGACAGGTCAACGAGAAGGGGAGGGGGTAGGGCTGATGGAACTCATTTGGGTGGTTCCACGGTTCGGCGCGGATGATTCAAAGATGATGCTAGATAGACTCTGGAGGTAGACCACTCCACCATAAACCTCGTTGACTTTCATTAGGCAAAACGAAGGAAGAATGCCTACTAGCCATTGCTGCCAGCGTAGTGGAGTCGGACGCGCGCTTCCCGAAAATAGACTTATAGATTACCGAACTTCGAGTTGATCGCTAATTCTTCAGTCACGAAAAGAACGCCCAGAATAAATGAATTAGGGCATCCGGAGGCACGGGAACTAGATGGGGGAGCAGCTGATGCACGTCACCGTCCGTGAGGCGAGGCGCGTGTCAGGACGTCGGGCCCGCCACGCGGTTGCGGAACCGGGCAGAGAGGAGCCGCGGCCGTTGGCTGACAGGGCGTCGGGGCCGCCCCTTCGCGCGCGTGACGGGGCGGCCCCGACCTATAGAGGAGTACAGAGACGTGTTGCCCCTGGTCAGAGCGTTGCAGTGAGGAGAGATGTGTACTCCCAGCAGCGACACATCGACTGCGATACGTCCCTCCTGGGGGTACACATCGGCTGCGAAATGTCGGCAAGGCCGACAGGATTCGGGCAGGAACGTCAGCGAGGCCGACATTCTGCGGGCTGTACGCCGCGCGGGCGGTGCCGGGGCCAGGATCTTTCGGCGCGGGGCCGTCGGACGGGGCAGGGGGGAGATCTGTCCCGTCTGAGGGGACAGAAGACACGCGGAACGTCAGGGAGACCGACGTTTTTGTCGGCCTGGCTGACATAATGCTGCCGCCCGTGATCGCTGAAGTGGAGGAGAGGAGCGTCGTGTCCTCGGAGCCGCAGCGCCGCCGTCCAAGCCCGAAGAGCGCCCCCCCGCGCCCGGAACTCCCCGTTGACGACGCGATGGAGGCCTGGGGCCAGCCCCTGGCGCCGGTGAAGGACCTGGACGATGTCGCCAGACGCTACCCGGGCCGGAAGCTGACGCTGGAGGGCGAGCGCAAGCCGCTCGAGTTCTACGGCAGGCCGGACCAGCCCAACGCCTTCTCCATGGACTCGCTGGAGTTCCTTTTCCTGATCGCGCAGTACTTCCGCGAGGCGCTGCCGCTGCGGATGATCCTGCTGCTGATCGCGTGCCAGCGGGCTGGCGGCCGCATCTACCTCACCCAGGATGAGATGGCCACCGTCCTGGACGTCTCCCGGACCAAGGCGTCCGAGACGCTGCAGGTCATCATGGGACATGGCATCGTCTTCAAGGTGAAGCGCGGCTGTTACCAGTTCAATCCGCCCTACTCCTACCGGGTAGCCGAGTTCATCCCGGGCACTGAGACCGCCGGCACCAAGGGCAAGGGCGAGTACGTGAAGGTCGAGCAGTACGACACCATCACTAAGATCCGCAACGACGCGAACCTGCCGGACCTGGTGCGGTTCCCGTCGCTGGAGTCCATGCGCCAGGCCATCGAAAAGCTGCGCCAGGAACGGGCTGAGGAACGTGCTGTACGCCGTCTGGAGCGCGCGCAGCGCCAGGAGGAAGGGGTAGTAGCCCAGTGAGCTCTCTGCGATTCGCCTCGGTCAACGCCGACGGCCTTCTCGCCGACCTGGACCTGCCGCCCGCCTCCTACCGAGCACTGCTCAAGCTGCGCGCGCTCTCCGAGGCCGGCGGCCGCATCAGCATCGACCAGGCCACCGTCGGCCAGCTGCTCGGGCTCAGCCGCCCCAGCGTCAACGCCGCGCTGCGCAGCCTGGAGCTCGCCAAGCTGGTCAAGAAGGTCCGCAACGGTGTCTACCAGATCAACCCCATGCTGGCTGGCTATCACTCCCCCGAGGACGCCGTAGCTGCCGTCAACGCCATGCCGACGAACGAGCGCCTGGACACGCCCCGCTTCGTCGCCAACTACCACCAGGCCGTCGCCGCGTACCAGGACCAGCTCGCCAAGCAGCGCGAGAAGCGCGCCGCCCAGGCCGCCGCCAAGAAGGCCTCGGACGCCAAGCGGCGCAAGACGCTCCACGCTGTCGGCTGAGCCCCCAGGGACGAGCACGCATCCCCAGAGCAGCACCGCGCAGCACAGCCGGCGGCGCCGTGCTGCACCCCCCACACGAGAAGCAGATCACCAAACAGGCGTTTGCTACACGGCGCTGCTGGACTCACCCAGCCTGCCGCACGAGCAGCGCCCAGGGCGGCTGCGCGGGCCGGCGTGCCATAGCTACAACGACCGGCCTTCGCCCGCTGCCCATGCAGCAGCGCCCCGGAGGGGGAGCCGGGGCGCTGCTGGGTCGGTGGAGCGGTTTCCCGATGCCGCTCGGGTCTCGCGGTCTACGCCTCCACGTACGCGACCACGATCACGGTGCGCAGTGTGGTGACGTAGTAGATGACGGCCACGTTCTCCACGTCGTCGTCGTAGCGCCAGAGTTCCGGATCGGAGTTCGGGATGGGCGTGCCCATCTCCGGGTCGACGGAGAGCGCGACCAGGGCGCGGTCCAGGGAGTGGACCTCGCTCTCGCTGAGCTTGCCGATCTGGGCGATGGCGGAGTCGGTGAAGCCGACGCGGGCGCGTCGGCGGCTGTGCTTGGGCATCAGGCGACGTGGCCGCGTCCGGCAGCGAGTTCGGCCAGGCGGCGGTCGCGGACGACTTCCCAGGGGGTGGTGGAGTCCGGGTCGGGCAAGCCGTGGACGGCGATGTCCTCCAGGACGGCGGCGAGCTCTTCGGCGTTGGAACGCTGGCGGGCCGCGTAGGCGCGCAGGGCATCAGCACCCTTGGGGGTGACCGGCTTGCGGCCGGGGGCCGGCTGTTCGCTCATCGCGTGCTCCTGGGCAGTCATCTAGCATCTGCTCTCACGGTATCGCCGCCGGGACCCCCGGAGGAGAGGGTTGGCGGTACGGGTTGGATCGCCCGGCCGGTTCACGGGCGCCGGTCGCTGTCCCGTCCCGCCGAAGCTTGATTGCTCTCATCGGAGATTGACCGGCATCAGGTCAGATTGGAACCCGTCGACGAGGACGGCGTGCTGCAGCTGCGCGTGCTGGCCAACGGGCTCACTGCCGCTCCCCGACCCGGCGTCGCTCTCTGGACGCGGCAGGTCGTGCTGGATGAGGTGGTCATGCCCGCCAGCACCGCGGGCTTGGTGCATCATCACGTGGTGAACTCGCTCGGTGATCTATTTCATACCTGGCAGCAGGTGCTGGTTTTGTGGGCGCTCGTCTTGGCAACGGGCGGCCTGCTCATGGCGGTCAGGACTCTCTGGCGGGCGACCGTGGGAAAGTCCCGGTTCTTCATAGCTCGCTATCGGCGCCTTGCTGTAGCTGCGCGTCACGAGTATGTGAAAGGGCTCTTCGGTGAGTCAGCATGGGAGCACCGTGGAAGGGTCGGGCCTGTCGAGCAGGTTGAAACGGATCGACCCCGGAGATGGTCATGGCGTTCCCGCCGCCCCGTGCAGCCGGGTGAGCCCGGTGTCGAAGTGACAGTCAGGGTGTGGCCGCTGGGGAAGATCGCGTACCTCAGCACCTGGTGCACAGACTCCGATGAGGTGGCCGCCTTCAGCCTGACAACGCGAAGCCGGTGGTTCCGGCCGCGGATCAGTATCGGGCCAGACCACACGATCACGCTGGGCAAGTCCCGTCTGGCTGACCTGCCCGCCCAACCCGCGCCGATCGGGAACCACTACGCCGCCGTAGGTGCGAGGCGAACCGCTTATGCGGAAGAACACTACTTCGGCAACGGTGGCCAGTATCGGCACTGGTTCGTCGGCGTGTGTGATGCGGGCTACCCGGTCCTGGCGCCTATCGGCGTGAAGGACGACGATGAGGCATGGGATGAGGAGCAGTTGGCGCGGTACCGCGCAGGTGCCGTGATCAATTCTGTTCTGGTCTGCGGTATGGGCGCGCTCTGGGTGTCCGAGGTTCTCCCCTACGGGATCGGTCCCGACCTCGACACTGTGCGCCTCATGGACGCCAATGCACCTCGCTGGACGCGGTGGCGTCAACAGCGACACCGCCGGCGGCTGGCGCGTGAGCTGCGGCGGTCCATCGAGGCGGGACAAGTCTGATGAGCCTGGGCAGCGGCGCAACGGTGCGACGCTATTACCGCTCGCTGATCAGGTGACAGTCTCGTCCGTCAGCTCCACACCGGCCGTTGCCGCCCAGGCCATCACCTGTGGGCCGTAGCGCTCGCGGCTCCAGTACTTGGTACGGATGCGGCCGTCGTTGGTCATCTGCAGCACCTCGGGGTACCCGAAGTACTGGATCAGATCCGTGGCTAGGCCTGCGGCCGCCGCAACCAGTGCCGGTCCGTCCTCCGCGAGGTCGTCAATGTCGAACACGTCGGTCGCCACCGGCGGGCTGAGCGCCTGGTGAGCGCCTAGGACGCCCCCGTAGCTGCGGGGGTGGTGGAGTTCGGCGGGGAAGCGGTGGCTGACCGGCCAGAGGGTCACGCGAACGGTAGCGTTGCCGCCCGCTGCGGCACGGTCCCGGGCATGGCGGGCCAGGAACCGAAGGCCGGACCAGATGTCGAGCACGATGTCTTCGTCGTCGATACGGCTGACGTCGTCGCTCTCAGGAACCCGGGTCCCTGGGCCGTTCGCGCGGCGGTCGGTCACGGCCGCGGCGTAGACGCCGGCGCCGCTCTTGTGCAGTTCGCAGGCGAGGTAGGTGGCCGCGACGGCGCTGGAACCGGCGTAGGCGATGAGTCGGCGGCTGCCCACCGTGACGCGCTCGTAGTACGACCCGCGCGGCACGATCCTGGGATCCTTGCCGACGAGCTCCTCCTGGAGCTGGCGCATGGCCTTCGCGTCGAGCGCGAAGTCGCCGCTGAGGTCCGGTACCAGGGTCACCACGACAGAGGTCAGGTAGCGGCCGTCGAGCCGGTCGACCAGATCGCCTTCGTAGCGGGCGAGGTCGTTGTATCTGCCTTGGATGGCGGCGAAGCGCTCCCGGTAGGCCGCAGAGACCTGCGTCTCCGTCAGGTACGTGGTGGTCGTGCCGTAGCGCCGGGGGTACCGCAGCCCCTTGTCGACCTGCACCGCGTGTGGTGCCATCGGGCTAGGAGGCACGGCGATGAGTAGGAAGCCATGCCCTTCCTGCTGCGGATCCTCCACCTGCCATACGTTGATGGTCGGGGTCGGATAGACCGTGTCAGCCACGATCTGCTCGACCCTTCGTACCTCCGCGTCGCTGACGGCAACCCCGGGAGCGGCCTTGGCGCGGGCCTGGTCGTCTTCTTCGATGCCGAGCACCAGAACTCCGCCAGAGGTGTTGGCCAGCGCCGCCACATCACCCGCTAGGTCCCGCTTGGCCCTGTCGGAGGCGCCGTAGAGTTCCTTCTTGAAGTCTAGGTCGGACGCCTCGGTCACCGCGTTCGTGACCAGGGAAGCGACCTGGGCGTGCGAAACAGCGTCCAGCCGGGCACCGAAGATGCCTTCGAGGCGACGCGAGCGAAGTGGGACCATGACGCCCGATCCTGCCGGGGATCACTACCTCCTGTCACACGGCTTGGGCCAAAGCTCTCCCGTACCGGGACTGATCACAGTGTCCGACGGGAAGAGGGCTTGCTCGGGCCGTTAGGCGCACAATCCGGGAGACCTGATGAGGCCCCGGGCAGCGCCCGGGGCCTCATCAGGTATTTCCGTGAGGTCAACGTCGGATGATCACGGTGATGCGATTGACGCTGACGGTGCTGAACGGCGCGACGCCGATGGCGGCCACGGCAATCGCCGGTGCCGCGTGATGGGTAAGGGCGAGGGCGGAGGCAGCGCCGATGGCGGCCACTGCCACGCCCGCACTGATCCAAACGATCTTGAATCCGGGGTGCTGTCGGTGGGGTGATGTACCTTCGGAATCGGTCAAGGGTTTCCTCTTCTCGGCAAGGGACGCGGGGCCCGACGACGACAGGAGGAGCCCTGGGCATCACGGCAGCCGGCAAGCAAAGTCCGTGAGACCAGGGCTCCTTCGTCATGCGAAGGCCGTGTCTGCTGACTGACGCTACCGGCAGGGTCTGACAATCGGGCATCCGTGCCCGGCACGACACCCGCGCAAGGCGGGCTGGGGCTTCCTGCTACCGGGGCGCTGCTGCACGGACCGACCAGGTGGGTCGATCCTCCAGGAGCAGATGCGGTCGGCGGCGTCGTACGCGTCGGTCCGTCTGGCGTCAATCTCGCGGGCGAGGTCGATCAGTGCGCCGTACAGGCGTCGAGGCCTTCGCCGGCGGCGCCCATGTACGCCACGGCGATGCCCGCGCCGAACAGCGCGTTGCGGGCAGGGATCGGGCGCAGTCGGATGGTGGCGTGCATGAGGGCGTAGCTCTCTGTCAGCGGGACAGGAGTCCGGGGCGGTGAGTGCACTTCCAGCAGTCGGCGCAGCCGCCGCACTCGGCACACCACGCCTGCGGAGCGCGCGGGCAGCAGCAGACCGGGTTGTAGTCGGGATCGCCGTCGCCCTCGAACCGCGCCTCGCCCCACGGCGGTGCCACCTGGACGTGGACCTGGCCGTCGGCGGTGAGGGTCTCGTACCGCGTGCCGCAGCCGGTGGACTCCACCCACTGCGCCACCACCTGGTCGTTGCCGCCGGTCACGCGGCACCGCCTTCCGGCCGGGCCTGGCCGGCCTCGAACGCCATGTCGAGCCAGCGGGCCACCGTCAGTGCGGCCGCTGGGTCGGCGGCCGCGACCCGGGTCACCACCGCTTCGTCGTCGCCGCTGAAGACGTCCAGGGCGCCGGGGCGGGCCAACGCCCGGCGCAGGATCTCCGGGGCCTCCTCAGCGGCGCGGCGAGCCGCCTGTACGGCGGCGGCCGCCGCCTCCTGCTCCTGGAGCTCGCGCTCGCGGGCGGCCTGCTCGGCTGCCTGCTGCTCGGCTTCGGCGGCGAGCTCCTCCTGGACGACCGCGTCGGCGTCCGGGTCGTACAGGCCGCCGGTGTCGGCGAGCAACTGCACGATGCGCTCCCACTCCGCGAGCTCCGCCTTACCGCGGCCGCCGTCGTCGGCCAGGTCCTCGTGCCGGGAGTCCTGCCGTGCGTCGAAGCGCGCTTCCTCGAGCGCGGCCGCCGCCTGGTCCTGCGTCATCCCCCGGGCGCGGCGGCGCACCGCGGACCGGCCGACCTTCACCCGGTCGACCGGCCGGGCCGGGCTCGCCGACGCGGCCCGGGGAACCCGCACGCGCCGCTGCTGATAGGTGCTCATTCATGGCCTCGCATTCACGGTCACAAGCCGTACGGTCCGCCACCGAATTTACGTGTCGGCGTCGCACCGGCGACATCTGGTTATAGCAGGTCCGATCCGGCACCGCTAAAAGGTGAAATTGATGTAGTAGACCTCGCCGAATTCGACCTCCAGGCCCGCCCGAGTGGTGTCGTACTCCCGGAAGTACGCCTCTCCGAGCGCTTCGCCACCAGGGAATGCAGCTCCTCCTCCGTCGCCCCGACGTCCTGCGCGGCGAAGATTCGGCCCGCCGCCTCCGGAGTGATGAGCCGGGTGATGTAGCGCTCGCGGCCGTCGTCGGAGGTGCCGGCACCCGCCCGAAACCCGAACTTGGCGTGGCAGTCGATGTGCATGCCGTCCTCGCTGGCCGCCCGCGCCCGGGCCTGGGCACGGACTGCGGCTGCCAGTCCCGCGCGGTCTCCTGGGGTCCCGGTAGTTCTCGCCGAAAAAACAACGAAGTGGCCGCTGAGCTGCGGTGATGACCGCTATGCGGGTCCTGGGGGCTGGCCCGGGACTTTGGAGAGGTGGCGGTAGATGGTGGGGCGGGTGACGCCGAATTCGTCGGCGATCTGCTGAACGGTCCACTTCTGCTTCCCGCTGGTGTCGACCTCGTCGTACATCTCCCGGGCGAGGCGGATCTGGCGGGGGCCGAGTTTGGGTTTCTGGCCTCCGGTTCGGCCCCGGGCCCGGGCGGCGGCCAGCCCGTCCATCGTCCGCTCCGACATCAGGGCGTGCTCGAACTCGGCGACCGCGCCGAGGATCTGGAAGAACATGCGGCCGACGGCGGTGGAGGTGTTGATGCCTTGGTCGAGCACGACCAGGTCGACGCCGCGGGCTTGGAGGTCCTTGGCCAGCTCGATCAGATTTTCGAGGGAGCGGTCGAGTCGGTCGAGTTTGGTCACCACCAACTGGTCGCCTTCGCGGGCGACCAGGAGGGCCTTGTCGAGTTCGGGGCGGCGGGCGAGCTTGCCGGAAGCCTTGTCGGTGAATATCTTCTCGCAGCCTGCGACTTTAAGTGCGTTGTGGCAAACCGAAGCTCGTTCGAGGCGGGTAGTGCGGGTGATCATTCGGACAGAGGTGCCGACGTGGTCGGGGGCATGAAGGAACGGGCCTCCTGGTAGTGACGTGGTTGTCGAAGCCC
>NZ_SUMC01000187.1 GCF_005047355.1 Actinacidiphila oryziradicis
CGCCCACCACCGCACCTGGCCCCAGCCCGCCGCCCCGCCGGCCGAGGCGGTCACCATCACCCCCGCGTCCAAGAGCGCCCCGGCCAAGCGAAAACCCAAGGTCACCGCTTAAAACAGCGGCATTGCCCTTAGACGGGTGTGAGACGGGAACTTTTGTCCGGTTCAGGGGGTAGGGGAACCGGGCATCTCCGGTCAAATACCAAGGGACAGAAGCGGATACGGGCCATCGCCGCTCTCATATCCGCCGATCCCTCTCATCCGCCGATCGCTCTCTGAGGCTCTGGGCAAAGCACTGTCCGGCACTGCCCGACGCCTGAGCGTGGCCAGTGCCGGACAGGTCCGGCGGGTGGAACTCAGCCCCGGGCACCCAGCAGGTGGTCCATCGCGAGCTGGTCGAGGTGCTCGAAGGCCATGCCGCGCTTGCCCGCCCCCTCGATGTCGAACTCCTCGAAGGCGCTGCGGTCGGCGAGCAGGTCGGTGAGCGACTCGCCCTCGGAGAGAGTGGTGAGCGCGAGCTGGTCGAGGCGGGAAGCCTTGAGCGCTTCCTGGACCTCCGGGTCGGCACGGAAGGCGGCGGCCTTCTCCTTCAGGATCAGGTAGTTGCGCATGCAGCCCGCGGCGCTCGCCCACACGCCGTCGAAGTCCTCGGTGCGCGGCGGCTTGAAGTCGAAGTGGCGCGGGCCCTCGTACCCGGCCGTCTCCAGCAGGTCGACCAGCCAGAAGGCGGCCCGCAGATCCCCCGCCCCGAAGCGCAGGTCCTGGTCGTACTTGATGCCGGACTGGCCGTTGAGGTCGATGTGGAAGAGCTTGCCGTGCCAGAGCGCCTGGGCGATGCCGTGCGGGAAGTTCAGCCCGGCCATCTGCTCATGGCCGACCTCGGGATTGACGCCGACGAGCTCGGAGTGCTCCAGCTCGTTGATGAAGGCCAGCGCGTGGCCGACCGTCGGCAGCAGGATGTCGCCGCGCGGCTCGTTGGGCTTGGGTTCGACGGCGAACCTCAGGTCGTAGCCCTGGGAGATGACGTACTCGCCGAGCAGGTCGAAGGCCTCCTTGAGACGGTCGAGCGCGACCCGGACGTCCTTGGCGCCGCCGGACTCGGCGCCCTCGCGGCCGCCCCAGGCGACGTAGGTCTGCGCGCCGAGCTCGGCGGCGAGGTCGATGTTGCGGATGGTCTTGCGGAGCGCGTAACGGCGCACGTCGCGGTCGTTCGCGGTGAAGGCGCCGTCCTTGAAGACCGGGTGCGTGAAGAGGTTCGTGGTCGCCATCGGGACCTTCATCCCCGTGGCGTCCAGGGCCTGGCGGAAGCGCTTGATGTGGCCCTCGCGGGCGGCTTCGTCGGACCCGAAGGGGATCAGGTCGTCGTCGTGGAAGGTGACGCCGTGCGCGCCGAGCTCGGCGAGCTTCGTGACGGACTCGACTGGGTCCAGCGCCGGGCGGGTAGCGTCGCCGAACGGGTCGCGGCCCTGCCAGCCGACCGTCCAGAGACCGAAGGTGAACCTGTCGTCGGGGGTGGGGGTGAAACTCATAGCTGCGGCTCCTATTCGTAAGACCGCTGAACAAATTAGTATGCGAACGCCAGGATGGGAAGAAGGAGCCGCAGCTATGGGACGAAACGTCGTGCTCGGGGTGGACAGCTCCACCCAGTCGACGAAGGTACTCGCCGTCGACACCGACACCGGGGAGGTCGTGGCGCGCGGGCAGGCCCCGCACGTCGTCAGCACGGGCGCCGCGCGCGAGACCGACCCGGAGGTGTGGTGGCGGGCCCTCGGCGAAGCCCTCGCGCAGGTGGGTCCCTACGCCGCGCAGGCCGCCGCGATCTCCGTCGGCGGGCAGCAGCACGGGCTTGTCGTCCTCGACCGGGAGGGCAGGCCGGTGCGGCCCGCGCTGCTCTGGAACGACGTACAGTCCGCGCCGCAGGCCGCCGCACTGGTCGCCGCCCACGGCGCGCAGTGGTGGGCGAAGCGGTTCGGCAGCGTGCCGGGCGCCAGCTTCACGGTGACCAAGTGGGCCTGGCTGGCCGAGCACGAACCCGAGGCCGCCAAGGCCGCGGCGGCCGTCCGGCTCCCCCACGACTTCCTCACCGAGCGGCTCACCGGCGCCGCCGTCACCGACCGCGGGGACGTCTCCGGCACCGGCTGGTGGGCGACCGACACCGAGACCTACGACTCCGGGCTGCTCGACACGATCGGCCTCGACCCCGCCCTCCTCCCCCGCGTCCTCGGCCCCGGCGACGCCGCCGGGACCACCCTCCCCGGCCTCCCGCTGCGCGCCGGCGCCCTCGTCGCCTCCGGCACCGGCGACAACGCCGCCGCGGCGCTCGGCCTCGGCCTCGCCCCCGGCCAGGCCGCCCTCAGCCTCGGCACCTCCGGCACCGTCTTCACCCCGTCGGTCGCCCGGCCCGCCGACCCGTCGGGGGTCGTCGCGGGCTTCGCGGGCGCCCACGGCGGCTGGCTGCCGCTCGCCTGCACCCTCAACTGCACCCTCGCCGTGGACAAGATCGCCGCGCTGCTCGGGCGCGACCGCGAAGCGGTGGAGGGCGGCGGCTCGGCGGTCGTACTGCCCTTCCTGGACGGCGAACGGACCCCCAACCTGCCGTACGCCTCCGGGCTCCTGACCGGCCTCCGCCACGACACCACTCCCGGCCAGATTCTGCAGGCCGCCTACGACGGCGCCGTCTACACCCTCCTCGGCGCCCTCGACGAAGTGCTGGCGGTCGACGGCGGCGCCCCCTCCGACGAGCCCCTCCTCCTCATCGGCGGCGGCGCCCGGGGCACCGCCTGGCGCGAGACCGTCCGCCGGCTCTCCGGGCGCGCCGTCCGCATCCCCGTCGCCGAGGAACTCGTCGCCCTCGGCGCCGCCGCGCAGGCCGCCGCCCTGCTTACCGGGGAGACCCCGGCAGCCGTCGCCCGGCGCTGGAACACCACTGCCGGGCCCGTCCACGACCCCGTCGAGCGCGACGACGCCGCCCTGGACCGGCTCGGCACGGAACTGGCCCGCACCTTCGGCGCGGGGTGACCCCCGCCCGCCCGCCCACCCGCCACCTGTTGCCCGGCGCACATAGCCGGCCCGTCCGGTGACCGCCCTGCGGGCGTCAGCGCTCGGTGACGCTACGGTCCCGGGTAATGGGCGGGCTGGTGGGAGACTCCCCCGCGCTGAAGGCACGGTCACCAGCCAACCCGCTGCAGAAAGGAGCAAGACGTGCCGGCAGCCAACCAGGCCGACATCCGGCGCCGCAATCTCGGCATCGTCATGCGTGCGGTGGCCGCCCGGGGCGGTCAGGTCTCGCGCGCGGCGGTAGCCGCCGAAGTCGGCCTGACCCGGGCCACCGTGTCAACGCTCGTCGACGAGCTGCTGGCCGCAGACCTCCTCGTGGAGCTCGGCGCGCAACGCCCCGGCACGGTCGGCCGCCCCGGCACCGCCCTCGCGCTCAACGCCACCGGCGCGGCGGGGCTCGGCGCCGAGGTCGGCGTGGACCACCTGGCCGCGTGCGTCGTGGATCTGCGCGGGACCGTACGGGCCCGTACCCAGGTCGAGGCCCGGAACCGGGAGCGGCCGGCGGCAGATGTCCTGCGCGAACTGGCCACCCTCGTACGCCAGATGACCGAAGAGGCCGCCGCACTGGGCATGCGCCCGGCCGGACTGACCGTCGCGGCGCCGGGCCTGGTCGGCCGGGACCGGCATACCGTACTGCGGGCACCGAACCTGGGCTGGGAGCAGGTGGCCGTGGCGGAGCTGCTCGCCATACCCGCCCTACCGGTCGCGGTCGAGAACGAGGCCAACCTCGGCGCCCTCGCCGAACTGTGGCTCGGCGGCCACGACGACATCGCCGACTTCATCCACGTCTCCGCCGAGATCGGCATCGGCGCCGCCCTCGTCGTCGACGGCCGCCTCTTCCGCGGCGCCCGCGGCTTCGCCGGCGAGCTCGGCCACGTACCCGTACGACCCGACGGCCCACACTGCTCCTGCGGCGCACACGGCTGCCTGGAGACATACGCGGGCGAGGAAGCGGTGCTCCGCGCCGCCGGCATCGACCCCGGCCAGCCCGACCGGGTCAAGGCCCTGCACACGGCCGCCGCGGACGGCGACGAGGCTGCCCTTTCCGCGCTGCGCGCCGCCGGCCAGGCACTCGGCATCGCCCTCAGCGGCGCCGTGAACCTCCTCGACCCCCAGGCCGTCGTCCTCGGCGGCCCCCTCGCCGCCCTGGCCCCCTGGCTGCGGGACGCCGTCGAGCGGGAACTGGCGCAGCGCGTCACCGACCGCCTATGGCCTGCGGCCGGCGGCGTCCTGGTATCCCGCCTGGGCCGCCACGGCGTACTACTGGGGGCCGCCTACAGCGCGGTCCGCGCAGTCCTGGACGACCCGGCGGGCTGGGCGGCCCGCTGATCACAGGTCGTCAGGAAGCACCCGGAATGCCTTGTGCTCGTCGGCACGTTCCGCGAAAGTCGGGTCTCCGCTGTCGAAGACGGGCAGTCCCGCCGACTCGTCCCAGGTCCGGCAGCGGCGGTCTTCGCGCTGTTTGACCCTGGTGCGGAAGGGACGGAAGCCACGGCGCTCGTAGTTCGCCAGCGCGTTCGGGTGGTCGAGGGTGGAGGTGTGCAGCCAGATCCGCCATACAGACTCGGCGCCCACCGGTTCAACCTCCCAAGCCTGCCGGACCACCAGGGTCAACGCATAACCGCCCAGACCCCGGCCGACGTACTCGGGGAGCAGCCCAAAGGTGGTGATCTCCACCTCGCCACCGGGCTGGAGCTCGAAATCGGCGATCCCGGCGATCTCGGTCTCGTACTTGATGAACCAGTACTGACGGAGCGGGTGCGACAACCACTCCGCCCAGTCATCGTCCGACCGAGACGCACTCGCCCAGGCGTACGGCTCCCCAATCCGTGCCTGCACCGACCGGATCAACGGCGAGGTGCCGTCGACGCGCTCCAGGGTGACCCCGTTCGCGGGCGGGGAAGCACGTAACTCGCTCAGTGCGGTCATCTCCACATACGTGACGATCTCTTCCACACGAGCACGCTACGACTCTGCGAGCGGGATGTCAGTTCCTTTTCACCCCGCCGGACCCCTGCCCCGACCGACACGCTCCAGGGTCATTTGCGGATGAAAACGCTTCACCCGTCGGCGCAGGGCAAGGGGCTGCGACTACGGTCTCCAGCCTGGCGAATCCCTGCCTCTGCGCCCACCCGAGGAGCCGCATGTCCCGCGCGTCGCAAACCCTGGCCGAGTACTGGGACACCTACAAGCCCGACAAGGACCCCCTGGTAGGCCGGGCCGTTCGAGGAGCCATCGGCCCCGGTGCCAAAGCCCGGTCTCAGGGAAATGGCTGGTCACCGCCGAGCGTCACAGCCCGCACTCGAACCACACGCCCTTGCCGCTCCCGCCCAGGCCCAGCGGACAGCCCAGTTCCACGCCCCACTTGTCCGCCAGCTCCGCCACCAGCAGCAGGCCTCTCCCGGTATCGGTGGCCGTGTCCGGCGTCCTGGTCACGGGGATCTCCGGACTCCCGTCGTAGACGCTGATCCGGATCAGTTCATCCTCGACCGCGAGCCACGTCAGGGAGCCGACGCCTCCCGCGTGCCGGTAGGTGTTCGTGACCAGCTCGCAGGTGCACAGCCTTGCCGTGTCGGCGAGGTGCGTGAGGCCGAGTGACCTCAGGACAGTGCCGACGAACTCGCGGGCGACAAGCGGTGCGGTGGCCAGGGGCGGGGTGAAAGGTGTGTACGAGTGCGGGGCAAGGCCTGGAGCGGGGCTGGGCATACGGAATCCTCCGGTCGGTGCGGGTGTTGGCCTGCGGTGGCGTTGCCCCTCCCGGCCGGGGAGTTCAGGGGTGCACTGCCGTCTTACGGGCGCCACGCGGCCTCGCGGCAGGCGGATGCTGTCGCGACGCCATGTGATGAACGCGATACGGACAGTAGGGCTGAATATTATGGTGGCGCAACATTATGGTCGGGATTGCCCTCGATGGTGTGACCCGTGCCATGCTGGCGCGGCACACTCAGTGCGTACGAGTTCGAAGGAAGACCGATGCCGCCGAGGACCAACCCAACGGCTCGTCAGGAGCGCCTGGGCGCCGAACTGCGGAAGATGCGGGAGCACGCGGGTATGACAGCCCGCGAGGCGGCCAAGCTGCTGGGATCGAACCCCATCCAGATGAGCCACGTCGAGTCCGGCAGGTCCGGAATCAGCGAGGAGCGCATCCGCCGGCTCGCCGCCTACTACGACTGCGGTGACGCGCCGCTCGTCGATGCCTTGGTGGACATCGCCCAGCCCCGTGATCGCGGCTGGTGGGAGGGGTACCGGGGGATCCTGCCCGCGCCGCTCCTGGACCTCTCCGAGTTGGAGTACTACTCAGGGCTCCTCCGTGCGATTCAGGTAACCCACATCCCCGGGGCGTTCCAGACAGAGGACTACGCCCGGACGGTCTTCGGGCATACCATTCCCCAACTTCCCGGCACCGACCTGGAGGCGCGAGTCGCACACCGGATGCAGCGCCGTGACTTCTTCCTGCTCGACAAGGCGCCGACGTACGAGGCCGTCATCCACGAAGCGGCATTGCGCATGCGGTTCGGCAGCCGAAAGATCCTCCGAGCGCAGCTCGACTACCTGCAAGAGGTCAGCGAGCGGCCGAACATCACGCTACGGGTCATCCCGTTCGAGGCTGAGGGCTACATCGGTTCCGGCCACGCGATGGTCTATGCATGCGGCCAGGTGCCACAGCTCGATACCGTGCAGATCGAAGCCGAGCACGCCGTCACTCTCCTGGACGCGGCGGCGCACCTCGCGAAGTACCGCACTATTTTTGACGCCGTGAAGGCTGTGACACTCGGCGAAACGGAGTCACGAGGCTTCATCCAATCCGTCGCACAGCAACTGTGAAAGGCCAACGATGACCGAGCCGATCGGATGGCAGAAGTCCTCCTACTCCGGAACACAGGGCGACTGTGTCGAAGTGGCTGCCGTCGACGGAACGATACGGTTCCGGGAGAGCGACACCCCCGCCGTCGTCCTGGCGATCACCCCGACCGCGCTCGGCACGTTCCTACTCGCCCTCAAGACCGGCGAGTTCGCGCCGACCGCATCGGCCTGACTCCGCCCTAGCCCGTGAGCGCCCGGGCTTACGTCGACAGGCACAGCACTCGTGCCGGTCATGCATGCCATCCGGCCCCCGCGAATCGCGCCTGACCCTGACCCTGACCCTGGCCCTGGCGGGACCAGCGGCGCGTTGCACGTTGCGCGCATACGACGTCGCTCCCGACCAAATCGGCGCCCTCGCCAAGGGTGTCTGGTTCGAACTCGACACCACTCGCGCCGCCGCGTGACCCTCACCCCGCCCGGCGCCATCGCCATCGCCTTCGGCCTCGCCATCGCCGCGCTGGCTTACGCCATCCCCACCCTCTGCACGCGCGACCGGAGGCCGCCCTCACATCCGGTCCCGGCCTCGGTGCCGGTGCCGGCACCAGTCCACCGGATCTGCTACCTCTGCCGGTGCACCGGCAAGCCCGTCCTCACTGCCCCCTCACTCCCCCACCCCACCCCGGGCGCGGCCGGGCGGCCCGGACACGGCCCCGCCATTTCTGATTGGCCGGGCGGCGGGTGCGCTTGGCTCCCTTCGGTCGCAAAGATGAAAGGCGCTTACTGCGGATGGGGAGGAGGGGGGCTTGTCTGTCCCCGCTCGGCGTGTCGCTGTCCCATTGCAGCACCTAGCGGATCCACCCCGCCGCAGAATCGTTTCAGCGGGAGCCGGGAGGCCTTCCCGCGTGCGACGTATCGGACAATCCCTCTCGTGCCTGCGTGCACTACAGCCCATGCTTGCGTACACCCCGGCCACACCGGGGTGTACGCAAGCATGGGTGGGAGTGCACGCAGGCGGCCTCACTCGGGCCGAATGACGGGGGCCTTATGACCACTTGAATCGATTCAAAGTGGTCATAAGAGCCCCGTCATTCCCGGTCACGGTATCTTGAGCCCCTGCGGGCCCACCCCACAGCCCAGCAGAAACCTTTCCGCGCCCCCGGCCACCTCTGCACCCGGCGGGCGAGCTCCGCCACCCCCCGCCGCTGGCCCGGCGAGAGCCGGCCCGGGACGGCGCAGGCCGTGGAGGAGGAAAGCCCCCAAGCACCTCTCAGCCGCCGGTTACGGCAGCCCAGCCACCCACGGACAACAGGCGTCGCCACCGACCATCTCTACCAGGATCCGGCAACGAGACCCCAGACACCCACCGAACAACAGCCGCACAAGCCGCCTTGACACCCGCAACCCACCCACCCGACAGCCAACCGACAAGACGAGCGCCCCTCCTCCCCCTCCGCAGTTAGCGTCTTTGATCTTTGCGACCGAAGGGAGCAAAACGCACCCGCCACACCACCCACGCCGAAATGGCGGGACCGGTCACCCCCCCCACCGGGTCACTGGCAGAAGTCCTCGTACCCCAACGAGGAGGGCGAGTGCGGAGAACTAACGACGTCGTGCGCGGTAGCTGAGACCCCGGTCTGAGCATGCAAACGGCCGTGCGAGACGATCATGATTGTGACGTCAAGAGGGGCCCGCACGGCCTTGAGCCATCGTATCTGCACCGGGATC
>NZ_SUMC01000188.1 GCF_005047355.1 Actinacidiphila oryziradicis
TGAGATCACCACGTGGGTGGACACCACCGCGTTCAGCGGTCAGAAGTTCGACGCGTTGGCCGCGCACGCCAGTCAGGGCGAGAACATCTTTTTCCTCAAGATGGGCAAGGAGAGGTTCGGCGAGTTGATGGGCATGGAGACCTTCGTACGTGTCCAGGACGCCACCGGCGCGGCCATACCCGAGAACGATCTCTTCGCCGGACTGCGCTGATCCGCCCGTCCGACCGGCCGGGAAAGCGCATCGACCGCACGGCACGATCGAGCGGGTCACACACCCGGAGGCTTGTCGACGCGAGTTCCGCTCCGGCAGCCCGCGTCCAGGTCCTCGCCGGCGGCGTCGACGCGTGCCCGCACTTCCGACCCGACACCGCGCTCGTCCCCAAACCACCTGGCAACCGCACGGGTGGGAGACCTGCGGGCTGCTGACTCGGAAGGTGCGCGACAGCCCAGGTCACAAGCCCGGCGGTCTGCTCCGATCAAGACAGACCGCCGAGGAAGCGACACGAAGCTGAGGCTCTGATGTCCGACACGCCGTGAGGCAACGGAAGAAGCAGCAGGTCACGAGGGCGGTCTCCGACACCAACCGCGGGACCCTACAACAGTGAAGCCAGTCGCCCTGTCATCCAATCGAGGCATTTGACACCGAACCTAGGCGTCCACGCCCTCGCGCCGCCCCGACCGCCCGGTACCGCCGTTGGCCGCTACCGCCGCGATCGGGGCGGTTATGCATCTGCCGGGCGCCGTCATCGAGGAGGGCCGGGGCCTGTCCTCGATGACGGCATCATGGCCGACGCCGCTTACCGTCTGCTGCTGGCCTGACGGCCCGGCCTCACTTCAGGTGCCGCCCGAAGAACCGGTCCCCGTCCTCCACCTCGAACCACGGGGTACCGACGTGTCCGCCCAGATTGGCGTGCAGCGTCTTCTCCTTGCTGCCGAAGGCGTCGAACAGGTCCAGGGCCCGCTGCCGGTCGTTCCCCTCGTCGTCCCACTGCAGCAGGAACAGCAGCGGAACGGTGACCTGCCGGGCCTCCTCGCGCTGGGCGCGGGGCACGTAACCCCCGGCGAAGAAACCGGCGGCCGCGATGCGCGGCTCGACCACCGCCAGCCGAATGCCGACGGCGGTCCACCCCGAGTACCCGACCGGGCCGCCGATC
Organism: Actinacidiphila oryziradicis; assembly: GCF_005047355.1. Taxonomy (GTDB): domain Bacteria; phylum Actinomycetota; class Actinomycetes; order Streptomycetales; family Streptomycetaceae; genus Actinacidiphila; species Actinacidiphila oryziradicis. The sequence goes on from NZ_SUMC01000188.1 coordinate 1,155, forward strand.
TCGGGCAGCGCAAGGAGGGCGTCCAGGGTGGTCCGCCAATCCGGGACCGCCTTTTCGACCAGCGGGCCGATGAAGGACTCGAAGATCTCATCGACCGGCTCGCCAGCCTGCATCGCCCGGCGGAGGCCGGCGCGAGCCTGCTCATCGACGGCGGAACGGGGCCGGTCACCGCACCCAGGGGCGTCGATGGAGGCCACCGCGTAGCCGTACGCCGCGGAGTGCCGGGCCCGGGCCACCAGCCGGGCTTCCCCCTTGGGCAGGCCGTTGTTGTGGGCCATCAGGATCAGCGGAGCCGGTGCGGGGGATTCAGGCGTCCACAGGGTGCCGGGGATCTCGCCGAGGGTGAATTCGCGCTCGTGAACGCCGTCGTCGAGGCGCTGTTCAGAAGTGAATTGCATGGTCGTGCCTTTCGGGAGTGCTCTTGAACGGCGCTCCCGGACGACCTATCGCCCGACCGTGACCCCGGAGGAGAGCACCCATGTCAATACGTTCACGGGTACCACCTCCTCGTTCTCTCGCACGGCCTCCCGAAAGTTAGCAGTGGTCGCCGTGGTCCGCCAAACGGGCTTTTGCGGAGGCTCTGTGGCCGGATGCCACGGAGCCACTCGCCTAAAGGCCACTCGACTTTCGACGTTCTGGCAGGGTCATGCCGCCAGGTCGTGGCTGGCTGAGGCCCAGGCTTGGTGGACGGCTCGGATTTCGGCGTCGGTGGGCTGACCTGGGCTGGTGGGCAGAAATCGGGCGGCGATGATGACGCGGCGGAGCTTGGCGGTCATGTCGGAGAAGGACGGTTCGGTCTTGGTGGCGTACCAGGGGGCGTTCTCGCGCCGGTCGGCGGCGTCGTCGGGGTGGTGGCCGTGCAAGGTGTACCAGAGCACGGTGATGCTGTGCAGTACAGGCCGAACGGGACGGTGCGGTTCACTGCGTTCTCGGTGCGGTTGCGGGCCTGGCCGACGCCGAGCAGGTCGCGGGCCTCGGCGAAGGTGACCTTCAGGGACCATCTCCAGGCGTATCTGCCGATCAGCGCTGCCGGGCTGCTGTGCTGGTCGGTGGTGACCAGGGCCAGGTCGTAGCCGGTGTCGGTGGTGTCGTCGCGCAGCAGGATCACGCGGACGGTCTGGGTGTGGAACGATCCGTACCACAGGCATCTGATCTCGGCGGTGTGCACGGTGTCGGTGCGGCCGTAGCGCTTGACCTGGGCTTTGGTGAACGTGGCGGTGGCGGCGAGTTGGGCGGGGGTGCCCAGCCGAGCGCCTTTGAGCGCCGGGCGTCCGCGCCGTCCGGTGGGCGGCGGCGCGAGGTCGTACAGCACCGCGTTGGCCGGCAGCCGGGTGGTGAAGGTGACGTTGCCGGGCAGTCGGCGCAGGGCTTTGCCGTGGTAGGCGGCGTCGGCCACGACATGCAGCGTCCGGGTGTGGTGGCACACCGCCAGCAGCCCGATCATGGATGCGGCGATCTCGACTTTCGACTGTCCCTGTTTGGGTCGCCACAGCCGGGCCATCACCGGCAGGCACACCGGCCGGGAGCAGAACGGCAGCTCCACGATCAGGCCGACCACCACGAAGCACGTTCCCCGTCCGACCGGCCTGGGGCCTTTGGCCGCGCCGTCGTGCTGCCAGGCCGCTGCGAACACCTTCTTCCCGGACCGTTTGAACAGCGTGTCGTCCACCGCCACTGTCAGCGCCAAGCCATCGGGCAGCAGGGACCGCACCAGCAGGTGGGACAGCGCCAGGCCCAACACCTCAACGTTCCAGGACGCGCGGGAGAAGAAGGCGTGCGCCCGGTCGTGGGACCAGGCCCGCGACAGCCCGGCCGCAGTCAGCATCCCGGTCACCGTGCGCTTCCCGGTCGCCGCGACCAGCCCGGTCACCAGCGCCGCGAACGTCCGCAGACTCGGAGCGGTGAACGTGCCCAACCTCTCCAGCAACGCCATCAGCGATGGCGGTACCGTCGGATCAGGAAGCATCGGAGGACCCCTCCCAGAGGTGGTGACGACACCTCCGATGCTTCTTTCATGCTCCGGGCAAGTCAGCCCTCTTCACAGCAAACCACCCGATACGGCGAACTCCTGTGACTGGGGTGACTGAAGAGACGGAACGGCCGCCGTTGATGATCGTGTGTGTGAAGACAGATCAGATGACGGCGGCCGCTGGGCCTGGCCCGAATGGCGCAGACGCCGCTGGTTCCACGCCCAACGATGCCACTACCAGCGACGAGAGGCCGAATGGGCATGAACATCACGAATCTACGGCTGGAGTAGCACGGGCGCTCGCCGATGCGAACCGTGTCCTGGACCCGGACGACGTGGCCGAAGAGCGTGAGATCCGGCCAAAGGTCGTCGAGGTGCTGGGTGAGCCCGCGTTCGACGCGGAGCACAACGCGGGATCAGCTGCCGGCCTCGTCGAACTGCTGCGGTGACCACGCGCGAGCGGTATCGCGCGCATTTACCTCCGAGGGAATTGGTTCGACGTCGTGGCTGCCGCAGACTCCGAGTCATGACCAGTTACCAGATCCACACCGCCGACACCGCGTCCGAAGCCGCGAAGGAGCCGCTGACGGTCTTGCAGGGGGCATTCGGGTTCGTTCCGGCCGCGGCCGGGCTCATGGCGAACTCGCCGGCGTTGTTGAACACCTTCTTCTCCGCGTTCGGGCACTTCCGGGGTGGCGGAACGTTCGGCCCGGACGAACGGCAGGTCCTGCTGCTGTCCAACGCGGTCGCCAACGGCAGCGAATGGGCGGTCGCGTTCCACACGCTGGAGGCGCTCGCGGACGGGGTCGAACCGGCCGTGGTCGAGGCCCTGCGCCGCGGCGATCTGCCCACCGACTCGCGGATGGCGGCGCTGTCGGCGCTCACCCGCGCGTTCATCGACAAGCGGGGCCGGCTCGACGAGGCGGACGTGGCGGCGTTCACGGCGGCCGGCTTCACCGAGGAGCAGCTGTTCGAAGTGATCACCGGGGTGGCGATCTCCGCGATGACGAACTACACCGCGAACGTCGCCCGGCCACCGCTGGAGGCGGCGGTGCAGCCGCACGCGTGGACTGCGGGATACTCGAGTGGTGTCTGACGTCGGTCCACTGTTGAAACACTGGAGGAGCGCCCGGCGGTTGAGCCAGCTGGCTCTGGCCGCCGAGGCCGCGGTGTCGATCCGCCATCTGTGTTTCCTCGAGACCGGCCGCGCGAACCCCAGCCGGGCCATGGTCCTGAAGCTCGCCGAGGTGCTCGACGTACCCCTGCGCGAACGCAACACCCTGCTGCTCAAGGCCGGGTTCGCGCCCGAATACCCGGAGTCCGAACTGGACGCGCCGTCGCTCGCCGCCGTCCGCGACGCGCTCGACACCATCCTGACGCAGCAGGAGCCCTTCCCGGCCCTGGTGATGGACCGGAGCTGGGACATCCGGCACACCAACGCCGCCGCTCGCCGCTTCTTCGCTTTCCTCCAGGACGGGCAGGCGAAGACAGCTCCCGGACCGGCGAACGTGCTGCGCCGGATGTTCCACCCCGACGGCGTCCGCCAGCACGTGACGAACTGGCCGGAGGTTGCCGAGGCGCTGGTCCGGCGCGCGCGCCGGGAGGCTATCGGGGGTGTCACCGACGAGCGCGCCCAGCGGATCCTCGAGGAGGTGCTGGACTACCCCGGGGTGCCGGCCTCGCTGCGGTCGCTCGACGCGGCCACGCCGGTGTTGCCGATCGTGCCGATCCGGTACGTGCACGGTGGCCGGCGGTTCGACTTCTTCTCCACCGTGACGACGCTCGGGACACCGCAGGACGTGACGCTGCAGGAGTTGCGCATCGAGTGCTTCTTCCCGATGAACGACGAAACTCGATCGCACGCGCGTCAACTCGCCGAGGCAGCGCAGCTCTGACTCCGCGGCGCGGTCGATGCGCTCGACCACCTGCGCACCGACACTGGCGAGGGCTTGGAGCGCAGGGGCCAACGGGGAGGCGGCCTCGTCGGCCGCGAGGACGACCTCGGCCACCGCTGCGGGCAGCTGCTCCGAGCCGGCGAACAGGGCTTCTCGTTTGTCGGAGAAGCACCGGAAGAACGAGCGTCGGGTGAGTCCGGCGCGTTCAGCGATCTGGGTCACGGTGACGTCGTCGAATCCGTGCTCCTGGTAGAGCTCCAGCGCGGCCCGCCTGAGGTCGCCCTCGCCGTGCGATGCGGCAGGCAATCTCCTCCGGGCCCACGTGTCCTGGACACGAGGGGCCAGCCTCGTCAAGCCGTCGAACGGTGGTTGCAGGTCAGGGGATGCTGTCGCGGCCGCGGACCAGGCCGAACCCCGATCAGGGTCAACGGGCGGGAGGCTCACTCACCAGGGCACGGGCGTCCCGTCCCAGGAGATGAACGCGCCGGTGGGCCCGTCGTCCGGGAGCAAGGCCAAGCGCACCACGCCGTGCGCCGCCTCGGCCGGGTCGCCTCCGCTCGCGGCGGCGGTGGCGTTGAGGTCCGTCCGGCGCAGGCCGGGGGCCAAGGCGTTGACCTTGATACCGTGCTCGGCGAGGGCGTGGGCGTAAAAGACCGTCAGGGCGTTCAGTGCGGTCTTCGAGGACCGGTAGGCCGCGTATCCGCCGCTGTGCGCGGAAGACACGGTGAGCGAACCGGTACTGCTGGAGACGTTCACGATCCTCGGGTGCTCGGAACGCCGAAGCGCCGGCACGAACGCGTTGGTCATCGCCACGACGCCGAACACCGTTCGTCTCATAGATCCGGCGGAAGGTCTCGAGTTTCTCCTCCAGCGCGCTCCTATTCTCGCCCGAGATGCCGGCGTTGTTGACCAGGATGTCCAGCGCCCCAACTCGGCCCGCCGCGGCGGCGATGCTCTCGGAGTCGGTCACGTCCAGAACCAGGGGCCGGGCGTCGCCGCCAATCTCGACGGCCGCGAACTCGCCGCGGGCCTCGTCGCGGGCGCAGACGTAAACTTGATGTCCCTGACCGACGAGTTCGCGAGCGATCTCCTTGCCGATGCCCTTGTTGGCGCCGGTGACCAGTGCGATCAGTTTGTCCATGCCTCCAGAGTGTCGGGGAACGCGGCCGCCGAACCAGGGACAATCGATACCAGGCAGGGCGAACGACGCGGGGTGCGGACGATCCGTGGGGCGGAGTGAAGGAGGCCCGACCGATGGCTAGGAGCGAACTGGCACAGTTTCTGCGCAGCCGGCGTGCCGCAATGCTTCCTGACGAGCCCGACCTCCGGGTCGGACCTCGCCGCCGTACCCCGGGCCTGCGCCGCGAAGAGGTCGCCGACCTCGCGCACATGTCCGTGGACTACTACACGCGGCTCGAGCAGGAGCGCGCGCCACGCCCGTCCGCACGGATCCTCGACTCCATCGCCGGCGCGCTCCGGCTCGCCCCGGCCGAGCACGCGCACCTGTACCGGCTCGCCGGTGTGTTCCCGCAGGCGCCCGCCGGCCCGCCGCGCACCGTCCGCCCGTATGTCATCGGTCTGCTCCACCGGCTTCCGCGCACGGCCGCGATCGTTACCGCCGCCGACTACGACGTGCTGGCCTGGAACCCGCTCGCTGCCGCGCTGCTCTGCAACCTCGAGAACCGGCCGAACCTGGCCCGCCGCCGCTTCCTGCAGCGTGCGAGTACGCCGTCGCCCGGCTGCGCGCCGCCTCCGACCGGTACCCCCGAGATGCCGCGCTCAGCTCACTGCTCGCCGAGCTCAACGCGAGCAGCCAGGAGTTCACCGAGATCTGGGCGCGCAACCCGGTGAGAGCTCCCGGACATCGGACGAAGACCATGCACCACCCCGATCTCGGTCCATTGCACGTGAACTGCGACGTCCTCACGCTCCCCGAGGACGATCAGCAGATGGTCTTCATCACAGCGGACCCGGGAACGTCGACCGAGCTCGCCCTACGCCGCCTCTCCCGTCCCAGGTGATCGACTTCGAGCCGGTCCATGCTGGCGCCCACCCGTCCTCGACCATCCACATCTTGCTGGTGTAGCGCAGCCGGCAGAAGATCATCGCGCTGCCAAAGGCTCCTCCCCGCCCCTGCACCCTAACGGCCACCGGCCGGGCACGGGTCCGCAAGACCTGAAGCGCCAGAGGACTAGTACCCGAGCGACTCTGCGAAAACGTCGAAAGTCGAGGTCTTCAGTAGGCGTGGCAGGTGGACGCGGAGGTGCTCGACCCCGGCCTGGTGGCCGCGTTCGCGAAGCGCTCGGGCAAGGAGATCCGCAAGCCCGCTGGCCCTTCGCCGGAAGCGGGTGCCTGTGATCCCGCGGCCTGCTCGCCTCTGGTGCGCTGAGTTTCGATCAGTGATTCTGAGTGCATGCTGCTTCCGCTCGCCCACGACAAGACCGAGCTCATCGAAGTCGTCCGTATCACCGACCCGATGAGACATCTCAGCGCGGAGGACCTGGTCGGAGACGACATCGCGATCTGGGAGGCGGCCCAGGCCCAACAGGTCTTGGCGCTGGTCAACGACCTGCCGGGCAGTGAGGTGTATCGCTGTTTCACCCCGGGCTGGGGCATCCGAGCTCACGGTGCCACCGACCTTCTCTTCCAGCTGGCCTTCTGCTTCCGCTGCCATGGCGCCCGCCTGTGGGGTCCGGCCGTCCCCGCCGAGCAGGAAGGAATCCACAGCTTTGATCCGGACAGCCCTCCTGCCCGCGAGTTGCTCCAACGACTCCGCGGCTCCAAGTCGGGCTGGATCAAGGGCCTGTTCCGGAACACGTGAAAGGCGTCGCATCCTCCGGGGGCAAGGAGTCGATCACGAGGTCGCCGTCTTCAGCGCGCGGGGCAGGTGGACGTGGAGGTGCTCGACCTCGGCTTCGTGGCCGCGTTCGCGAAGTGCTCGGGCAAGGTGTCGCCGCCGGGTGAAATGAGGTTCTGGATCACTTTTGGTGCAGGGCTGACGGACGGTCACCGCCACGTCGTTTCCGGCACGCGGGTCAGCGGGCGAGGAGGATGCGCTTGCGCAGGAGGTCCACGCCGGCCCGGCCGAACATCTGCCTCTTGAGCATCTTGATCCGGTTCACCTGCCCCTCCACCGCGCCCGAACTGAACGGCAACGTCAACCCCGCCGTCACCGCCCCAAGATCAGACCTGATCCCCACCACAAACGACCGCAACTCCGGCAGGTCGGTGGAGTCGGCCTCATTGAGATCGTTTCATCCTGAAGTTGCTGGTCGGGGGTCTGGTGTGGTGGCGGTGGGGTGTACTCGTGCTGGCAGTGCCGCATGATCGTCGGTCTTGATCATCCGTCAGCGGGTGCTCTGG
>NZ_SUMC01000189.1 GCF_005047355.1 Actinacidiphila oryziradicis
CGCACACCATGCAGGCGCACGCTGATTGGGGCCGCCGTCGCCGCTGGGAGCGCCCTGGGACTTTTCTGGGACTTCCGGCTGCATCAACGGGCACGAGTGTGAAACAGCCGAAAGGCCGTCTGCGCAGTTCAACGACGCGCAGCCACCCAGCGCGGCAGGTCACGGGCCTCGCCGGTCTCTTCCGGGACAACTGACCACGACGGCACCCCGGCCTTACGTAGCGCTTCTCTTCGGCGGCACAACAGCAGCATGCCCTCCGAGCAGGTCCTAGGGCCTGTTGTGAAAGTGCCGACGGGCCGGACCAGGGGATGCCCTGGTCCGGCCCGTCGTCCGCTTGTCTCTACAGGTCGAGCTGGTACTGGACTGTCGTGTGTGTGGGCACGTAGTCGAGGCTGTCGCTGATGTGTCTCATGTGCGTGTTGCTGTCGGCGGTGTCAGTCAGAAGGCCGCCGAGGTCTGGATAGCGCCCGTGGGCTTGTCGGATCGACTCGGCCTTCATCCATCGGCCGAGGCCGTGTCCGCGGTGCTCGGGCAGCACGCCGGTGCCGTAGTGCTGGCCATCACCCGTGCCGTCGCCGGGGACGACGAGTTCCGTGAACCCGGCGATCGAGTCGTCGGTCGCGTCGATGGCCACGACCGTGTGCAGATGGTCCCCGCGGTCCTGAACGGCCTTCGCTGCGGCCCGGACCCGGTCCACGTCCCAGATTGCGATGCCGTGGTCGGTGTCCTCCATGGGCATGTCGTCCATGGCGCGGCGTGAGGCGGCGAACGTCCAAGCCCCGTGTCTCACATGTGGATGTGGTGGCGGTGCGCCGTGCGTTCCATCTTCCAATCGCGAATCCTGGCCAATCGGCCACGTGCGCGGGTCATGCGCTCGTCGAGCAGCCGCACCTTGTCGTGGCCGAGGCCGATCGCGTACGGCAGGAAGGACGCTATATCGATCCCAGACATGCCGATGACCAGAACCGAGTTGATGGCAGCACTTGCCCGGTACGCGGCCAGACGCTCCGGATCCGAGTTTCCCTCGGCGTCGTTCAGTCCGGCGGGCGCGCTGCGGGCAGCATGGCGTCCAGAGTCGCTCACGCCGACCGCCCAGGTGCGGTATCCGCCGGGGTTTCCGAAGTAGTGGGTTTCGGCGTAAGCGAAGCGTCGGGCGCCGACAGCGGCGTAGCTGTCCTGCTGTGCAATGCCGGCCGAGACGTCGGTGAGGGTCGACTTTCCAAGTGTGATCTTCCGGGTGTGGTTGTAGCCGTGCCCACCGATCTCGATGCGGGCCGGAAGCGCCAACTGCGGCTAGTGAGCGCATACATCACGACATCGTCGTCCGGTCCGCACCATGTGGCCAGGTAGCCGAGCCGGCCGAAGGCCCATACGCGCGCCGTGAGATCCATCGGTACTTGCTCGATGTGACGGCCGCGGAAGCGGGATCGAGGCTTGGAGCCGAAGCGCTTCACGGTCTGCTGGTACTGCCACGCGGGTTCCCCAAAGAGGCCCTTGACGTATTCGTGCCGCACGCCGGGCGCCAGTCTCCGGTGGTTCTTTGCCAGGTACCGGGCCTTGCCTACTGTGGTCAGCCACGTAGTGCGGATCAGCGCAGAGAAGCCGATCGACGCCATGATGATCGGCACGAGCTTCCAGGCGGGGAGCGCCCCACTGAACCAGTCCTTGAGTATGTGAGCTACCCCGTGCAGCGATTCCATCCGCCGATGATGCCCGTCCTCGCTGCCTGCCAGCCAACCGCGTGTCTATGTGGGCGCGTTCGGCCTTGCGCACACGGCTCCGGAGGCTTCTTGACTCCCGAGCGTTCCAGCAGGTCACGGCGCCTCTGGATCGTCCAGGTCATGCTTCTCGTCCACGGATAGTCCACGCGGCGTGAGTCAGTTGGGATGCTCCGCCCTTGTCGTAGGGTGACGCCGTGACTGACCACATACTTGAGACACAGGCCACTTACGATGTCATCGCGTCCGAGTACGCGGGGCGATGGGCCGGACCGGCTGAGTGGGTCAATGCCGAGATTGACCGCTTGTCCGCAGTACTCCCGCCGGGGGCCCGCATCGCGGACATCGGCTGCGGTCCCGGCCATCACACCCGGCTACTGCGGGAACGAGGCTTCCGCGCCAGCGGTTTCGATCTGTCCTGGGGGATGCTTTCCTCGCATGGGGCGGCGGGGGTCGCTCAGGCCGACATGCGTGCACTGCCCATAGCAACGGGATCACTGGACGCCGTATGGTGCGCCGCCGCACTGCTGCACATCCCAAGGACCGACGTCCCGGTCGTGCTTAGCGAGTTCGCCCGAGTGTTGCGGTCAGGTGGTGAGTTGACCACCAGCCTCGCCGAAGGTGACGGTGAGGTCTGGGAACCTGTCTCGTACCAATCGAGTCGCCGACGCTGGTACGTCTTGCACCGGATCGAGTCGTTTAGTGCTCAGCTGCATGAAGCGGGCTTCGATGTTGTCGACTACTCCCGCCGATCGACCCACCGCGAGTGGCTGCACATTCGCGCTCATCGGCGCTGAACTCGCGATGCGAGGGCCTGCCCACGGTGTAGGACCCCAGTTTGGAAGAGTGAGGCTGCGGAGCGGGCCTCACCTCGGCGGACGCTCGCCTGCGGCAACGCGGCGCTATCACTGCTGTTCCCCGCGGCTCCCCGCTGGCACCGCCGCACGTGGCACGGCTGTAGCACGCCCGATCCCCTCGATGCGAACTACGGGCAGGACGGTCGCTGAGGTCTCTACGGCTGGTCAGCTGGTCGCCTGGGGTCGGTGACGGTCGGCTTCGGTCGCGGTGGTTGCTGTACTTCGCTGCTGTACAGCAACGGCTCCGGAGGCCCTGGGCCCATCGGCTGTTTGTCCTGGTCGCTGCTGTGATCATGCGTGGTGATGCGCCTCCTGGCCGGGAAAAGGCCGGGACACGGATTCCCCGACACACGGATGATCATTGCTACAGTCCCGCCATGGCTGAAGCACCTGGATCACCGAGCGGCCCGGTTACCGCGGCCGATGTCGAGCACGCCGTCCGCCTGGCGGTCATCGCCCTGCGCGGAGCGGACACGCAGGACTGGAGTGCCAAGGCCGGTTCCCTGGAGTGGGAGTGCTGGAAGACCGTCGAGCACCTCGCCGACGACCTATTCTCCTACGCCGTCCAACTGGGCCCCGAGAAGCCGCCGCTGGACAGCGACGTCCCGTTCGCGTGGAGTCGCAAGAAGCCAGGCGGCTCGGCGAACGCCATCTCCGCAGACCGCGACGCCGGTTGGGCTGGCCTGCTGCAGGTACTGGAGGCCAGCGGCGCCCTGCTGACGGCCATCGTCCGCACTACGCCGCCGACGGTCCGGTCACACCACACCTTCGGCGCAGCCGACCCCGAGGGCTTCGCCGCCATGGGCATCGTCGAGACCCTGGTGCACACGCACGACATTGCCGTGGGCTTGGGCATCGGCTGGACGCCGCCCGTCGAGCTGTGCGACCGGGTGCTGGCCCGGCTCTTCCCCGACGCCCCGACCGACACCGACCGTTGGTCCACCCTCCTCTGGGCCACCGGCCGCGCAGAACTCCCTGGCCGGCCGCGCCTCACCAAGTGGCGTTGGTACGGCACGCCCCGGGCCGACGACGGGCCGTAGACGATCTGTCAGTCAGCCCGGCAACCACTCAGGGGCCCGACCCGCTCTCGCGGATCAGGCCCCTGACCGCCTGAGCTTCCATTGGCCGGGCGCGAGCCAGCGTTGGCATAGGTGCACGCTTTCCAACTGTCCGCATGACCGTCCGAGGGTGTTCACGGCGGTTCATCCACCAGGTCAGACAGAGCGCACGGACGACGATGAACGTCGGCGGCTGTAGGCGTACTGGACAAAGACCAGGACAAGGTACGAGGCCGGGGGATGCCAGGCTCGGGTGGTCGACGCCGGGTGGATATGCCTTCGCAGCTGGTCCCCCCTACTCATGTGGCCGGGGGGCGTACCAACGCGTTTAGAGCACTAGCCGGTCGGCCAACGGGCGCGCTCAGTGCTGTACTGCGAGTCCGGGGCGGTGGCGCCGCATCGCGTCCAGGACCGCCTCAGGCGGCACCGGCAAGGTGTTTGTGGCCATGTTGGCCGGACCAAAGCCGAGTCGTGCGTTCATGGACGCGGTGCTGCGGACGAGCTTGGGTGCTCGAGCCAGATAGGCGTCCGGATCGTGCAGCACCAGCTCAATGAACCGCTGCGAGGTGTTACGTACCCGCTGCTCGCGAATCCGCACGGCGGCTATCTCGTCCCAGCCGAACCGGCCCAGCCTCACGTGGTCCACTCCCGCGTCGTCCAGCACCAGCTCCGGTCGGCCGTGGAGCAGGCGCTGGATGATGATCACCGAGCAGAACCCGAAGAAGGGCACGGCCAGCGCCCCCGCCACAGTGATCTTCACGGTGCTGTGGGCGACCAGGAAAATGGTGCCCAGAGCGACGAAGACCAGAGAGCCGGCCAGCATGGCCCACACACGTCCCTTGGCGAGCGGGTAGACCGTCGGGGGCAGTGGAACGCCGTCTCTGATCACGGGCTCAGACGATAGGACCAGCGCCCTCGTCAACGGAAGCCTTTCCGTAGACCGTCTGGTGCCGTGGCCGTCCCGTCTGCCGTCGTCCCACACGTCAGTGGAACGGGTCTGCTCGGCTCTGCCTGGGTCGACGGTGGGCGGGATGGGAGCCCCCGCGCGGGTGACGGTTTTCAAGACCGACGACTAGCACGCTCCGACTGGGCGGTTGACCTGCCTGTTCCTCACCTGGACCAGCATGTCGATCAACCGCCTGGCCAGAGGATGGCCACGGGCCGGCTCACCAGAGGTGGGTGCCGAAGTGCTGGTACTGAACCGCCCTTCCGGTGGGGTGCAGCGTCGCCCCGCACTCCGCCGGAGAGCCGCGGGGTTGTGGTCCTCGTTGGTCGTTGCCGCTCGTCGCTGGCCGCCCTCGGACGGCCCGGGGCACACGACTCCCGAGGGCTCATGCGTCTCACGTGTCTCCGCTGGTCAGAGGGCTATGAACCCTATGGTGCGCCGGACCTGTCCATGAATAGTCCGCAATCCTCAAAGACAGCTACTGAAGCAGGATCTCTTCAGGCGCGCCTTGGTGATGCACATCGATGGCTCCCCACACGACGTCATGTGCACTGCCACGGTCGCGCCCACAGCTGAGTGAGCAGTCCACCGTCGGTATCCATCCTTGCTGACCTGCGAAGAACAGCGTGGGGCGCGGCGTGGCTTGTCGATGTGACCGTGGTTGACCGCGGATCCCTGCTCAGTCCCGGTTGCGTATCTTGTGGGGGTATACCCCAGCCCGTTACTGCCACACTGTGTCCAGGCGTGGTCCGGATCAGACCACCAGTTGGAGCCTGTATCGGACCCGGCAGCGCAGCGGCGCGTGTTGGGTTCAGAGTCGTTGACGCCTTCAGGCTGGGTAATGTCCTGTCAGTGGCAGAGGTCGACGATGTGCGAGTAGCGGTGGGGACGAATGACGGCGAGCAAGACTGACGGGCGGGACCACTTCCCTCTGGGGGTCCTGGAGCAGCGCAACTTCGGTATGGAGGTAGAGGCCGACGTCGAGCGTGTGCTGACGGTGCTTGGTGGATTCGGGCTGTCGAATTCCGGACCTGGCTTGCGCAATGCGGTGGCCGTCGCGCTAGTGCACGGTACCTATCTTTACGAGAATCAGACCTCCCTACCCGAGATCACAAAAGGCCTGTTAGATGCGCTCGATAGTCTGGGAGTGGCTTTTCTACGCAGGCGGGCCACGATTGACGCCTACCAGCGGATTGTGTCGCCAACTGCTGGGGCGTTAAGCGCGGACGTCGCGCACGTTGTCTTTGAGTTTCCCGGCTGGGCGACAGACCAGGACTGGCTGCACGAGTGTGCCGCTGTAGGCGGCAACTTTGCGGGGAGTGCGAAACTTCCGGCAAAGTTGGTGGCAAACCTGTGTCGGCAATTGGTGGGGACTCTATGCGTTGCCGGCGAAGAAGCGGTTGCGGCTCGCCTGTTGGACGGTTTGCTGTCACACGTACGCCGGGAACTATCCCGCTCAGTTAGCGACCCGAAGACCGTACCTAGAGGCGGTTGCCCCCAGCGCGGTGGACTTCACATACGAGCGGGAAGGTCCGGACCATGAGACGGTATTCCGTGCCATCGCGACTGATGGTCGTGGACGCCGTGGTACGGGCGTGGGCAGGAGTAAGAAGCTCGCATCCCGTAACGCTTCGCTGGACTTTCTACAGCAGCACATCCCGCATGCCCTGTCCGCCCCCCGTCGTGTGGAACCCGTGCCAGGTTCTACTCCCGTTGAAATTCCTGAGCCGCGGTCGCACACCCAAGGCGTACGACGACTTCAGGCCATGTTCGCACTGCCGGAGACGGCTCTCCCGCTACTCTCCCAGGCGTTCATTCATGCCTCATGGGCATATGAGAACAGCGCCAAGCTGCTCAGGTACCGCCAGCAGAACAACCAGGTTCTTGCCTTCGTAGGCTCGAACGTTGTCGTCTACGAGGATGCCTTGGTTGCCGCTCAGCAAGCGGTGTTGGAACCCCCTGAGCAGTTCTCTTACTTGAACCTTGATAACAAGGCATACGACGACGTTTTCCGAGAAGCTGGCCTTGAGAATGCTGTCCTGCTTGGAGCAGGACAGGCGGGGCACGGTATTTCCCTTGAAATGGGTGCCAACTTCTTTCAGGCCATCCTAGGCGCTGTGTATGTAGGCAAAAGCTTGCCAAACAGGTTGGCGCCCTACTGGCCTTCAGCCTGGGCTCCTATATGGCGGACGATCACGTCGTCTAAATCTCGCTCTGCTGACCCGACAACGCTGCTCGAACGTGCTGCCAGCGCCATGCAGTTGCGGATCCAGCATCATTTCAATCATAGTGGGCCGGATCACGCCATTCTTTACCGAACGACAGTCATTCTGGATAGCGAAGCCCTTGGTATCAGTACTCGGGTACTAGGACCCGCGACTGCGGGTAAGACACAGGCTAAGCAGAATGCGTCTGCTGTTGTTCTTCAGATATTGGAACGACTTGCCCGTCCTTATCCAGCACAGGAGTTGGCCGATACGGCACCAGATGAGAAGAATCTCGGCTGCTTCCTGCTTGCGCATCAGGCAGCAGTCCTGTCGACGTCGCCGGTGTCACTGCAGCGTTGGATCACGAGCAGATTGTTCGGTCTACATTTTGCTCAGGATCCGGCAAAATTGGTCGCGTGGGCCGGTGAGGTCGACGAGCTCTTGGATAGTCGGACGACGATGGGCATCGCCCCCCTTCGGGACGTATTTGGAGTTGTTCTAGAAGGATCACTTCGCTCAACCAAATCCCTGGATGAGCGTCTGGCCGATGCCGTGAGCGACCTTGAGCGCATTATTACTCCGGAATTCCTCAGTCGTGAATTCCTTGACCAGCTTGTTCAACTCGGCGATGTACATCGCTGCCTGGGAAGGGAGGATCAGGATACTGATTTGCCCGCACTCGCTGACGATTGGCAGATTTTGTATCGTGGTCGGCTCGCGATTTCGAAATACGTACCAAACATACAACTCACAGGACGGGAGCGGGCTATCCTCGACGCTGCAGTGTCGACTGTCCTGATCCCGGGAGCAACCGCTACAGTAGAGGTTTCCGATTCCCGACCCCTGCGAATTCGCTTTCTCTCCGGAGTCGGTTCGGAGTCGCAAAATGCCCGAGCGGAAGGTATATGTGCTCTGTGGTCTGGTGTAAGTCGGACCACAACTCTGTCACCAGTCGACGAGGGCATCGAGGTGGTCATCAGAGCCACGGAAGCGCCCGCGGATCCGGCACCATTGCAGAGGCTGTACTGGGTGCTCTGAGACCCAAGCCGGAACCGTACCGGGCCTCCGTGGCTGACCTGCTCCACGATCTCAAGAACCAAGTCGTAGCAGCCCGCCAGGCTGCCTCGCAGCCGGCCGAAAATCGGACTGCCGAGTTGGCGCGACAGTACGCCGCACAGCGTCACCTGGACCAGGCGAAGGCCCTCGGTCTCCGGCTCAGGGCTGCGACCTCGCTGCTCGAACCCGCGAGTGGCGGGGGCGCGAGCGTGGAATTGGGATCATTTCTGCGACGTTATGGAGCGTCGGCGCTTGCCTGGCTTCCAATGAGCATATCCTTGTCCATACCCAATGCCAGCAGTGTCGTCTATGCAGCACTTGACGAGCACGCCTTGACCGCCATCCTAGTGTCTCGTGATCCTGTTTGTGTCACTTCGCGTTGTTGTCGACGAGTTTCTTGATGTTGGTCTGGACGAGTCGGACCTTGGCGAGGATCTCGTCGGCGGTCGCGGTCCAGGTGAAGGGTTTG
>NZ_SUMC01000019.1 GCF_005047355.1 Actinacidiphila oryziradicis
CTGGAGTCGATCAGCTCGGCGAGGTTACCGGACGTGATCCGCTTGCGGGACAGGTCGTCGAGCCAGATCGCGACGCCTTCGTCGGAGAGGCGCTTGAGTGCGTCTGTCATGGGTTCTGCATCTCCTCAGAGTGAAATACGTCAGCTCAGCGGTCCGCGGCGGTCAGCGAGTCGCGGGCGGCGCCGACCACGGCCTCGGCGGTGAGACCGAACTCGCGGTAGAGCACCTTGTAGTCGGCGCTTGCCCCGAAGTGCTCCAACGACACGATCCGGCCGTCCTCGCCGACGAAGCGGTACCAGGTGAGAGCGATGCCGGCTTCGACGGCGACACGCGCCTTCACCTCACGGGGCAGGACCCTGTCGCGGTAGGCCTGGTCCTGCTCCTCGAACCACTCCACGCAGGGCATGGAGACCACCCGGGTGGGGATGCCGTCTGCCTGCAGCTGCTGTCGGGCCTCGACGGCGAGCTGGACCTCGGAGCCGGTGCCGATGAGGATGACCTGCGGGGTTCCGCCGTCGGCCTCGAACAGGACGTAGCCGCCCTTGGCCGCGTCCTCGTTGGCCTCGTACGTCGGCACGCCCTGGCGGGTGAGGGCCAGGCCGTGCGGGGCGGGCTTGGTGGCGTGGCGCTTGAGGATCTCGCGCCAGGCGGTGGCGGTCTCGTTGGCGTCCGCCGGGCGGACGACGTTCAGCCCGGGGATGGCGCGCAGCGCGGAGAGGTGCTCGACGGGCTGGTGGGTCGGGCCGTCCTCGCCCAGGCCGATGGAGTCATGCGTCCACACGTAGGTGACCGGGAGCTTCATGAGGGCGGCGAGGCGGACGGCGGGGCGCATGTAGTCGGAGAACACCAGGAAGGTGCCGCCGTAGATGCGGGTGTTGCCGTGCAGGGCGATGCCGTTCATCGTCGAGCCCATGGCGTGCTCGCGGATGCCGAAGTGCACCGTGCGGCCGTAGGGGTTCGCCTCCGGCAGCGGGTTGTCGGCCGGGAGGAAGGAGGACGAGGCGTCGATGGTGGTGTTGTTGGATCCGGCGAGGTCGGCGGAGCCGCCCCACAGCTCCGGGATGACCGCGCCGACCGCTTGCAGGACTTTGCCGGAGGCGGCACGGGTCGCGACGGCCTTGCCGGTCTCGAAGGACGGCACCGTCTCCTGCCAGCCGGCCGGCAGCTCGCCCGCGGAGATGCGGTCGAACGCGGCGGCGCGCTCGGGGTTGGCGGTGCGCCATTCCTCGAACCGCTTGTTCCAGCGGGCGTGTGCCTCGCGGCCGCGGTCCAGGACCTCGCGGGTGTGTGCCAGGACCTCGTCGGCGACGTCGAAGGACTTGTCCGGGTCGAAGCCCAGCACGCGTTTGGTGGCGGCGACCTCGTCGGCGCCGAGGGCGGAGCCGTGGGCGGCTTCGGTGTTCTGCGCGTGGGGGGCGGGCCAGGCGATGATGGTGCGGGCGGCGATGAGGGAGGGGCGGTCGGTGACGGCCTGTGCGGCCTGGTAGGCGGCGTGCAGGGCCTGGATGTCGAAGTCGCCGTCTGCTGAGGGCTGGATGCGCTGGACGTGCCAGCCGTAGGCCTCGTAGCGTTTGTCGACGTCCTCGGAGAAGGCGGTGGCGGTGTCGCCTTCGATGGAGATGTGGTTGTCGTCGTACAGGGCGATGAGGTTGCCGAGTTTTTGGTGTCCGGCGAGGGAGGAGGCTTCGGCGGAGATGCCCTCTTCGAGGTCGCCGTCGGAGACGATCGTCCAGATGGTGTGGTCGAAGACGGATTCGCCGGGGGCGGCGTCGGGGTCGAACAGGCCGCGTTCGTAGCGGGCGGCCATCGCCATGCCCACCGCGTTGCCGATGCCCTGGCCCAGTGGGCCGGTGGTGGTCTCCACACCGATGGTGTGACCGTGCTCGGGGTGGCCGGGGGTGAGCGAGCCCCAGGTGCGGAAGGCCTTGAGGTCATCGAGCTCAAGTCCGTATCCGGACAGGTAGAGCTGGGTGTAGAGGGTCAGGCTGGTGTGTCCGGGCGAGAGGACGAAGCGGTCCCGGCCAGTCCAGTTCGGATCCGCCGGGTCATGCCGCATCAACTTCTGGAACAACAGGTACGCGGCGGGCGCCAGGCTCATGGCCGTACCTGGATGGCCGTTACCGACCTTCTGCACGGCATCGGCCGCCAGAACCCGGGCGGTATCAACGGCCCGCCTGTCCAGCTCGGTCCAGTCGAGATCTGTGGTGGTCGGCTTGGTGCTCACCCTCGGTCAGGGCTCCTCTCCACATGTTCGAACGCCGGTGACTCGATGCCTACCGGCGCTGCCGAGCCTACCCCTGCGGGGGTGTTCACCTTTTCGAACCGTGGGCTCGACGCCTGGGGCAACCAGTCTCCGGTATCGGGCATTCCCGGCGCCAGAGCCGGCCTGTATCCAGCCTCTCCCGGCCAGCCTGAATCCGCCCGTTGAACACAATGAAGCAAGCACAGGACACCCCAGTAGTGATAAGGCGTCCAACACGTGCCGCGGCGTGCCACCCCCCCCGGGGCAGGCGGAGCATCGGCTGCGTCTAGAGTGGCGTGGTAAGCGCAAGGACTCACCGGGTTTTTATGTCATCCCGGACTTGCTTGACTTCACTTCGTCTGTGCAGGGGTGTTCGTGACGGCCGTCGAATCCCGACCCGCAGGGGCCATTGGGTCCAACCAAGCTCCGGGTCACCGGCCGTTCGGAGCCCGCGTCATGGCGTTTATCGCGCTGACCAAGCCCCGGATCATCGAGCTGTTGCTGCTCACCACGGTCCCCGTGATGTTTCTGGCGGCCGGCGGCGTCCCGGACCTGTGGCTGGTCGCGGCCACCATGCTCGGCGGCTATATGTCCGCCGGGGGTGCCAACGCGCTCAACATGTACATCGACCGCGACATCGACGCGCTCATGCACCGCACCGAGCAGCGTCCGCTGGTCACCGGCATGGTGTCACCGATCGAGTGTCTGGTGTTCGGCATCGGTCTGGCAGTGGTCTCGACTGTGTGGTTCGCCGTCCTGGTGAACCCGTTGTCCGCGGCACTGTCACTCGCGGCCATTCTCTATTATGTGTTCGTCTACACCCTCGGCCTCAAGCGGCGCACCTCGCAGAATGTCGTGTGGGGCGGTATCGCCGGGTGCATGCAGGTGCTCATCGGCTGGTCGGCGGTGCGCGACGAGCTCTCCTGGGCCGCCTTCGTTCTTTTCCTCGTCCTTTTCTTCTGGACACCGCCGCACACCTGGCCCCTCTTCATGAAGGTCAAGGACGATTACGAGCGGGCCGGCGTGCCCATGCTCCCGGTGGTCGCCGGCAACCAGGTCGTCGCCCGGCACATCGTGATCTACAGCTGGGTCATGGTGCTGGTCTCCCTCACCCTGTGGTGGCCGCTCGGCGCCACCGGCTGGCTCTACCCCGTGGTGGCGGCGGTGCTCGGCGCCCTCTGGCTCAAGGAGGCGCACGCGCTGCAGGCCCGCGCGAAGGCCGGTGTGATGGGCGCCAAGCTCAAGGAGATGCGGCTGTTCCACTGGTCCATCACCTACGCGACACTGCTGTTTGTGGCGGTCGCGGTGGACCCGTTCCTGCGCTAGCCGCTACCCGCCGGTAGCATGCTTCCCATGGCTGACACCACTGAGCGCCGCGTCGCACGGCTCGCCAAGCAGATCAACGCCTTCGCGAAATCGCACGGAGGCAGTGCCGAGGGCAGTCTCGCCTATATAGGCAGGATCGGCACTCGTATCGTCCTCGTCGGCGAGAACGGCGAGTGGGGCGACCTGGTGGCGCCCACGCACGACATTGCCCAGCGCGCGGCCGAACGTGCCGGGATCACCGTCCACGAGACCCTCGACGGCGATCTCGCGGCCAAGATACGTACCGGCCCGTACGAGTGGAAGCGTATGGCGGCCCCCCTCTCAATCCGACGCAGCCAGATCGGTGCTCCCGCCAACACCTGACGCCGTGCCCGTCCGTTAGGACCATACAGAGAAGTGGTCCGGCAAACGGGAGGCGTGCGGTGGAACCCGGGACAAGCGCGGCACGGGAGCGGCAGCGGCTGCTGGCGCGGCAGGAGGCGGCGCGGCTGAGTGCCGAGGGCGTACGGGCGGTTGCGCTCACGTTCGTCGACAACGCGGGCATCACGAGAGTGAAGAGCGTCCCGACCGCCCGGCTCGCCCACGCCGCGCACCGCGGCGTGGGGATGTCGCCGGCCTTCGACGTCTTCACCTCTGACGACTCCATCGCCGCTTCCCCACACCTGGGCGGACCCGACGGCGATCTTCGGCTCTTCCCCGACCTGAACCTGCTCACCATCCTCGCCGCCCAGCCGGGATGGGCGTGGGCGCCGGTCGACCGCTACGACCAGCAGGGCGTTCCGCACCCCGCGTGCCAGCGGCAGTTCGCGCGCCGCATGACGGCGCTGGCGGCGGAGCGCGGCCTGGAGCCGCTGATGGGCTTCGAGACCGAGTGGATCGTGGACCCGCCAGGCAGCGGGCCCGCGTACGGGATGGCCCGGGTCGTGGAGCGGTCCGAGTACCTTCTCGAACTCCACGACGCGCTCGCCGCGCAGCGCATCGAGGTGCTCCAGATCCACCCCGAATACTCCCCGGGCCAGTTCGAGGTCTCCACCGCCCCCGCCGACCCGGTCCGCGCCGCCGACCAGCTGATCCTGGTCCGCGAGACCGTACGGGCCGTCACCGCCCGGCACGGACTGCGCGCGTCCTTCGCGCCGGCCTTCACCGCCGGACAGGTCGGCAACGGCTGCCACCTCCACGTGGGCCTGCGGCGGCCGGGCGGCGGCAACCCGCACCGTGACCCGGACCGGCCGTACGGCCTCGCGGCGGACGCCGAAGCGTTCCTCGCCGCTGTCCTGCGCTCGCTGCCCGCCCTCTGCGCGGTCGGCGCCCCCTCACCCGCCAGCTATCTGCGGCTCGTCCCCTCCCACTGGGCCGGGCCCTACCGCTGCTGGGGAGTGGAGAACCGGGAGACCGCACTGCGGCTGGTACCGGGCGACCCCACCGACCCGGACGACGGCCACGCGGAGCTGAAGTGCTTCGACGCCGCAGCCAATCCGTATCTCGTCGTCGGCGCCGTACTCGCGGCCGGGCTCGCCGGGGTCGACGCCGGTCTTGAGGCGGGGTACGCACTGCCCGAGCCGGTGCGCGGCGACCCGGCGGCCCGCGGCGACCAGGAGCGGCTGCCGGCTTCGCTCACCGAGGCCGCCGCCCACTTCGAACGTGACGACGTGCTGCGCGAGGCATTCGGCGAGGTCCTGCACGGCGCGGTGCTCGCGGTCCGCAGGGCAGAGGCGAAGCGCTTTGCCGACAGCACCCCGGAGGAGATCGCCGACGCCACCCGGTGGAGCTACTGATGATCGAGCTGCCACCGCTGGTCGACCATCACTGCCATGGGATTGTCCGTGGCGAGCTCGGCCTCGGCTCCTTCGAGGCCTATCTCTCGGAGGCCGCAGCCCCGGCCACGCCCGGCACCACCTTCTTCGACACCCAGACCGGCTTCGCGGTCCGCCGCTGGTGCCCGCCGCTGCTCGGCCTGGAACCGCACTGCTCGCCGGCCCGTTACCTCGCCCGCCGCCGCGAGCTCGGCGCCTACGAGACCTGCCGCCGGCTACTGCGGGCCACCGGCATCGGCACCTACCTGGTCGACACCGGGCTCCCCGGCGATCTCACCTCCCCGGCCGAACTCGCCTCGGCCGGCGCCGCCGCCGCGCACGAGGTCGTCCGCCTGGAACAGCTCGCCGAGCAGGTCGCCGACACCTCCGGGTCGGCCGAGGCCTTCGTCGCCAATGTCGCCGAGGCCGTGCACAGCGCCGCCCAGCACGCCATCGGCTTCAAATCCATCGCCGCCTACCGCCACGGCCTCGCCCTCGCCCCCGACCCGCCCGGCCCTGCCGACGTCCGCCGCACTGCCGCCGACTGGCTGGCCGAGCGCCCCGTCGGTGGCCGGCTCACTGACCCCATACTCCTGCGCCACCTGCTCTGGACCGCGGTTGCCACCGGCCGCCCACTCCAGCTCCACACGGGCTTCGGTGACCCCGACCTCCGCCTCGACCACGCCGACCCAGCGCTCCTCACCGGCTTCGTCCGCGCGACCGCCGGCCTCGGCACGGATCTTGTGCTGTTGCACGGCTACCCGTACCACCGGAACTCTGCCTACCTCGCCAACGTCTTCCCGCATGTCTACGCCGACATCGGCCTCGCCCTCACTCACACCGGCTCCCGCGCCGCCGCCGTCCTCGCCGAGTTCCTGGAACTGGCCCCCTTCGGCAAGCTCCTCTTCTCCACCGACGCCTACGGACTGCCCGAGCTCTACGTCGTCGGCGTGGCCCTCTTCCGCGACGCGCTGACCCGGCTGCTGGCCGGGTGGGTCACGGAGGGCGCGTGGTCTGCGGCGGACGCGTGCCGGGTCGCGGCGATGGTCGGCGCGGATAATGCGCGCCGGCTCTACGGGCTGGACTGACGCGGGGTCACCTGGGGCGGGGCCTTCCCCAGAATTTACCGGCGTTGTGGTCAGACGTGGCGCAGGGCGATGGGGGCACCTCCCATGCCCTTAAGGCTATGGGGGAGGGTGAGCACAACGCCAACCACCGGCCCGCACATGAACGCCGGGGCCCGGGGCAGAGCCCCGGTTTCGGGAAGGACAGCGGCAGGCGCCGGCCCGCTACGCGGTCGGGGCGGGCTGCGGCGCCTGTAGTTCCGCCGGCGCGGGGACGGGCGTATCGGCGTGGGGGCGCTCACGCAGGGACAGCAGCACCCGCACCACCGCGATCCAGATCAGCGCCGCGCCGAGCATGTGCAGCCCGACCAGCAGTTCGGGCAGGTGGGTGAAGTACTGGACGTAGCCGATCACGCCCTGGGACAGCAGCACCACCAGTAGATCGCGCACCCGGTGGCGCGGCCCGCCAGGGGCGTCCACCGCGCGCAGCATGAACCAGAGGGCGGTGGCCAGGCCGCAGACCACCCACGCGAGGTCGGCGTGGAGTTGGGCGATCGTCTTCCAGTCGATGGGCACGCGCGGCACATCGCTGCGGTCACCCGCGTGCGGCCCGGCGCCGGTCACCAAAGTGCCGACGGCGATGAGGGCTCCGGTGGCCGCGGCCAGCACCCAGGTGAGCTGGACGACGGGCTTGCCGACAAGCGGGCGGGGCGCGCCGTCGCCCTCGCGGGAGCGCTGCCAGGTCAGCACCGCGAACGTGATCAGCAGGGGGGAGAGCATGAAGTGCGAGGCGACAACGTACGGATTCAGGTGGGTCAGCACCGCCGCCCCGCCGAGCACCGCGTTGCCCATGACCACCCAGAACTGCGCCCAGCCGAGCCGGGTCAGGCCGCGCCGCCAGGGCTTGGCCGAGCGGGCTGCGATGATGGCCCAGCCGACCGCCGCGCACAGCACATAGGTGAGCATGCGGTTGGTGAACTCGATCGCGCCGTGGATGCCCATCGCGCTGGTCGTGGTGAGGCTGTCGTTGGTGCAGGTGGGCCAGGTGGGACAGCCGAGGCCCGAGCTGGTCAGCCGCACCGCGCCGCCGGTGACCACGATGAGGACGCTCATCACGACCGCGGCCATGGCCGCCCGCCGGACCGTCCCGGGGGAGGGGGTCCAGTGCTGGGCGATATAGGCGAGCGGGTTTCGCACGGCTTGGGTTGCGTTCGGCACCCGCTCATCGTAGGCGCCCCGCACCGTCGGACGGAGTGGGGGTGGGCCGTGGCGCCAGACAGGCACGCAGCTTCAGGCCGTCGGCATCTGCTCTACGCAGGCGCGGCCAAGGGTGACGGCACCACCGACGACAGCACGGCCTTCGCCGACGCATACGCGTACGCCGAGGGGCGCCTCCAGGACCACAGCGCCCGGACGGCGATCGACATCCCGCCGGGCAAGTTCCTGATCACCGAGCCCGGCGGGCCTGGCGCTTCAGGGGCTCGGGCCTGCGGAGCAGCGAGATCGTCTTCGCGCCGAAGACCGCTCAGGACGCCTTTCTCTGCCGAAGGGGCGACAGGTGCCGGAACATCGCCTTCGAGGGACTCCGCTTCACCTCCGGGCCCTGCTCGCCAGCCACGCCAGGGACGCCTTCCTCACCCTGGACAAGGGGCGGGACACGGGCCTCGCACGCTTCACGGACTGCGTCACGCCGTCCTGAACGCGGGCGCGACGGCTACTCCCAGCGGAACCAGCGCGCCGCCGCCCCAAGCCCCAGCACGGCCCAGACCGCCAGGATCCCGAGGTCGCCCCAAGGCATCCCCGCGCCGTGCTGGAGGACATCCCGCAGCCCGCCCGACAGCGCCGAGATCGGCAGCAGCCGCAGGCCGTCCTGCGCCGCGGCCGGGAACTTGTCCAGCGGCACCATGACCCCGCCGCCGACGAGCAGCAGCAGGAACACCAGGTTGGCGGCGGCCAGGGTCGCCTCGGCCTTGAGGGTCCCGGCCATCAGCAGCCCGAGTCCGGAGAACGCGGCGGTGCCGAGCACCAGCAACAGAAGGACGGACAGGGGGTTGCCGTGCGGCGACCAGCCCAGAGCGAAGGCGATCACTGTCAGCAGCATGATCTGCAGCACCTCGGTGACCAGCACCGATCCGGTCTTCGCGGTCATCAGCGCCCAGCGCGGCAACGGCGACGCTCCGAGCCGCTTGAGCACTCCGTACCGCCGCTCGAAGCCGGTGGCGATGGCCTGCCCGGTGAAGGCGGTGGACATCACCGCGAGCGCCAGGATGCCTGGGGCCAGGAAGTCGACGGCCTTGCCGGCACCGGTGTCGAGGATGGAGACGGCGCTGAAGAGCACCAGCAGCAGCGTCGGGATGACGACGGTGAGCAGTAGCTGCTCGCCGTTGCGCAGCAGCATCCGGGTCTCCAGCGCGGTCTGGGCGCCGATCATGCGGGAGAGCGGAGCCGCGCCGGAAGCGGGGGCGAATGTTCCAGTGGCGCTCGTACTCATGCGCGCAGCTCCTTGCCGGTCAGCTCAAGAAAGACGTCCTCCAGCGTGCGCCGCTCGACCGCGAGGCGGTCCGGCATGACGCCGTGCTGCGCGCACCAGGAGGTGACGGTGGCGAGCATCTGCGGATCGACCTTGCCCTCGATCCGGTAGCTGCCGGGCGTCAGCTCGGCGGCGGCGGAGTCGGCGGGAAGCGCCTTGAGGAGGGAGGCGAGATCGAGCCCCGGCCGCCCGTTGAAGCGCAGGGTGTTCTCGGCGCCGCCGCGGCACAGCTCCTCGGGGGTGCCGTGGGCTATGGGCCGGCCGTGGTCGATGATCACGACGTCGTCGGCGAGGTGTTCGGCCTCGTCCATGAAGTGCGTGGTCAGTACGGCTGTCACGCCGTCGGTCCGCAGCTCCCGTACGAGGTCCCAGGTGGCCCGGCGGGCCTGAGGGTCGAGCCCGGCGGTCGGCTCGTCGAGGAAGACCAGCTCGGGGCGGCCGACCACCGCCATGGCCAGCGCCAGCCGCTGCTGCTGCCCGCCGGACAGCCGCCGGTAGGGGGTGCGGCCGCAGGAGTCGAGGCCGAGCCGTTCGATCAGCAGGTTCACGTCGACCGGGTGGGCGTGGAGTTTCGCGGTGTGCCGCAGCATCTCCTCGGCGCGGGCGCCGGGGTAGACACCGCCGGACTGGAGCATGACGCCGATCCGTGGCCGTAGAGCCGCCGCGTCGGTGATCGGATCGAGCCCCAGCACCCGTACGGTCCCGGCGTCCGGCCGCCGGTATCCCTCGCAGGTCTCGACGGTTGTGGTCTTCCCGGCGCCGTTGGGCCCGAGGACGGCGGTGACGGTGCCGCGGGCGACGGTCAGGTCGAGCCCGCTCACTGCCGTTTTGGCGCCGTACCGTTTGACCAGTCCGGCCACCTCGACCGCAGGCTCGATTCGCATACCGGTGAGTCTAGGGAGCCGCGCCGGGGCACCGTACGGCCCCCCGGAAATGCGTCTGGGCGGCCCAGCCCTTAGGGGTGCCTAAGTGACGCACCCCACCGTGGACCACGCGGACGCCGCTTGCAGGAGTCCGGTGAATTAAGCAACACTGTCATTGTGGAAATCACGGGAGAGGCTCAGGAGGAGCAGACGACCGGGGAGCGGAGCACCCGCAACCGGGTCGCCCGGTCCATCCTGGACCACGGCCCGTCCACCGCCGCCGATCTGGCCCAGCGGCTCGGTCTCACCCAGGCGGCCGTACGCCGCCATCTGGATGCCCTCGTCGCCGAGGACGTCGTCGAACCGCGCGAGCAGCGGGTCTATGGCGCGCGCGGCCGCGGGCGTCCGGCCAAGGTCTTCGCGCTGACCGACTGCGGCCGGGACGCCTTCGACCAGGCCTATGACCAGCTGGCGGCCGACGCGCTCCGCTGGATCGCCCAGTCCGCGGGCGGTGGGGAGACCGGAGAGGCCGCGGTGTCGGCCTTCGCCCGGGCCCGCCTCGCCACTCAGACCGAGCGCTACCGGGCCGCGATCGAGGCCGCCGAGCCGGAGGAGCGCACCCAGGCTCTCGCCAGGGCTCTGAGCAAGGACGGGTACGCTGCCACTACGCGCGGTGCGCCCGCCTCCGCCGGTGAGCAGCTCTGCCAGCACCACTGTCCGGTGGCGCATATCGCCGAGCAGTTCCCGCAGCTGTGCGAGGCGGAGGCCGAGGTCTTCTCCAGCCTGCTCGGCACCCATGTACAACGTCTGGCCACCATCGCCCATGGCGACGGGGTGTGCACGACTTTCATTCCGCAAGCTCATATCACCACATCCGCTAGCACTTCCGGGAGGAACCCCGCATGACTGCTCCCACGGAGACCACTCACCCGGAGCTCGACGGCCTGGGCACCTACGAGTTCGGCTGGGCCGACTCCGACGTGGCCGGTGCCGCTGCCAAGCGGGGCCTGTCCGAGGAGGTCGTCCGCGACATCTCGGGGAAGAAGTCCGAGCCCGAGTGGATGCTCAAGCTGCGGCTGAAGGGTCTGAAGCTCTTCGGGAAGAAGCCCATGCCCACCTGGGGCTCGGACCTTTCCGGCATCGACTTCGACAACATCAAGTACTTCGTCCGGTCGACGGAGAAGCAGGCGGAGTCCTGGGAGGACCTGCCCGAGGACATCAAGAACACCTACGACAAGCTGGGCATCCCGGAGGCCGAGAAGCAGCGCCTTGTCTCCGGTGTCGCCGCCCAGTACGAGTCGGAGGTCGTCTACCACCAGATCCGCGAGGACCTGGAGGAGCAGGGCGTCATCTTCCTGGACACCGACACCGCGCTCAAGACGCACCCGGAGCTCTTCCAGGAGTACTTCGGCACCGTGATCCCGGTCGGCGACAACAAGTTCGCCTCGCTGAACTCGGCCGTGTGGTCCGGCGGATCGTTCATCTACGTCCCCAAGGGTGTCCACGTCGACATCCCGCTCCAGGCCTACTTCCGGATCAACACGGAGAACATGGGCCAGTTCGAGCGGACGCTGATCATCGTCGACGAGGACGCCTACGTCCACTACGTCGAGGGTTGTACGGCGCCGATCTACAAGTCGGACTCGCTGCACAGCGCCGTCGTGGAGATCATCGTCAAGAAGGGCGGCCGCTGCCGCTACACGACCATCCAGAACTGGTCGAACAACGTCTACAACCTGGTCACCAAGCGTGCCGTGGCCTACGAGGGCGCGACCATGGAGTGGGTCGACGGCAACATCGGCTCCAAGGTGACGATGAAGTACCCGGCCGTCTACCTGATGGGCGAGCACGCCAAGGGCGAGACGCTCTCCATCGCCTTCGCCGGCGAGGGCCAGCACCAGGACGCGGGCGCCAAGATGGTCCACATGGCGCCGAACACCTCGTCCAACATCGTCTCCAAGTCCGTGGCGCGTGGCGGCGGCCGCACCTCCTACCGCGGTCTGATCGAGATCGGCGAGGGCGCCGAGGGCTCCAAGTCCAACGTCCTGTGTGACGCCCTGCTGGTCGACACGATCTCCCGCTCGGACACGTACCCGTATGTGGACGTCCGTGAGGACGATGTGTCCATGGGCCACGAGGCGACCGTCTCCAAGGTGAGTGACGAGCAGCTCTTCTACCTGATGAGCCGGGGTATGACCGAGTTCGAGGCCATGGCGATGATCGTGCGTGGCTTTGTCGAGCCGATCGCCAGGGAGCTCCCGATGGAGTACGCGCTGGAGCTCAACCGGCTGATCGAGCTGCAGATGGAAGGCGCGGTCGGCTAGCGCCCACCCCCCTTCCCCACCAGCGACGTCCATCCAGAGAGAGAGCTGTACGACAAGCCATGGCTGAGACCATCCCTGCCGGCGCCACTACTGACGGGGCCATCACGGTGGGCCACCCCGCCGATGCCCGGGTGAGCGCGGCCCCGTCCTTCGACGTGGCCGACTTCCCGGTGCCGCACGGCCGCGAGGAGGAGTGGCGGTTCACTCCGCTGGAGCGGCTGCGCGGCCTCCATGACGGCACCGCCGTCGCCGATGGCGGCGTCAAGGTCGAGGTGACCGCGCCGGAAGGCGTGATCGTCGAGACGGTCGGTCGCGACGACGCCCGGCTCGGCCGGGCCGGCAAGCCGGTGGACCGGGTCGCCGCGCAGGCGTACAGCTCCTTCGAGAAGGCGTCCGTCATCTCGATCCCCAAGGACACCGTGCTCACCGAGCCGGTCCGGATCGCCGTCCACGGCGAGGGCGGCATGGTCTACGGCCACCAGGTCATCGAGATCGGCGCCTTCTCCGAGGCGGTCGTGGTCCTCGACCACACCGGCGAGGCGACGCTCGCCGCCAATGTCGAGTACCTGATCGGCGACGGCGCCAAGCTCACCGTCGTCTCCGTACAGGACTGGGGCGACACCGCCGTCCACGCTGCCCAGCACACCGCGCTGGTCGGCCGTGACGCCACCTTCAAGTCGGTGATCGTCACCTTCGGCGGCAGCCTGGTGCGGCTCAGCCCCCGGGTCGTCTACGGCGGCCCCGGCGGTGAGGCCGAGCTCTACGGCCTGTACTTCACCGACCAGGGCCAGCACCAGGAGCACCGGCTCTTCATCGACCACGACACGCCGCACTGCCGCTCCAACGTCGCCTACAAGGGCGCGCTGCAGGGCCAGGACGCGCACGCGGTCTGGATCGGCGACGTACTCATCCGCGCCGCCGCCGAGGGCACGGACACCTATGAGCTCAACCGCAACCTCGTCCTCACCGACGGCGCCCGCGTGGACTCGGTCCCCAACCTGGAGATCGAGACCGGCGAGATCATCGGAGCCGGCCACGCATCCGCGACCGGCCGCTTCGACGACGAGCAGCTCTTCTACCTGATGGCCCGCGGGATCCCCTCCGACGAGGCCCGTCGGCTGGTCGTACGCGGCTTTTTCGGCGAGCTCGTCCAGCAGATCGGCCTGCCCGATCTGGAGGAGCGCCTGATGGCGAAGATCGACGCCGAACTGGAGGCGTCCGTCTGATGCCTTTCGTACGCGTGTGCGCGCTCAGCGAGCTGGAGGACGACACCCCGAAGCGGGTGGAACTCGACAGCACCCCGGTCGCGCTCGTGCGCACCTGTGGCGAGGTGTTCGCGATCAACGACATCTGCTCGCACGCGAACGTCTCGCTGTCCGAGGGCGAGGTGGAGGACTGCCAGATCGAGTGCTGGCTGCACGGCTCCAGCTTCGACCTGCGGACCGGAAAGCCGTCCGGGCTGCCCGCCACGCGGCCGGTCCCCGTATATCCCGTAAAGATCGAAGGGGACGATGTGCTCGTCTCCGTCACACAGGAGTCCTGAGGCATCCATGGCAACGCTTGAGATCCACGACCTGCACGTGACCGTCGACACGGAATCGACAGACCGCCCCCTCGAGATCCTGCGCGGTGTCGACCTGACCGTGAAGCAGGGCGAGACCCACGCCATCATGGGCCCCAACGGCTCCGGCAAGTCCACCCTCGCCTACTCACTGGCCGGACACCCCAAGTACACCGTCACCGGCGGCACCGTCACCCTCGACGGCGAGAACGTGCTGGAGATGACCGTCGACGAGCGCGCCCGCGCCGGTGTCTTCCTCGCCATGCAGTACCCGGTGGAGATCCCCGGAGTGTCGGTCTCCAACTTCCTCCGCACCTCGGCGACCGCGATCCGCGGCGAGGCCCCCAAGCTGCGCACCTGGGTGAAGGAGGTCCGGGAGGCCATGGAGCGCCTCCAGGTGGACCCGTCCTTCGCCGAGCGCAATGTCAACGAGGGCTTCTCCGGCGGCGAAAAGAAGCGCCACGAGATCCTCCAGCTGGAACTGCTCAAGCCGAAGATCGCGATCCTCGACGAGACCGACTCCGGTCTGGACGTCGACGCGCTCCGCATCGTCTCCGAGGGCGTCAACCGGGTCCGTGAGACCGGCGAGGTCGGCACCCTGCTGATCACCCACTACACGCGCATCCTGCGCTACATCAAGCCCGACTATGTCCACGTGTTCGCAGCCGGCCGGATCGCCGAGTCCGGCGGCGCCGAGCTCGCCGACAAGCTGGAGAACGAGGGCTACGAGGCATACACGAAGGGCGGCGCGTCCGAGTGACTTCCCCCCGTCATGGGCTCGCGGATCTCCTCGACACAGAGGCGATCCGTAAGGACTTCCCGATCCTGGACCGGCTGGTCCACGACGGGAGGAAGCTCGTCTACCTGGACAACGCCGCGACCTCGCAGAAGCCGCGCCAGGTGCTCGACGTGCTGAACACCTACTACGAGCGGCACAACTCCAACGTCCACCGCGGCGTGCATGTGCTCGCCGAGGAGGCCACGGCGCTGTACGAGGGCGCGCGTGACAAGGTCGCCGCCTTCATCAACGCGCCCAGCCGCGACGAGGTCATATTCACCAAGAACGCCTCCGAGTCGCTGAACCTCGTCGCCAACATGCTGGGCTTCGCAGACGAGCCCTATCGCGTGGACCGCGAGACCGAGATCGTCATCACGGAGATGGAGCACCATTCCAACATCGTGCCGTGGCAGCTGCTCTCGCAGCGCACCGGCGCGAAGCTGAAGTGGTTCGGCCTGACCGACGACGGCCGGCTCGATCTGTCCAACATCGAGCAGGTCATCACCGAGAAGACGAAGATCGTCTCCTTTGTCCTCGTCTCCAACATCCTGGGCACCATCAACCCGGTCGAGGCCATCGTCCGCCGCGCCCAGGACGTCGGCGCCCTGGTGCTGATCGACGCCTCCCAGGCCGCCCCGCACATGGTGCTGGACGTGCAGGCGCTCGGCGCGGACTTCGTGGCCTTCACCGGCCACAAGATGTGCGGTCCGACCGGCATCGGCGTCCTCTGGGGCCGCCAGGAGCTGCTGGAGGACCTGCCGCCCTTCCTCGGCGGCGGCGAGATGATCGAGACCGTCTCGATGCACTCCTCCACCTATGCCCCGGCACCGCACAAGTTCGAGGCCGGTACGCCGCCGATCGCCCAGGCGGTCGGGCTCGGCGCGGCGGTGGACTACCTCACCGCGATCGGCATGGAGAAGATCGCCGCCCACGAGCACGCGATCACCGGGTATGCCGTCCAGCGGCTCCTGGACGTCCCCGGCCTCAGGATCATCGGTCCCGCCACGACGGAGGACCGCGGCTCCGCGATCTCGTTCACCCTTGGCGACATCCATCCGCACGATGTGGGGCAGGTGCTCGACGAACAGGGCATCGCCGTCCGTGTCGGCCACCACTGCGCGCGGCCGGTCTGCCTGCGGTACGGAATTCCTGCGACCACGCGAGCGTCGTTCTATCTGTACTCCACCCCGGCCGAGGTCGACGCCTTGGTCGACGGGCTGGAGCAGGTACGGAACTTCTTCGGTTAATGAGGCGCAGCGGTCGATCGGACGCAGCGGTGACGAGGACGAGGACGAGGACGGCTGACTGGTGAAGCTCGATTCGATGTACCAGGAAGTGATCCTGGACCACTACAAGCATCCGCACGGGCGGGGACTGCGCGACGGCGACGCCGAAGTGCACCACGTCAATCCCACGTGCGGCGATGAGATCACACTCCGCGTCAAGCTCGACGGCGCGGTCATCGGGGACGTTTCGTACGAGGGGCAGGGCTGCTCCATCAGCCAGGCCAGTGCCTCCGTACTCAACGAACTGCTGGTGGGCAAGGGCCTTCCGGAGGCGCGGAAGATCCAGGAGACGTTTCTGGAGCTGATGCAGTCCAAGGGCCGGATCGAACCGGACGAGGCGATGGAGGAGATCCTGGAGGACGCGGTCGCGTTCGCCGGTGTCTCCAAATACCCGGCGCGCGTAAAGTGCGCTCTGCTGAGCTGGATGGCGTGGAAGGACGCGACCGCCCAGGCGCTGTCCCAGGAGGAAACCGCATGAGCGACAACGAGACCGTCACCCTCAAGCCCGCGAGCGAGGAAGAGGTCCGCGAGGCCCTCTACGACGTCGTCGACCCCGAACTGGGCATCGACGTCGTCAACCTCGGCCTGATCTACGGCATCCATGTCGATGACTCCAATGTCGTCACCCTCGATATGACGCTCACCTCGGCGGCCTGTCCGCTGACGGATGTCATCGAGGACCAGGCGAAGTCGGCGACGGAGGGCATCGTCAGCGACCTCAAGATCAACTGGGTCTGGATGCCGCCGTGGGGCCCCGACAAGATCACCGACGACGGCCGCGAGCAGTTGCGGGCGCTGGGGTTCAACGTCTGAGGTATGTCCGGTACGGCTGAGGGGCGCCACTCGCCAGTGGCGCCCCTCAGCCGTACCCCATGTCGTTGCCTACTCGTCTTTCACCTTCTTCGGCTTCTTGGTCTTCTTGGCTTTCGCCGTTGCCGTCGCCTCCGCGCTCGTGGCTGCTGCCGCCGGTGTGGTCGGAAGGCTGTCGCTGGCCGGGGCGGATAACCCGGTGGAGGCGGTGGATGCGGTGGAAAGCGCTGGCGCGGGAGGCGTCATGGCGGAGGACGGGCCGGCGGAAGCCGTGCCTGCGGTCGGCGTCGCGGTGCCCGGCGCGGGAGTGGTGCCCGGCGTCCGCGCATTCTCGGCGGGCGGGCGGTCGAGGGCGCCGTTCTTGTCGTGGTAAGAGGACACGCCGACGAACACCGCAGTTGCCAGTGCTAAGGCGCCGGCCGCACCTGTCGCCAGCCTTCTCGCTCCGGCCCTGGGCGACAAGTGGGGGGGCGTCTCCTCGACGGTGTCCTGCTGCGACGACTGTGCGGGCGCCGGTGCGGCTTTGGCCACCGGGACCACCGCCAGGGCCGGGGAGGCGAACCAGCCGGCGGCCTGCCGGGCGGTGGGGCGTTCGGCGGGGTCCTTGGCCAGCATGCGCAGCAGACGGGCCTCGAAGGCTTCCGGCAGGTCCGGGCAGAGCTGCCGTGGCGGCACCGGTGAGTCGTGGACGTGCTGATACATGACGGACGCGGGTGTATCCGACCGGAAGGGCGGATGGCCGGTCAGGAGCGCGTAGAGGACGCATCCGAGGGCGTACACATCGCTGGCCGGATCGGTGGGGTGTCCGACGACGCGTTCCGGGGCGAGATAGTCGATGGTGCCCATGACATGGCCGACCCGGGTAAGGGCAGTGGACGACTCGTTGGTGAACCGGGCGAGGCCGAAGTCGCCGACCTTCACGGTGCCGTCGGAGGCCAGCAGCAGATTGGCCGGCTTGATGTCCCGGTGGATGATTCCCTGAGCGTGTGCGGCGGCCAGCCCGGCGGCGGCCTGGGCCGCGATGGCGGCGGTGCGCGGGTGGTTCAGCGTCCCTGTCATGGCCAGTTCGCGCTGCAGACTGTGCCCGTCGACCAGCTCCATGACCAGGTACAAGCGTTCTTCGTGGGCGCCGAAGTCGTACACGGTCACCACATGGGGATGGTTCAGTCGCGCGGCGGTCCGGGCCTCCTGGCGGAACCGGGCGGTCGTCGCTTCGCTCTCGAAGACGCCCCGGAGCAGCTTGACGGCCACCGGGCGCCCCAGCAGTTCGTCCGACCCCCGCCAGACCTCGCCCATGCCCCCTTCACCGAGCCGCTCCCCAAGCCGGTACCGGTCTGCCACCAACACCCGTGCGCCACCCCCTAGTTCAGGCCAACGAGCGATTCAGCGTACCGACTGGTTATGACAAAGAGAACACCTTCTCGATCTAGGAACGCTCATGGGACGCTTTGCTCATGCCGTCGTCACACCTGCCAGGCGGTGTCCTGGTCTTCACCCGCACCACTGCCTACCGTCACGACTCCATTCCGGCGGGCATCGACGCCCTGGGCGAGCTGGCCGCCGGTGAGGGACTGAAGACGTACGCCACCGATGACCCCGGTGTCTTCACCGCGGGTGACCTCGCCTCGTACTCGGCTGTCGTCTTCCTCTCCACCAGCGGCGATGTCCTCACAGAGGAGGGCAAGGCCGCCCTGGAGCGGTACATCGGCTCGGGTGGCGGCTTCGTCGGGGTGCATTCGGCGGCCTGCACCGAGTACGGGTGGCCGTACTACGGCGAGCTGGTGGGCGCGCGGTTCGACGGGCACCCGGACATCCAGCCCGCCGTGGTCACTGTGGAGGACGCCGGCCATCCGGCCACCGCGCACCTTCCCGAGCGGTGGGAGTGGACCGACGAGTGGTACAACTTCCGCGCCAACCCGCGCCCCGGCGTCCGGGTCCTGGCGACCGTCGACGAGCGGCTCTACGAGGGCGGCACCATGGGGAATGACCATCCCCTGGTGTGGTGCCACCGGCTCGGCGACGGCCGGGCGTTCTACACCGCCCTCGGCCACAGCGCCGAGGCCTATGCCGATCCGGCCTTCCGCGCCCATCTGCTGGGCGCGCTGCGATGGGCCAGGGGATAGACCTGGCCCAGGGCCTTTCCAGGCGGGGCAAGAGAGGCGATACGTACAGTCGTACACATCGTTGTGTACGCTTGTACACATGCCATATGTGATCCTGGGCACCGCCATACTCGCCGAAGTGCTCGGAACGACCTCGATGAAGTACAGCGAGGGCTTCAGCAAGCTGTGGCCCTCGCTCGGCTCCGCCGCCGGGTACCTGATCGCGTTCGCGCTGCTCGCGCAGGCGCTGAAGACCATGCCGGTCGGTACCGTGTACGCGATCTGGGCCGGCATCGGCACTGCCGCCGTCGCCGCGATCGGCATGGTCTTCCTCGGCGAGGCGGCCACCGCGGCCAAGATGATCGGGCTGCTGCTGGTGATCGCCGGTGTGATCGTCCTCAACCTCGGCGGGGCCCACTGATGGTCCGGCGCTACGACCCCGAGCGGCGCCAGCGCCTCATCGACGCCGCGATCAGAGTCGTCGGCGAACGCGGCATCGGCGGTCTCAGCCACCGGGCCGTCGCCGCCGAGGCGGATGTCCCGCTCGGCTCGACCACGTATCACTTCTCGACCCTCGACGACCTGCTGGTGGCCGCCCTCCACCAGGTCAATGAGCGGTTCATGCTGGAGATCACCAGCTGGGAGGCGCTCGTCGGACCGGAGGACGACTTCGCCGACGCGCTCGCCCGCCTCGTCGAGGAGCTGATCACCCGGGACCGGCCCCGGATCGAGCTGGAGTACGAGCTCTATCTCGCCGCGCTGCGCCGCCCCGCCGTGCGGCCGATCGCGGCGGAATGGGTGGATCTGATGGCCGACATCCTGGCCCTGCGCACCGACCGCGGTACCGCGCAGGCGCTCGCCGCGCTGATCGACGGTATGTCACTGCAGGCACTGCTGACCGGTCGTGCATTTGACCGCGAGCAGGCTCGGCGAATGTTTGATCGAATCCTCATGGACCCCCGCTGACCTTGCCTTTTCCGGTTCCGCGCTGGCCGATACCGGCCGCGACCTAATCCGTCCACCGGTGCTCCCCGCACGGGCCTGCGGAATAGATCGATTCTTGTGCAGAGGCGATTCCAAGGGGCAGGTAGATGAAGCAGGCGATGAAGGACATACCGAAGGCCGTATGGCTGCTGGCCGCAGGCATGTTCGTCGTCGCCGCGGTGAGTTTCACCTTTGTCTACCTCTTCGTCTACCTCACCGGCCCGCGGGGCCTCAGCACCTCCGAAGCGGGCCTGATCGCCGGCATCGGCGGCGTCGGCATGGTCGCCGGCAACTTCACCGGTGGCTGGTTCGGCGACCACCTGGGCCACCGCCGTACCGTCATCGCGGGCATGGTGGTCTCCGGTGCCGGGCTCGCCCTGCTCCCGCTCGTCCCGACCGGCGCGCTGCTGATCCTCTTCCCGGTCTGCCAGTACGGCACCGGCATGACCCGCGCCTCCAACGGCGCACTCATCGCCTTCTCTGTCCCCGAGGGCTCCCGCCGCCAGGGCTTCGCCCTGCTGCGCTTCTTCGCCAACGCGGGCGTCACTGTCGGACCGCCGCTCGGCGCGCTGATCGCCGCGCACTACTCGTACGGCTGGCTCTTCGTCGCCGACGGCGCCGGCATGCTCTTCTTCGCCGTCTGGGCCGCCATGATCCTTCCCGCCAACGGCAACAAACGCCAGCGGAAGGAGGACCTCCCCGCGGACGCCCCCAGCCTGTGGACCGCGCTGCGGGGCCGTCCCGCGGTCCTCGTCGTCCTCGCCGCGGTCCTCGTCGCCGACACCATCTACCGCCAGCAGTACTCCACGCTGCCGGTCTTCCTCGACGACCACGGCTTCAGCACCGGCTTCTACGGCGCGCTCATCGCCATCAACGGCGGCCTCGTCATCCTGCTGGAACTTCC
Organism: Actinacidiphila oryziradicis; assembly: GCF_005047355.1. GTDB lineage: Bacteria > Actinomycetota > Actinomycetes > Streptomycetales > Streptomycetaceae > Actinacidiphila > Actinacidiphila oryziradicis. The sequence continues at coordinate 20,568 of NZ_SUMC01000019.1, forward strand.
CGTCACCGTCGCCCTCCGCAGGCGGGCGCCCCTGCTGGTGATCGGCTCCGGCCTGCTGCTCGTCGCCCTTGGCTACGCCGCCCTCATCGCGGGCGGCCACATCGCCACCGCCATCGTCATGATGGCGCTGCTCACCGTCGGCGACATCCTCTACAAGTCGCCCTCCACCGCCTACGTCGCCGACCACGCCCCCGACCACCTCCAGGGCCGCTTCCAGAGCATGTACTCGGGCGCCTCCATCAGCGGCGTGGTCCTCGCCGCCCCTCTCGGCGGCGTGCTCTACCAGGCCGCGCCGGGCCTGCTCTGGCCGCTCTGTACCGCGCTCGGCGTGGCCGCCGCCATCGCGGTGCTCGGTGCCCACCGCCGCCACGGCCTCCGGCCCGCCCTGGCCGACCAGAGCCCGGTGTCGGCAGCGGCCCAGTCCTGACGCCGCACCTGTGGCCCTTTCAGGGCAGGGGAGCACGTCAAGGGCATGTTCCCGCCCCTAGGAGCCAGGCGCCTCGGGACGGCCGCCGCGGACGCCGGTCTCGCACTCCGGGCCGGTTGGGCAACGGGCCGGACCAGCGGCTAGCGTTCGACGCATGACTGACTCGACCACCCTTACCCCCACCACCGGTGCCGTGGCCGCCGGCCTGGCCACGATCGCCGCCGACGGCACCGTCCTCGACACCTGGTTCCCGGCGCCGGTGCTCAGCGACGCGCCCGGGCCGGCCGGAACCGAGCGCCTTGGTGCCGACCATGTCGCGGAGCTGCTGGGCGACAACGCACGGAAGGCGCTGGGCCCGGACCCACGCCGAGGGGTCGAGATCGTCGCCGTACGCACCGTTATCGCCTCCACCGAAGACAAGCCTCTCGACACGCATGACGTGTATCTGCGCCTGCACCTGCTCAGCCACCGCCTGGTGAAGCCCAACGGCCAGAGCCTCGACGGCATCTTCGGCCTGCTCGCCAATGTCGCCTGGACCTCCCTCGGCCCGGTCGCCGTCGACACGCTCGAGAGCGTCCGCCTCGCCGCCCGCGCAGAGGGCCTGCATCTCTCTGTTTACGGCATCGACAAGTTTCCCCGCATGACGGACTACGTCGCCCCCTCCGGCGTCCGTATCGCCGACGCCGACCGCGTCCGCCTCGGCGCCCACCTCGCCGCCGGCACCACCGTCATGCACGAGGGCTTCGTCAACTTCAACGCTGGCACCCTCGGCACCTCCATGGTCGAGGGCCGCATCAGCCAGGGTGTCATCGTCGGCGACGGCTCCGACATCGGTGGCGGCGCCTCGATCATGGGCACCCTCTCCGGTGGCGGCAAGCAGATCATCTCCATCGGCGAACGCTGCCTCCTCGGCGCCGAATCCGGCATCGGTATCGCCCTCGGCGACGACACCGTCGTCGAAGCCGGCCTCTATGTCACCGCCGGCACCCGCGTCACCCTCCCCGACGGCAAGATCGTCAAAGCCCTTGAACTCTCCGGCGCCAGCAATCTGCTCTTCCGCCGCAACTCCACGACCGGCACGGTCGAGGTCCTGCCCCGCACCGGCTCCTGGGGCGGCCTGAACGAGGTGCTCCACAGCCACAACTGACCTGCCCGCGCGCCGTGGCCGCGATGGCCTCCGGCCCGGGCTGCCGGTCGCGGTGGCCCGGGCACCGTCGAGCCGCGCCGCTTTGGCCTCTGTCCGCCGCGGCGGACAGAGGGGCGACGGGGCCGCCGGGCGCCGGCCATGTGCCGGCGCGACGCCGCAGCCCGGAGCCGATCCACGGCTCTGCCGGGCGGATCCTCGGGGCCGTTGCCGCGCCGATACCGCGCCGTGACGGCGAGACGTGCGGTGGTGCGGACCGCGGTGGCGGACCGGTAGCAGCCCGGATGCGCACTGGAGCATCGGCCACGCCGCGTCGGCGGGCCGGGGTTGCGACCGCTGGACGGGCCCCGGTTCTCAAACGCCGTCCGGCACAGGACACAGCGCAGGCACAGCCACACCGTTCCGGTCTGATCCGGAAGTGGACGCCCGGGTTTCTACGCGCGTCAACCCGCTGCTCCGCCAAGGTCGTTGTCCAAGCACCGGACATGCGGTGGCCGGGCCCGAAGACGTCTAGGCTATGAGGGCGCTTCTCGCGCACCCCGCCCCCGTATGAGGAGATGTTCCGCCATGGCCGCTGACCGCCTCGACCTGCCGCCCGTACGGCTGCTCCCCGAGGACGAGCTGGCGCGGCAAGCGCTCGCCGCACCTCTGCTCCAGCGGGCGGTACTACTGGCGCGCTGGGCCGCACCGCATGTCCAGGTGGACGCGATGGGCGAGCTGGCCGAGGCCGACCTGCGGCGCGCCGCCGCCGAACTGGGACTGGAGGACGAGCCGGACGGCCTGCCCGACACCGCGCAGGCATGGGGTGTCGCCGTCGACTCCGGGCTGGTCGAGCTGGAGGTCGACGAGTCGGCGGCGGAGGCCGCGGGGCTCGACGAACCCGCCGGACAGGCGGCGCCCGGCGAGGCGCTCACGCAGCTGGACGGCGGCCGGCCGCAGGACGTGCTTGAGGTATGGCTGGCGGCGGTGGAGACCGCGCTCGCCGAGGCCGCCTCGCCCGACCTGGAGGGGCTCCTCGACGATCTCGGCCCGGACGGCGAGGTCGACCAGGACGCGACCGGCTGGGACCCGGAGGAGGAGGCCGAGTTCCTCGACGGGGCGCTGGGCAACCTGTACCTCTTCAGCGCGCTGGAGGAGAACGAGACCGGGACGGTGCCCCTCCCCGTGCTGGCCGCCTCCATGGTGGTGCCGGAGGAGATGGAGGACCCGACGGACGCGGTCCTGGAAGAGGTCACCGAGGTGATGATGCGCCTCGACGAACACTTCCGGCTGCTCATCAGCACCGGCCTGATCGACTACGAGCCGGTCGACGAGGCGCTGATCGAGGAGGAGGACCTGGAGGACGACGAGGCGGCCACGACGATGCAGCAGCTCGACCCCGACGAGGTGTCCCGCTACGGCCTGGTCCGGCTCACCCCGCTCGGCGTCTACGGAGTGCGCGCCCGCATGATCGAGACAGGCGTGCACGCGCCCGCCTCCGGGGATCTCGCCGACCAGCCCGCCACCGAACTGCTCGAAGCCCTCTTCGACTACCCCGACCATGCCGCCCGCCGCGAGGCCGACCAGTGGCTCGCCGCCCGCAAGCCCGCCGACGCCGCCCGCGAGCTGCTGCACGCGGCACGCGGCGACGACCGCAACGCCCCGGCCCGGCGGCTGGTCGCCCAGCAGACCCTCAGCCTGCTCGGCGGCGAGGCCGAGGGCGCTCTCCGTGAAGTCCTCGAGGACCGGCAGCTCGGTGGCCTCGCCCGGGTGTGGCTTGCCGAACGGGACGCCACCGACGTACCGCCGCCGGACGAGGAGATGGTCTTCTGGCTGACCATCGACACCCTCGCCGCCCAGCTCGACGCCGATGACGACGCGGAGCTGCTGGAAGAGCTGGTCACCGATCTCGTCGCACGGCACGACGGGTTCTTCTCGACGGCCTGGCGGGTCGACCACCCGGCGACCGCGGATGTGCTGGAGGCCATGGGGCGGCTCCACCCCGACAAGCAGCTCGCCAAGGAGGCCAGGAAGGCCGCTTTCAAGGCGCGGTCGGCCAACAGCGTCTGAGCGCGAGAAATCGCGCGGTAGTCCCCGCACTTTACGTGTGGCAGAGACAGCCGGGTCCGGCGCCGCCCCCGGCTACGGACCGCTCGCCGACCCGGCGGCCCTGCTCGCGCTGTGACGGGTGGGCGCCCTGCCCCGCGGGGCGCCCACCTCCTTGTCAGAGCACTTGTGCGGCTGGCTTGACCATCCCCTTCGCCGTGCGGGAGTCGACGAACTCGCCGAGCGCCGTCATCTCCCACTCCCCGGTGGCCTGCCGGACCAGCTTGGCCATCATCACGCCCGTGCGCGCCTCGGCGTTCGTCAGGTCGAAGCGCACCAGCTCCTCGCCGCTCGTGCCGTCGATCAGGCGGCAGTAGGCATTGGCGACATGGTTGAACTTCTGGCCGGAGAACGAATTCACGGTGAAGACCAGCCCGGTGACCTCCGGCGGCAGGCCGCCCAGATGGACCGTGATCGACTCGTCGTCGCCGCCACCCTCACCGGTGAGATTGTCCCCGGAGTGCTGAATCGCGCCATTGATGATCGAGAGCCGTCCGAAATAGCAGGTCTCGATGTGATTGTGCTCGGGGCCGTACGCGATCACCGAAGCGTCCAGGTCGATTGCCTTGCCCCCGCGCGCCGGCTCCCAGCCGAGGCCCATCTTCACGGTCGACAGCAGCGGCTTCCCGCCCTTGACCAGCGACACCGTCTGATTCTTCTGCAGGCTCACCCGGCCCTTGTCCAGGTTGACCTTCCCGGTCCCCGGCGCGGGCGCGGGTGCCTGCGCCGCGGGCGGGCCGGACGGCGGCGGGGGGAGGTGAACGGCGGGGGCGCCCGTCGGCGGCGGACCGAAGCTCTGCGGGGCCGCGGCCGGGGCTTCGGCCGCCTCGTCGACGCTCACCCCGAAGTCCGTGGCGACGCCGGCCAGCCCGTTCGCGTACCCCTGCCCGACCGCACGGACCTTCCAGGCGCCGCCACGCCGGTAGACCTCGACCACCACGAGCGCGGTCTCGGTGCTGAGCCGGGGAGGCGTGAAAGTCGCGAGCACACTGCCGTCGTCCGCGCTGCGGATCGTCGCGGTCGGTTCAAACCCGGCAAACGTCGAGCCGGCGCCGCCCGCCGCGTCCGGGCTCACGGTCACGACGATCTTCTCGATCTCCGCCGGCACGGCCGCCGTGTCGACGCTGATGGCGTCGGGGGTCGCGCCGCCGCCCGGCCTGTGGGTCACCCCAGGCCCCTGCGGCTGGTTGTAGAAGACGAAGTCGTCGTCCGAGCGCACCTTGCCGTCAGCGGTGAGCAGCAGGCCGGACACGTCCAGCCGCACGGGCGCGGAGACGTCCACGGTCACGCGGGGCACCGACAGCGGGATGTTCGAGCCGGGAGTCATATCGGTCATGCCACCAATAACGATCCTCGGCGCTTTGCAGTTCCATTACCTCGTACGACTCAATGCCGATCCCAAAGGATCCCGCGCTTTGCATGATCATGCATCGTTCTGCATACTCTTCCCATGTCCAAGGTTCTCACCTCCCTGCCCACCGGCGAGCGCGTCGGCATCGCCTTCTCGGGCGGCCTCGACACCTCGGTCGCGGTCGCGTGGATGCGCGACAAGGGTGCCGTCCCGTGCACCTACACCGCCGATATCGGCCAGTACGACGAGCCAGACATCGCTTCGGTACCCGGCCGCGCGTCGACGTACGGCGCCGAGATCGCGCGCCTGGTCGACTGCCGCGCGGCGCTGGTCGAGGAGGGCTTGGCCGCACTCGCCTGCGGTGCGTTCCACATCCGCTCGGCCGGGCGCCCCTACTTCAACACCACGCCGCTCGGTCGTGCCGTCACGGGGACCCTGCTGGTCCGGGCGATGTTCGAGGACGACGTACAGATCTGGGGCGACGGCTCGACATTCAAGGGCAACGACATCGAACGGTTCTATCGGTACGGCCTGCTCGCGAACCCCCACCTTCGCATCTACAAGCCCTGGCTCGACGCGGACTTCGTATCCGAGCTCGGCGGCCGCAAGGAGATGTCGGAGTGGCTCCTCGCCCACGGCCTGCCCTACCGCGACAGCACCGAGAAGGCCTACTCAACCGACGCCAACATCTGGGGCGCCACACACGAGGCCAAGACCCTGGAGCACCTCGACACCGGCATCGAGACCGTGGACCCGATCATGGGCGTGCGATTCTGGGATCCCGCAGTCGAGATCGCTGCCGAGGACGTGACGATCGGCTTCGACCAGGGCCGCCCGGTGACGATCGACGGCAAGGAGTTCGCCACCCCGGTCGACCTGGTGATGGAGGCGAACGCGATCGGTGGACGGCACGGCATGGGCATGTCGGACCAGATCGAGAACCGGGTGATCGAGGCCAAGAGCCGCGGCATCTACGAGGCGCCTGGGATGGCGTTGCTGCACGTGGCGTACGAACGGTTGGTCAACGCGATCCACAACGAGGACACCCTGGCGCAGTACCACAACGAGGGACGGCGGCTTGGCCGGCTGATGTACGAGGGCCGCTGGCTCGACCCGCAGGCGCTGATGGTGCGAGAGTCACTGCAACGCTGGGTCGGTACGGCGGTCATCGGCGAGGTGACGCTGCGGCTGCGGCGTGGTGAGGACTACTCGATCCTGGACACCTCCGGCCCGGCTTTCAGCTACCACCCGGACAAGCTGTCGATGGAGCGCACCGAGGACTCGGCGTTCGGTCCGGTGGACCGGATCGGCCAGCTCACCATGCGTAACCTCGACATCGCCGACTCGCGCGCCAAGCTCGAGCAGTACGCCGGCCTCGGCATGGTCGGCACCACCCATCCTGGGCTCATCGGTGCCGCCCAAGCAGCCGCGACCGGACTGATCGGCGCGATGTCGCAGGGCGGCGCCGAAGTCATCGCCTCACGCGGCGAGGTCTCCGGCGACGACGAGATGCTCGACCGCGCCGCGATGGAGTCCGGCACCGACTGACTGGCCGGTGGACGTCGCGGCCCGACGAGTTGGAGCGCCGGGCCGCAGCACTGCCGGCGGATGAACTCCGCCCGCCGCACCGGATCGCCGGCTCGGCGCCGGCGGCATTGAGCTGTTCCTCTCAGGCCGCGTGCCACACGTCGTCGACAACACGCGACAGTTGAATACGTGTCCCCACCAGTACCGAAGCCGTTACCTGCGCGTTTTGCGAAGTAGATCTGCGATTGCTTGGAGCACGGCATCGGGGCGGTCCTCGTGGAGCCAGCCGTGCCCGGCGTCATCGAGGATCTGGTGCTCACCGTGCGGGACGGATGCAGCCAGTTGCGCGTGCAGCGTGGTTTTGGCGTCGTTGATCTGACGCAGTGTTTCTTCGGGCCACAGCTGGGCCTGGGTGTCGTCGTGCCCCAGGACGGTGAGCACGAGCAACGGCACGTCGGGGAGATCCGGTGCGCGCCGGAGTTCACCGGCGACCTCGCCGTATAGGTTCCGGTCCTCGTGCAGGCCGGCCTTCCACGCGGTGGTGAGGTGGTGTTCGATGAGCGGCTGGCGGACGGGCTCCGGCCATTTCGCGAAGAGCGGTGCGGCTTGGTCGCGGGCTTGCTGGAGCTGCTCCGGCGTCGGCTCCGGCCACTCCTGGTTGTGCATCTGCTCCACCTTCTCCCGCGCCTTCTGGGGTGCGCGGTCGTGGAGGTCCTCGTGGAAGGGATCCATCAGGAGCAGGCCGGCCACCTCGTCGGGGAAGCGCTGCGTGTAGTGGCGTGCGTACGCCCCTCCCAGGGGCCTACGCCAGTTGCGACCGGAAGGCCACCTACGCTGGGCTGGCGGACTATGACGCGCCCTTCCACGACCGCTTCACCGGTGGCACCTTCCTGCCGTCCCTGTCCCAGCGCCGAGACTTCGCCGAACTCACTGCGGCGAACGAACTCGATCTTGCCCTCGTCAACCCGGAGTTCCGCGCCCGGGTGGGGCGGAGCCCTGCGGGAACTCTTCACCGGTTCCGGCCGCTGCTCAGCGATCAAGCGTGGACTGTCGTAGAGGAAGTGTTCTGACAGGAACGTGGATCGGTGGGCCCGAGCGGTGAGGACGGGCTGATACCCGCTCCGACGGAGGTATCGCGGCGCCGGTAGCCGGTGGCCAGGGCCGTCAGAACCGGCCCTGTCAGTGCGGCCAGGTCGGCGGGTTCGTGGTGAAGGCGCCGCCCAGGTAGGTGTGGTCGGGGTTGGCCGGGTCCAGCTCGCCGTGTTCGGCGATGAGCTTTCCGGCGTACGGCTCGGAGTCGTCCTGCGGGTCGTAGCCCAGTGCCCGGGCGGTGGAGAGGTCCCACCACAGCCGGGTATTGGCCGAACTGCCGTAGATGACGGTGTGCTTGACGTCCTCCGCCGTGAGCGCCGCGTGCAGAAGCCGGGCGCAGTCGGCCGGGCTGAGCCAGATCGACAGCATCCGTACGTTCGTCGGCTCGCGGAAGCAGGAGCCGATGCGGACCGATACCGTCTCCACGCCGTGAAGGTCCCAGTAGAGCTGGGCGAGGTCCTCGCCGAAGCCCTTCGAGAGGCCGTAGAAGGTGTCGGGACGGCGCGGGGTGCTGACGGGGATCAGCGGATCGTCACCCACCGGGCGCGGGGTGAATCCGACGGCGTGGTTGCTGGAGGCGAAGAGGACACGCCGTACGCCTTCTTCGCGCGCAGCCTCGTAAAGGTTGTAGGTGCCCTCGATGTTGGCGCGGAGGATCTTCTCGAAGGGGGCTTCGAGGGAGATGCCGGCGAGGTGGATGATCGCGTCGATTCCTCGTACGGCCTCGCGTAGCGCGTCCTTGTCGGCGAGGTCGGCGGTGATCGCGTCGGGTGCGCCGTCGACGGGGACGAGGTCGAGGAGCCGCAGTTCGTAGCCGTACTGGGGCAGGAGTTCGCGCATCAGGGTGCCCACGCCGCCGGCGGCGCCGGTGAGCAGGACGGTGCGGGGAGCGGGCATGGCGCGGGGTCTCCTCGGTCGGCTCGGCAGATGCGTGGACACGATTCACATCCGTGGGCAGGCTAAGGAGCGCGTTCTTGCCCGTCAAGGCTGCTCACGCAAGGGCCGGCCGCTTGACCCGCACTTATGTGCTGCTTTAGCGTAGCCGTGTTCACAAGCATGGACGTCAATCACATGAGCGTACGGAATGGCAGGGAGCCCCTGATGAGCTCGACCTCACTCGCCGAACGTCTCGACGGACTGCTCTTCTTCCCTGTGACGGCCTACCGCCCGGACGGCTCTCTGGACCTCGACGTCTTCCGTGCGCATGTCCGGGGCGGCATCGAGGCCGGCGCGGCGGCCGTCTTCGCGTGCTGCGGCACGGGCGAGTTCCACGCGCTCACCCCTGAGGAGTTCAGACTCTGCGTCATTGCGGCGGTCGAGGAGACGGCCGGGCGTGTGCCGGTGGTCGCGGGTGCGGGCTACGGCACCGCGCTCGCCCTGCAGTACGCGCGCATCGCGGAGGAAGCGGGCGCCGACGGACTGCTCGCGATGCCGCCGTACCTCGTCGTACCGGACCAGGCGGGGCTGTTGCGGCACTATGCTGCGCTCGCCGCCGGGACGTCGCTGGACGTCATCGTCTACCAGCGCGACAACGCGGTGTTCGCCCCCGCGACCGTCGTCGAGCTGGCAAAGGTCCCGGGCATCATGGGGCTCAAGGACGGCCTGGGCGACCTCGGCCTGCTCCAGCACATCATCAGCGAGGTCCGCACCGCGCTCCCCGCGCAGCCGTTCCTCTACTTCAACGGCCTGCCCACCGCCGAAATGACCGGCCTCGCCTACCGGAGTATCGGCGTCACGCTCTACTCCTCGGCCGTCTTCGCCTTCGCGCCAGAGATCGCCCTCGCCTTCCACCGCGCGCTGGGAGCGGGTGACGACGCCACCGTCAACAAGCTCATCGACGGCTTCTACCGTCCCTTCGTCGACCTCCGCAACCAGGGACGCGGTTATGCGGTCTCCCTGGTCAAGGCCGGTGTCCGGCTGCGCGGCCTGGACGTCGGCGAGGTCCGCCCGCCGCTCTCGGAGCCGACGACCGCGCACATCAAGGAGCTGGCCGAACTGATCGAGCGCGGCACGGCACTGCTCGCCCACAACTGAGCGCTGCTCGCCCACAACTGACCGGGAGCCCCGTTGAGAGCCGCCACCTATCTCTACCCCTGGGACATCGTCGGCGATCCCGACGCCCCGCGCCGCATCGCCGATCTCGGCGTCGAACAGGTCACCCTCGCCTCCGCGTACCACTCCACCCGCGCCCTCACTCCCCGCCACCCGCGCCACCGCATCGTCACCGCCCCCCACGCCGCCGTCCTCTACCGCCCCGACCCGGCCCGCTGGACCGGCCGCGCCCTGCGCCCCTACCCCCAGACCTGGATACCCTGCGCCGACCCGTACGCCGAGGCCGCCGAAGCTCTCGCCGCCGCAGGGCTCTGCGTCCACTCCTGGGTCGTCCTCGCCCACAACTCCCGCCTCGGCGGGGAGTTTCCCCGTACCTCCGTGACCAACGCCTACGGCGACCGCTACCCCTGGGCTCCCTGCATCGCCCAGCCCGGATTCCGTGCGTACGCCACCGCCCTCGCCGCCGAGGCCGCCGTCCGCCCCGGCACCGACGGCACCGAACTGGAATCGGCCGGCTGGTACGGCGTGGCCCACCTCCACGCCCACGACAAGATCGGCGGTGTTTCGCTCCCCGGCGCCGCCCAGTACCTGATGTCGCTCTGCTTCTGCGACACCTGCCAGGACGGCTACGCGAGCCTCGGCCTGGACGCCGACGATCTCCAGTTGGCGGTACGGGCGGCCCTCGCGCCCATCTGGTCCGGCGAATACGCCCCCGCCCCCGGTGCGCCCACCGACCGCACCGCCGAATGGGCGGAGGTCGAAAGGCTCCTCGGCACCGACCTCGCCACCGCCACCCTCGCCCACCGCACCGAGGCCGCCAGCACCCTGCAGCGGGACCTCATCGCCGCCGTACGGGCCGAAGCCGCCGACCCCGCCTTCCAAGTCCTCCTCCACGCCGACCCCGCGCCCCACCGCGCGGGCGCCAACGCCGGGGTCGACCCTGCCGGCATCCTCGCCCACGCCGACGGCCTCGTCCTCCCCTGCACCGGCGCCCCCGACGCCCTCATCCCCTTCGCCGCGCACCGCCGCCCCGGCACCACCCTCGCCGCCAACCTCGGCATCGTCACCGGCATGGGCGGCACCCCCCACACCCTCGTCGCCGACGCCGCGCGAGCAGCTGCCCTGGGCGCCACCGAGCTGCGGCTCTACCACGCGGGCCTGGCCGCCGACGCCGACCTCGCGGCAGTGCGCGAGGCCCTCGCGGAGCTGCGCAGGCCCTCGCCCTGATAGAACTGGGCCACTCGTTCTTCTGCCTGTGGGGGGCCTTCCGTGCGTGCAGTACGTCCCGTCGTCATCGCCGTATTCGCCGTATCCGTCACGCTCTGCCTGGCGGGGTGTTCGGCCACGCACAAGAGCGCCGGCGCCGATCCTTCGCCGTCGATCTCACCGTCGCGCGCCGGCTTGCCCTCGGCCGCTCCGCTGTCGACCGCCGGCCGGCCGGCGGGGGCGGGTCTGCCGAACATCCAGGACGCAAGCCAGTACCCGGGAGCCAAGCACACCACCACCGCACCGTGAGGTGGCCGCCGAGGTGGCATTCCTGCCGCCGGTAACCCGATGAGGCCGTAGCCGTAGCCGTAGCGGCAGACGGTGGGGCTCACAGGAGTTTGAGTGAGGTTCGCTTCCCGCTCGGCCCCAGGTGGTCGAGGAGATGCCGGATGTCCTCGGGGTCCGAGGTGGCGACCACGGCACCAAGGCTCGCCGCGATCACCGCCACTGCGCCATCAACGGGGTCGGAGGTCGAGGCGCGGCCCAGGAGTTCGCCGATTTCGCGCGCGGAAGTGTCGTCGAGGGGCGCGATGTCGCAGCCTTTCAGGAGCTGTGCCGCCCGGGCTTGCCGGGAGCCGTCGCGCCAGACTTGTGCGACAACTGGTGCGGGCACCAGGGGCACGCCTCCTGCCGTCAGGTAGGAGCGGTGGGTGCGCCAGATGTCCACCCGGCCGCGTTCGGCGGCGATCAGAGCTCCGGCGTCGTAGACGACCGGCCGCAGTACAGCCACGCTGAATCCCCCTTGTGTGCTCAGGCCACATCGTGGGCCGAAGCGGTGTCCTCCGGCGGCGCCGGTCGCGTGACCTCGTCCATGAAGTCGTCCACCCACACCTGTCGCTCGGGCGTGGGAGGCCCGATCTCCGCGAGTACTTCCTCTGCGGCGCTCAGCCCGGCCTGGATCTTCGCGGCGCGCTCGGCGGCCTTCGACAGCCAGGCGGACACGCTCAGGCCTTCGTTCTCGGCCGCCTCCTTGGCTGCGGCGAGCGTCTCACTGGGGATGGTGATGGTGACCCGCTCCAGGCTCATACTGTCGATCTTACTGCTGGGCTGCTCTTTGGATACCTCGTAACGCTTCACGTCACCCGAACGAGTGCCAGGCTCCCGTCAGTCAATTCTGTCCGGTCCATTGACGTATCTCTGCCATCGCCTTAGCTTCAACGCGTTGTGCTTCGTACGTCGTATATGAGACGCGGTACGCGATACGCGAGATCTGAGAGCTGTCATGGTGGATGCCGCGGCGACCCCGCCCGCGTTGTCGGCCGGCTTCGCGCCGGCCCCGATTCCCTCCCGCACCCAGTACGTCCTGGAGACGATCAAGCACGGGATACTCACCGGGCAGTTGCGCCCCGGCCAGGCACTGGTCGAGACGGAGCTGGCCGCGCGGTTCGGGATCTCCAAGACTCCGGTGCGCGAGGCGTTGAAGACGCTGGCCGGCACCGGGCTGGTGGTGATGAGCCAGTACAAAGGCGTGACCGTACAGACGGTGGACGCGGAGATGGCGCGTCAGATCTATGACGTGCGAGTGCTGTTGGAGCCGGAGGCGCTGCGCCGCACCGTCACAGCCGGAGCGTCGCTCGAAGCGGCTTCGGAGGCGTTGCGGCGCGCTGACGGCGCGGCGGACCGGGCGGACCGGTCGCTGGCCAACAGGGACTTCCACCGGGCACTGTACGCCCAGTGCGGGAATCCGCTGCTGGCGCGGATGCTGGACGACGTACGGGACCAGGCGGCGCTGGTGTCGGCCGTGGTGTGGCAGGTGACCCCGTCGTGGGAGCGGGAGGCGCGGGAGCACCGGGAGATCCTGGCCCACGCGCTGGACGGCGACGCGGAAGGCGCGGGGCGCCTGCTGCACGCGCATATCGCGGACTTTGTGGCACGGGCCTTCCCGGACGTGAACGCGGGCGCGGGCGGCGGTATCCCGTAGCTGCGGGCGCGCGGAGCGAGGGGACAGTCCTCCGCGCGCCCGCACCCCGGACCGCGAGGACCCGTCCCGCCCTGCATCGCCGTACCGCGCACAGCGACACCGCAGCACCGCAGCACCGCACCCCAAGACCCCCAAGAGGACGTACGAATGTCATTCGCAGAGCAGTCGTCGGCACTCGCCGATGTCGTGGCGATCCCGGTGACCCCGTTCGACGCCGAAGGCGGCGTGGAGCACGGCACGTACCGTGCGCTGCTGCGCAGGCTGCTCGACGGAGGGGTACGGACCGTCACCCCGAATGGCAACACGGGGGAGTTCTACGCACTGGCGCCGGACGAGCGCCGCTTGGTCGTCGAGTTGACGGTGGCGGAGGCGGACGAGGACACGCAGGTGATCGTCGGGGTCGGGCACGATGTGCCCACCGCTGTGGCGGCGGCCCGACACGCCCGGGAGACGGGTGCGCAGATGATTATGGTGCACCAGCCGGTCCATCCGTATGTGTCGCCGGAAGGGTGGGTGGACTACCACCGGGCCATCGCCGAGACGGTCCCGGAGCTCGGTGTGGTGCCGTATCTCCGCAATCCGCTGCTGGGCGGCGAGCACATCGCCCGGCTCGGCGAGCTGTGCCCGAACGTCATCGGAGTGAAGTACGCGGTGCCTGACGCGGCGCGCTTCGCGGCGGTGGCACGGGACGCCGGGCTGCACCGGTTTGTGTGGGTGGCGGGGCTGGCGGAGCTGTACGCGCCGTCGTACTGGGCCGTGGGGGCCACAGGGTTCACCTCCGGGCTGGTCAATGTGGCGCCGAGGGTGTCGCTGGAGATGCTGAGGGCGCTGCGCGACAACGACTACGCCGCCGCGATGAAGGTCTGGGAGCAGATCAGGGAGTTCGAGGACCTGCGAGCCGCGCAGCAGTCCGCGAACAACGTCACGGTCGTGAAGGAAGCGCTCGCCGTGCAGGGCCTGTGCCGCCGCGAAGTACGCCCCCCGGCCCGGCTGCTGGCCCCGGAGCAGCGCGAGCAGGTGGCCGCCCTGCTCGCCGGCTGGGACCTCTCCTGAGCATGAGCATGAGCATACGGAAGGCACCCAAGCACATGAGAAAGCCGGAACAGCTCCGCAGTCACCAGTGGTACGGCACCGACGGCCTGCGTACGTTCAGCCACCGGGCGCGTACCCGGCAGCTCGGGTATCTGCCCGAGGAGCATCTCGGCAAGCCGGTGATCGCGATCCTCAACACCTGGAGCGACATCAACCCCTGCCACTCGCATCTGCGCGAACGCGCCCAGGCGGTCAAGCGCGGGGTGTGGCAGGCGGGTGGCTTCCCGCTGGAATTCCCGGTCTCGACGCTCTCTGAGACCTTCCAGAAGCCGACGCCGATGCTCTACCGCAATCTCCTCGCCATGGAGACGGAGGAACTGCTCCGCTCCTACCCTGTGGACGGCGCCGTGCTGATGGGTGGCTGCGACAAGTCCACCCCGGCACTGCTGATGGGCGCCGCCACCGCCGACCTGCCGGTTGTCTTCGTACCGGCGGGGCCGATGCTGCCAGGCCACTGGCGCAACGAGGTGCTGGGTTCCGGCACCGACATGTGGAAGTACTGGGACGACAAGCGGGCCGGACTGATCGGCGACTGCGAACTGTCCGAGCTGGAGAGCGGCCTCGCCAGGTCTCCCGGCCACTGCATGACCATGGGCACCGCCTCCACCCTGACAGCGGCGGCGGAGGCGCTGGGAGTCACCGTCCCCGGCGCGTCGTCCATCCCGGCGGTCGACTCCGGCCACGACCGGATGGCGGCGGCGTCCGGGCTGCGGATCGTGGAGCTGGTGTGGCAGGACCTGAGGCTGTCGAAGATCCTCACCCGGGAGGCGTACGAGGACGCGGTCCCGACCGTGCTCGCGCTCGGCGGCTCGACCAACGCCGTCATCCACCTCACCGCCATGGCCGGCCGTTCGGGTGTGAAGCTCACCCTGGACGACTTCGACCGCATCGCCCGTACGGTGCCGGTGCTGGCGAACGTGCGTCCCGGCGGCAGATACCTGATGGAGGATTTCCACTTCGCGGGCGGCCTCCCCGCCTTCCTGGCCCAGATCAAGGACCTCCTTCACCTCGATCGTCCCACCGTCGCGCACGCCACCCTGCGCGAGCAGCTCGAGGGCGCCCTCGTCCACAACCCGGACGTCATCCGCCCGCTCGACAACCCGCTGGCCGAGGAAGGCGGGGTGGCCGTCCTGCGCGGCAACCTCTGCCCGGACGGCGCCGTTATCAAGCACATCGCCGCCGAGCGGCACCTGCTGAAGCACACCGGCCCGGCGGTCGTCTTCGACGACTACCGGACGATGCAGCGCACCATCAATGACCCCGGGCTCGGCATCACCGAGGACACCGTCCTGGTCCTGCGCGGCTCCGGGCCGCTGGGCGGCCCCGGAATGCCCGAGTACGGAATGCTGCCGATCCCCGACCACCTCCTCAAGAAGGGGGTACGGGACATGGTCCGGATCTCGGACGCCCGGATGAGCGGTACGTCGTACGGCGCCTGCGTGCTGCACGTCGCACCCGAGTCGTATGTCGGCGGCCCGCTCGCCCTCGTGAGGACCGGCGACCTGATCACTCTCGACGTCGAGGCGCGCGCCCTGCGCCTGGAGGTCGGTGACGAGGAGCTGGAGCGCCGCCGGGCGCTGTGGCAGGCCCCGCCGCCCCGCTACGGACGCGGCTATGGCGCGCTCTACCAGGAGCAGATCACCCAGGCCGACACCGGCTGCGACTTCCGCTTCCTGGCGCAGGCCGGCGAAGTGCCGGAGCCGTACGCGGGGTGAGCAGCTCCCCGGGGCAAGAACGCCCGGGTCACGGGTCGAGCCATGACCCACTTCGCCACCGGCGCCGCCCGCCTCGGCAAGAACCTTGCCGTGTCCGACAGCGGCGGCCCCGTCTCCGCCTCCAGCTCGGTGGTCCCGGCCGGAACGCGTCCACGGTCTACAACGCCCGCCAGCCCGACGGTTCGCTCCCGGTTACGACCCGCTTGACCGCCGGGAGTACAACCATAGGGTCGACCATG
Organism: Actinacidiphila oryziradicis; assembly: GCF_005047355.1. GTDB lineage: Bacteria > Actinomycetota > Actinomycetes > Streptomycetales > Streptomycetaceae > Actinacidiphila > Actinacidiphila oryziradicis. The sequence continues at coordinate 36,479 of NZ_SUMC01000019.1, forward strand.
AACCAGTGACGAAGGAGAGTCCATGACCAGTGAGACCACCCCGCCGCTGTCCGCCGGAACAGCCGCCGAGGGCTTTGAGTCCTTGCGGGAGGCCTTCGACACCGTCCTTGCCGCCGATCCCGAACACGCCGCGCAGGTCGCGGTCTACGCGGACGGCCGCCAGGTGGTGGACCTGTGGGGCGGTCCGCTGATCACCGGGGACTCGCTGCTGGGCGTCTTCTCCTCCACGAAGGGCGCCGCCCACCTCAGCGTCGCGCTCCTCGTCCAGGACGGCGCTCTCGACCTGGACAAGGAAGTGCGCCACTACTGGCCCGAGTTCGCGGCCGAGGGCAAGGAGAGCATCACTCTGCGCACCCTCATCACCCATCAGGCGGGCCTGATCGGCACCGACGCGGGCTTCAGTGCGGAGGAGGCCGTCGACGACCGGGCGATGGCCGCCCTGCTCGCCGCCCAGCGCCCGTTCTGGCGTCCCGGCACCGCCCACGGTTACCACGGGATGACCATCGCCGCCCTCACCGGCGAGCTGGTGTTCCGTACGACCGGGCTGAGCCTGGCGGAGTACTACGCCCGCCATATCGGGGACGCCCGTGGTGTCGATCTCTTCATCGGTCTGCCCGGGACGCACGAGCACCGCGTCCTGGACGTCCAGCCGATGCGGACCACCGCCGCCCAGCGCGCCGCGCTCGCGGTCGGCGCCGAGGCCCCCGGCAGCCTCAGCGGGATCGCCTTCAACCGGCACCGCGCCCCGGCCTCGGCCGATGAGCCGCTGCCGCGAGCCGTTCTGGCCGCCGGCCCGGCCTCGTACGGCGGCACCTCATCCGCCCGGGGCCTGGCCCGGATGTACGCCAACGCCATCAGTACGGTCGACGGCCGGCCGCCATTGCTCACCGCGTCCACCGCCGCCGAGTTCGCCCAGCCGCACTCCGTCGGCCAGGACCTGGTGCTGCGCCGGCCGACCGCTTTCGGCCTGGGCTTCCAGTCGTACGGCGACCGGATGCCCTTCCTCAGCGCGGGTGCCTTCGGCCATGACGGCTACGGCGGTTCCCTCGGCTTCGCCGACCCGCGCACGGGCCTGGCCTTCGGCTATGTACGCCGCAGCATCCCCTTTCCGGGCGGCCTGGGCGAGGACGTAATTACTCTCGCGAAGGCGGCAACCTTTTGCGCCGCGGCGGCGACTGAATAGTGCGGACCGTGCCGGAGGAGGGAGCGCCTCCGGCACGGTCCGCATCTCTCAGCCGCGGTTACGGCGGTCGCAGCGGTCTCCGTCAGCCGGCGGCCAGGTGCCCGACCGTGTTGCAGCCGATCAGCAGGGCGTCTCCGGCCGCCTGCCGGATCGTCCGGTAGATCCGGAGCAGCACCTCGGCATTGGTCAGCGTGCGGTCGGCCGGGTGCCGGCCGGGGTCGGTGAGCCCCATGCCACGTCGGCGAGCGCGGTGGGCCGGGCCGGGGGAGGGAGCGCGTGCCCCGGTACGGCCCGCCTTTTCGCGCCGCGCCTCTACCCTCGTACGGCTCCCTCGGTCGCCCCGGCGATGAAGCCGCGTGCGAACAGCGCGAACACCACGACCAGCGGTATGGAGGCCATGAGCACCCCGGCCATCACCATGCTGTAGTCGGTGCTGTGGCCGACGTTGAGCTGGGCGAGCGCCACCTGAAGGGTGAGGTGGGTGGGGTCGGTCAGCGCGATGAGCGGCCATATGTAGTCGTTCCACGCACCGACGAAGGCGTAGATGCCGAGGAAGGACATCGCGGGCCGGATCATCGGCAGCACCACGTTCCAGTACTGCCGCAGGAAGCCGCAGCCGTCCATACGGGCGGCGTCCAGCAGTTCGTCCGGCACGCCGCCGCTGATGTACTGACGAAGCCAGAAGATGCCGAACGCGTTTGCGAGAGCGGGCGGTATCAGTGCCTTGAGGGTGCCCACCCATCCGAGGTGGGACATGATGATGAACTGTGGCAGGGCTCCCAGCTGGAGCGGCAGCATCATGAAGCCCAGAAGGGCACCGAAGAGCAACTTGCGGCCGGGGAACTCGAACTTGGCGAAGGTGAAGGCTGCCAGGGAGTCGATCAGCAGTACCAGCACGGTGGTGACGCAGGCGACGATGACCGTGTTGAGCATCGACCCGAAGAAGTCGATGCTGGTGAGCACATGCCGGATGTTCTCCATCAGATGCGAACCGAAGGTCATCTTCGGCGGGCTGTGGTAGATGTCCTGGGTGGTGTTGGTCGCCATGACGATCGTCCAGAAGAACGGGAAGACCGAGATCAGGACGGCCAGGGCGAGGAAGATGTGAGGGGTGAGCCCCTTGGGGCGCCGGGCCCACGCCTTCGGTGCGGCGCTCATGCCTTCCTCCCTCGTTGTACGACGCGCCAGTTGATGAGGACCAGCACCACGATCAGGATGAAGAACGCCCAGACGATGGCGGCGCCGTAGCCGTAGTCGTTGTTCATGAAGGCCGACTGGTAGAAGTACAGCAGTGTGGTCAGACCGGCCTGGCCGGGGCCGCCGAGACTGGCGTTGGCGGCGTTGGTGCCGAACAGGACCTGGGGCTCGCTGAAGCTCTGCAGGCCGTTGATGGTCGAGATGATGACGGTGAACATGATGATGGGGCGCAGGATCGGGATGGTGATCCGGAGGAAGACCCGGACCGGGCCGGCGCCGTCCATCTTCGCCGCCTCGTAGATCTCCAAGGGGATGGCCTGCAGGCCGGCCAGATAGATGATCATGTTGTAGCCGGTCCACATCCACGTCATCAGCAGGGCGATGACCCCCTTGATCAGCCATGGATTGCTCAGCCACGGGACCGGCGAGATGCCCACCGTCCCCAGGATCGCGTTGACCAGGCCGAAGTTGTTGCTGAACACCGCGCCGAAGAAGATCGCGACCGCCACGATCGAGGTGACGTTCGGCAGGAACAGGGCGATCCGGTAGAAGCCCTTGAAGCGGCGCACCGAGTGCAGCAGCGTGGCGAGCACCAGGGCCCCGAGGAGTGTGGGCACGGTGGAGAACACCCAGATCACCAGGGTGTTGCGGATCGACAGCCAGAAGACCGGATCCTTCCACAGGAAGCGGAACTGCTGCCATCCGACGAACTGCATCGTCCCGATGCCGTCCCAGCGCTGGAAGGCCAGATACAGCGAGAAGAACACCGGGAAGAACGAGAAGACGATGAAGACGATGTAGAAGGGCGAGATCGCCAGGTACTGCCGCCAGAAGGACAGCACGCCCCGCTTCGGCCGGGCGTTGGCGGTGGCATTGGCGGGCGCGGTGCGGCGGGGCCGGAACCGGGCCGGCCCCGGCCCGCCGCGGTGTGTGGGTGCCGCGGCGGGGCCGGTGGTCGGAGGTGACGTCAACTCAGTTCACCCCCTGGCGCTGGGCGATCTGCTTGGCCTGGCTGACCGCGTCCTTCCATGCGGCGTCCGGGTTCTTGCCCTTGGCCTCGATGTTGCTCAGCTCGGTGTAGTACGGCGCGGCGACCGCGGCGTCCGCCGGGGCCTCGAAGCTGACCGGGATCGCCTGGGCGGCGGGCCCGAAGACCTCGATGATCTTCTGGCCACCGAAGAAGGCGTCACCGCCGGTCATGGCCGGCAGCTTGTACGCGGCCGGGGCGGCGGGGAAGATCGCGGCGTCGGTGAAGCCGCGGGCGTCGTTCGCCGGGCTGAGGATCCAGCTGATGATCTTGAAGGCTTCCTCGGGGTTGCGGCACTGCTTGGGCAGCGCCAGGTAGGAGCCGCCGTTGTTGGCCGGCCCGCCGGGCATCGGGGCGACCCGCCACTTGCCCTTGGTGCCCGGCGCCGCCTGCTCGATGTCCAGGGCGTGCCAGGCGGGCCCCAGCTCGCTGCCCAGGACGCCCTTGCTGACGGCCGCGTTCCAGCTGCTGTCGTTGATCTTGCCGTCGATGCCGAGCTGGTACGGGCGTACCGCCGTGGTCCAGGCGGTGCGGATGTGGTCCTGGTCGCCGATGAAGTGGTTGTTGGCGTCGATGAAACGCTTGGTGCCCTGGCCGACGACGTTGCTGAAGACCGCGCTGGTGTTGTTCACCAGGAACGTACCGGGCAGGGCCTTGTGCAGCTCGGTGCCGAGTGCGAAGTACTCCTCCCAGGTCTTTGTCTGGGCGGCCAGCTTGGCGGGGTCGGTCGGCAGCCCGGCCTTGGCGAACAGGTCCTCGCGGTAGTACAGCGCGGTCGGGCCGATGTCGATCGGGAAGCCGATCTGCTTTCCGTCCTTGCTCTGGGCGAGCTTCACCTTCCAGTCGAGGTACTGGGAGGAGATCTTCTTGAAGCCCAGCTCGTTGAGGTCCAGGAAGCGGTTCGCGTTGGGCAGGAAGGACGCGATGTCCTCGCCCTTGACGCCGGTGATGTCGGGGACGGAAGTGCCGGCGGCCAGAGTCGTGACCAGCTTCTGCTTGAAGTCGCCGCCGACCTGCGCCGCGGTCAGCTTCACCTCGGTGAAGTGCGTCTTGGCGTCCGCGACGACCTTGTCGCTGAGCCCGCCGCCCCAGTACCAGAGGGTGAGGTTCTTGCCGTTCTTGGTGCCGGTCGAGCCGGAGCCGCCGCACGCGGCGGTCAGGCCGGCGGTGGCGGCGGTCAGCGCGGCCGCCGACAGAAATGATCTACGGGACAGGTCCACGGGGTGTCTCCTACGGTTCGACGTGCTGTTCGACGTGCTCGGCGGTGCCCGTGAACGGGCCGTTCGTGGGTTCTGGCGACGGGATGACGTCGTCCAGGAAGGCGTACTCCCGGCGCAGGTCCGCCGCCTTGGGCGCGGTGGCGAGGGCGCGCCACCAGAGGGCGATGTCGGGCCAGCGGGGGGCCGCCGCCGCTCCGCCGATCCGCTGTACGGAGAGCGATGCGACGAGGTTGGCGAACCGCAGCCGGTCGGCGAGCGGCCAGCCGGCGAGTGTGGCGGCGACCAGGGCGGCGCCGAAGACATCACCGGCGCCCGTCGCGTCCAGCGCGTCGACCTTCAGCCCGCGCACCGAGGCGCTCTCGCCGGTGGTGCTGTCGACGGCGTACGCGCCCTCGCTGCCGCAGGTGACGACCGCGAGCGGCACCAGGTCGGCCAGCCGCGACAGTGCCGCCTGCGGGGTGGCGGTGCGGGTGTAGGCCATGGCCTCGTCGGCGTTGGGCAGGAAGGCGTGGCAGAGGGCAAGCTGCTCCAGGACGGCGCCGCCCCAGCGCTCGGCCTCCTCCCAGCCCGCGTCCGCGAACACCATGGTCCCGGCCTCGGTTGCCCGGCGGATCCACGTCTGCGGCTCCGGGCCGAGGTGGGCGACGGCGGCGCGGCTGGGCGGCGGGGTGCCGATCAGCTCGTCCGGGCTCAGCGGCGGCGCCTGGCCGTGGGTGACCAGGGCGCGGTCGCCGTCGTAGGCCAGCGAGACGGTGATCGGGGTCGGCCAGCCGGCGAAGCGCCGGGAGTGCGACAGATCGACCTTCTCGGTGCCGGCCAGTTCTTCCCAGAGTTGCGTACCGGTCAGGTCGTCGCCGAAGGCGGCGGCGAGCGAGGTGCGCAGGCCCAGTCTGCTCAGCGCGACGGCGAAGTTGGCTATGCCGCCGGGGCTGGACCCCATGCCCTTCGTCCAGATCTCGGTGCCCGGCGCCGGGGGGGTGTCCAGGCCGGTGAAGCCGATGTCGTAGAAGAGCAGGCCCGAAAGGAAGACATCGGGCACCGCCCCTATGGAGGGTTCCTCTGGTGCTGCCACTACCGCGCAACCTTCTGTTCGGGACGAATTGGCAAGAGCTTGCACCCGATGCGCGAAGTTGACAAGAGTCGAGCAGAAAAATGCGTGACTGTGCTCGACTTTGAAGAGTATGGTCAGCCCATGCTTCCCGACCGACGACATGAGCTGATCCTGCGCGCACTGCGTGCGGACGGCCCAATCACTGTCACCGTGCTGGCCGACCAACTCGGCGCCAGCCAGGCGACGATCCGCCGCGACCTCCTCCAGCTGGAGGACGAGGGTCTGCTCAAGCGGGTCTACGGCGGCGCCGTGCCGGTGGTCGGGGAGGACGACCCCTTCACGGATGTGGCGGGGGTGCGGGTGGAGGCCAAGGAGGCCATCGCCGCGTGGTGCGCCGCACTCGTACGGGACGGCGAGACTGTCCTGCTCGACATCGGCACCACGGCACATCGGGTGGCCAGACAGCTGCGCGGCCGCGCCCTCACCGTCATCACCAGCAATCTCGCCGTGTACGAGGAGCTGCAGGACGACAAGGACATCCAGCTCGTACTGCTCGGCGGCGTCGTCCGGCGTGATTACCGCTCCCTGGTCGGCTTCCTCACCGAGGACAATCTCCGCCAGGTCCGTGCCGATGTGCTGTTCCTCGGCACCAGCGGAGTGCGGCCGGACGGCCAGATACTGGACACCACAGCTGTGGAGGTACCGGTGAAGCGCGCCATGATCTCAGCGAGCGACAAGGTGGTGCTGGTGGCGGACGCCGCGAAATTCCCCGGCACCGGGATGGCCCGGGTGTGCGGTCCCGAAGATCTTGACGTCGTGGTGACCAACGCACCGGCGGACGCAACGACCCGTACCTCGTTGAGCGAGGCAGGGGTGGAGGTGGTCGAAGTATGAAGTTGACGATTCTCGGCGGCGGGGGCTTCCGGGTCCCGCTCGTCTACCGTGCCCTCCTGGCGGACCAGGGCGAGGGCAGGGTTACTCATGTCACCCTGCACGACCTGGACGCCTCGCGGCTCGACGCCATCGTCAAGGTGCTGCGCGAACAGGCGGCGGATCATTGCGATCCGCCCGAGGTCACCGTCACAACGAATCTCGACGAGGCTGTCACGGGCGCGGACTTTGTCTTCTCCGCCATCCGGGTCGGCGGCCTCGCCGGACGCGTCATCGACGAGCGCGTCGCGCTGGACGAGGGCGTTCTCGGGCAGGAGACGGTCGGCGCGGGCGGCATCTCGTACGGACTGCGCACCATCCCCGTCGCAGTGGACATCGCCCGCCGGATCGCGCGGCTCGCGCCCGAGGCCTGGGTCATCAACTTCACCAACCCGGCGGGCATGGTCACCGAGGCCATGTCCCACCACCTCGGTGACCGCGTCATCGGCATCTGCGACTCCCCGGTCGGCCTCGGCCGGCGGGCCGCGCGGGCGCTCGGCATCGACCCGCAACGCGCCTGGTTCGACTACGCGGGCCTCAACCACCTCGGCTGGCTGCGCGCCATCCGCGTCGACGGCGTCGACGTACTGCCCCGCCTGCTCGCCGACGAGACCGCGCTGACCTCCTTCGAGGAGGGCAAGCTCTTCGGCGCGGACTGGCTGCGCACCCTCGGCTCGGTGCCCAACGAATATCTGCACTACTACTACTTCAACCGCGAAGCCGTCGCCGGAGCCCGCGCCGCCCAGCAGACCCGGGGCGCCTTCCTCCTCGGGCAGCAGTCACGCTTCTACGAGCGGATGGAAGCCCCCGGCACCCCGCCCTTCGAGGCATGGGACGCCACCCGCCTGGAGCGCGAGGCCACCTACATGGCCGAGAACCGCGAGGCTGTCGGCGGCGGCGAGCGCAACTCCTGCGACCTGGAGTCCGGCGGCTACGAACTTGTCGCGCTCGCCCTGATGCGGGCCATCGCCCTCGACGAACGCACCACCCTGATCCTCAACGTACGAGGAAGACGCGTGCTGGAGCCGCTGGACGCCGAAGCCGTTGTCGAGGTGCCCTGCCACGTCGACGCCAACGGCGCGCGCCCGATCGTCGGCGACCCGCTGCCGGATCACGCCATCGGCCTGGTCACCTCCGTCAAGGCCGTCGAGCGCGCCGTCATCCACGCCGCGACGACCGGCGAGCGGGCGGCGGCACTGCGGGCCTTCGCCCTGCACCCGCTCGTCGACTCCGTCACCGTCGCCCAGCGGCTGCTCGACGGCTACCAGAAACACGTACCCGACCTCGCCTACCTCCGCGACTAGGAGCCTGACGACCCATGCATGACGACCGCAAGCAGGTCGAGGGCCGCCTCGACCGCGTCCTTGAGCAGCGGATCCGCCCCGCCGTGTACGCCGCGTCCATCCCGCTCACCCTCACCGCCTGGCACGTCCCCGACGAGCCGGTCCCCGTCGCCGAAGCCCTGGCCGCCGACTACGCACCGTTCGCCGTCGGCGAGCGCTGGGGCAGGCCCTGGTCGACGACCTGGATCCGCGCCACAGGCACCGTGCCCGCCGCATGGGCCGGGAAGCGTGTCGAGGCCGTCTTCGACCTGGGCTTCGTCGGCGACTGGCCCGGCAACCAGGCCGAGGCCCTGGTCCACGACGCCGCCGGGCAACCCGTCAAGGGCATCGAGCCGCGCAATCAGTACGTCCCCGTCGCCAACCCCGCCGACGGCGGCGAGCCGGTCGAGCTGCTCCTCGAAGCCGCCGCGAACCCCGACATCCTGGCCAACGGCTTCCTGCCGACCCCCTTCGGCGACAAGCTGACCGCGCCGCCCGAGCCGATCTACACGATGGGCCGCGCCGACCTCGCCGTACTCGACGAGAACGTCTGGCACCTCGTGCTCGACATCGAGGTCGCGGCCGAGCTGATGCGAGAGCTCTCCGACGGCGACCCGCGCCGTCATGAACTGCTGCGCGCCCTGGAACAGATGCTTGATGCCCTCGACATCGCCGATGTCGCCGGCACCGCCGCCGCTGCCCGCGAGCAGCTCACCGACGTGCTCTCCCGGCCCGCCAACGCCAGCGCGCACACCCTCTCCTCGGTCGGCCACGCCCACATCGACAGCGCCTGGCTGTGGCCGCTGCGCGAGACCGTACGCAAGACCTCGCGCACCTTCTCCAACGTCACCGCGCTCGCCCAGGACTACCCCGACTTCGTCTTCGCCTGCTCCCAGGCGCAGCAGTACGCCTGGGCCAAGGAGCACTATCCCGAGGTCTACCAGCGGATGCAGGACGCCGCGAAGGCCGGCAACTGGGTCCCGGTCGGCGGCATGTGGGTCGAGGCCGACGGCAATCTGCCCGGCGGCGAGGCGATGGCCCGCCAACTCGTCACAGGCAAGCGGTTCTTCGCGGAGGAGTTCGGTGTCGAGTGCGAGGGGGTGTGGCTGCCCGACTCCTTCGGCTACACCGGCGCGTATCCGCAGCTCGCACGGCTGGCCGGGATGCACTGGTTCCTCACCCAGAAGATCTCCTGGAACCAGACCAACAAGATGCCGCACCACACCTTCTGGTGGGAGGGCATCGACGGCAGCCGGGTCTTCACCCACTTCCCGCCCGTCGACACCTACAACGCCATCTTCTCCGGTGAGGAGATGGCCCACGCCGTCCGCAACTACGCCGACAAGGGCGGCGGCACCCGCTCCCTGGTGCCCTTCGGCCACGGCGACGGCGGTGGCGGCCCCACCCGCGAGATGATGGAGAAGGCCCGCCGCCTGCGCGACCTCGAAGGCTCGCCCAAGGTCGTCGTCCAGGATCCCAACGCCTTCTTCCGCGACGCCCAGGCCGAGTACGAAGACGCCCCCGTCTGGTCCGGTGAGCTCTACCTGGAGCTTCACCGCGCGACCTACACCAGCCAGGCCCGCACCAAGTCCGGCAACCGGCGCAGCGAGCACCTGCTGCGCGAGGCCGAACTGTGGGCCGCGACGGCGGCGCTGCGGGCGGGCTCGGAGTACGCGTACCCGTACGAGGACCTGGACCGGCTGTGGAAGACGGTGCTGCTGCACCAGTTCCACGACATCCTGCCCGGCAGCTCGATCGCGTGGGTGCACCGCGAGGCAGAGGCGACGTACGCGCGGGTCCGCGAAGAGCTGGAAAAGCTGATCGCAGCGGCTACCAAGGTTGTGGGCAATCGTCCCGCAGGGCCGAGCGAAGCGAGATGGGGGCACCTCCCAGCGGTAGCTGGGGGAGGGTGGGCACAACCCGGCCACCGGCCCGCACCGTGGGTGTTCAACACCAGCCCCCGCGACCGCACCGAGGTGATAGCGGTCCCGTCAGACCTCGCCCCGGCCGAAGGCCAGCCGCTGTCCGACGGCACGACAGCCGTCTACACGACGGTGCCCGGCTCCGGCGCCGCCCCGCTCGCCGCAGAGGCGGCACCCGTCGCACCGGTCACCGCGGCGGACCGCACCCTGGCCAACGGCCTCGTCCGCGTCGAGTTCGACGACGACGGTCTCTTCGTCTCCGTACGCGACCTGGTCGCCGACCGCGAGGTCCTGGCGCCGGGGGAGCGGGGCAACCTGCTGCGGCTGCACACCGACCTGCCCAACGAGTGGGACGCCTGGGACATCGACAAGCACTACAAGCGCCGGTACACCGACCTCACCGCTGTCGACTCGATCACGGTCGTGGAGAGCGGCCCGCTGGTCGGCGCCATCCGGGTCGAGCGCTCCTTCGGCTCGTCCAAGGTCGTGCAGACCGTGACACTGCGGGCCGGCAGCCCGCGCATCGACATCGACACCGAGCTCGACTGGCACGAGACCGAGAAGATCCTCAAGGCGGCCTTCCCGCTGGACGTCCACGCCGACCGCTCGGCGGCCGAGATCCAGTTCGGGCATGTGTTCCGGCCCACCCACACCAACACCAGCTGGGAGGCGGCCCGTTTCGAGGTCTTCTGCCACCGCTGGGTCCATGTCGCCGAGGCGGGCTACGGAGTCGCGGTCCTCAACGACTCGACCTACGGTCATGATGTCGGCCGCACCGCCCGGGAGGACGGCGGCACCACCACGACCCTGCGGCTCAGCCTGGTACGGGCACCCCGCGTCCCCGACCCGCACGCGGACCAGGGTGCGCACCGGATGACGTACTCCCTGCTGCCCGGAGCCACGATCGCCGACGCGGTGGAAGGCGGCTACGCGCTCAACCTACCGCTGCGGGTCGAGCCGGGAGCCGCCGCGGAGGCGCCCGCGCCGCTGGTGGGTATCGAGGGTACGGCGGCCTCGATCGAGGCCGTCAAGCTGGCCGACGACCGGTCCGGGGATGTCATCGTACGAATGTATGAATCCCTGGGCGGGCGGGCTCGCACCAGGGTGACCCCCGGCTTCCCGGTGGCGAACGCCCAGGTCGTCGACCTCCTGGAACGTCCGCTGGACGAGGACCCGATCGAGCCTGACGCCGACGGCGGCATCCCGGTGAGTCTGCGGCCCTTCCAGATCCTCACCCTGCGCCTCACACCGTGCGCGTAGCCACACTCGACATCTGGAGCCGGTCCGGCCCCCGGCCGGACCGGCTCCGGCCGGTCCGCAGCGAACTCCAGCGGCTCGCCCCCGACGTCATAGGCCTCCAGGAGTGCGTCCGGTACCTCGTCCTGGAACCGCAGGAGAGCGCACTGCGGCTGGACCGACGCCTGGTCAAAGGCCGGGAACGGCGCCCCGTGCGTAGTCGTTCGCCCAGGCCAACGACTACGCACGCGAGTGGGAAGAACCGGATGAGCGCCTGGACTGTCTCTTCATAAGCGGCTCAGGCCTGACACCCCGCAACACCCGCCTCGCCTTCGCCACGCCCCACGGGGCAGTCTGGCCCTCCGACCACTTCGGCGTCGTGACCGACCTCCACGCCGCCGCGCACTGACCACTTCCCGGGAGGGAAACCCCATGCCGGAGCACCACCCCGCCGTTCCGCTACGCCCCTGGGACTCCCCGGAGACCGTCAGCTGGCGGCGACTGCCCATGCACGCCGTCATCCGGCCCGACACCGTCTCACCCGCCCTCCCGCTCGACGGCAGCTGGCGGTTCCAGCTGCTCCCCGCCCCCGAGGCGCCGCTCGCCGGGCGCTGGGCCGAGATCGACGTACCCGGGTGCTGGACCGTCCAGGACTTCGACGACATCCACGGCGTCAACGACCTTCCGCAGTACACCAACATCCAGATGCCGTGGCCCGAGCTCCCGCCGCGTGTGCCCGCCGCCAACCCGACCGGCGTCTTTGAGCGGGATCTCGACCTCCCGGCCGAGTGGGCGGGACGCCGTATCGTCCTGCACATCGGCGCCGCCGAGAGCGTCCTCACCGCCACCTTCAACGGCACCCCCGTCGGCATCGGCAAGGACTCCCACCTGGCCGGCGAGTTCGATGTCACCGACGCCGCCCGCCCCGGCGAGCGCAACACCGTGCGCCTCACCGTCGTCAAATGGTCCGACGCCACCTTCATCGAGGACCAGGACCAGTGGTGGCACGGTGGCATCACCCGCCCCGTCCGCCTCTACGCCACCAACCCGCTGCACCTGGCGGACGTGCAGATCACGGCCGACGCCTCGGGTGGACTCAGCGTCGCCCTGTCGGTGCGGACCACCGCGGACGGCGGCATACTCCCGTCCGGCTGGACCGTCTCCGGCGTCCTGGAAACCGCGTCCGGCCCCCTGGAGATCGCCGCCGACCAGGACTTCGCCGACGCCTGCACCGCGAGCGGCCGCGTCTCCGACTTCCTCGGCGAGGCCCGCCTCAACGCCGCGGTCCCCGCTGTCCAGCCCTGGTCCGCGGAGATCCCCGCCCTCTACGACCTCACCGTCCGCCTCCACCACCCCGACGGCACCCTCGCTGACGAGTCGCGGCAGCGCATCGGCTTCCGCGACGTCAAGATCGCCGGCACCGACCTCCTCGTCAACGGCGTCCGCGTCTACATCCGAGGCGTCAACCGCCATGACTTCCACCCCCTCACCGGCCGCGTCGTCACCCCCGACGACCTGCGCGCCGACCTCAACCTGCTCAAGGCCTACGGCTTCAACGCGGTCCGCACCTCCCACTACCCGCCGGACCCCGCCCTTCTCGGCCTCACCGACGAACTCGGCTTCTACGTCGTCGACGAGGCCGACATCGAGTCCCACGAACACGCCCACGAGATCGCCGACGACCCCCGTTATCTCGCCGCCTTCACCGACCGCGTCTCCCGTATGGCGCTGCGCGACAAGAACCACCCCAGCATCATCATCTGGTCCCTGGGCAACGAGAGCGACTACGGCGCCAACCATGACGCCGCCGCCGGCTGGCTGCGCCGCTACGATCCGACACGCCCGATCCAGTACGAAGGCGCCATCAAGGACGACGAGGGCCACTGGGACAAGCCGCAGACCGCCAGCGACATCCTCTGCCCGATGTACGCCTCCATCGAGGCCATCACCGCGCACGCCCGCTCCGGCCGGCAGACCATGCCGCTCATCCAGTGCGAGTACTCCCACGCCATGGGCAACAGCAACGGCACCCTCGCCGAATACTGGCAGGCCATCGAGTCAACCCCGGGTCTCCAGGGCGGCTTCATCTGGGAGTTCTGGGACCACGGCATCCTCCAGCGACTCGACGGGAAAGACGGGAAGGCACCCGGTCGCCCCGCCGGACCGGCCGCCGACCCAGCGGCCTACGCGGACGGAGTCACCGCCCCCGGCTACCGCTGGGCGTACGGCGGGGACTTCGGCGACACGCCCAACGACGGCAATTTCTGTGCCGATGGTGTCGTGTTCCCCGACCGCACCCCCAAGCCCGCCATGGCCGAGCACCGCGAACTGGCCGCCCCCGTACGCCTGGAGCTCACCCCCGAGGGCGAGGTCCGCGTCACCAACCACCAGCACTTCCGGGATCTGTCCTGGCTCACCGCGCAGTGGCGGCTGGAGGCGGGCGGCACCGCCCCCGCCGACCTCCCCGACCTAGCGCCCGGCGCCTCCGCTGTCATCCCGCTGCCCCCGGTCGCCGAGGCCCTCGCCACTCTCCGTGTCACCAGCGCCGACGGCACCCTCGTCTGCACCCCGCAGCTCACCCTCCGCCCCGACGACCGCGATCTGCTCACCCGCGCCGACGCCGTCGGCATCTCCTCCGTGTCCCCGATCCCGCTCGACGACGACGGCCTGCTCGTCCACCCCCTCTTCGCCTCCGCGCCCACCCTCAGCGTCTGGCGCGCGCCCACCGACAACGACCGCTGGGGTGGCATCGCGGAGCGCTGGCAGGCCCAAGGGCTGGACGCCGTCCAGCGCAAACTGGTGTCGGTCGAGCGGCGGGCCGGGCGTGTCGCAGTACTGGCCGAATACACCACCGACTGTGCCGGAACCATCCGCCACGAGCAGGTCATCACCCCGCTGGTGCGCGCCGACGGCCTCTCCGGACTGCTGATCGAGGAGACCGCGGTCCTCCCCGACGCCCTCACCGACGTCCCGCGCGTCGGCACCGTCTTCGAGACCGTCCCCGGCCTGACCACCCTCGACTGGTACGGCCACGGCCCCGGCGAGACCTACCCCGACCGCCGCGCCTCCGACCCCGTCGGCCACCACCGGTCCTCCGTCGACGCCCTCTTCACGCCGTACCTGCGCCCGCAGGAGAGCGGCGGCCGGAACGCCGTACGCCACTTTGCCCTCGCAGGGCCGGGCGTCGCCGGTGCCACGATCCACCTTGACGCTCCCCGTCAGGTCAGCGTTACCCGCTACCGCGCGGCCGACCTTGCTGCTGCCGCTCACCATGACGAGCTCGTTCCACGGGCCGCTTGTGTCGTGCATCTAGACGCCGCTCACCGGGGGCTTGGCACCGCGTCCTGCGGGCCGGACACGCTGCCGCGCTACCTCATCGGGCCGGGCACGTACCACTGGTCGTGGACGCTCTTCCCGGCGTGACGCCTGTGGGGTGGGCATGTGCGGGGCGGGGGCTCCGTTGTGCCCACCCTCCCCCAGCTACCCCCCAGCCTTCGGCCGGGAGGTGCCCTCAGGAGTTCGCTCGGCCCTGCCGCACGCCTGCCCACAACGGGTCAGGGGTGCGGCTCTGTGGCGCTCTGGACGGTGAGGATCCGGATTGGCTCGGGGGCGCCGACCGCGCGCCAGCGGTGCGGGGTGCCACCGGGGTAGCAGATGCTGTCGCCGGGGCCGAGGCGGTGGAGGCGGGGGCCGTCGAAGGTCTGCAGGTCGATCTCGATCTCGCCGTCGATCAGGTAGAGGAATTCGTCTCCCGGGTGGTCGTAGTACTCCTCGAAGGCCGGCGGGGCTCCGGTGTACTCGACGGGGTGCCAGGCGTAGGAGGCGGCTCCCAGCATCCGGGCCACCCCGCCGGAGTTGCTCACAGGGAGGCCTTCACCGGCGCGTACGAGGTGCACGGAGCTGGCCGGGGTGTCAGGGTGCGATACCGCTGTGGCGACCATGAGGGCCTGCTGTGTGGTGCCCAGGGCGCGGGCGATGCGGTGCAGTGAAGGCATGCTCGGCCGGGTCAGGCCCCGTTCCAGCTGGCTGAGGAAGGGGTGCGACAGCTCGGCCAGCCGGGCGAGTTGGACAAGTGTCAGGCCTCGCTCCTTGCGCAGCCGCCGGATCGCCGCGCCGAGCCCGGCGCGCAGTACCGCGTCCTGGTCCGGGGCGGTGGACTGGGCGGCGGGCGCTGTGCGGCTTGCGGGCTGGGCTGGCATGACGGGAATCCTAAGCGGTCGTGGTCGGGGGCCCGGTCGCTCCGGTGGAGGCGGCAGCCGGGGTTTTACGCCGCCGAAACACCGGGGTCCTACGCTCAATGTTGATGTCACGAACATTCTCAGTGTAGTCCTGTGCCGTCAGCCCGCCGCCCAGCCAGCCAGGGAGCCCGCATGACCGCGACCACCGCCGACCGTTCCGCCGGAGTCCCACCGGAAGCCGCTTTCGTCGATGCCATGGCAGCGCTGGCCGGTGGAGTCTGCGTTGTCACGGCCCCGACACCCGAGGGCCGCCCGGTGGGCTTCACGAGCACCGTCGTGATGAGCCTGAGCCGTGAGCCGCAACCGCTCGCGGTCGGTGTGAACCGGGCCGGCCGCACCCTGCCCGTGCTGCTCGGCGGCCGGAGATTCGCGCTCAACATCCTGCACGCGGGCGCCGAGCACGTCGCCCGCCGGTTCGCCGAGGGTACGGCCGACAGGTTCGCCGCCCTGGAATGGTCCGCTGACGGGACAGGACTGCCGCTGCTGAGGGCGTACAGCTCCTGTGTCCTCGTGTGCCGCGTCGATGAGGACCTGCCGGCCGGGGACCACCGGCTGCTGATCGCCGCGGTGGAACGGATCATGCCCGGCACGGGCGGCCCGACCGCCCTGGTCCACCACGGCCGCCGCTACCACGCGCTCGACGCGGCCCCGGCCGCATGACCGGTCCCCAGTGGTTCTCCGTACGCGAGACCGGCCCCGGCGCCTATGTGATCGCCGAACCCGGCCACGTCAACAGCTACCTCCTGCTCGGCGACGACCTGGCCCTGCTCTACGACACCGGAATGGGCATGGACGACATCGGCGGGGAGGTCCGGAAGCTGACCGCGCTGCCCCTGCTGGTCGTCAACTCCCACCACCACTTCGACCACCGCGGCGGCAACGCCTCCCTGGCCGGATACGCCAAGGACATCGCCGTCCACGCCGACGGCGCCGACCTGCACACCACCCCGGCGCCGCGCGAGTGGCTGGAGTCGTACGGGCACATCGCACGTGGGCTGCGGGAGAGATACGAGGAGTTCCACGCGCTGGACACCGGCGGCTTCTTCCTCACCGACTCCCGCATCGAGGTCCGGCCCGTGCCCGAGTTGGCGGACTGGCGCATCGAGGCGGTGCGGCCCACCCGGCTGCTGCGCGAAGGCGATGTGCTCGACCTCGGCGGCCGGCGGCTGGAGGTGCTGCACACCCCCGGCCACTCGCCCGACGGCATCTGTTTGTGGGAACCGGAGACCGGTCTGCTGCTGGCCGGGGACACCCTGATCAGCGGCACCTTCTTCGCCCATGTGCCGGGCGCCGACGTGGCCGCCTTCGCCGCCTCGACCTGCCGCCTGGCGCGACTCCCGGTCACCACCGCACTGCTCGGCCACAATCTGCGGCACCGCGGGTCCCGCACCTTCGTGGGGCAGGTGGCCGAGGCGTTCGAGGCCGTACGGGACGGCCGCACCCGCCCCACCGCGTCGGCCGACATGTTCGGCGTACCCGTCCGCCGCCACGACTTCGACGGCTTCGCGGTGCTCACCGCCCCGCTCACGACCCCGCGGGAATCGGTGCGATGACCCTGCCACAGCTGCTGCTGCGCGACGCGCGTCTCCCCGACGGGGCGGTCCGTGACCTGCTGCTCGACGGCGTCGACGGCCTCGTCCGCCGGGTCGCCGCCCCCGGCCTGCTGCCCGCCGGGCCGGACGAAATCGACCTGTCCGGAAGTCGTCCCCTGCACGGCGGACGCCGAGCCCTTCACCGTACGGGGCGCCGACGCACTCCTGTACATCCACGCCTACGGCACCTCCGGCATCACCGCCACCGCGACCGTGCGGCTGCAGCGGGCCCGCGACTGGACCGGGCTCTTCGCGGCCTTCGACGACTGGCGGCCGGCCACCGCCGCACTGTCCGATCTCGTACGTCTCGAACCGGCACCGCGCCTCGCGTCCCTGGACGAGGCCGGGCTCGTCCGGGCCTTCCAGCCCGACCCGGCACTGGACCCGGCGGCTCTCAGCCTGCGCGCCATCGTCGAGGCCGGGGCGGCCGGGACCGCGCGGGCGATCATCTCCCGGCACGGCGGAAGAGTCCTGGAGGTCCGGCCCGCGCCGGAAGGCCCCGCGCTGGTCAGCTCGCTGTCCTTCAACCACCCCACGTACCACCTGATGAAGGCAGAGGACGGCTGGTTCCACCTGGAGATCGGCGGTGACGTGCTGCTCGGCGACCCCGCGGAGATCAGGAAGGTCTTCCCCGGCACCCTGCTGCACCTGGAAGGGATGCGCTCCGGGACCGTCGGGATGCTGATGGCGCGATACGAGGACGAGCAGACCGTCTACGACGGCATCGCCGCCCTCGAAGTGCTGGGGGTCGGTGTGCACAGCCCGCACAACTGGTACGTGGACCGCCGGGTCGATCTCGTACGGAGCGCTGCGCGCGCCGCTGACCCACGGGGCTTGCTCAACCCCGGCAAGCTGCCGGCGCCGTAGCCCGTGTCACCACGGCCACGGCCCGGACAAACACGTATACCCAGGAAGGAGTTACCGTGGCATTCACCCGCTTCATCGACCTCACCGCTCCGGCCGCCGAGCGGCTGCGCGAGGACACCGTCGCCGTCCTGCCGATCGGCGCGATCGAGCAGCACGGGCCCCATCTGCCCGTCGCCACCGACTACTACATCGCCGAGGCCATCGCCGAGGGAGCCGCCCGAGCCGCCGGGGAGACCTGCGACATCACCCTGCTGCCAGGGCTGGCGTACGCGAAGTCCGACGAACACGCCTGGTCCGGCGGCACCCTGTGGCTCGGCGCCCGCACCCTGCTGGCCGTGCTCGACGACATCGGGCGCTCCCTGGCCGCGGGCCCGGTGCGCCGGCTGGCCTTCCTCAACGCCCACGGCGGCAACAGCGCCCTGCTCGGCGTCGTGCTCCGCGAACTGCGCACCCGGCACGGCCTGCGGACCTTTCTGCTCCACGCATCGCTCCCCGCCGACCAGGGGGGCACCTCGCCCGCCTCGGAACTCGGGCTCGGCGTGCACGGCGGGCTCAATGAGACCGCCGCGATGCGCCACCTCCACCCGGAGCTGGTGGACATGGCGCAGGCCCGCCGCAGCGTCCCGGACCATCTGACGGCGTACGAGTACATCGGCTTCGGCAAGCCGGTCTCCTTCGGCTGGACCAGCGACGACTTCGGCACCGGAAACGGCGTCATCGGCGATCCCGCACCGGCCACACCGGAACTCGGCCGCAAACTCGTCGAAGCGGCGATCGCCAACAACGCCGCCGCACTGCGCGAATGTGCCCGTTTCCTGCCCTACCGCCCGACCGGCTGACGGGAGCCCGCCGCCGCCATGGCCGTGCCGTCGCGTCGCGTCGCTCAGACCAAGCCGCTGAGGCGATGGTCCAGCTGGTGGGCCGTTGCGTGGCCGACGGCCACCACCGTGGTCTGCCCGCCATCCACCGCCAGCAGCGTCGGAAAGTCATCGACCCCCAGCTCCCGCGCCCGGCGGAAGTCGGCCCGAGCCGCGGTGTCGGCGCCGGAGGACCGGAAGGCGGCGACAATGGTGTCGGCGTCCAGCCCGTTCGCGTCGGCGATCTTCCGGTAGGTCGCGGGATCGGACAGGCTCAGCCCGTCCACGTAGAACGCCGCCTGGAGCGCCGCGGCCAGCCCCGTCGCCCGGCGCGGAGCGGCCTCGCGCAGGACCGCCATGCCTCGCGCGGCGGCTTCGGAGTCCATGACGAACGAGCCGTCGGCGATGAGCCGCTCGTAGCCGTCACCGAAGGAGACCCCGGTGAGCCGGCTGATCTTGGCATTGGCGGCCTGGACGTGGCCGAACTGGCGGACCGGGACCCGACGGGTGCCGGTGAACAGGCCGCCCGAGACCACCTCGACAGGGCTGTCCGGGTGACGGTCGGCCAGGTCGGCGAGGGTCCTGGCGA
The DNA here is from genome assembly GCF_005047355.1 of Actinacidiphila oryziradicis. Classification (GTDB taxonomy): domain Bacteria; phylum Actinomycetota; class Actinomycetes; order Streptomycetales; family Streptomycetaceae; genus Actinacidiphila; species Actinacidiphila oryziradicis. The sequence continues at coordinate 55,710 of NZ_SUMC01000019.1, forward strand.
ACCCGTAGGACCAGCCGCAATAGGCGTCGAAGACGTAGACGAGCTGCATTCCCGTGCCTCCAGCTCATGCGGTGCCCGCGAGGTGCGGGCCCGTCCAGCTTCGGCCGGGTATCTCGTCGCCGCAAACCGGGGCAAAATCTCAAGGGTCAGGATGACTCGCGCCGCACCAGCTCGGTCGGCAGAATGACCGCCGAGGGGTCGTCACCGGCGATACGGGCCAGCAGCAGGCGCACCATCTCAGTGCTGATCCGGTCGAACGGCTGCCGGATCGTGGTGAGCGGCGGCCGGGTGGCCAGTGCGGCCGGCGAGTCGTCGAAGCCGCCGACGGCGACATCGTGCGGGACGCTGCGCCCGGCGTGTTCCAGCGCGACCAGCGCGCCCTGCGCCATGAGGTCGGAGGCGACAAAGACCGCGTCGAGGTCGGGGGCGCGCCGTAGCAGGGCCGTCATCGCGGCCTCGCCGCCAGCCCGGCTGTAGTCGCTCTCGGCGATCAGCGCCTCGTCGGCCGGGAGCCCGGCGGCGGCCAGCTCCTCTCGGTACCCGGCGAGCCGCTGGACGCCGCCCGGGGTGTCGAGAGGGCCCGTGATCGTCGCGATCCGGCGCCGTCCGCCGGCCGCGAGATGCCGGACCATCGCCCGGGCGCCGCCGCGCTCGTCGGCACCGACATAGGCGATCTGGCCGCCGAGCCCGAGCGGTTCACCGCAGGCGACGACCGGGATTTGGGCCTTGGCCAGCCGCTCGGCCATGGGGTTGCCGGAGTGGCTGGAGACCAGCAGCACGCCGTCGACATGGCCGCCGGTGATGTACCGCGTTATCCGGCGCCGCTCGGCCTCGTTACCGGCGATCATCAGCAGCAACGGGATGTCGTGCGCGGCCAGTGCCTGAGTGCAGCCGCGCAGCAGCACACTGAAGTTCGGGTCCTCGAAGAACCGCTCCTGCGGCTCGGTGAGCAGGAAGCCCACCGAGTCCGAACGCCCCGTGATCAGGCTGCGGGCGTGCCGGTTGACGACGTACCCCGTCCTGCGGATCGCCGCGTTGACCGCCGCCAGCGCCGTCGGACTGACGTTGTGCCCGCCGTTGAGCACCCGCGACACCGTGCCGCGCGAGACCCCGGCCTCGCGTGCCACATCGTGGATGGTCGGCGGGCGACGTCGTTCCTTCAAAGCGGGCAGCCTTTCCGTGGGTGTGAGGCGGGGTGTGCGGCTGGTCAGGACTTTACGGCCCCGGACAGCAGATCCAGGCTCCAGAACCGCTGGACCACCAGGAACAGCGCGATCAGCGGGACGATCGCCAGCAGCGCCCCGGTGATCACCAGGGTGTAGAGGGCCGGGGCGGAGTTACCTTGCTGGAGCAGGGTGTAGAGGCCCAGTGTGACCGGGAACTTGTTGTCGTCGCCCAGCATGATGAACGGCAGCAGGAAGTTGTTCCAGACCGCCACGAACTGGAAGAGGAAGACCGTAACCAGTCCCGGCACCATGACCGGCAGCGCGATCCGCTGGAAGATCCCCCACTCGCTCGCCCCGTCCATCCGGGCCGCCTCGATGACATCGTCCGGCACGGCGGCGGAGGCGTAGATCCGAGCGAGATAGATGCCGTACGGGGACAGGACGCTCGGCAGCAGGACCGAGAGATAGCTGTCCGCGAGGTTGGCCTTCGCCATCAGCAGATACGTCGGGATGGCGAGGATGACCGGCGGCATGAGTACCCCGGTGAGCAGGACGTTGAAGATGGACTCGCGACCCGGGAAGCGGTACTTGGCCAGCGCGTAGCCGCTCACGGCGGAGACGGCGGTCGACAGCAGCGCGCCGAAGCCCGCGTAGAAGAGGGAGTTGAGCATCCACTTCCAGTAGACGCCGTCGCGGTACGCCGTCAGGTCGGCGATGTTCTGGGTGAAGCCGGTGCCGGGCAGGAAGGTGAAGGTGGAGAACAGCTCGCGGCTGCTCTTGGTGGAGGCGACCAGCACCCATGCCACCGGCAGCAGGCAGTACGCGGCGCCGAACAGCAGCACGATGGTCGGGACCAGCCCGGGCCGGCGGGAGCGCTGGGCGGCAGCCGGTGCGGGCGCCGTCGGTGCGTCGGGGCGGGCGATGGTGGCGGCGCTCATCGGGATTCTCCCTGGCTCGTACGGGAGTTGGCCACCTTGAGGAAGGCGAAGGACAGGACCAGGGTCACGACGGCGATGACCACGCAGGTCGCGGCCGCCGAGTAGATGTCACCGCGTACGAAGGCGTCCTGGTAGACCTTCATCAGCGGGCTCCAGGTGGTGGAGATGGAGTTGGTCAGCGGCTTGAGGGTGGTCGGTTCGCTGAACACCTGCAAGGTCGCGATCATCGAGAAGAAGAAGGTAAGGACCAGCGCCGGCGCGAGGGTCGGGATCTTGATACGGAGCGCGATCTGCAGCTCCGAGCAGCCGTCGATCCGGGCCGCCTCGTAGATCTCGGCGGGCACCGCACGCAGCGATGTGTAGATCACGATCATGTTGAAGCCGGTGCCGCCCCAGACCGCGATATTGGCGAGCGCCCCGAACATGGCACCACCGGAGAGCAGGTCCGGGATCGGCAGGCCCAGCTTGCCCAGCACGAAGTCGAACGGGCTCACGGTGGGGAGGTACAGAAAGCCCCACAGCAGGGCGGCGACGACGCCCGGTACCGCGTACGGCAGGAAGATCGCGAGCCGGGAGAAGCCGCGCAGCCGGGTCCGGTTGGCGTCCAGCATCAGGGCGAAGAGGAGGGCGAGTCCCAGCATGGTGGGGATGACCAGGGCGCCGTATCCCACGATGCGTAGGGAGCCGTGGAGCAGTTCGGTGTCGCCGAGGACACCGCTGTAGTTGCTCAGGCCCGCCCACACCTGGTGGCGGGCGTTCTTGCCCAGGCCCAGGCCGCTGATCTTGACCTTGTGCAGGCTGAGGAAGACCGCGTAGCCGATGGGCAGCGCGAAGAAGAGCAGGAACAGGACGGTCGCGGGGACCAGGAAGCCGTACGGCGCGAAACGCGGCCCCGCGGCGCGCTGACGGGACGCGCGCGCGGGGGTGGCCTTCTTGGTGGCCATGGCGGTGGAGGTCATGATCAGGAGACCTTGAAGCCCTGCTTCTTCATGTCGGCCACGGTTGTGGTCTGCATGGCGGTCAGCGCGGTGAGGAAGTCGGACTTCTTCTGGGCGGCGTTGCCGAAGGAGTCCTTGAAGGCGCTGTACGCGACGTTGACGTTGGGGCCCCAGGCGGCGCCCGCGGTGGTCTTGGCGATCGCGGCGGCCTTGGTGTAGAAGTCCGGCTGGTTGGAGAAGAAGTCAGGGGCCTGGGCGAGCGCTCCGCCGGTCTGTGCCTCGGTGGCGGCCGGGTAGATGGCGCCGTTCTTCACCAGCGCGGCGACGGCCGTCGGATCGGTGTTGAGCCACTTGGCGAACGTGACTGCGGCGTCCTTGTGTGTGGAGTCGTTGGAGACGCCTGTGGTGGAGCCGCCCCAGTTGCCGGTGATGTTGTCGCCCGCGTTCCACTGGGGGAGCGGGGCCATGGCCCACTTGCCCTTGGTGTCCGGCGCCGCGGTGGCAAGGACACCGGGGGCCCAGATGGCGCTGACCCAGGCGATCTGGGTGCCGGTGTCGAGCGCCTTGTTCCAGGCCGGGGTGTACATCGGCTGGTTGTCGATGGCACCGCTCCTGACCAGGCCGCCCCAGAAGTCGGCGACCTTCTTGGAAGCCGCGTCATTGATGGCGACGTTCCACCTGTCACCGCTGGCGGTCCACCATTTGGCGCCGGCCTGCTGGGCCAGTCCCGCGAACAGCCCCGGGTCACCACTGGAGAATGTGGTCAGCGACTTCGTGCTGTCCTTCTTCTTCAGGGCCTTGGCGGTCGCCGCGAACTCGTCCCAGGTGGTGGGGACGGACAGCTTATACTTCTTGAACAGGTCCTGGCGGTAGTAGAACATCAGCGGCCCGGTGTCCTGCGGGATCGCGTACACCGCGTTCGAGCCGAGGGTGACCTGCTGCCACACGCCGTCCGCGAAGCTGCTCTTCGCGTCCCCGCCCTGCTTCGATATGTCGGCCAGGACGTCATTGCTGACCAGAGTGGGGAGCGCCTGGTACTCGACCTGAACCAGGTCCGGTGACTTGTGGGCCTTCGCGGCGGTGATGATCTTGGTGACCAGGTCGTCGCCGGACGCCTGCTTCTTCACCGTCACCTGGATCTTCGGGTGCGACTTGTTCCAGATCGCCACGACCTTGTCGAGGCCGGGTGCCCAGGCCCAGTAGGTGAGGTTGACCGGGCCGGAATCGGCCTTGCCGCTGCTGCCGGACGAACTGCAGCCCGCGAGCAGTGCGGCTGCCATGACGGCTGCGGTGGACGCCGCGAAGGCGCGGTGGTTCATGGGGTTCCTCCCCTGACGAGGACGCTGTGATCGTTCACAGTCGCGCTGTGGCGTTCACAGTAGAGAAACTTTCCGGACACTTGTCAATGCTTGTTGCCATGCGGTTATCTAGGCCGAGCCGCCGAGTTGGCGGCTGTGCACGTTCCCAAAGGAGATCCGATGTCACGTCTCGCTTACGGCGGTGACTACAACCCCGAGCAGTGGCCCGAGGAGGTCTGGCACGAGGATGTGGCCCTGATGCGCGAGGCCGGCGTCACCATGGTCAGCGTCGGCGTCTTCTCCTGGGCCCGGCTGGAAACGGCCCCTGGGGTCCACGACTTCGGCTGGCTCGACCGGCTCCTCGACCTGCTTCATGCAGGCGGCATCCGCGTGGCCCTCGCCACCCCCACCGTCGCGCCGCCCGCCTGGTTCTACGCCGCACACCCCGAGGCGTTGCCCGTCACCAAAGAGGGCGTACGGTACGGATTCGGCTCACGCGGCGCCATCTGCCACAGCTCCGCCGCCTACCGGCAGGCCGCCGCCGGGATCACCGAGCAGCTCGCCCGGCGCTACGGGAAGCACCCCGCGGTAGCGCTCTGGCACGTGCACAACGAGTACGGCGTGCCGGTCAACGCCTGCTACTGCGAGGCCTCCGGCGAGGAATTCCGCAGCTGGCTGCGCGCCCGGTACCAGACCCTCGACGCCCTCAACACCGCCTGGGGCACCGCCTTCTGGGGCCAGCACTACGGCGACTGGGCCCACATCGACGCTCCCCGTGTCACCCCGACCGTCGGCAACCCGGCACAGCAGCTGGACTACGCGCGCTTCACCGACGAGACCCTGCGCGGCAATTTCATCGCCGAGCGGGACATCCTGCACCGCCTCGCCCCCGGCGTCCCGGTCACCACCAACTTCATGACCGCGCTCAGCCAGTGCGACTCCATGGACTACTGGGCCTGGGGCCGCGAGGTGGACCTCGTCGCCCAGGACCACTACCTGATCACCGACGGCCGCCGCACCCACGTCAACCTCGCCATGGCCGCCGACCTCACCCGCTCCGTCGCGGGCGGCGCCCCCTGGCTCGTACTGGAGCACTCCACCAGCGGCGTCAACTGGCAGCCCCGCAACCCCGCCAAACGCCCCGGCGAAATGGCCCGCAACAGCCTCGGGCACGTGGCGCGCGGCTCCGAGGGCGCGATGTTCTTCCAATGGCGGCAGTCCAGGCAGGGCGCCGAGAAGTTCCACTCCGCGATGCTTCCGCACGCCGGGACCGCCAACCGCGTCTGGCGCGAAGTGGTCGCCCTCGGCGCGGACATCGGCGCGCTCGCCGGCATCGCCGGCAGCCGGACCATGGCCGACGCCGCGATGGTCTGGGACTGGCAGTCCTGGTGGGCGCAGAACCTGGAGTGGCGGCCCACCGAGGACCACGACGCCCGCGAGCGCGCCGACAGTTTCTACGAAACGCTCTACGACCGGCACCTCACCGTCGACTTCGCACACCCCGAAGCCGATCTCTCGGCCTACCCCCTGGTCGTCGTGCCCGCCCTCTACCTCGCCACCGAGGCCGTCGGCCAGAACCTGCGCGCCTACGTCGAGGGCGGCGGCACCCTCGTCGTCTCGTACTTCTCCGGCATCGTCGACGAGCACGACACCGTCCACCCCGGCGCCTACCCCGGCGCCCTGCGCGATGTCCTCGGCCTGACCGTCGAGGAGTGGTCGCCGCTGCTCCGGGGGGAACGAGTCCGCATCGAGGCGGCCGACGGCTCCGTGCTACCGGCCGACGTCTGGACGGAATTCGTCGTCCCGAACGTCCCGCGCGGCGCCGAGCCCGTCTGGACCTACGCCGACGGCCGCGCCGCCGCAGGCCCGGCCATCACCCGGCACCAGCTCGGCCGGGGCGCCGCCTGGTACATCTCCACCCGGCTCGCTCCCGAGGCCCTGGACACCGTACTCGCCGCCGCTGCCGCCGACGCCGGGATCAGCCCGCGCGACGACCTCCCGCGCGATGTCGAGGTCGTGCGGCGCACCGGCGAGCACGGCTCGTACCTCTTTGCGATCAACCACACCGCCACGGAGGCCAAGGTGCCCCTTGGCGCCGCCGGCACCGAACTGCTCACCGGCGAGCGGGCCGCAGGCGTACTGGCGGTGCCGCCGGGCGCGGTGCGTGTAGTCCGCGCCGACTAGGGGTTGTGGGCAGTCGTTCCGCAGGGCGGAGCGAAGCCAGATGGGGGCACCTCCTGGGGGCACCTCCCGGCCGAAGGCTGGGGGAGGGTCAGGGGAAAAAGGCCCCCGCTACCCCGGACGGGCTCGATGGAAGCGAGCCCGTCCGGTCAGTCCCAAACCCAATCACACCCCACCCAGCCCGTTCGTCGAAGGGACAATGATGTTCCGACCGAGACGCACCATCCGGGCCACGGCCCGCACCCTCCTGCTCCCCGTGATCGCGGCCGTCGGCCTCACCGCCGCCCCCCTGCAGTCCGCGCACGCGGCCAGCACACTCACTAACGGCGGCTTCGAGTCCAACGGCGCCGGAACCGCCACCCCCACCGGCTTGTCCACCTACTCCGCCGCCGGGCAGAACAGCGCCTCGTACACCGAATCAGGCGGCCACTCCGGCTCGTACCGGCTCAGCCACTACTCGTCCTCCGCCTACAAGGTCGAGATCTACCGGGAGCCGACCTGGACCACCGTGACCGGCAACGGCTGGGACCCGACCGACGCCAACTCCGGTGACGCCTGGGAGAACCAGGCGCTCTTCGACTACGACGACAAGGCCCTCCCCGCGATGACCTGGTTCAGCCACCGCTGAGGCCTCTCCGGTCCGGCTGGCGCCGCCGAGCACAGGGACGCGGCGCCGCCCGGCCCACCACCAATCCCGCTGTCGAATGGAGCTGGACAACGACGATGTTCCACTCAAGACGCACCATCCTGACCCGCTCTCTCGCGGTACCGCTGATAGCCGCCGGGGTGGCCTCACTGCCCACGCAATCCGCCCAGGCGGCCGACACCAGCACCCTCATCAACGGCGACTTCGAGGCCGACGGCACCGGCGCGGCCACCCCCGCCGGCTGGAGCACCAACAACGCCGCAGGCCAGAGCGACGCCTCGTACACCGAGCCCGGCGGCCACTCCGGCTCGTACCGGCTCAGCCACTGGTCGGCCGCCGCCTACCGGGTCGAGACGTACCAGCACCTCTCCGGCCTGGCGAACGGGGATTACACCCTCACCGCCTGGGTCCGTTCCAGCGGCGGCCAGAACTCCGCCTACCTCGCCCTGAAGAACACCGGCCGAGCTGAGCAGCGCACCGATCTGCCGCCCACCCCCAACGGCGCGTGGATCCGGCTCGTCACCTCCGTCAGGGTGACCAATCACCAGTGCACCGTCAGCATCGTCTCCGACGCCAACGCGGGTAACTGGATCAATGTCGACGATGTGACCCTTACCCCCGGCTCGACGGGCCTCGCCATCAGGGGCGCCGACGTGTCGACCCTCAAGAAGAGCGAGGACTACGGCGGTGTCTACCGCTACCCGGGCGGCATCGCCGCCGACGCGCTGACCATCCTGCGCTCCGCCGGGATGAACTATGCCCGCCTCAAGGTGTGGGTCGACCCGGCCGACGGCTACAACAACAAGGCCCGCGTGCTCACCATGGCCAAGCGCATCAAGCGCCTCGGCATGGGCCTGCTGATCGACTTCCACTACTCCGACGCATGGGCCGATCCCGGCAAGCAGAACAAGCCCGCCGCCTGGGCCTCGGACTCCTTCGCGCAGCTGAAGGCGGACGTCTACAACCACACGTACGACGTCCTGCACGCCCTCAAAGCACAGGGCACCAAGGCCGACATGGTTCAGATCGGCAATGAGATCAACGGCGGCATCCTCTGGCCCGACGGCCGCTACGACAACTGGCCCGGCCTCGCCGCCCTCCTCAAGTCCGGCGCCGACGGGGCCAAGGCGGTCAGCCGCTCCACCCAGGTCGTCCTGCACCTCGCACAGGGCGGCGACGACTCCGGCGCCCGCTGGTTCTTCGACAACGTCGTCTCGTACGGCGTCCCCTTCGACATCATCGGCTTGTCCTACTACGGCTACTGGCACGGTCCCCTCAACGACCTCCAGACCACCCTGGACGACGTAGCCTCGCGCTACAGCAAGCCCGTCTTCGTAGCCGAGACCGCCTACGCCTTCACCTTGGACAACGACGACGCGCTGGAGAACAACATCGCGACCTCCTCCCAGCTCGTCGCCGGCTACCCGGCCACCCCCGCCGGCCAGGCGGCGAACCTGCGCGACATCATGAACGTCATCGAGGCCGTCCCCGACAGCCGTGGTCTGGGCCTCTTCTACTGGGAGCCCACCTGGACCGCCGTCACCGGCAACGGCTGGGACCCTGCCGACCCCTCCTCCGGTGACGCCTGGGAGAACCAGGCGCTCTTCGACTACGACGACAAGGCCCTGCCCGCGATGCGCTGGTTCAGCCACCGGTAGGCGCGGGCCCCGACACCTGCCCGGCGCCGCGCTCGCCGGGCAGGCTGCCTCGGGATATGCGCCGGATTCACCGGCATTCGGCGCGGAATTTCACCCGAATTGATCGCTGAACATACAGAGTTTCGGCGAGCTATCCGGTCCTTTCATGCCTACTGTTGGTTCGTCGACCTTCAATGAACGTCGACCCACAAACAGTGGAGAGAGGATTGGCGCGCATGCCTGTACAGCTTGGTGACTACGCAACCGTCAACGGGATCAGAATCTACTTCCAGGACGATGGTGACCCGTCCGGCGAGCCGCTGCTGCTCATCATGGGGCTGAGTTCTCAGCTGATCGCCTGGCCTCAGGATTTCGTCGACGAACTCGGTAGCCGTGGCTTCCGGGTGATCCGGTTCGACAACCGTGATTGCGGCTTGTCGGACAAGATCGAGGGCAGGCCGTACGACTTGCTGGAAGCCGGTCAGAGAGCCAAGGCAGCGGCGTATCAGCTGACCGACATGGCCGATGACTCCGTAGGGGTGCTGGCGCACCTGGGGATCCAAGAGGCACACATCGTCGGCGCGTCGATGGGCGGAATGATCGCCCAGACCATCGCGATCCACCACGCCGAAAAGGTGCTGAGCCTGTGTTCGATCATGAGCACCACGGGCGCTCCTTTCGTCGGACTTCCTACCCTGGAAGCGGCCATCGCCGTTTCCCTCCCGACGCCCCCCGAGCGTGACAAGGCGATTCCGCATATCGCCAATGTGATGCGGATCATCGGTTCGCGGACGCATGAGGCGGCGGAGCGGAAATACCGGCTCAATCTGGCCACGGAATCCTATGACCGTATGTTCTACCCGGAAGGCGGAAAGCGTCAGTTGGCCGCGATTCTCGCGGCGCCCGACCGAACCAAGGATCTGCGCAACGTGAATGTCCCCACTCTGGTCGTCCACGGCGGTGAGGACTCGCTGATCAATATCAGCGGCGGAAGGGCTACCCGCGACGCCGTCCCGGATTCCACCCTTCTTGAGGTCCCCGCCATGGGACACGACCTGCCCCGAGCCGTACGGGCGGAGATCATCGCGGAGATCGACGCCAACGCCCGCAAAGCAAGTTAAGGCAGGGCGGCTGCGCAGCCCCTGACCGCCAAGCGGTCGGAGTCTGCGCCACGGCACACAGGCCCGGAACGTCAAACGGTCCGGGCCTTCTCCGTGCCAATGCCGATGCGCTGCCGTTGCTGGTGACACACGGGTGGCCCGGATCCATCGTGGAGTTCCTTGACGTCATCGGGCCCCTGACAGATCCCCGGGCACACGGTGGCGATCCGACTGACGCCTTTCACCTCGTGATCCCTTCCATTCCGGGATACGGATTGTCCGGGCCGACCCGGGAACCGGGCTGGGACGTGCACCGTGTCGCGCGGGCCTGGGCCGAGTTGATCCGACGCCTGGGCTACCACCGCTATGGCACGCAGGGCGGCGACTGGGGACACGCGGATGGCGTCCCGCCGGGTGGTGTAGGGGATTAAGGCACCGGAATCCACAGGTCGGGGACGGTGGCTCCGCCGGATCGGGTCTTCAACCCGCTTCAGCGGGAGGCTTCGCGGACTGCCGCCTCCACGGAGATCGTCATGAGCCTCGAACCGGAACGCGCAGCGCTTGATCCCCTACACCACGTCGTGGGACACGACCCCGTCCAGCAGCTCGATACCGTACAGATCGACGCCGCTCACGGGATGACCTTCCTGGACGCGGAGCCTCAACTCCGTGAGTACCGTGCCCTCTTCAGCGCAATGGAGGGCACGGCGCTGAGCGAGGTCAAGTCGCGAGATTTCATCCGCAGGATCACGCAGCAACTGTGAAGGGGTCACCGATGACGTCACCGATCGCATGGCAGAAGTCCTCCTTCTCCCACGGCGAGTGCGTGGAGCTGGCCGCGGTCGATGGAGCGATCCGGCTCCGGGAGAGCGACGACCCCGGTGTGGTGGTCAACACCAGTCAGTACCGGCTGAAGGCCCTGATATTGGCCGTCAAGGCGGGGGAGTTCGACGACTTGCGGTGATGCTGGACGCCTCCTCCGACACGGGACCCCAAGAGGCGGCGGGATCAGCGGCCCTGCCGATTCCGGCGATTGAGGGCGGCAAGGCTCAGGCGAAGCCTGTTGGTCAGCGCGCGGGCGAACAGCTTGGGGAGGGCGCTGGTGCAGGGGCCGTTGAAGATGATGAAGTCGTCGAACTTGTGGACGCCGGGTCGGCTGGCGACGGATTCGGCGGCGTCACGGATCGCTGTCAGCTGGACCACCGTCATTTGAAGTGGCACTTCGTCCGGCTGGTAGGTGGCGCCGAACGGGAAATCGCGGCCGGGTCGGCGGGTCATCTCGATGTGGCAGCCCAGTACGTGGGTCACCGGCCGGGACTGGGCGAACTCGACCAGCGTGCCCAGAGTGGCGGTGAACGCGGCGAAGTCGCGGACGTAGAGCCGGCCCGGGAGGACCGTGTCACCGGTCAGCAGGAACCCGGTCCACGGGTCGTAGACGGTGATCGCCGCCGCGTGGTGTCCGGGGGAGCCGATCACCTCCAGGATCCGTCCGCCGAGGTCGAATCGGACCGTCTCCTGCGCCCAGGCGTCGAAGCCGAAGAATGCCCGGACGGCATCGGCGTCCCTGGTCACCACCCGGGTGGCCGGGCGGTCGGCGAACTGCCCGTCTGCGGCGACATGGTCGCCGTGCCCGTGGGTGTGCGCGACGACGAGCTCGTAGTCAGGGCGCGGGTGCTGGGCGAGCCACTGGGCCAGGATCGTGTCGACGGTCTCCCGTAGTGGGAACAGCTCCGGATCCGCGATCGCGCCGGTGTCCAGCAGCAGGGCCCGCTCGTTGCCGAACAGCAGGAAGAGGAACGGCGCCTCGAAGCTCGTGGTCTTGCTCTGACGCAGGATGAAGGTGTGCGCGTCGTAGGCGTGGACCTGGATTTTCGGATCGCTGTTGCGCCGCTTCGAAGGTGAGCCGTGGATCCAGCGGACGTCGAGGGAGCCGGACACCGGTGCGCCGTCCACGAAGTCGATCAGGCTGTCATGTATCGGTTTCAACTTGACTGTCCCCCAGGTCGAGGTCGGGCAGCGGCGATGCCGCCAGAAAGAACCGGACATAGCGTTGGCCGTGCTGGAGCTGGGCGTCGTTCGCCTCCGTCTTGGCCAGGTAGGGCGCGAGGGTCTCGCGCCACTGCGCCTTGATGTCGGCGAGGTCGGCGGCGGACAGCGGGAGAGTCGCTGTCGTAAGAAGGTCTGCCTGCTGCCACTCGGCGGGCTCGCTGGGCCTGTGCTCGAGGTATGCGAGGACCCGCTCGGTCTCGCGCTTGGCGAGGACCTGGCCGAGCTGCTGGGTCACGATCGGGTCCAGGTTCTGGGCCGAGGGCAGGCGAAGACGCCGGTCCGTCAGCCGCCACAACCGCTCGCGGCGGTCGCGGCCTTGACCGGCGTCTTCTACGAACCCGTATCTGGCGAGCTGACGAAGGTGGAATGAGCAGCTTGCCTGCGAGACGTCAAGGATCCGTCCGCACCGTGCGGCTGTTGCCGGGCTGATTGCGCCCAGCAGTTCGATGAGGTCGAGCCGCAGGGGGTGCGCCAGGGCCTTGATGGCTTTGGGGTCGCCGATCTCCATATCCCAAAGAGTACTTTGGGATATGGAGATGTCAACGACCTCTTTGGCTTTTCGGGGCCGGGCCGTCAGGTCTTCCGCACGTCGGCCACGCGCCCGAGCTATAGGATTATGGGTGCGGCATCGCGTGTCGGTCACCGGCCGGGTGAGGCATGGAGGTGGCCGTGAGATGCCTTGCGGAGGCATTCACATGTCAGTCGAGCTGAATCACACCATCGTGCACGCCCGGAACAACCGGGAATCCGCCGAGTTCCTGGCGAACATCCTGGGCCTTGAGGTCGGGACCGAGTGGGGCCCGTTCATTCCTGTCGCCACCAGCAACGGCGTCACGCTGGACTTCGCCACCGTCCCCGCCGAGTCGATCACCATGCAGCACTACGCCTTCCTCGTCTCCGAGGAAGAGTTCGACGCGGCGTTCGGGCAGATCCAGCAGGCGGAGATCACCTTCTACGCCGATCCGTACCGGAAGCAGCCCGGCGAGATCAACCACAACGATGGCGGGCGCGGGCTGTACTTCATGGATCCGGCCGGCCACGGCATGGAGATCATCACCCGCCCCTACGGCGGCCACGAGGCCACACGTCCGGCGCGGTGAGTGAGCAAGGGCGGCAGGATTCGAAGCTGCGACGTGCGGGTTTGGAATCCGCTGCTCTGGCCGGCTGAGCTACGCCCCTTTGTTGCGTCCGCCCTCCCGGCACCGGGAGGGCGGACGCAACAGGATTTTCCGGCCCTGGCCGGGCCACGGCCGTCAGGCCTCGCGGACGCCGTCCACCCGGCGCGGCAGCCCCAGCGGGTTGTCGTCGCGGAGCTCGGCCGGCAGGAGCGCCGGCGGTGCGTCCTGGTAGACGACGGGGCGGAGCCAGCGCTCGATGGCGGTGCCGCCGACCGAGGTGGACGTCGTCGTGGTCGCCGGGTAGGGCCCACCGTGGTGCTGGGCCGGGGCGACGGCGACGCCGGTGGGCCAGCCGTTGACGACGACGCGGCCGGCGAGGGGGGTGAGGGAGGCCAGCAGTTCGGTGCCGCGCCCCTCTTCGCCGGAGGCCTCGGCGGAGGAGAGCTGGAGGGTGGCGGTGAGGTTGCCGGGGAGGCGGGAGAGGACGGCGGCGGCCTCGGCGTCGTCCTCGTAGCGGGCGACGACGGTCACCGGGCCGAAGCATTCCTCAAGGAGCAGCTCGTGCGGCCCGTCCTCGGTGAGCCGGGCGGCCGGGACCGTGAGGAATCCGGCGCGCACCGAGTGCTCGCCGCCCTCGCCGGGGGTGACCGGGGCCTCGACGTCGGGGAGCGCGGCTCGTTCCCGTACGCCGGCGATGAAGGCGTCGCGCATGCGGTGGTCGAGGAGCACGCCTTCCCCCGTCTCGGCGACGGCCGTGGTGAGGGACTTCAGGAGCCGGTCACCGGCCTCGCCGACGGGGGCGAGGACCAGGCCGGGCTTGACGCAGAACTGCCCGACGCCGAGCGTCGCGGACCCCGCCAGGCCCGCGCCGATCTGCTCGGCGCGCTCCTCGGCGGCGGCCTCGGTGATGACGACGGGATTGAGGGAGCCCAGCTCGCCGTAGAAGGGGATGGGGGCGGGGCGGGCGGCTGCGGCGTCGAACAGCGCCCGGCCGCCCCGGACCGAGCCGGTGAAGCCGGCGGCGGAGACAAGCGGGTGCTTGATCAGGTCGATGCCGGCCTGGAAGCCGTGGACGACGGAGACGACATCCGCCGGCAGCCCGACCTGGACCGCCGCCCGGCGCAGCGCGTTGGCGGCGAGTTCGGAGGTGGCCGGGTGGTCGGGGTGGGCCTTGACGACGACCGGGTTGCCGGCCGCCAGCGCGCTCGCGGTGTCGCCGCCGGGGACGGAGAAGGCGAGCGGGAAGTTGCTGGCCGAGTAGACCGCGACGACGCCCAGCGGGATCTTGTAGCGCCGTAGATCCGGCCGGGGCGGGGCCAGTGAGGTATCGGCGTGGTCGATGATCACGTCGAGGAACGCGCCCTCGTCGATGCTGTCGGCGAACGCCCGCAACTGGTACGTGGTGCGCCCGAGTTCGCCGGTGAGCCGTCCCGGGCCGAGTGCGGTTTCCGCGTCGGCCGCCTCCAGCACCTGCGGTCCGGCCTCTTCCAGCAGATCGGCGGCGGTACGCAGCAGACGGGCGCGTACGGCGCGGTCGGCGAGCGCCGGGATGGTCGCCGCGGCGGCGCGGACGGCGGTGTCGACCTCCTCGGCCGTGGCCTCCGTCGCCACCTGCTCCCGCTGCTTCCCCGTGCGAGGGTCGACGCTCCAGACTGGTACAGCCACCGCGGGTACCTCCAGGTTGTGCCGTTCGATATGCTGAACAACATCTGCATGTGTGAATATGAATCTGCTCGGGAGCCTACGTTGGGGGATCCCGGCCGAACAAGAGGGGTCCCGCTATGGCTGCTGGCGAGGGCGGAGGACCTGGCGGACCTGGCGGGTCACAGGTCAAGTCCGCGGTCCGGACGGTGGAGCTGCTGGAGTTCTTCGCGGGAAGCCCCGGCATGCACAGCCTCGCCGCCGTACAGGAGGCGGTCGGCTATCCGAAGTCCAGCCTTTACATGCTGCTTCGCACGCTCGTCGAACTGGGCTGGATCGAGACCGACGCCACTGGCACACGCTACGGCATCGGCGTACGGGCTCTCCTCGTCGGCACCTCCTACATCGACGGCGACGAGGTCGTCGCCGCCGCCCGCCCCACGCTCGACCGGCTCTCGGACGACACCACCGAGACCATCCACCTCGCCCGCCTCGACGGCACCAACGTCGTCTACCTGGCGACCCGCCAGTCCCAGCACTACCTGCGGCCCTTCACCCGCGTCGGCCGCCGCCTGCCCGCCCACTCCACCTCCCTGGGCAAGGCTCTGCTGGCGACCTACAGCGACGAGCAAGTGCGGAAGCTGCTCCCCGAGACCCTCGACGCGCTGACCGAGCACACCCACACCGACCGCGAGAAGCTCATCGCCGAGCTGGAGCAGGTCCGTGAGCAGGGATACGCCGTCGACCGCGAGGAGAACACCCTCGGCCTGCGCTGCTTCGGCGTCGCCATCCCTTACCGCACGCCGGCCCGCGACGCCATCAGCTGCTCCGTGCCGGTCGCCCGGCTGACCCCGGCGCACGAACAGCTGATCAAGGACGCCCTCCTGGACGCCCGGGACCGCCTGACCCTGGCGACCCGTCGGCTGTAGCTTCCGTGTACCTTCCGGCCTGCCCACCGGCCTGGGGGTCAGAAGAAGTCGCCGCGGACCTCGACCGCGCCACCCGTGCCGCCACCCCGCGCCGCGTACAGATCGCCGCCCGCGTCCCGGACGCCCTTCGCGTGGTTGT
Organism: Actinacidiphila oryziradicis; assembly: GCF_005047355.1. GTDB lineage: Bacteria > Actinomycetota > Actinomycetes > Streptomycetales > Streptomycetaceae > Actinacidiphila > Actinacidiphila oryziradicis. Next base: position 71,490 of record NZ_SUMC01000019.1, read on the forward strand.
ACTGCCCCGCGAAGGTGTACGTCCCGGCGGCGAGTGTCTTGCCGCTCTTGAGCGTCCAGCGGTAGACCAGCGCACCGTTGTCCTCGGTGATGGTCACCGTGTAGTTGTCCGCCGCGAGCGTCGACCACGAACCGGTGCTGGCAACCGAACCGGTCAGGGCGATCCGCAGCTCGACGGTGAGCGTGGTCAGCGGCTTCTCGTTCTTGACCGTGACATCGCTCTCCGCCCAGAAGGTGTTGCTGTTCTTGGCCACCAAGCCGTCCGACCACAGGTAGCCGTCCCGCGGGTGGTTGCCGCGGCGTGTGTCCGGCGAGGCCGAGGAGGAGGCCCCGGCCGACGGATTGCCGGTCGGCGTATGCACCATGCCGGGAGCGGGGTTCGTCGTGCCGCCCGTGCCGGGTGAGGAGGTCACCGGCTTGTGGGTCGGTGACCGGGTCGGCATCGACAGGTCCGGCGGCGCCGCCGGACCTGGGGAGGTCACCACCGACTGGCCGCCGTGGTCCTTGCCGTCCGTGGTCAGCCCCACTGCCAGCCCGCCCACGGCGAAAGCGCTCACCAGCCCGGCGGTCACCCCGACCACCCGCGCCCACGGTGCCGGTCCGATCGGCGACCGGTGGCCGCCCCGGCCGAGCCAGCCGCCCCGGGCCGCCGGGCGGGGCGCGGCCATGCCGTGCTCGACCCGCCTCAGCATGCGCTCCCGGTCCGGCCGGTGCGAGTCCGCCGCCTCCCGCAGCTGGGTCCGCAGGTCGCTGAGCACCTCCGGACGCCGCTCGTCGTTGTTGTAAGGGTCGCCCATCAGTTCCTCCGTCCCGCATGTCCGGCGGCTGCCGCCGTCTCGCTGCCGCCGCTGCGCCGTCCGCGGGGTGCGCCCAGATCCCGTACGGCATCGGAACCGCCCAACAGCCGCTCAAGCTCGGCGATCCCGCGCGAGGTCTGGCTCTTCACGGTACCGACCGATATCCCGAGCGTCGCGGCGGTCTCCCGCTCCGACAGATCGAACGCGTGCCGCAGCACCACGCAGGCGCGCTTGCGGAACGGCAGCCGTCGCAGCGCCTCCCGTACATCGAGCACCGCCGGCACATCGGGATCATCGGTCCGCTCACTGCGCTGCGACCAGAACAACGCGACTCTGCGACGCTCCCGCACCATGCTTCGTATGCGCGTACGGGCCAGGTTGGCCACCACTCCACGGGCGTACGCGGCTGGATGGTCGGCGGCTCTCACTCGGTCCCACTGGTGCCACATCGCGACCAGCGCGTCCGCGGCCAGGTCGTCGGCCGCGTCCGAATCGCCGGTCAGAAGGTAGGCCAGCCGGGCCAGTTCGGCATAGTGCCGTTCGAAGAACTCGTGGAACTCGGCGGCAGCCGCGGTGTCTATGGCTGTGCCCACGATGACCTCTCCCCTTGCCTCGCTGTGCGCCGCCGCGTTCGCGAATTGGTGCGTGAGCGTAGCAGTGTGGGGGCGGCTGTTCGAGGTCACAGGGATCAAAACTGAACAAATAACACCACTGGTCCGGGCCCCGACGGGGCGGCCCGAAAATCTGGATCTCGCGGCAGCCTTCCCGCGACCAGCGGGGGCAACCAGTCTGTGGGACTCGCAGGTTGGCCCCTCCGTGTCCCACCCCCGCCACCCGTGGCCGGGCCAGTGCTCCGGCCCCGGTCAACGGCCCCGCCACGGGCGGCTATTACGCACACCGCACCCGGGACCGCGGCAGGGCGCCCATCCGCTGTTCGATCTCGGTGCGGACGGTGCGGACGGTGAGAGAGTTGCGCACGGTGCCGGCGGTGAGGGGGCGCCGGCGATGAGGGGGGGTGTGCGGGCCGTGGCTGTTCACTGCCTCGTACAGTGCACATATGGCTGATCTGCACATCAGGGGCCGAGTGCTCGTCGGGCCCGAGGACGTCCGGGACGAGCTGTGGGTCGTCGACGGCCGCATCACCTACGACCGCCCCGCCACGGCTCGCGACCTCCGCACGACGGACGGCTGGGTACTGCCCGGCCTCGTTGACGCCCACTGCCATGTGGGCCTCGGGGTCGACGGTCCGGTCGACGCCGCCGTCTCGGAGAAGCAGGCCCTCACCGACCGCGACGCCGGGACCCTGCTCCTCCGCGACGCCGGCTCCCCGTCCGACACCCGCTGGGTCGACGACCGCGAGGACCTGCCCCGCATCATCCGGGCCGGCCGTCACATCGCCCGTACCCGCCGCTACATCCGCAATTTCGCCTGGGAGGTCGAGCCCGAGGACCTCGTCGCCTACGTGACGCAGGAGGCCCGCCGCGGCGACGGCTGGGTCAAACTCGTCGGCGACTGGATCGACCGCGAGGCCGGTGACCTCACCGCGTGCTGGCCGCGCGGTGCCGTCGAGGCCGCCATCGCCGCCGCCCATTCCGAGGGCGCCCGCGTCACCGCCCACTGCTTCGCCGAGGACTCCCTTCCCGACCTTGTCGAGGCCGGCATCGACTGCGTCGAGCATGCCACCGGCCTCACCGAGGACACCATCCCGCTCTTCGCCGCCCATGGCGTCGCCATCGTCCCCACCCTGGTCAACATCGCCACCTTCCCCGCCCTCGCCGCCCCGGGCGAAGCCAAGTACCCCCGCTGGGCCGCCCATATGCTCCGCCTCCACGCCCGCCGTTACGACACCGTCCGGTCCGCCTACGACGCCGGCATCGCCATCTACGCCGGCACCGACGCCGGTGGCTCCCTCGCCCACGGCCTCATCGCCGATGAGGTCGCCGAGCTGATCCTGGCCGGCATCCCGGCCCTCGACGCCCTCTCCGCCTCCACCTGGGGAGCGCGCGAGTGGCTCGGCCGGGAGGGGCTTACGGAAGGCGCTCCGGCGGACCTGGTCGTGTACGGGGAGGACCCGCGCGCAGACGTGCGGGTGCTGGCCGCCCCGAAGCGCGTTGTGCTGCGGGGGCAGGTAGTGGGCTGACGCGCCCCCTCACGTGCGCTTGCGCCGATCGGGTGAACTGTGCGCCGTCGGGCTATCAGCGGAACGGGATATTCCGTTCAATGAGGTGTCAGAGCCTCCGGCCCGGAGGACGGCCGGGGGCTGCGGCAGCTCGCCTCGGGGGCAAGCATGGTCGGTCAGGGTCCGCAGAAGTATCCGGGTGCTTCGAGGAAGTACTGGTACCAGGACGACTACGGCGGGGACGTGATGGAGGTAACACCGTCGTCCTGCACACGACGGAGGGCCGGACGGTGCCGTCGTACGGAGGTGGGAGCGTCGCGCCGAATCTGACGGCGCTTCCGGACCTCGACGCACGGAAGCTGGTCTGGTATCAGCACTTCGACATCGACATCTCGTCCAGAGCCCTGGCCAACAGGCCGGGCGGGGTGGAGACGAACACGCTCAACGTGTGCCAGGTGGAGCTGGTCGGCACGTGTGATCCGAAGACGCACGCCGAGTGGGGCGACGCGCCGCACATCTACTGGCCCCAGGCGCCGGAGTGGGCGCTGCGCGAGGTGGCGCGTTATCTGGCGTGGATGCAGCAGGAGCACGGGGTGCCATTGAGCGGGCCCAAGGCGTGGCTGCCGTATCCGGAGTCGGCCGGGAGCAGGAACGGGCAGCGGATGTCGGGAAAGGCGTGGAACGCCTTCAAGGGGATCTGCGGGCATCAGCATGTGCCGGAGAACTGTGTGCATCCGGACACACCCATCCTGCGAGCCGATCTCACCTGGGTTCCTGCCGCTGATCTCCGAGTGGGAGAAGAGATCGTTTCCTTCGACGAGGAGACGATCGCGGTGGGCAGCACCAACGGCGGACGCAGGTACCGCCGTGGAGTGGTGACACGCAACGATCCGGGGCTGAAGGACTCGTACCGGGTCGGGACGGCCGGCGGTGAGGTGGTGGCCACGGCCGATCATCCGTGGCTGGTGCGAATTCCGTTTGCGAACCGGGGGTCCCGGACCGCCTGGGTCGTGAGCAGGGATCTGGTCCCGCTCGATCACCGGATCATCAGCATCGGCAGGCCCTGGGGGCTGGAGGACACCGGCATCGTCGGCCGGCCGGCGCTCCGGATGCCGACGGCCACGCCTTCGCCGGGGGACAGGACGGCTCATGGGCCGACGCCGGCCAGGTGGGCGGGGCGGTCCTCGACCGGGGGTCGTGCCGCTCGACGGGGATTCTATTGCCCGAGCAGTCCGGGCGGCCCCAGTGGCTTCTCCCGGCGGCGGAGCGTACGTGGGAGGGCGCGATGGTCGGCAGGACGACCGGCGACGTGGTCGTCCTCGGGCTGGAACACATCGGGGAGCAGCCGATCGCATCGATCTCCACATCCACCCGCACCTATATCGCGAACGGCTTGCTGTGCCACAACTCCCATGGGGATCCGGGTGCGATCGACTTCGCGGCGCTGCTCACCTACGCCAAGGAGGACGCGGGCGTCGATCCGGGTTGACGCGGCGTGACGCGCGGCGCACGTCGGTCGTTGTCTGTGACCGCGTGCGCCACTTTGACCTGTTGCTCGGGCCACAGGCGGGAACGGGCGTACTGAAAGGTGCGAACGAATTCGAACGTAACGGCGGAAACCACCCATTGGAGTGAACTGACGCCAGGCGGCGGCGCATTCACTCCCGGTGCGTAAATATTGCGGGGTCGGAGTTGCCGACGAGCGCGCTGTTACTTCAGTGGCGCCGGTGGCCCTTGACCATTCGTACTGCCATGCCATTCGTGGGGGGTTCCCATTTTGTACAGCGCTACCTTCAGCATGCCCGCACGCCGTTCGGCGGCTGTCACCGCAGCCGCGGCCGCCCTGCTGCTCGCCGCGGCGCCCGCCCAGGCGACCGGCGGACCGGCGGAGGGAGGAACGGGCGAGGGCAGGGCGTCGGCCGCCGTCCTGCGGACGGGACTCGACGTCTCGCTGCTCGACAAGACGGCCGGTGTGCCACTGAACCTCTCGCTCAATGAGGTGCAGGCGCCGGCCAGCGCCGAAAAGACCGCGTTGACCGCGAAGCTGGACGGGGTGGACCACGGCACGCCCTTCAACGTCCTGCGGGCAGAGGTCGCCACGGCGCGGGCAACCGTGGACAAGCACAAGGCCGAGGGCTACGTGAATCTGGTACGGGCGCAGGTGCATGTGCCGGGGCTGCCACTGCTCGGGCTGATAAAGCTGCGCGCGGTGACGTCGGAGGCGACGTGTGAGGCGGGCAAGCGACCGACGGCGGCGTCCAATCTGCTCGGGGACGTGGTGGTCCTCGGCAAGAAGGTCACGGTGACGGCCGGCGGTCCGACGAATGTCACGGTGCCGGGGGTGGGGGAGGTGCGGCTCCATCTGTCCAAGGCGGAGACCACCTCCCGTACCGCGGCGGCGACGGCGCTTGAGCTGGACGTCAGGGTCAAACCGCTGAATCTGAACGTCGCGGAGGTCGCCGGTCGGATGACGCTGGCCAAGGCGAGCTGCGAGTCACCCAAGGGCGGCGGTACTTCCTCGTCCGCAGGTGATCCCAGCGGTGCCCCCAGCAGTGAGCCCGCCAGCGGTTCTGCCGGTGCACCCGCCGACGGCGCACCGACCCCGACCGCCGCGAAGGCGGACGGCGAGGCTGACACAAAGGTCGGGACCGGGACCAGGACCGGTTCCGGGGCCGCGGCCCAGGGCCTCGCCGAGACCGGTGCCGGTTCCAGCACTCCCTTCCTCGCCGCCGGGGCAGGCGCCCTGGTCGTGGTCGGTGCCGGAGTGCTCTACGCCGTCCGTCGCCGCAAGGCGGCGGCTGAGGACGCCCGGGCCTGACGGACCCGGGTGGCCCCGGGGGGGCCAGGGGCCGGGGGGAGAGCGTGGAGGGTGGCGACAGTGTCCGGCGCCGCCCTCCACATCTGCCGCGCTCAGCCGGTGAGGGCCTTGGCGAGGGCCACCACGAACCGGTCGGTGGTCCGTCCGTCGCGGACGGCCAGCCGCAGCCAGTCCGGGCCGAGCCCCGGGAAGGTGTCCGCTCGGCGGACCGCGAAGCCGAGCCCGCGCAACCGCTCACGGACCTCGGCGGCACCGGCCAGCCGGATGAGGAGGAACGGGCCGCGGGCCGGGCCTGCCACCGTGACCTCCGCGAACTCGCCCAGCCGGGCGGTCAGATATGCCCGGTCCTCGGCGACGGCGGCCGCCGCGCGCTCCGCCTCGGCAAGCGCGGCGGGCTCACTGCAGGCCACCGCTGCCGCCAGCGCCGGCGTGGACACCGGCCACAGCGGCTGGCACCGCGCCAGGCCGGCGATCCGCCCCCGGTCGGCGAGTACGTAGCCGATCCTGAGCCCGGCCAGGCCCCAGGTCTTGGTGAGACTGCGCAGGACGACCAGCCCTGGCAGATCACGGCATCCGGCCAGCGACTCGCGCTCGCCGGGTACGGCGTCCATGAAGGCCTCGTCCACGACCAGGGTCCGGCCCGGGCGGGCGAGCCCGGCGATGCCGGCTGCGGGGTGCAGCACGGACGTGGGATTGGTGGGGTTGCCCAGCACCACGAAATCCGCGTCCTCGGGGACCGCGGAGGCTTCGAGCCGGAAGCCGTCGGCAGCGTCCAGCACTACCCGCTCCACCGGGTGGCCCGCGTCCCGCAGGGCCGCCTCGGGCTCGGTGAACTGCGGGTGCACCACGACCGCGCGGCGCGGTGCGAACGCCCGGGCAAGCAGGACGAAGGCCTCCGCCGCGCCCGAGGTCAGCAGTATTTCGTCACTAGGGCGACCATGTCGTACGGCCACGGCGTGTCGTGCCGCCCGCCCGTCCGGGTAGGCGGCCAGACCGTCCAGGGACGCGATGACACGCTCCTTCAGCCACGGCGGGGGAGTGCCGGTACGGACATTGACGGCCAAGTCCGTGAGCCCGTCACCGACCTCGGCGTCCCCGTGGTGCCGCAGGTCATAGCCGTCGTCCGTGGCGCTCTCGGCGCTCTCCGTGTTCTCAGTGTTCTCAGTGGGAATGGGCATGGCCGCCGTGGTGGTCGTGGTGGTGGCCGGAGCCGTGGCCGCCCGAGGAGTCCTCGGGGTGGTGGTGCGGCTGCTGCGGCTGACCGACACGGTCCTCGAAGCCGGGGAGCTTGACGCGGTACATGCAACTGTCGCAGTTCATCCGCAGGTCGCCCTTGAGGGTTTCCCGGTACCGCTCCATCACCAGCTCGGCGAGCTCCGGCTCCGGGCCGATGACGTCCGCCTGCCGCACGTCGACCTCCGGGTGCGCCGCGGCCCAGCCCTCCGCCTGCTGCCGTACCCGGTCCGGAAGGATCCCGGTGAACAGGAAGTAAGGCAGTACGACGACCCGCCTGGCGCCGAGCTTGGCACACCGGTCGAGCCCTGACGGCACGTCGGGCGCGGCCAGCGACACGAAGGCCGGCTCCACGCCCGCGTAACCACGGCCCTCCCACAGCAGCCGCGCCACCTTGCACACCTCGGCGTTGGCGTCCGGGTCGGTGGACCCGCGCCCGACAAGCAGCACGGTGGTCTCCCCCCGCTCCTCCAGCGAGACCTGCTCGTCCAGGCGGCGCTCCAACACCGTCAGCAGCGCCGGGTGGGGGCCCAACGGCCGCCCGTACGCATACGACGTGCCCGGGTGGCGCTGTTCCTCACGGGCGAGCGCCGCGGGGATGTCGCCCTTGGCATGCCCCGCCGACACGAGGACCAGCGGCACGGCGGCGAAGCTCCGTACGCCCTTTCCCGCCAGCTCCCGCACGGCGTCGGCCAACGGCGGCGGAGACAGCTCGATGAAGCCGCCGCCCACCGGCAGTCCCGGATTCTGCTCGCCGAGCTGCCGGACGAACGCCCGGAACGCTTCGGCTCCGGCCTCGTCCCTTGTGCCATGGCCTACGAGGAGGAGTGCGGGCGGGGTCACTGGTCGTTCTCCTTGGTGTTCTCGGTCGCTGCGGTGTTCTGGGTGCCTTGGGGCTGTGCCTGCCACCGGTAGCCGCGCGGGGTGACCATCCGGCCCGCCACCTCGCGGGTGGCGGTGTTGCCGACGGTGACGACGGTGACCATGTCGACGGCTCTCACATCGAGCGCGGCCAGGGTGGTCACCGCGCTGCGCTCGTCGGGGCGGGACGCCGCGTGCACGATGCCGACGGGCGTGGTGGGCGCACGGTGCTCGCCGAGGATGCCGAGAGCCTTGGGCAGCTGCCAGTCCCGGCCGCGGCTGCGCGGGTTGTAGAACGTGACGACCAGATCGGCCTCGGCGGCGGCCCGCACCCGGCGTTCGATGACCCCCCACGGCGTGTGCAGATCGGACAGGCTGATCGACACATGGTCGTGGCCGAGCGGTGCCCCGAGCACCGCGGCTGCGGCGAGCGCCGCCGTCACTCCGGGCACCCCGACCACGTCGATGTCGGTGCCCGCCTCGGCGAGGGCCGGGGACGCCATCGCGTAGACCCCCGCGTCGCCGCTGCCGATCAACGCGACCGCGTGGCCCTCCTGGGCCTCCGCCACGGCGCTGCGGGCCCGCTCCTCTTCCGCGCCGAGCCCTGACTCCAGCACCCGGGTCCCCGGGCGCAGCAGATCACGGATCTGGTCGACGTACTGGTCCAGGCCGACGATCACCGACGCCCGGCGCAGCTCCTCCCTGGCACGCGGGGTCAGCAGATCGCGTGCCCCCGGGCCCAGCCCCACGACCGCCAGCCTGCCGCGAGGGCCGCGCCGGGCGACTGCCGCGGTCGCCATCGCGGACTTCCGCTTGGGCACGAGGAGTCCGCAGCCCGACGCGGACGCCGCGAGAGCGGCCGCCTCGGCGACCGACGGCGTGCCGACAGCGGCGAGTGGTGCGGCCGACGGATTCGGCACCTCGATCGCGGCGAGCTCCGCTGCCCCGTACGTCGCCAGCGGCACGCCGAGCCGTTCAGCGGCCTCGACGATCCCGGCCTCGTCCGCCTTGGCGTCGACAGTCGCCAGCACCGCCACGGACCCGGCCGCCAGCCCGGCGTCCGCGAGCGACTGCCTGATCAGCGCCAGCACCTCGTCGGCCGAAACTCCCCGGCTGCCGCCGACGCCGACCACCAGCGACGGCGGCCGCAACACGGCGGTGCGCGCGTCCAGGGGCACGACCCGGTCGGTCACCCACAGCGTGAACCTGCCGTCACCGGCATCGCCGCCGCCCTGAGGGCCGCCCGCGCTCTCCTCCGCCGCCAGGGGCGCCGAGCCGGCCCCGGGCCCGACCTGGCGGTCCCCACGGCCGGCCGCCCCCGAGTCCGCCGCGACGCCGATTCGCGGGACGGCGGAGTCCGGCGGTGCCGAACCCGTCTTCGCCATCGCGCTGTCGGTGGTGCCGGCCGTGTCCCGCCCTGCCGGGACGGCCAGCCGTGCCGGACCCGCCTCGGCCGACACGTTCGCCGGCAGCGCAGGCAGCGGCCACACCGCGTCCGTGCGCAGCGCGACCCGCTCGCCGTCGAGGATGGCGCGGCCGACGACGGCGAGCGCGCCTTCGGCCGGGAAGCCGAGCGTGTCGAGGCCCGGGGTACCCACCGCGTCGGTCGCGGTGGTGATGACCGGCGCGGCGCCGAGTACGTCGCAGACGGCACGGGCCAGCGTGTTGGCGCCGCCGCCGTGGCCGCCGAGCAGGGCCACGGCGTGCTGATGGGCCTCGTCGACGGTCACGATGCCGGGGTCGGAGTCCTTGCCGCGCAGCAGCGGCGCGACGAGCCGCACGACGGCGCCCGTGGCGAGGAAGCACACGAGCTGATCGCACTCGGCGAAGGCGCGCTCCAGGGCCGGTGCGACCGGGGCGTCGTAGACGCGCGTTCGGTCCGGCCAGGCGGCGGCCAGGCGTTCACAGCCGCGCCGTCCCGCCGCGGTGGCGGCTATCAGGCCGATCAAGGGTGTGCTCCTTTGGTTTCGGTACCGCCGGCCTTGCCGGCAGCAGCGGCCCGCAGGGCCCTGCGGGCCGCGGGATCGGCCCGGCGGAAGCCGTGGAAATGGCCCGGATGGTAGAGGTGTGACCGAGTTCCGGCCGCAGAGAGAGCGGGCCCGACAAGGAAGAGGGTGTGTTTCCAGAGCTTGTGCTCCTTGACCGTCTCCTCCAAGGTGCCGATCGTGCAGCGCAGCACCAGCTCCTCCGGCCAGGTCGCCTGGTACGCGATCACGACCGGCGTGTCAGCCGGGTAGCCGCCCTCCAGCAGCTCCTCCGCGAGCTGTCCGGACCGGGCCGCCGACAGGAACAGCGCCATGGTCGTGCCGTGCCGGGCGAACTCCCGTACCTCCTCGCTGGGCGGCATCGGCGTCTTGCCGCCGCCCAGCCGGGTCAGGATCACGGACTGCGCGACCTCCGGAATGGTCAGCTCCCGCTGCACGATCGCCGCGACGGCCGAGAACGCCGACACGCCCGGCACGACCTCGACCGCGATGCCTATGTGCGCGAGGCGGTCGAGCTGCTCCTGTGTGCCGCCCCACAGGGCCGGGTCGCCGGAGTGGATCCGGGCCACCTTCAGCCCCTCGCGCCGCGCCCGTTCGTACACCACGAGCACGTCCTCCAGCGACATCGTCGCCGAGTCCAGGATCTCCGCCCCCTCCCGGGCGTGCTCCAGGACCTCGGCCTGCACAAGGCTCGCCGCCCAGATCACCACATCCGCGTCCGCGATGGCGCGGGCGGCGCGGAACGTCAGCAGATCCGCCGCGCCCGGGCCCGCCCCGACGAACGTCACCTTGCCGCTCGTGGCAGTCACAGCTTCCCTCCCCGGGACTCGCGCGCCGCCGGAGCGATCAGCGTCGACAAATACGGCAGCGGCCCGTCCAGCAACTCCTCCGCCGGCCGGATCGACTCCTCCGGCAGGCCCAGCGCCGAACCCCACACCGCCCCCTCGGTCCGCCCCGTCTCGCGCAGCGCGGTCGCGACCTCCTCCGCCAGCCGCCCGAACTTGTACGCCACCACCGTGCCGGGCCCCTCCAGCGCCTGCTTCAACACCGCCGAGCCGGCGGTCACCGGGACCAGCGTCAGCGGCTCCGTCCCCTCGGCCAGAACTGACCCGCTGCGCGCCGCCAGGTCCTGCATCGCGGTGATCCCGGGCACGGTGTCGACGCTCATGCCGTCCACCAGGCCGGCGACGGTCTGCGCGAGATAGGTGAAGGTGGAGTACACATTCGGGTCGCCGATCGTCGCGAACGCCACCGTGCCATGCGCCCGCAACAGCTCCGCGACCCGTTCGCCCGCCGCGTCCCACGCCGACTCACGGCGAAGGCGGTCGGTGCGCTCGTTGAGCGCGAAGACGACGCGTACGACCTTCGCCGCGTCCACGTAATGCAGCACGGTCGCCTCCGCACGGCCGCGCTCACCTGTATCCATGACGGGTACGACCACCACGTCCGCCGCCCGCAGCGCGTTCACGCCCTTCACTGTCACCAACTCCGGGTCGCCGGGCCCTACCCCGACCCCGATCAGCCGACTGCCGCCGCTCATGTCCCACACCTCTCGACGAACCTCCGGGCGAGCGATGGCTCGGCCGCCCAGTGCACATGCAGATACGAGGCGTGCACCCCCTCCTGAACAAAACCCTCGACGCGCCGGGACGGCTCGGTCAGCCCCCACGCGGGCGCAGCCCCCGCACCCGGCGAAACAACCGTCCGGTGGAACTCGTGCCCGCGCAGCCGCGTCCCGGCCGCCGCCAGCGCGCTGTCCGACAGCGCCACCGCCTCGCGATACCCGAGAGTCAGCCGCTCCGACATCCGCGCCTCCACGTCCAGCACCCCGCACATCGGCAGGCCGTCCAGTTCGCGTGCCAGATAGAGCAGCCCCGCGCACTCGGCGGCGACCGGTGCCCCGGACGCGGCGAGTTCCGCCACCGCTTCGCGCAGCGGCTTGTTCGCCGACAGCCGGCCCGCGTGCTCCTCGGGGAAGCCGCCGCCGATCACCAGGCCCGCGGCCTGCTCCGGAAGGGATTCATCCCGCAGAGGGTCGAACGTGACGACCTCCGCCCCGGCCGCCGTCAGCAGTTCGGCGTGCTCCGCGTACGAGAACGTGAACGCGGCCCCGCCCGCCACCGCGACGACGGGCCGCCTGCGGCGGGCGTTCTCCCCCACCCCGCCCCTTCCCGAGACCGGGGGCTGCGCCCCCGGCCCCCCGCTGGCGCTCCGCCCCGGACCCCGGTCCTCAAACGCCGGACGGGCTGGATTGTCACCCGGTTGTGGGCAAACGTTCCGCAAGGCGGAACCGGTGGGCACAACCTGGCCACCGGCCCGCGCATGTCCACCGGGGTCCGGGGCGGAGCCCCGGTTTCGGGAAGGGGCGGGGCTGGGGGAAGGGCCGCCGCAGGCGACCGCCGTCGCCGGGTCCCAGGGCGTGGCCGTAAGCGGCGGCGCACTACGCGCCAGGGCCAGCAGGCCCTCCAGATCGCACCCAGCCCGCACCCGCGCGGCCAACGCCGCCACCAAGGCGACGGCGTCGCCGTGCCGCTCCGCGACCGGCACCAGCCCGAGGTGCCTGCTCGGCGCCGCGACATCGTCCGCGCGCCGCAACGCGCCGAGCACCGGCACCCCGGACTCCTCCATCGCCTCCCGGAGCAACTCCTCGTGCCGGTCCGAGCCGACCTTGTTCAAGATCACGCCCGCGACCCGCACCTGAGGGTCCCAGGACGCGAAGCCGTGCACCAGCGCCGCCACCGAGCGGGACTGCGACGAGGCGTCGACCACCAGCACCACCGGCGCCCGCAGCAACTTCGCCACATGTGCCGTCGACGCGAGCTCGCCCTGCCCGGCGGCCCCGTCGTACAGGCCCATGACGCCCTCGACCACCGCTATATCGGCGCCACGCGCCCCGTGGAGGAAGAGCGGGGCGATGAGTTCCGGCCCGCACATATATGCGTCGAGATTGCGGCCCGGCCGGCGTGTCGCCAGTGCGTGGTACCCCGGGTCGATGTAGTCCGGGCCGACCTTGTGCGGGGACACGGCGAGCCCGGCCTCGCTCCAGGCCGCCATCAGGCCGGTGGCGACGGTGGTCTTGCCGCTGCCGGAGGCCGGCGCGGCGACGACCAGCCGGGGGACAGGGTCGGCGGTTACCACTCGATGCCCTTCTGGCCCTTCTGACCCGCGTCCATCGGGTGCTTGATCTTCGTCATCTCGGTGACGAGATCAGCCACCTCGATCAGCTTCTCCGGCGCGTTGCGCCCCGTGATGACCACATGCTGCGTCCCCGGACGGTCCCACAGGACGGACACCACCTCGTCGGTGTCGATCCAGCCCCAGTGCATCGGATACGCGAACTCATCGAGTACGTAGAGGCGGTACGTCTCGGCCGCCAGGTCCCGCTTGACCTGCTCCCAGCCCTCGCGGGCCGCCTCCTCGCTGGTCGCTGCCTCCCTGACATTCCGCTGCACCCAGGACCAGCCCTCGCCCATCTTGTGCCAGGCGACGGTCCCGCCCTCACCCGAGTCGCCGAGCACCCGCAGCGCCCGCTCCTCGCCGACCTTCCACTTCGCCGACTTGACGAACTGGAACACCCCGATCGGCCAGCCCTGGTTCCAGGCGCGCAACGCCAGCCCGAACGCGGCCGTCGACTTGCCCTTCCCGATGCCCGTGTGCACCACGACCAGCGGGCGGTTGCGGCGCTGCCGCGTCGTCAGCCCGTCCTCCGGTACGACGCTCGGCTGTCCCTGCGGCATTACGCGGCCCTCCGTACATCTCGCACCAGCGCCGCGACGCTGTCCGCGCGCAGCTCGTCCAATGTCACCGCGGCGCCCTGCAGATCGCGCGCCAACGCCCCCGCCAGCCCCAGCCGCACCGGTCCCGACTCGCAGTCCACCACCACCGACGCCGTGCCCTCCGCTGCCAGCAGCCGCCCGGCGCGGGATGCGAGTGCCACCGGCTCCGGCCCGCCGGTCGCCCGGCCGTCCGTGACGACGATGAGCAGTGGGCGCCGCGCCGCGTCACGCAGCCGCTCCACGCGCAACACCTCACGAGCCTTCAGCAGCCCGGCCGCCAGGGGGGTCCGGCCCCCCGTCGGCAGCTTCTCCAGCCTTGCCGCGCCCGCCTCCACCGAGGACGTCGGCGGCAGCACGAGCTCGGCCCCGGTGCCCCGGAAAGTCACCAGCCCCACCTTGTCGCGCCGCTGATAGGCGTCCAGCAACAGAGACATCACCGCGCCCTTGACCGCGCTCATCCGCTGACGCGCGGCCATGGACCCGGACGCGTCGACGACGAAGAGGACCAGATTGCCTTCCTTCCCCTCCCTGGCGGCCTGCCGCAGATCGTCCTTCCTGACGATGAGGCCCGGGCCGCTGCGCCCACGTGCGTGCTGATGCGGGGCCGCCGCCTGCACGGTCGCCGCCAGGTGCAGTTTCGTCAGCGCGCCCCGGGGCCGCCGGGCCCCGGTCGTCCGCCCGTGTTCCGTACGGGCCCGTGAACGCCGGCCCGAGGCGCCCTCGCCCAGCCCCGGCACGCTCAGCGCCTTGGTCTTGAACGGTTCCCCGGCCGGGGCGGCCGCCTGCTCGCCGCCGGTGCCCGCGCCGGCCTCGGTCCGGTCGCCCTCGTCCGCCTCTCGCGGCGCCGGTACGTCCGGGCCGTCGTCGTCCGGACCGTCCTGCGGCGGCTGCCCGCCGCCGTCGGGGCCATCCGGATCGGGGTCCGAGTCCCCGTCCCCGCCCTCGCCCTCGCCCTCGCCGCGGTTCTGCTCCAGCGTCTCGTCCAGCTTGTCCTCGTCCAGACCGGGCGCGTCGAACGGATTCCGGCGCCTGCGGTGCGGCAACGCCAGCAGCGCCGCCTGCCGTACGTCCTCGGCGATGACCTCCGTGCGTCCCGCCCAGGCCGCCAGCGCGGTCGCGGCGCGGGCCATCACGATGTCCGCGCGCATGCCGTCCACCTCGAACGCCGCGCAGGTCGCCGCGATCTGCCGCAGCGGCCCGTCGCCGAGCCGCACCGACGGCAACAGGGCGCGGGCGGCGGCGATCCGCTCACGCAGCGCGGTCTCCTCGGCGTCCCAGCGCGCGGCGAAGGCAGCCGGATCGTCGTCGTACGCAAGCCGTCGGCGTACGACCTCGACGCGCTCGTCCGTCTCCCGCGAGGCCGCGACCTCCACCGTCAGCCCGAACCGGTCGAGCAGCTGAGGCCGTAGCTCGCCCTCCTCCGGATTCATGGTCCCCACGAGCAGAAAGCGCGACGCGTGCCGTACGGAGACGCCTTCGCGCTCCACGTACGACGCCCCCATGGCAGCGGCGTCCAGGAGCAGGTCCACCAAGTGGTCGTGGAGCAGGTTCACCTCGTCGACGTACAGCACGCCCCGGTGGGCGTCGGCGAGGAGTCCCGGCTCGAACGCCTTCACTCCTTCGGAGAGCGCCCGCTCAATGTCCAGCGCCCCTACCAGGCGGTCCTCGGACGCGCCGACCGGCAGCTCCACCATCCGCGCCGGGCGCGCCGCCCCGGTCCCGGGCTCATGCGGCCCGTCCGGGCACCCGGGGTCCGGCGCCCCCGGGTCGCAGCTGAACCGGCACCCGGGGACGACCTCGACCTGGGGGATGAGTGTCGAAAGCGCCCGTACGGCCGTGGACTTGGCGGTGCCCTTCTCGCCGCGAACGAGGACGCCGCCGATCGAGGGCGAGAGTGCGTTGAGCAGCAGCGCCAGCCGCAGATCGGGCATCCCGACGATCGCGGTGAAGGGATACGGGGTGCTCACACTGGCTCCTCGGTCGTATGGATGCGGCTCGGTGCCGCTGCGCCTGCGGCGGGCTTTCCCCGCGCGCCCTCGCGGTTGCGCCGCTCGCCGCGGCGAGGCATCTGTTGGTGGCGTTCTTGTGTGCTCCCCGCGCATGCGGGGCTCCCGGGGGAGATCACTCGCCTCCCTCCAGATCACCCTCGAGTTCGAGGTAGATCTCGCGGAGCCGGTCCAGGGTTTCCTGGTTCGGCTCCGCCCACAGTTGCCGGTCGGCCGCTTCCAGCAGCCGTTCCGTGATGCCACGCAGCGCCCATGGGTTGGACTTCTTCATGAAGTCCTGGTTCTCCTGGTCGAAGGCGTACTCGGAGGCCAGCTTCTCGTACATCCAGTCGTCCACGACGCCGGCTGTAGCGTCATACCCGAACAAGTAGTCCACAGTGGCCGCCATTTCGAAGGCCCCCTTGTAGCCGTGCCGCCGCATCGCCGCCATCCAGCGCGGATTGACCACCCGGGCCCGGAAGACCCGGTGCGTCTCTTCGCCCAGCGTCCGCGTTTTGACCTGGTCGGTGTTGGCACTGTCGCCGACATACGCCTCCGGGGAGACCCCCGTGAGGTGCCGGACCATGGCGACCATACCGCCGTGGTACTGGAAGTAGTCGTCGGCGTCGACGAGGTCATGTTCCCGGGTGTCGATGTTCTTCGCGGCCACCTGGATACGCCGGAAGGCCGTCTCCATGTCGCCGCGCGCCGCGCGCCCGTCGAGCCCGCGCCCGTACGCGTAGCCGCCCCAGACGGCGTACACCTCGGCGAGGTCGGCGTCCGAGCGCCAGTTCCGCGCGTCGATGAGCGGCAGCAGACCGGCGCCGTAAGCCCCCGGCTTGGAGCCGAAGATGCGGGCCGTGGCGCGCCGCCGGTCGCCGTGCTCGGCGGTGTCCTGGTCGGCGTGGGCGCGGACGAAGTTCTGGTCGGCGGGCTCGTCGAGCTCGGCGACGGCCCTGACGGCGTCGTCGATCAGCGAGACGACATGGGGGAAGGCATCGCGGAAGAAGCCGGAGATCCGGACCGTCACGTCGATACGGGGCCGGCCCAGCTCCTCCAGTGCGACCACCTCGAAGCCGGTGACCCGGCGGGAGGCGTCGTCCCAGACCGGGCGGCAGCCCAACAAGGCCAGGATCTCGGCGATGTCGTCGCCCTGGGTGCGCATGCAGGAGGTGCCCCAGACCGTCAGGCCGACGGACCTGGGGTAGGCGCCGGTGTCGGTGAGATGCCGGGCGAGCAGGGAGTCGGCGAGGGCGGTGCCGACATCCCAGGCCAGCCGGGAGGGGATGGCCTTGGGGTCGACGGAGTAGAAGTTGCGGCCCGTGGGGAGGACGTTGACCAGCCCGCGCGTGGGCGAGCCGGACGGCCCGGCGGGGACATAGCCGCCACGCAGTGCGCGCAGGATGTTGTCGATCTCGTCGGTCGTCCGGGCGAGGCGGGGGACGACCTCGTCCGCGGCGAACTCCAGGACCCGCACCGCGTCGTGCACTTCTTGGCCGAATACCTCCGTGACCACCGACTTTGCCGCGCCGTGCGCCCAGTCGCGGGCCTCCATGGCCTCGGTGAGCCGCCGCGCCAGCAGCTCGATGAGGTCGATGGCGTCGGAGGCACTGCGGGACGGCCCCTCGGCCAGCGCGGTGAGCGCGGCCGGGACCTCGGCGCGGGCGCCGGGCTCGGCCAGCAGCTCTTTCTCGTCCAGCCCGAAGTGGGCGGCCAGCGCCGTCCGCAGGCCGGGCAGGGCGCTGCCGACGCCGCCCCAGACCTGGGCGGAACGGAGGATGGCCAGCACGAGGTTGACGCGGGCTTCGCCGGTGGGACCGCCGCCGAGGATATGGAGGCCGTCGCGGATCTGGACGTCCTTGATCTCGCAGAGCCAGCCGTCGACGTGCATGACGAACTGGTCGAAGGCGTCGTCGTCCGGCTGGTCGTCGACGTGCAGGTCGTGGTGGAGTTCCGCGGCCCGCACCAGGGTCCAGATCTGGCTGCGGACGGCCGGGGCTTTGCTCGGGTCGAGGTCGCTGACCAGCGCGTACTCGTCGAGCAGCTGTTCCAGCTTGGCGAGGTCGCCGTAGGAGTCGGCGCGCGCCATCGGCGGCACGAGGTGGTCGACGACCGTGGCGTGGCCGCGCCGCTTCGCCTGGGTGCCCTCGCCGGGGTCGTTGACGATGAAGGGGTACACGAGCGGCAGTTCGCCGAGCACCGCGTCCGGCGCGCAGCCGGCCGAGAGGCCCAGTCCCTTGCCCGGCAGCCACTCCATGGTGCCGTGCTTGCCCAGGTGCACGATGGCGTCGGCGCCGAAGCCGCCCTCCGATGTCGCGGTCTCAAGCCACCTGTACGCCGCCATGTAGTGGTGTGAGGGCGGCATGTCGGGGTCGTGGTAGATCGCGATGGGGTTCTCGCCGAAGCCGCGAGGCGGCTGGATCATGATGACGACACTCCCGAACTGGAGGGCGGCCAGCACAATGTCGTCGCCGTCGACATAGAGACCGCCCGGCGGCTCGCCCCAGTGCTCCAGCATGCCGGCGCGCAGCTCGGGGTCGAGGGTGGCGAACCACCGCTGGTAGTCGGCGAGCGGGACCCGCGCGGGGGCGGCGGCCAGCTGCTCCTCCGTCAGCCACTCCACATCGTGGCCGCCCGCGGCGATGAGCCGGTGGATCAGCTCGTCGCCGCCTTCGGGGTAGCCGTCGACGTCGTAGCCCGCGGCGCGCAGCGCGTGCAGCAGCCCGACTGCCGAGGCCGGGGTGTCCAGGCCGACGGCATTCCCTACCCGGGAGTGCTTGGTGGGGTAGGCGGTGAAGACCAGCGCCAGCCGCTTCTCCGCGTTCGGTTTGTGCTTCAGCGCCGCGTGCCGCACCGCGATGCCGGCGACACGCCCGGCCCGCTCCGGATCGGCCACATATACCGGCACATCGTCCGGGCCCTGCTCCTTGAAGGAGAACGGCACAGTGATCAGCCGGCCGTCGAACTCCGGGATGGCGACCTGCATCGCCGCGTCCATCGGCGACAGCGCCGCGCTCGACGCCTCCCAGGCGGCCCGGGACGAGGTCAGGCACAGGCCCTGCAGTACGGGTACGTCCAGCTCGCCGAGCGCGCCGATGTCCCACGCCTCGTCGTCCCCGCCCGCCGAGGCGTCCGACGCCCGGGTCCCGCCCGCCGCGAGCACGGTGGCGACCAGCGCGTCGGCGCGGCCCAGCAGCTCGTACAGCCCGGCGTCGGAGCCGCGCCCCTCTGTCGTGCGCGCTTCGCCTTGACTCCGCTGCGGGCGGGTGCCGGTCGCTCGTTCCTCGCTCCCGACCCCCACCCTCCGCTGCATCTCGGCTACGCCGCGCCCCTCTGTCGTGCGCGCTTCGCCTTGACTCCGCTGCGGGCGGGTGCCGGTCGCTCGTTCCTCGCTCCCGACCCCCACCCTCCGCTGCATCTCGGCTACGCCGCGCAGCGAACCGCAGTAGACCGGCAGCGCGTTGGCGCCCTTCGCCTCGATGGCGGCGCACAAGGTGTCGACGAAAGCCGTGTTGCCGGACAGCTCGTGCGCCCGGTAGAAGAGCACGCCCACGGTCGGCCGGCCCTCCTTGTAGGCGTACGAACCATGCACCCCGTACTCCGGCATCGCGGCCGGCGGTTCGAAGCCCTCGCCGGTCAGCAGCACGGTGTCGGAGAGGAAGTGCGCCAGCTCGCGCAGATTCTCCGGGCCGCCCTCGACGAGGTAACGCAGCGCTTCAGCCACCACGCCCGCCGGGACGGACGACTCGGCCATCAGCTCCGCGTCCGGCACCGTCTCGCCGCCAAGGAGCACGGTCGGAACCCCGGACGCGCGCAGCGCGGCAAGCCCGTCCTCCCAGGCGCGCTTGCCGCCGAGCAGCCGTACGACGACGAGGTCCGCGCCGTCCAGCAGCGCGGGCAGTTCGGTGGCGCCGTCTACCCGGGTCGGATTGCCGATGCGGTACGGCGTGCCGCAGGCGCGGGCCGCCAGCAGATCGGTGTCGGCGGTGGAAAGCAGCAGGACCGTGCTCACGGTGCCCCCATCAGTCAATGGCTTGTCGTTCACGGCGTCGTTCACGGTGCCCCCGGCGGGACGAAGGGCAGTCCTGGCGGTGCCCCGCCTTCGATGAGCCGCATGAGCGCGGCGGTGTCCGCGTGCTCCTCGATCAGGTCGCCGAGGCGGTCGAGCTGTTCCTCGCGCAGTGCGCCGAACGCCGTATCGGGCGCGGGGACGAATCGGCGCCCCGCCGCCTCCGCCACCCGGCGCAGGAAGGCCCGCCGGAAGCCGTCGCTCTCCAGCGAGCCGTGCCAGTGCGTGCCCCAGACGGACCCCGCCCGGCACCCGTCCAGGCTCTGCCCCTGGCCGTCGAAGATGAACCCCTCGCCGCCGTCGCCCACATCGGCGACGCCGTGATGGATCTCGTACCCGGTATCCACCCGCTCGCCCAGCGCCACGCCGACCGGCCGGGCCAGGGTCTTCTCCGGCGCGAAGCGCACCCGTACCGGCAGCAGCCCCAGCCCGTCGACACGCCCGGCCCGCGACTCGACGTCATCCTGGATGGTCTCGCCGAGCAGCTGGAATCCGCCGCATATGCCGAGCACCGGCCGCCCCTCCGCCGCCCGCCGCGCGATCGCGTCGGCCAGCCCGCGTGCCCGCAGCCACTCCAGCGCCCGTACCGTCCCACGAGTACCAGGCAGCACCACGAGGTCCGCGTCGGCCAGTTCCTCCGGCCGGTCCGTGAACCGCACCACAACGCCCGGTTCGGCCGCCAGGGCGTCCACATCCGTGAAGTTCGACATCAGCGGCACAGCGGCGACCACCACCCGGAGCAAATCCTCGCCGTACGGCGGCGCGCCGCTGCTCTCCCGTACGGTCCCGTGCCGCGACATGCGCAGCCCGTCCTCCTCATCGATGCCGAGACCGTGCCGGTACGGCAGTACGCCCATGACCTGCCGCCCGGTCAGGCCGCGCAGCATGTCGAGGCCCGGCTCCAGCAATGCCACATCGCCCCGGAACTTGTTGACGATGTAGCCGGCGACCAGCGCCTGGTCCTCGGCGCTCAGCAGCGCCGTCGTCCCGAAGAACGACGCGAACACCCCGCCCCGGTCGATGTCCCCGACCACGACGACCGGCAGCCGTGCGGCCCGCGCCAGCCCCATGTTGACGATGTCGGTGCGCCGCAGATTGATCTCGGCAGGGCTGCCCGCACCCTCACAGATCACCGCGTCGTACTGTCCCCGCAGCTCCTCCAGGCACCCCGCCACCGTCCGCAGCAGCTCCGCCCGGTGCTCCGAGTACGGTGCTGTCCCGGGGGACGGCCCCCGGACCCCCGCCCAAAAGCCGCGTGCGCTCATCTCACCGACCGGCTTGCCCAGCAGTACCACCTGGCTGCTGCGGTCACTGCCCGGCTTCAGCAGCACCGGATTCATCAGCGCGGTCGGCTCGATACGGGCCGCCTGCGCCTGCATCGCCTGGGCACGGCCGATTTCGGCGCCCTCGCGGGTCACGAACGAGTTCAGCGACATGTTCTGCGCCTTGAAGGGCGCCACGCGCACGCCCTTCCGGGCCAGCCAGCGGCAGATCCCCGCCGTCACCACACTCTTGCCCGCGTCGGACGTGGTCCCGGCGACCAGCAGCCCGCCGCCGGTCTTACCGCTGACGCCGCTCATGCGCCCCTCCTGTGGTTGTGGGCAGTCGTTCCGCAGGGCCGAGCGATGCGGGATGGGGGCACCTCCTGGGGGCGCCTCCCGGCCGAAGGCTGGGGGAGGTAGCTGGGGGAAGGTGGGCACAACCCGGGGGCCCGGGGGCCGGCCCCCGGTTTCGGGAAGGGGCGGGTCAGGCAAGAACTCCCGCCCGCCCCGGCGCCCTTGGCCGCACCCACCGCCGCCCACACCAGCCGGCCGCCCACAGCCGCGGCCAGCGCCAAGAGGCCCACCCGGCGGGACAGCCGCACTGCCCGCTCGATGTCCCGCACCTCGACCGGCCGGTTCCCGGCGCCCAGGACCGGCCGGTGCTCCGCCCGCCCCGCGTAGGCGAGCGTGCCGCCGAGGCGTACGCCCAGCGCACCAGCGAACGAGGCCTCGACCGGACCGGCGTTGGGGCTCGGGTGCCGCGCGCCGTCCTGCCGCCACACCCGCCACGCCCCGCGCGGGTCGGGACCGGCCAGCACGGCCAGGACCGCGGTCAGTCGCGCCCCCGGCCATCCGACGACGTCGTCGAGCCGGGCCGAGGCCCAGCCGAACCGGCGGTGGCGGGGCGACTTGTGGCCGACCATCGCGTCCAGGGTGTTCACGGCACGGAACCCGGCCAGCCCGGGGACTCCGCCCAGCGCGCCCCAGACCAGGGCGCCGACGACCGCGTCCGAGGTGTTCTCGGCGACCGACTCGACGACCGCCCGCGCGATCTGCTGCCCGTCCAGCGCCTGCGGGTCCCGCCCGCACAGATGCGGCAGCCGCGCACGGGCCTCCTCGATGTCCCCGGCCTCCAGCGCGGTGCCCACCGCCCGCGCCTCACGGCCGAGCGACGTGCCGCCCAGCACGGCCCAGGTGACGGTGGCCGTCAGACCCGCGGACGCGGCGGGGGAGTGGCGTACGGCCCGGGCGGCGAGCGCGGCGGCGGCCACGGTCCCGCCGGCGCACAGCGCGGTGTATGCCGCGCCCCGGCCCCGGTGGTCGCGCCACAGCCGGTGCTCCAGCGCGGCGGCCGCGCGCCCGAAGGCGGCGACGGGGTGGCCGCGGCGCGGGTCGGCGGCGGCGAGGTCGGCGAGGTAGCCGAGGGCGGCACCGTAGGCGAAGGCGCGCTGCGCACGCGCGGCGGAGTACTGCGTTCTCCCGGGGAGCGACCCCCGGTACCCCCACGAAAGCATGGGGTCAGCCCGCCGTAATGGCGGGTGTTCGGCGGCAGCCGGGCATGGCAGGGGTCCTCACTCAGGGTCCGCGCCCTGGTTCGACGTGACCGGCGGTGAGAGTCTCCTGGCTCCCGGATCCGCGCATCCCCGGCCTTCCAGCCGATCGCTCGGCCGTGACCTAGGTGGGGGTGCACTCCCCGGTGACAGTGGCGGGACCGCGCCGGATTCGCACCGGACTTCCTCTCCTGCCGCCGTATGGCTACGGCAGTCCACCACGTGCCGCGAATGCCCGTCAACTCACGATTGACCTGCGAAGAGGGATGTGTGAAGACACACACGAGCGGGGTACGTATCAATGTCCGTACCCCGCATGTCAGATGTACTGCGTCGTCCGAGGGCCGTCCGGCGCCCGTCAGGCGACGATCAGGAAGATCCCGTACGCCACCGCGGCCGCGCACAGCGCGAAGCAGGCACAGGCGCCGGTACGGGCGAGGACGGCGCCCTCCTTGCTGAGGCCGACGATGCCGAGCGAGAAGAGGCCGACGAGGCCGACGGTCATGACGAGGCTGACGCCGAAGACCGCCCCGAGGGCTTGCCAGTCGATGTGCATGATGGGTGCTGGTCCTTCCGGTCTCAGGCGGAGGCTTGGGCGGGGTCGGCGGTGGTCGTCAGGGGCGCCGGGGCGGGGATGGTTGCCTTGAGCTCGCCGCCGACGGGCGCGATGGCGGTGGTGATGACACCGGGCGGCTCTTCCTCGGCGCCGCCACCGGCTTCGTTGACGTTGGTGTGGTCGATCGGCCTGCGGCGCGAGGCGGCCCGGATCGCCGCGCAGGCGGCGAGCGCGAGGACGGCCACGGCCGTGATTCCCCAGGCGCCCTGGTCGGCCAGGAGGGCCGCGCAGGCGGCGACGAGGCCGGCCGCCGGAAGGGTCAGCACCCAGGCGGCCGCCATCCGGCCGGCGGTGCCCCAGCGCACCACCGCGCCCTTGCGGCCGAGGCCGGAGCCCATGACGGAGCCGGAGCAGACCTGGGTGGTGGAGAGGGAGAAGCCGAGGTGTGAAGAGGCGAGGATGACGGTCGCGGCGCCGGTCTGGGCGGCGAAGCCCTGGGGCGGCTGGATGTCGGTGAGGCCCTTGCCCATGGTGTGGATGATCCGCCAGCCGCCGATGAAGGTGCCGAGAGCGATGGCGAGGCCGGCCGAGACGATCACCCACACAGGCGGGTCGGAGTGGGGGGCGACGACGCCGCCGGTGATCAGGGCGAGGGTGATGACGCCCATCGTCTTCTGGGCGTCATTGGTCCCATGGGCGAGGGAAACCAGGCCGGCGGAGGCGATCTGGCCGGCGCGATAGCCCTTGGCGGTCGCCGCGGGGTCCGCGTCGCGGCCGATCCGGTAGGTGAGGCGGGTAGCGAGCATCGAGGCGAGGCCGGCCACGATGGGCGCGGCGGCGGCCGGGATGAGGATTTTCATGACGATCGCGTCGCCATTGACGCCATTGGCGCCGACGGCGACCAGAGTGGCGCCGATGAGACCGCCGAAGAGGGCGTGCGAGGAGCTGGACGGCAGTCCGGCCAGCCAGGTCAGCAGGTTCCAGAGGATGGCGCCTACCAGGCCGGCGAAGATCACTTCTGGTTTGACGCCCGCGGACTCGTCGATGATGCCGCCGGAGATCGTCTTGGCGACCGCGACGGAGAGGAATGCTCCGGTCAGGTTGAGTACGGCGGACATGGCCACCGCCGTCTTGGGTTTCAGGGCACCGGTGGAGATGGTGGTTGCCATCGCGTTCGCGGTGTCGTGGAAACCGTTCGTGAAGTCGAACACGAGAGCGGTAACGATCACGATTCCGATCAGGAGCGTGATGTGTTCCATTTACCCAGGCAATCGTTTGATCGGTCAGTGGCGATGGCGACCGTACGGAGGCAGGATGAACGGAAGGTGAACTTGGGGCGGCTTAGGGGTGCCGTGGTCGGAGGGTCGGCCCTTGGTGAGTTCTTTCAGCCGTGTGAGTGACCCGTTGAAGGCGTCCTGCTCGCCCGGGAGGGTGCCGGAGTTGTCGTACTGCCAGAAGGTCCACGCTTCCCACCCGGCCGGCCGAGGCGGCGGGCTGCGACTTCCCCCGCCCGCGCAGGGCCGAACTTTGGCCGGAAAACCGCGCCCTCTCTTGCGGGCGCCGACCGGTGCACCGCAACGCCGCTTTAGCGCGGGGCCCAGCCCAAACCACCTCAGGGCAAGGTGCCTCAGCTCACGACATCTCAGCTGACGACACCTCAGCCCGCAACACCTCAGCCCGCAACGCCCTCAGCCCGCAACGCCTCAGCGCGGACCGGCTCAGTGCCGCCCGGTGACCCGGTCCGCGAACTTCGCGACCCGGTCCGTCTCCCCGCTGCGACCGGCCTGCTCACGGCGGTCCGCGCTCCGGTAGGCCGCGTACATTCCGTGCACCCCGAGCCAGCGCAGCGGCTCCGGCTCCCAGCGGCGTACCCGGTGGCCCACCCACGGCAGCCCGGTCAGCTCGGTCTGCCCGCCCTGACCCGAATCCAGCTGCACCAGGTCGCGCAGGGTGCGTGCCGCCAGATTCGAGGTGGCGACACCGCTGCCCACATAGCCCCCCGCCCAGCCCAGCCCCGTGGAGCGGTCCAGCTCAACGCTCGCGCACCAGTCGCGCGGTACACCCAGCACGCCTGACCAGGCCTGCTCGACCGCCACCCCGGCGGCGGCGGGGAAGAAACGCACCAGGATCTCGCGCAGCGCGTCAATGGTGGCGGCCTGTGTACGCCCGTTGTTGTCCGTCCGCGAGCCGAAGCGGTACGGCACTCCCCGGCCGCCCAGCGCGATCCGGTCGTCGGCCGTGCGCTGCGCGTACATATACGCGTGCGCCATGTCGCCGAGTGTCTCGCGGCCCTCCCAGCCGATGGTGTCCCACACATGCTGCGGCAGGGGCTCGGTCACGATCATCGATGAGTTCATCGGCAGCCAGGCCCGTCTCTGGCCCTTGATCGACGCTGTGAAGCCCTCAGTGCAACGCAGCACATATGGCGCGCGTACGGACCCGTACGGTGTCACCGCGTGCTTCGGCCGGATCTCGGTCACCGGTGTCGACTCGTGGATCACCACGCCCAGCGCCTCGACCGCCCCCGCCAGCCCCTGCAACAACTTGACGGGTTGCACCCGCGCGCCGTGCGGCGTCCAGGTGCCGCCCGCCGTCCCGGCCACCCTGATCCGCGCCGCCGACTCGGCCGCGCTCAGCAGCAGCCGGTCCTTCTCGCCGAAGGCGGCCTCCGCCGCGTGAAAGGCCTTCAGCCGGGACAGCTGGGCGGGGGAGTGCGCCACCTCCAGCACACCGCCCATGTGGATGTCGGCTTCGATGCGCTCCTCGGCGGCGACCCGCACCACCTCGTCCACCGTCTCGTTCATCGCGCGCTGCAGCGCGAGCGCGGCGTCCGGGCCGTGCAGCTTCGCATAGCGGTCGCGGCCGGCGATGCCGTTGTACAGCCAGCCGCCGTTGCGGCCTGAAGCCCCGTAGCCGCAGAACTTCTGCTCCAGCACGGTGATCCGCAGGAACGGCACCGCCTTCTTCAGGTAGTACGCGGTCCACAGACCGGTGTACCCGCCGCCGACGATGCACACATCGGCGGTCGTGTCGCCGGGTAGCGGCTCCCGCGGCGTGGGGACGCCGGTCTGCGCGTACCAAAAGGAGATACCGCCATTGACGGTGGTCATATTGCCTCTGCTGTCCGTATGACTGATCGAACCTCGCGGTGTGCCGGGACGTTACTGCGCCCCGCGGGCGCGCGGCAACGCGCAACCTGTCAGGATCGGGGCTCGGAGGTGGCGTGTATGTCAGTACGAGACGGACAGCGGGACGGGCGGCGACGCGACAAGCTGGAACTGGCCTGGTCGGAGCTGGTGACCACAGCGCGGCGCACAGTCGCGGACGGGCTGGTGGTCGGTACGTCCGGCAATGTATCGGTACGCGTGGGTGAACTGGTGCTCGTCACTCCAAGCGGCATCCCGTACGACCGCATCCGCCCGACTGACACGGTCGGCGTCGACCTCGACGGCAAGCAGGTGGTAGGCGAGCTCCGGCCCAGCAGCGAACTCCCCATGCACCTCGCGATCTACCGCAACACCGACGCCCAGGCCGTCGTCCACACCCATGCCGTGCACGCCACCGCCGTCTCCACGCTCCTCTACGAGCTGCCCGCCATCCACTACATCGCCGCAGAACTCGGCGGCAAGATCCGCGTCGCCGACTACGCCACCTACGGCAGCGAGGAGCTCGCCGCCAATGTGCTCCGCGCACTGCGCGACCGCACCGGCTGCCTGCTGCGCAACCACGGCACCATCGTCTACGGCGACGACCTCGACCAGGCCTACGACCGCACTGCCCAGCTCGAATGGATGTGCCAGGTATGGCTCGCGGCGCGCTCCGTGCAGGGCTTCTCGCCGTCCTTGCTTTCCAAACGCGAACTCGCCCGCGTCGCCGAGAAGCTCCGCGGCTACGGCCAGCCCGGCGCACCGTCCGAGTAATGCCTGGTCAGTTCCCATAACTGCCGGTGCATCGGGCAGCGCGTGGGACGGCGCAGCCCTTGGCCCACCGCCCGGCCGAAGGCTGGGGGACGGCGCCGAGCCCGCAGCAGACCACCGGAATCCCGGTGGGCGTCACCCGCCCGGCCGCCCCCACTGGCTGTGAGGCGCCGGCGCGGTGACACTGGAACGGATGCGCCTTCGTACAGCTGCGGCCGTGGCCGCCACCACTGTCATCGGTGCCGGAGTGGCCGCTGTGGCGGCCGGCCGGTACGTCTCCGGCCTGGCCCTGAAACCGCACCCGAACGGCCCGGAAGCCGAGCCGCTGCACACCGTGCACGCCACCACCACCGGACGGGTCACACTCACCCGCAGCGTCGCCTCCAGCCGCCCGGGCATCTACGGGCTGGCCGGTGACGATGTGCATGCCGTGGCCGGCGAGGTACTGTCCACCACTCCCGACACCGTGACGCGCAGTCTGGAGCGTGTGCAGCGCGGGGCCCTGACCCCCGGCACCCGCGTCCGGATTACACCGCAGCTCTACGAGGGCGATCCGAGCAGCGCTCTCGGCCTCGGCCACGCCGAGGTCGAGATCCCCGGCGAACTCGGTCCGCTGCCCGCCTGGTTTGTCCCCAGCGCCCGCGACACCTGGGTCATCACGGTGCACGGCATCGGCACCACCAGGGAACACCCCCTGAACGTCATGCCGGCCCTGTGCGGCCAGCTGTTCCCCGTCCTCGACATCGCCTACCGCAACGACCCCGGCGCCCCGGAGTCACCCGACGGCCTCGCGCACCTCGGCGACACCGAATGGCGTGACCTCGACGCGGCGATGCGCTACGCGGCGAGCCACGGGGCGGACCGGTTCATCCTCTACGGATGGTCCACCGGCGCCACGATGGCGCTGCGTGCCGCCGCCCACTCCCCGCTGAGCGACCGCGTCAGCGGACTGGTCCTGGACTCACCCGTGCTCGACTGGCAGTCCACGGTCCGGGCCACCGCCGCCGCACGCGGTGTCCCCGGCGCGCTGCTGCCGCTCGGCGTCCGCGCCGCGGAGGGCCGCACCGGGCTGCACGCCGCGCGCATCGCCGACGCAGCCGAACCCAGCCGGCTGCGCGTACCCACCCTCATCTTCCACGGCCCCGACGACACCATCGCGCCCTGGGGCCCCTCACGCGAGCTCGCCGCCCGCCGCGCCGACCGCGTCGTCCTCCACCCCGTCCCCGGCGCCCCGCACGCCGCGATGTGGAACGTGGACCCCCACAGCTATGAGGAGACGCTACGCCGCTTCCTCACACCCTTGGCCTAGGCCCTGGTCGGCGTCGTCTTCGTAGCCGGGCTACTCGGGCGATTCGACAACGCAGCGAGCGTGTGGGCGCCCGCCGCGCTGGGCGGCGGCGAAGGGGCCGCTCACGATCCGCCGGACGCACGAGCCGCGGCCGTCCGCCGGGCCGTGCTCCCACCGAGCGGGGCGCGACGGCAGAGCGGGCTTCCGCCCGGCGTGGCCGACGGAATACTCCCACCGTAGGCGGGCAATTCGCACACTGCCCGGTCCAGCGTTTGGGATTCCGGGCACCCAACCGCAAGACTGCTCCTCGTGACGTCCCGTACTCCGCGAGACACGCCGCTGCGCCTCGTCCCCCGCAGGCCGCTGGCCGCCGCGCGTCGTGCCGCCACGACGAGCAGGTCCCGTCCGCCCAGGCCGCCCGAGGGGACCCCGGCGCTGGCCGAGCTTTCCCGCCGGGCCCGCGCCGAGCTCGTCGATGCCGTACGACTGGCCCGCTGGGCCGACGCCGTGTCAAGCGGCGCCGCGCCCGGCTCGACCGGCATATTGCGCGATGCCGATGTGCGGCGGGCCGCGGCGGCACTAGGACTGACGGACCGGGAGGTCCGGGCGGCCTGGGACCGGGCCCGGCTGGCCGGTCTCATCGAGCTGCACAAGGGAGCCGCCCGCCCCGGCTGGCGGCTGCGGGCCTGGGACCGTGACGACACGGCGGTGCTACGCGGCTGGGTCGCCCTCTTCGACGCCTGGTCCCTGGCCCATCCCGCGGCCGACGACCCGGCGTGCACGGATGTCGACCCGTCACTCGTCGCCGAGGCGATCGAGGCCGCCCCCCAGCTCCTCTCACTGCTGCACCTGTCGTCCGGCCCGGTCGCGGTCGCCGCGCTGCTCGACCTGCTCCGCCAGCGGGTGGCCGAGCTCCGCGAGGAGCGTCACGAGCCGCCGGCCGAGGGCAGCGGCGACCCGCTGCCGGTGCTTCTGGACTGGACACTCGACGCATTCGCCCGCGTGGGCGCCCTGCATCCGCGTGACTCCGCCAGGCCCGGCGAGGTCACCATCACTGCCCTCGGCAGCTGGGCGGTCTGGGTGAAGCTGGAGCAGATCTGCGTCGCCGCCCAGGGGCCGGCCGGGCACATCGAGCAGTCCGCCGAGGAGATGCTCAAGGCGTGCGTGGGTCTCTCCCCGGGCCCCGCCCGCGCCGAGCACCAGGCTTGGCTCGCCGCCCGCCCCGCCGCGCAGGCGGTCGCGGAGCTGCTGGAGGTCGGCCGCGGCGAGGACGCCCTGTTGCGCGGGCTGGCCTTCGAAGCGCTGCGCGTCGTCGGTGCCCCCGCCGAGCCCGCCGTACGCGCCGTGGTGGAAGAGCCGCCGCTGCGCCCTTACGCGCTGCTGTGGCTGGCCGAGCAGGAGGGCCGCGACCCGGAGGACGTCGCCGATCTGCTCACCCGTGACGAGGCCACCTGGCTGTGGGTGGACACGGCTGCGGCCGTCGCCGATCACGGCGAGAGCCATCTCCTGGTGAGCCACCTGGACGCCGCCGTCCAGGGCTCCGTCCCCCGATTGCTCAAGGAGCTCCGCGCCGTCGGGCACCCCCGCACCGTCCAGGTGCTGGTCGCTCTCGCCGCCGCGCATCCCGATCCGGCGCTGGCCAAGGCGATGCGCCGCGCCGCCTTCCAGCTCCACACCGGCGGCGAGGAGTGACATCGCCCCGGCCACCCGGCACCCACCCGGCTACCCAGGTATTTCCGGCGCGTAGGTGCCGAAGGTCCACAGATTGCCTTCCGGGTCGCGGGCCGTGTAATCCCGCGACCCGTAATCCTGGTCGATGAGCGGCAGAACGATCTCCGCGTCGTGTTCCGACCGCCCGCTCGAAGTGCGCGTCGGGGTCCTCGACCACCACATACAGCGAGACCGGGCCCAGATCCTCGGCCGCCCTGCGGAACGGCGTATCGGCCTGGGCCGTACCGAGCATCACCGCCCCGTTGCCGTAGGCGAGTTCGGCGTGGTGGACGGTGCCGTCCTCACCCGCGTACACCGCGAGCTCGGTGAAGCCGAACGCCTCCTTCAGGAAGGCGATCGCCGCCCGCGCCTGGCGGTACCGCAGCGCGGGGTAGATGGCCGGCCGGCCGTCTCCGGGGCCGGTGACTGCCATGACGATCACGCTCCCTCTTCCGGTGCCATCCGATGTGACCTGAATCTCAGTCTTGCATCCGGGTCCGACAACACTCCCCGGGCCGCCTGCGCGAACGGCCGCCCGGCCGGAAATAACGTGGCGATCGGGCCGCGCGTCCCCGGTAGACTGACTCGTATGGCAGTTCTCCTCGCGTCTTAGACGGCGTCGCGCACCTCACCCGCCCGCCCGTCCCGACTGCCGTCCGCCACGCCCTGGAGCTATTTCCCGTGATCACTGCCACCGGTATCGAGCTGCGCGCCGGAGCCCGCGTCCTCATCGAGTCCGCCTCCTTCCGTATCGCCCGGGGCGACCGCATCGGCCTGGTCGGCCGCAACGGTGCGGGCAAAACCACCCTCACCAAGGTGCTGGCCGGCGAGGGCGTCCCCGCCGCCGGCACCATCACCAAGTCCGGTGAGGTCGGCTATCTGCCGCAGGACCCCCGCACCGGCGACCTCGACATGCTGGCCCGGGACCGGGTCCTGTCCGCCCGCGGCCTGGACGCCGTACTGCGCAAGATGCGTGAGAACGAGGAACGGATGGCCACCGGCAAGGGCGCCACCCGCGAGAAGGCGATGAAGCGGTACTCGAACCTCGAGACCGAGTTCCTCACCAAGGGCGGTTACGCCGCCGAGGCCGAGGCGGCCACCATCGCCGCCGCCCTCGGACTGCCCGACCGGGTTCTGGGCCAGCCGCTGCACACTCTCTCCGGTGGCCAGCGCCGCCGTGTGGAGCTGGCCAGGATCCTCTTCTCCGACGCCGACACCTTGCTGCTCGACGAGCCCACCAACCACCTCGATGCCGACTCGATCGTCTGGCTCCGCGACTACCTCAAGACGTACCGCGGCGGTTTCATCGTGATCTCCCACGACATCAACCTGGTCGAGACGGTCGTCAACAAGGTGTTCTACCTGGACGCCAACCGCTCCCAGATCGACGTCTACAACATGGGCTGGAAGCTCTACCTGGCCCAGCGCGAGGCGGACGAGAAGCGCCGCAAGCGCGAGCGCCAGAACGCGGAGAAGAAGGCCGCGGCCCTCAACTCCCAGGCCGACAAGATGCGCGCCAAGGCGACCAAGACCGTCGCCGCGCAGAACATGGCCCGCCGCGCGGAGCGGCTGCTCTCCGGTCTGGAGGCGGTGCGGGCCGAGGACAAGGTCGCCAAGCTCCGCTTCCCCGATCCGGCCCCCTGCGGCAAGACACCCCTGATGGCGTCGGGCCTCTCCAAGTCCTATGGCTCACTGGAGATCTTCACCGACGTCGACCTGGCCATCGACAAGGGCTCGCGGGTCGTCATCCTCGGCCTCAACGGTGCCGGCAAGACGACCCTGCTGCGGCTGCTGGCCGGCGTTGAGCAGCCCGACACCGGGCAGGTGGAGCCGGGCCACGGACTCAAGCTCGGCTACTACGCGCAGGAGCACGAGACCCTCGACCCGGCGCGCACCGTGCTGGAGAACATGCGCTCGGCCGCCCCCGACACGGACCTGGCCGAGGTCCGCAAGATCCTCGGATCGTTCCTCTTCTCCGGGGACGACGTCGACAAGCCGGCCGGGGTGCTCTCCGGCGGCGAGAAGACCCGCCTGGCCCTCGCGGCCCTTGTCGTCTCCAGCGCCAATGTGCTGCTGCTCGACGAGCCCACCAACAACCTCGACCCCGCCAGCCGCGAGGAGATCCTGGGCGCGCTGCACACCTTCAGCGGCGCCGTCGTCCTGGTCACCCATGACGAGGGCGCGGTGGAGGCGCTGCAGCCGGAGCGGATCATCCTGCTGCCGGACGGTGTCGAGGACCTGTGGGGCCAGGACTACGCCGATCTGGTGTCCCTGGCCTGAGGAATGAGCACTTCCTGAGCGCGCCCGGCGCGCCCAGGTCACCCGGGTGGATCAATCTCTGGATCATTCGGCCGACAGGTGATCCATCATCTGTGTGAGAAGAGCTCGTACCCCGGCGTGCCGCAGTGCGGAGTCCAGCGTTTGAAGTCGATCAGCCGCATGACCCGGGAGAACTCCTTACCGACCGTGATTGACCTGCCCTTTTCTTGCGGGGTTCGCCGAGAGATCGAAACCCGACCGGCGGAATCTCTGATTCCGCCCACCCTGTGGGGACTCCCCGGGCGTGCGTCGGCGCAAATGTTGTCGCATGGACCTTGCCGAATGGGTGGCCATGAGGCGCCCGAGGGGTGATCATGAGAGTCCGAAGCGCACTTCCCTGGAGGAGGCACGGGTGGCCGAGACTCTGAAGAAGGGCAGCCGGGTGACCGGCGCCGCGCGCGAAAAGCTCGCGGCAGACCTGAAGAAAAAGTACGACTCCGGTGCAAGCATTCGAGCGCTGGCCGAAGAAACCGGTCGCTCTTATGGCTTTGTGCACCGGATGCTCAGTGAGTCCGGCGTGACCCTCCGTGGTCGCGGCGGAGCGACCCGAGGCAAGAAGACCGCCTCGGTCTGACGGGCCTGGGTGCCTCATGCAACCCGGAATGTCCGCTGCAGTACCACCCGGTCGCCTTGTGCGCCGACCGGGTGGTTACTCTTCGGTAATCCAGTCCGTGGCTTGCTCGGAGGTGCCCGATGTCCGACCCCAATGTGCTGCTCGAGCGTGACGGCGTACGGCTTACTTCAGAAGACGCCGTTGCCACCGTCACGCTCTGCAATCCGGACAAGCGGAATGCTCAGTCGCCCGCCCTCTGGCGGGCCCTGACCGAAGCGGGCCGACTGCTGCCGGGCAGCGTAAGGGTGGTCGTGCTGCGGGCGGAGGGCGTGTCGTTCTCCGCCGGGCTCGACCGGCAGGCATTCACCCCCGAGGGGTTCGAGGGCGAGCCCTCCTTCGCCGATCTCGCGCGCGGCTCCGAGAAGGAACTCGACGTCACCATCGCCGCCTACCAGGACGCGTTCACCTGGTGGCGCCGCAACGACCTCATCACCATCGCCGCCGTCCATGGCCACGCCATCGGCGCCGGCTTCCAACTCGCCCTCGCCTGCGATCTGCGCGTCGTCGCCGACGACGCGCAGTTCGCCATGCGCGAGACCAGCCTCGGCCTTGTCCCCGACCTCGGAGGCACCAAGCCGCTCACCGACCTCGTCGGCTACGGCCGCGCCCTCGAGATCTGCGCCACCGGCCGCTACGTCCACGGCGCCGAAGCCGAACGCATCGGCCTCGCCAACCTCCTCGTCCCCGGCGCCGACCTCGACGCCGCCGTCCTCGACCTCGCAGCCGCGATCCTGGCTGCGCCGCGGGACGCCGTCATCGAGACCAAGGCTCTTCTCCGCGATGCCTCCGGTCGCGCTTACGACGACCAGCGCGCCGCGGAACGGGCCGCCCAGGCGCGCCGCCTGCGCGACCTCGCCGGCGTCGGCGAGTAGGCGCCTGCGCCTGGGCCGGTGGCTCCGTTGTGCCCACCCTCCCCCAGTTGCCTCGCCCAGCCTTCGGTCGGGAGGTGCCCCAGGAGGTGCCACCGTCTCGCTTCGCTCGGCCCTGCGGAACGCCTGCCCACCACGCTGGCCCAATCCGGTCCGTCCGGCGGGGGACTGGGGGTGGAGCCCCGGCAACAACCCAGCCCGTCCGGCGTCTGAGGACCTGGGGGTCCCCCCACGCGGCGCCAGCCGCATATCGGACGGCGCCGCGAAGGGGCGGGGAGGGGGAAAGCACCGCAGGCGGCAGCGTCAGCCGATGTCGGTGACCACGACCGGCGCGCCGACCGTCGCGCGCACGGCGCGGGCGACGTCCAGAGGGCGGTAGCCGGCTGCGACGGCGATCTGGACCCCGGAGCCGAAGCCGCCGAGGCGTGAGGTGAGCCGTGCGACACCGGGCACGGCGACGGTACCCGGCGCGGAGGGCCGGCCGGGCGAGGGGCTCTCGATGGCCGGCGCTGCGGCCGGCCCGGGGCCGGCGGTGTCGCCGTCGTCCAGGAGGCCCGTGACCGTCAGGTCGACGACGGTGACGGCGAGCCCGATCCCTTCGCGTGCCGAGTCCCACAGGGCGTGCCGGAGGCGGTCGGCCGTGTCGGGCAGCGGCCGCTCGGGGGAGGCCTCGAAGGCAGCCTCGATACGGAGCGGCCGGCGCGGGAGCGAGCCAGGGGGCGCGTCGGCGGGGACGCCCGGCCCGGAGCCGGCGGCGAGGCCGATCCGGAGCGCTGCGAGCCGTACCCCGCCGCCCACCGCGCGGCCGTGAGCGGCGCGCCGCAGGACGACCACCGCGGCGTGTTCGGTGATCCAGGTGCCGTCATCGGCCTCGCCGAGCGGAAGGACGGGCCCAGGCGCCAACTGCTCCCGTACCGCATCCGCCAACCGGTCCACGGACACCGGCTCTCGCCTCCTCTTTCTCTTTTCGAATCCTCGCCCGACTGCCGCATCCCCGCAGCACCACGGGGCATGCGCACATAGTGTGGGGCATGCAGCGGCGCGTACCGCTCCGTTGAGCCGAAGGGACGATTGCCGATGACCGAGACAGCGAACTGGAGCCGGCAGGAACCCTCCGCGAAGGAGGCAGAGGGCGAGGCCAGGACGTTGGACAAGGGACGTGTGCCGCTGGGCGATCCGGCGAGCCGCGGGCGGACCACCATCGCGGACGGCGTGGTGGAGAAGATCGCAGGGCTGGCGGCCCGTGATGTGGTCGGCGTCCATGCCATGGGCACCGGCTTCTCGCGCACCTTCGGCGCCGTACGGGACCGGGTGCCCGGCGGCGGGAAATCCGCAACCCGGGGCGTGAAGGCGGAGGTCGGCGAGGTACAGACCGCCCTCGATCTGGACATCGTGGTGGAGTACGGCGTCTCGATCGTGGAGGTGGCCCGCGCGGTGCGGGAGAATGTGATCGTCGCGGTCGAGCGGATGACCGGCCTCGAAGTGGTCGAGGTCAATATCGCGGTCGGCGATGTGAAACTTCCGGATGACGCGGACGATGACGGTGCAGAGCCGGAGCAGAGGGTCCAATGAGCAATGCCGCACTGGGTCTGATTGTGGGAATGGCGCTCGGCTTCGCCGGATACTTCGGCGGATTCGGGGCCTTCCTCCTGGTGGCCGCGCTCGGCGCGATCGGGTTTGTCGCGGGGCGGCTCCTCGACGGCGACGTCGAGCTGGGCGACTTCTTCCGGCCTCGCGACCGGCGGCGGTGAAACGGTGACTTCGGCGGTGCCGGCCCAGGTGCCGGCGGCGGACCGGGGCGCGCTACGGATCGCGGACCGCGTCGTCGCGAAGATCGCCGCCCACGCCGCCCGGGAGGTGCTGGTGGACGCGCCGCAGGCCGAGCATGTGCCAAGGGGCACCGCCCCGCACGCCTCGGTGTCGGTGCGCCGGAAGGCGGCCCGGGTACGACTGTCGGTCGAGCTCGGCTATCCCAGTGACATCGGCTCGGTGTGCCGCTCGGTGCGGCAGCATGTCACCGAGCGGGTACAGGCGTTGACGGGCATGGCAGTGCCGGAGGTGGCTGTCGAGGTCGAGCGACTCCACTCGCCGGCGACGCGCAAGGCGGACGAAGAGAGAGTCCGATGAGCGAGCGTACGAACGACCCCATCGCTACGACCCAGCCCCTGCCGCCCGTCGGGACGGTACCGGCACCGGAGCCCGAAGGCCGCGCCCGCCGCTTCTGGTCGGCCCGGCGCATCCCGTCCGCGCTCACCGCGTTCGTCGTGCTCGGCGCGGCCGGACTCCTGCTGTACGACGTCGCCGCGGTCCGCGCCGGACGCCCCGCGATGCAGTGGCGCAAGACCCTCGCCGATGAGCTGGCCACCCGCCCGCTGGACGACCCCTGGGTGCTGGCAGGCGCCGCCGGAGCCGTTGTCGTAGGGCTGTGGCTGATCGTGCTGGCTGTCACCCCGGGGTTGCGCGATGTGCTGCCCATGCGCCGCGACACGCCCGGGATCCGGGCCGGGCTCGACCGGCATGCCGCCGAACTCGCCCTGCGTGACCGCGCTATAGAGGTGTCCGGCGTGCGCTCCGCGCGTGTCGCGGTCAGCCGGCGCGCTGCCAAGGTCCGCGCGGAGGCGCACTTCCGGGAGCAGGAGGAGGTCCGCGGCGACCTGGAGGCAGTGCTTGCCGAGGGTATCCGGCATCTCGGGCTGGACCGCCCGCTGCGGCTCGAACTACGGCTCAGCCGCCTGGGGAAGGGGTGACCGGCCCATGCTTGGCAAGCTCAACCGGACCCTCCTCGCGCTGACCGGCCTGGTGCTGCTCGCGGCCGGACTCGCGGTGCTGGTCGGCGGCCTGGACCTACAGCGCCGCTGGGGGTTCACGATGCCGGACGAGTGGCCCTTCGACGGACCGAAGGACGTACTCCTCAGCACGAGCGAAAGGACCCGCTACCGGAACGAGGACTGGTGGTGGCCCACCGTCATCGCGGCACTCGGCGTGGTTGTCGTCGGGGCGCTCTGGCGGCTGCTGGCCCAGCTCCGCAGCCGCCGGCTCCGCCAGGTGTTCGTCGACAGCGGCGACGGGGCAGGCGCGGTGCTGCGCGGCCGGGCCCTGGAGGACGTCGTCATCGCCGAGGCAGAGGCCCTCGATGGCGTCGAGCGTGCCCGGGTCGCCCTCACCGGCAAGCGCGACGCTCCCAGGGCCTGCATAGTGCTGGCCCTCGCCCCGTATGCCGAGCCCGGCAGGGTGCTCGACGGTCTGCATTTTGACGTCCTGGAGAGCGCCCGCACCTCGGCCGGCCTGGCGGCGCTGCCTGCCGAGGCCCGGCTGCGGGCCGTCAGCCACCGGGCGGCGCGGGTCATGTAGGCGGTGTCCGGCGCGGGGGCGGGTCACGGGCGAATCCCGAATCCCGCGCCGGCGAATCCCGCGCGGCTCCCAGGACGTGGCCGCTGCCCCGCTAGCGGGCCGTCCCCGCGCCGGACAGCGCCAACGCCGTGTTGACCAGCCCGATATGACTGAACGCCTGCGGGAAGTTGCCCAGTTGGCGCCCGGCCAGCGGGTCCCACTCCTCGGCGAGCAGTCCCACGTCGTTGCGGAGCGACAGCAGCCGCTCGAACAGCTCGCGTGCCTCCCCCTTCCGGCCTGTGGAGTGCAGTGCGTCCGCCAGCCAGAAGGAGCAGGCCAGGAACGCCCCTTCGCCGCCCGGCAGCCCGTCGACGGTGCTGTCGTCCAGCGTGTAGCGGCGCACGAACCCGCCGTGGTCCAGCTCCCGCCGCACCGCGTCGACCGTGCCGACGACGCGCGGGTCGGATGGCGGCAGGAAGCCGGTCTGCGGGATCAGCAGCGTCGCCGCGTCGAGCTCCTGGGACCCGTAGAACTGGGTGAAGGTGTTGCGTTCGGTATCGAACCCCTTGTCGCACACCTCGCGGTGCACGTCTTCGCGCATCGCCCGCCAGGACGCCGGGTCGCCCTTGCGATGCGGCTGCCGCTCCAGCGTGCGTACGGCGCGGTCCGCGGCGACCCAGGCCATGACCTTCGAATGCACGAAGTGCCGCCGGGGGCCGCGCACCTCCCACAGGCCCTCGTCGGGCTCGCGCCATTTGGACTCCAGGAAGTCCATCAGCGAGCGCTGCACATTCCACGCGTGCCGCTTCTCGGCCAGCCCGGACTCATGGCCGAGGTAGAGCGAGTCGAGGACCTCGCCGTACACATCGAGCTGTAGCTGCTGGACGGCGGCGTTCCCGACGCGGACCGGCGAGGAACCCTCGTAGCCCGCCAGCCACGGAACCTCGAACTCCGGCAGCCGCCGCTCGCCCGTGAGGCCGTACATGATCTGCAGATCGGCGGGATCGCCCGCCACCGCGCGCAGCAGCCAGTCGCGCCATTCGCCCGCCTCCTTGAGGAAGCCGGTGGAAACCAGCACATTGAGTGTGAGGGTGGCGTCGCGCAGCCAGCAGTAGCGGTAGTCCCAGTTCCGTACGCCCTGGATCTCCTCGGGCAGCGAGGTGGTGGCGGCGGCGACAATGCCGCCGCTCGGGGCGTAGGTAAGGGCCTTGAGGGTGATGAGGGAGCGCAGCACGGCGTCCCGCCAGGGGCCTTCGTAGCGGCATTGGGAGGCCCACTTCGTCCAGTCCTCCAGGCTGTGCTTGAGGGACTTGTACGGGTCGACCCGCTGCGGCTGCTTCTCGTGCGAGGGGTGCCAGGTGAGGACGAAGGCCACCCGCTCGCCCGCGGCGACGGTGAAGTCGGCGTAGGTGCAGAAGTCCTTTCCGTACATCCGCACTTCGGGCTCGCTGCGAAGCCATACCGAGTCCGGGCCGGCGACGGCCACCCGGTGGCCGTCGGTGCGCCGCATCCACGGGACGATGCTGCCGTAGTCGAAACGCAGCCGGAGTTCGCCGCTCATGGCGACCCGGCCGGATATGCCCTCGACTATGCGGACCACATCGGGCGCCTTGTCCCGCTGCGGCATGAAATCCGTGACCTTGACGGTGCCGGAGGGGGTCTCCCAGAAGGTGTCCAGGACCAGGGTGTCACCCCGGTAGGCGCGGTTGGTGCAGTCGGCGGCGCCAACCGGGGCGAGCAGCCAGTGGCCGTTGTCCTGGTCGCCGAGGAG
Source organism: Actinacidiphila oryziradicis (assembly GCF_005047355.1). Taxonomy (GTDB): domain Bacteria; phylum Actinomycetota; class Actinomycetes; order Streptomycetales; family Streptomycetaceae; genus Actinacidiphila; species Actinacidiphila oryziradicis. The sequence continues at coordinate 110,317 of NZ_SUMC01000019.1, forward strand.
TGCCGAGAAGCACGCGGAGGAGTCGAAGCGCGGGAGGCAGAGCCAGTCCATGGAGCCGTTCTTGCCGACCAGCGCTGCGGTCTGGAGATCGCCGATGATCGCGTAGTCCTCGATCAGTCCTGGCACGGTACCGCCCTTCTGCCGGGGAGCCGGGGTACTTGAGGAAGCCGGGGACTCAAGGAGATGACGCGGTCGCCGCGGCGACCGGTTCGGCGGTCCGGCCGCCCTCCTTCTCGCCGGCTTTCTCCTGGTCCTTGCGTTCTCGTCTCACCAGGATGACCCATGCGACCGGAACCATTGCGGTGAACAGCCACCACTGGATGGCGTAGGCCATGTTCAGCGAGGCGTCGACGGGGCTCGGCCTCGGGATCAGCTCGGGCTGGTGGCCGGCCGGCCGGGGCGAGGTGGCACTGAGCTCCACATAGCCGTCGACGAGCTTCTCGGGGACGGCTTTCGCCAGCATCGTGCTGTTGATCAGCATGATCTGGCGGGCGGGCAGTCCGGCCCGGTTCCGGATGCCGGTGATCGAGGTGGTCTCGTCCGGCCGGAGCCGCCCGGTGACCGTGATCTCGCCGTTCGGTGCCGCGGGCACCTTGGGGAACGTGGTGAGGTCGCTTCCCGCCGCGATCCAGCCCCGGTTGACCAGGACCGCCCTGCCGTCCGCCATCACCAGCGGGGTGATGACGTGGTACCCGATGGTGCTGTCGTCGGCCGCGGTGCGCTGCCGGGCGACCATCTCGTGCGCGGTGTCGTAGTGACCGCTCGCGGTTACCGTCCGGTAGGTGTACTTCTTCGGTACGGTCCCGCCGGGAGCGGTCAGCTTCTCGACCGGCACCGGGGCGGCGGTGAGATTGTCCGCGGTCAGCGTGTTGTTCGAGACCTTGGACTCATGTCGGTGCAGCTGCCAGAAGCCCAGCCTGTACATCGTGGGCATGACGAGCAGGCCGATGAGGGTGAGGATCACCCATTGCCGGGACAGCAGGAAGCGGTACACGACATCGACGGTACAACTCGGGCGGCGGCCGTCTGCAGGAGGGGCGCGCCCTACGTCGCCGGGACTGATCCGATACGGTCGACGATCCCGTGCACGCCCTCCGCCTTGGCGCAGTGGGCGCCGCAGAAGAACCGGCCGTCGGCCTCCACGCCCTTGCCGGTGATCCGCACCCGGCAGTGCTCGCAGACGGGGGCCATCCGGTGGATGGCGCAGTCGAAGCTGTCGAACGTATGGCGGACGCCCTGCGCTTCGATATGGATCGGCATCGAGTAGTCGTTTCCGCAGACTTCGCATCGTGTCATGAGGCCCAGCGTGCGGCCGGTCGCGGCGCCCGGCAATCGCAGGCCGGGCGCGCCGCCGCCGCTCCACCCGATCAGCCGTGCGCTCCCGCTGATCAGCCATGTACTCCTTGCGCCGGGGACACCGCCTTGAGCAGCTCCGCGAAGCGGTGCTCGTCCATGACCGGGGTGCCGAACTGGCGGGCCTTGGTGGCCTTGGTGCTGGGGGAGTCCGGGTCGTTGGTGACCAGCAGACTGGTGAGGCGGCTGAGGCTGGTCGCGACATGCAGTCCGGCGTCGGTGGCCCGGTCCTCCAGCAGCTCGCGGTCGATGCCGGTGTCCCCCGAAAAGGCGACCCGCATGCCCTGGACGAGGGGGCCGTCGGGGGCCAGGCGCCCCGGGTTGGGGTAGGGGCAGGCAGGGCGCTTGCGGGCGGGCCGCCAACTGGTCGGCCGGTAGGAGACACCATTGCGCTCGGCGGAACGCGTCGAGGGGCCGTCCACCCATTCGGTGAGCGGGCGGCAGGCGTGCAGCGGCAGCCGCAGCCCGGCGGCGGCCGCGAGGTGCAGGCTGGGACGGAAGGCCTCGGCCAGGACGCGGGCGTCGTCCAGGGCATGGTGGGCGCGCTGCTGGACGACACCGTAGTGCGCGGCCAGTGACTCCAGCCGGTGATTGGGCAGCGGGAGAGCGAGCTCCTTGGAGAGCACGATGGTGCACAGACGCTGCTCGACGGGTGCGGCGGTCCGCGCGCGGGCGTACTCCCGGGACAGCATCGACCAGTCGAAGACCGCGTTGTGCGCGACCAGCACCCGGCCGGCCAGCCGCTCGGCCAGCTGTCCCGCGATCTCCGGGAAGAGCGGTGCGTCGGCGAGCATTTCGCTGGTCAGTCCGTGGATCCAGACCGGCCCCGGATCGCGCTGCGGGTTCACCGGCGAGTACCAGTGGTCCTGGACCTCCCCTTGCGCGTCCAGCCGGTAGACGGCGGCCGACACTATGCGGTCGTCGCGGCCGAGCCCGGTGGTCTCGACGTCGACAACGGCGTATCCGTCCGGGTAAGCGGCGGGCCACGGTGCTTGGGGGAGCTGGGACGCGTGCATGGTGGAACACAATACGGGCCGCCACCGACAGCGGTTGTACGGTGAGAGAGCCCCGTAATTACCGCAACTCGGACAAACAATCTCAGTGAGCAAGGACATCGCCATGCGTGCCACCGTCATCCGCGCCCCCCATGACATCGCGGTCGAGGAAGTGGCCGATCCGGTGGTCCAAGCTCCCGGGGACGCGGTTGTGCGGGTGGTGCTCGCCTGCGTCTGCGGCAGCGATCTGTGGGCGTACCGGGGGGAGTCGCCGCGGCGGCCGGGACAGCGGATCGGCCATGAGTTCCTGGGTGTTGTCGAGGAGACCGGTCCGGGCGTGTCCCGGCTGGCGGCCGGTGACCTGGTCGTGGCGCCCTTCGTGTGGTCCGACGGGACCTGCGAATACTGCGCCGAGGGTCTGACCACCTCCTGCCCGCAGGGCGGCTTCTGGGGCTCGGTCGGCTCGGACGGCGGCCAGGGTGAGGCGGTACGGGTTCCGTACGCGGACGCGACACTGGTGCGGCTGCCGGACGGAGCCGCCTCCGACGAGCGGCTGCTGACGGCCCTCCTCACCCTCTCCGACGTGCTGGGAACCGGCCATCACGCGGCCGTTGGCGCGGGCGTGCGGCAGGGCTCCACGGTCGCCGTGGTCGGTGACGGCGCGGTCGGCCTGTGCGGGGTGCTCGCAGCCCGGCGGCTGGGCGCGGGGCGGATCATCGCACTGGGCCGGCATGAGGCACGGACCGGGATCGCCCGGAAGTTCGGGGCGACGGATGTGGTCGCCGAGCGCGGCGAGGCCGCGGTGGAGGCGGTACGGGAGCTGACGGGCGGTCAGGGCGCGCAGTCGGTGATCGAGGCGGTCGGCACCGAGCAGTCGATGGTCACGGCTGTGCACATCACCCGCGACGGCGGGGCGATCGGCTATGTCGGCGTGCCGCACGGCAGCGCCACCGGCCTGGACCTCGAAGCGATGTTCGACCGGAACATCGCGCTGCGCGGCGGGGTCGCCCCCGTCCGTACCTACATCCCGCAGCTGCTCCCGGATGTGCTGGACGGCACGATCGACCCGTCGCCGGTCTTCGACCTCACGGTGTCCCTCGCGGGGGTCCCCGGTGGCTACGAGGCGATGGACGAGCGAACCGCCCTCAAGGTGCTGGTGAAGCCCTGAGGGCGGCGCCCGGCGCGGCGGACGGACAAGGCCGCTTCGCGGTGGTTACTTCGTAACCGCTGCCAGCGCGTTGACGATCCCGTAGCCGTAGAAGCTGTTCACGTGCTTGTTCCCGGTGCAGGTGGAGTCCTGCACTCCGTTGCCGTCGGGGTCGTAGAGGCCCGTCGGGCAGCCGGGGTTGACCGCCTCGGCCTTGAGGATCCGCAGGACCTCGGCCGGGGTGGCGTGCGGGTGAGTGCTTTTCACCAGGGCCGCGACGGCGGCGACATGCGGGCTCGCCATGGAAGTGCCCTGGAGGTAGCCGTAGGTGTTGCCGGGCAGGGTGGAGAGGATCCGGCCGTTCCGGGAGGCGGTGTCCGGGATCTGGTACTTGTCGCCGCCGGGACCGGCGACGTCGATCACGCCGAGACCGTAGCTGGAGTAGTACGACTTGAGGTTCTGCACGCCGGTCGCGGCGACGGTGGCGATGCCCGGGAGCTGGGTCGGGATGTCAAAGCACTTGTGCGGGTCGATCGTTCGGGTGACCGCGGTGGTGTCGTCCGGACTGGAGTTGTCGACGAGCGAGGCGGAGTCGAGGTCGTCGTTGCTGTTGCCGGCCGAGGCGACGTTCAGTACGCCCTTCTTCTGGGAGTACAGCGATGCCCGGTTGACGGCGTCCACGATGGCCCGCTGGTCGGGGTCGTCCATGCAGTTGTAGAGCCACGGGTCGATGTAGTAGCTGTTGTTGGTGACCTCGACGCCGTGATCGGCGGCGAAGACGAAGGCGCAGACCACGCTCTCCGGGAAGAAGAGCTCGGTGACCGGGTCGGCCACCTTGATGGAGGCGACCTTGACGCCCGGGGCGACGCCGGCCACACCGATGCCATTGCGGGCGGCGGCGATCTCGCCCGCCACATGGGTGCCGTGGTAGGCGCCGGAGTCGGACGGGCGCCAGGCGCCGGGCGTGGTGTCGGCGACGCCGCCGACGCAGTTCGCGGACTGCGACGCGGAGAAGTTGGCGGCCAGGTCCGGGTGGGTGTCGTCGACTCCGGTGTCGATGACGGCGACGGTGACCTTGCTGCTGCCCGGGTTGATCGTGGCGGCCTTGTCGGCGCCGATGGCCGGCAGGTCCCACTGGTTGGCCTCGAGCGGCTCCTGGCCCGCTGCGGCCTTGGACGAGGCCTTGGCGACCTCGGCGGCGGTGAGCACCTCCGGCGATCCCAGCTCGGTCGTGGAGGCTGCTGAGAGGGCCGCGGTGCGGGTCGCGCCGGCTGTCTGCACGCCGCGGACCTTGCGGATCTCGGCGGCGAAACCGGGGTTCGCGGAGTGGACGACGATGACGCCTATCTTCCCGTAGGCGATGACGACCTCGCCGCCCGCCTTGACGATCGCTCCTTCGACGGACTTGACGGTGTGCGGGTCGACCCTGGTGTTGACCACGTACGACAGCAGCGGGCCGTCGGCGGCCGCGCTGTCCGCCGCGTCGGCGGCCGGGTGGGCCGAGGCAGCGTTCGGCAGGAGGGCGATCGCGCCCGCCAGGGCCATGGCGAGGGGTATCGCCAGCGCGCGGCGACGTCTTGGCAGAGGAGCCATGGGATCTCCATTCGTCCAACGACCCGCTCCGGCGGCAGGGTTGCCTTTGGACGGGTACATGACGATGGAAACTAGCGTCGGTCCGACGGCCTGATCAATGGATACCGACGATAAGTTCGGATTTCGGTTCGTATCTGACTGCTCATCAGGCGCGGCACGCGACACACTGAGCGACGTCGTACCCCTGTCGTAGGCCGTGGTCACGCCTTTACCATGCGCAGGTCCGATCTTTGCGTGATGAATCTCACGTCCCTTGTCCGCGCCCGCACTTCTCCCCACAGGAGGCACCGTGGCCCCCGCACGACCGCCGACACCCTCGGACCCGCCGACCCCGGCTTCGTACGCGGAGGTACGGGCGAGCGCGGAGTTCGTCCAACTGCGCAGCTCCTACCGGAGCTTCGCGTTCCCCGTGACCGTCGCCTTCATCGCCTGGTACCTGCTCTACGTCCTGCTATCGAGCTTCGCCGACGGTTTCATGGGCACCAAGGTCGTCGGCCACTTCAATGTCGCGTTCGTATTCGGGCTCGCGCAGTTCCTGACGACGTTCCTGATCGCCTGGCTCTACTCCCGCTACGCGAACGCCCGGCTGGACCCCGGTGCCGAAGCGCTCAAGGCCCGGCTGGAGAACGGCACCGGAAGCACCACCGGACAGAACACGGAGGCGCAGGCGTAATGCGGACACACACGATCCCACTGGCCGCGGCCGCCGCGAGCGAGCACCGAACGCTGATCATCACGCTCTTCGCCGTCTTCGTCGCCGCCACCCTCGCCATCACCGTATGGGCCGGCCGCCAGACCAAGGACGCCACCGACTTCTACGCGGGCGGCCGCTCCTTCAGCGCCTTCCAGAACGGTCTTGCGATCTCCGGCGACTACATGTCCGCCGCGTCCTTCCTCGGCATCGCGGGCGCCATCGCACTCGTCGGATACGACGGGTTCCTCTACTCGATCGGCTTCCTCGTCGCCTGGCTGGTGGCACTGCTGCTGGTCGCCGAACCGCTGCGCAACTCCGGCCGGTTCACCATGGCCGACGTTCTTGCCTTCCGGCTGCGCCAGCGGCCGGTCCGTACCGCGGCGGGGATCTCCACCATCGTGGTGTCGATCTTCTATCTGCTGGCCCAGATGGTCGGTGCCGGCGCGCTCGTCTCGCTGCTGCTCGGGGTGACCGGCGAAGGGCCGAAGCGGCTTATCGTCGCGCTGGTCGGTGTCGTGATGGTCCTCTACGTCACCATCGGCGGTATGAAGGGCACGACCTGGGTCCAGATGATCAAGGCAGTGCTCCTGATCGCCGGCACCCTGCTGATCACCATCCTGGTGCTCAACAAGTTCAACTGGAACCCGTCCAGCCTGCTGGGCGCCGCCGCCGACAAGAGCGGGCAGGGGTCGAAGTTCCTCGAACCGGGCCTGAGGTACGGCGTCGACACCACCAGCAAGATCAATTTCATCTCCCTCGGTATCGCCCTTGTCCTCGGCACCGCGGGCCTGCCGCACATCCTGGTGCGCTTCTACACCGTCCCCACCGCCAAGGCCGCCCGGAAATCGGTCAACTGGGCGATCGGCATCATCGGCGCCTTCTATCTGATGACGATCGCGCTGGGCTTCGGCGCGGCGGCCCTCGTCGGCGCGGCCAAGATCACCGCGAGCGACAAGTCCGGCAACACCGCCGCCCCGCTGCTCGCCCAGGCCGTCGGCGGTGGTGAAGGCTCCACCTGGGGCTCGGTCCTGCTCGCGGTGATCTCCGCGGTCGCCTTCGCGACCATCCTCGCGGTGGTCGCCGGACTGACCCTGGCCTCCTCCGCATCGTTCGCCCACGACTTGTGGGCCAACGTCATCCGCAAGGGGCGCACCACCGAGAAGAGCGAGGTGGCCGTCGCCAAGCTCGCGGCCGTGGCGATCGGCGCGGTTGCGATCGCACTCGGCATGTACGCCACCAAGCTCAACGCCGCGGCGCTGGTCGCCCTGGCCTTCGCGGTCGCCGCCTCCGCCAATCTCCCGACGATCCTCTACAGCCTGTACTGGAAGGGCTTCAAGACCCAGGGCGCCCTCTGGTCCATCTACGGTGGTCTCATCTCCTCGGTGGTGCTGGTGATCTTCTCGCCGGTGGTCTCCGGGTCACCGGAGGCGCTCTTCTCCGGGACGGACTTCCACTGGTTCCCGCTCACCAACCCCGGCATCGTCTCCATTCCGCTCGCTTTCGCGCTCGGCTGGCTCGGCACGCTGCTCTCCGGTGAGCAGCCGGACGCCGAGAAGTACAAGGAGCTGGAGGTGCGTGCCCTCACCGGGGCCGGGGCCGACTGACCACCTCCGCTACGGCGGACAGGCGCGGCTCCGGTCCGTGCCCGTCCGCCGTAGCGGTCGGTATCTGCATTGTCAGACCGTGGCCATAGGCTGGGGACGAGTGGGCACACCCGGTGCCCAGAAGGAGGCGGAGCGCGTGCTCATCGACACGTACGGACGCGTTGCCACCGACCTGCGCGTTTCACTGACCGACCGGTGCAATCTGCGCTGCACGTACTGCATGCCCGAGGAAGGGCTGCAGTGGCTCGCCAAGCCCGAATTGCTCACCGACGACGAGATCGTCCGTATGGTGCGGATCGCCGTCACCGATCTGGGCGTACGAGATGTCCGCTTCACCGGCGGTGAGCCGCTGCTCCGGCCCGGGCTGGTCGGGATAGTCGAGCGGTGCGCGGCCCTGGAGCCCCGGCCCAAGATCTCGTTGACCACCAACGGCATCGGGCTGAAGCGCACCGCCGCCGCGCTGCGCGACGCCGGACTGGACCGGGTCAATGTCTCGCTCGACACGCTCCGCCCCGAGGTCTTCCAGGCCATGACGCGCCGCAAGCGCCACCACGACGTCATCGGCGGCCTGGCGGCGGCCCGTGCCGCCGGTCTGGCCCCGGTCAAGGTCAACACCGTGCTGATGCGCGGCATGAATGACGACGAGGCCCCCGATCTGCTGCGGTGGGCCGTGGACCACGACTACGAGCTGCGCTTCATCGAGCAGATGCCGCTGGACGCGCAGCACGGTTGGCAGCGCAGCGACATGGTCACCGCCGAGGAGATCCTGGAGAGTCTGCGGACCCGCTTCACCCTGACCCCCGAGGAGTCCTCGACGCGCGGCTCCGCCCCCGCGGAGCGCTGGCTGGTGGACGGCGGCCCGGCCAGGGTCGGGGTGATCGCCTCCGTCACCCGCCCCTTCTGCCGCGCCTGCGACCGCACCCGGCTCACCGCCGACGGCCAGGTCCGCAACTGCCTCTTCGCCCGCGAGGAGTCGGACCTGCGCGGCGCGCTGCGTTCGGGCGCCCCGGACGCGGCGATAGCCGACCTCTGGAAAGCCGCGATGTGGGGCAAGAAGGCCGGCTCGGGCCTGGACGATCCCTCGTTCCTGCAGCCGGAGCGCCCGATGTCAGCGATCGGAGGCTGATCGCCCCCACTCCTCGAGGGCCACGACGTCCTTGAGGAAGCCGCGCAGCCCCAGGAACTTCGACAGGTGCTCGCGGTGCTCCTCGCAGGCCAGCCATGTCTTGCGGCGCTCCGGAGTGTGGATCTTCGGGTTGTTCCACGCCAGCACCCACACAGCGGCGTTGCGGCAGCCCTTGGCCGAGCAGATCGGCGACTCGTCGGTGTTCACACGACCAGTGTCCCGGACGCGGTCCGCGGAGCGCCCCTGACATGTCCCGTTACATGGGCGACGCCGGGCAGCCACGGGGGGAGCCGCCCGGCGTCGGTCCGTCGCTCCGACGGGGGATGCGGAGCGCACACGAAGTATGTCACGCGACAACCCCCGCAGTGCAGTGGGTGCTCATGATTGATCTGAGCTTTTCTTGAGCTTGGACGATTGGTACAGATCAACTCTGACCGGGCTACGGACTTTCGCCGTCCTGCGTGCCGGATTCCGCTGGGACGGGCTCCGCCGGGACGTGCGAGGTGCTGCGGTCCAGCGCGGGCTGGGACGGCGGCGGGAGGAAGGACGAGGGGAGCCCGGGCGCGTTCTCCCGGCCGGCGTTGGCGATGACGACCGCGACGTAGGGCAGCAGCAGGCCCACCACCAGTGCGACCCAGGCCAGTGGGCGCTGGACGTTCCACAGCGTGACGCCCAGGATGACGGAGACAGTGCGGATCAGCATCGAGATGACATATCGGCGCTGCCTGCCCCGGACGTCCTCCGTAAGGCCGGTCCGGGCCCCGGTGATCCGGATCACCTCCGGGCCCCTGTGCTTCCGCATCACGCTCCACCGCCCGCTCATCACGCCGAAACTCCAATTCCGGGCCCTTCCACGGTACGCCGCGAGTCCCCCGCATTCGAGACCAGGGGCGCATCACGGATGCCGCGTACCCCTGCGACGTACGGCTGACGTACGCCCCCGACGTGCGGCGTACCGCGCCTCGGCACACACTGGCCGCAATGGGCGGCGCTGCCGTCGGCACACGAGGAGGCGAGCGGCATGAACTGGTTGTGGGCCATCATCGTCGGTCTGGTGCTGGGCGTGATCGCGAGGGCGATCATCCCCGGGAAGCAGGCCATTCCGCTGTGGCTGACCGTGATCTTCGGCATCCTCGGGGCGCTGCTGGGCAACGCCGTGGCGGGCTGGATCGGCGTCGCCCACACCAGCGGCATCGACTGGATCCGGCATCTGCTGCAGCTGGCCGGCGCTGTCGTGATCGTCGCGCTGGGCAGCCCGCTCTGGGCCTCGGTCCGGGGCGGACGCAGGGCAGCCTGACCACTGGGACCAAAACGGGGGCCGGACCCAACCGGTGCCCCCGTGCCCTGCCCCGGCCGGTGCGCCGGCTCAGCCGGTGCGCTGCCGCAGGTGCGTCGGCGGCACCCGGTCGGTGAGCCATACGCCGTTGGCGCTCACCCGGAATATGTGGCCGGTGGCGGCCAGCCCCGCCGCGTCCACCTCCAGCACCACGGGACGGCCGTGCCGGGAACCCACCCTCACGGCTGTCTCCACATCCGCCGACAGGTGAACATCCCGCCGGGACATCGGCTTGAGCCCTTCGCGCAGCACCAACGGCAGAACCGTGGTGGCCGTGCCGTGGTACAGCACGGCGGGCGGCTCGGCCGAGGCGAGACCCAGGTCCACCACGATCGTGTGCCCCTGGCTGGCCCGGATCCGGCGGCCGTCGTCCGAATAGGCGAAGCGCTGCTTGTTGTTGTTGGCGACCACATGATCCAGCTCGGCGCGCGAGAAGTGGCGGCCCGCCAGGGCGGACGCGGCGATCAGCTCGTCCACGTCCGCCCAGCCGCCCTCGTCGAGGGTGATCCCGACCGCCCCGGGGTCGTGCCGCAGCACCCGGGACAGGAACTTCGACACCCTCACTGTCCGCTTCTCGTCCATCCGTCTGTCAGACCCCCTGGCTGACCGAGCTCATGTTGAAGTCCGGGATCCGCATCGCCGGAGTCGCCGTACGGGTGAAGTAGTCGCCCCACTCGCGTGAGAGCGTCCGCTCGCTGCGCCCCACCTCCGAGACCCGGCCGAGGAGATCCACCGGCGACTCGTTGAACCGGAAGTTGTTCACCTCGCCGGTCACCTCGCCGTTCTCCACCAGATAGACCCCGTCCCGGGTGAGACCGGTGAGCAGCAGCGTCGCAGGATCCACCTCCCGGATGTACCACAGGCAGGTGACCAGCAGCCCGCGCCCGGTGTCCGCGACCAGCTCCGCCAGCGAGCGCGTCCCGCCCCCGTCCAGGATCAGGTTGTCCGTCATAGGCGCCACCGGCAGCCCGGTCAGGCCCGCGCTGTGCCGGGTGGTGAGCAGATTCGTCAGCACCCCGTCCCGCACCCAGTCCACCGGGCCGACGGGCAGCCCGTTGTCGAAGACGGAGGTGACGTCGCCGGAGGTGTGCGCCACCACGAATGGCGCCGACTCCAGTCCTGGCTCGTTCGGATCGCTGCGCAGCGACAGCGGAAGCTCGGACAGCTTCTCGCCGACCCGGGTGCCGCCGCCCGGCTTGCTGAAGACCGTACGGCCCTCGGCGGCGTCCCGGGCCGAGGACGACCACAACTGGTAGATCGCCAGGTCGGCCACCGCGGACGGCGGCAGCAGCGTCTCGTACCGGCCCGCGGGCAGCTCGACCCGCCGCTCCGCCCAGGCCAGCCGCTGCGCCAGCTCGGCGTCGAGCGCTGTCGGGTCCACATCCTTGAAGTCCCGGGTCGCCGCCCCCGCCCACGCGGACCGCGTGCGGTCCAGGGACTTCGCGTTGAGCTCCAGGGTGCCGGTCGGCTGGTCGTGCCGCAGTCGCAGCCCGGTGGACGTGCCCAGATAGCTGGAGGTCACCGAGTGGTACGCGAAGCCGTACAGCTGGCGGCCGCCTGCCCGGGCGGTCGAGAAGGCCTCGCCGAGCGCCGGGGCGAACGCCGCGAAGACCTCCGAGGACGTCTCGGCGGGCGCCTCCGTGAAGTCCGAAGACACCGGCACACCCTCGACCAGCGGCTGGGCGTCCTCGGCCGGTCCCGCCTCGCGAGCGGCCGCCTCCGCCGCCCGTACCAGCGGCTCCAGCTCGTCGGCCGTCACAGCGGCGCGGGACACCACTCCTGACGCGGTGCCCTGCGAGCCGTTCACCGTGGCGATGACGGTGAGGGTCCGGCCACGGGTGACGCCATTGGTCGTCAGCGCGTTTCCCGCCCACCGCAGATTGGCGGTGGACTCCTCGTCGGCGATCACGATCATGCCGTCCGCCCGGGACAGCGCCAGGGCGCGCTCGACGATCTCGGAAGGGGAAGCCGAGGAAGGGGAGGAAGAGGTGCGGGGGCTCATCGGCCGCCCTCCTGCGTGGTGTTGAGGATATTGACGCCGCGGAACAGCGCGGAAGGGCAGCCATGGCTCACGGAAGCGACCTGGCCGGGCTGTGCCTTGCCGCAGTTGAAAGCTCCGCCCAGAACATAGGTCTGCGGGCCGCCGACGGCCTCCATCGAGCCCCAGAAGTCGGTGGTGGTCGCCTGGTAGGCGACATCGCGCAGCTGTCCGGCCAGCCTGCCGTTCTCGATCCGGAAGAACCGTTGCCCGGTAAATTGAAAATTGTACCTTTGCATGTCGATCGACCAGGAGCGGTCGCCGACGATGTAGATCCCGCGCTCCACGCCCGCGATGAGATCCTCGGTCGACGGTCCGTCCGGCGCCGGCCGCAGCGACACATTCGCCATCCGCTGCACCGGGACATGCGCCGGCGAATCCGCGTAGGCGCAGCCGTTGGACCGTTCGAAGCCGGTGAGCTTCGCGATTCTGCGGTCCAGCTGATAGCCCACCAGGGTGCCGTCCTTCACCAGGTCCCAGGACTGGCCGGCCACCCCCTCGTCGTCGTAACCGACCGTCGAAAGGCCGTGCTCGGCGGTGCGGTCGCCGGTCACATTCATCAGCTCGGAGCCGTACTTCAACTTCCCCAACTGGTCGAAGGTGGCGAAGGAAGTGCCCGCGTAGGCCGCCTCGTAGCCCAGCGCGCGGTCCAGCTCCGTGGCGTGCCCGATCGACTCATGGATGGTCAGCCACAGATTGGACGGGTCCACCACGAGGTCGTACGAGCCCGCCTCGACCGACGGCGCCCGCATCTTCTCCGCCAGCAGCTCCGGGATCTCCGCCAGCTCCGAGTCCCAGTCCCAGCCGGTGCCGGTCAGATACTCCCAACCGCGCCCGACCGGGGGTGCCAGGGTCCGCATGGAATCGAACTCGCCGCTCTCCGCGTCCACCGCGACCGCCGTCAGCTGCGGATGCAGCCGTACTCGCTGCTGTGTCGTTGTCGTACCGGCCGTGTCCGCGTAGAACTTGTTCTCCTGGACGGTCATCAGTGAGGCGTCCGCGTGCGCCACGCCGTCCGCCGCCAGCAGGCGTGCGCTCCACTCCGCCAGCAGACCCGTCTTCTCCGCGTCCGGTACGTCAAAGGGATTGATTCCGTACGACGAGACCCACACCCTGTCGGCGTGCACCGGCTCGGCCGCCAGCTCCACCCGCTCGTCCGACCCGGCAGCCGCGATGACCTTGGCCGACAGCTTCGCCATCGCCACCGCCTGCCCCGCCACTCGGGCGGCCCCGTCCATAGTCGGATCCACGCCCGAGGCGAAGCCCCACGCCCCGCCGTGCACCACCCGGACCGCGTATCCCGCGTCCGTGCTGTCCGACGAACCGGAAGTCCTGCCGTCCCGCAGCCGCCACGAGGCGCTGCGCACCCGCTCGAAGCGGAAGTCGGCGTGGTCCGCGCCCAGCGCCCGGGCCCGGGCGAGCGCCGCGTCGGCCAACGCCCGCAACGGCAACGCCAAGAATGACTCATCCACTTCATGAGGCACGGCGGCCCCCCTTTCTGCCGGTCACGACTCCCATGCAGGCAGTGAATCATGCCGCGCTGACAATCGGGCCGGGCGGGCATTTCTGTAGGGATCCGACAGGGACCGCCCGACGCCCCTGTCGGGGTCGATTCTCCGTACCCGAGCGTAGACCGATAGTTTTCGTACTCCAGACACTTAGCGAAAGGGTGATCCGTTGAGCCGCTCGGTTCTCGTCACCGGAGGAAACCGGGGCATCGGCCTCGCTATTGCCCAGGCCTTCGCCGATGCGGGTGACAAGGTCGCCATCACATACCGCTCGGGCGAGCCCCCCAAGGGCTTTCTCGCCGTCAAGTGCGACATCACGGAGAGTGAGCAGGTCGAGCAGGCCTACAAGGAGATCGAGGAGAAGCAGGGCCCGGTCGAGGTACTGGTGGCCAACGCCGGTGTCACTCGCGACCAGTTGCTGCTCCGGATGTCCGAGGAGGATTTCACCTCAGTCCTGGAGACCAACCTCACCGGGACCTTCCGGGTGGTGAAAGCCGCCGCCAAGAAAATGCTGCGCGCCCGCAAAGGCCGGATCATCCTCATCTCCTCGGTGGTCGGCCTGCTCGGCTCGGCGGGCCAGGCGAACTACGCCGCCTCCAAGGCCGGACTGGTCGGCTTCGCGCGCTCCCTCGCCCGGGAGCTCGGCTCGCGCAACATCACCGTCAATGTCGTCGCGCCCGGCTTCGTCGACACCGATATGACCCGGGTGCTCACCGACGAGCAGCGCAAGACCATCGTCGGGCAGGTCCCGCTGGGCCGTTACGCCCAGCCGGAGGAAGTCGCCGCCTCGGTCCGCTTCCTCGCCTCCGACGAGGCCGCATACATCACTGGAGCCGTCATTCCCGTAGACGGCGGATTGGGCATGGGTCACTGAGCAAAATGAGTGGAATCCTCGCAGGCAAGCGCATCCTCGTCACCGGCGTCCTCACAGACTCCTCGATCGCCTTCCACACGGCCAAACTCGCACAGGAAGAGGGTGCCGAAGTCGTCCTCACCGGCTTCGGACGGCTCAGCCTCGTCGAGCGGATCGCCAAGCGGCTGCCGAAGCCCGCGCCGGTCATCGAGCTGGACGTACAGAACACCGAGCACCTCGACGGGCTGGCGGCCAAGGTCACCGAGCACATCGGCGAGGGCATCAACCTCGACGGCGTGGTGCACTCCATCGCCTTCGGACCGCAGGACGCGCTGGGCGGCAACTTCCTGCACACTCCCTGGGAGTCGGTCGCGACCGCGGTCCACGTCTCCGCGTACTCGCTGAAGTCGCTGACCATGGCACTGCTTCCGCTGCTGGAGCAGCGCGGCGGCTCGGTCGTCGGCATGGACTTCGACGCACAGGTGGCGTGGCCGAAGTACGACTGGATGGGCGTGGCCAAGGCGGCGCTGGAGTCCACCTCCCGCTACCTCGCCCGTGACCTGGGTGAGAAGAACATCCGGGTCAACCTGATCTCGGCCGGCCCGATCAAGTCGATGGCCGCCAAGTCCATCCCGGGCTTCGAGGACCTGGCGGCGGTGTGGGACTCCCGCGCCCCGCTGAAGTGGGACCTCGCCGACCCGGAGCCGGCCGCTCGCGGCGTCGTCGCCCTGCTGTCGGACTGGTTCCCGAAGACCACGGGCGAGATCGTGCACGTCGACGGCGGTCTGCACGCGATCGGCGCGTAACCGCCTTCGGGCAGGGCCCGGGACCGCCTCGGGCGCGATGGCCCCGGCCCGCCTCTTCGGCGGCGGCCGGGGCATCGGCACGCCCGGGCCCGGGTGTCACCCGGATGGCCGACCAGAACTGGGCGCCGGGGGCCCGGGAGTGCGCACGATGGCCGCATGCTGCGCATTCCGGCACTCCTGCTTCTCACCGGCGCCGCGTGCGGCGTCACCGTTCAGGCCGCGTGGGCCGCGGGGCCTGAGCAGACCGAATGCCGTACGTCCGTGAAGGGCAGCGAAGGCATCGCGATCTGCTTCAATCCCGACCCTGACATCGATCACGCACAGCTGCACATTGAGTGCCGCCGCTGGTGGGACCCGGATGTGGACGGCCGCCCGGTGGCGGTGGGCCCCGCCGAGACCGTGACGCTCTCCGACCGCTGCTGGAAGGAGATCCAGAGCGTCTGGGTCACCCTCCGCTGACCGTCCAGCCGAGGCTCCAACTGAAGGCGTGCCCGCCCGCCTCTGCGGCCGCCGTCGCCGCGTTTCCGGCGCGGATGGCATCCACCAACCGCGTGTGGTCCACATACTGCTCCGGGCGCAGCTCCTCGCCGAGGTCCGCCTGCAGGAAGCCGCGGATCACCTCGCCCAGGTCCGCGTAGAGCTCGGTGATCACCGCGTTGTGCGAGGCGGCGACGACCGCCAGGTGCAAGGTCGCGTCGGCTTCGACGAAGGCCTCCGCGTCCCCGGACGCCCAGGCCCGCTCGCGCCGGTCCAGAGCCGCGTCCAGGTGCTTGACATCGCTTTCGGTACGGCGTGTCGCCGCCAGGGCCGCCGCCGAGGCTTCCAGGGCGGCCCGCAGCTCGGCGATATGCCGGGGGTCTGCCTCGGCGAAACGGCGGTGCATGACCCCCGCGAGTTCACTGGTGGCCAGCACGTATGTGCCGGATCCCTGCCGGATGTCCAGGAGACCGTTGTGGGCGAGCGCGCGGAGGGCCTCACGCACCGTGTTGCGGGCCACGCCGAGCTGTTCGACCAGCTCGGGCTCGGTGGGGATGCGTGAGCCGACCGGCCATGCACCGGAGGTGATCTGGGTGCGGAGCCGGGCGATCACCTCGTCGGCGAGCGCGGAGCGCCGGGGCACTGGACGGAGAATCATCCCATGATTCTATGATGGGCCCATGACAGACAACGACGTCGCCGCCGTAACCCGCACAGAGCCCGGGCCGGACACACTGACGCCGACGCCGCCCGTGGCACGGGTCGGATCCCGGTGGCTCGTGGCCGCCGCGATGGTCCTGGCCGCACTCAGCCTCCGTCCGGCGATCGCCAGCCTCGGGCCGCTGCTCGAAGAGGTCCGGCAGGGCCTCGGCATGAGCGGCACCCTCGCCGGGCTGCTCACCTCGGCCCCCGCCCTGTGCTTCGCGCTTTTCGGTGTCGGCGCGCCCCGGCTGGCCCGCCGCGTCGGCCCGGGCGCCGTGGTGTGCGCGGGCATGGCAGCGATCACGCTCGGCCTGGCCCTGCGGCCCCTCGCGGGCGGCACCGCAGTCTTCCTCGCTGTCAGCGCACTCGCGCTCGCCGGCATAGGCGTGAGCAACGTGCTGATGCCGGTGGTCGTCAAGCGGTACTTCCCGGACCGGGTGGGGCCGATGACCGGGCTCTACTCCATGGCCATCTCGCTCGGCACCGGCCTCGCCGCCGCGGTCACCGTGCCCCTCACCGACGCCCTGGGCGGCAGCTGGCGGCTCGGCCTCGGCATATGGGCCATGCCGGCCGCGGTCGCGGTCCTGCCCTGGCTCGTTCTCGTACGGGACCGCTCCGCCGCCCCCACCCGCGTTGCCGCTGCCGCCGCCCCCGCCGAGGCCGCTCACCAGACACCGGCCGTACGGATCACCCGCAGCCCCACCGCATGGGCGCTCACTGTCTTCTTCGGCCTCCAGGCCACCGGGGCCTACATCGCCATGGGCTGGATGCCGCAGATCTTCCGGGACGCCGGAATCCCGGCCGCCACCGCGGGTCTGCTGCTCGCCGTCACCATGGCCATCGGCGTCCCGCTCTCCTTCGTGGTGCCCGCGCTCGCCGGGCGGATGCGGAACCAGAGCGGCCTGTCGGTCCTGCTCGGCATCTTCGGTCTGGCCGGCTACTCCGGGCTCTGGCTCGCCCCGGCCGCGGCCCCCTGGGTATGGGCGCTGCTGCTCGGCGTCTCCATGTGCACCTTCCCGCTGGCCTTGACCCTGATCGGGATGCGCTCACGCACTTCGGCGGGCGTGGTGCGGCTTTCCGCCTTCGCCCAGAGCACCGGCTACCTCATCTCCATCCCCGGCCCGATCCTGGTGGGCACGCTCTACCAGCACACCGGCGGCTGGGGCTTGCCGATCGGATTCATGACGGCCCTCCTGGTGCCGCAGGTCGCGGCAGGCGTCCTGGCGGGCCGCGACCGCTGTGTGGAGGACGAACTCTGATCTGACCCCGGTGCGGCACCCTCCCAAGCTGGTGCAAAAATGGGAGCATGCCCGTACTCGAACCCAATCCCCCGACGCCGCAGAAGAAGCTCCTCGTGATCTTCGGCCTCATGATGCTGGTACCCGCCGTCGTCGCGGTGATCGCCTCCTTCGCGTCCAGAATGGGCTGATCCCCGAGAGTGAGCTAGGGACAACCCCACCCTCCCTAGGGGGTCAGGGTCAGGGTGAACTGGGTGGGCCGCCCGATGGGACCGGCCGCCCCGGCTCCGTACCGTCGTAGTGCAATCACATCCGGTACCACCGGCACTACGCGGAGGCCTTTCCCGTGTCCTCACAGTCGCTCCACGCGCGCACCCCGCCCGTGCAGACGCGCCTCCCCTGGTGGGCCGTAGCGCTGCCCGCGCTGGCCTTCGCCGCCCTGCTGGCACTCGTCGCGGCCCCCGGAACCGCCGGCCACACCGCGGCCGAGCCCGTCTTCCAACTCCTGGGCAGCATCGCACGGCGCCTGTTGTGACGGGCCCGCTTCCCCGCACCCCGCGCCCCATCGCGGGTTTTCTGGAAAGCTGAGAGGCATGAGCGTCGCTGCATCGCCTCGCCGGATCGTTCTGCTCCGGCACGCAAAGGCCGACTGGCCCTCCGTACCCGACCACGAGCGGCCCCTCGCCGAGCGCGGACGCCAGGAAGCGTCCATCGCGGGACGCAGGCTCGCGGATCTGGGCATCACCTTCGACCTGGCTGTGGTCTCCTCCGCCGTCCGCACTCGCGAGACCTGGAAACTTGTCGCGCACGAGCTCTCGCAGCGCCCGAAGACCATCTACGAGGACCGGCTCTACGATGCCACCCTCGGCGACCTGCTCGCGCTGCTCACCGAAATCCCCGAAGAGGTCGACAACTTGCTGCTGGTGGGTCACAACCCCGGCATGCACGCCCTCGCCGACGCCCTCTGCAGCGAGGCCGACGACGATCACCTCGCCCGTCTGGACCGGGGCGGCTTCCCGACCGCCGCGGTCGCGGTGATCACCTTCTCCGGGCCCTGGAAGTCCGTCGAGCACGGAGTCGGCCGGCTGACCGACTACTGGGCACCGCACGATTAGTCTGTCGGCGGATCATGGCTGGGCCCGCGACGCGCCCTCAGCTGCCTCTCCCAGCCTTCGGCCGGGTGGTGCCCCCAGGCACGGCACCTCGCTGCGCTGCCGACCGCGCCCCTTGGGCCGCTGGCGCGTCCGGGCCCGGACAGAGCCACGACGCAAGCGCCTCGGCGCCTTGCGATGCTTCCCAGCCTCCGGCCGACAGGCGCCCCCGGCGCGCCTGATCCGCAGGAAGGCCCGCAGGCCGTGCCCGTGCCGCCGCAGCCGGTACGCCCCCGGCGCGGGGTCTACGACCCGCCGTCCAGAGCGTCCGCCGCCTCGACCTCTTCGCGGGTGATACCCAGCAGATATAGGACCGCGTCCAGGAACGGCACATTCACCGCGGTGTCCGCAGCCTGCCGGACCACCGGCTTCGCGTTGAAGGCGACGCCCAGCCCGGCCGCGTTGAGCATATCGAGGTCGTTCGCGCCGTCACCGATCGCGACGGTCTGGCTCAGCGGCACGCCCGCCTGCTCCGCGAAGCGACGCAGTAGCCGGGCCTTGCCCGCCCGGTCCACGATCTCGCCGGTCACCCGGCCGGTGAGTTTGCCGTCGACGATCTCCAGGGTATTGGCCGCGGCGAAGTCCAGCCCGAGCTTTTCCCGGAGATCGTCCGTGACCTGGGTGAACCCGCCCGAGACCACGCCGACTTGGTAGCCGAGCCGCTTCAGCGTGCGGATCAGCGTCCGTGCCCCCTTCGTCATCCGGACCTCGGCCCGGACCTTGTTCACCACCGACTCGTCCAGCCCCGCGAGCAGCGCCACACGAGCGTGCAAGGACTGCTCGAAGTCCAGCTCGCCGCGCATTGCCGCCTCTGTGATCTCCGCGACCTTGTCCTCGCATCCCGCGTGCGCGGCGAAGAGTTCGATCACCTCGTCCTGGATGACGGTGGAATCCACGTCCATGATCACCAGCCGGCGCGCCCGGCGGTGCAGCCCCGCCGACACCACCGCCATGTCCACGCCGCGCTCATGCGCTTCCACGGCCAGCGCCGGCCGCAATGTGTCCGTGCGGACGCCGGAGACCGCGAACTCCACCGCCGTGACCGGGTACTTCGCCAGCCGGAAAATGCGGTCGATGTTGCCGCCCACCTCGGTGATCCTCGCCGCTATGGCAGCGATCGAATCCGCCGTCAGCGGGTTGCCGAGCACGGTCACATGGGAACGCCCCTCTCCACGCGGCCGGTTGTCGCCGCGGCCGGAGATGATCTCCGCCTGCAGTTTCAGCCTTTCCGCCCACGTGTGAACGATCGCGCGCAGTTCGCCCTCCACGCCTGACGCGGTCGGCGCCGTCAGCAGGGCGCACAACACGATGCGCCCCCGTGTGACGACCTGCTCAATGTCAACCACATCCACGCCGAAGCCGGCGAGGACCTCGAATAGCCCCGCGGTGATGCCGGGCCGGTCCTTACCGAAGATCTTGACCAGCAGGGTAGGGGTGTCCGCGGCCGGAACGGCGGTGACAGGTGAGGGCTGCGATGCGTCGTCCATGGTAAGTACACCGTAACCGGCCCCCACCGCCCACCGACGGCCCGTCCCGCGTTGCGGACACCCGGCGGGCACGCCGCCACCCCACGCGACCGCCCCGGGCCGCCAGGCACGCCGTGTCCTGGAGTGTCCGGCGCGGACGGCCCCCGCCCGCCGGGCCGGAACCTGCCGCAAGGTCCGGCGGACGGCCGGGCTGCGCACCAGATCCCAGAACCGCGCGGGCTAGGCGCCCTACGGCCCGCGTGGCGGTCCCGGCGGGGGCGGGGAGTCCGGGGGCGGCACCCTTGGGGGGCGGGTGGGCCGACGGGGCGGGTGGGACGGCAGCGGGCGTCCGGCGACGGTTGGGGCGGTGTGCGGCGCCGGGCCGGAGGGCGGCTGTTTGTACGGGTTGGGCTCGTCCTGCTCGGGCCGGTAGACGGGACTTGGGAGGTACGGCCCCGGCTGGTAGGCGATGCCGGGATACGTCCGGGAGGAATCCGAGGCGGCAGCCCTGCCCATACGTCCCACGGAGTACGGGGACGACCGGCGCCCGGCGGCGCCGGTGGCCAGGGCGAGGAGCGCGCCGATGCCGCCGGCCGCGCCACCCCAGGCGGCGCCGAGAAGCAGGGCCATCGGGATGCTGCCGTGCAGCTCGATGCCGGCGCCGACGGCGTCGAAACCGAAGACCGACAGATTGGCGCTGACGGAGACGCCGGTGAGCCAGACGAGCAGCGGAAAGGCGGCCGCGGTCGCCGCCCCCAGCCGCAAGGCGCAGCGTCCGGCGAATCCCGTGCGTGTCGTCCCCCACCGGGGAGTGCGGACCGCGGTGAGCGTGCCCGCGGCGAGCATCATGAGCGCGGCAGCCACGGTCAGCAGCCAGACCCGGCCGTCCAGCTCGGCCAGCCGGCCGGGAGTGATCGGCTGGCCGACCCGGCCGCTGAGCAGCCGGTCCACCGGATCCGGCAGCAGTTTCGCCAGTTCACCGGTCGCGGTGCCCCTCCACTGGACGAAGAGGCCGAGCGGCACCCCGAGCCACACTCCGTTAGGGGCGCCGAGCAGCGCGGAACCCATGATCCGCCCCGGCTCGTGCCCGGTGAGGGCGGCGAAGCCGGCGGCGGCGAAGCCCGCCAGGACCGCGAGCAGCAGCACCGAGACGAGCGCGGACGCTGCCGGCCGCACAATCCGGTGCACGGCCGCCAGGCCGCCTGGCAGCGGCGTACGGCGGGAGGCGAGCAGCGCGATCAGCAGGACCGCGAGCACCCACGACAGGCCGTCCAGCAGTGAGCGTCCGGTGTCGACATGGAAGCCGACCGAGGTCTTGGCGTTGATGAGGCCGCCCAGCCCGTCAGCGAGCCCGCCGCCGATGTTGCCCAGCCCCGGCAGCTTGTCGAGCAGCCCGCCCCCGCCCTTGCCGCTGCCCCCGCCCAGAGAGGCCCCGTCGATGGCGATGGTGTCCTGCCCGGCCCACGCCAGACCGGCCAGGAGCCCCACGAAGAGCACTGCCACCGCGCCCGCCCGCGCCGCGAGTTCCCGGGCCGCGATCACTGTGCCTGCCCCGCGCAGCGACCGCAGGAACACCCAGGCCAGCAGCACCGCTCCCACCAGTGCGACGCCCAGCGGCATGAGGCCGATCGCGCCCTTCGCCCCGGCCCCCGTCAGCCCGAACACCGCTACGTCGCCGGACGGGCTGACCTTGCCTCCCGCTGCCATGGCGACCACCGCGGCGGTCATCGGCCCGAGTGAGCCCGCGGTGTCCGCGCCGACCAGGTGCAACCCGAGCGCGGCGGTGCCCGTCATGGCCAGGAACGCCCAGCTCACCGCCGCGATCGCGGAGAACAGTACGCCGCCCCAGGGGACTTTGCGGGTTTCGTACGAGGGCGGGGGTGAAGGTGTCATGGAAGTGTGTACGCTCATCCCGGCTCCCGGAGATCGTACGTTGGGCCCACCTTGTCCTGAGTTGTTCCGTGGGTGACTACCACTTTCGGGGGGCGCCTCGGTGCAGTCAACGCCGCGTGGGGGGCGCACTGGGTGAAGCTCGGCTTCCGGTTTCGGGGCGCGCCTGAAATAGTTCCTCCGGGTGTTTGCAATCTCTAGACTCCCCTTCACGGGGGGACTTCTCGGGGGACAACTTTGTGGGGCTTGGGGTGCCTGGACTCGTACTGGAATTCAACGGACAAACCTGGACGCTTGACCCGTCCAAGTCATATAGCGTGGGCCGTGATCCGCAGGGAGACGTGGTGTTAGACGACGCCAGAGTCTCCTGGCGGCACGCGGCCATTCGCTGGGGCGGGCGCGGCTGGGTGATCGAGGACCTCGGCAGCACCAACGGCACCTATGTGCTGGGACAGCGGATCCAACAGCACGAGGTGGCTCCCGGCGCGGCCGTGCATCTCGGCAATGCCACCGACGGCCCGCGGCTGGGCTTCGGCCCGGAGCAGCAGTCCGGCGCCGCCCTCTACGGTGCGGAGACCTCGCTCGCCCAGCAGGCCGCGGCCCCGGTCGCGCAACAGGCGGCGCCTGCGTACCAGCAGCCGCAACAGGCGCCGGTCCAGCAGCCCGCGGCGTGGGCCCAGCCCGCACCGCGGCAAGTGGCCCAGCCGGTGCCTCAGCAGGTGCTCCGGCAGGCGCCGCCGCAAGCGCCCCAGCAGGGCGGCTGGAGCCGGCCGCCGCAGCCGGCCGCCGCGGGTGCCGGCGCGCCGGCCCAAGGCGACCGCAGCCCGACGACCTTCCATCACCTGGCGACCGGCCGCGTCATGCGGATCGGCCGTGCCCTGGAGAACGAGCTGGTCGTCTCCGACCTCCAGGTCTCCCGGTACCATGCCGAGTTCCGCGCGCACCCCGACGGCCGCTACGAGATCGCCGACCTCGGCAGCCACAACGGGACCTACGTCAACGGCCAGCCGATCCAGAGTCATCTGCTCGGCCCGGAAGACATAGTCGGCGTCGGCCACTCCACCTTCCGGCTCGCCGGCGACCAGCTCGAGGAGTTCGTCGACACCGGCGAAGTCACCTTCACCGCCCGCCGCCTCACCGTACGAGTGCCGCAGGGCAAGGCCACCAAGACGATCCTCAACGACGTCTCCTTCGGCGTCCCGGAGAAGTCGCTGATCGCGGTCATCGGCCCGTCCGGCTCCGGCAAATCCACCCTGCTGCGCGCCCTGACCGGCTACCGGCCGGCCGACGCCGGCGAGGTGTTGTACGACAGCCGCAACCTGTACAAGCAGTTCGCCGAACTGCGCCAGCGCATCGGCCTCGTTCCGCAGGACGACATCCTGCACAAGGAGCTATCGGTCCGCACCGCCCTGCGGTACGCCGCCAAGCTGCGCTTCCCCGGCGACACCAAGTCCGACGAGCGCGAGGCCCGCATCGACGAGGTGCTCGGGGAGCTCAAGCTCGACATCCACGCCGACAAGCGCATCACCTCCCTCTCCGGCGGCCAGCGCAAGCGCGTCTCCGTCGCCCTAGAACTGCTCACCAAACCTTCGCTGATCTTCCTGGACGAGCCGACTTCCGGCCTCGACCCGGGGATGGACCGCGATGTGATGCAGCTGCTGCGCGGCCTGGCCGACGACGGACGCACCGTCCTGGTCGTCACCCACTCGGTGGCCGAGCTGGCGCTCTGCGACCGGCTCCTGGTCATGGCACCGGGCGGCTCGGTCGCGTACTTCGGACCGCCGGAGGAGGCGCTGAACTTCTTCGGCTACGAAAGCTGGGCCGACGTCTTCTCCGCCTTCGAGAGTTACCGCGACTACGACTGGGCCGATCGCTGGAAGGGCTCCCAGCACTACCAGATGTACGCCGCCGACCTGGACGCCGCGGCCCCGCAGGCCGCGCCGGTCCTCCAGCAGCAGCGCCCGCCCAAGCCGCAGGGCTGGGGCTCGCAGCTGTGGACACTGGTCCGCCGCTACCTGTCGGTGATCGCCTCCGACCGCGGCTTCATCGGCCTGATGTTCATCCTCCCGGCGGTCCTGGGCGTGGTGAGCACCCTCATTCCGGCGGACAGCGGGCTCGGCATCGGTCCCGCGAAGAACCACTTCACGAACAAGGACGCGGGCACCATCATGCTGATCCTGGCGGTCGGCGCGTGCTTCTCCGGCGCGGCCAACTCCGTACGGGAGCTGATCAAGGAGCGGGTGATCTACGAGCGGGAGCGGGCCACCGGGCTCTCACGCTCCGCCTACCTGTTGTCCAAGGTCATCGTGCTGGGCCTGATCACTGTCCTGCAGGGCGTGATCATCTGCGTGATCGGCTTCGGCGCCCGTTCGAAGCTGCCAACCGAAGGGGTCATCCTCAAGAACTTCCCGGTGGTCGAGATGACATTGGTGGTCGGCGCGCTCGGGTTCACGTCGATGATGTTCGGCCTGGTCATCTCCGCGCTGGTGAAGACCGCGGAGAAGACCATGCCGCTGCTGGTGATGTTTGCGATCATCCAGGTGGTGTTCACCGGCGTCCTTTTCCAGCTGTTTCAGAAGCCCGGCATAGAGCAGGTCGCCTGGTTGATGCCCGCGCGATGGGCGGTCGCCGCTCTCGGCACGACAACCCAGCTGAACGTGCAGATGCCGTGGACCCCGAACGCCGTCGACCAGTTGTGGGTGCACACCGCCGCCCAGTGGTTCATTGACACCGGTGTACTCCTCGGCATCGGCGCGGTCTGCGGCTTCGTCGTACTGCGGTTGCTGCGGCGACACGAGCCGGAGGTCATGCGCAAGTAACGGCACGCATATTGAGGGCTGTGGTATCCCGGATCCGGGATACCACAGCCCTCAATATGTGCGTTTTGAGGCTCGGTACCGTCAGTACCAGCTGTGCGCCTGCCAGAACGACCAGGCTGCGCAGGGGCTGCCGTAGCGCCCGTCCATGTAGCTGAGGCCCCACCTGATCTGCGTGGCCGGGTTGGTCTGCCAGTCGGCGCCGGCGGAGGCCATCTTGGAGCCGGGCAGCGCCTGTACGAGGCCGTAGGCGCCGGAGCCGGCGTTGACCGCCCGGTAGTTCCAGCCGCTCTCGTGGGACACGATGTGCGAGAAGCACTGGAACTGGGAGGAGCTCATCATTTGCCGGGCGATCTGCTGCGCGGAGCCGCCCCGAGTCGTGAGCGCCACCGTCTCGACGGTCGCAGCCTTGCGCGGCTGGCTGCGGTTGGCGGCCTGCTGCGCCTCGGCGCGCTTGGCGGCGTCCGCCTGAGCCGTCTTCCTGGCGGCGTCCTGAGCGGCCTTCTTCTTCGCGTTCACGGCGTCCTGGCCGGCGTGCTTCCGGGCGGCGTCGGCCTGCGCGGAGATGCTCTTCAGCTGGCCGGCCTCGCCGGAAGTCCAGTCGGCCTGCTGGGCGCCGGACGTCGTGTCGGCGGCGGGGGCCAGGCCGTGGACCGCCAGGACAGGGGTCTGCTGGGCGGCGGACGCTGTACCCGCGGTCCCGGACAGACCGGTGACCGCCAGGACCACCGCGCTGCCCGCTGCGACGCCCGCAGCGGAGTACTTGTGGGCCTTGGACAGGCGGCTGAGATTCGGGATCGTGGGGACGTTCATGGGCGGAGTACCTCTTCCAAATTGGGGCTCGCAGTTCTACCGGCGGCGAAGAGAAGCGCTACGTGTCGAACACGGCGCGGTGCGACCCCAGCATTGTTAGCGGTAGGTAAATCTCAGGGCAAAGACCCCCATTACTACCCATGGCCGTAGTTAGCCTGCGAACAAACCGGACATTTATTACTGAACTGCACGCCTGGCCCGTCCGGCCGCCCTACTACCCGGCTTCGTAAGTGACCTACGTCCTATGCATGAGCTCACACGGCGCCCTCTTTGTGATCGCGCTGCGCGACCGGACCGGCACCAAAAGTCACTGGCCGGCCCCTGCCGGGCGCTCCACGGCACCTCCGGCAGGGGCCGGCCCAAAGGCTCAAGGCAGCAGCAGATTGCTGTCCCCGAACTCGTGCCACAGATAGCCGCCGCACACGGCCTCCCCGTACACCTGCTCCAGAAGCGCGGGCCCGGCCAAGGCCTCCAGCATCAGCAGATGGGAGGCGGTCGGCTCGTGCAGCCCGGTCAGCAGCCCGTCCACCGCCCGCACCCCGCGCCCGGGCGTGATCACCAGGTCGGTCCAGCCGCCCGCCGCCCGGACCACTCCGTGGACATCCGCGGCGGACTCCAGCGCCCGCACGACGGTGGTCCCCACCGCCACCACCCGGCCGCCTCCCGCGCGGGCCGCGTTCACCAGCCACGCCGTGCTCGGTGGCACCGAGAAGCGCTCCGGGTACGGCGGCTCGTACGCCTCCCCCGAGGCCACCCCCGTGTGCAGCGTGATGGGCGCGATCTGTACACCCCGGCTCACCAGCTCCGTCACCAGCACGGCGGTGAAAGGGCGGCCCGCGCTCGGCATCTCCGCCGACCCCAGTCCGTCATCAGGGGACTCCACAGAGAACACCGTCTGGTAAGCGGCCAACGGCTGGTCCCGCTCGGTGTAGCCGTACCGGATCGGCCGCCCGTACCGGTGCAGATACGCCACCGGATCCGCCATCGACGCCGCCGCCACCCACAGCCGCTCCCCGCGCGCACTCAGCGGCGCCTGCAACACGAGCCGCTCACCTCCCGGCAGCCCCACCACCGCCCCCGCAGGGCCGCCGGGCCGGGGCAGCGTCGTACCCCGCGCATCAGGCGTACGCAGCTCCACGGTCCACCGCCCGTCGTCCTGCCGGGTCGAGAAATGGACGACCACCGGCTTCTCCCCAAGCCGCCCGTCCACCGCCGCCGGCAGCGTCCGCGAGGTGTTCACCACCAGGACGTCCCCAGCCCGCAGCAGCCGGGGCAGCTCCCCGAAGGCATGGTGCGCCACCTCGCCCGCCGCTCTCCGCCCGACCAGCAGCCGCACCGCGTCCCGGCCCCGGCCGCGCTCCTCCGCCGGCACCCGCGCCGACAGCTCAGGCGGCACACTCAGCAACCTCATGACAACCCTCTCGCCGAAGCCGAAGCCGAAGCCGAAGCCGAAGCCGGATCTGGCCCTTGAGCCGGCCCAGCCACGCGCAACGCCGTCACAGCGCCCCCTCCAGCAGCGCCGGGACCGCGTACCGGCCACTGGCCGCGTCCTCGTCCAGCAGCCGCAGCAACGCCGGCACGACCGACTCCGGCGACCGACGGGCCCCGAAGTCCGGATCGCCGGGGACGGCCGCCTCGTACAGCCCCGTCCGCATGTCGCCGGGGTCCACCCACCACACCCGCAGCGCCGGCTCCTCGACCGCGAGCACCGCCGACAGCTGCTCCAGCGCCGCCTTGCTCGCCCCGTACCCGCCCCATGTCCCGTACGCCTCCACCGCCGCGTCGGAGCTCACGTTCAGCACCGCGCCCTGGGACGCAGCCAGCAGCGGCATCGCCTCCTGCACGAGCCCCAGCGCGGCCACCACATTCGTCTCCAGCGCGGCACGGAAGCCGTCCAATGGCTGCTCCGCCAGCGTCACCAGCGGTTCCGCGCCCAGCGCGCTCGCGTTGTTCACCAGCAGTTGCAAGGCGCCGAACTCCCAGGCCGAGGCAACCAGCGCGGCCCGGTGCCCCGGATTCGTCACATCGCCCGGGACCGCCACCACCCGCGCGGTCCGCTCCAGCTCTGCCTCCGCCGCTTTGAGCGCGTCCGCGTCCCTCCCGTCGATCACCAGGTCCCAGCCGCGTCCGGCCAGTGCCCCGGCCAATGCGAGTCCCAGGCCCCGCGATGCTCCCGTAACGATTGCGACCGGCATCGTCCCGCCCCTTCGAGCCCGCCGCCCGGCCCGCTGCCCGGCGGTCGCTCCCACCGTAGGAACGGAGCCGTCCGGTGCGCCTCGGCCGCCCGCAGCACAGCGCGGGGGCACTTCGCCCTACGCCGGAGGGACCACGCGGGACCGCCGAGCGACCGATCCCGCGGGTCGCACCCCGCCGGTACGGTGAACACATGTGCAGCCCACCGACCCGCCGCGGTATCGAAGCCGTGAGTGCCGCGGTCCTCGCGATGAGCCGGCACCTGGAGGTGCGCGAGGTGCTGCAGACCATCGTCGCGTCCGCCCGCGAGCTCCTCGATGCCGAATACGCAGCCCTCGGCGTGCCCGACGACCACGGCGGATTCGCCCAGTTCGTGGTCGACGGGATCAGCGACGAGCAATGGAAGGCGATCGGCCCGCTGCCCCGCCAGCACGGCATTCTCGCGGCGATGCTGCACGAGGCCACCTCGCGGCGGCTCACCGACGTCCGTGAGTTCGAGAGCTTCGAGGGCTGGCCCTCCGCCCACCCCGAGATGACGGACTTCATCGGCATGCCCGTCCTCGACGGCGACGAGATCCTCGGCGCGATCTTCCTGGCGAACAAGGCAGGCGAGGCCGGCAAAGCCGTCAAGGCGGCCGGCTTCACGGAGGAGGACGAGGCGCTGCTGCGCATTCTCGCCGCGCACGCGGCCATCGCCCTCACCAACGCCCGCCTCTACGAACGCAGCCGCGAACTGACCCTGGCGGGGGAGCGGGCCCGGATCGCCCACGAACTCCACGACGCCGTCTCCCAGAAGCTCTTCTCACTGCGGCTGACCGCCCAGGCCGCGGCCGCCCTCGTGGACCGCGACCCGGCCCGCGCCAAGCACGAGCTGAAACAGGTCGCCATGCTTGCCGCCGAGGCCGCGGACGAGTTGCGCACTGTCGTCATCGAGATGCGGCCCGCCGCCCTGGACGAGGACGGTCTCGTAGCCACCCTGCGCACCCAGGCGGAGGTGCTCGGCCGGGTCCATGCGACCCGCATCGCCTTCACCGCCTCCCGGATGCGGGCGTTGCCGGCCGCACAGGAGGAGGCGGTGCTGAGGGTCGCCCAGGAGGCGCTGCACAACGCGCTGCGCCATGCCGGGGCCACCGCTGTGGAGGTCCGGCTGGAGGGCCGCGGCAGGGGGGCGGCGCTACGGGTGTCCGACGACGGGCGGGGCTTCGAGCCGTCGGCGGTGCGCCGCGCCGGGCGCCACCTGGGACTGGTGTCCATGCGGGACCGTGCGGGGGGCGTCGGCGGCCGCCTGAGCGTGGAGTCGGCGCCCGGCAAGGGCACCGTGATCGAGATGGAGGTGCCCGGTGGCTGACAGTGTGATCAGGGTTCTGCTGGTCGATGATCACCAGGTGGTCCGGCGGGGCCTTCGGACCTTCCTGGAGGTGCAGCCCGACATCGAGGTCGTCGGCGAGGCAGGGGACGGCGACGAGGGGGTGCGCCGGGCGGAGGAGCTGCTTCCCGATGTGATCCTGATGGACGTCAAGATGCCCGGCACCGACGGCATCGGCGCACTGCGCAAGCTGCGCGAGAGCGGCAGCAAGGCCCGGGTGCTGGTGGTCACCAGCTTCACCGAGCAGCGCACCGTCGTCCCGGCCCTCCGCGCCGGGGCGGCCGGCTACCTGCACAAGGACGTGGATCCCGACGCACTGGCCGGAGCGATCCGATCGGTGCACGCCGGGCATGTGCTGCTCCAGCCCGAGGTCGCCGACGCACTGCTGTCGCAGGAGGGAGCGGGCAGCGGCCACGGCCGGGGAAATGCGCTCACCGAGCGCGAGCGCGAGGTCCTGTCGCTGATCGCCGACGGCCGGTCCAACCGCGAGATCGCCCGAGCCCTGGTCCTCTCCGAGAAGACCGTCAAAACCCATGTCAGCAACGTGCTGATGAAACTGGATGTTTCGGACAGAACGCAGGCGGCGCTGTGGGCCGTACGCCACGGCATCGGGTGACCTGGCTCGGCCCCGTTCTATGCGGGCACCGGTGTCAAGACCCGTATCTCGAACATCCTGATGAAACTGGACGTCACCGATCGCACGCAGCCCTGGTCCGGGGGGGCGTCCGGGCTTATCGGAATGTCATCCTCCGGACTGAGATTCATACCGTCGGGTGTATGTAGCCCAGATGGCGCAACCTTCTCGCTCGTGACCCGTTTTCCATGGCGTACTGCGGCGGATTGCCGCAGCGCCACAGGCTAAGAAGGGTCAAAGAAGTGAAGAACCTGCACAAGGTCGCCGCCGTCACCATGGCTGCCGGAAGCCTCGCCGTCCTCGGTGCCGGCGTCGCCTCCGCCACGGGCGGTGCCAACGCGGGCGGTAGCGCGCAGCACTCTCCCGGCGTCGTCTCGGGCAATGTCATCCAGGTGCCGGTGCACGTCCCGGTGAACGTATGCGGCAACACCGTCAGCGTCATCGGCCTGCTGAACCCGGCTGCTGGGAACCTCTGCATCAACAAGTGATCGCAGGCGCCTGCACGGTTCGCCCGTGACCACCGGCCCCGGAGGCAATGCCTCCGGGGCCGGTCTCTGGTGGGCCCGGTCCCTGGAACCGGCCCTGGCCCGCACGAGCACTGCCAAGAAGGCCGTCGGCTCCGCAGGTGTCATTTCGGGCAACGTCATCCAGAGCCCCGCGGGCAGCGCCGTCCGCGGGGCCTCCCCGTTGCTGCCCCCGGCCACCGGGCGGGCTCGCCCCGAGCCCGCCCGGCGAAGGTCCGCCGCGGCCGCCCCGGCATCCGTCCCGCTATCCGCGCCGCTCCGCCTCCTCCACGTACGCGTTGTAAGCCGCCACCTGCGCCCGGCGCGCCGTACGCTCCACCGGTCGCAGCAGCTCCGCCCGTGCCGCGATCTCCGACGCGCTCACCGCCGCCCCGTGCTCGACCGACGCGATGGCGATTAGCGCCCCGACCCGCTGCGCCAGCTCCAGCACCCGTACCGCCCGCGGCGGATACCCCGGAGCCAGGACCTGCCTGCCGCGCTCCGCCCGCGCCCGGTAGGCGTCCAGTGCGGCTGCGGCGGCCGGCCCCGAGCCGGCCACGTCCAGCCTGCTGAGGGCTGTCGTGGCGTCCCTGAGCGCCTCCGCGAGCTCCCGCTCCGCCTCGCCGAGCGACGGCACATCCGCCCCGGGCGCCTCCCGTACGGCCAGGCACTGCCACTCCACCTCGACATGTACATCCCCGGGCGGCCCCGCCTCCGTCACCTCAGGTACGAGACCGAGCGGCGGGCCGCCCACCGCGATCACCGCCTCGCCCGCCGCCAGGGCCCGCGCGTTGAAATCCGGCGGCCCGCTGAGTCCCAGCGGATGCCCCGGCACCGGCAGCGCGATCCGCAGCCCCTTCACGCCGAGTGCGCGCAGCCGCCCGAGACCGAGCGTCAGCCCGACCGGGCCGGATTCTCCGGGCAGACCGGTGATCCGGTGGACCGTATCGCCACCGAGCACTTCCGGTACGACATCATCTGGTGCGGCAAGTCCGGCAATTAGGGCATTTCCCCACGACGCCAGCCGTCCTGAGCGAGGTTCATCGAGCATCCCCCCAGCCTAAGGATTAGGTCGGACACCTCGTGGCGTAGATTTCCTTGAGAGGCGGTGCCTACAGGCGGCCGCGACAGCCGAGACTGCGACTTGCAATGGGAGACAACGCGCTCATGAGCGATGTTCTGGAGCTGGTGGACGTATCTGTGGTCCGCGACGGCCGGGCTCTGGTGGACGAAGTCTCCTGGTCGGTCGCGGAGGGTGAGCGCTGGGTGATCCTCGGACCCAATGGCGCGGGCAAGACAACCCTGTTGAACGTCGCCTCCAGCTACCTCTATCCGACCACCGGCACCGTCCAGGTGCTCGGGGAGAAGCTCGGCAGCGTCGATGTCTTCGAGCTGCGCCCCCGCATCGGCATGGCGGGCGCTGCCATGGCCGAGAAGATGCCCCGCCGCCAGACCGTCCTGGAAACCGTCCTCACCGCCGCGTACGGCATGACCGCACACTGGCGCGAGAGCTACGAACAGGTCGACGAGGACCGCGCCCGCGCCTTCCTCGACCGGCTCGGCATGACCGACTTCCTCGACCGGAAGTTCGGCACCCTCTCCGAGGGGGAGCGCAAGCGCACCCTCATCGCCCGCGCCATGATGACCGACCCCGAGCTGCTCCTGCTCGATGAGCCCGCCGCCGGTCTCGACCTCGGCGGCCGCGAGGACCTGGTCCGCCGCCTCGGGCGGCTCGCCCGTGATCCGATCGCCCCCTCCATGATCATGGTCACCCATCATGTGGAGGAGATCGCCCCCGGTTTCACCCATGTTCTGATGATTCGTCAGGGCAAGGTCGTCGCCGCCGGCCCGGTCGAGACCGAGCTCAACTCCGTCAACCTCTCCCGCTGCTTCGGTCTTCCGCTGGTCGTCGAGCGCAGGGGCGACCGCTGGACGGCGGCGGGCTTGCCGCTTTCCTGACCTACCGGCCGGAGGTCCCCTGCCCTTCGGAGGCTCGCGCGCCTACGATGAACAGGTGGATTCATGGATCGGGTGGCTCATCGCCGCCGTAGCGCTGGGTATTCCGTTGGTGGTGACCGCGATGCCCGAATTCGGGATGTTCGCGGTAGGTGCCGTCGCGGCCGCCGTGGTGGCCGCTGTCGGTGGCGGCATTGTGGCGCAGGTACTGGTCTTTGTGATCGTCTCGGTCGCGCTGATCGCCGTCGTGCGCCCGATCGCCAACCGGAACGCGAAACAGAAGCCCGAGCTGCGCAGCGGCATCGACGCGCTGAAGGGCCGGCAAGCCGTCGTCCTGGAACGCGTCGACGGCCGTGGCGGCCGGATCAAGCTGGCGGGAGAGATCTGGTCCGCTCGCACACTCGACGACGACCTGGCGTTCGAGCCGGGACAACGGGTGGACGTCGTGGAGATAGAAGGGGCGACGGCAGTCGTCATGTAACCTCCACGGTCCGCCCACGGGGAATTCGCCGAACCCGGGGCGCACCGCCCCGGAGGTCTGCCAGAATTGATCATGGTGTAGTACCGGCAGCAAGTCGAACGGCGTGGGGGTAGGGGTAGACGTGGCACCGATCGTTATCGTCCTGATCATCCTGGTTGTGCTCGTCTTCATCGCGCTCATCAAGACGGTCCAGGTCATTCCGCAGGCAAGCGCCGCGATCGTCGAGCGCTTCGGCCGCTACACCCGCACCCTCAGTGCGGGACTCAACATCGTGGTGCCGTTCATCGACACCATCCGAAACCGCATCGACCTCCGCGAGCAGGTCGTCCCCTTCCCCCCACAGCCGGTGATCACCCAGGACAACCTGGTGGTCAACATCGACACCGTCATCTACTACCAGGTCACCGACGCACGGGCCGCGACCTACGAAGTCGCCAGCTACATCCAGGCCATTGAGCAACTCACAGTCACCACCCTCCGCAACATCATCGGCGGCATGGACCTGGAGCGGACCCTCACCTCCCGTGAGGAAATCAACGCGGCCCTCCGCGGCGTCCTCGACGAGGCCACCGGCAAGTGGGGCATCCGCGTCAACCGCGTCGAGCTCAAGGCCATCGAGCCGCCGACCTCCATCCAGGACTCGATGGAGAAGCAGATGCGCGCCGACCGTGACAAGCGCGCCGCGATCCTCACCGCCGAAGGTATCCGCCAGTCGCAGATCCTCACTGCCGAGGGCGAGAAGCAGTCCGCCATCCTCCGCGCCGAAGGCGAGTCCAAGGCCGCCGCCCTGCGTGCCGAGGGCGAGGCCCAGGCCATCCGTACGGTCTTCGAGTCCATCCACGCCGGCGACCCCGACCAGAAGCTGCTCGCCTACCAGTACCTCCAGATGCTCCCCAAGATCGCCTCTGGCGACGCCAACAAGCTCTGGATCATCCCCAGCGAGCTCAACGACGCGCTCAAGGGCCTCGGCGGCATCGTCAACATCCCCGGTGCCCCGGGCCTCGGCGGCGGTGGCGCCAACAGCACAGGCGATGGCAGCGCGGGTGGCAACGGCGGTGGCGGCAACAGCGGCGGCGGGCCGCGCCGGGAGAGCCCCCGCTTCGACACCGACTGAGCCGCCTTTGGCATGATCACTGGGTGAGCATCTGGCAGGCCCTCGCCGTCTTCGCCGCAGGCATTTGCGCCGGCACGATGAACGTCGTCGTCGGCTCGGGCACTCTGGTCACCTACCCGGTGCTGCTCGCCATCGGCCTGCCGCCGGTCACCGCCAACGTCTCCAACACGCTCGGCCTCGTCCCCGGCTCCGTCAGCGGGGCCATCGGCTACCGGGAAGAACTACGGGGGCAGCGCCGCCGCGTCATCCGGCTCGGCCTCACCGCCCTCGTGGGCGGCGCGGCTGGTGCGGTCCTGCTGCTGGCGCTGCCCTCCGCCGCGTTCGACACGATCGTGCCCGTCCTCATCGGGCTCGCCCTCGTCCTCGTCATCCTGCAACCTCGTCTGACCCGGACGCTGCGGGCCCGGCGGGAGCGCCACGGCACCACCACCCCCACCGAGGGCGGCCCCTTGCTGATGGCCGGAGTGTTCCTCGCCAGCGCGTACGGCGGCTACTTCGGCGCCGCCCAGGGCATCCTCTACCTCTCCCTGATGGGGCTGCTGCTCCACGACGACCTACAGCGTCTCAACGGGCTCAAGAACGTCCTGGCCCTGCTGGTCAACGGCGTGGCCGCAGTCCTCTTCCTGTTCATCGCGGACTTCGACTGGGCCGCGGTCCTTCTCATCGCGACCGGCGCGGCCCTCGGCGGAGTCATCGGCGCCCGGATCGGCCGACGGCTGCCGCCCACCGTCATGCGCGGTGTGATCGTCGCCGTCGGCCTGGCCGCTATCGCCCAGCTCGTCCTCAAGAGATGACGGGGGCCGGCCACCGTCAGGCCGACAGTCCCAGCAACCCCGGCGGAGCGGCGTTACGGTCCTTCAGCCCGAGCGCCAGCAGCAGAGCGTCCGCCGGAGTCGGCTCGAACGGCTGCGTCAGCAGCCGCATCCCCGCCTGCTCAGGCGTACGGTCCGCTTTGCGTTGATTGTCCTCGGTGCATGACGCAACCGTGTTCAGCCACGTGTCCCCACCACCGCGTGACCTCGGTACGACATGGTCCACCGTGGTCGCCCGCCGCCCGCAGTACGCACACCGGTTCCGGTCCCGCACCAGCACACCCCGCCGCGACCACGAGGCCCGTTGTCGGAACGGCACTCTTACGTACCGGCAGAGCCTGATCACCTGCGGCACCGGTACCTCGACGGTCGCCGCGCGGATCCGCAACCCCGGATGCGCCTGCTCGACCACGGCCTTGTCCTGCATGACCAGCACCACCGCACGCCGCAGCGACACCGTCGACAACGGCTCAAAGCCCGCGTTCAGCACCAAAGTCTCACGCATACCGTCCGCCCCTCGGGTCCGTCCCGCTCCCTGGCGGGTGGGTCCACTGTGGCCGGGCGATACCCACGCGGACAACGCAATTTCCGCACGCGGAAGCGAACGCGAACCGAAGCCGGGGAAAACCGAATGCCCCGGTGACCCCAACCACAGGGGCGCACCGGGGCACATCGGGACCTGCCGGGGCTCAGCCCGCGGAAGTGTCCTCGTACTCGCCGATCAGCTGGGCCCGGCCCAGCGTGTGGAACCGCAGGTTGAAGCCCACGAACGCCGGCGACGCGTCGGTGTCCGGCCCGAGCTTCTCCTGGTCCACCGCGTACACGGTGAAGACATAACGGTGCGGCCCGTCCCCGGGCGGCGGCGCGGCACCGCCGAAGTCCCGCGACCCGTAGTCGTTGCGTGCCTGGACCGCCCCCTCGGGCAGCCCCTTGAAGGGAGCCGTCCCCGCCCCCGCCGGCAGCTCCGTGACCGTCACCGGGATGTCAAAGAGCACCCAGTGCCAGAAGCCGCTGCCGGTCGGCGCGTCCGGGTCGTAACACGTGACGGCAAAGCTCTCGGTGCCCTCCGGGAAGCCCTCCCACCTCAGGTGCGGCGAGACATTGCCCGCGCTGTAGACCTGATCGACCTTGAGAGTGGTGCCCGGCGCCACATCGTCGCTCACTACAGTGAACGATGGCACCGGCGGGTGGAAATCGTGGGGGAGCGGCCGCCGCTTCTGCTCGGTCACCTGGACACCTCCTGGTCGTGGGAAACGATCTAGCACCCCGAGCTTAGAACCAGTTCCGCTTGCCGCCCACTTCAGCCAGCCACTGATTGAGGTAAGCCGCCCAGTCGGTGTCCTGGAAGGAGTTCAGACGGACCGTGAACGTGCGATACGAGTCGCTTCCCTGACCGAACAGCCCCGGCTTCTTGTCCATCTCCAGGATCACATCCATCTCGTGGCCGTCCGCCACGAAGCTCAACTCCACCTGGCTCAACCCGCGGTACTGGTGCGGCGCGTGGAACTCGATCTCCTGGTAGAACGGCAGCCGCTGCCGCGAGCCCCGGATGTGCCCGCGCTCCAGGTCCGCGTTCTTGAAGCTGAAGCCCAACTGCCCGAACGCATCGAGAATCGCCTGCTGAGCCGGGACCGGATGCACATTGACCGGGTCCAGATCGCCCGAGTCCACCGCCCGCGCGATCGCCAGCTCTGTCGTCACCCTGATGTTCATCCCGGACAGGTGCCGCCCCAGGAAGGTCGTGATCGGCGTCTCCCAGGGAATCTCCAACCCGAACGGCACCGTGTGCACCGCCCCCGGCTGCACCTCGAACGCTCCGCCCAGCTGCTGCCGGTGGAACTCGATGTTCTGCTTGTACTCCTCGTCGCCGCTCTCCACCTCGACCCGGGCCTGGAGCCCGACCGACAGCCCCTCGATCTGCTGCGCAACCGATCCGCCCTGGATCCGCACCTCACCTTGGACGACCCCGCCCGGCACCACGTTCGGCTCGTTCAGCACCGTCTCCACCGACGCGCCCCCGGCACCCAAGCTCGCAAGCAGCTTCTTGAAGCCCACTGTCTCCCACTCCCTTTACTGGCGGTTGCCTCGCCCTTTACGAACGCGACCCCGCTCCGAACGGTTCCAGTACCCTCCTACCGCATGATCGCCGCTCCGGAAAGCACCCCGCTCGACCGGGCCTTCTTCGACCGCCCGGTGCTCAAGGTCGCCCCCGACCTCCTGGGGCGCACCCTTGTACGTAGTACTGAAGAAGGCCCGATCGAGCTGCGCCTCAACGAAGTCGAGGCCTACGCCGGACCCGCCGGCCCCGGCTCCCACGCGTACCGCGGCCGCACAGACCGCAACGCCGTCATGTTCGGGCCGCCCGGCCACGCCTACGTCTACTTCACCTACGGCATGTCAAGTCGGTCAGCATGAACGTTGGAAATCTCGCTCACCCCGCTGAAGAAGTCGCCCCCAAGCTGCTCGGTGCCATCCTCACCCACGAGACACCCGAGGGAACCGTGAGTATCACCATCACGGAGACCGAGGCGTACTCCGGTACGGCCGACCCCGCCTCCCACGCCTACCGAGGCAGGACACCCCGAAACGCCGTCATGTTCGGACCCGCAGGACACTTGTACGTCTACCGGTCTCACGGTCTCCACTGGTGCGCCAACATCGTCACCGGGGCAGACGGCATCGCTTCAGCTGTCCTCATCCGGGCAGGCAGGGTCATCGAAGGGGAAGACCTGGCACGCAAGCGGCGAGGGGGCACGGTCGAGAGTCCACGTCTCGCGCGGGGTCCGGGGAACTTCTGCCAAGCGCTCGGCATCACGGCAGAGCACAACGGCACAGACCTACTGACAGGCGCCTCGGTCACGCTGTCCGAGGGTGAGCCAGTACCCGCCGCACTCATCCGGGTTGGTCCTCGGGTAGGCGTGAGCAGAGCCCACGACTGGCAGCACCGCTTCTACCTCGCTGGTGATCCGACCGTCTCGGCGTACCGACTGAGCCCGAGAGCCCAGCCGCCCGCCGGAGCCTGAGCCGCTGTGCGCCTCGCTCGTGGCTCGCCGGTGAGTCGGCGCGGAAGTTGGGCCCGAAGATGCGTGATCGCTCGCGAGCGTGGCGCGTGACGCGTTCTTGGCCGGTCGGGTGACTGTCGACGTGCGCCGACTCGGGCCGGAGGCGAGACAGGCGCACAGCGCCTTGCCGTGGCAACACAGCCAGGCTTCCGAAGGAACGCGGCAGCGTCCACACAGGGCCAGCGCCGTCTCATAAACCATCGATAGTGAGACAGTCGGCCAGCCAATCAGGACGTGTCCGCTTCGCCCCTGTCTGTGACCTTCAGAGCTTCACGGCGCCGAATCTTCAGCGGTATCTGACGCCGAAGCCGTGGCTTTGTTCGGGAGTTGTGAAAGCGCGTTCGCGGGCGCGCGATAGGTTGCCCGCCATGACTGAACTAGGGTCCGTCGCCTGGCCACCTGCCCCGATCAAGACCGAGCGGCTCGTGCTCCGCGAGCCCGAGGCCCGAGACCGTGCGCCGTTCATCGAGCTGCTCGCCTCACCGGAGGTGCATACCTATCTCGGTGGCCCCCGGCCGCGTGACGAGCTTGAGCGCGAGATGCCCGGGGCGCCCGAGCGGTGGCCCGGGAGTTTCGTCGTTGATCTCGACGGGTCGATGATCGGCCAGATCCTGCTCAGGAGAGCAACGGGGCACCGTCGCCCGGCTGCCGCGGGGAAGGCCGATCTCGGCTACCTGTTCCTGCCGCGGGCGTGGGGATTCGGGTACGCCGCCGAGGCGTGCGCGGCGGCACTCGGCTGGTTCGACGGCGTCCTTCCCGGCGAGCCGGTGGTGCTCACCACCCAGACCGCCAACGTCGGCTCGATGCGCCTCGCGGCAAAGCTGGGGTTCACCGAGGTAGAGCGGTTCCAGGCCTGGGACGCCGAGCAGTGGCTCGGCCTGCGGTCCCCTGTCACGCCGTCCGCTTGAGCCCGTGCTCGAAAGGGGTGGTGTGCCGACCGTCAGTCCTCGTCGTCCTCGACGGCGTCGGGGGGCTGCCGTACGAGGCGGTAGATGGTCGATGTTGCGACCTTGAGCATGGCGGCGATGCTGAAGGCGGGGTGGCCCGCAGCGTGCATCTGGCGTGCGAGATCGGCCTGTTCGGGGGTGAGCTTGGGAGGGGACCCAAGACGTTGTCCGCGAGCACGGGCAGTAGTTTGTCCCTCGGTCGTGACTTCGGCGATTCACGCGGCTTGGAGTTGCAGGGTGGCGTCGACGGCGCGGATGACGAGGTCGCCGTCGGGCGCGGTGGTGTCGATCGGCTCTTCCAGGGAGCGCAGTCCGACGCGTGCGTCGTCGAGCTGGTGGAGCAGGTTGTGCAGGCCGGCGGCGAACCTGGAGAGCCGCACGATGACGATGCAGTCGCCGGGACGGACGTGCCGGCCGCGTCCCGGGCCGGTCGCGGACCGGTGGTGCGGTGGGCGATATCGAGGAAGACGGCGTGGCACCCGGCGGCGAGGAGAGCACCGGCCTCGGCGGGGCGCGGGTCGCGCAGGGTGGAGAGCCCGTAGCCGATGAGGCGGGCGGCCATCACAGGACTCCGACGACGAGGGATTCACGGGCGGTTTCCACGACTTCGGCGGTGACGGTCGACAACTGGTCGATGTCCATCACGCGCTCGATCTGGGCGACGAGGCGGCTGGTGTGCCGGGATGGCGGAACTCGATACCACCGTGGATGTCCGTACTCACGGGGTCGCACACTACCTCGCGATCCGATGCATGGAGCGACCATCCCGGTTTGGATGAGACAAGCCAGATCAGATGAGACCCAATCCACCATAAAGGGTGCAAACGACGCACGACGCGCCACACACCCCGGGATCCGACCGACTTCCGGCTGAGACGCGTGAGACTCCGCCAACAACAACGAGACGGGACATGAGTAGCGCCAACGGACCAGATTCGCCTGAGACGACGAGCGAATCGGACCAGATCACCTGAGACAGGGGCCAATTCGCATGAGACCAGACACCCGCCAACCACCCGTGATCGCGCTCATCGAATGTGTGCCAGATCCTTGTTTTGGCCCCACCGCCCGAAGCTGATTTGGCTCCACTGCCGGGGCCGCGGGGGCGTGTATTGGTGTGCTTCACGCCCCTGTAGCAAGGTGATTTGGCCCCACTTCGATCGGGTGGTCCGCTGGCCCTTTCAGAATGCGGCTGTCACGGCCGAAGCAGCGGCGTGGAGCGCGCGATGCGGAATCCCACGTCGTCGATCCGGAAGGTCGGGTGGCTGCGCCGCCGCACCGACGCCCGGCAGCTCCAGTGCTCGTCGGCCCATCCACCACCACGGAGCACGCGATAGGCGCCATACACCTCGGCGTCGTAGACGTCCCAGCACCAGTCCCACACATTGCCCAGCATGTCGTGCAGGCCCCAAGCGTTGGGCTGCTTGCCGCCGACAGAATGGATCCGCCCATCAGAGTTGCCCTGGTACCAGGCGACCTCGTCGAGCTGGCCGTACCGCGGGCCGGCAGTACCCGCACGACAGGCGTGCTCCCAGTCGGCCTCGGTCGGCAGCCGGTACCCGTCTGCGGAGGTGTCCCATTCGGCCATCTCGGCATCGACGCACAGGTGATACACGGGCGTCAGCCCCTCGCGCCGAGACAACGTGTTACAGAATTGGACCGCGTCCCACCACGAAACGCCCTCAACCGGCAGCCGCTCGCCTTGGACGCTACTCGGCCGTCGGCCGGTGACTCGTGCATACCAAGACTGCGTGACCGGGAACGCCGACATCTCAAACGGCGCGACCTCGACCGGCCAACTGCTCTGGGTCCGCCGGTCCGACAGCGTCACCCGTCCCGACGGGACGGCAACCATCTCGATCCCTGCCCCCGTATCCACAACAGTCCACCCTACCGGCCTCTTCCCACCGCTCTACCGGCTCTGAAGGGCCCTGAGGCTGCGCAGCCGTTGTCGCTGGACCAGCGCCCAGCACCTTCGTCCACTCAGCGGTGGGGCCAGATCAACTTCATACACCGTGGAGCCACTTCAAGTCCGTACCTGCCAGGACATCCCGGTACGCCTGCCGCAGGGCTTCCGCCTCTTCCTCGCGATGCGTGCCGTCGCGCTCGAAGCCGAAGGGGCGAGTGCTCCAGAAGGGCCTGCCCGACTCCCTGCGGCGCTGATGACCGAGGACCTGACGCTCTACTCGCATCTCGGTCTCGTTCTCGGCTACCGCAGCGCCGATGCGAGCAGCCAGACGACCCGAAGGGGTCGCCAAGTCCAGGACGCCCTGAGCCTGTGCGGTGGACAGATGAACGCCGGTCTCCTCGGCCAGGTCCACCAACTCGACCAGGTCCCGTGTCGTCCGGTAGATGCGGTCGTAGTGCCTGGCTACGACGACATCAGCCGTACCCGAACGAACCAGCTCGATCACGCGCCTCCAGCCTTCACCGCGAGCCGACACCTTGCGGCCCTCAACGACGCGGAACTTCGACGCCGAAGAGTCCTTCTCTGTGATGACCTCGACGACCGACCAGCCGTTCCGGTCGCACAGTGCCTGGCTCAGTTCGACCTGTTGCGTGAGGTTCCCACCCTTGGACTCCTCGCCCCTCGGGGTTGGGCTGAGCCTGGCGTAGATAATCGCTCGCACTGCCTGTCTCTCCTGCTTGTCGTCGCCTTGCCGATGATGCAACGACGTACATGCTCAGTGCGGAACGTACGGATGTGGTTCTGCCTCAACCTGGTGTGCGGCCCCGAAGGCGACCCCAGCGGGGTCCTGCTCCGCGGCGGTGACATCACCGTCGGCGCCGACCTCGCGTGCAAGCGCCGCCCGGCGTCCCGCCGCCTCCACGACCTCGCCCAGGGGCCGGCCCGCCTCGCCACCGCTCTCGGCGTCGACCGCGGCCAGAACGGCGCCGATGTCTGCCCCGCAGACCCCGCAACCTCTCCCTTCACCATCCTCACCGGCACGCCGCCCGCCCCGGAGGCCATCCGCAGCGGCCCCCGTACCGGCGTCGGCGGCGGCGCCGCCGACGCCTGGCGGTTCTGGATCGACGGCGACCCCACAGTGAGCCCTTACCGCGCGCACGCCCCCCGGCGGCGGCGATAACGACTGGCGCCGACAACGTAGGCTCGGAGAGGCTGTGAACAGCCCTGTCCGGCTGGACCGGACCGGACCGATCCGATCCACCCCGACCGAAGGAGACACGAGAACCGTGACGGACATCGTCGACGAGCTGCGGTGGCGAGGGCTGATCGCCGTTTCCACCGACGAGGACGCATTGCGCAAGGCGTTCGCGGACGGCCCCGTCACGGTCTATGTCGGCTTCGACCCGACCGCGGCGAGCCTTCACGTCGGCAGCCTCGTGCAGATCCTCACCATCCGGCGTCTCCAGCAGGCCGGCCACCGGCCGCTGGCCCTTGTCGGCGGCGCCACGGGTCTCATCGGGGACCCGAAGCCGACCGCCGAACGGACGCTGAACGCTCCCGGGGTCGTGGCGGGCTGGGTCGAGCAGATCCGCGGGCAGATCGAGCCCTTCCTCTCCTTCGAGGGCCCGAACGCCGCCACTATGGTCAACAACCTGGACTGGACCTCGGGCCTGTCCGCGATCGAGTTCCTGCGCGACATCGGAAAGTACTTCCGGGTCAACAAGATGGTCTCCAAGGAAGCCGTCGCGCGCCGCCTCAACTCTGAGCACGGCATCAGCTACACCGAGTTCAGCTACCAGATCCTCCAGGGCATGGACTTCCTGGAGCTGTACCGGCGCTACGGCTGCACGATGCAGACCGGCGGCAGCGACCAGTGGGGCAACCTCACCGCCGGCATCGACCTCATCCACCGCGTCGAAGCCGCACAGGTGCACGCCCTCGCCACCCCGCTGATCACCAAAGCTGACGGCACCAAGTTCGGCAAGACGGAGGGTGGCACGGTCTGGCTCGACCCCGAGCTGACGACGCCTTACGCCTTCTACCAGTTCTGGCTCAACGTCGATGACCGCGACGTCTCGAAGTTCCTGCGGATCTTCAGCTTCAAGACCCGCGAGGAGATCGAGGAGCTCGAACGGCTCACCGAAGAGCGCCCACAGGCGCGCGCCGCCCAGCGGGCGCTCGCCGAGGAGCTCACCAACCTCGTCCACGGCGCGGACCAGACCGCTGCCGTCATCGCCGCCTCGAAGGCGCTTTTCGGCCAGGGCGAACTCACCGATCTCGACGGCTCGACCCTGGCAGCCGCCCTCAGCGAGCTCCCGTACGCCCAGCTGTCCACGCTCGCCCCGGTTGTCGATCTCCTCACCGAGACCGGGCTCGTGGCCAGCAAGTCCGCCGCTCGCCGCACCATCAAGGAAGGCGGCGCCTACCTCAACAACGCCAAGGTGACCAGCGAGGACGCGGTGCCCACCGACTCCGACCT
This sequence comes from Actinacidiphila oryziradicis, assembly GCF_005047355.1. GTDB lineage: Bacteria > Actinomycetota > Actinomycetes > Streptomycetales > Streptomycetaceae > Actinacidiphila > Actinacidiphila oryziradicis. The sequence goes on from NZ_SUMC01000019.1 coordinate 153,379, forward strand.
GCTCCACGGGCGTTGGCTGGTGCTGCGCCGCGGCAAGAAGAACCTCGCCGCGATCGAGGTCGTGCCGGGCTGACGTAGGCTGGATCCACACGTTTGAGCGGCGGACGAGCTTGACTCGGCCGCCGCTAGTGTGTAGCGTAGCCCAAGCCGCTTGAAACGGTTCGTCCGGTTCGTCCGGATTCTCCGCAGGGTGGCCACCCACTACCAGGACTCCATCCCGATGATTCGGGCGTGTTTTCGTGCGCTCGGAATTATGTTGGCATGGTGTCCGGAGGCCGAATTCGCAAGCTGCGAAGGAATCCGCTAAGGTAGTGAACACGCTGAGGCGGAAACGCCAAAGCAACCCGCTCCAGAGGGTGGCAGATACGGAAAACGAATCTGCTAGACTGGAGATAACGAAGGGAAAGCCCGGAGGGGCCGGTGAGACGGTCTCAAAGGAAGCTTCCGTTCCTTGAGAACTCAACAGCGTGCCAAAAGTCAATGCCAGACTATAAAATACCCCGGGCAGGCCGGTTTCCGGTTCTGCTTGAGGTTCCTTTGAAAAAGTCCTTCCGCTTGCGG
>NZ_SUMC01000190.1 GCF_005047355.1 Actinacidiphila oryziradicis
GGGGCCGCCGGGCCGGTGCGGGCCGCCCGGCCGGCCCCGGGCCGCCGGCTTAGCGGCCCCGCCGAGGGGTCCGCCCCGGCCCCCCGTCGTACCGGCCGCGTCGACCCCGCCCCCCCGGCGTTCCACCAGGTCGGCCGCCGCGTAGAGGAACGCGATCTCGCCGACCGTCGAGCGGCTCGGGCCGTAGCCGCCGGAGCGGCACCACTGGTCGATGAGGTCGAGCGCGTCGCGGTAGTAACGGCCCTGCTCCAGGGCCATGTACTCGGTCAGGCTGCGGCACACCGCGTCGACGATGTCGTCCCGGTCGGTGTCCGCGAGGTCGTGCAACAGGGACCAGGCGGCCTCGGTCCCGTCGAGTTCGAAGATCACCCGCCACGCCCGGGCGGCGGTGGCCCGCAGCCGGGTGTTGGTCTCGAAGCTCCAGCTGCGCACCAGGGCATGGGCGGCCCGCGCGTGCCCGGACTCCATCGCGGCCACCCGGACCGCGACCGCGGCGGCGTCCCGCAGTTCGGGCCGGTCGCTGGCCGCCCACGGACGCAGGATGCGCGCCCTGATGGTCTCGAAGGACTGCTTGGCGAGCGTCCCCGCCGCGACCGCCCCCCGCACCCGGAGCGTCTGCGACTCGTTCACCGCGCAGTCCCGCAGCCAGTCGGGGAGGACCAGCCTGATCCGGTCGTACTCGGTCCACACGTGTTCCAGTACGTGGACGGAGACGCCCTGGTCCCGGTAGCGGACCACCTGGCCGCGGGCGCCTCCGTACCGGGTGGCGACCTCCGAGGTGACCAGCGTGGCCTGGATGGCGGCCAGCCGGCCGCTTGTGCTGCCGGTCAGCGCCGTGCCGCGGGCCCGGTCGGGGTGCTCCGCGGTCTCCTTGACCTGGAGCCGCTCCTCCAGATCGTGGGACAGCGCCGCGACGGACGCGTAGGCCTCGCCGCCGAAGATCGCCACGCCCACCGCCAGGCACTGCCGGGCCAGGTCGCCGAGGTTCTCGAACCACACGGCGAGCGACTCGCCGTCGCGCAGGGCGAGTCGGGCCCTGACCTTGGCGGTGACCTCGTCGTCGGACCCGGTCTCGGCCGCCTCGGCCAGCAGCCGCCCCAGCTCCGCGGCCCGCGCGGCGGGTGCTCCCGCCAGCAACTCCTGCAGCAGTGCGCCCACATCGGCGCGGGCCATCAGCTGTTTGACCCGCTGGCCGGCCCCGATGCCTAGCCGCCACGCAACCTGCGCGGCGACGATCTCCGGGCCGGCCGCCCGCCGGGTGGTGTCGAGCAGGTGGCTCTGCGCCCCAGGGTCCACGCGGGTCGCGGACTGCTCGATGGTCACGATCAACCGGCAGCCCTGGGAGCGCAGTTCGTGCTCCAGCCGGCTCAGCTCGAAGCTGGTGAGCGCGCCGCCGTTCGGGAGGTCGGCGAGTACGTAGCCGGCGTCCCGCTGGAGATCGGCCCGGCCGAGCCCGCTCACGTCGATGTCGGGGTCCAGCAGATAGAGCGTCCGGTGCCCGGCGTTGAGCAACAGGTCCCTGGCGAGTGCGTACTTGCCGCAGCCGAGCGGGCCGCGCAGCAGCACCACCGACCGCTGGGCGGCGCTCCGGTTCAGCGCGGACCAGTCCGGCGGACGGACGAACGCCTCCCGGGTCTCGTGGAGTTCCTCGGTGGAGAGCCGGTACATGCGGATCGCGGCAGGTCCGGCGACCATGTTGTAGATGTTGCCGCCGACCACCTGCCCGACCTGGAGGCCGTTGATGGCGTCGCGTTCGGCGCCCAGCCGCTCGTCGGCGGCACCCGAGTGGCCGGCCAGCCCGGCCAGCGTGGAGAGCAGCCCGGGGGCCTCGGCGGGCGGGGAGTTGGGGTCGGGCGATGCGGGCGCGGGCGCCGGTGCCGGTCCCGGTATCGCGTTGGCGGCGGGGTCGACCATCACTGACCCCCTTCGCCGCGCCGGGGCATCCGGATGGTGAGGCCGCCCTTGACGTACTGGTCGCCGTGGACGAACTGGCCGACGTCGCCGACCGTGAGACCGCCGGAGGTGCCCGCTTTGCCGCCGGGGGCGCCCGCCGCGCCGCCGGGAGCCGCCGGGCTCGCCGGTGCGGGCCCGGTCGGCTCCGGCCGCTCCGCCCGCCGCATCGGCGGGATGCCCGGCGGCACGTCGTAGCCGGGCACCCTGATCCACGCGCTAGCGCCCCTGATCTCCTTGGCGTCGAACGGGACTTCGCGGAACGCCTCGCGCTCCACCTCCGCCGTCCCGTGGCAGACCACCCGGCGGTACCAGTCCTCGGTGACGGCCAGCGCCAACCCGGCGCGGCCCGCCTGCGCGAGCGTGGTGCGCAGCGGTTCGATGTCGAGCAGCCGGCAGGCCGTGTTGAGCTCCTCCCCGACCCAGCCGCGCCCGTCCCAGCCGACGTCGCCGGAGTGCAGGACGACCCTGATCCGCAGCGCGCCCGGGGCGTTGCTGGTGGCGGCGTGATCGCGCAGCGCGTTGTGCAGCAGGGCGACGAAGGGCCCGGTGAGATCGAGCTTGTCGACGTCACCGGGCAGCAGCTGGAAGAAGCCGTCGCCGCGGTCCGCCGGGTCGGGCGCCGCGGACCTGTCGATCCCGGCGTCGTCGAGTGCCGTCTCCACCAGCGAGTACAGCTGCTTGCGCAGCAGGAAAGCGGTGGGGTTGTCGCGCGTGCCGAACTTCTCCACGTCGACGGCGACGATTGCGTAGTGCTGTGCCTTGATCCTCATCGAGCTTGTCCCTCCACGAAGCGGGAGGCCCCCCTTGGCCGGTTCTGGCCCCCGCTTCATGCAAGACCCGACAGCGGTCGGCGCACAGCGTCATTTGACGCACAAGGGACGGACAAGTGGTCCGCGCACTCCGGCGTGCGGGCGGTTGGCGCCCCCAACGGGCGGTGCGTGGAGGTGCGGTGACGGACAGTGAGTGGTGGATGCGGGCGCGCGGGTGATGGGTGCCCGGTTCTCGGCCAGTAAGCGCGGGCGCGCGCGGTGCGTTCGGGCCTGCGCGGTGCGTTCACGACGGAGTGGTTGGCGCCGGGCGAGTCGGGTGCCGTCGGCGCGTTGAGCGTTCAGGTCTCGGCGAGTTCGCGCAGCCGCGCGAGGTCGAGGACGACGGTCCGGCCCCGGTAGGTCTCCACCAGACCCTCGTCCTGCATCGTCCGCAGGCACCGCACCACCGACTCCCGCGAGGTGGCCGAAGCGCCCGCCAGCTCCTGCTGGTTCATGTGCACCGAGATGGCGCCCGGCGGGGTCTGCTCGGCGACCCCGTAGCGCCTGGCGAGCTCGACGAGCACCCGGGCCACCCGCACCCGGGCGGTATGCGCGCCGTGCCCGGCCCGCAGGATGTCGGAGTCGCGCAGCCGCGCCACCACGCTGCACAGCACGGAGGCCGACAGCTTTTCGTGCTCGCCCAGTAACCGGCGGAAGGTCGCGGCGGCCACCACGACGCCGTCGACCCGGACCATCGCGGTCACCGTGGCCGACCGCGGCGACCCGTCGAGGCAGGACAGCTCACCCACCAGCTCGCCCGGGCCGCGCAGCGCCAGCAGGCTGGTGTAGCCGTTGTCGGAGTCGGAGGTGACCTTCGTCAGGCCGTCGGTTATCAGAATGACGGAATCAGGGTGGCCGCCCTGGCGGATCAGCACCTCGCCCCGCTCCCAGGCCCGCACCCGGCCCGCCGCGCGCAGCACGACCAGCTCCTCCGGCCCGAAGGGCTCGGGTGGCCCGGACAGTCCCGGCGGCAAACGGTCTTCGGCTGTCATATGACCTCGCCCTCCCCCGACGCTGTTCGAGCACATCGTAGAAAGAAAACGGTCGCTGTGGGTCAATTGACGCAGAAGTCCCTCAATCCCTTCTGTCACCGTGCTGAGGGAGGGGTCGGGATGCTTGGGGATGGGGCGGAGCAAATGGTGTCGGGGGGACGGGACTTGATGAGCGACGAAGCGATCGTGGACGCGGACCGCGAGGCGGAGGTGCCCGGCGGGGCCGGAGACGGTACGGACGGGGCTGGGGGAGGGCTTGAGGGGGCGGGACGTGCCCAGGCTGTCGACACCGCGTGGCGGATCCACGCGTCCCTCGCCGACTGGACCAGCAAAGTGGACAACAAGGCCGTCTTCGCGCTGAGCATCGAGTCGGCGATGCTGGCCGCGACCGCGGCCCTTTCCAGCGGCTCCCGCTCCCCCTCGACGTCAGCACCACGCCAGGGATCTGGCTGCTCCGGACCGCGATGGTCCTGCTGGCCGCCGCGGCCCTGCTGTCCATCGGGGTGGTCACCCCCCGGATGCGGGACGGCGGGGTACGCCAGGACTGGCCCGACAACTTCACGTACTTCGGTCACCTGCGCCTGTGGGAACCGGACGCTCTCGCCGCCCGCCTCCGCGGCGCCGACCCCCTCACCTCGCTGAGCCGCCAGATCGTCGCCATGTCCCAGATCGCCTGGCGCAAGTACGTCCTGGTCCGCCTCTCACTGCTGATCGCCGCCATCGGCGCGGCCTGCACGGTGCTCGCGGGGCTGCTCGGGTAGCGCGGCGGCCGGAAGCCCAGCCAACTGGGCGGCAGGTCACGGGAGTCATGTGCCATTGCGGCGCTACTGCCCTAGGGGCGAGCAATCCGGGCGGTACCACGGCGATGTGGGTGAGAGATCGGCTGGACGGGCTGTGGTGCGACGAGGACTTCGCCGACCGGTACCCGCGCGACGGGCGTCCGGGCCTCTCGCCCGCCCAGTTGGCCACCGTCTGTGTGCTGCAGTTTCTGCTCGACTTATCGGACCGGCAGGCGGCCGAGGCGGTGCGCTGTCGCATCGACTTCAAATACACGCTGGCCATGGAGTTGGACGATCCCGGATTCCACCACAGCGTGCTGGCCGACTTCCGCGAGCGTCTCGCCCAGGGTGATCGCGCCGACCGCCTGCTCGATCTCGCGCTGGCCCGTCTCAAGGGCGCCGGGCTGTGCGTGAACGCACCACGCAGCGCACCGATTCCACCCGTGTCCTGGCCGCGGCGTTGGCCCTGTGGTGACGTCCCCTTTCGGGCGACGAACTGCCGGTGCCAGGTCAGCAGGGTGGTGGGAGTGACCGCGAACACCAGGCGCCAGCGCTCGCGCGGGACCAGCCGGGACAAGACGGCGAACCAGATCCGGTCCGCAGGCTCATAGCGCACCCGCGCAATCTGACGGCGCAGCACCGCGTTCTCATGCCGCAACGCCAACACCTCCGCATCCTTGGCCGCCCGGCTGCGCAACACGGCACCGGGCAGCATGATCAAGTTCCGAACCAGCGCGGTGACGATGGACAGCGGCATCAAAGGATCGTCCCAGACACTGCGCGGGTCGTGGCATCAGATGCAGAAAGGTGCAGGTCACGGCCCGAATCGTATTTTCGAGCGGCACAGGTGTCAGCTCCACGCTGACACCGCCGCCACCCCGAGCCGCAGCGGTACCCGAGGGGCACAGGTTGTCAAGCAGGATGTGCCACGGTGGTGAGGTACTCCCAGGAGCCATCGGTATTGAGGTTGGTCGTGTCCTTGCCATCGTGCACGTACTCCGCGCGGACGCGGTACAACGCCCCGTTAGGCATACTCTTCCAGGGAAGCCACACCACGGCTGCGCTTCCTGCCGGACCGGAGCCCAGAGGCTGGCACTGGGAGGTGCTGATCGTGTGCCAACTGCCGGAGCGGAAGCGTTGCAGCGTAACGAACAGGCACTGACCAGGGTGTTTGGGGGCTATCTCCGCCATGAACTGCGGGGCCCGACCCGGGTCGTCGCGGATGTAGACGCGATAGAGCTTGCCGCCGTGGCGGGTGCTCTGGTCGTACAGGCGCAGCGTGTCGGTGACCCGCGCGTGGACCCCGACCGAGTGTGTGGCGGTGGCGGGTGCGTAGCGGTAGTCCCCGGCGAACGCGGCGCTGAAGACCGTGGTGTGGGAGAGCTTGTACCCTACGACGAGGTTGCCGTGGGCATCGACCTTGCCGGACTTCAGCAGCACCTTCCGGCCGCCGCTGGGCTGTGCGTAGATCGCGACGGTACGGCTGTCGTACGTCGTGCCGAGGTGGACGGCTGCCTTGGCCTGCCCCAGGTAGGCGTAGGTCCGCGCATTCGTGGTCAACGTCAGGTGAGTGGCGGCGCGCGAGACCTGGACGGTAGCGGCCCCGGACGCGGCCAGGTGGGCCTTGTCCCCGGGGTAGCGCACCGTGTAAGTGTTCGCGCCGCCGACCGGTGGCGCATCGGCGACCTCGAATGTGCCGTCGGCGGACACCGGCACGTCGCGCAGCGGCACCCCGGCGGGGTGGGCCAGGTCGGTCCGGGTCACATGGACGATCTCGCCGGAGGCATACGGCCCTGTGGAGAGCTGCCCGCGGATGGTGATCGGAGCCGTGCGGCCGCTCTTGGCCGGGGCGGTGAGGGTCACCGCGGGAGCGCCCTTGGCGACCTCGGCCAGGACGGTGCCCGTAGCCGCCTGATGGGAGGCATCGCCGGTGTAGTCGATCCGGTAGCTGAACTCGCCTTGTGACGGCGGGGTGTCGGAGAAGCTGAACGAACCCACACTGGTGAACCCACCGCTGAACACCGGGAGCGTCCCCGCGGTGTACACCGGGTCCGGGAGCGCGACTCCGTCCGGGTGAGCCGCGTCTATTCGCCTGACATGAGCGACCGGAGCGAGGAACGGGACACCCGCCGTCTCGATGGTGAGCGTGCCGGCGACCGACTCCCCCGGCTTGGCCTTAACCACCTCCGGGGACGCCCAGGCACGGGTTTCCGCCACCTCAGGGCCCTGGATGACCCGCAGAGCCGGACTGCCGGAGGTGTTGTCAGTGGTCACGGCGAAGAGCCTGCTGCCGTCCGGATCCCACGCCGCACCGTGTACGGCCAGCCGGGAACCCTCCGAGGCCTCATAGCTGTTCAGCGGCCGCGCTCCGCGAGCGGCAAAGACATCGAGTTCCTGGTCATCGGCGCTCGCGGCCACGGTGCCGTCAGGAGCGACGGCGACAGCCGCGGGATACAAGATCCTTCCAGGATCGTCGGGGTCCGGCAGAAGATCCGAGGTGCGGTAGGCGCTCGTACGCACTCCCCCACCCCAGCTCCCGGCCAGGACGTCCTGACCGTCCGCGCTGACGGCGAAGTCCGCCAGATCAGGGATGCCGAGGGTCGCGGAGGCCGTGCGCTTGACCGCCCCCGCCGAAACGTCAAAAACAGCGAACGCGGCGGAATCCGCACCCGCAGCCCCCGCCACCAGCAGACCGGACGGGCCCGGCGTCGTGGCCAGCAACGGCGGCGCACCCCACGGTCCAGGGTCCTGGTCCAGGGCGACCTCGGGCTGGGCACCGCTCACATCGAGCGAGCCGATCCCGCCGGCACCCACCGTCCCATAACCGAACCAGACCCGACCCCCGGCAACCGCCAAGGAACTCGGGCTCGTACCCGTGCCCGTGCCATCACGCGCCGTCTCCTTCAGCGTCCCGGTGTCGATGACGGATATCGCATCACTGCCGGTAAGCGCCGCGAACAGCGTGCCCCCGTCGCCGGACAACGCCAGGGCCGTCGCTCCCGGCTCCGAAGCGATCGTGGCGACCGTGTTCCCGTCCAGGTCGGTAACAAGCAGGCCGTCACTTCCCGCGCCACCGCTCAGGAACACATGCCCATGCACCCCGTCCACCACCATGTGCGAAAAGTGCGCAAACGGCAGCGGAATGCCGGCACCGGCGGCGCCGGCGACCGGTCCGACGCCGGTGATGACGCCGGCCAGGACAGCTAGGGCCACTCCCAAAGAGAGCCTGGTCAATCTCACGAATTCTCCATGCCTATTGTCGAGCGAGCGAACACCATTGAGCCACAGTCACAACGGAGCGCAGCCGCCCGCCATCGGAGTCGCACCAAAACCCTTCCAACCGAACCGTACGATCCCACGTCCAACGGCAGTTACGGAAACGCAACTCCCCTGCTCTAGCAAGTACTCCACTATCACCATGGCCTGCGAGTTCGACTCCTACTACATGTTACCGTGCGTCACATACGGCTCACAGTCGGGGTGCGTCGGCCTCACGAATTCACGGCACCAGGCACTTCAGTGACAGCCAGTCACCTCATGGAGGAAGGGTGCTTCCGACCTGCGATGATTCAGCTTCTCTAGGACTGGATCACGTGCAGGGGAGGCACCCTTCC
>NZ_SUMC01000191.1 GCF_005047355.1 Actinacidiphila oryziradicis
CTTTCGACACTTCATCAGTGGTTCACTCGCGTTCGCCTTCTCGGCTCGCACCTGACGCATCTTGTGCGCCTTTTCCGCAGTGCTCATCACCCCGGCTCATTCACCGGAGCAACCTGCGGCGGTTTAGGACCTCCCCCTGTGTGGGCGGTCCCGGAGGGCCCACCTCCATCACCGGTGCAGCATCACGTCGGAAAGTTCCGTCTACATCGAAACCTCCCGTTGTGTTCGTGGCGCACCGTCGTCGCAGTAGCGTTCGAACCCGATGCCCGGGTACTCCCGGGCCATCCAGGCGTCGAGCGCGTAGCGCATGAACACGTTCGACAACACGGGCGAGACCGCTGAGCCCTGTGGGCTCCCCCGGTCCCGGGCGAGCAGGCTGCCGTCCGGCCGCTGGATCGGGGCCTTGAGCCACCGCTCCACATACAGCCAGATCCACCGCTGGTCGGTGTGGTATCTGACCGCCTTGAGAACAAGGTCGTGATCGAGGTTGTCGAAGAACCCCTGGATGTCCAGATCGATCACCCAATCGGTACTCCAACACCGTTCCCGGCATGCCTCGACCGCGTCCAGTGCACTGCGGCGGGGCCGGTACCCATAGGAATCCGGGTGGAACACAGGCTCCACCAGTGGCTCCAACACCATGGCCACCACCGTCTGCGCGATCCTGTCCGCGACCGTGGGCACTCCCAAGATCCTCGACCCGCCTCCCGGCTTGTCGATCTCCACCATCCGTACCGGCGGCGGGAAGTAGCAGCCCCACGACATGCGATTCCACAGCTTGTAGAGGTTGCCCCGAAGGTCCACCTCGAACTGCTCGATCGACACCCCGTCGACGCCCGCCGCGCCCTTGTTGGCCTTGACCCTCAAGTACGCCTCGAACACCAGGTGTTTCGAGATCTGATACGACTTCGATCCGCTCGTCTGGTTCATCCCGGGCACTCCGGTTGGCCACCAAGCAGACCTGGACGACCCGTCCCCTTCGCTCCGCCCGCGTTACCGGGCTTCATCACTACTACGAGACGGTCTGCCCCCGTGCCCCGCATCGGTACTCGGCCCCTCGCGGTTTTGTCCGCTTAGGGTACTCCCTCTCGCAGCCGGCCCACCGGGCCGACTGCAGTATCGGGGCGACAGGTTCCCACGTTCCGTGCAAGAGCCCGGGCCGGACTCGCGCCGCCTACATGCCGGACGCCGTCTGGGCAGTCAGCAGGCTCCCCCCAGACTTGTCCCGGAGCCCAGATCTTGCCCCGGTTTCGACGCCACTGGAATCCGTTACGACACGTCATCAGCGGTTCGCTCACGCTCGCCTTCCCGACCCACACCTGACGCGATCACAGCCGCGCCTTTTCCCGCAACGTAGGGAGGGGTAGGCACCGTTCTTCCGGACAACATGTCGGATGATTTCCGGGTCAAGCCACAGGTCGCCGTCTGAAGCCGCTGCGAGACATCGACATCATGGTTGTCCTCAAGGACAGGAGTTTCCTTGACCGCCATCCTCACGAAGTCCTCGAAGCAGTCGCGGAGATCCTGGAGCCCTACTACCCCGGGCCGGGTGTGCTGCGACCGTCGTGCCGTACGCGTCGACTTCGGCGTCGACACGGTCGGAGACCTCAACGGCGGGGTGATCTCCTTCGACGTGGTGCCTGCGTTCACCGATGGCGACCACTACCTGATTCCGGACGATGTGCTTGCTCGGTGGATTCCCACCAACCGGTAGATGGACAGTTTGCTTGACGACTAGCGGGTTTCCGCAGGTCACATGGGGCTCCTGCCGGGGACTCAACCTGCGCCAAGCCTCCCCGACTACAGCAAGGCGTACGCCCGCGTCGAGGATTCGAACCCGCGCAACGTGAGCCCGCCGCTCCCCCGCCATGGCAGCAGGCCCACGGCCACGCCCAGCCGCTCGGGCCGACACACCGCCCGCAGCAACCGCTCACCACACGCCCCGCTACGGCCCCCCGAAGCCACCGTCCCGGGGACTGACACACCACCACCATTCCTCACCCCCAGCGCCCACCCACGGGCCGTCAGCGCCCCGAAACCCCCACCCACCCCGCCCCACCGGACCCCCGACCGGACCTCCACCTCACCTGACGGGCCGTCATCCCGATCCAGCATCGATCCAGCGAGGGTACGGATAACCAGCGAGCCGACTCCTGCCGGACACCGCACTTCCGGGTATCGCCGACGCTCGGTCACTGCCGGATCAGACATTCACCGATGCTTGGACGAGCATCGAGTTTCCGACGGACATGAAGGAGAAGCTGCTCCGTACGGTCGTCGCGAAGTTCCACTTGCGCCGGGCCGTCCCCTTCGAGGCAATGCCGCACTAGACGTTGAAGCGAAACATCCACCACACCGCTACCACCTGCGGTAACGCGCTACAGCGGGGTCCGATCCAGCACGGATCCAGCAAACGTCATCACCCCACTCGTCGATCAGGCAATCGCGGCGATGTCCCCGTTGTCGAAGTAAATCGCCTGATGCAACGGCCCGCCCAGAGCGGCGGCATATCGGGCGAGCACTTCCTGGCCGGAGATCGATCCCTGCTCGATCTGCGAGACCGGGCCCTTGGTGACACCCATCCGCTCCGCCACCTGCTCCTGCGTCAGCCCTCGCGCCCGGCGGATCTCCGCCAGACGATGCCCCAGCACCTCGGCCAGCAGCTCCCGCTTCCCCTCGGCAACCGCCGCCTCACCGCCTGCCCGCTCGACATGCGCGGCACGGATGTCCTTCCATCGCGAGTAACCGGTCACGGCGCACCCTCCTCCTCGGTACGGATCTTCACGTAGTCCGCGTACCGCTGCTCGGCCAGCGGAATCGCCTCCGCATACCACTCGGTCCAGCGGTTCCGCTTATCCCCCGCCACCAGCAAGATGCTCGATCGCCACGGGTCGAAGGCGAACGGGATCCGCGCCCGTTGGCGGCGGCCGCCGCGCTGGGCTGCGCCCACCCGTGCTGGCCGCGCTGCGCGGGGGCCGCACCGTCACGGTGGAGGCCGCCGCCGCGCCCGCGCCTGGCCTGGTGCTACGCCGCGCTCCTCCGGCACCCCTGGAGATCAGCGCGCGGACGCCGCTCTTCAGGCCCCCCAGGAGCGCTCCGGCACCGGGTCCAGCACGTTCCGAGCACGGCGACCGCCCAGCCGGTGCCGGGCCGCGCCGCCACCACCACGATGTCGCCCGCACCCGCCCCGCCGGATGTGCGCCGACCCACGCAACAAGGTAGGACTCTATGAGGGCCGGGCCCCTTCCCTGCTCAGCCCGGTGGATTCTGGTTCCGGGCCGTTCGGCAACCGTGAGGGATCCTTTTCGCTGCTCACCTCAGCCCACCTCCAGCCCCGGCAGAAACCGGCTTGCGCCGAACGCGGGCTTCAGGTCGGTAAACCAGGTTGCGCCCTCGTCGTACGCGGCGAAGAAGGGGCGGTCGACGAGATCGGGGTCGCGGGCCTGGATCAGGTGCAGGACGAAGACGCGCTCGCCGGCGATGTCGGCGACGCCGTCCACGCACACCTTGCCGGGCATCGCCGACATCACGGGGCCGCGTACGGTGCGAGCGAGGCCGGAGACCCGGGCGTAGGCGTCCCGAAAGATTTGGTGGCCGCGAACCAGCGGGACCCCGAAGTAGCCCTGCGGGCCGGTGTCCCGCTCCACGAACTGGTAGTACGGCACCGCGCCCAGGGTCGTCGTCTCCTCCCACAGCTCGGCCCACGCCTCGGCGCTGTCGTTGATCCCGGCCACCAGCGGGCCCTGGCAGCGGATCACGGCGCCTGTACAGCGCACCCGGCGCATTGCCTCCCGCACGACCGGCGGGCGCAGCTCCTGCGGGTGCGTGAAGTGGGCCATCAGCGCGAGGTGGCGGCCGCTCGCGACGACCTTGTCGAACAGGCGGAGCAGGTCGTCGGCGTCCCGGTCGGTGGTGAAGCGGTAGGGCCAGAAGGCGAGCGCCTTGGAGCCGATGCGAACCGAGCGGACGGTGTCGATCTCCAGTAGCGGTTCGACGTACCGCCGCAGCACGTCCGTGCTCATCACCAGCGGGTCGCCGCCGGTGATCAGGGTGCTGCTGACCTCCGGGTGGGCGCGCAGGTACGAGCTGGTCGTGGCGATGTCGTCGGTGGCGATGCGCAGGTCGGACTCGCCGACGAACTGGGGCCAGCGAAAGCAGTAGGTGCAGTAGGCGTGGCAGGTCTGTCCCTGGCGCGGGAAGATCAGCACCGTCTCGGGGTACTTGTGCTGCAGACCGGTGAGGCGGCGGCCCTCGTGCACGGGGACGTTGGCGTCCAGCTGGCCCGACGGGTGCGGGTTGAGGCGCATGCGGATCTCGTGCGCCGTGCGCTGCACCTCGCCCTTCGGCGCGTCCCGGGCCAGCAGGTCTGCCATCCGGCGCAGGTCGGGCGCAGGCAGCATGCCGGACTGCGGGAAGGTCAGCCGGAAGATCGGGTCGTCGGGCACAGCCGTCCAGTCGATGAGCTGGTCGACGACGTAGGTGTTGGTGCGGAAGGGCAGGACCGTCGTAACGGCGCGCACGGCGAGCCGGTCGGCGGGCGTCAGGGACATGCGCTGCAGCAGGCCGTCCAGGTCACGGGGGGTGAAGGAGCGAAACCGGGTGCTTGGGCCCGCATGCGGTGCAAGGTGGAGCGCTGAACTCATGTGTGCCAGGGCCTCTATTCCGTGACCAGGACCGACGGCCGCAACTCGACAATGGCGGTCGCCGACGCATCGTACTTCTCCGCGAAGTGCCGGATGAGCAGCTCATGCAGCTCGCTCTCATCGTCCACGACGACGACCTCATGGGCACCCGCGCCGTTCAATGCCTCGCTGTACGCTATGAGCTGGTCTAGGCGGTGGCGGGCCAGATAGGTCACCAAGTCGGGCGCGTCGACGTACAGGCAGTCCTCGACGTGGACGAACCGGCAGCTGAACCCCCGTCGCCCGTCAGCGGTGTCGACCAGGGTGACCGGCAGATGGGTGAACCGGTCCATGGGCTTACTCTGCCGCCACAGCTCATCGAACCGCTGCTCGACGAACGTACCGAGCGGGGAGCGGACCGCCACCTCCAGCTGGATTCCCTCTCCGGAGAGCCGGCCGACGGTGAGGAAGGAGACCAGGCAGCGCTCGTCCCAGCGGTAGAGGGTGACGCCGGGGGACGTGGAACACAGTCGTACTTCGAGGAGTTGGCGTGCGGTGTCCCCCAGCCGGCCAGCGAACTGGTCCAGGGTGCGTAGGTTGCGCATGATGTCGCGGCGGATGTCGGCGTTCTGCTCGCCCAGCTCACGGCCACGCAGAATGACGGCGAGGGAGTCCGGGTCCAGGAGCAGGATCTGGACGCGGGCGCCCTGCGCCGTGGCCGACCTGACGCCACGGAAGAGGCGCTCGGAGAACTGCGGACCGAAGAGGTTGGAGAAGGTGTCGAGCACCTTCACGTTGGTGGTGGAGCCGTAGACCTGGGCGGCGAACCACTCGTAGTCGAGCCGGGTGTGCTCCCGCACCCGGCCCTCCTGGGCGCGCGATATGAGCGGACCGATCACGAACACGGTGATGACGACGCCGACGAAGTCGGTGCCGAGGTTGAGCGCAAGGTTCTCACCGTAGCTGTCCATGGTTGACGCCCGCCACAGCAGCAGCCCGGCGACGGCGGCCAGCACCGTGAGCACGGTGAGGCTCTGCGGCCGACGGGGCGTGCGTAACATCCTCATCAGCCACCGCAACCGCGGTATCGGCGACCCTCCGCTCACCCTCCCCCTCCCCTTTCCGCCGTCGCGCACGGGAGGACACGCCCCCCGCGGACTGAATGGATACCCGCGCCGAGGAGGAGCTACGCACCGAACGGACGGCCGGCGTACGGCCGCCCGTTTCAGCTCGCGGGTCGCCGGGGCACCAGGACGGGTCAGCCCAGCGGGTGCATCCAGCCGTGCCGATCCTCGGTGACGCCGCGCCGCCTCCACCGTGTGGGGCATCCTCAAGGAACACGGCATCCCTCCCGCCCCCGACCGGGAACACACCACCGGGGCCGACTTCCTCCGCTCCCAAGCCAACGCCATCCTGGCCGCCGACTTCTTCGAGACCAAGACCCGCACCGGCACGACCCTTTCGCCGTCTGCAACGGCCACAGCGACGGCGCCGGCGCCGGACGGTGCCGACCACCCGCCGGTGCCTGGGACCCGGCCCGGCACCGTCCTTGACCGGCTACGACGCGGGTGATCCAGGGCGCAGGGCAGCCTGCATGATGGTGCGGCAGCGGTCCCAGGAGGCGGGGACGAGATGTAGACGTCGACCGTGGTCTTGATCGACCGGTGGCCGAGCCAGCGGGACACCTCGTGGATCGGGATACCGTGGGCGAGGGCGGTGGAGGCGAAGAAGTGGCGCAGGCCGTGCGGCGTGTACTTCGGTCTCCCGTCCGGCTTCACGATGCCCGCGTCCTTGAGCGCCTTCCTGAAGTGGTAGGCGTAGGTCGTCGCCGTCGGCATGGTGCCCTTGCCCCGATCGCGCGGCGCGAACAGGACCTCCATGCCCGACGCCGTCACGGTGCGCCACTGGCTCAGGTGCGCGTCGACCTCCTGGGCGAGGAAGGCGGGCAGGGGGACGTCCCGGTACTCTCCCTCGGCCCGGTGCTTGAGCGGGACGACGCGGGTCTCGCAGTCTTCGCGGTGCGCCTTCGAGCTGACCTGCCGGCGCACCCGCAGGAAGCCGGAACGGCGGCAGTCGGCGGTGAAGGCCAGGGGCTCACTGATCCGCAGCCCCGCCCCGGCCTGCAGGTATACCGTCAGTCGGTACTGCGGTGAGATCTGCTTGGCGATGAGATCGACCTCGTGCAGGGTGGGGATCTCGTCCTCGTCGACCGCGTGCCTCGCGGCGCGGGGGAGTTTGACCCCGTCGGTGGGGTCGTCGGGCCGCCGCTTTTCCTCCACCGCAGTCTGGAAGAGGTACCTCACCAGCTTCATCCGGTCGCACACGGTTGTGGGGTTCCAAAAGTCCCGTACAGCGCCGACCTGCAGCTTCTTCAGCCGTCGTGATCTTCGTCAGGCGGCGTTGTGGTACTCGTGGATGAGTCCGCTGAGGATGTCGTGACGGTGGATCCGCTGGGCCGGGAAGGGGATGGGGTCGGGGTCGTCGGCTGGGGCGCGAAGCTGCAGCGCTCGGTGGGCCCGGCCGCAGTTGTAGTGCTGGGTGTATTCGGCCAGGACGTGTCGCAGGTGTTGCTCGTTGTAGATCAGCATCTGGTCGGTGCACTCGGCTCGTGCGGTGCGTATGAACCTCTCGGCGTGGGCGTTCATCCGCGGAGCCTGTGGTGCGGTCTTGAGGATCTCGATGTCGTCGGCGGTGAAGACGGCGTCGAACGCCTGGGTATAGCGGCAGTCGCGGTCGCGCAGCAGGTAGCGGAAGCCGGAGGCTCGCTGACCGAGGTCGGACAGTAGGTTTCGGGCGAGCTGGGTGGCCCAGGCCACGGTGGGGTGGGTGGTGACGCCGAGGATGCGCACGGTGCGGGTGCCGACCTCCATGACCGCGAACACGTACAGCCGCTTCAAGACCACGGTGTCGACGTGGAAGAAGTCCGCTGCCAGCAGGCCGGAGGCCTGGGCGCGCAGGAACGCGCGCCACGTCGGTCCTCCGGCGGGGCTGCGCCGGGGTGCGGGACCGAGGCCGGCGCTGCGCAGGATGCGGCGGATGGTCGAGGCGCCGACCCGGTGACCGAGACGGCGCAGCTCGCCCTGGATGCGGGTCGATCCCCACGTCGGGTTCTCGCGGGCCAGGTGCAGGATGAGGGCGGTGAGCTCCTCGGAGATCGGCGGGCGGCCGGTGCGCGCCGGTTTCTGCTTCCACTTCCAGCGGATCAGTCGGCGGTGCCAGGACAGGAGGGTGGCCGGGGTGACCAGGCGGTGCCGGCCCAGGTGGGATGGCAGGTGTCGGGCCAAGGCTGCGAGCACGGCGCGGTCGGGCCACACAAGGCGTGGCCGGACGCCGAGCTGGCGGCGTAGCACCGCGTTCTCATGGCGCAGCGCGAGCAGCTCGACGTCCTTGGCGCCCGGCGAGCGGGAGAGCAGCAGGAGCAGTCCGAGGAGCCGCAAGAAGATCAGGTAGAGCACGCGCAACGCC
>NZ_SUMC01000192.1 GCF_005047355.1 Actinacidiphila oryziradicis
ACGGCATCTCAACCTCCTCGGTCAACAACAAGCCGTCCGCTGCCTGCCCCTACCTCTCCGCGATCATGCCCCGCACACGAAGAAGCCCCTGCTCATCGAACAGGGACTCCCTTTGCCACAACGCACTGACTTCTCTCCAGCACTCCCCACGTAAGTCCGACGAAGGGATAGCTATGTCCTCCTCCGTGTCCATTGACCTGCCCTGGTACGCGAAGCTGGTCTTCAAGGCCGGTCGCCCCGTGGTCCTGGTGGCCGCCCTGCTCATGTCCATCCCCGGTGAAATCCACCTCGCAATCGTGGCCGGGTGGACTCCGGGCGTGGCGAGACTGATGCCGGTATGTGTGTCCGTCTACGCAGCCTGCTCTGCGGTCATCGCTGACATAGCCAAGCGGCGGAGCCTGCCGAGCCGTAGGAGTGCCCTGGTGGGCGCTGTAGCGGCTCTGGCCCTGGCGCTGTGTGCTCAGGACATCTCCCACCTGATCTCGCAGAACTACATGCACTCGTCCACCGTCCTGGTGGCGCTCGTGTCCGCCGTGCCTCCCATGGTTGTGGCCCACATGCTTCACATGGCCGCTGCACCGGCTGAGACTGCCTCTGTGGTGGAGGTTCAGGAAGTGTCTGACGAGGCCGCTGAGGGCCTGGAGGGCGACTACATGCACGATGACATGCCCGGCAACAAGAACGGCCAGCAGACGCGTCGTGGTGGCCGCAAGGGTCTGTCCGAGGAAGAGGTGGAGGCGGCCATAGCTCGACTCCGTGTGGCCGGCGAGAAGGTCAATCCGGAGAACCTTGGTGCGGTCCTCAACCGCAGCACCCGGACGGCTCGCCGCTACCTGACCAATATGAAGCGGGCTGAGGTGGCCAAGGCTGCCGACAAGGACACGGCTGACGGGATGCTGCCCATGCCGGCCATGTAGCCGGCCCCGAGCATCAAAAGACCCCCGGCCCTGTGGCCGGGGGTTCTTTATTTCATTCACCTCTACCAGGCGTTGTGCAGCGGATGTGAGCCCCTTTGGGGGTTCTTGCTGTACTTCCCCAGCTCCACCACCCCGCCCCCTGGACCCACGTTGTAGGTACGGATGGTCATGCCTGGCGTCCCCATGTCCAGTCCCCTGGCCATGCAGTCTGCGATCCACTGCCACCCCTGGGTGAACCGCATGAACACCAACTCGACGCCGTTGAGAGAGCAGTATGGCCTCAGGCCGGCTTCCTTCAGCCCAGGGCTGATCTCGTCATCCCAGATGGCGAAGCCGCGCAGAACGTCGTTGCTGTCTCGCCAAGGGACCACCGTGTACTTCATCCCACCACCCTTCTTGTCACCCCTAGCATGCCGTAGAGCGGCGGGTTATTCCACCGCTCGCAGGGTGCTCTATGCCATGGCACGGTGCGGTACATGATCGAATGGGACGAGACACGGCCGAAGTGGGAACAGGTGGCCGAGGTGATCCGCGGGCAGATTGAGGCCGGCGAGCTACCTTCTGGGGCCCGTGTGCCCTCTGTCGTCGCCCTCACCCAGCAGTACGGCATCGCTCAGGCCACTGCTCAGAAGGTCCTGGTCAACCTCAGACTCGAAGGTCTGATCAAGACAACTCATGGGATGGGTTCGTTCGTGATCTAGTGCTGTGACCACATAGGTTCACCGGTATGCCGTAGTGATCATCATGCGGCCGTGGTCGGTTGCCGCAGCGTGTGGATAATGCCTTCCGTGACTTCAGACATAGCCCGCCCAAGATGGCGGTCCGCGCTGCGAGGTTTCTTGATCTTCTTCGTGGGTGGCGGACTTGGCGACTTCGCCTTCGGGGTGATGAGGCATCGCCCGGTTGGCGGGATGGCGTGGGGCTGGCTGCTGTTCGGGGCGATCGTGAACGCGACGCTCGGCGCACTGTCCCCGGGGCGACGGCGCCGCTGAGTTCCTCTCAGGCGAGCGAAGGCGTCAGGCCGCGACGGAGAGAGGCGCCCGTCCCAGCAGTCGGACGGACGTCACTCCACATCCAACCGCCACGACCACCAACCCGGCGAAGCTATGCGGTCACAGCACTAGCGTCAGATA
Organism: Actinacidiphila oryziradicis; assembly: GCF_005047355.1. Classification (GTDB taxonomy): domain Bacteria; phylum Actinomycetota; class Actinomycetes; order Streptomycetales; family Streptomycetaceae; genus Actinacidiphila; species Actinacidiphila oryziradicis. The sequence continues at coordinate 2,051 of NZ_SUMC01000192.1, forward strand.
ACTCATTCATTTCACGCCATAGGGCCCTGTTCGAGAGGGCACATAAGTCGGCCTGTCAGGGTCTGGCTCCGGACGGGGTTCCCGAGGGGCGCTTCCTGAGCACACCTCTTCTCGTGTGCCTCCAGGGCACCACTTGACGTGATCTCCGTCTCACTTTGGGCTCAAACGGCCCGAAACGCTCAGATGGTCACCGACGTACTAAGTGAGAGAGCGAGTGAAACGAGCTCTCGAACGAAGAAACTTAGAGAGTCTACTTACTAGAGTCTACTTACTAGAGACTAGAGACTAGAGACTAGAAGTAGAAAGTAGAACTGAGTATTTGGTTTCTGGCTTGGGTACCACCCAGGCTTACAGAGTTTGGTTGGGTACCGTTCTGGCAGCCAAGGTTCTGTAGTGGCCCTGGTTCCCCTTCTGCCTTTCAGCAGGGGAGCCGGGGCCTTCTCATTTTGCCCTCCGATATTCCATCTGGTCATTGGCTAGGAGTTGTGATGAACATCTATGAACCCGGACAGTGGAAGAACTACCGAGTGAATCAGGACGTAACTGCCAAGGAGTTGGCTGATCGAATGGGAGTGACGGTGACCACCGTTCACCGCTGGGAGGCCGGGACCCGGAACCCTTCCGTTTATGACGTAGTGCGAATGGCTCACCACCTGGGCATCCCGATCTGGAAGATTCTTTCTGACACGGCTAACGACGGAGAGAATCATCAGGCGATCCTCGCCTGTGAGGATATCCGGGCCGCAAAACAGGAATCGATGATGACGGCCGACCTGCATCCCGTTGGAGGCCAGCCAGAAAGGTGCTGACAAGGATCAGGACCACCGCTAATACCACCACCTAGGAGGAACCATGACTGAAGCATCCCAAGAACTGTTCTCCAAATTGTTCGAGAAGGAGATCAAGCAGGCAGTCGCCAACGCCGTACACGAGAAGCTGCAACTCTCGCGTGAAGACCTGAGCCGAATGACTGCTGAGCAGATCGTACAGGCCCGCAAGGCGGGCGTACTCGACGACTTGCTGTTCGGCCGCAACTAATATTTAAGGAGTCCAACTATGCTTTCTTTTAAGAGATTCGATCTCTCAGGCTTCGAGCTCTCCAAGGAGACGCTGGAGCTGATCCGCAAGCAGCAGGAGCTGCATGACCGGCACCGCAGTTATCGAGCGGAGAATGCTGACTGCGCGCGCCAGTACGTTACCGACAGCCGCGGGGGCCGCACCGGTGCCTACTACGTCCCAGCCCTGCGGCGGGCCGACGAGGAGTTGCGGGAGCTGGAGGCACAGGCCATCGCAGAGTCCAAGCCGCTTCCCGATCGTGAGGAGTTCATGGTCCAGGCGCGTGCCCGGGTTGCAGAGTATGAGCGACTGGAGCCTGCGCTGGCCCATGCGGTTAAGCAGGCAGAAGACCGGGTGACCGAGGCAATCAAGCATGAGCTTCCTGCGCTGGCAAGCCAAGGTTTCGCGCAGTCCGAGAAGGCTAAGAAGGAATACATCGCTGCGGTAGCCAAAGCGGAAACCGCCCGAGCCAAGATGCAGGACAGCGTCAGCCGCTTTCTTTGGGCTGTCAGTGGTGGAGAGCTGACCCGGCCTAAGTGGCGAGGGTTCTCAGGACAGCTTGGAGACGAGATCAACGCGTGGCAGACCACGCCCGACGGCAAGCTGACATATCAGTCTGCCTGGGACCTCGGGCTAGTTGATCAATACCAAGGGAACCGGGCCGAGTGTGACGGCTTCATCGCGCCACCCGAAGAAGACGCTGCCTGAGAGTTCCCGATCCGGGCCCCCTGCACATACGAGCAGGGGCCCATTATTGCGCGAGAGGTAATGTCTGATGCCAAAGTTCCGAAATCCGAATAGTCCACATTCCAGATACAAGGGTATGGTGGAGCTGCCCTCCGATCATGGGCTTCCCGTGCCTCGCATGCCGGCCGTTCGAGGCTGGACGGAGGCTGAACGGGAGCAGTGGCAGCAGTGGTGGGAGTCCCCGCAGGCCGTCATGTGGGACGAGTCGTTCATCCCGACCGTCGCCGTGATGCTGACCTACTTCCGAAAGATTATTGACGGCACGGCCACCAGCACGCATCAGATGGAGTTCCGTCACCTGGCGGGCTCTCTGGGCCTCACCGCGGAAGGTATGAAACGGCTCGGCTGGGCCTTTGAGGGGGATGCCGAATGAGCGTGCGCCGGTCGGTGAAAGCGCGTTCGGCTGCGAAAACCGCCAGCAGTCACCTGCCGGGAGTTGAGTGCGTCTGGTCCGAGCCTCAGTGTCCAGAATGCGTCTTGGAAGCCGCCGCTCACATCCAATGGCACGTCTTGAGTGGCGACACCAAGGGAGTCAGCTCACCGCACCTTTCAGAAGAGTGCCACATCTGTCGGCTGATTGAGCCGGACAGGCTCACCGCGTGGACTTGAAGCCTCGTCGTCCAGGTCCCCCATCGGTGGATCCACCCTGGGCCAGCCACGTGGACTCTCAGTGCATGCAGAGGCGAGCTGCCTGATCGTCAAATTGGTTGTCCAAGAAGTCACTTGGGCGACACCACAGCGGACTTCAAGCGGATAGGCTGGACGCATGGATCACTGGTGGTCGCTATTCCCCTCGTTGGTGGGCGTGGTGTTCTCTTCCTGGAACTTCTGGAATGCGAAGGAGGAGTTGCCCAAGGTGGGGCGCAGGCTGCGTAGGCGCCGATCTCACGAGACTCCTGAGCAGGCCGCAGCCAATATCAGGGCGTACATCAAAGCGTCAGACAGCGTGCACGGCCCTGGGCGGGGGAGAGACTCGGATGTCTGAAGCCGTCGTCCCCGAACCCAAGGCCGCTACGCGCAGGAGAACTAGCGCTACACAGAGTACGCAGAGGAAGAAGATTGCTGCGGGGGTAGGCGGAGCCAGTACCGGCACGCTGATGCTGTCGCTCGCTCACATCGTCGGCACCCAGACCGCATGGGGCGTCGTCTTGACTTGGGCTGCGCCAAGCGCAGGGGCGATGACCGGGGTTGTTATTGCCCTGGCCAAATCCCAGTGGGAACTCGCCCTGATGCGCTGGAACGAGCGGCAGGATCGTAAGGCAGACGAGAGGGCGTTCCAACGCGACCTCAAGATAGTTGAGAAGTACGCAGAAGATCCGACACTCAGCGATGAGAATCGGGCTGCTCTAAAGCGGGAAGTCCAGGAGGCCAAGAAACTGTGGGCTGACAGGCACATGGACCGCATCCGCAAATCCCTCGGTGGCACTTGACCGGAGTACCGCTACTCATGGGGGACCGAGAGCAGTCGGCACCTCATGAATATTTTCATTGGCAAAAGCGACCGAAGGACGGCATCCCCGGCGGGTCCTTTGTGATTGATTTAATGGAATACCCCCACCCAACTATCTTTCGTGAATGAATTAATTGATCGGACTTAATTAATTCACGCAGTAGCAAGCGAATGGGGGCGTCTGCGATTACGCTTCGTGATCCTGTTTCATGGCTTCATCACGTCCCAAAATATGAGACCGCTCCCAGGGCCATTCGGCTGTATAACCCTGTAGCCCACAATTTCATGCAGCTCCTTGTACCATTCTTGATTTCGTTCGGGAAGTTCAGCCGTCCACTTCTCCAACCACTCGTCTTGGGTCATAACCTTTCCTGATCACTTGGACATTAGCGGAGAGGTTTTAGAAGCCTCTCGGCGTGAGCACCGGAACGCTACCCCGCCTGATGCCGCCCGCACAACCATCTGTCAAGCGCCCTCGTGAGGCCGTGAATGAATTAATTAATTCCCGAACTTGCCTTCCTGGGAAACTTCCACATAGAATCGGCGCGATCAACGCTGGAAGGAGGCCCGTGAGAACGAAGCTGGTAACGGCCGATGATCTGTACTCGATGCCTAGAGAGGCCGAGTACGCTGCCTTCAAGTGCCTTACGTGTCACATCAAGGAGATCGCGGTCCACCTGGCCCAGGACGGCACGCTGTACCACCTGGACGGCGAGGACAGGCACACCAACCTCACCGCTTACGCGGTGAGGCCTGACAGCATCTTGACCCTGAGGGCGCCGAAGGAAGAGGCCGAGTACCTGGAGCGGCTCAACCAGCAGGAGTGAAGACTCCCCGCTGGGAAGGCGCGAAGAGTGGTGCAGCGCCGGCGGGAAGCCTGGCGGTGGAGACCTTTCCTCGTTCCCGGCTTGCTCCCCCGCCGGATGATGCGATGCCAGTGACTGTAGCGGGGCGCTGCCGCTACGCTGCGCGCATGATGGCAGACATGCCCTACGACGACATGAACGAGACCCAGTTCGAGGAGTTCTGTTTTGAGCTCATGCGCGACATGGGTTTCGTAAACCTAGATTGGCGCAAGGGCACAGGGTTGGCAGCCAGCCCCAGCGACTCGGGGCGTGACATCGTTGCGCAACTCCCGCGCGAAGAGTTGGACGGGCGCCACTACCTGGAAACCTGGTTCGTCGACTGCAAGCACTACCAGCGCGGCATTCCACCGGACAAAATCACGAGTCTGCTGGCATGGGCAACCGCAGAGCGGGCCGACGTGGCATTGGTGATCGCCAGCAACTATCTCTCGAACCCGTGCAAGGACTTCCTGAAGTCGTACGAGACAAACAACCGGCCGCCGTTTCGGGTGCGCTACTGGGAGCGGCCAAACCTTGAGCGCCTCCTTGAGAGCCGCGACGAATTCATCATCCGGCACCTACAGTCGAAGCGGCGCACTGAAGCCGAAATCATCGAGGCGGAGCAGGAGTTCTTTGACCGAGTTTGGTACAACCGGAAGATGGTTCTAGAGGAGCGAATAGCGGCAGGCGATAAAAGCATTCCCGAGGAGCTCATCGCGACCATGCGAGCTGCCTGTCGGGAAATGGAGGCAAAGTACGGTGAGGGCAATCTAGGCCCTTACTCCGACTTTGAGTGGGGCATGGTCAGCGGCAAGCTGTCGGCACTCCGCTGGGTATTGGGAGATGAGTGGGACAACCTTGATTCCTAGCGAGAGGTGTTAGAATACCCGCCATAACGGAAGGCAACTCACATGCAAGAACCTGTGCCGCTCCCAATAGTGGCGCTCGACCTGTCGTCAGCGATAGACCTTGGCAGCATAATCGCAATCCTTCAAGATCTGAACTTCGTGAATGGTTGCTGCTCTCACCTGCTGAGCTTCATGGCAAGGCCGGAGGATGAGCGCGATGGTGTGGTCATAGATGCTTTGTGGTCAGCTTCAGTAATTGCCTACGCGCGTTGCTTTAAGGACGGCAAGCGAGAGCATCGCCTTCAAGACAGCGACGTCTCTTTCCTCCTGATCGAGGGCGATGGGGACGCCGCCTGGCGGAAGTGGGCGGACGAGCACGAAATGGGTGAGTGGCAAGGCTGATCCGCTGCAGCCGTGAAGGCGTAAGAAGAGTGGATGTGAAGTGCCAGCGGCGGAAGACTGACCTGTTGGCTCCTCGAAACAGGCTTAGCAAGGCAACACATCACCCAGACCGAAGGCCCTGGAGCGATCCAGGGCTCTCGCATTTCACGATATAGGCCCCCGGTCGGCACGAGCTGCGGGGCCTTAACTATTTGGAGGCAGGAAATGACTTTGGAGAATCACACCTTTGACCCGTTCTCCGAGGCTTCTCCCTGGGAGGCCGCATACCGTGAGGCCGAGGCAGAGCGGGACGCTCAGAAGGCCGCTCGAATGTCCGCAAAAGAGGCTGCGGCCACTGAAGTAACCGACAAGCCTGCCAGGGCCGCAGGGAGCCGTACGGAGGATTCCGGGGCTAACTGGGAGAACATGACCAAGAGACCGATGGACTGGCAGCGCCAAATGATTTGCCTGGACATCTCCACTCCTGCCAAGATCCTGGGCATTGCTATGAGCCACTACTGCGGCCCTAACCTCGATTCGTCAGCGGGATTCGGTCGCTGACCTGCTCGGCGGTTCGCCCCGTAATGTCCTCGGGCCGTTCGAGGTGGGCCGTCGCGTGACGCCGCGGGTGCGCCGGGTTCCACGGGCCCGGAGTGC
>NZ_SUMC01000193.1 GCF_005047355.1 Actinacidiphila oryziradicis
ACCTGGCCCCAGCCCGCCGCCCCGCCGGCCGAGGCGGTCACCATCACCCCCGCGTCCAAGAGCGCCCCGGCCAAGCGAAAACCCAAGGTCACCGCTTAAAACAGCGGCATTGCGGCTAGGCCTGTCTTTCGCAGGTGCTTCGTTGTGGTGGTTCGGCGTCGGGGCGGTGTCCGAGACGGTTTCTGGAGCGTTGTAGGTGGCGTGCCTGTCTTCACCGGTTCTGCCCGCTCCCGGGTCCACCGCCCCCGTGCCGAGCTTCTGATCACCTCTGTGGTGGAGAAGCGGCTGGGCTCTCTGCCCGCGTCTGCGCAGTTTCTGCGCCGTCTGGACGTCGCCGGGATGATCGACGGACTGTGCCCGATGCGGACCGACATCGCGCACATCAGCCACGGGCAGGTCATCGAGGTACTGATCGCCAACCGGCTCTCCTCGCCGATGCCGATGTTCAAGGTCAACCAGTGGGCCGCGCAGTGGGCGGTGGAGGAGGTCTTCGGCATCACTCCCGATTTCCTCAACGACGACCGCATCGGCCGCGCCCTGGACCCGCGCCGGACACCAGCGGGTGTGACGGGCCAGTTCGGGCAGGAACCGGCTCTGTGCGAGCCACCCAGCCCGTGTCACCGGCGCCGGCGCCCTGCCCTTGCGGTCACCGGCGGGCGACAGGACGCCGCTCGGTGTTCTGGGTCGCGCGAACGACGTTTTCCGCCTGGTGGCCCTTGGGGCCCTGGGTGGCCTCGTACTCGACCACTTCTCCCTCATCCAGCTCCTTGAAGCCGCTGGTCTGGACAGCGGAGTAGTGCACGAACAGGTCCGGGCCGCCGTCATCCTGTGCGATAAAACCGAAGCCCTTCTTCGCATTGAACCACTTCACCTTGCCTGTTGCCATTGGCCACGTTCCTTCATCCCATGCCACGGCATGTCCTTGACGTGCCGTGCCGCAGCCCCATCGCGACTCCGGCTCCCAAATGTTCCCTACCCGCATACGGCGATGCGCGCCAGGACACGCGCTCACACTCCGATGAGACGCACTCAAAGTTCGGTCAGACGGGATACCGGCCCCTGTCCGTTCTCATGCAACGCAGTCGCTGTCTCACCGAACGCAGTCCGGCGAGGGTCCCGACACGGCAGCACAAGGTAAGTGGGGTCCTCCTCGGCCCGGATCTGCTTCGCTCCCCTGGCGTAGTGGTAACAGAACTCCACCTGCTCCTCGAAGCGCCCCGCGCGCTGCAGCCCAGGCGGCACACGGGTGCTGCTCGTGCAACAGACCAGCTCCGGAGTGCAGCAGCAGGTGGTGCAACGCATGCAGCGTTCGGCACGAGGCGGGTCGACTGTCCCTGGTGCTGCTCCTCGGCTACGAGCCGGAGTCCGCCGCCACCGGCTGCCGTCCGGCGCTGCGGGAGAAGGCATCGATGGCGCAGTCGATGTACTGCTCGAAGTCGGCGGTGCGGTCCTGCCGGACGATGTGGTGGATCGCCTTGATCGCCTCCCACGCCGATGCCCGGGCGAGGGTCCGCTCCTGGTCGTCCAGCTGGGTGGACAGGTAGGCGGCGAAGCCGAACTGGTGCGTCCGGGCTTTCGTCACCTTCAGTTCTCGGTGGTGCGCGCGTCGGGCCGCCTCGAAGAACGCCGCGGACTCTTCCTGGTCCAAGGCGTTGGCGATGATCGAGAGATAGGGGGCGACCCACTGGGCGCTCCGGGGCCAGTCGTTGGTGGCGAGGCCGAAGCGGCCGCCCATCGCGAGCGTGAGGTGCATGCCGTAGTCGTGGTCCACGGCCCAGACGTACGCCGCGGCCGGGATCGCCGGCGGGCGACGCGCGGGCCCGGGACGCAGAAACGCTCGTACGGGGTCGTCTGCCTGCGCGTTTCCCGCCCAGGAGACGGGTCAGGCGCGCCGTGATGGCGCCTGCCCGGCGCTCGTAGGCCAGCGCCCGCTGGGCGAGGCCGGGCTCGGCGCCGTGATGCGCGAAGCCGCGTGTGGACGTGCCGGTGCACGCCGGCGTAGGACGACGATCAGATCCACGCCCGGGAGCCCCGCACCGGGCCAGGACACATGCTGTCGGCCGGCGCCGTCCGCGGGCCCCTGGCCGCCGCGTGGGCGGCGGCGCTGACCGTGGTAGAAGAAGGCGTCCTCCCGGGCGAACCGCCAGTTGGCCTTCCACAGTGAAGGGGGCCGCTCCGCAGGCGGCGATCCGACAGCCGGCTTTCTCCGCTGCGGCGCTGAGCGCATGGCGCATTCGCGAGAGGTGCCCGCCTACCTCCTTCAGATTACGGCAGACGGGTGTGGCGACCTCCACCTGGACCTGGAGCAGCTCGGGCTGGACCTCCCCGGGGTTCACGGCGCTTTCCAGGTCGGCCGCAGCGCGTACCTCGTCTGCCAACGGCACCGGTAGGCCACTGGCCGGATCCAGGAGCAGGTACTCCTCTTCGACACCCAGCGTGATCACGTGCCCTCTTTGCCATACGTGTCATGTCCGAGGTCTCGGGCCCCTACCGAGGGGCGCCCGTGCCAGTGAGTCGGTTGCGTTCTTCGCAGCTTGCGACGAGCGGCGTCATCCGCGACCGCGGCCAGCTGTACTGGCAGGCGCGCGTGTGCGAGCACTATCCCACCGTTGAGGTGCGCGCCATGGACGTGCAGCTGCGGGCTGACGACGCCGTCATGCTGGCCGGCATAGCCCGCGCACTGGTCGCCACGGTCATTCGCGAGGAGCGGATGGGTCTGCCGTTCCCCACCCCGTCACCCGAGTTCCTGGCCGCGGCCAATTGGTACGCCGCCCGACACGGCACGGCCGATATGCTCGTCGATCCACTCACCGCACAGCCGCGCAAGGCTGGCGACGTCGTCAGCCTGCTGATGGCCTACCTCGAACCCGGCCTGCAGGAGTCGGGCGACGCGGGCCGGGTCCTTGCCCTCGCTCGTCGGCTCCTGCAGGAAGGCACAGCAGCGGACAAGCAGCGGCACGCTCTGCAATCGAGGGGAGCCAACGCTCTTGTGGACATGCTCACCGCCTGGAGCGCCGCTCCAGCCTCATAAGACACTGGGCGCAGTTCGGAAGGAAGACGGTCCGGTTTGCGGCGATACTTAGGGGGACAGGGCTCTCATCCGAGGGGAGGAGCTGTGCGTTATATGCCGAAGGCTCGCCTACCCGGAATCGCCCGTCCGAGGACGTCGTCTACAAGCCGGAGGCCGTGCAGCACGTCGTCGCAGATCCGGGTCCTCCCGGGCGAAGCCACCGGCGCGGAACCCTGGCAGATGAGTGAAGAGCGGCGCGTCGGCACCGGGGTCGAAGTCCGCTTCGAACTGGCAGGTCGCCACGTCGGCGACGTCGGTCCTGCGGACCACCACGATGCAGCCGCCGGGTCACAGCAGATCTCCTCGACCATGTCGCTGTCGACGACGTAGGCGATGAGCGCCACGCGACGGCCCTCGCGCGGCACCACCGGGTCGTACGAGGAACGGTGGCCCGGCACGCCGGTCACCGCGGCACCGCCTCCGACCGGCACGCCGGTGTCCGGGTCGTGGTACTCCGCGCTCACCTCGCGCAGGTCGCGCAGATTCAGCGCGGCCGGCTCGCTGGCCCGGCCGGCGATGTGCCAGTGCAGCGACAGCGCGAACGCGTCGTGGCGGCCGCGCACGGTGCGGCGGTCGAGGGTGGCGAGCATCGCGATCAGGTAGGCCCGAGTGCACTCGCCTAGCCTGCAGCGCGTCGCCCTGGCCGTCCGGGCCGGCGGCGTCGAGTTGCGCGCGGCGGTTGATGACGCCCTGGATCAGGTGCCGCTCGGAGTCCAGCAGCGGGCCGCCGGCGCTGGCCCGCAGGCTGGCGGGCGTCGTGGTGCAGGCGGTGATCATCTCGGCCGGATGCCCGCAGTCGGCAAGCCAGTTGGCGTAGTCGGCGACCGTGCCCGGGTCGGAGTGGATCCGGCCCCGGGAGTTGCACCAGCGCACGAACAGCCCGGCCCGGGACTCGCGGCCAGCCCGGGTGCCGCCCGGCACCGTCTCCGCCACCTTGCGCGCGGTCCCCTCATCAAGCGAGGTACCCGTCCGGCGTGGGGGCCTTCCCGGCCGGCACCGGGCCGTCGTCGACGGCGGCCAGCTCGACGCTGGACGCCGGCACCGCGGCGTACGCCAGTTGCGGGCGCCTCACCGGTCGACCCTGGTCGCCGCCGTCAAGCAGGCCGGCCTGGTCGATACCCTCCACAACGCCAAGAACATCACCGTGTTCGCCCCGACCAACGACGCCTTCGCGAAGATCCCGACAGCCGGCCTGGACAAGGTCCTCGCCGACAAGGCCACCCTGACCAAGATCCTCACCTACCACGTGGTGGGTCAGAAGGTGACGCCGAAGCAGCTGGAGAGCGGCTCCTTCGACACCCTGCGCAAGGGCAAGCTCACCACCACCGGCTCGGGCGAGGCCTACAAGATCGACGACTCCTCCAACGCGGCCGTCTACATCGTCGACACCGTCCTGATACCGAAGTAGCACCGGCGCCCGGAAACAGCGAGAACGGCCGTAGCGGCCGGGTCATCATCGGCGACGGTCCGGCCCCAACGGCATGGAACACGAAAGCTGTGGGCACCACCCTCGCCGGGTGATGCCCGCAGCCGCGTGACCGCTGCGTCAGAGCACGATGAGACCAATGCGGATGTCGTCGAAGTCCCGGCGGTCGAAACGGTCGCGGTCGAAGTCCCGGCGGTCGAAACGGTCGCGGTCGCAGTCTCTGCGGTCGAAACGGTCGCGGTCGAAGTCCCGGCGGTCGAAACAGCCGCGGTCGCAGTCCCGATCAAAACGGTGGTGGTCGAACGCCGAGGCCTGCGCGACGGCCGGAGCAGCCGAGGCCGTACCCATCGTCGGAACCAGGACGGCGGCGGTCATGCAGGCCAGCAAGAGGCCACGGGCAATGCGCTTCATGGACAAATCCTTCCCAGGAAAGCCGAATCGGACAAGGCCGACGCTATGATCACGTGTCACCCGCCGCCCCTCGGCACGGTCCACACGAGTGACAGGCCCCGGCCGCCCGCACCGGCGCACGCGTCGCGCAGGGGGTGTCAGTGCTGGTTCAGGGGCAGGGCGAGGTCGGTGACCTGACGGTTCTTGGGGAAGGCGCCCAGGTCGTGGGCGGGGCCCGGTGAGGACGTTGATCTCGTAGAGGCGGGAGCTGCCGGCGGTGTTGAGGGCGGCGAAGCCCTGGTTGGTGCCGTGCTTGGGTGAGAAGTAGATGTCGAATCCGGCGTCCGGGCCGGCGTTCACACTGAGGTTTCCGGCCGGGGCGAGGGTGCCGGCGTTGGCGGGTGACTGGAGGGAGACGCGGTCGGCCATGGTGTCGATGTCAACAGGGCGGTCGCGGCGCGGCGTTCAGGTCGTTGTTCGTGTACGCGGCGCCCGTGACGCCCATGGCCGTGGACGGCGGCATGGTCGGGTTGGTCAGCATGCCGTCGACCGAGGTGCCGAGCGGGGCGGCCTTGTCGTCGACCGTCAGCAGCAGACGCCCGGGTTCAGCAGCATCCGGGGTGCCGAGTTCCGCTCTCCTACCCGTACTAGAATCCGCACACCGCTAATGGTAGTCATTCAACTACTTGTAGTAACGAATCGAGTGCGCAGGCCGGATCATAGGGTCCCGCATCGGTCGTGAGTCCGGCTTTCACCCAATCGGGGGTATAGCGGCCTTGTCGGGCGTCAGGCGCCCCGAAGACGTGGATGATGGGCGGGCATGGCAGCCAGAGGCAGTCGCGTAACCGGCGCCGGGTCGCCCCTGCAGGTTCGGGTGGCGACGCGGTGTTGGCACGCGGGCGCTTTCGCGGTGGTGAGCGCCGCCCTGGCTGCGGTGGGGCACCATCTGGCCACCGAGTCGCCGGTGCCGTACGGGCCGCTGTCGTTCGCCACGGCCGCCCTCTTCCTTGCCGTCCTGCCTTGGGTCGGGCGGATCCGCTGCCTGCCCGGTGCCGTCGGCGGGACCTTGACCGGCCAGGTCCTGCTCCACCGCGTGCAGGCCCTCTGCGGCCACCACGACGGTGCCATGCTGGGCATGCCGGGACACCGTGACGCTCACGGCACCCTGCTGATGCTCGCTGCCCATGCCCTGGCGGCTGTGGCGGTAGCGCTGCTGCTGCACGGCGCCGACCGCCGGCTGTCCGCGCTGCCGTCGGTTCTCGTCCGTCTCCTACGCTCCCTCGCTGCCGTCCTGGCCCGGCTGCTGACCTGGTGTCTGTTCCGTCCGGCTCACGGCGCTGGACCCTATGGCCCACGAGCTCCGCAGACCGCACCTGTTGCCGGCCTCGGCACGGCGCTGCTTGCCCATTCCCTCGTTCGCAGGGGACCTCCCGTTTGGCAGTGACCGATCCGAACCTGCCGATCTTCACGGACCGCGCCTGCCCGCGCGGACCCCCCCGAGCGAGGAGAGAATCCTTCGTGCTTACCGCACACCCCTCCACCCGCGTGCGACGCCTCTGTGTGATCGCAGCCGCGGCGCTGGCTGCCGTCTTCGCCGCTGCCGACCCTGCCTCCGCGCATACTGAAGTGACTGCCTCCAAGGCCCAGGCCCTGGCCGAGAACGTCACCCTGACCTTCACCAACGAGGCCGAATCCGACTCGTCCGGCTTCACCAAGATCCGCATCGTGCTGCCTGTGGGCATCACCCCGGACGCGGTCACGGCCAAGGACGCCCCCAAAGGCTGGAAACTGCGGCCCACCGCTGACGGGTACACCGTCGGCGGTCCCGCGCTCGCACCGGGGAAGGACGCCGAGCACAGCATCGTCGTGCGGCAGCTGCCGGACGCGAAGTCGCTGGCCTTCAAGACCCTCGACACCTACAGCGACGGCAAGGTGTCGCGGTGGATCGAACTACCCACGGGCGGTGCCGAGCCCGAAAAGCCCGCTCCGGTACTCAAGTTGAAGGCCGCCGCCCCGATCAACCCCAGCCCCAGTACCGGCGCGGGCAGCAGCCCCAACTCCAGCGGGGCGTTGGCCGCCGCGTCGGAGACCGGGAAGGAAAGCCCCGTGGCACAGGAGACCGACGCTTCCGACAGCAACAACGGCACCACGATCGTGGCCGTCCTCATCTGCGCCATGCTCGCGCTCGTAGGCGCCGTGCTGTGGTTCAAGAGCCCTTCCGCCTGAGCCGTACGGGCGTGGCGCCCGGCGCCGCGGCCCTGGCGGGCAGCGGGCGCGGTGGCGGCCGTGGTGGTGTCAGCAGCGCAGGACGACGGTCCCCGAGAGCGATGCGGCGGGTTCACTCGCGGCCGCTTCGGACGCAGGATTGCCCCGGGTCCAGTCGGCGGGCCATACCTCGACGGGATTGATGCCGGTGGGAGCGTCCGGCACGGCCAGGCGGTGCCGGAGTTGGGAGGCGGCGGCAGCGCACGCTCCCGCACCCTCACCTCGGTGATGCCCTCCCCGCGCCGCCCGGCGGCGCGGCGACCTGGGTCTGGCCGCAGTCGTCACCCCTTTGGGCCAGAGCGGCAGGAAACCGGAGGCTGCTGGCGCAATGGTCCGCGTCCGGGAGCGCCACATGGGAGGCCCCCGGGGCCTCTGCGACCACCACGTTGCCGGGCTCCTGGGCCAGGCCCTCTTCCAGAGGAGCAGCTGCTGGGGCTGCCCGACACCCCGTCGACCTCGCGGACGGTCGGGGAAACAGCCACCGAGCGCTGACTGCTGGCGAACGGGCTGTCGGTGAAGAACGGGTGGTGGCGCCAGACCGGGAACAGCTCACCCTGTTCGCCCTGGACAGGCCGAGCGCCCGCACCGCCACCACGCGCTGTACGCCCTGCGGGTAGCCACGCTGCCGCCGCTCCCCAGGATCGACGGGCGTCGGGGTCTGACCGGCCGAATATATTAGCCTGCGTCGTTGGGGGATGGCGGCCGGGTCGGGGTGCATCCGTGCAGGAGGAGGTTGACGATCTGATCGATCGCCACGTCGTCCAGTGGTTCTCGGCTCACCGTGGCGCGGTAGACGACGGTTCCTGCATAGAGGTCGACCATCAGGGCGGTG
>NZ_SUMC01000194.1 GCF_005047355.1 Actinacidiphila oryziradicis
AGATCCGTGACTACATCGACAACTGGAACACCGACGCCAAACCCTTCACCTGGACCGCGACCGCCGACGAGATCCTCGCCAAGGTCCGACTCGTCCAGACCAACATCAAGAAACTCGTCGACAACAAGGCGAAGTGACACAAACAGGATCACGAGACACTAGTGAGTCTTGCACATCAGAGGCGGCCTGGGTCAAGTACTCCGGCTCAGGCCGCGGTGCGCTCCCCGTCCGCCGAAGCGAACAGGGCGCCGAATGCCCGCACGGTGATGCCCTCCACGGCAAGCGGTGGATGGGCGTAGGTGTCCCAGGTCTCGGAGAACTCCGCGTGCCGGGAGAGCGCCTGCACGGTCTTCGGATCGTGGCCGGATGCGCCAAGCCGCGTTGTGTAGAAGTGCTTGAGAGCATGGAACCGCGTCCCTGAGGGCAGCCCGGCGCGCTCGACCGCGGTGCGCCATTTGACGTTGAACGCCGATCCCCGCATTGGCCGGCCGTACCGGTTGGTGACGATCAGACTCTCGTCCGGCGGTACCTGGTAGCCCATCCTCCGCCGCTCACGCTCCCGGTCCTCGGATACGGGCGGCACCTGGGGATAACGGGCGATGTGTTCGGCCAGCCGCTCGATCAGGAAGTGGTCGACCGGCAGGGTCGCGTAGCTGGCCTTCGTCTTGAGTCCTGCGGCCTTACCTTCCTGCCGCTGTTCCTCAATGTAGATAAGATCGTTCTGCCAGGCGACCGCCGAACGCTTCAGGCCGAACGCTTCACCTTCGCGAAGTCCTGCACATGCCCCGATCCACACCAGAATTTCCCATCGCGGTTCGACTTCCCGCATCGCCGCGGCCAAGGCAGCGACTTGCTCGGGGGTCAGCGCAACGGACTCTCGCTCCGTGACCTCTGGAAGGTCGATGCGGGATACGATGTTTCCTGGCAGCGGGACATCCTCGTCGATCATGTAATTCATGAGGAGCCGCCAGGTCTTGAAAACCTGGACGACGGTAGAAGCCTCATCGATGCCGGGTCTCTCCATCAGGAAGTCGACGAACGCCATGGTGTCACGGCGTTTCAGTGTCTGCGCTGCCCGTTTTCCTGCAAACGGAATTATGTGGCAACGGATATGGCTCGCATAATTTTTGGTCGTATTGTTATTCTTTTTCTTCTTCCGTCTCCGCTCGATCATCTCGTTCGCGTAGGACTCGACTGTCCTGTTGCCGATGTCCGGATCGACCCAGGCGTTGGTGCGCATGGCCACGCGCACCTCGTCCAAGTGGTCGCGGGCCTCCTGCCAGGTGTCGAACATGCTGATTGCGGTTTTTGCTGCTGACATCGACTACCGGCAGCAGTATTCGACGCTCCCCGTCTTCCTCGCCGACCACGGACTCAGCACTGGCTTCTACGGTGCGCTCATCGCCATCAACGGCGGACTTGTCATCTGTTTGGAACTTCCCGTAACCGTTGCTCTCCGCAAGCATGCCCCCCTGCTGATCACCGGCGTCGGCCTGTGCCTTCTCGGTTCGGGCTTCACAGCGCTGATCGCCGGAGGCAATGCCGCGACGGCTATTGCGATGATGGCTCTACTCACCATCGGCGACATCTTCTACAAGTCACCCTCCACGGCCTTCGTCGCCGACCGGGCTCCCCACCACCTCCAGGGCCGATTCCAGAGCCTGTACGCGGGCGCCTCCATCAGCGGAGTCGTGCTTGCCGCGCCACTCGGCGGTGCGGTTTACCAAGCGGCTCCCAAAGCACTGTGGCCGTTGTGTGCCGCCCTCGCAGTCGCCGCTGGCTTGGCGGTCCTGGCGGCACGCCGACTGACGAGGCTCCCGTCGACAGAAGCCGAGCAGGGTTCTCTCACGGCGCTAGCCCGGGACTGAAGCCCGGTACTCCGGCTGTAGATCGTGATCTTGATGGCTTTCGGCAGGGCTGTCCGGGTTCGTGCTTTCCCGAGGCGGCCTGAGCAGGCACCATGCACGGGTGAGCATCATCATCAAGTTCTTCATCGCCCCTGACGACACCTCAGCAGCGAGCTCCGTGGACAGCGGGCCGGACGGAGGCTTCGGCTCACTGACCTGCGGCAACTTCGATGCCTCCGAGGCGGTGATCGAGTCGGAGAGCCTGCTCACCGGGCACAGCTTCGAGGGGCTCGTCGCATCCGATGAGCCGCATTCGGTTGCCGATCTCGGAGAAGAGGGCGGCCCGCTGCTGTTCGTCGTCTCGGACGCGCTCCAAGGGGCGCTGACCAGTGCTTCGACTGATCGCCTTGCCGAGGTCGGCGAGCTGTGGATCCATGAACGGGCTGCCGAGGGCGAGACATTCGACCCGAAGATGGTGGGGGAACTCCTGAGGGATCTGGCGGACCTGGCCCGCACCGCTGACGGGCGGGGCCACGGCCTGTACTGCTGGATGGCCTGACGTCTGGGCTGCCACCGGTGCAGTCCCGCCATCTGGAGCGGGGCGGGACGGGTGCGGCCACCGGTGATCATCGTGGTTTGTGAAGACAACCTTCTCGTCTTCGGTTTGCTCCCTCCACGTGTTCGCTGTCCGTCGGCGTCGAGCCGCGGCAGGACAACCGGCCACCTAATAGAAGCGCTTCGCGGGCGCACCACCCCATCAGCCGTTGCTGCCGAGGCTGAGATGGGCGGCGTTGGTGCAGCCGTGGGAGTCGCAGCGGTGGCACAGGACGGGGTCTTCGGCACCGGACCTGCCGAGTTGGGGTATGACCCCGTTGGCGAGCTGGTAGGCGAACAGGTGGGCGGGGACCGTGCCGCGTCGCGATGCCCCCGGCAGGCTCGCGGCCCTGAATGACCCATGTCCGGTGGAGCTGACCGCGGCAAGCCAGGGCCGGCACTGCTGGTCGGATGACATTCTCGGCAGGCGCAGAGCACGAGACGCGATCATGCCGGACGGGAACACACCCAAGTACAGGGCGGTCCTGACCTGCACGGACGTAATAATCGGCACCCGCAGGATCTTCCTGGAGCACTACGCGCCGCGCCGGCAGGAGATCTCCGAACCACCACCGGGCTGGGTGGGTTGCGCCGACGGAACACCCACTCCCCCCGGGCGGCAGCGCCGCCAATTGACGTCGGAGCTGTCGGCGGTCAGGCGAGCTCGCAGCCCAGAAGGGACTCGACGCCGTCCAGGGTGCTGCCGCAGACGTCGTCCTGGATGATCTGGATCAGGTCAGGACCGGTGATCTCGACGCCGACTCCGAAGGCCCGGGCCGCGGCACTCCGCGAGTTCGCGATCAGGCCGAGCAGCAAGGCCCCTGAGGTTAGGACACCCTCATCGTATGCGTGGCTGATGCGAGCCGCCACGACCAACGCCTCGGTCAGGGTCCCGGTCAGCCGGAGGCCGCGCCATCGGCCAGCCGGGGCCGGATCGGGATCCGGGTGGCGGGGGAGGGTGAGACGGGCCATGGGGACGGAGCGGACGGCCACGTGCTGCCAGTCGGTGACGGTGTCGGCGAGGACGAGCTGAACGAGGACCAACTGGGTGTCAACACATCCCCCGCTTCCTTCACCCGCCAAGGCCACTTGTTCCAACGCCGCGCCGACGATGTCCGAAAGCGTGACGTCGGCAAGTGGTTCGGCCGTCGCATCCGCGTCAGGAGCGTCCGGGCTACGGGTCGGGGCAGGTACTGACGGTGTGACAGGAGCGATGGGGATCACAGCCGCATCGGTGACGAACGCCCGCTTGATCACGGCGGTGAGAACCGTGGCCACGCCGACGAGAAGTTGGCCGCCGGCCAGGAGGTCCATCGCGGTGGTGCCGATGGACCGCTGTCCGCCGTTCCCGAAGATCTCGAGCAGGAGGAAACTCGTCAGTCCCGTGAAGAAGCCTGCGGCCATGGCGAACGGGCCGGAAAGGGCGTTGGGGACGCGGAGTGTCGTCGTCACCGCGGCTCCGCACATCGCAATGACGATCAACGCCTCGCGCGAGGTGATGGTGTCGCCGAGCCCCACCCAGCGATTGAAGCCCGGGAAGAGCGACAGTCCGAACGTCCAACAGCCGAGTGCGGCCAGCGACCACCACACGGCACCATTGCGGAGGAGCCCATTCGGCTGCCCCGATCCGTACAGCGACCTCGTACTCGGGATGAGCGGGACCACCCACGCTGCTGTCAGGATGATCGCGACCGAGCCTCCGTGCCCCATCAGTCCCAGGACCTGCAGGGCCACCCCGTGCCACAGCGGGGAAGTCAGCCCCGTGTCGAACAGTGAGGGCCTGCCTGCGTTCTCGTAGATGCCCCCATGAACCCGTCCGCAGAACACACTCCAGCCGTAGAGCAGCAGAAGCGTGACGAGGTAGGCCGCGAGGCGTACCATCCCACGGTTCATGGAGCCGAACCGGCTGCTGTGGCCGGACCCGCCGTCCGCGTCCTCGGCGTCGGCCTGCCGGGGGAACCATCCGAACGCGACCGCGACGGGCCAGCGCACCAACGCGACGGCTGCGGCAAGCGACGCAACAGCGATGATCAGAGTCGTCGGCAACGACGGTGTGATGTGGGTCGTCAGAAGGTACGCCTGGTAGTCCCCGGCCGTCAGGCCCCCCGCGAGCACCAGGGCCAGCTGGGTGGTGCGTGGCGGCAGCCCACGCAGGAGGTTTGCCCAGGCGTGACGCCACATGCCCGTGGCCAGCACCGCGGTGACGGGAACGGCCACGATGGCCGCTGCCAGGGCAGCCGCCGACCCCGACTGCGGAGTGGCTTCGAGAATGAAGTACAGATCAACCGTGAGAACGCTGATCGTCACACCGGCGAGAAATCCTGCGGCGAGCGCGTACCACGGGGGGAATCGCAGCAACGTGAAGGGATCTCGGATCGCTGCCGCTCGCGCTACGGGATCAGGGTGGTCGGCGAACGCGCGCCGCAGGAGGCGGGCGGGGCGGTTCGTCTTCTTCGCTGCTGCTTCGAGCGCATGGGCCATTCCGGCCGGGAACAGGTCGGCGGCCCAGACGTCGGCCTGCAGTTCGCGGGAGCGCAGGAACGCGCGGTACAGCAGTTGGATCACGACTGCCATCAGCGACAGTTGGGCAAACGCGAACAAGGTCTGCGTGGTCGACCGGTGGATTTCCAGGTCAACTCCGAGCTGGAGGAGAAGGAACGCCAGGAAGAGCGTGCGAGTGGCCCGCATCCCTTGAAACGACCTGATGTCCTCGGCCCTCAAGTGGGCGAGTTCATGCACGATGACGGCATCGAAGGCTTTGCCGGATGTGCCAGCCATCTGGGACAGGGCGAGATCGTCGTTGGACACGGCGATGAACCTTGTCCCCCTGGATCCGCCCACCTGGGTCTTACCCAGGCCGGAGCGTGTCGCATAAACGTAGGGATGCCATCCGAGGACCCTGTCCGCGAGTTCTGCGATGCGTCTCTTCTGCGCCGCGTACTCCTGCCTGAGCGGAGCTCTGAGCCGGCTCTTGAGCGGGACGTGCATGAAGTAGGCCAGTGCCCCCAGGATCAGCGCCGAGAGGAACTTGTGGAGGGAGTCGACCGCGAGATGGTGCATGACCGTTGACGCGCACGCCTGTTGAGCCGGCGTTCGCCACGTCTGCCGGATCAGGAGATCGGGAACCAGCCTCCCGCACGGGGTGAGCTGGATCGCCCGGTTCTCGGAGAGGACGTCCACCCAGAGCACGTTGGACAGGACGGCGGTCGCCGACAACAGCAGCAGGTACGTGGTGTTGGGGGGAAACCGTCGGACGTCGACCTGTCGATCCCCCACCGGTCAGTCCCTGCTGTCCAGGAGGCTGCCGATGAGTGCGTCAACCATCGCCCGCGCCTTCTCGGGCTCCACGCCCGCGTCGATGGCCGCCTTGAGGGCGCGACTCCTGGCCGAGGCCAGTCTTTCGGCGGTCAGCGGGAGAGGGACGGCAGCCTCCGTCAGTGCCTTCTTCCGGAAGATCTTTGTCACGCGGTGGGTGATCGCGTCCTTCGCCGTTTCGGCCAGTACTCCCTTGGCCACATCGCACATCAGAAGGGCGACCGGAGTGAGTGCGGCCACGACGTCGAGACCGCTGCCCAGCGCACCGGGTCCCCGCATGCCGCGCAGTCGGCCCATCGATCGCGCCGCGACGTAAGGCTCGGCAAGGGTCCGAAAGGCGGGAATCTCCTCCGGTGCCACCACCTCGATGATGCGTAATGCCCAGTTCTCGGTTGAGGGGAGCTGCGCGGGTTCCTGGGACGCTGAGGATTCCTCGGAAAGTCCGGCCATCGCCCAGCCTTTCAGTGAGCCACGCAAGGAAACTGCCGTGGGAATATATGCGATTAACGAACCACGCTAGCAGGGCGAGCGATGCGAGAAGTGCCCTTTGCTCGATCCCACCCGGGCCGCGTTTGAGATCTGTTGCGGCCCCAGGGGGCCCGTCGAGAGATAAATGTTGCCAACTGAGCGTAATCGGTACAGCTCATGATGGTCAGCGGCAAGATCGAAGATGCTGGTTATCTCCCGACGGGCCCAGGGTCCCGGCGTTTGCCTGACTCGTCTGGTTTGATCACGTGATGCCGTAGGCCCCTACCTCCTCGCCTTCGTCCCAGGAGTCGGAGCTGGAAGTCACGGAGTTGCCCGCCACGCATATGTGCTGTTCAAAGGCATCACGGTAACGTCAGCGGTCCGGGCGAGCAGTCCGAGATCGGCTCACCCGGTCTTCCGCAGCAGCTCGGAGGAAGTACACGTCTGGTCCGGCCTCGATCGTTCACGACAGCGGCCTGTTGAGCGTCTGCCCGTGATGTCGCGTTCGTTCTGCCCGGTGGGCTTGGCCGGGTAGGCGTGCGCGTCGACTGTCGCGTCGGGGCGCCGGGTTCCACGGGCCCGGGGATGGCGGTGCGGTCCTCCTCTCACGGCTCGGCGGGGTGGGGCAGGGCCAGTAGGCGGCGGAAGGCGGTGACGATCTGCGCTGCCCAGGGCCAGGTTCGGGGGATCTTCAGGCGGCGTCGGCGCTGGCCGCGTACGAGCACAGCGGGCACGTGCAGGAAGCGGTAGCGCAGGGTCTTGGGGGTCGCGGTGGCCATCTCGCCATCGCAGGCCAGCAGCTGGAGCCAGGCACGGAGGTCGCAGGCGAGGGCGGTGACGGTCAGCCAGGCCTGGTTGATGCTCATCCAGCGGGAGGGGAAGCGGGCCAAGCCCGGCGTTGCGCCGGACCGGGCGGTGGCCGGACCTCTCATCAGCGTCTCCGACGGCACCTCCCGGGCCCGGTGACACCCCCCAGGTCATGCCTTCGACAGGGGGACACAGTCATGCCGGGCCCGGAGGCCAGCGGCCCTCTTGCAGGACCACGAAAAACATAACGGGGGGGGGCAACTCCTCGAATGCGTTGTTCCGGCCCTTGACCCTACGTTACGTGTTGGCAGATGGCGTAACTTCCCTTGGTTTTTATTATTGCACATTACATAACCACTTGCACGTACCCACCTCCAGGAGGATACTTCAGCCAATACACAACAGGGGAAGATGAGGAAATGGCGAGCGATATTTCGGATGCGGTAATCGAGCAGGGTATTGCGCGGGACGCGGTCTTCGTAGGCCGGTTCATTCGAGACCTCAGCGACCCTAGCAAGAGGCCGCTGTATGGAATTTTGCCGTTCTGCATCATCCCCTATTTTTCCCTGTTTATTCATGAAGCGAAGCTCAAGCCGAACCACATCGACCCTGCGGCACTCGCCGCACTCTCGCCGGAAGCTGAAGAGATTATCGCTCGCTCTCGGCACAGCCTCAAGCTTTTCGAGGACAAGAAGCGGTGGATCACGGGGCAGGTTGATTACTTCAATGACAAAATTCTACTGGCGCACTCCGGTCATTTTCTCGGAAATACCTGGTTGCCAATAGCTAGGTTTCTCGAAACCGACCTAGTGTCTCGTGATCCTGTTTGTGTCACTTCGCGTTGTTGTCGACGAGTTTCTTGATGTTGGTCTGGACGAGTCGGACCTTGGCGAGGATCTCGTCGGCGGTCGCGGTCCAGGTGAAGGGTTTGG
>NZ_SUMC01000195.1 GCF_005047355.1 Actinacidiphila oryziradicis
TGGTCATCCGGCACCCCTCCGGACACCGCCGGACCAGCGGCCTCGATTGACTTCAACTCCACACTCTGCACAGTCACTTGGCGTCTCTTCCTTGATCGGCAGATCCGCCGTTAGTTTTACACTCCCGGAGGACCCGCTCGATGCTCTCCTTGGCGGCCCAAGGCCAGAACACGATCCGATCGACGCCAAGCTCAACGAACTGCTCCGCCCAGTCTCGGGTGAGGCGCCCTCCGGGGAGGACGGTGATCTCGAGTGGTCCGAGTGTCACCGGTCGATCCACCTGCGTGGCCATGGTCTTCATCCGTTCCAGGCTTTCGGCCAACTGAGCTCGTTTCATCCTGAAGTTGCTGGTCGGGGGGCTGGTGTTGGGTGTACTCGTGCTGGCAGTGCGGCATGATCGTCGGGCTTGGTTGGGTCAGCACCAGCAGGGCCCGCAGCAGTGTGGTTGCGTATGCCGCGCTCATGCGGACCTTGGTCAGTACACGCCATGCCTTGAGGTCGGCGAAGCCGTGTTCGTTGGCGGCGCGTTCGCGGCTGACCAGCCGGTTCGCCTCTTTCTGGGCGGCGGTCAGCGGCTTGCCGCGCGCAGCCTTGCGCCCAGTGATGATCACCGGGTCGTCGAGGTCGTCGTCCAGGCCGACGAAGCCGAGGTCGGCGATCGCGCCCAGGCCGGCCTTGCGCAACTGGGCGGTGATCTTGTTGCGGCGGGCGGTGGTGATCTCACTCGAGCGCCCCGGGGCGGCCGCCGAGATCCACACCAGGTTGCCCCTCTCGTCGGTCAGCGCGAGGAAGAGCAGGCCGTGAGCTTTGTGTTTGCCCGAGTAGTTGGGCCGGTCCTGGTCCCCGGTGCGTCTGCGGGTGCGGACCAGGGTGCCGTCCAGCAGCACGATCGCACCGCCGGCCTTCGCGATCTTCTTCAGGGCGCGGTCCAGCCGCGGGGCCTGGGCCGCGAGCAGGTCGATCACCTCGATCACCCAGCGCCGCAGGGTGGCGGCGGAGATGTCGTTGCCGCCGGCCAGATCGGAAAGGCGCTGGTCATGGCGCAGGAAGGCGAGGACCAGCAGGGCCTGCCGTCCCGGGTTCAGCTTGCGCCAACGCGAGTCGATCGCCTTGCGCCGCGCCCGGATCAGGCCCGCGACATGTGTCACCACGCTGCTGGACAGGGGGAGTTTGACGCGGTAAATCAGTGTGGGTGCGCCCTCGGTCGGGCTGTTGTTGTTCGTCACACAACGCCAACACCCGCCGGGGGCCACGCTGTTACGGCCGGATCCGGCCGTGTCGGCACCCACAGTGCTGAGGCGGGATCAGCCCGGCATCGTGAACAGTCCCGGCGCCCCCTCGCGCAGCCAGCCCCGGTCGGCCAGGCGTTTCATCCGCGCGCGCATCGCCTCCACCTTGCGCGGCTCGGTCCCGATGCCGAGGCGTTCGCACATCTGCTTGCACCGCACCGGGCCACCCGCCGCAGCCACCTCCTGCAGCACTCGCTGGTACTCGGCCGACAGATCTCGCGGTCCGGCCGCATCCTTGCGGTACGGCACCACCCGCCCCGGCTCCACGACCGTGGCCGTGGCCGAATCATCGTCCCTGGCCGCCTCTCCGGCTGCTGCGTCCTCGGCGAGCAGTTGCGCAACGACCTGCTCCGCCGCGGCGACGCGGGCCAGCTCCGCCTCGGCATCCGCCAGCTGCTTGACACCGGCGTCTCGGTGACCGCGCCCGCTCTCTCCGGCCGGGTCACGGCTCTCGGCTCCGCCGGCCAGGACTGCGTCGGACACGGGTCCTTCGTGGCCGGAGATCACGCAAGATAGCGGACGTCCAATCCCCGGCGGTAGGCGGAGCATGCCGGACTTCAAATTCATTCGCACTCGAGACCACCGTGATATGTGGCAGATATAGTGGGGTAACTCCTGCCCCGTAATCGACCGAGGACGTGAGCCGCGCCGTGTTGGCCTGCAGCGCGAGTGAGACGTCGATCACCTTCGCACCCGCGTCGACGGCCGCCCGGATGCCGGACGCGACCAGTTGCGGGTCCGCGGTCCCCGACTGGTCGGTCCCGCGCACCGCAAGGATCCGCGCACCGGGCGGCTCCAGCCCCATCGCGAGGGGATTCCGGGGTCGGTGAAATCCGTTGTCGTCGCCGTGGTCATCGCCCTTGTTACCGCTGGAAGCCTGTCGGTCTATCTGGTCGAGCGCGACTGCCGGGACTGGATCACCCACCCCGACCCGCGCCGACGAGATCAGCATCCCGGAAGCAGCCGCCCGCCTCGGGGTCCTCGACGCGGCCGTGCGCTACCAGGTGCGTGTCGGACGCCTGCCCGCGCATCGTACTCCCAGCGGCCGCATCGCCATCCCCTGGAACGACCAGGTCGAGGCCCAACTGCGGGCTGACCTCGACCGGGCCAAACACCCCGGTCCCACCGGCCCCGGCAAGCGTTCTTCATCGCCGAGGGCCTGATCTCCGTTTCGCTGATCACCACCGTGATCCTCGGATACCGCATAGAACTCGCGAAGGAGAAGGCGGAAAATGCCGCGAGTGATCTACCCGCGCCGCCGGAATCTTCGCCCCATCCGGTGGTCCTGCCGACCGGAGTTTCCCAGAGCCCGCCTCCCGCATTGACAGGTTCACGAGCAGGCGGAGGCTCGCAGCGTTGACGTACGTTACCAGCGCTGCGCTGGGGGATAGCCCGCCGGATTGCCCGGGTTGATTCGGGTAAATCGAGTTTCTGTTGTCATCAAGGCGTCGGCGGGTTTCCCCGGGACGGCCATCTTCGCTGAAGTCCGCTCGACCCGTCGACGCTTTGGTTTCATTTTTCTCGTCCACCGAGAGCACTACCGCGCCGTACAGGTCCTCGAGGAAGGGCCAGCGGGTGCGCCACATGGCCTGCTCCCGGCCGTCGGTGTCCTTCACCTTCCGCCGGAAAAACCGCATGTACGTGTCGAACTTGGCGGCGATCAGCTGCGGATCCATGTGGCAGTTGTCGACCTCGATGAACAGCAGCGGCACCCCGGCCTCGGGAGCGACTGGCGTCGGCCTGGGCGCCGCCCTTGCCCGGCGCGGGACACTACATCGTGCTGTAGCGGACGTCGCTGATGTCGATGGACACCATCAGCTGTTCCCGGATCGCCCGGTGTTCGGTGTCGCGCCGGTAGGCCCGCCGCTTAGTTGGGAGCCGGATGCCGTCCACATCCACGGTGTCGTACACGTACTGGGCCGCCGCGAAGCCGCCCGCCACGTCCACGTGGTAGTCGTGCCGCCGCAGCAGGTGATCGTGCCCGAAGTAGAAGTCCTGCACCGTGCTGTGGCTGGCGATCTCGGGTGGGAAGGTGGCCCGTAGCCCGCGCCACTTCTCGTCGCCCTCCTGCCACGGCTCGATCTCCTGGACAGCGAACCCGGGCAGGGTGAGGAAGAACGGTGTCGTGAGGTAGGTCCAGAGTGCATAGCCGTTGAAGTAGGCGCGGTCCAGGGGATCCCAGGCGGTGGCCAGCTCGTGGCCGTCGAATGACGTTCGCGGGTCGTGGCGCTCTGACACGACCCGCCCGTCGAGCTTCTCGATGGCGACATGGTCGGGCGTGAAGCTTGTCCTCTGGTCGGGCGCGCCGAAGGGCTGGAGCGAGGCGTACTCCTCGTGCAGGGACACCGTCATCTCGCGCGGCGCGGGATCCTGGGGCATGCCCTTGATAGTGAAGAGGTCGCCGCGGCTGACAATGGTGGCCCGGACGGTGATCAGCTCTCGCCAGCGGTCGAGCCCGCCGTGGGCCCGCACTGCCTCGGTCAACAGGTCGTTCATGGTGAACTCCGTTCGATGCGGCTGGTTGTTCGATCGAGTTTGTTCCTCAGGCCAACGGGGTCGTCACCGCCCGGCACCACGGGTGTCAGTTCCTGTTCGGCCCACACGATTTTGCCGCCTGTTGTGTAGCGGGCGCCGCGTCGGTGGGACATCTGGGCGACGAGGAAGAGGCCGCGGCCGCGCTCGTCGGTGATCCGGGCGTGGCGCACGCGCGGGAGGCTGTCGCTGGTGTCGGAGACTTCGCAGGTCAGGAGCTGGTGGCGGATCAGGCGCAGGCGGATCGGGCCGGTGGCGTGGCGGATGGCGTTGGTGACGAGTTCGCTGACGATCAGTTCGGTGGTCGCCGCCAGGTCCTGCAGTCCCCACGTGATCAGTTGGCGGACGGCCAGGGACCGGGCGCTGCTGACGACGGCCGGGTCGCTGGGCAGCTCCCAGGACACCACCTGCTCCGGGCCGAGGGTGCGGGTGCGGGCCAGGAGCAGGGTGACATCGTCGCATGATGCGGGGGACGGCAGCGTGTCGACGACAGCCGAGCACAGGTCTTCCAGCGGGAGGCCGGGTTGCGCCAGGACCGTGGCCAGGCGGTGCATACCGGCGTCGATGTCCTGGTCGCGGGTCTCGACCAGGCCGTCGGTGTAGAGGGCGAGCAGGCTTGCCTCGGGTAGTTCCACCTCGACGGACTCGAAGGGGACCATGCCGAGGCCGAGGGGGGTTCCGGCGGGGAGGTCGGGGAAGGTGACCTGGCCGTGCGGGTCGACGATCGCGGGCGGCGGGTGGCCGGCCCGGGCCATCGTGCACCGCCGGGTGACCGGGTCGTAGACGGCGTACAGGCAGGTGGCACCCAGGACCGCTGCGGCGATGCCCTCCTTGTCCTTCGCGTCGGCGTCCTCCTCGATGAGGCGGATGGCCAGGTCGTCGAGGTGGGCCAGGAGTTCGTCGGGGGGCAGGTCCATGTCGGCCAGGGTGTGTACGGCGGTGCGGAGCCTGCCCATGGTGGCCGCGGCGTTGATGCCGTGCCCGACCACGTCGCCGATGACCAGGGCCACCCGGGCCCCGGACAGCGGGATCACATCGAACCAGTCACCCCCGGCGCCGTAGTGGCTGTCGGCCGGCAGGTAGCGCGAGGCCACCTCGACCGCGGATCCGCCGGTCAGATGGTGTGGGAGCAGGTTGCACTGGAGGGCGAGAGCCGCGGCGCGCTCGCGGGTGTACCGGCGGGCGTTGTCCAAGCACAGCGCTGCCCGGGTGACGAGTTCCTCGGCCAGGAGCAGATCGTCCTGCTCGAACGGCACCGGATCCTCCGTACGGACAAAGACCGCCACGCCCAGCACCGCCCCCCGCGCATGGATCGGCACGACCATCATGGAGTGCATCCCGTACTCGTGGATCTTCTGCGCCCGTGCCGGGTCCTGGTCGAGCCACGTGCCGGGGGAGGTGTCCAGGACCGGTTCCAGGTGGGACTTCCCCGAGGACAGGACGCGGGTGTAGGGCGAGGTGCGTGGGACGAAGACCGCCTCCCCCTGTGCCCACAGGGACTCCGGGGCCTCCTGGTGGATCGAGGCCAGGCCCGCGCGGCGGAAGGCGGGGATGTGCTTGCCCATCCGCCCCAGCCGGGCCAGGGGCTCCTCGCCGAGCGGGACCGCCTCCGCCAGGTCGACGGTGACCAAGTCCGCGAGGAGGGGCACCGCGAGGTCGGCCAACTCCTGCCCGGTCCGCATGACGTCCAGGCTGCTGCCGATACGCGCACTGGCCTCGCTGAGGATCGCCAGGCGCTCACGCGCCCGCTCTCTGCCAGTGACGTCCACCCACATGCCGCACATGCCCAGCACGTGGCCGTCCGCGTCCTCGAGGCGGAAGAAGGAAGCCGAGAACGCGCGTTCCCGGCGTCGGTCCAACGGCAGCCATGCCCGGAAGTCGTGGTCGACCACCGGGGTGCCGCTGTTCAGCACTCGCCGCATCACCCCCTCGGCCGCTTCGGCCTCGGCGCCGGGCAGTGTCTCCGTCAGTCGGCGCCCCAGCCGCTGTTCGCGGGGGATGCCGTCCTGGAACTCCAGGGTCTCGTTCACCCAAATGCAGCGCAGCTCCAGGTCGCGGACAATGATCCCGATCGGTGCGCGAGTGAGCAGCGACTCCAGCCCCGATCCGTTTACCGCCCACGAGGTGACCGCGGCCATGCCGGTCGCCGAGACCAGCCATTGCGTCCTCCCGTCCGGCCCGGACAACGGGGAGACCCGCAGGCTGACATCGAGCCTGCGGCCGTCGCGGTGGCGGACCGCCGCGACACCGGACCAGCCACCGCTGACACGGCACCGCCGCGCGAAGGCGTATGCCTTCGCCCGGTCTTTGGCGGAGGGCAGTATGACCGCGGCCGGTCGGCCCACCACCTCCGCGGCCGCGTAGCCGACCAGCCGCTGGGCGGCCTGCGTCCATCCGGCCACCGCACCCTCCGCGTCGAGCAACGCGATCGCCGCGCCGGCCGTCCCCATGGGCCTCTGCACCGCGGCGGGCACCATGCCCTCAGGGCTGTTCATCGCGGCCATCCCTCCTGGGAGGGGTGTTGCGGACGGCTGGGATCGTGTCGCTCCCGTCGGCAGATTCGGCACCCGCAGTGCCGTGGTCGGCGACATCCAGGCGGGCGCCCATAGCGGGCTGGACGTATGTGGCCCCTGCGCCGACCCCGCGAGCCGCGCCGAGAAGCTCCTCCGCCCCCGCCTCCGTGAGCAGGGATCCGGCCGCGCGGCCCCCCGACCGGGCGGACTGATGGTTGATGCGCTGTATGCGGACACCGCGACCGAGCTGCGTTCGCGGCTCGCGGTCCTCCGGTGCGACGCGGTGGGCGACCAGGGCTGCGAGGTCGTCGTCGCGGGTGCCCGTGACGTAGGCGAGCAGGTCCTGGTGGAGGTGGTCGAGGAGTTGGCGGGGCGGGGCCGAGGTCCATCGGCGGACGCGGTGGGTGAGGGGGTAGAAGGTCCCGGTGTGGTCGCGGGTCTCGCTGACGCCGTCGGTGTAGAGCAGCAGGCGGTCGCCGGTGGTGAAGGGGATGGCGTCGACCTGGTAGTGGTCGCCGAGCAGGCCGGTCATGTTGATGGGCGGTGACGGCGCGCTGGGTTCCACCTCGTGCACCTCGCCGTCGTGCAGGAGGAGCGGCGGCGGGTGGCCGCAGTTGAGCAGGCGTGCGATGGGTTCCTCGGCGGGGATCTCGACGAGCAGAATGGTGACGAAGCGCTCCAGCGCGTCATCGCCGGGGGCGTCCTCGCAGTAGTCGATCATGCCGGCCTCCAACCGGCCTGCCAGGTTGGGCAGATCGGGGGCGTCCCGCACGTGCACCCGGAAGAAGCTGAGCAGCACCGAGGCGGCCTCGACGGCCGGAAGTCCGTTGCCGCGGACGTCACCGATGATCAGCCGGACCCCGTGCGGGGTCTGCCGCGCCTCGTAGAAGTCGCCGCCGATGCGGGCGTGCGCGGCGGCGGCCTGGTAGAGCACCTCGACGTCGACCTGCCCGAGGTGGTGCGGGACCGGGCGCAGCAGCACCCGTTGCGTGGTCTCCGCCACGGAGCGGACCTCGGCGAGGGTGTGCTCCCGGTTCTGCCGGACCCGGCTGGCGTAGGCGGCGGCCAGGGTGGTGCCCCCGACCGCCAGCAGGGTGAAATTGCCCGGGGTCTGGCCCAGTCCGTGGTCGACAACGGAGAGGGCGAAGCCGGTCGCCATGGCCAGCAGTCCGATGCCCAGTGTGCCGGCCACGGAGAACATCGCGGCGGCCAGTGCCGGCGCCGCCCCGAGCAACCGGTAGAACTGCAGGTGGGGGGTGAGGAGGGCCGCCATGGTGGTCAGCACGATCACCAACAGCGGGGTGAGGAGCGCCGGCTCGAACGGCCGTGCCTCGTCCCGCATCCGGCGGGAGAGCCGCTTCGGGGTGATCACCTGCCTGAGCGAGCGAATTGCAGGCATGGCGGATTCCTTGAGAATGTCGGCGGTCCAGGAGGACCGGGGGCGGCTGATGGCGGGTCTGCCGTTGATGGCTCGAAAAGAGGCTCCCGCTCGCAGTGACGGGTGAGCACGTCTGAGCAGCGGATTTGGGGCGGGAGATCCGCGAGACCCTCCGCACCGACGAACGCGCCGGGAACATCGAGTCCACGCCCGGCATGGGACCGATCCTGGGCG
>NZ_SUMC01000196.1 GCF_005047355.1 Actinacidiphila oryziradicis
TGTTGACGTTGATCCCGTCTGCCCAGATCGAGGTCAGCCGGCTGTTCTGCACCTTCCCGCCGGTACCCGACGCCCAGAAACCGGACATCGTGTGCTGGGTCCAGATGCCGTCGGCCACCCAGTTGGTGCCGGTGGTGTCCATGGCGCCGCCGTCGCCGCCGATGGTGCTGCGGCTGACCGCGTTCGCGTCGATGTGGAAGTTCTGCACCGTGCTGGACGTCAGGCCGAACAGCGCCGGCAGCGGCGTGCTGTTGGGCACCGGCACGTCACGGTAGATCGTGCTGTACCACATCCCGGCGCCCGCGACGGTGATGCCCTGCGCGTTCAGGCCCGCGGTGCCCTTCACGTAGAAGGTGCCCTGCGGGATCCACAGGATCTTGCCCTGCGACTGCGCCTGGTTGATGCAGTTCTGGATCGCGGGACCGCTGTCCACTGACTGGCTGTCGGCCGAGCCGTTGGTCGGGTTGTTGTCCGCAACCGCGCCGCAGCTGGTGATGGAGATCGAGTTCGCCGGCTGCGCCAGCGGCGCCGGCGGGTTCTCCACGTCCATCACGTCGATGTCGTAGAACGACGCACTGTTCGCCGAGTCCTTCTGCAGTGAGAACGTCGCACCCGCCGGGATCGGCGTACCGGTCACGAACGTGTGTGACTCGTCCCAGAACACCCGCGGGTCGCCGTCGGCCGGGTTCTGGTCGTCACTGTTGTTGTAGTTGGTGCCCTCGTAGACCCAGGTCTGCTTCGAGTTCAGGTTCAGGGCCTGCTGGAAGACGCCGTTGACATACAGGTCCAGCGTGCCGGTGATACCGCCGCCCGACGCCGAGTCAGGGATGCTCGCCCGCAGGTTCAGGAAGCTGATCGGCTGCCCGGTCGTGTTGGTCCACTGCACCGACTGCCCGGTGGCGCTCAGATGGGCGTACGCGTGACCGGACGCTTCCAGGGCCGCGCTGGAGTACTGCGATGTCGGCGCCGAGGTCAACGACACCACGCTGGCGCCTCCGCCGAGCGTGCCCGCCTCGCCCTGGAAACTGGTGAACCCAGTCGTCGCCCCCACCGCGGTGGCCGCGGCGGGACCAGCAGCCGTCGGCGGAACAGGCGCCGTGGCCACGGCGGCGGTGGGGGCGGCTGACGCGGATGGGGCAACCGCGGTGTGGGGGGCGGCGGCTGCTGGCACCACGGATATCAACGCCATGCCGACCGCGGCGACCGCGGTCACCGCCAATCGGCGTCTGGCGTCACCGATGCCACGTGGGGGTCTTGGGATCGGCCACATCGGATGCTCCTTCAGGAAGCTCGGGTAACCGGCGCCCCGACCGTACATAGCGGACCGGAGCCCCGCAAGGTTCCGATCCAGTAAAGAAAAAATTACGCAGAATGTTGGAAGAAAGCGCGCAGAGTCGGCTGACCTCGGATGACAACTCCCATCAACGATCCATGACAGGCACCGCAAGGCCGTCACCTGGACTACGTCGTGGGCATGAGGCACGAAAAGATCCGATGTGCCCATGAGATCGACACTCGCCGGGCGGACGCCGGAGGCAAGCACGTCCGGGCCATCGGCGCGGTCGCGAAGGAGGACGGGCGGCGGCTCCAGACCCGGGAGGACCTCGGGGGACAGCGACTCGGACCAGGACGCTGCCCATGGCGGAGGCTGAACAACAAGCCGAACGGGTCGTGCGAGCCTGTGCGGCGCGGTGTCAGGTCCGCGCCGCACAGGGGTCTTGGGCGTTGCCGTACGCGACGGGCCCGGCGAAGGGACCGGTAGCGAGGTTCAGCGGGACAGCGCGGGGGTCTCGGCCGGCTGTCGCTGCGTGCGCAGGGTTCCCGCACAGGCGCGGTCGAGAACGGTTCCCTGAAGAACATCATCAAGGAGCTCTACGCCAGGGACCAGGTCGCGGACTCCCAAGTTAAGGGAGACGGCCGGACGGCCACCGCCCTGATCGAGGAGTACAACACCGGCGAGCCGGTCGGTAAGTGGCATGTGGAGAAGGCGTCCAACAAGCTAGCCGGGCTCGCGAGCCTTCTTGAAAAGGACAGGAAGGCCAGGCTCAACGGCAGCAACGGTCTGCTCTCGGAGGCCGATCTCAAGATCGCCGACGCTGAGGCGACGGACCTCTGGAACGCACTCAACGCACGTGATGTGACGGGTGCGGTGACCGCTCATGTCCAGAACAACCAGGACACCCTGAAGGCTGTGACAACGGTCCAGGTGGAGCCGCTGCCGGTCTCGGTCTTCCACGAGCGGTAGCGCATTGCGGAGTCCAGCTGCCGGGTCTGGCGTTGGGTGCCGGCCGTCTGCTGGTAGGCCAGGTCGTTGACGTAGTAGCTGTCGGTGCTGCCGGGGGCGGTCGTGGTGCGGCCCAGGTTGTCGTAGGCGTAGCCGGCGACGACGATCCGGTCCGCGCTGTCGTAGGCGAAGGAGGTGGAAGTGCCTCCGGTGGAGGTGCAGTCGATGCCGGGGGCTGCCACCGCGCTGGTGAGCGACGTGCGGTTGCTCCGGCTGTCGAAGGCGTACGTGCGCCTGGTGCAGGCCGTGTTGGTGGTGTCGTCCACAGACTTCAGTCGGCCGGCCGCGTCGTAGCCGAAGGACTGCTCGGACCAGCCCGAGTGGGCGGCAACCTGCCCCTGCGCGGTTTGGGTCACTGTGTCCGTGTAGACAGTCGTGCTGTCTACGTCCCGGGTGTAGGTACGGCTCGTGGTAGCACCGGTGGAGTCGGTGGCGATGTCGAGTGTGTACCCGCCGGGCAGCTTCTCGCTGCTGACCAGGCCGTCCGGGTCATAGGAGGCCTGGGAGGACCCGGCCACGGAGTCGTTGGTCGCGGTGGCCATGCCGCGGGGCTCGGCCGTGTGGTCGTAGGTGAAGGTGGTGGTCGACGGCGAGTTGTCGGTGATCTTGACGGGTCGGCCCAGCAGGTCGTACTCCGTAGTGGTGATACCGCCGTCGGCGTCGCTGTACGACATCTGGCGACCCAGCTTGTCGTAGGTCGTGGTCAGTGTGCCCCCGGTCGGCGACGTGATCTTCACCGGAAGGCCGGTGGACGGGTCGTACTCCGTGGTCACCTCGGGTACGGCCTGGCCGATGCCGGCCGTGACCGTGACCTTGGTCGGGCGGCCCGCCGCGTCGTACGCGTTGGTGGTGGTGCGGGTAGTGCCGTTGGCGGTCTCGGTAACCTTGGCCGGGGTGCCCCACCAGTTGTACTCGGTGGTGGTGGTCGGCATCTGCGACGGGTTGGAGCCTCCGCCGGTAATGACATCGCCGGGCCCCGTGGAGCAGACCTGGTCGGCCCACTCCGAGCGGCCCTGGCAGGTGCCGGTGCCGACGGCGGACCAGTAGGTGGTCACCTGGGTCGCGGCGTCCGTGCCGGTGGCGCCCGGCATCAGTTGCTTGGTGACGAGGCCTCGGCGGCCCGTTCGCCGGCGGGCTCCAGCCGTGGCTTCCCGTAGGGCAGTCGAACTGTTCGACGACGGCGGCCGGTTCGGCGAGCTCTGGCATGTCGCAGAACCTACCGCGAGAGGCATTGTGCGAAAGCTGTTTTGCGAGAGGTTGTGAGAGCGAAGATCAGGGACAAACCGGACATGGTTCGGTGCGGGTCTGTGATCTCTCATGAATCACCGTGCGCGACGGTCGTCGTGCTCAGTGCGGCGGCCGGGTGCAGTCGTCCGGCGCAGCCCGCTGCCGCGCGGTCGGGTTAGGCCGCGGTGGTGACATCGGCCCAGTGGGTGACGTGTCCGGGCTCTTGGCAGTCGCCGTGCGCGGCGGTGAGGTGGTCGATGATCGTCAGTCCGCGGCCGTGCTCGCTGTCCGCGCAGCTGGCGGCCCAGTCGCCGTCCGTGGCGGCAGGGCCTCCGTCGGAAACCTCGATGCGCACCCGCCGGGCGCCGGGGTCACGGCTTAGTTCGAGGTTCAGCGGGGGTTGGGCGTGCTCAACGGCGTTAGTGACGAGTTCGGAGACGGTCAGCAGCACCGAGTCGGCCGCTTCCTCGGCGACCCTCCACTGGGCGAGGACCTCTTTGGCGACCTGGCGGGCTTCCCCGACGGCTTCCGGGCAGTGCACCAGCGGCCACGCGCGGTCCGACGCCGGTGTGCGCCGGGCGGTGGCCCGCAGTGGGGAGATGTCTGGGGCATAGGCGCTGGTCACAGTGATCACCTTCTTCCGGCGCCGCGGTGGCGCCTTGGCTCTGACCAGAACGGTCACAAACCATCTATAGCACTCCCTATATAGACAAAGCAATATAGGGAGTGCTATAGATGCAGATATGGATGAGATGCCCGAAGAGGGCCCCCCGGAGGTGGCGGCGGCGTTGGACGAGCTGGTCCGCGAGATGGCCATTGACCACCTGTCGGACTGGCGGGGCATAAGCCTGACCACGGTCTCGACGCTGGGAAGGCTGGAGCGGGAGGGTCCGATCCGGCTGACCGCGCTGGCAGCGGCGGAGGGGGTGACCCAGCCGTCGATGACCGTGCTGGTCCAGCGGCTGGAAGCCCAGGGCCTGGCATCGCGAATCAGTGATCCCGAAGACGGGCGGGTCCGCCTCATCGCCCTCACGGATGCCGGGCGCGAGCTGATGGCCGAGCGCCGCCGGACGAGGGATGCCCGGGTGGCCGGCCTGCTGGCCGCGTTGCCCGAGCAGGACGTGCGGGCGCTGAGCGAGGCCCTGCACACGGCCCTGCCCATCGTCCGGCGCATGCTCCGGGAAACTCCGCAGCCCCCCACCACCGATGGCGGAACGGTGGCCCCCTGACCCCCGGGGTGCTCTCTTCGGCGTCTCCTCCTGCAGGCGGCTGGTCCTGCTCCGCTGCCCCGTCGCGCCCCGCGCGCGCCGGGCCCCGGCTCCTGGCACCAGCCCCCATATCGGACCTCCGGAAGGACGGAGAACCATGAGCAACAACTCGGCACCCGGCACCAATGCGCCGCCGGCTGAGGTACCGGATTACCCGATGCCCCGGGCGGCCGGCTGCCCGTTCGACCCGCCGCCGGCCCTGCACACCCTGCAGGCCCAGTCCCCGATCAGCCGGGTCCGGCTGTGGGACGGCAGCACCCCGTGGCTGGTCACCCGCTACGAGGACGTGCGGGCCCTGCTGGCCAATCCGCGGATCAGCTCGGACAGCACCCACCCGCACTTCCCGCATTCGGGCGCGGCCCAAATGGAGCGCCGGACGCTGGCGCGTTCCTTCATCAACATGAACGATCCAGATCACGCCCGGCTCCGTCGGATGGTCACCGCGGCCTTTTCCATCAAGCACGTGGAGGCCCTGCGGCCGGCGATCCAGAAGATCGTCGACGGCCTGATCGACGCTATGCTCGCCGGTCCGAAGCCGGTGGACCTGGTCGAGGCGTTCGCGTTGCCGGTGCCGTCGCTGGTGATCTGCGAGCTGCTCGGCGTCCTGTATGCCGACCATGACTTCTTCCAGGCCAACAGCAAGATCCTGATCAGGCGCACCACAACCGCGGAGCAGGCGCGGGAAGCCACCCAGCGGCTGATCGACTACCTGGACGGGATAATCGGCGACAAGCTCGCCCACCCGGCGGACGACCTGCTCTCCAGGCTGGCCGCGCGGGTCGGGGTCGGTGAGCTCTCCCGGCGGGAAGCGGCCAGCATGGGCGTGCTGCTGCTGATCGCCGGCCACGAGACCACGGCGAACATGATCGCGCTGGGCACCCTGGCCCTGCTGCAGCACCCGGACCAGCTGGCCCAACTGCGCGAGAGCGACGATCCGAAGCTGATCGCCTCGGCGGTCGAGGAACTCCTGCGCTACCTGTCCATCACGCACAGCGGACGGCGCCGCGTGGCCTTGGAGGACATCGACATCGGCGGGGTGACCATCCGCGCCGGCGAGGGTGTCGTCCTCGCCAACGACGTCGGCAACCGCGATCCGGCCGCCTTCTCCGACCCCGACCGGCTGGACGTGGAGCGCAACCCCCGCCACCACGTGGCCTTCGCCTTCGGTGTGCACCAGTGCCTGGGCCAGCCGCTGGCCCGGGTCGAGCTACAGGTCGTCTACGGCACCCTGTACCGCCGCATCCCCACCCTGCAGCTGGCGGTGGACCTCGCCCAGATCCCGTTCAAGCACGACGGCCTCGTCTACGGCGTCTACGAACTACCCGTCACCTGGTGACCGCGGCCAAGTGCCGTGCAGGAAAGGAGGATTCCGATGAAGGTCATCGTCGACCAGCACAAGTGTGTCGCCTCCGGTCAGTGCGTGCTGACCGCACCCGAGGTGTTCGACCAGCGCGAGGAGGACGGCATCGTCGTCCTGCTCGCCGAGAACCCGCCCGAGGACATGGCGGACGAGGTGCGGCAGGCGACCGTCCTCTGCCCGGCCCAGGCGATCTGGGTGGAAGAACAGGAGAAGCAGGAGGACAAGGAATGAAGCGCATCGTCATCGTCGGGGCCGCGGCCGCCGGTCTGACCGCGGCCGAGACCCTCCGCCGCCGAGGCTGGAGCGATGACCTCGTCCTGATCGGGGACGAGTCCCATCCGCCCTACGACCGGCCGCCGCTGTCCAAGCAGATCCTCACCGGCGCGTGGGAACCCGAGCGGGCCATCCTGCGCTCCCCGCAGGGCCTGGCGAGGCTGGAGGCCGACCTGCGGCTCGGACAGCGCGCCGCCGCCCTCGACGTCCCAGGCCGCCGGGTACATCTGGCCGAAGGGGTGAGCATCGGCTTCGACGCTCTGATCATCGCCACCGGCGTGACCCCCCGCCGCCTCCCCGGCAGCGATCTGGCCGGGGTCCACGTCCTGCGCACGCTCGACGACGCCCTCGCACTGCGCGCCGCGCTGCTCGCCGGGCCCGACGTGGTCGTGGTCGGTGCCGGATTCCTCGGCACCGAAGTCGCCGCGGCAGCCCGAACCATGGGCCTGGAGGCGACCCTGGTCGAGCCAGAGCCCGTCCCGGTGCGCCAGCCGTTCGGCGACCGCATCGGCGCCCTCGTCGCCGAACTGCACCGCGACCACGGCACCCGCCTGCGCTGCGGCGTGCCCGTCACCCGGCTGCGCAGCGCGGGCGGCCGGGTGACCGGGGTGGAGCTCGGCGACGGCACCACGCTGCCGGCCGACATCGTCGTCCTGACCCTCGGCTCCACACCCGCGACCGGCTGGCTGACCGGCTCGGGCCTGAACCTGGGGAACGGAGTGGAGTGCGACGCGCTGTGCCAGGCCGCCCCAGGCATCTACGCCGCCGGCGACGTCGCTTCCTGGCCCAACCCGCACTTCGGCACCCGCATGCGACTGGAGCACCGGATGAACGCCACCGAACAGGCCATGGCCGCGGCCGGCAACCTGCTCGGCGACGCCGCCCCGTTCGCCCCCGTGCCCTACTTCTGGACCGACCAGTACGACACCAGGATCCAGGCGTACGGCATCTTCCCCCCGGACGCGGACCTGCGGATCGCCTACGGCACCGCGTCGGACGGCCAGTTCACCGCCGCCTACGGCCACCACGGGAGGGTGGTCGGCGTACTCGGCTGGAACACCCCCCGCCAGGTCCGCACGCTGTGCCGCCTGGTCCTCGAACGCGCGCCGTGGACAGCCTTCACGGCTACACCCGCGCCCCGCCTGGCACCCGTGAACTGACCGCCACGGTCACGACTCCTCAGCGACGCTGCGGGCCTTGACCTGGTCGTACTTCACACCGACCTGCTTGCCCCGAACGACGCGAACGCCCGAGCGGCGGGCCTGGACAGCTTCCTCACGGGCCGTATCCCGCACACGGAAGTCACTCTCGGCATGTCCCCACGGCTCTACGCAACCTGCGCCGAACTCTTCCAAGCAGACCGGGAGATCGCGGAGCGGACGCCGGGGCTACGCGCGGAGGACCGCACCACCGACGTCGAGGAGGAAGAACTGGAAGAACGATCGACGGCCGCGCGCCGCGAGTACCGCGAGCGCCAGGAGGAAG
>NZ_SUMC01000197.1 GCF_005047355.1 Actinacidiphila oryziradicis
ACACCCCGTTCGACGTGCATTTCGGCCTCGCCGAACAGCTCCGCGAGATGCGCGCCGACGTCCTGGACGCCGTCTACGCCAAGCATCCCGAACGCTTCGTCCGCAAGGCCCCCGAGCCATCCAAGCTCCCCGAGGCCGCCTGGATCAACAAGCCCGACCAACCCCGACCGGACGAGCAAACAATCCCGACACAGGGATAGAACGATCTACCTGCCTTGATCACGTTGACAGGTTCCGTTCCGTTGTTCTCCTCCGGTGTTTGCGTTCAGCAGCGCTATGCGCGCCGCGGGCAGGTGGGCAATAGCCATGAAGGTGAACGTCAGGGGAAATTCGCCTACGCTCAGTGGACTCGACCGAGCAGTTCCCAATGTTAAAGGTGGAAGTTGTGCGCATCACTATTGACTCGCAGGAGCCCCTGGAGCACGTCTTGCGAGTTGTCAGCGCCGTGTACGGGCGCACGCTAACCGTCGAGGAGGAGCCCGGGCAGCCTGCGTCGAGCCCCGTCCCGGAGCAGCAAGAGGAGCTCCGGGCGCCGCAGGAGGTGCCCGCGGAACCGCAGGCTGGGCCGCAGGAGATCCGTGAGACTCAGCCGGAGCAGGAGGAGAACCAGGAACCGCAGGCGGACCTTCCCCAGCCTGACCAACCGCGTGCCCGCGGACGCAAGACGGCAGGGACGGGGCGCGCCCGCAAGGCGGCCTCTGCTCCGAAGGCAACTCCCGTCGCCGAAGCCGGCGTAAAGGGCCGGGCGAGCAAGAAGGCCGCTGCGGGGAAGGCGGCGTCCACTGCGACGGCGGCCCCCAGTGACGAGGCAGTCCCCGCTGCGGAAGCTGCGGGAACCGGCGTAAAGCGCCGGGCGAGCAAGAAGGCCGCTGCTGCGAAGGCAGCTCCCAGTGAGGAGGCGGCCTCCGTTGAGGGAGCCGGCAGGGCCCGTAGGACGCACCAGACGAGCAAGGCGACTGCCTCCGCTGGCGGTAACGGAGGCGTCCCTGCGCAGCGCAGCTTGGCGCAGGTACGGGCCTGGGCGCGGGAGAACAACAAAGAGGTCAGCACACGAGGCCCAATTCCCGCCGGATTGATGGCCGCCTACGACGAGGCCCACGCCTAAAGTCTCGCGCCCCGAGCCCTCGCCAGCCACCACATGTCGACCATCTTTGAACCTGCCGGCGGATCCGGTGTCACGGACGATGTATCAGCCCGGCGAGCTGGCCCAGGGTCATTCTTCGTGCTCGGCCGCGTCGGTGCTGCTGCGCTGGTTGCGGGCTTCCTTGACGGCGCGCTCCCATTTCCAGGCCGGCTCGTTGTGCCGGTCCGCGAGCTCGGCGGCGACGCCGCGGCAGTAGCCGCCGATCTCGCGCAGGTAGTCCAGGGCGGTGTTGATGCGTTGCTCGGTCTCGGGCTTGCGGTCACGGTGCTGTGGGCCGGCGGGTCGCCCGGCGGCGCCGGTGCGCTTGCGGTCGAAGTCCTGCAGGTCGCTGCGGCGGAAGGCGGGGATCTGCCGGCCGGTGGGGCAAGCGACGGTGCCGACTGGCTCCGGGAAGTAGCCGGGGTTGGCGCCCAGGTACTTGCGGATGACGCCGGGACCGGCGAAGTTGAACCACTGCGCTGCCTGGTTGATGAAGATCCGCTCGTCGGCATCGCCGCCGCACCATCTTGCGGTACCCGCACCCCTGCCGGTCCGGGCGGCAGGTGCAGTACGCGACGTTAGACGGGCACCGCCACCCCGTCCCCCGCCATGCGTGTTGTCCTGTTCGGCGGTCCGGATGACGGCCGCAGGATCGTGATCGCCCATGTGCCAGCCGATCGGATCGTTCACTGCCTCGACGGCGGGTACGCCTATCTCCTCACCGAGGATACGAACGAGGAGGGGTACCGGGTTGCCGTCATGGTGTACGACTGAGCCGCTCCCGGTCGCCGAGTGGTGGCCGCTCCTGTCGCGCAGCGGCGGGGCGCCGGACGCCGCCGGGCCCAGGTGCGCACCGGCGTCTTCGCGTCGCGGGAGCGAGGCCCGGTGCGTCGGGGGCCGACCGGGCTTCGCTGGTTCCATCTCACCCGAGAACGCGTCACTTCGCAGCCGGAGTGGAGCTACTGGGCTCGGTAAACGCCACCTACCAGCGTGCCCGCCGGCGCCGGGCCTTTGGCCGATCCAGCGACCTGCCGGGCTGAAGCCGAAAGCGGCAGCGGGCTGTCTCTGCGGGCGGAGCCGCACATGCGCCCAAGGATGCATGCGACCGCCTCCAGGGAGGCAGAGTACCGGGGGTTATGCCGACAGGTTGAGGAAGGGGAGCGGGCCGGAAAGGACCGGGACCGGCGCTTACGGCTGGCGAGCGCCGGGTGCGTTGTTCAGCGGCACGCCGGGCCGTACTGCTGCGCAGCCAGGGCCGCTGTGAGAACCCGCAGTGCTTGATGCCCGATCTGCCGTACCGGACCAAGGCAGGAGAGCCCCTGTTGGAGGCCGATCACATCGATGATCATGCGAAAGGCGGACGTGATTACCCGTCGGTCATGATCGCGCTGTGCCCCAACTGCCACCGGAACAAGACCCATGGCCAGGATGGACCCGCACTGGCCGAGCGCCTGCGGGTGGTGGCGGCATCGCTGCACGGGCGCTGGCAGAAACTCCACCCGCCGCGATGAGCGGCCCGCTCCGCGGTGGGCCGCAGGGTTCCGTTCACTTCAGGTACAGGGGCATGATCGTCGGGTGAGCGATGAGATGCAGGCCGGGCCTCAGCCCGGCAGCGCGCCTTCCACGGCGGGGAAACCGGTGCAGGCCGTGCTGCGGCTGGCCGCGCCGCGGCGCTGCACCGTGGACGACCACATGTTCCGCGCACCGGGCAGCATAGGGCGGGAGGCGACGTTCCGGCTGCAGTTGTTCACCGCCCCCGCTGGTGGACTCGGAGGAGCCGCTGATGCTGCCTGCCGGAGCACGCGCACGGCGACGGCCAGGCAGCGACCATGACGCCCGGACAAGGACGGCGGCAGCGGAAGTGAGTGGTCAGGTTGTGGTGGGCCAAGAGCGCAGCAGAGCGGCGATTCGGGCGGCGGTGCAGGTGGGGTCGAGGAGGACGACGCGCAAGGCGGCCCCGTCCTGGTGGGTCGATTTGACGGAGATGTTGGAGGCTTCGAGGTACATGACCCCGGTCGCGCATGACCGGCAGCCGAAGCGCGCCAAATATCGGCGCGCTCACCAGCTCCGGTTTCGACGTCCGTGACGAGGACGTAGCCCGCCTCTCCCCGTTCGTGCGCCACCATGTCAACACGCTGGGCCGGTACTCCTTCCAGCTCCCTGATCTGCCTGGAGGGCTTCGGCCTCTGCGTGACCCGGAGGCCGTCGACGAGGAATGACCGTGCGGTGGTCCGCACTGCCGGATGGGGGGGACTGCGGCACGCGGTTGTTGGCCAGGCGTTCGCGGTGCAGACGCCGTTCGCGCCACCAGGCCAGGCGGTCAGCGGAGTTCTGCGGGAAGACCGACCGGATGATGACGGTGGCGGTGGCGGGCAGCGAGAGCAGCAGCACGGCCCACCAGGGGGCACCAGTAGCGAGGAGGTTCACCTCTCCACGCCCCTGTCGCCCGTCGGGCCCACTGCGGTACGGCGGTGTTGTCGGGGACGTCGGGCGGGGGGTGTGCGAGGTTTCATAGGGCGTCCCTTCGAGGCAGCCGGGCCGTCCGGGTAGAGCCGGGCGGCCGGTGAGGATGCCTCCATTGCGCCGCAATCCGCGAGCCGAGCCGAGCAAGCCGGACACATCAGGTGAAGCTCCGGACAGGCCCGGACCTGCGGCGTTAAGCTCCGGACGATTCCGGACACCTGGGGGTGGCGTGATGGTGGACAGCGCACAGGGACCTGTCGAGGAGTTCGCCGCATGGCTGCGGCAGATGAGGCTCGTAGGCGGCGATCTGTCGGTACGCGAGCTCGTGCGCCGCACCGAGCAAGACGGCCTGCGGGTCGCCCGCAGCACCTTGCAGGACGCCCTGGACGCCAAACGGCTGCCGTCAATCGACAACGCGGTGGCGATGGTGCGGGCGATGACCGGCGACGAAGCGGCGGTCGACGATTGCCGCACCCGGTGGTGGCGGGCCCGCTCGGCGGTGACCGGAGTGCCGATGCCGCCTCCGCCCGCACCGCCGAGCGCCCGCCGTCCGCATTCCCCGGCTGTGCTGCCCCCGTCCGCTGCCGTCCCGCGGACCGATCAGGCAGGCGCGGACACGGGCTGGCCCCGCGTACCGGCGATGGCGCCGGAGCGCCTGCCGGTGTGGAAGCGCAAGAAGACCGCGCTCATCAGCTTCGCCGCCGTGCTGGCGGTGGCCGCCGGCAGCATTTACGGCGTCTACGCCGCGGACTCCCCCCGCAGCTCGAGCGGTGCTCCCAACCCGACGCACAGCTCCACCCCCGGCGCCGCCACCGCCGCAGCAGGCACCGCCTCCGCTCCCTTGCCGCCTTACCTGCACATCCAGGCCGAGGTCGGCGGCTGCCTCCCCACCGGCTACTACGACGAAACCGCCGCGCAGTACCAACAGCACCCCAGCAGCAACGGCCGGCGAGTGGGCCAGGGAACGATCGACATCACCAACCAGACCTCCTCAAACGAGGCGGTCCTCCTGACCGGATTGCATGTCCTGGTCCGCCACCGCCAGCCCGCCCCCACCACCGGCATCGTCGTGGGAGACGGCCAGTGCGGCGCCGCCCAGGCCGTACGCCCCTTCACCACCGACTTGGACAAGCCCGGCCCCGTAGCCATCGCCCAACCCGACCCGGGAGGCCCCAACGACCCCGGTCATCCACCGGTGACCTTCCCTTTCAAGATCTCGCCCGGAGACCCCGAAGTCTTTGAACTCACGGCGAAGGACACCACCTGCGACTGCGCCATCGCCGTAGAGATCGACTGGGTTGCCGCGGGCAAGGCAGGCAAGACCATTCTGGACAACGGCGGCCACGGCTTCAGTGTCCTGGCCGCTCCCGACCTCCCGGCCTACCAACTCGGCGGCCCCCACAACGACAAGCTCGTCCCCGCCAAGTACAAGGACATCGTCCTCGGCAGTTGACCGGGCCGTTCGTTGCGCACCCCCGGCGCCATGTACGCGAAATGTTAGGTTCTTAGTACGCGAAATGTTTATTTCACGCTATACTGTGGGGCAGGAGGTGTTCCATGTCCGAGTTGTTTGACGCGGTCGACGCCCTGATCGCCGGGCAGTCGCTGCTGCCCCCGCCCGCGGAACGGGCGCGGCTGCGCAAGGCCCACGGTCTGTCCCAGGACCAGGTCGCCCAGGCGCTGGAGGTGCGCCGGCCGACCGTCGTGTCGTGGGAGAGCGGCAAGACCGAGCCCAGGTCGCCGCAGCGCGACGCCTACGCCCGGCTGCTGGACAAGCTCGCGGAGCTCTACCCTGCCAACACCCCGGTGCCCGCGCA
This sequence comes from Actinacidiphila oryziradicis, assembly GCF_005047355.1. Lineage (GTDB taxonomy): Bacteria > Actinomycetota > Actinomycetes > Streptomycetales > Streptomycetaceae > Actinacidiphila > Actinacidiphila oryziradicis. The sequence continues at coordinate 5,404 of NZ_SUMC01000197.1, forward strand.
GGACACGGCGGTGCCCGAGACGTTCGCCGGCCCCTCCGCGCCCGTGCCGCGCGAGGCCGAGTCCGGAGAACCGCGACCTCTGTCCACAGGTCCGGCCCCGGATGCTGCGGCCATGACTACTGAACAGAGCACCCCGCAGCGCCCCGCGCCCGTTCCGTCCCGTACGGCGGCCGCCACCAGGCCGTCGTCGACGTCGCGGCGTCCGGCTGCGAAGAAGGCCACCGCGAAGCCCGTCGCGGCCGCCGTCGACCCGCGCTTCGCCCACGGGCCGCTCGCGGTCGTCGACGTCGAGGACGGGCAGGTCTTCGCGTACTGCGTCGGCGGCCTGGTCCTGGACGTGCCCGCCAAGTCCATCCCGGCCCTGGTCGACTGGACGCTGTCGGAGGCGATGCTGGGCGCGCCCAGGCTGAGCGGGCCGGGCAAGGACGCCGACCCGCTGATCGTGCTCACCGAGGCCGCGTGCGAGCGTTACGGCCTTCCGCTCCACCTCACCGAGGAGGAGCGCCTGTCGGGTCGGCTGCCGGAGGGCCACAAGGTCATCAAGCAGCTCGCGCGGGCGGAGTGGAAGCTGACGAAGCGCGGGTTCGGGCCGTGGGCGCGGATCTACCGCCCGGCCCAGGGCTCCGACCGGATGTGCGTGCAGCTGTGCATCCCGGGCTGGGACGCGCTCGATACCCGGCACTGGGCCGATGCCGGGCAGCTTCCGCCGGCGGAACTCGCCCGGCTCCTGGGCACGTACGCGTCCCGGGTGATGACGCCGCGCGGTTCCACCGCCGTGACCGGCCTGGAGCTGATGACCGCACTGCACCCGCCCACGCGGGCCAGCGAACCGGACGCCAGCGGCAAGCGGCACAGCGAGCACAACCCGGGCTCGCTGGGTAAGGACCCGGTCGACTGCGCGCCGTGCGAGGCCCCCGACGGGCACCCGCTGCTCGCCGACCTGCCCAGGTTCCACCGGCGCACCCCGGCCGAGGTGCTGCTGGAGGAGGCGTACGACTGGGCGCGCCCGATCACCGACGCGGAGTGCCTCAAGCCGCACCTGGTGGGCATCGACGTGAACATGGCCTTCGCCGCCGGCGCGAACGGCACGATCGTCGGCCTCGGTGCGCCGACCCGGGTCAAGAGCCCGGTCTTCGACCCGAAGCTGCCCGGCTCCTGGCTGGTCGACCTCTCGCACGTCGATCTGTCGCGGGTGCTGGTCGGCAAGGAGTGGCAGGAGCTGGACGGGGATCTGCTGCCCAGCCCGTTCACGCGCAAGGGCGACCGGCCCGAGGGGCCGGCCTGGTACGCGACGCCGACCGTGGCGTACGCAGTCGAACTCGGCTACGACGTCGCCCCCATCGAGGCGTGGGTGCGCTACGAGAACGGCCGGTTCCTGGACGGCTGGTACAACCGGCTGCGCGACGCGTACGTGGCGACGATGGCCGACCTGGGCGTCACCGCCGACCTGTCACCGCAGGACTTCCTGACCGCGATGGCAGAGCACAAACAGGTGGACCCGCAGCTGGCGATCGTGCTGTCCGCGGTGAAGGCCACAGTGAAGGGCGGCATCGGCAAGCTCCGCGAGCGGCCCCGCGGCGAAGGCTGGAAGCCCGGCGAGCCGTGGCGGGCGCTGTCCCGCCCGACGTGGCGCCCGGACATCCGCGCCGCCGTCATCTCCAAGACCCGCATCAACATGCACCGCAAGATGCTCAAGCACGCGGCCGCCACCGGCCAGTACCCGGTCGCGATCCTGTCCGACTGCGCCGTGTACGCCGCCGACGGCCCCAGCCCGCTGGACTTCCTGCCCTACATCGACGGCAAGCCCCTGCCGGGCGGCTTCCGCCTCGGTGTCAGCCCGGGGATGGTCAAGCACGAGGGCACCCAGACCACCTTGTGGGCCGAGGGCGTGCGGGAGCAGTACGGCCAGGAGCTCAACCTGGCCCGGTACATCAAGGACGGCAACGTCACCAACGAGGACGACGGAGAGTAGACCGCGATGAGCATGTTCGGGGACGGCCTGGACAAGGCGGTGCAGAAGGCGTTCACCCGCCCGATCCCGAAGTCGGCCGGCGCCCAGATGCGGTACCTGGTCAAGCAGCTCAAGGGCACCAAGGCGGTCGCCCAGATGCTGCGGGTCTCCCAGCGCACCGTCGAGCGGTACGTGAAGGACCAGCTCAAGCGCCCCCGCAAGGACCTCGCCGCCCGCATAGAGCGTGAGGTCAAGAGGCGGTGGCAGCCGCAGATCCGGGAGAAGGCGAAGAAGACGGCGGCGACCACCGGCGGCATCGTCATCGACACCCGGGCCCGGCTCGGCTACACCGCCCCGATCGGCACCACCGACCAGGACCGGATCCGCCATCTCACT
>NZ_SUMC01000198.1 GCF_005047355.1 Actinacidiphila oryziradicis
TCACGAACAGCTGGGACGCGAAGAAGATCACGGCCAGGGTGGCCAGGGTCTGCGCCACGACGGCCCAGGTGGCCGGAGAGGCCGCCTTGCGCTGGAGCTTGAGGGGTTCGAGTTCCTCGTCCTCCTCATCGCCGTCGCTGCCGCCGCGTATCTCGCGCCGTGCGGGCGGCCTCGGCGAGGCCGCCGACCGCGCAGGTCCCTTCCTGAAGACGGGCGAGAATCCGCAGCCATGAGGGGGTGGGTGGCCATGGCCCGGAGGATCGTGGCGATGTCGGCGGTTCCCACGGCCTCCGGTCGTTCGCGGGTGGTGGCGGTGCCCTGCCGTCGGCTCCGTTGGCCATGACGGCTCGGTTGGTCTCCGGAAAGTGCATTCACCCGGGGTCCGGTGCACGGGGCGGGTGCGCCGGCCGGAAGCCGGCCGGCGCACGGATGGTCACTCCGAGGCGGAACGGCGCCGGAACCAGCGCAGCAGTGCCCTGGCGGGCCGGGGCGGCGGGGGCGGGGCCGGGGCCGGGTCGGTGAGTGCGGTCGGCGGCGCAGTGGGCGCCGACGTGGCGGGCTTGGTGGTCCGGGTGGCCTCGGCGCGTACCAGCGCGCTGATGGCCTGGTGGGGGTCGGTGGGCATGGTTCTCCTGCGGCAGGGGGGTTTGCGGACCGGGCGGTAGGGCGCCGCCCCGTGCTTGCACGGGGCGGCGGCCGGTCCGGTCAGCAGCGCAGGATCTGCCGCAGTACCGCCCGCGGGCCGCCGGGGGCGGTGGCGCGGGAAGCGGGAGGGTCCGCCGAAGCAGGCGCCGGGAGGGGATCGGTGGCCGAGGTGGCGCCGGCCCGCGGCAGGGACGGATGGCCCAGGAGCCGGGTGGCCGCGGCACCGGGGCAGAGGCGGGTGGCCGGGTCATGTTCTGGGTGGTTGCCGCCGGCCGGGGCAGCGACGGCCGGCTGCGGGCCATGGAGCGGGCGCTGCACGGCCGGAGCGGCAGCGGTGATCCTTGCGTGGGGACATCCGGGCTCTTCGGCGGCCAGGTGCGAAGAGCCGGGGGTGAACAGGGCGTGCAGCAGCATCAGCACGCCCAGCAGGAGCGCGGCGGCCCCGGACCTGGCCAGGGAGAGGGATCGAGGTAGCATCCGCGCGCTCGCCTCCCGCTCACTGCTTCCAGCCGGTGCCGTCACTGGCATGGTCGACGCGGCCGGGGGTGCCACGCAGCCGTTGTCACTCGAACGGGAGTGGCATGTCACCCGTTCGGCGTAGGACACCGCCCCAGCCATCAACGCAGGTGACAGTGGTAACGGTCCCCATTGCAGCCTTTGGTGGAAGCCTGCCGGACGCGGTTGACTTGACTCCTGCCGAACATGACCGCGACCACTGGGAGCTCCCGTGTCCGACCACCACGACGACCACGACGGCGGTGGCCACACTCACGAGGGCGAGGGCGGCCATGCGGGACACGCCCACGGGGTGTCCGCGGATGCCGACCGGCGCTGGCTGATGACCGCCCTGATGCTGATCGGCGTGTTCATGCTCGCCGAGGTCGTGGTCGGGGTGCTGGCCAACTCACTGGCGCTGATCTCGGACGCCGCGCACATGCTCACCGACGTCGCCTCCATAGTGCTGGCGCTGATCGCGATGCGGCTGGCGGCCCGCCCGGCGAAGGGACAGTTCACCTACGGCCTCAAGCGCGTGGAGATCCTGTCCGCGCAGGCCAACGGCTTGACCCTGTTGCTGCTGTCGGTCTGGCTCGCCTACGAGGCCGTCCGCCGGCTCATCTCCCCGCCGCAGGTCACCGGCGGCCTGGTCCTGCTCACCGCTCTGATCGGAGTGGCGGTCAACCTGGTGGCCACCTGGTGCATCTCCAAGGCCAACCGCACCTCGCTGAACGTCGAGGGCGCCTACCAGCACATCCTCACCGACCTGTTCGGCTTCATCGCCACTGCCATCGCCGGAGCCATCGTGCTCACCACCGGCTTCGCCCGCGCGGACGCGATCGCCTCCCTGCTCGTGGTGGTCTTGATGCTCAAGGCCGGCTACGGACTGGTCCGCGACTCCGGACGGATCTTCCTCGAAGCCGCGCCCGCCGGCCTTGACCCCGACGTACTCGGTGACCGGCTGGCAGCCCAGGACGCCGTGGTCGAGGTCCACGACCTGCACGTGTGGCAGATCACCTCCGGCCAGCTCGCCCTGTCCGCCCACGTCCTGGTCCAGCCGGGCGGCGACTGCCACGCCGTGCGCCGCGGCCTGCAGAGCCTGCTCCGGGAGCAGTACCGCATCGGCCACGCCACGCTGCAGGTCGACCATGTCGGCGACGACGGCGCCCCGGAACTCCTGCAGATCACCACCCCGGCCGGCGGTTACCGGGACCCGCACTGCGACAACGCCCACGGCCCCGTCCACCGACCCGGCCCCCACATGCACTGATGGCTCACGCACCGGCGCGCCGGCGGGCGTGTCCGAACGGACAGAGACGACGGGCAGACAGGGCCAGGCGTGGGAACCCCGGGCCTGGCCGCGGCCCGTCGGCGGCGCGACCGGCCTTGCACCATCGGCCAGGCGGCTGACTGCCGGGATACCGGACGCCGGACGGTCTTGCCGGACGCCCCGGCGAGACCGTCCGGCTGCGGCCGGTCCTCACGGTCGGCGGCAGGCGCACGTTCCGTCCTGCGCGCGGTACGACATCGGGCAGGCCGCGCAGGGCGGTCTCCGCGGGGTCGACCAGGGCAGGGTCGACCAGGGCAGGGTCGACCAGGGCGGGGTCGACGGCGTCCATCGGGCGGCTGAAGCGCTGGCGCCCCTGAGCCCGGGGGGCGATCAGTCGTCGAGTTCGTGCCGGACACGGCGGGAGGGGGTGAAGGTGTAGAGGTCCAGGATGGCGGGCGGGTCGGCCAGGCCGGGCCCGCCGTTCTTCACCCAGGTGGTGATGTCGGTGGCGGCGTCGGGGTCGTTGACCTGGCCGAGCCAGACCGGGCGTCCGCCGGCCTGGCGGCCTTCGGCGGAGGGCTGGATGACGATGACGTTGGCACGCTCGCACGCGTCCAGGCAGTCGGTACGCCGCACCATCGTCACACCGGCCAGCGAGGTGCGCAGGTCGGCCAGCTGGGCCTCGTGGTCCAGGTGCGGGACTTTGGGGGTGCCGCAGCAGCAGCCGCGGCAGACGGTGACGGTGGGACGGGCCGCACCCGGCGCGGGGGCGGCCTTCTTGCTGCGGCGGCTCACCGCGCGTCCCCGGCCGGGACGCCGGCCCGGTTCCAGGCGGCGTCGCGCAGCAGGCGCAGGCCGTTGAGGCCGACGATGACGGTGGAGCCCTCGTGGCCCAGTACGCCGAGTGGCAGCGGCAGGTAGCCGGCCAGGTCCCAGATGACCAGGCCGGAGATGAACGCCCCGGCGATGACCAGGTTCTGCACCACCAGTCGGCGGGCCGCGCGGGAGAGCGCGATGACGGTGGGGACGGTGGCGAGTTCGTCGCGGACGATGACGGCGTCGGCGGTCTCCAGGGCGAGGTCGGAGCCGGCCCGGCCCATGGCGATGCCGGTGTGAGCGGCGGCCAGGGCGGGAGCGTCGTTGACGCCGTCGCCGATGACCAGCACCTTGCGCCCCGCTTTCTCCTGCTCGTGGACGGCGGTGACCTTGTCCTGGGGCAGGAGACCGGCACGGACGTCGGTGATGCCGACCTCTTCGGCGAGTCGGCCGGCCGCGCGCGGGTTGTCTCCGGTCAGCAGCATCGGTGTGGTGCCGGTCAGCGTGGCCAGGGAGGCGACGGTGACGGCGGCGTCGGGGCGCAGCCGGTCGGCGATGCCGAGCACACCGACCGGGGCGCCGTCGCGCTGGACGAGGACCGCGGTGCGGCCGCCGTCCTCCAGCCCGGCCGCGACCGTCTCGGCGCGGGCCGAGGCCGCGTCACCGGCGCCGTCCAGCAGGCGGGCCGGGGCGCCGACCGCGACCTTACGGCCGTCGACGCTGGCGGTGACCCCGATGCCGGGGGTGGAGGTGAAGTCCCGCATGTCCGGGATGGCCAGGCCCCGAGTGCGGGCGGCGTCCACGACAGCGCGGGCCAGCGGGTGCTCGCTGGGGTGCTCGGCCGCGGCCGCCAGCGCCAGCAGAGCGTCCTCGTCCAGGCCGGAGCCGGCCAGGGGGCGGATGTCGGTGACGCGGGGGGTGCCTTCGGTGAGGGTGCCGGTCTTGTCCAGGGCGACGGTGTCGACCTGGCCGAGGCGCTCCATGACGACGGCGGACTTGACCAGGACGCCGTGGCGTCCGGCGTTGGCGATGGCGGACAGCAGCGGCGGCATGGTGGCCAGCACCACGGCGCACGGGGAGGCGACGATCATGAAGGTCATGGCCCGCAGCAGCGAGCCCGTGAGGCCCGCGCCGAAGCCCAGCGGGATCGCGAAGACGGCCAGGGTGGCGAAGACCATGCCGAGGCTGTACCGCTGCTCGACCTTCTCGATGAACAGTTGGGTCGGGGCCTTGGTCTCGGACGCTTCCTCGACCATCGCGACGATCCGGGCGATCACGGAGTCGGAGGCGTCCCGCTCGACCTTGATCCGCAGGGCGCCGGTGCCGTTCGAAGTGCCGGCGAAGACCTCGTCACCGGCCTCCTTCGCCACCGGTAGGGGTTCGCCGGTGACGGTGGCCTGGTCGACCTCACTGGCCCCGTCCAGCACGCGGCCGTCGGCGCCGACGCGCTCGCCGGGCCTGACCAGGATGGTGTCCCCGACGGCCAGTTCGGCGGTGGCGACCGTGTCTTCGCTGCCGTCGTCGGCCAGGCGGGTGGCGGTGGCCGGGGCGAGGTCGAGCAGGCCGCGGACCGCGTCCTGGGTGCGGGCGGTGGCCAGTGCCTCCAGGGCGCCGGAGGTGGCGAAGATGACGATCAGCAGCGCACCGTCCATCACCTGCCCGATCGAGGCCGCACCGATCGCGGCGACGATCATCAGCAGGTCCACATCCAGGGTCTTCTCCCGCAGCGCCTGCAATCCGGCCCAGGCCGGCTCCCAGCCGCCCGTGACATAGGCCGCCGCATAAAGCGGGCCCCATGCCCAGGCCGGGGCGCCGGTCAGCTGGAGTGGCAGCGCGATCAGGAACAGCACCAGGGCAGCCGCGGCCCAGCGGGCTTCGGCCAGCGCCAACACACGCGTGCGCCGCCGCGGGGCGATGGTGTCCCGGCCGCCGGCCGCCGGGGCCGGGCGCTGGGTGAGGGTGGAGGACATGCGGATGGGATTCCTTCTCGCAGACAGCACGAAGCGACCCATCCACCGTACAGGAACGAATGAACACCTCTTCATTCGTCTTCGGTAGGATGGTCGCCATGGGCCACGGAGTTGACGACAAAACCACCGCCACCACCCGAGAACGCTTGGACACCGTGGGGGCCACCGACGTCGCCGCGACACTCCAGGCACTGGCGACCCCCTCGCGCCTGTACATCCTGGCCCGCCTCCAGGAAGGCCCCTGCGCGGCCGGCGACCTGGCCGACGCGGTCGGCATGGAGCAGTCCGCCTGCTCCCACCAACTCCGCCTCCTGCGCAACCTCGGCCTGGTCACCGGCGAGCGCCGGGGCCGCTCGATCGTCTACGCCCTGTACGACCACCACGTCGCCGAACTCCTCGACCAGGCCCTCTTCCACGTCGAGCACCTGCGCCTGGGCCTGCGCGATGAGCGTCTCTAGAACTCTGTGTGTGCCTGTGGTTTCCAGGCTTTTCGGGCGCGGCGTGGCCGTGTGCGGTTGCCGTCTGGTGGTCCGAACCTCGGGGTGAGGGGGTGGACCTCGGTGGCGTGCAGGTGGTGGAAGCCGGTCCGCTTGGCGGCGCGGGTGCGCTGCCGGCAGGTTCTGTGTGAGAGCCGCCTCCGGCCGGCCGGAAGAAGATCTTCGGGTCGGTGGGGTGCGGGTACTCCATGACCTGGCACCGGCCCGGATACGGCGGCTGGTGTCGTGGTGTCATGCCCCGCCGGACGCTGGACTGCCCCCGTGGTGGGGGTGGTGGCGGGGACCGTACGCACATCGGGCATACGGCGGGAAGTCTTGTGGCCCGGGGCCTGTGCCGGGGCGGCGCGCCGGGCACCTCGGTGCCGGGTGCTGCTCGGCCTGCTGGGGGTGGGGCGCTGCTTGCCCTCGGTGGCCTTGGGCCTGCGCGGGCGGGGCGGGGCCTGCTCTGCGCGGCGCTGTCGGCGCAGACGGCGGGTGGTCTTCTTCGGACGCCTCACCAGGCGCACGGTGCCCTCGATGGTGGTGCGGATGGTCCGGGCACTGGTGGCGCGTTCGGTGGTGGTGTGGGCCTGGGCGAGCAGGCCGCGGCAGACGATCCGGCGGGCGGCGGCATGGTCCCGGTCCATGGACAGTCCGCAGCCCGCGCAGTGCGCCCATTTCCAGCCCCGCTCGTGAAGCCGGTCGGGGGCGGGGTGGTGGGTGAGCTTGCCGAGGCAGCCGGGGCACAGCTTGGAGGTGCCCCGGGCCGGGACGGTGACCACCGTGATCCCGGCCTTCGCGGCCAGGTGCCGGATCGCCTCGGTGACGGTGCCGCGGACCTGCCCGGACAGCCGCGCCTGCGGCCACGGGCTTCCAGGGTGGCGAGGTCTTCGAGGTAGATGACGCTTGCGCCGAGCGCGGTGGCCTGGCCGACAGCCCAGTGGGCCGCCGACCACGCCAGCGCGCCGTTGAGGTGGCGGATGCGGGCGCACAGCCGCATGTGCTCCAGCTCCAGTACCGCCGCCCGCGCGAGGAGTTCAGCCCTGGCCGGGTGCGGGGCGCGGGGGCTGTCCGCGAGGGCTTGGTAGTGGTCGCGTCTGGTGGCGAGGTGTTCGCGGTGGGCGCGCAGCCGGTGCAGTTTCGCGCTGATCGCGGTGGCGTCGAAGATCAGGGGGCGGCCGTCGGTGACCACCCGGAGGGTCTGGCCCCGTCCGGCCAGGCGGCCGAGGGCGCCGGTGAGCAGGGTGTTGACGCCCCAGTCGAAGCCCAGCGCCACCCGATGCCCGCTCGCCTTCGTGGACGGGGTGGGGCGCGAGTGCGGCAGGTCCACCGCGATCCGGCCGCTGCGGGTGGGGCGCAGGGTGGGGGTGTGCAGGACCGACTCGCCCCCGACAGTGCCCGGCAGCCGGATGTCGATCACATGCCAGGCCCAGTCCCGCCCCGAGGCCGGGGCCGCGCACAGCGGGAGCTTGACCCGCAGCCGGGCCGTCCTGCCATCCACCCGCTCCAAGGTGACCTGCTGGCGGTCCATCGCCGCCAGCACCACCTGCGCCGCCACCGCGGGCGGCCCCTCCAGCTCACACAAACCCGCCGGCAACCGCCCGCTCTCGCGCAGATACGCGCACACCTGCCGGGTCCGGTTGCGGATCTCCGCACCACTCACCCCGGCGGGAAGCGCGGCCCGCAACGCCCGCCACTCACCCTCGGAGCGCCGGTGCGGGTCGCCGGGCCACGTCGTGAGGATCGCCGCCACCAGGGTGCGCCGGTGCAGGGCCAGCCGCAGGGTGCGTGCCGCGTACTCCTGGGCGGCCCGCCGCACCCGGTCCGAGACATACACGCCCTCGGCAGGCGCGGCGGCGCCCTGCCAGTCCAGGCGGCGAAGTGCCATCCACCCCTTGGACGGCAACTCCTCACCCGCGCAATCAACCCCGGCGGCCAGCACATCCAGCGAGGCCTCATCCCACCGGGAAGCAATCAGAGCCCGGGTCAAGTCCTGGCACAGCCCGGCGAGGAAGGACACCCGCTCCGACAGCAC
>NZ_SUMC01000199.1 GCF_005047355.1 Actinacidiphila oryziradicis
CGTCGCGACTGTTCACCAACTCCCGCAACTCAGCGGTCTGTTCCACAGAGAGCTCCATGCCAGAACCAACGAGCCCCATCGATCAAAGTAACGACTGCAGGATCACGAGACACTAGCCTTTTGGCTGCCCGCTCGCGCTGCGGGCGATGCGGCGGGCCATGAACGTGAGGCCCACGCGATCAAGGTTTTGGAGCGCTGGACGAGCCGCTCGTAGTAGCGGGCGTACACGATCCGAGACCGGGCCGGCCGGCCTGGCTGCTGCGGGCAGTGCCCCGCCGTGGATGGCGCCGACGGGGTTGCCCGGCTGTGCCGGAACCGATTGGGGACCGAAGCCCGCATCGATCAAGATCGCACGGTCGCCGTGCTCCACAAGTAGCCCGCCGATGCCCGGAGTGATCGAGGTAGTCGGGGTGGGTGGTCCATACCTCGTCAGTGCTGTGGGGAAGCCAGTCGCGAGGGATGAGTTGTACTGCGCCGTCCGGCACGTAGCTCAGCTTCATGTCGCTCAAGCGCAGGGAGCGAATGGTCGCCGGTCGGCGCATCCGTTCATCCTTGGACTGTCGACGGTTCTGCATGCTCGCGTCATCCTTCACGATGCCCTCACGACACCAGGGACTCCGTTGACGGTGGTGAGAACGATCTTTCCAGTGGTGCGTCCGGTCTCGCCGATTTCGTGGGCTTGCGCCACTTGCTCAAGCGGCAGAGCCGTGGCGATTTCGACGTGCAGCTTGCCCGTTTCGACGAGGCCTGCGATTGCCTTCAGCGCTGCATGGTCAGGCTCGACAATCATGAATACCGCCCGGACACCGAGCTCGGACGCCTTGATCGCCAGGCGCGCCTCGGCCGGGGATGCGAGCGACACGACGATGCCCCCGCGGCGCAAGGTCCGAAGCGAGCGGGGCCCGTAATCCCCTCCGATCGCGTCGATCACAATGTCGATATCCCTGATCGTCTCCGCGAAGTCGTCCTGTGTGTAATCAATGGCCTCGTCGACGCCGATGCTGCGAAGAAAGTCGTGCTTGGCCGACCGAGCAGTACCGATGACATACGCGCCGTGCGCCTTGGCGATCTGGACGGCGAGGTGACCGACACCGCCCGCCGCGGCGTGGATCAACACGCGCTGGCCGGAGACCACCCCCGCTGTGTCCACGAGCGATTGCCACGCGGTGAGTGCGGCCAGGGGGAGCGCGGCGGCTTCCACGTGAGAGAGTCCGGCGGGCTTGCGTGCGAGGTGCCGAACCGGCGAGGTCAGATACTCCGCGTATGCGCCTGCCGGCTCGGGATGCCGTGGCATGCCGAAGACCTCATCACCGGGCTTGAGCGTGGTCACCCCCAGCCCGACGGCCTCCACTACGCCAGACACATCCCACCCCAGGCGCACCGGTTTCTCGCCCAGCAGACCTCCAGAAGACCTGGTCCACCAGTCGGTCGGGTTGACCCCCGCGGCATGAACCCGGACGAGCACTTCCGCAATCCCCGGCTCCGGGCGATCAACCTCGACCACCTTCAACACCTCGGGCCCTCCGAGCGAGTCCTGTTCGATAGCACGCATCGTGCAACTCCTGTTCCTTGGATTGCCTGGTCAAGCGTGCCGGGTCCGGCCACTCGCCAGCGAGTGGCCAGATAGACAATGTGTGAAAGAATCTGGCCATGCACCGAGTCGTCGTCCTGGCACTTGAAGGCGCCTATCCGTTCGAGCTGAGCATCCCTGTTCGCATTTTCGGCACCGCGACGGGAGAGCGTGAGCAGCCGCTGTATGAGGTCGTCACCTGCAGCCTTGACGGCGGTCCGGTAAGAACAAGCGCTGACTTCGCCATCACAGTCGAGCATGGAGCCGAGGCACTGGAGACGGCGGACACCTTGGTGATTCCGCCATTCGCGTGTGGTCCCGACGAGCACCGAGAGTGGCTCCCCGAACCGCTGGCCGAGGCGTTCACCCGCCTCCGGCAAGGCGCTCGAGTCGTGTCGATCTGCACTGCTTCGTACGTCCTGGCCGCCGCCGGTCTGCTCGACGGCCGTCCGGCCACTACGCACTGGAACGACGCTGAGCACTTCCAGCGGATGTTCCCTCAGGTCGACGTCCACCCGGACGTGCTGTTCATCGATGACGGTGATGTGCTCACCGCTGCGGGCGTGGCTGCCGGCGTCGACCTGTGTTTGCACCTGGTGCGCCGCGACCACGGCAGCGGGGTAGCCAACCGCGTGGCTCGCCGTTGCGTCGTACCGGCGTGGCGCGAGGGCGGTCAAGCACAGTTCATTGAGCGTCCGGTGCCGGAGCCCTCGGCCGCCAGCACATCGGCGACCCGCGCATGGGCACTGGAGCAGCTCGGCCGGCCGCTGTCGCTGTCCGAACTGTCCGGTCATGCGCGGATGAGTGTCCGCACGTTCTCCCGGCGCTTCCGCGACGAAGTCGGAATGACTCCCGGCCAGTGGCTGACACAGCAGCGTGTCGAGCACGCGCGCCGGTTGCTGGAGACCACCAATCTGCCCGTGGACCGCGTTGCCGACGAAGCGGGGTTCGGGACCGCCGCATCACTGCGTCAGCACATGGTCGCGATGGTCGGTGTGTCGCCCACAGCCTACCGCCACACGTTCCGAGCCCGTGAGCAACTCGCAGGATCGCAGGCGCATCACCCAGCCGAGAACCATTGGGGCACGTCGTAGGTGCACCCTGCGCAGGAGGCATAGCAGGGTTGCACACCCATCAGGTGAGGCCCAAAGTATCGGGTTCACCCTGCTGGTCGACCGCCTTGCGCTCTCCGCGCATGTCTTCGCCATTGCTGGCCGCTTGCCCTTGTGCTGCTTGGCGCCGGTGGAGCGCTCAGGCGCCTTGTCGCGACCAAGAACGTTCTACGTGGCCCGATCGTCGTCATCCTCACAGGCAGCGTGCTCCTGTTGGTGACCATTGATCCCTTCTCCGCTTCGGTCCGACCGTTGTTCTGGCCAGCCGGGGCAGGTGCAGTGCGACGTTAGCGAGGGCGTCGGCGGGGTTGCGAACCAGGGCGCCCCAGGTTCGGGCGGGGATCAGGCGCAGCTCGATCGACCGGGTGTCGAGGTCCATCAGGCGGACGGTGAACAGGCGGGCGGGTTTGCCCCACCCGCGCCGTTCTCCTTCCCGTTGCTCGATGGCGCGCCGTTTTCACGAGGTGGCCGGCGGCCGGTGCGGGCGGCACATCTCACGGCCCTGTCCGAAGACCGCGGCCGACGGCTGCTACGTCTGCCAGGACTTCCAAAGCGATCGGCAGTTCCTGCCTGGCTTCGTTGATCTCTAGGAACAGCGTTTGTCGACTGGTTCCGGAGTCAGTTGGTGATCATGCGGTTCATGAATGTCGAGCAGAAATGACGGCGTTGCCGTGGGGGCGGCGATAAAAGGGAAGGCGGGAGCCGCTGGGGTGCTGGCAAGATGTCCGCGCTCAGCACCCGAGGAGAAAGGCCCCACGACCGTGGCTCGTGCCATTACTTTGATCCGCTCCGCCTCTCTGTCCGACGTCGCCGAGTACGCCTACGCGGCCACGGCGCCTGCTGAGTCACGCCTGATCTTCCTCGCCGGGTCATGTCCGCTGAACGATGACGGCTCCACGGCAGCGATCGGGGATTACGCGGGCCAGGCAGCGAAAGCGATCGAGAACATGCAGGCTGCTCTTACTGCCTCAGGTGCGTCGCTCCAGGACGTCATCAGCACGAGGGTTCTCGTCGCATCGGCCCGGCGGGAGGACCTGGTGGCCGCCTGGCAGGTAGTCCGGGACTCGTTCGCCGACCATGACGTCCCCAGCACCTTGATGGGGGTCACCGTGCTCGGTTACAACGACCAACTCGTCGAGATCGAGGCCGTCGCAGCCGTTCTCGATTCTTGAGACCTCTTCAAAGGACACCGCAAACGCGGGATGGCCAGCCGTCCGTCAGGACGGCTGGCCATCAAGGCAGGTAGCGGCAGAGGTCAGCCGGCCTTGGCGGGTTCCTCGGCTCGGGCGCGGGTGCTGGCGAGGCGGTAGGAGTCGGTGCCGGTTTCGATGATGGTGCCGTTGAAGGTGAGGCGGTCGACGATGGCCGCGCAGAGGCGGGGGTCGGTGAAGGTCTTGGTCCAGCCGCCGAAGGACTCGTTGGAGGCGATCGCGACGCTGTTCTTCTCCTCGCGCTCGGTCAGGACCTGGAAGAGAAGTTCGGCGCCGCGGCGGTCCAGTTCCATGTAGCCGAGCTCGTCGATGCAAAGAAGATCGACGCGGCCGTAGCGGGCGATGGTCTTGTTCAGCTGCTTCTCGTCGGCGGCCTCGACCAGTTCGTTCACCAGTTTCGTGGCGAGCGTGTAGCGGACGCGGTAGCCCTTCATCGCGGCCTCGGTGCCCAGGGCGATGAGCATGTGGGACTTGCCGGTTCCGGAGTCGCCGATCAGGCAGAGCGGCTGGCTCTTCTTGATCCATTCGCAGCTGGCCAGCGTGTGGATCGTGGCGGCGTCGATGTTGGGGTTGGCGTCGAAGTCGAAGGCCCGCAGGGACTTCTCCCGTGGGAAGCCGGCCGCCTTGATCCGTCGCTCCGAACGGCGGCGGGACCGGTCGTCGCACTCGGTCATCAGTAGTTCGGCAAGGAAGCCCCGGTAGGTCATCTGGTCCTTCATCGCCCGGTCGGCGATGTCGGAGAACTCGTTGCGGATCGAGGGCAGTCGCAGCATTCTGCAGGCGGTGTCGATGGCGGCGTCGGCGGCCTGTTCGGTCAAGCCTCGCTGGCGGGGCAGGGTCACTGTGCTTCTCCCTCACGGTGGTCACCGCCGCTGGTTCGGCGGCGGCGGAGCAGTTGGTCATAGGGGGTCACTGAGGGCAGCGGTCTGGTGTCCGCAGGAAGGTGTGCGAGCCGCCATTCGTGCAGGGAGGTCACCGTTGCCGGCGCTTTCCCGGAAGCCAGCTGGCCTGCCGCAGGGATGGGTTCGGTCTCGGTCTGGGCGGCTTTGCGGGCCTCCAGAGCGACCGCGTCCGCAGTCATGGCCCCGGCCCGCAGAGCCGCGGCCAGGCCAGCGACGACATGCTCGTGCGGCAGATGACGCCCCAGCAGGAGAACCTCAATCAGGGCCCGGGTTCCGTCCCGTTCACCATGAATCTTGCGAGCCTGGTCCCACCAGGCATCGTGGACCGGGGTGAACCTGCCTGCCGAACGGGCCTGTTCGAGGGCTGTGGAGCCGGGGAAGGCGCCGGGCTTGCGGACCAGGACTTCCAGGTAGTGGTCCAGGTCCAGACGGACGGCACCCTTCGCGATTAGCCTCTCGTGCCGGGCCACTTCCACGTTCTGGTCGTAAACCACCAGATGGGAAGCGTGCAGCACGACCCGCACACGTTTGCCGATCAGCCGGATCGGGACCGAGTAGCGATTGGTGCGGACCGGGATCTGTCCGTAGCGATCGACTCGCGGGGTGAACAGCCGGCCCGTCTCGAATGGTTCCTCGGGCAGCGGCATGAGCAGCGGTTGTTCGAGAGCGAAGTACTCCGCGACCGTCTTGGGCCTGGAGCCGATGCGGCGGGCGTCGTCCTGCCGGTCCCACCGTTCGACCATTTCGTTCAGCTCGGCGAGCGAGGAGACCTCGGGGACGGGAACGAAGTGGTTGCGGCGGAAGTAGCCGATCATCCCTTCGACTCCGCCTTTCTCGTGGGCGCCTTCGATGCCGGGCCGGCAGTAGAAGCTCTCGATGCCGAAGTGCGAGCGGAAGGCGATCCACCGGTCGGCCTCAACTCTTCCCCGGCTCTGACCCAGCACCCGGGCGACGGCGGCTTTCAGATTGTCGTAGCGGACCTTGGTCCTCGGCACTCCGCCCAACGTCCGCAGGGCGTGGACGTGGCCTTCGAAGAAGGCTTCCTGGCCGCAGGAGGCGAACACGCGGTGGACGGCCTTGCCCGAGTACGACAGCCGGAAGGAGAAGAGATAGCAGGTCACCAGCTCGCCGGCCAGGCGCACGGTCACGTCACCGAAGTCGACCTCCGCTTCGTGACCGGGCAGATGGGTCTGCGGGACGAACGCTTCCAGTGGCGCCTTGCCGGACTCGACCAGGATCTCGGGCTTCCGGCTGGCGACGTAATATCGCACCACCCCGTAGGAGACGTCCGCCCCGTGCTCCTCGACCAGCCGGTGGAAGATCCGAGTGACCGTGTGCCGCTGCTTGCGCGGCGCGTTCAGGTCCGCCCGCAGGATCTCGTCGATCACCGCCTTGTACGGGTCCAGCGTGGTGGCTCGGGGAGGCAGCTTCTTACGAGGCTCTGGCCAGAACGAATCCAACGCCTTCCGGACCGTCCGCCACGTCACGCCGTGTTTGCGCTCAAGCTCCCGCATCGACATGCCGCCGCGGTGGTCACGCCGGATCGCCGCGTACAGCTCGACCTTCGGCATCTGCGGCATGACCAGCACCTTTCACCAAGAGCATCCCGATGCTGCCCTGGCAAGAGTCGCCATGCCTCCCAAACTCATCAACATCACCCGACCGTGGTTCTGGGCGCCTCCCAAACTCATCGACAGGTGACGTCACTACTGCTCGATAAAGCCACCTGCCGATTCACCGCGACACCCTCGCCCGCACGCGCGAGCTCCATGCCGGTGCCACGGCAGCTGGCCGGTCACGAGCCGCCGAGGTCAACGAGCGGTTGGCGGCCGCGGTCGAGCACGTCATCACGCGCATCACCGACCAGGAGCACGACGAGCTTTCCCCAGCACCGAACGAGGCCGGGGCAAGTCGCGACGAAACGGAGAGGACTGCCGATGCGGCTGACAACTCGGCGCACCTGGCCGAAGCCGCACAGCAGCGACGTTCTCGCCTGCATCGAGCGTGTCCACGCTGTCCTGGACGCTCTGGAGCGCGATGGCGGAGCGGTGACCGTCGCCGGCGTCGCCGCCCGGGCAAGGGTCTCCCGGACCTTCCTCTACGACGCTGCCCAGGCGCCATTGCTCGCCAGACTGCGCGGCCTCGCTGACAAGCAGCCCTCCACGGGGCGACCTGCTTTGCCCGATCAGCAGCGGATCACCACCAGGTCACACGAGACGGTGGTCAGAGCACTGCGAGACGCCAACCGCAAACTGCACGAGGAGAACGAACGGCTTCGCAACGAACTTGCAGTGGCCCTCGGCCGGCTCCGAGACCTCCGCCGAGGCATTCCGGTTGAATGAGGGCCTTCAGGGCCTGTTTGGAGTTCTGATCAGCACCTGCAGCGCCTTCACCAGGCGCGCCGCGTCCTTCTCGCCGAGCGGGGCGAGGAACTCGCGTTCCGCCGCCTCGCGGGCGTCCTCCGCATCGGCCCGCGCCCGTCTGCCCCGCTCCGTCAACTCAACGACGTTGCGGCGGCGGTCCTCCTCACTGCGGCGCCGCTCCACCAATCCCTTGCCCTCCAGCGCGTC
>NZ_SUMC01000002.1 GCF_005047355.1 Actinacidiphila oryziradicis
GGAAACCCCGGCCAGTTCGGCAACATCCTTGCGCCGCCGCCCCTCACCCGACCACAGCACGATCCGCGCTCGCGTCGCCACGACAGCCGGCACGTCGCGACTGTTCACCAACTCCCGCAACTCAGCGGTCTGTTCCACAGAGAGCTCCATGCCAGAACCAACGAGCCCCATCGATCAAAGTAACGACTGCAGGATCACGAGACACTAGAGGGTGTAGAGGACGTACTGGATCAGGCCAAGCGAGTCTCGTGAGTCGTGGCTGACCGGCGTGACCTTGGTGTCCACCGGCGGGAGTGCGGCCGCCGACAGCCGGTCGAATTGCCGTCGGTACTTGGAGATCGAGTCAGCGGCGTGTAGGTACATCGACTCGGCAGGGTGCTCCACGAGCACCGTCTCAAGTGCTCCCGCATGCGAGGAGAGAAAACAGAACGGCGTGTTCAAGGCTGAGACTCCATCAGCGGTGAACGGCAGGATCTGGATGGCCACGTTCGGGAGATCGGCCAGTTCGACGAGCCGGAGTAGCTGCTTGCGCATCGCCGCCGCGCCGCCGAACCGCATGTGCAACGCGGCTTCGTGGATGACTGCGTGGACCTCGGGCGGGTCCTCGTCGGCGAGGATCGCCTGTCGGTCCATCCTGAAGGCGACCGCCGTCTCGACCTCCTCCCGCGTAGTCACCGTGTCACTGGCCCGGAAGATAGCGCGCGTGTAGTGCTCCAGCTGGAACAGACCGGGGATGAACAGCGACTCAAAGGAGCGCAGGCCGGTCGCCTGCGATTCGAACTCCGCCAAATCCAGTGTCGATGGCGAGAGCTTGCCCTTGTAGCCGCTCCACCAGCCCTTCCCGGTGCTCTCGGACATACTCACCAGGGCGTCGACAAGGGTTGAACTAGTGCACCCGTACGAAGCGCAGAGCTTACGTAGCCGAGCCGAGGCGATGGCGGTGCGACCACTCTCGACATGTGTGAGGTGCACGCGACCCATGTCGATGAAGGCCCCGCCGTCACTTACCGTCAAACCCGCTTTTTCGCGCAGCTTTCTTAGCTCTGCGCCGAGTCGACGTTGCCGTTCGGTGGTTGTGGTTCGCAGTGCCAACGCGGTCTCTCCTCAAGGCTCGGCTCACAGTGTGCCCCTGGTCGAGCAGCAGGGTCTATCGAATCTCGCGACTAGGTTGAACATGTAACCCCTCTTCATCTACCGTAAGTGTTGCTTCCGTTACAGAGGAGCGTCGACGGCTCGCTGTCAACGTGTCTTCCCCGTTGCGGAAGTGCACCGCCCGATCCATGCCGCATGCCTCCCGGGCTGCGGTATGCCCGCAGGGGCGGCGAGCCACCGCCTCCACCCGCCCGCCTCAACCTTTCCGTGCAGGAGGTCAGGATGACGCACCATCCCCGGCCGCTCAGCAGCCGCCTTGAGCTGGCCTGTGAGCCCAACGCCGTGGCGTGGGCCAGACACCACACCACCGACGTCCTACGGAGATGGCGGCTGCCGTCCGAGGTGATCGAGGTCGCCCGGCTGCTGGTCTCGGAACTCAGTACCAACGCCATCAGGCATGTTCAGCCGCCGACCGCCCCGCCCTGGGAAATCCGGCTGCCAGTGGGCCGGTTCGTCCTCACGCTCACGTACTGCGTCGGCCGGCTCGTCATCGAGGTCTACGACCACGACCGCTGCCCGCCTGTCGCCAAGTCGGCCGACGACAATGCCGAGAGCGGCCGGGGACTTCTCCTCGTCCAGTCCATGAGTACGCGCTGGGGCTACATGTACCCCCACCCCGACTTCCGGCAAGGTTGTCTGGTGCGAACTGACCATCCCTCCGGCTGATGCTCTGGCCCAG
This sequence comes from Actinacidiphila oryziradicis, assembly GCF_005047355.1. Lineage (GTDB taxonomy): Bacteria > Actinomycetota > Actinomycetes > Streptomycetales > Streptomycetaceae > Actinacidiphila > Actinacidiphila oryziradicis. Next base: position 1,832 of record NZ_SUMC01000002.1, read on the forward strand.
GCTGCGGTCCGGCATCCCCGGCAGTCCACCGTAGGCACGGCGGAGTCGCGGCTATGACCGGACGGCGCGGCCGCACAGCGCGATGTCCAGTTCCTCGGTCACCTGCTTGCCGGATTCAAGAGGCTGCGAAGCCCGATGCCTGGGAGAACAGGCTGCTCGACGGCGTACGCATACTGGGACCGGACGAGACCACCGTCGCGGGCCACGGCTTCCTACCGGAGGACTCCGAGGCGAACAGCTACTACGAAGCCACCCCGCTCCGGCACCAGCCCTGGAGCGAGGACGAGGACGTAGCCGAGTGAGGCAGAGGTTCAGCGGAACGCGCGCTGGGCCTCCCCGACGTGGCAGGCGGCGGCATAGCGCCAGGGCGTCAGCCCGCCAGCGGGATGTGACCCGGCTCCTGCGCCGGCCACTGCGGGCCGGTGGCCGCGTCACGGCACCATACGTACTGTCGGTCCGGCTCCACGGTCATGCCAAAGTCGTACAGCTCCGGCTTGCCCTCGGCCAACCACCGGTCCCACGCCCGCTCCAGCTCATCGGCCAGGCGGCGCGGGCCGCCCTGGTGTGCGACGGTACGGCCGCCGCCGAGGGCGGAGAGCGTCGCCCACGACGAGGCGCCGTCATGGAGCCAGGCGGACAGGCCGTCATCGTCTGCTGCCGTCATAATGTGCACGTCGGACAGCGCGACCCGCAGCGCGAACCGCAGGTGCGGGTCATCGCGCAGCGACCACAGTTCCCGCGTGACCGGCCGCTCGTCCTGGGCCGGGCCGCCGCCGCGCACCTGCCGGAAGTCCCGGCCGGGGTCAGTGCCACGGGCGGGCATGAACTGGGCGAGGCCCTGTACCCAGCCGGTCGCTGACCGGCCGTCCTTGGCGACGGTGAGGGCCACATGTCCCAGCCGACCCCACGGGGTGACGATCCGGCCGCCCGGACGCGTCTGGGTCACCCAGGACCAAGGAACTTGTTCGACGGCGTAGGTGGAGATCACCCGGTCGTACGGCGCGCTCTGCGACCAGCCCGCGTCCCCGTCGGCCACCTCGACGGCCGCTCCCGCGTGCGCCGCGTCCAGACGCTTTTGGGCACGCACGGCCAGCTCCGGATCCAGCTCCACGCTGGTCACCCGTCCCGGGCCCGCCCGCGAGGCCAGCAGGGCGGCGTTCCACCCCGTGCCTGCACCCAGCTCCAGAACGCGCTGGCCGGGCTCCAGGGTGAGGGAGTCGAGCATGTCCACCACTACGGCCTGGCATGACAGGCTGGAGGAAGCCCTGCCGTCGGTGACCTGAGTGACGGTCGCCTCGTCGGGTCCGGCGTACACCTCAGCGGCCCACCGCTCGGCGTCGGCGTCGCGGTCCACCGGCACGTAGGCGTGGCCGTCCCAGCGCCACAGTCGGTCGGGGGCGAACAGATGACGGGGCAGGGCATCGATCGCCGGGCGGATCCAGGGGGATTCGGCGGGCCAGTCGCCACGCCGTTCCATGTCGGCCGCCAGGCGCCGACGCTGCTCACCGAATTGACCCACGGCTCCTACTTCTTGTGCTTGCCGCCCGACGGGGGTGGCGGCGGTACCTGTCCGTCCGCGTTCCCGGGCGGCGGTTCGCCTTGCCCGGGATCTGGTGGCGGCTTTTCGTGTTCACCCATGGTGCCCCTTTTGTAAGTCGTCGGAGGGGCGAGTCCATGGTGACGCACGATCAGACCGCCGGGAAGATGGCGCAGGTCGGACGCAGGGGAGCGCGAGACTCATGTCGCGCGCCCCAACCGCCCCTGGGTGTCCGTGGTGCGGGGCGGCCGCCCCTCGTCGAGTTCGTTCGGTGGCATCGTTACCGAGGTGGCACAGCCCGCCCCCGCCCCCGCGCGGCTGGGCCGTCCGGGGCGGGAGGATCACGTTCAAGCAGAGCTGTTGACGGCGTTCGTCAACGTCACCACTCCCACCGAGCGGTGCTGGTGGTCGAGGAGACCGGGGACGTGGAGAAGGGCACCGGCACTGACCCAGTTTCCGCACCCACAACCAAAGTTCATGGTCTTGACAAACATCGGACCTCGTCGCAGGATCATGGATCCTATAGGAAGTGGTGTGCTTCCCCGTGGGGGTCGGTACCGCGTCCGGTAGTCCCATCCTGACGCGGCGACTGGGTCCGAGCTCGTAGCGCACGACGTTGGCCGCCGCGAAACCCGAGAGGCACCCGCCGATGAGGCATGCCCGGAGAACAAAACTCATGTCTGTTCTCGCCGCTGTGACGGCGGCCGTATTCGGAACCGGAGGCCTGGTTGCTCTTGCGCCGGCGGCGTCGGCGAGCGTACAGGTCACGCTGTACGCATCTCCGGCGGCGACCGCGACCAGCGGCTGCACCCTCAGCGCACCGTGCAGCCTGGACGGCGCCCAGGCGGTGGTCCGGGGCCTGACCGCGACCATGACCGGCGACATCGTCGTCGATCTGCGCGGTGGCGTCTACCGACGTTCGACCACCTGGTCCTTCAGCGATGCCGCGCACGACTCCGGCACGAGCGGGCACCGCGTCATCTACCAGGCCTACCCCGGCGAAACGCCCGAGGTCAGCGGCGCCCAGCAGATCACCGGCTGGACGTTGCACGACAGCGCCAAGAACATCTGGAGCGCTTCCGTCGGCACCTCACTGCACACCCGCGAGCTGTATGTCGACGGGGTCCGAGCCCAGATCGCCCGCGGGCCGTCCAACCCCTCCGGCTGGTCAGCGACCTCAAGCGGGCTTACCGCGCCCGACTCCAGCATGGCCTCTTGGCCGGACGTGGTCGGAGCCGAAGTGGTCAGCGAGAACACCTGGGTGCACAAGTCCTGCCCGATAACCGCCGCCTCGGGGACGGCGATCACCCTCGCGCAGCCGTGCTACACCAACGCCGAGTTGCCGTACAACTTCGCCAGCGGAGCCGTGGTCAACCAGTATCCGTACAACGTGTCATGGGTGCAGAACGCCTACGAACTACTCTCCAACCCCGGCCAGTTCTATCTCAACTCCGGCACAGGCACGCTCTACTACGTCCCGCGCCCGGGTGAGAACCTGGCCAGTGCGGACGTCGAAGCACCGACTGTGCAGACCTTGGTCAGCGGAAGCGGCACCGGCACCTCACCGTTGTCGAACCTCACCTTCAGCGGCCTGACCTTCGAGCACGCCACCTGGCTGGTACCGGGTACGTCGGAGGGATACGCCGAAGGGCAAGCCGGCTGGCGCATCACCGGCAGCGGCATGACCCAGGTGCCGATGAGCGACTTGACCCGCACACCTGGCAACGTCACGTTTGACCACGACAGCAACCTCGTCTTCTCCGGCGACACCTTCACCCATCTGGCCACCGTCGGGCTCGAACTCGGCCGCGGCAGCAAGAACGACACGGTGATCGGCTCGCGGTTCACCGACACCGGCGGTAACGCGGTGCAGATCGGCAGCGTCGACACGCCCGACCGCACGGCAGCCACCGGCGATCAGGTCACCGGCAACACCGTGACCGACAACGCCATCACGTTCGCCGGACAGGTCTATCGCAGCGCCGTCGGGGTGTTCGTCGGTTACACCACTGGCACCACAATCAGCCACAACGCCATCGGGCAGCTGCCCTACACCGCGATCAGCGTCAACCTCGGCTGGGAAGGAACTTCCTACAGCGGAGGGGCAACCGTCACCTACAACGAGATCTTCCAGGACATGCGGGTACTCGACGACGGTGGCGCTCTCTACACCCAGATGCCCATGAGCAGCCCGTCCGTGATGAAGTACAACTGGCTGCACGACGAGGATTACACCGGCGGAGCCCCGCTGTACCTCGACTCGACCGCCGGCAACTGGACGGTGCAGTACAACGTGCTCCAGACCGGCTCGGAGGCATCCCGCAACATCCAGAACTGCTGTGGCGTGCCGGCCAAGAACAACACCGTGCAGTTCAATTACAGCAACGGCTCCGGAACGCTGCACGGCACACCCGACCCGTCGAACACTGTAAATAACAACTACGACAGCCTGACCAGCTTCCCGGTGGATGCGCAGACCATCATGGCCGGAGCCGGGCTCGAGCCGGCCTACGCCGGATTGCTCACCGGGCGCACGATCAACGACAATGCCCGCAGCCTGAGTTACAGCGGCCCCGGCTGGGCTTACTCGAACAACCGCGGCTACGGCGACTTCGACGACGATGTGCACTACAGCTACTCCGCCGGAGCGACAGTACAGTTCTCGTTCTACGGCAGCGGGGTCTCCTGGCTGGCCCAGCGCAGCGGCCAGACCGGACCGGTCAAGGTCTACGTCGACGGCGTGGACCAAGGCACGGTCACGCCGGTGACCAGTGCGGCGCCGTACCCAACCCAGCAGGTCGACTACCGGATCAGCGGATTGGCGCCGGCATGGCACACCCTGAAGATCGTCAATAGCAGCAACAGCCTGGTCACGATCGACGCCTTCACGACCGAAACCGGGTGGTCGGCCTCCAACGACACCGCGACGGCGGTGACGTATGCCGGCAGCGGCTGGAACTACTCTTCCGGACGGGGTTACGGCGACTACGGGGACGATGTGCACTACAGCTCCTCCGCAGGCGCATCGGCGACATTCTCATTCACCGGCAGTGGGGTGTCCTGGCTGGCGCAGCGCAGCGATCACACGGGACCGGTCGAGGTCTACGTCGACGGCGTGGACGAAGGCACCGTGACGCCCGTGACGGCGGCGGCGCCGTTCCCGACCCAGCAGGTGGATTACAGCATCACCGGCCTCGTTCCGGGCTCGCACACGCTTCGGATCGTGAACAACGCCGCCAGCCTGCTCACCGTCGACGCGTTCGTCGTAGAGGCCGATCGCCAAGTCACCAACGACACCGGCTTGAAGGTCAGTTACACCGGCAGCGGCTGGGCCTATTCCAGCTCGCGGGGCTACGGAGATTACGCCGACGACGTGCATTACACGTCCACGTCCGGATCCGCCGTCAGCTTCGCCTTCAACGGCACGAGTGCCTCCTGGTTGGCGCAGCGCAACTCAAGCAGCGGCCCTGTCGAGATCTATGTCGACGGCATTGACCAAGGTGCCTCGACGCCCCCAACCAGCGGCTCGCCGTATCCGGTCAGGCAGGTGAACTACCAGATCACCGGTCTGGCCGCCGGGTATCACCGGGTGAAGATCGTGAACAACAGTGCGGCCCTGCTGGTCGTGGACGCGTTTACGTCGCGGTACTGACGCCGTCACCATGGCCGGGCTGCCCTTGACCGACGGCAGCCCGGCCATGGTGTCGACCGGTCGCCCGCTCCCCCCGCCCCGGGAGGCTGAGCCGTCCGGGGCGGGGGGCGAACCACGGGCGCCGGACGGGGTCCGGCGGTGAAAACTCAGATGAGGCCGAGCTCGCGCACCGCGTCGCGCTCGTCGGCGAGCTCCTGGACGGACGCGTCGATGCGGGAACGCGAGAAGTCGTTGATGTCCAGGCCCTGGACGATCTCGAACTTGCCATCCTTGGCGGTGACCGGGAAGGAGGAGATGAGGCCTTCGGGGACCCCGTAGGAGCCGTCGGAGACGATACCGGCGGAGGTCCAGTCGCCGTCGGGGGTGCCGTTGACCCAGGTGAAGACGTGGTCGATGGCGGCGTTGGCGGCGGAGGCGGCGGAGGAGGCGCCACGGGCGGCGATGATGGCGGCGCCGCGCTTGGCGACGGTGGGGATGAAGTCCTCGGCGAGCCACTTCTCGTCGTTGACGACCTCGGCGGCGTTCTTGCCGGCGACCTCGGCGTGGAAGATGTCGGGGTACTGGGTGGCGGAGTGGTTGCCCCAGATGGTGAGGCGGCGGATCTCGGTGAGCGGGGCACCGGTCTTCTTCGCGAGCTGGCTGAGCGCGCGGTTGTGGTCCAGACGGGTCATCGCGGTGAAGCGCGAGGCCGGGACGTCGGGGGCGGAGGCCCGGGCGATGAGGGCGTTGGTGTTGGCCGGGTTGCCGACGACGAGGATCTTGATGTCGTCGGCGGCGTTGTCGTTGATGGCCTTGCCCTGCGGGCCGAAGATGCCGCCGTTGGCGGCCAGGAGGTCGCCGCGCTCCATGCCGGCGGTGCGCGGGCGGGCGCCCACGAGCAGGCCGACGTTGGCGCCGGAGAAGGCGACATTCGGGTCGTCGGTGATGTCGATGCCCTGGAGGAGCGGGAACGCGCAGTCGTCGAGCTCCATGGCGGTGCCCTCGGCCGCCTTGAGGGCCGGTGTGATCTCCAGGAGGCGAAGCTTGACCGGCACGTCCGCGCCGAGGAGCTGCCCCGAGGCGATGCGGAAGAGCAGCGCGTAGCCGATCTGACCGGCCGCTCCGGTGACGGTGACGTTGACGGGGGTGCGAGTCATTGCCTTCTCCTGGCCTTGTCCTGCTGGATCCCTGGCCGCCCCGGCAGCGTCCCATGTGCTCCGGAACGTGGATCTCTCGGCGTCAAGAGACCCAGGCCAGGCTATACCGCTTGGGGCCGAGCGCACGCCCCGGCCCCGTGTGGCCCGGCTCACCAACGCGCGCGGCGGCCGGGCCTGCCCCAGGACGGCTACCGCGGTGAGGTGGTGGCACCCGGCGCGGTGCAGCCCTTCACGCCGCCGCTGAGCACGGCGCAGGCCTTGCCCTGGCCGGGGGCGGTGACGGCGAGCATCGGCGTATAGGTGGCGGCGTCATTGCCGATACGGCTCTGCTGGGTGCGCCGCGCCGTCTTGACGCTGACCCGGTCGCCGGAGGCGGCGGCCGATATGCGGGCCCAGACGGCGTCACAGACGTCGCTGTAGCGCATCTCCACATACGAGCCGCCGACCCAGGTGGCCGCGGCCGTGGTGGCGTTGTCGCCGCCGCAGCCCATTGCTTCGGGGTCCTTGCCCGCACAGCCGGCGCCGGTGCATTTGACGCCGTCGGGGGTGACGCCGAGCGCATGTTGGGCGGGGGCGGACGGGGAGGCGGAAGGGGCCGGGGAGGAGGGGGACGGCCCGGCGATCTCGGTGTGGTGGCCGATGCCGGGAAAGGGCAGCAGGACGACGGCGAGGGCGCCGAGGACAACGACTGCGGCGCCGAGGACCAGGAGCGGGCCGCGGCGGCGGCGCCCGGTTGTGGCCGGGCGGGGCTCGTCGGCCAGCTGCGGCGGCGGCCCGAATTCGCCGAGGGCGGCACGGGCCTCGGCGACGGCGGCGGCCTCCATGGTGATGTCGCGGCGGCCCTCGGAGCGGCTCCAGGCGCGTTCGGTGAGCTCCCACATGGTGGTGAGGTGGCCGGGTTCGGCCCCGGTGACGTCGGCGAGTGCGACGACGGCGTGACGCGGCGGCAGGAGCCTGCCGTTTAGGTAGCGCTCCCATGAGGTGCGGCTGTAGCCGGTCGCGTCGGCGAGCGCGGACACGCTCAGGCCGCTGCGCTCGACCTGGCGCCGTAACTGGGTGGTGAACTCCTTCACCTGTGGGTCGAGATCCTCCGCCAGTGGCCGCCAACGGGCCATTGTTTCCCCCTTGTTCCCTCTTGATCCCCGGTTACTGCCAAAGATCGTGTTTTCTGGATATCTGGCTACCCAGAGGGAGGGCCGAAGCACGGCCACCGGTTCCCGGGAAGGGGGCGCACGGGAGCACTGGCGGCCGGGCCGCGCACCGCTAAGCGCCGATGCAGACGCCCAGGATGATCAGGCCCAGGCAGAGGCGGCCACCCTTGGAGGCGGAGGGGCTGGGCGACGGCGATGACGGCACCGTGCTCGTGGTGGGCGCGGGGGCCGTCGTGGGGGCCGTCGTAGCCGTGGGGCTCGTCCCGCCCGTGGTCGTCCCGGCCGTCCCGGACGGCGCGGTGGCAGCGCCCGTGCCTGCGCCCCGCTCCCCCGCCGTGGCGGCGCCCGACGCCATGACCTCCGGCTCCACCGCGCCGCCGACGGCTCCCCCGGCGCCCGCGACCGCCCCCGGGTTCACGGTGCCGGCCGACGCACCCGGCAGGCCCGGAACGCCCGCAGGCCCCGAGGCGGACCGCGAGGTCCCGTCACCCGGGCCGGCCACCCGCTCCGGGGCGGCCGCCGTGCTGCCGAGCACGACGATCAGCGCGATCGCGGCAGCGGCCGCCAGCAGGCCGACCGCGACGACCAGCGGGCCCCCGCGCCCCGGCCGCCCGGCCGGTGCGGCGGCGGGCAGCCCCTCCTCCGGCGCCAGCGGATCGAGCGGATCCGGGACGGGCGTACCGGAACCCCCGCCGGCCCGGGCCAGCTCCCACAGGGCGCCCAGCCGCTCGTAATCGGCACCGCTGAGCTGTCCGAGCACTTCGACCGCGTCACGCGGCGGCACCTTCAGCCCATTGAGGTACTGCGCCCAGGACTCGGTACTCTGCCCCGATCGCGCCGCCAGCGCGGGCACAGTCAGCCCGCTGCGGTCCTTCATCCTGCGCAGCTGTACGGCGAGCCGGCGCGCGTCAGCCGTCATGGTGTCCGGCAATGGCTCCCACCGCGTCATTTCGTCCCCCTCACAGCCACACCGTACGGTCGCACAGCAGACCGAATCCCGGATTCCGACAGATCGGCCGGAATCGTACCCTCCGGGTCCCCTCCCGCGTCCCATCCGGTCCCCGTTCCGCCAAGTCCCGTCAAGTCCCGCCAAAGTCCCGCCAAGTCCCGTCCCAACCCGTCCCCGCACGGCCCGCACCCGCCGAGGACCGCACTGCTGACAGCGCGGTCCGTCCCAGAGCGTCCCAGGCCCGCCGTACGGCCTTACGCGTTCGGCGAAGCTCGGTCCTGTCAGCGCAACTCGGGCCGCCCCAGGGGGAGAACCACGGGGGACGGCGGTTCGCTCGCCGAGTTCGACCAGGCTCAGCCCGGTCCGGTCCTTCAACCTCCGCAACTGCTCGACCAGATGCCGCACTTCCGGCGGCAGGGTGTCGGGCAGGGCCTGCCAACGTGCCACGGTCGCTCCCCCTCGCGCCGTATGCGACGAGGTCCGACCGGGCCCGGTTCCCCCTGTGCTCCGCGCGCCGTTACGCGCCACCGGCGCGCGGGGTGACCAAGCCCGACTCATAGGCGAGGACGACCGCCTGGGCACGGCTGCCCAGGTCCAGCTTGGTCATCGTCCGGTTGAGATGGGTCTTCACCGTCGCCTCACTGATGAAGAGCCTGTCGGCGATCTCCGTATTGGACAGCCCCCTGGCGATGAGCCGCAGCACCTCGACCTCACGGGCCGTGAGCGCGTCCAGATCCGCCGGAGTGTCCGCGGACGACTCGACACCGCGCGTATAGGCCTCGATCAGCCGGCGGGTCACGCTCGGCGCGAAGAGCATGTCTCCCCCGGCGACGGCCGCGACGGCCGCCAGCAGCCGCTCCGGGCCCGCGTCCTTCAGCAGGAACCCGGACGCCCCCGCGCGCAGCGCCGCGTACACGTACTCGTCCAGGTCGAAGGTGGTCAGCACCAGGACCCGGGGCAGCGGCAAGGGCTGCCGGTCGCGGGCCTGCTCCAGGATCCGCTCGGTCGCGCTCACGCCGCTCATACCCGGCATACGGATGTCCATGAGGATCACGTCCGGGCGTGTCGTCGCCGCCCGCTCGACCGCTTCCGCACCGTCGGCCGCCTCTCCGACGACTTCGATGTCCGGTGCGGCCCGCAGCAGTGCCACGAGTCCGGCCCGGATGAGGAACTGGTCGTCGACGACGAGCACCCTGGTCAGTTCTTCCCCCTCAGGCCGTGTCCGGCCGGTCATGAACGGCCCTTTCGCCGCCGCTCCCGCGTCACCGGACGACGCCCTGAGCGGTCGGAGACCGCACAGGCGTGTCTGCCTCCTATACCGGCTCGCGCCCGGCCGGGGCCGAGGTGGGGAGGGTCAGCCGTACCGAGAATCCGCCCTCGGCCCGCGGTCCGATCACCACGGTCCCGCCGTAGAGCCTGGCGCGCTCCCGCATCCCAATCAAGCCGTGTCCCCCGGACGGCGCGATTGTGGCCTGAACCGTACGGTCGCCGTCGTCCATGACGCGCACCGTGAGCTGGTGCGGCTCGTACTCCACCAGCACCTCCGCCCGCGCCGCCGGGGCGTGCTTCAGCACATTGGTCAGCGCCTCCTGCACTATCCGGTACGCGCACAGCTCCACGCCCGGCGCCAGCGGCCGCGGCTCCCCCACGACCCGGAGCTCCACCGGCACTCCCGCACCGCGCACCCGGTCCGCCACATCGCCGAGCCGCTCCAGGCGCGGCATCGGAGCGTACGACTCCGGCTCCGCAGGGCTCGCGCGGAGCACCAGCAGCATCCGGCGCATCTCCTCCAGTGCCTCACGCGTGGTGTCGGAAATGGTCCGCAACGCGTCGCGTGCGGTCTCCGGATCGGTCGTGAAGACATAACCGGCCATCCCCGCCTGCACCGAGATCACCGACATGTGGTGCGCGACCACATCATGCAGCTCCCGCGCTATCCGCCCCTTCTCCTCCGCGACCGCCCGCTGTTCCCGCTCCTCCTGCTCACGCCGCAACTGCTCGGTGAGCGCCGCCAGTTGGTCATTACGCTCCACCGACACCCGGGCAGCGACCCCGAACCGGCACATGACCAGGGTGAACACCACGCTCTGCGCCAGCACCGTGGCCATCGAGCTTTCCTCGGCCATGAGCCCCGCGAACACCCAGACCCCGCTCACCAGCAAGGCACATCCCGCCGCGACCCGTACCGGCCGCAGCGAGGCCACGGTGTACAGCGCGAGCAGTGGCGCGAGGCAGTTCACCACCGGCCAGTACCCGGCCGCGATGAACCAGACCCACCCGGCGCAGACGAAGACGCACACCGCGACAGGGGCGTGGCGGCGTGCCACGACCGGCAGGTTGACCAGGCAGGTCAGCAGATACCCGGGCCCGTCCAGCGCCGCCCAGCTGTTCACCGGCGGCGGCTCATGGCCGAGCAGCGCACTCACCACGGCGAACGACAGCGCCGTCGTCACGTCCATGACCAGCGGGTGCGGTCTCCCCAGCTTCCTCGCCAGCTTCCACATCGGCGCAGCGTAGCCCTCCCGGACGGCCCCGTCGTCAGCGAACGGCAGGCCTTCCGCCGTACCGCCGAAGTTGTACGGAACCACTGCCCTACCTCACTGGTTACAGCGAAACGTCAACCCCGCACAGGACGCCTGGGTCCCCTCCGCACCCGTAACTTCTGAGGCATCACGACCGGGGGGAACCACAGCAGGGGGGAACACGGAAAAACGGCGGCCCGTCCTCCCCGGGGGAGGGGACGGGCCGCCGCCACGTGGGGGCTGCCGTCAGGCGGCGAGCTTCTTGCGGAGGTTCTCGTCGATGGCGGCGAGGAAGTCCTCCGTGGTCAGCCACGGCGTGTCCGCCGAGATCAGCAGAGCGAGGTCCTTGGTCATCTGGCCGGACTCGACGGTCTCGACGCAGACCTGCTCCAGGGTCTCGGCGAAGCGGGTGACCTCGGGGGTGTTGTCGAGATTGCCGCGGTGGGCGAGGCCACGGGTCCACGCGAAGATCGAGGCGATCGGGTTGGTGGAGGTGGGCTTGCCCTGCTGGTGTTGGCGGTAGTGGCGGGTGACCGTGCCGTGCGCGGCCTCGGCCTCGACGGTCCTGCCGTCGGGGGTCATGAGGACGGACGTCATCAGGCCGAGCGAGCCGAAGCCCTGCGCGACGATGTCGGACTGGACGTCGCCGTCGTAGTTCTTGCAGGCCCAGACGTAGCCGCCCTCCCACTTGAGCGCCGCGGCGACCATGTCGTCGATGAGGCGGTGCTCGTAGGTGATGCCGGCGTGTCGGAAGTCGGCGGCGAACTCGGCGTCGAAGACTTCCTGGAAGATGTCCTTGAAGCGGCCGTCGTACTTCTTGAGGATCGTGTTCTTGGTGGACAGGTAGACCGGATAGCCGCGGGTCAGGCCGTAGCGGAGCGAGGCGCGCGCGAAGTCGCGGATCGACTCGTCCAGGTTGTACATCGACAGGGCGACACCGGAGCCCGGGAACTCGTACACCTCGAGCTCGAGCGGCTCGGAGCCGTCCTTGGGGGTGAAGGCCATGGTGAGGGTGCCCGGGCCGGGGACCTTCAGATCAGTGGCGCGGTACTGGTCGCCGAAGGCGTGACGGCCGACGACGATCGGCTTGGTCCAGCCGGGGACGAGCCGCGGGACGTTCTCGATGATGATCGGCTCGCGGAAGATCACACCGCCGAGGATGTTGCGGATGGTGCCGTTGGGAGAGCGGTACATCTCCTTCAGGCCGAACTCCTCGACCCGGGCCTCGTCCGGCGTGATCGTCGCGCACTTGACGCCGACGCCGTACTCCTTGATCGCATTGGCCGCGTCAATGGTGACCTGGTCGCCCGTGGCATCGCGGTGCTCGATGCCGAGGTCGTAGTACTTCAGCTCGACGTCGAGGTACGGCAGGATCAGCTTGTCCTTGATGAACTGCCAGATGATGCGGGTCATCTCGTCGCCGTCGAGCTCGACGACGGGGTTGGCTACCTTGATCTTGGCCATGGGAGTAGTTCGTCCCTCTCGCGGTACTTTCCGGCGGATTCCGATGTATCCCTATGTAAAGTTACTCGGCGTCCGGCGTTGAGCCGTGTTCCCGGGGCGAAATCCTGAGGGGCGGGTCTTACCGCACGGTGAAGCGCATCACATGAGCCAGGAACGGGATCTCCACGATCGGATTCGGCTGAGCCATCAGCGCCAGCAGCGCGATCGCGGCGCCCAGCGCCCCGTATGTGATCACGTCGGTGAAGCGGCTCCGTACCGCCAGCATCCCCACCGACGGCACCAGCCAGCGCAGCCCCGCTCCCACCAGCAGCGATACGCCGATGAGCACGATCCCGGCGCGGTATACGTCGGCCGCTGTGATCACCAGGCCGATCACCACGCCGCCCAGCACCACCAGGATCGGCCACTGCCGGTACGGCGCCGGGGCATCCCGGGCGGCCGCCCGGCCGCCGCCCTCGGGGCGCGCGGTGGTCCGGGTGATGGACGGGAAGCGCCGCGTGCGGGCTTTCGGCCGGGTGCCGTGCTTGGGCCGGCTGCCGTTCGGTGCCGTTGCACCACGCATGGTGGGTACCGCCCCTTCCGTTGTCAGCTGCCGGAGCCGGTGCCGGCCGTGGAGAGCTCCACGGCCTCCGCGGCGCCCACCACATTGCCCAGCAGCATCGCCCGCGTCATCGGGCCGACGCCGCCGGGGTTCGGGGAGATCCAGGCGGCGACCTCGGCCACGCCCGGGTGGACGTCGCCGACGATCTTGCCGTCCTCGTCACGGCTGACGCCGACATCGAGAACGGCGGCGCCCGGTTTGACGTCCTCCGGCTTGACGATGTGCGGGGAGCCGGCCGCGGCGACGATGATGTCCGCCTGGCGCAGCAGCGCGCCGAGGTCCCGGGTGCCGGTGTGGGTCAGGGTCACAGTGGCGTTCTCGGAGCGCCGGGTGAGCAGCAGGCCGATGGAGCGGCCGACGGTGATGCCGCGGCCGACGACGACCACATGTGCGCCCCTGGTGGCGACACCATGGCGGCGGAGCAGCTCAAGGATGCCGTTGGGGGTACAGGGCAGCGGTCCCGGCTGGTTCAGGACCAGCCGGCCGAGGCTCATCGGGGCGAGGCCGTCGGCGTCCTTGGCCGGGTCGATCAGCTCCAGGACGCGGTTGGTGTCGATGCCTTTGGGGAGCGGCAGCTGCACGATGTAACCGGTGCAGGCCGGATCCTCGTTGAGCTCGTGGACGACTGCCTCGATCTCCTCCTGGGTGGCGGTGTCGGGGAGTTCACGCTGAATGGAGGCGATGCCGACCTGCGCGCAGTCCCGGTGCTTTCCTGCCACGTACCAGCGGCTGCCCGGGTCGTCGCCGACCAGGATCGTGCCAAGACCCGGGGTGATGCCCCGTGCTTTGAGCGCTTCGACGCGTACGGCGAGTTCGGACTTGATCGCGGCGGCAGTGGCCTTGCCATCGAGAATCTGGGCGGTCATGGGCCCATCCTCTCAGGTCTGCGCCAGAGCGTTATACGCCGCTGCTGGACAGCGGGTGAGCATGGCCACGACGATATGCCTTTGACGTCCCCATTAATGCGATCATCCGCTCGGAGGAAGAGCCACGTGAGCTACCCGCCCCCCGGCCCCAACGACCACTACGGTCAGAACCCGTACGGTCAGAACCCCTACGGCCAGCCGCCGCAGCAGCCCCAGCAGCCGGGCTACGGCTACCCGCAGGGCGCCCCGCAGCCCGGCTACGACCCGAACGCCGCCGGATACGGCTACCCGCAGCAGCCCGGCTACCCGGGTCCCGGCTACGGCGGGCCGGTCCTCGCGGGCTGGTGGCAGCGGTTCGGGGCGAGGCTGCTCGACTCACTGGTATACCTTCTGCCCGGGTACATCGTGGTCATCATCGGCAGCGTGACCAAGACCGGTGCCCTCAGCGCACTCGGTTTCCTGGTCGTCATCGCCGGTTTTGTGTTCATGGCCTACCAGAAGGGCAGCCGCGGCCAGTCGATCGGCCAGAAGGCCGCGGGCGTCCGCCTGGCCCGCGAGGCCGACGGCCAGAACGTGGGCTTCGGGCTGGCCTTCGGGCGCGAGCTGCTGCACGTCATCGACAATCTCGCCTGCTACGTCGGCTGGCTGCTGCCGGCGTGGACCAGCAAGAAGCAGACCATAGCGGACATGATCCTCAATACCCTCGTCGTCAAGGTCTGACGCACCGGCACAAGTGAGAACGGGCGCGTTCACCCCACACACGGTGGGGTGAACGCGCCCGTTCTCGTCCCGCTCAGTGGAAGAAGTGCCGCGTCCCGGTGAGGTACATCGTCACGCCCGCCTTCTGCGCCGCCTCGATCACGACCTCGTCACGCACCGAACCGCCCGGCTGCGCCACCGCCTTGACCCCGGCCTCGAGCAGCACCTCCAGCCCGTCAGGGAAGGGGAAGAACGCGTCCGACGCGGCGTACGATCCGACCGCCCGCTCCGCGCCCGCGCGCTGCACGGCGAGCCTCGCGGAATCGACCCGGTTGACCTGGCCCATGCCGACGCCGACTGTGGCGCCGTCCTTCGCCAGCAGGATCGCGTTGGACTTCACCGACCGCGACGCCTTCCAGGCGAAGGCCAGTTCGCGCAGCCCCGCCTCGTCCAGCGGCTCGCCGGACACCAGCGTCCAGGTGGCCGGGTCGTCGCCCTCGGCCT
Organism: Actinacidiphila oryziradicis; assembly: GCF_005047355.1. Taxonomy (GTDB): domain Bacteria; phylum Actinomycetota; class Actinomycetes; order Streptomycetales; family Streptomycetaceae; genus Actinacidiphila; species Actinacidiphila oryziradicis. Next base: position 16,913 of record NZ_SUMC01000002.1, read on the forward strand.
GGAGCCGGTCCTTGACCTGGAGCAGCAGCCCGCCCTCGACCGGCCTGAACTCCTTGACCTCGCACGGCTCACCGGCCGCGCGCAGCACCCGGATGTTCTTCTTGCGGGCCAGCACCTCGACCGCGCCGTCCTCGTACGCCGGGGCCACGATCACCTCGGTGAAGATCTCCGCGACCTGCTCGGCGAGCGTCACACTCACCGGCCGGTTGACGGCGATGACCCCGCCGTACGCGGATACCGGATCGCAGGCGTGTGCCTTGCGGTGCGCCTCGGCGACATCCGCGCCGATCCCGATGCCGCACGGGTTGGCGTGCTTGATGATCGCCACCGTCGGTTCGGCGTGGTCGTACGCCGCCCGGCGCGCGGCCTCGGTGTCGACGTAGTTGTTGTACGACATCTCCTTGCCGTGCAGCTGCTCGGCGTGCGCCAGGCCCCAGCCGCGCCCGTCGGTGTAGAGGGCGGCGCCCTGGTGCGGGTTCTCGCCGTACCGCAGTACGTTCTTGCGCTCGTAGGTCGCGCCGAGGAACTCGGGGAAGCCCGAGTCGTCGGCGGCGGCGTAGCCCTCGGCGAACCAGTTCGCCACCGCGACGTCGTACGAGGCGGTGTGCTGGAACGCCTCGCCCGCGAGCCGCTTACGGCCGGCCAGGTCGAAGCCACCGTCCTTGGCCGCGGCGAGGACGTCGGCGTAGCGGGCGGGGCTGGTGACGACGGCCACGGACGGATGGTTCTTGGCGGCGGCGCGGACCATCGACGGGCCGCCGATGTCGATCTGCTCGACGCACTCGTCGGGCGTCGCGCCCGAGGCGACGGTCTCCCGGAAGGGGTAGAGGTTCACGACGACCAGTTCGAACGGCTCGATGCCGAGCTCGGCCAGCTGCCGCTGGTGGTCCTCCAGACGCAGGTCGGCGAGGATGCCGGCGTGCAGCTTGGGGTGCAGGGTCTTGACCCTGCCGTCGAGGCACTCGGGGAATCCGGTGACGTCCTGGACCGGGATGACCGGCACACCGGCGGCGGAGATCCGCGCGGCGGTCGAGCCGGTCGAGACCAGTTCGACGCCCGCCTCGTGCAGCCCGCGTGCCAGCTCCTCGAGCCCGGTCTTGTCGTACACACTCACCAGTGCCCGGCGGAACGGCCGCTTGGTGTCACTCATGACGGAATCGTCACCTTTCGTCCCTCGATGCGATAGCCGTCGCGGGCAAGGCGACCCACGACGTCGACGAGCAGCCCGCGCTCGACTTCCTTGATGCGCTCATGGAGCGCTTCCTCCGTGTCCTCCGGCAGGACCGCCACCGCCGCCTGGGCGATGATCGGGCCGGTGTCGATGCCGTCGTCGACGAAGTGGACCGTGCAGCCGGTGACCTTCACCCCGTACCCGAGCGCCTCGCGCACCCCGTGCGCACCGGGGAAGCTCGGCAGCAGCGCGGGGTGAGTATTGACGATCCGTCCGCCGAAGCGGGCCAGGAACTCCTTGCCGAGGATCTTCATGAAGCCCGCCGACACAACGAGATCCGGCTCGTACGCGGCCGTGGCCGCCGCCAGCGCGCTGTCCCACTCCTCACGGCTGCCGTGGTCCTGCACCCTGACCACGAACGTCGGCAGACCCGCCCGCCGCGCACGCTCCAGCCCCGCGATGCCGTCACGGTCGGCGCCGACAGCGATGACGCGGGCGCCGTAGCCGGGATCGGCGGCGATGGCGTCGAGCAGCGCTTGCAGGTTCGTACCCGAGCCGGACACTAGGACGACGAGGCGGGCAGGGCGGGCGGCAGCCACGGGTGGGGCTCTCAATCGGATTTGGAGGTTCGTACGACCCGGGGCACTCTGGGAAACCAGGGAACCCTACGAGGCCGTCGGCCGTCAGCAACGATACCGGCACTCAGCGCGGCCCCCATGGGACGGGGGAGCGTGCGGAGGGTAGCGTCTCCCGGGAAACCACACGAGGAGTCGACGTCAAGGGGATGACGGAAGCAACCATGATTATGGCCACCGCGCTGCGTGAGCGGCGTTCCCCGGAACGGGACAACCCCTTCGCCCCGCCCCCGGAGGACGCGCCTGAGCAGCCGTGGCAGCCACGGCAGCCCGATGATTCGAACAGCTCGGACGACTCAGGCGGCCCGGACAAACCGGGTGGCTCGGGCGGCTCTCAAGGCGGCGCCCCGGATGACGCGGGCCGGCCGCGTTGGGGCAGCCAATGGAGCTCCCAGCAGCCCGGCCGCCAAGGCGGCGACCTCGGCGGCCGTCCCGCGGGCCCCCGCCCCGGCCCGCCCGGCGCCCCCCGCTTCGACCCCACCGACCCGGCCCAGCGCCGTGCCCGCTACGCGCTGCTCTGCGGCATGTGGGCGCTCTTCGCCGCCCTCCTCAACTGGACCCCCATCTCTCTCCTGCTCGCCGCCCTGGCTCTCTACTGGGGCATCAGCTCCCTCCGCATGAAGCCCGAGGAGCGCGCCGCAGCCCGCGCCGCGGCGGCCGCGGCCCTCTCCATCCCCGAGCCGCCCCGGCCCTCCGGCGACGAAAAGCCCCAGCGCACCGCCGCCGTCAGCGGCATCGTCACCAGCGGCATCGCCCTCGCCCTGATCGCCTCCGCCTTCACCGCCCACCTCGTCTACGACGACTACTACACCTGCACCCGCGACGCCCTCACCTCGGCCTCCCACGACGCCTGCGCCGACCTCCTCCCCAAGCACCTCCGCCCCTTCCTCGGCGCCAACAACACGTGACGGCGTTGCCCTCGCCGGGCTGGCCGGTGCGGCGCCGGGTGCCCCGGTGCCGGGGTTGCCGCTCCTCCCCCAGCTAGCTCCCCCAGCCTTCGGCCGGGAGGTAGCTGGGGGAGGAACCGGCACCCCGGACCGGGGTAAACCTGCCGCGCCGGTCCGGCCGGACAAACCCAGCCCGTCCGGCGCTTGAGGACGGTGCGGGTGGCGCCGGGTCAGGGGCGGGCGGGCGGGGGTGCCCCATGACGGGACCGCCACCTGCGAAGGGCAAGCGCGCCGGGGACGCCGATGGCCGCCGTCCAGCCGAAGGCAAACGCGCCGGTGAGCCGCCAGGAGGGCCCGAGGACGGCAAGGGTGCCCGTACCGAGGGGGCCGGAGGCGTACCGGGCGAGGAGCGCGAGGGTGGCGCCGCAGATGAGGGCGGCGTAGAGCGCGTGCAGGGCCACGCGGCCCCGGGAGGCGGCGGAGGCGGCGGCGAACCAGCCGACGGAGCCGCCGGCGAGGAGCGGGACGGCGAGGGCGGCCCAGGTCAGGGGGGTGCCGTGGCCTGGCGCGGGGAGGGCCGCGAGCAGCGGAAAGTCGGGGAGGGCACGGTAACCGGATGCGCCGGCCGGGGCGACAATGCTGCCGGCGCCGACCGCGAAGCCGGGGCCGAGCCCGTACGCGGCACCCCAGACAGCCGCGTTCGGGACGAGCGCCAGCGCCAGCAGAAGCACGGCGAGCCGGCCGGCAAGCCCGGCGCTGAGCTGGCCGAACGCACCGCCGACGGCCCCGGCGTGCCAGAGCAGCGCGCCGGCGGTGAGCAGCGCCCCGCCGCCGAGCAGCACGGCGGTGCCGGCCGCCGCGCCCTTGACCGCCGCCTGCGGCACCACGCGCAGCGGCCAGGCAGGCCGGGCAGACGGAAGCCGCCCGCATTCCGCCCACGCCCCGGCCCCCGCCGCGACGACCGCGACGACCGGCAGCCGCAGCAGCGCACCCGGCGCATCACAGTGCAGCGGCCCGTAGGACGCGTACGTCACCGCCCCCGCTCCCACCGCCACATATCCGGCGACCAGCCAGCCCACCCTCGCCGCGATCCGGCGGGACCGGCCCTCCGCGACCGCGTCCGCCCCGGCCCGGTAGAGCAGCCAGGCCGGCAACGCGGTGAGCAGCAGCGGCGTCACTGCGACGGGCGCGGGAATCCCCGAGGACGTGTCGGCCCGCACCAGCCCGGCACCGTGCGCCAGCAGCCAGAGGTCGGCGGCGACGCGCAGCGCACCGTCGATCCCGTCGTCCGGGAAGGGCGAGCTGATCCACAGCAGGATGACGGCCACCGCCAGCCCGCCGAGCCCGAGTCCGGCGGCGACGGCCCCGCCGAGAAAGGCGCCCGGGTCAGCACTGACCCCTCGCGGGCGCAGGCGCGGACGCTGCCTCAGACGTACGCGTGCGCGTACGGACGACAACGACGGGATGCGGTCGGTCATTTGGATCACAGCACCCCATGCTGCCAAGAAGAACCCTTTCGCCCCGGCAGGATGCGCCTGACCGCCGTGTCGCGGAATATGCCGTTATGCAGACATTCGTATCATCGCCCGAGGCCGCGTTCGACGCCCTTTACTACCGCAGCGCAAGCAGCCTCATACGGCAGCTGGACCTGCTCACCGGCAGGCCGCGTCTCGCCCGGCGCGCGGTGCGGCGGGCGTTCGTGCTGGCCTGGGAGCGCTGGCCGGAGGTCGCGGTCGCCCCGGATCCGGCGGCGTGGGTGCGCGCGGCGGCGTACGCGGAAGGCCTCGCGCCCTGGCGCCGCAACCGCCGCAAGGCCTCCGCCAGGCGGCACGACGCCGAGTTGCGCACCGCCCTGCTGCGGCTGCCCCGCTCGTACCGGCAGGCGGTGCTGCTTTACGACGGTGTGGGGCTGGACCTGCCGGAAACCGCGGCCGAGAGCCAGGCCAGCACCCCGGCGGCCGCGGGCCGGATCACCCGCGGACGCGCCGCGCTCACCGAGGCCGCGCCGGGCCCGGAACCGGGGCTGCCGGCGCGGCTGGCCGCCCTGCTGGCCGTCGACTGCGCAGCGATGGTGCCCTGGGCCCCGCCCGCCGTACGCAGGCGCAGCGAGCGCCGGACGCGTCGGCTGACCGCCGGGGCGCTCGCGTTGACGGCCGCCGTCGCGGCGGCGACGCTCTACGCTGCGACGACAGAGGCGGAGCGCCGTATGCCGGCCGTACCTGAGGCCGGGACCGGAGCAAGTACGGATGCGGGCGCGCCGGACCTGCCGAAGGTGAGGCGAGGAGAGTTCAGCCCTCAATGACAGCGCCGGCCAAGCAGGCCAGGCACGCCGGCCCGGACCGGCTTCACACGAAAGCGGGCCCGCATCCCATCGCCGGGGGCGGACCCGCTTCCTGATTCGCGCGGCACCAGCCGCAACGCTCAGCCCTGGAGGATGGCGCGCGCCAGGCGAGCCGTCTCGGACGGGGTCTTGCCGACCTTGACGCCCGCGGCCTCAAGGGCCTCCTGCTTCGCCTGGGCAGTGCCGGACGAGCCGGAGACGATGGCGCCGGCGTGGCCCATGGTCTTGCCCTCGGGAGCGGTGAAGCCCGCGACGTAGCCGACGACCGGCTTGGTGACGTGCTCGGAGATGAAGGCCGCGGCCCGCTCCTCCGCGTCTCCGCCGATCTCACCGATCATGACGATCAGGTCGGTGTCGGGGTCGTCCTGGAACGCCTTGAGGGCGTCGATGTGGGTGGTGCCGATGATCGGGTCACCGCCGATGCCGACAGCCGACGAGAAGCCGATGTCGCTCAGCTCGTACATCATCTGGTAGGTCAGCGTGCCGGACTTCGACACCAGACCGATCCGGCCGGAGGTGGAGATGTCGGCCGGGATGATGCCCGCGTTGGACTGGCCGGGGGTGATGAGCCCCGGGCAGTTCGGGCCGATGATCCGGGTCTTGTTGCCCTTGCTGCCCGCGTGCGCCCAGAAGGACGCGGTGTCGTGCACCGCGATGCCCTCGGTGATGACGACAGCGAGGCCGATCTCGGCGTCGATCGCCTCGATGACGGCGTCCTTGGCGAACTTCGGCGGTACGAAGATGACGGTGACATCGGCACCGGTCTTCTCGATCGCCTCGGCGACCGAGCCGAAGACGGGCACCTCGGTGCCGTCGAAGTCGGCCGTCGTGCCCGCCTTGCGCGGGTTGACGCCACCGACGATGTTGGTGCCCGAGGCGAGCATCCGACGGGTGTGCTTGGTGCCCTCGGAGCCGGTCATCCCCTGGACGATGACCTTGCTTTCCTTGGTCAGGAAGATAGCCATGGTGTGTGTGGACCTAGTCCTTGTCGTGTCGGAGACGCGCAGATCGTTACGCGGCAGCCAGCTCGGCGGCGCGCTCTGCGGCGCCGTCCATGGTGTCCACCTGCTCGACCAGCGGGTGGTTGGCGTCGGTGAGGATCTGCCGACCGACCTCGGCGTTGTTGCCGTCCAGGCGGACGACCAGCGGCTTGCTGACCTCCTCGCCCTTGGACTTGAGGAGCTCCAGGGCCTGGACGATGCCGTTGGCGACGGCGTCGCACGCCGTGATGCCGCCGAAGACGTTGACGAAGACCGACTTCACGTCCGGGTCACCGAGGATGATCTCAAGACCGTTGGCCATGACCTCGGCGGAGGCGCCACCGCCGATGTCGAGGAAGTTGGCGGGCTTGACGGTGCCGCCCAGGGAGGAAGCGTGGGCCTCACCGGCGTACGCGACGACGTCCAGGGTGCTCATGACGAGACCCGCGCCGTTGCCGATGATGCCGACCTCGCCGTCGAGCTTGACGTAGTTGAGGTTCTTGGCCTTGGCCGCCGCCTCCAGCGGGTCGGCCGCGTCCTTGTCCTCCAGCGCCTCGTGGTCCGGCTGCCGGAAGGCGGCGTTCTCGTCCAGCGAGACCTTGCCGTCCAGCGCGATGACCTTGCCGTCGCTGGTCTTGACCAGCGGGTTGACCTCGACGAGCAGCGCGTCTTCCTTGATGAAGACGGTCCACAGCGTCTGCAGGACATTGATGATCTGGTCGTGCAGCTCGGCCGGGAACTTCGCCGCCTCGACGATCTCCCGGGCCTTGGCCTCGGTCACGCCCTCGATGGCGTCCACCGGGATCTTGGCGAGCGCGTCGGGGTTTTCCTCGGCGACGATCTCGATCTCCACGCCACCCTCGACGGAGGCCATGGCGAGGAAGGTGCGGTTGGTACGGTCGAGGAGGAAGGAGACGTAGTACTCCTCCTCGATGTCGGCGGTCTGGGCAAGCATCACCTTGTGGACCGTGTGGCCCTTGATGTCCATGCCCAGAATTGCCTTGGCCTTCTCGACCGCGTCGGCCGGGTCTGCGGCCAGCTTCACGCCGCCGGCCTTGCCACGGCCACCGACCTTCACCTGCGCCTTGACGACGGCTCGGCCGCCCAGACGCTCGGCCACTTCGCGCGCCGCCTCAGGCGTATCGATGACTTCACCGGCCAGCACCGGTACACCGTGCTTGGCGAAGAGGTCCCTCGCCTGGTACTCGAACAGGTCCACGCGCGTCCGTCCTTGGTGATCGCGGTTCGTTGTCTGCGTGGGCGTGCCGCTACGGGCAACGTGACGATTCGGTCAGTCACAGGGGATGCGCACACGGTGTCCGAGCACGCGGCAGGTCCGTCTCGCAGGTTATCGCCGTGCGGGGTGGAGGGGTAAATCGCAGATCGCAGTAGAGCGGTGAGAACGGTCACAGATCGCTTTGTCCATGCATTCACCCGCCCGGATAATGCCCGAATACTGCCCGGATACCCGTCCGCTCAACGCGGAAAAGCCGAGCGGGCGGCCTCACTTCCCATAGTGAGAGCCGCCCGCTCGGGGCTGTAGGTGACACCGTGCGTCAGGCGTTAGATGTGTCGGGTGTGTCGGGTGTGTCGGGTGTGCCAGTGGGTCGGGTGTCGGTCAGACGGACGGGACGACCGGGACCAGCTGGACGACTATGCGCGACGCGACCGGCGGGAGCACGTCCGAGGTGGTCTGGTTCACGACCGGCTGGACGATGCCGGTGACCCCGGTCAGCCCGGTGATCAGGTTGTTCACGCTGCCGACCGGGACGGCGGGCACGGACGGAACGGACGGCAGTGACGGCACACCGGCGGTGGGCAGCTTGCTGGTCACGTCGCTGATGCCGGAGCCGCTCTTGGCCGAGCCGGCCGACTCGGCGGACTTGGAGGTGCGGCCACCGCCGCCGCCACCAGTGATCATCTTGCTGTGCACAATCCCGCCACCGCCGCCACCGGTGATCATCTTGCTGTGCACGATCCCGCCACCGCCGCCGCCACCGGTGATCATCTTGCTGTCCACGATCCCGCCCGTGGCGCTGCCGGGCGCCGTGGCGAGGCCCTTCACCGTACCGGTCACGGTCTTGACGGTGCTGGTGACAGTGCTCTCGACGCCGCTGACGCCGACCGACTTCGTCAGGCTGCTCACGGAGGTAACGGTGCTGGTGGCAGTGCCGGTGACGGTGCCTGCCACCGTGTGGGCGGCGGGCAGGTTTGTGAGGGTGGCGGCGTTGGCGGCGACGCTGCCGAGGGCCCATAGGCCGGTGGCGGTGGCGGCGATGACGATCGAACGGCGGAAGTTCTTGCGCATGGCTTGAGTACGTCCTTCGAATTCCGAGGCTGAAGAGATGGGATGGGCAGACCTGTCCACCCCCGCGCGGCAGGTCCAGACGGGGGAAAGGTCTGCCCTAGGCCGGGAATTCGAGAACTTCGGAAGAACAGTCGTACGTCACCGTGCCGCTCCCCGCCCGCAGCGCACCGGCCACCAGGCCGAACTCACCGCGCGCCGAAGGAAGTACGGCACGGGTACCGCCCCCGCGCGGCGAATTGCTGTTGCCTGCGTGCGCGGGTGTGGCGGGCACAGAAGGCGCCTTGGGGAAGCCGGACGGTGCCGACGGAGCCTGGCGCTCCGTCCGGGCCTGCGCCCGCACATCGTCACGGTGATCCCGAACGTCGGCGTACGCGGCCATGACGGCCGACGCCGATTTCACCAGCGCCCGGGAGCCATGCGCGGTCGCAGCCGTGTGTGTGTCCTGCTGCGCCTCAGCGGCGGGAGCACGAACAGCCGGATCAGCGTGAGCGGTCCCGGCAGCCGTAGCGCCGACCTGCGGCAGTGTGGTGGTCACAATGTCGCCGAGCGTCGGCAAGGACGGCAGAGGCAACGCGATGGGAACACCGCTCGTGCCGCCGGTAATCGGCTTGGTCACCTTGCCGACCTGGTCAAGCACCGGCTCCAGGACCTTTGCCGCGCCGTCCGCGACACCCGCCAGGTGGGCGGTGGCGTGCTTCCGCACGGCGCTGAGCTCGGCGTTTGCCGCTGCGGGTGTGGACCGCGGCAATTTGCAGACCGAGGGCCGGCCGAGCGGCTTGGGTGCCGGTGACTGCGCCGCCTGGGCGTGGCCGCCGAAGAGGAAAGCCAGCGCCAGGAAACCGCCGAGGAATCCCGCCACCAGCAGCGCGCGCCGCACACCAGCCGTACGCCGGAGGCGTACGGCTGCGGGCATGGCGAGCACAGCGGACAAGGCAGGGGGTCCTTCCCGTACGGACGGTTACACGTTCCGGGGCAACGTCGTGATCCTTGCACGAGGAGCGGGGGTTCGCGCAACCCCCATCTCCCCACTGGCTACTGATGCCTAGTCATGTCCGGTATGGGCAGCGGCCGCTTCTCTATGGCCGCCGCCATGACCTCCGGGAAGAGGTCCGGCGTACAGGCGAACGCCGGGGCCCCCAGCGCGGCCAGTGCCGCCGCGTGCTCGCGATCGTACGAGGGCGCCCCCTCGTCGGAGAGCGCCAGCAGCGCCACGAACTGCGTGCCCGCCGCCTTCATCGCCGCTACCCGCTTGAGCATCTCGTCGCGTATCCCGCCCTCGTACAGATCGCTGATCAGCACGACGACCGTCTCCGACGGCCGGGTGATCAACGACTGGCAGTACGCCAGGGCCCGGTTGATGTCGGTGCCGCCACCGAGCTGGGTGCCGAACAGCACATCGACGGGGTCGTCGAGCTGATCGGTCAGATCGACAACCGCGGTATCGAACACAACCAGCTTGGTATCAATGCTCCGCATCGACGCGAGCACCGCGCCGAACACCGACGCGTACACCACCGACGCCGCCATCGACCCCGACTGGTCGATACACAGCACCACGTCCTTCTTCACCGCCCGCGCGGCCCGGCCGTAGCCGATCAGCCGCTCCGGCACGATCGTGCCGGCCCCTTCTTCTCCTTCTTTTCCGGGAAGCGCCAGATAGTGCTTCAGATTGGCCCGGATCGTCCGGTCCCAGTCAATGTCCCGGTGCCGGGGCCGCGTCACCCGCGCCGAACGGTCCAGCGCACCCGTCACAGTCGCCCGGGTCCTGCCCGCCAGCCGCTTCTCCAGATCCTCCACGACCTTACGGACCACCGCCCGCGCCGTTATCTTCGTCGTCTCCGGCATCGCCTTGTTCAGCGACAGCAGCGTCCCCACCAGATGGACGTCCGCCTCGACCGCCTCCAGCATCTCCGGCTCCAGCAACAGCGCCGCCAGCCCCAGCCGGTCGATCGCGTCGCGCTGCATCACCTGCACCACGCTCGTCGGAAAGTACGTCCGGATGTCCCCCAGCCACCGCGCCACCTGCGGCGCCGAACCGCCCAGCCCCGCCTGCCGCGAGGCGGCTGCGCCGCCACCGGAGTCGCTTCCGTACAGCGCACCCAGGGTGCGGTCCATCGCCGCATCGCGTCCCGCGAGCTCATGGCGTGTGCCGTCGGCCGCACCGCCGCCCAGCACCAGCCGCCAGCGGCGCAGCCGCTCATCGCTGTCCGTCATGCCGTCTCCTCCGTCCCCAGCAGCAGGCGCAGCGCCGGGAGCACCCCGTCGGCCCGCATCTCATCGAGCCCCGCCCCGAAGCCCGTCACGGCCTCCGCCACCACGCCGGCCGTCCCCGTCGTGCCCCTCCGCACCAACTCCCCGACCGACCGGCGCACCCCCGGCTCGAATTCAGCGAACGTCCGCCGCAGCAACGGCAGTACGTCCTCGAACACCTCCCCCGGCACCTCCGCCAGCCACCCGTCGACCAGCCCCAGCAACCGCTCGTCGTGCACCAGCAGCATCCCGCCCCCCGCCAGGAATCCCTCGATCCACGCCGCCGCTTCCTGCGGTGCCGTCCCCCGTGACAGGGCGAGCCCCATGAGCCGCGCCACCTCATCGGCCGCCAGCTCACCGTCGTCCATGAGCAGCCTGGTGGCCGCGCCGCGCAGCAGCCCGGATATCGACGCGCCCCACCCGCTCAGGCTGCGCAGCGCGCCGGTCCACCGCTCCTGCACCCCGTCCTTCGCCTCTCCGGGGAGCGGCTGGGCGGCCGGGCTCCCCTGCGCGCCGAAGGCGCGGTCCCCCTCCCCGGCCAGCAGGCCAACCGCCCGGTGCACCGCCTCCAGGTGGAGACGCATCGCGGCCGAGCCTTCCGCGTCGAGCCCGGCACACGCGGGCGGCAGACCGACACAGATCCGTTCCGCCAGACCGTGCGCGACCTCGCCCAGCGCCGCCGCGTCCGTGCCGCGTACGTCCCCGTACCGTATGGACCGCACCAGCGCCGGCAGCGCGGCGGCCAGGTGGGCGACATCCGCGTCGAGCGCCGCGCGATCGGCCAGGACCCGCATCACCACCGGCACCGCGTCCGGCAGATCGGCGAGGAGGCACCGCTCCGCGAGCCCGGTCACATCGGCCAGCGAGGCGGCCCGCACCGCCTCGTCCTCGGCCCTCGCGGTCGCCGCCGACCGTACCGTCGTCCCCCACACTCCGGCCTCGGCCAGCCGTACCGACAGCTCGGGCTCCCAACGCAGCCGCCAGGTCTCCCGGAAGGTCCCGGTCCCGGCGCGGGACCGCACCGGCTCGCCCCAGCCGATGCCGAGCAGCCTGAGCCGGTGCAGCAACCGGCTGCGCCCGGCGTCCGTCTCCTTCCGCAGGTCCAGCGCCAGCTCCCGTTCCAGCGCCTCCGGCTTCAGCCGCAGCCTGCGCTGCTCCCGCACCAGGTCCCGCGCGAGCGGCACCGCCGGTGCTTCGTCGGGCACCTCGCCCAGTTCGTCCCCGACCACGAGCCGGTCCTGGATGAGCCGGAGCGGTACATCCGACCCGTCGCACATCACCGCCCGTACGGCGTCCGTCGTCTCGCCCAGACCGGCGAGCGGCCTCCCGCGCATCACGGCGAGCGTGTCGGCGAGCCGTACCGCCTCGATGACATGCGCCGAGGACACCGGCAGGTCCTCGTCCCGCAGCAGCCCCGCGACCTTGGTCATCCACCGTGTCACCGGCCGGTCCGGCGCCGCGAACAGATGCCGGTACCACCCCGGTGAAGCGATCCCCGCCCCGTACCCGCTCGCCCGCGACAGCCGCCGGTGCGTCCACGGCACCCACGTGACCTCGACCTTCACCTTGGGCAGCCCCTTGAGCACCGCCCGGTCGGCCGCCACAGCCACCCGCTCCCCCAGCGCCGGCACATGCCACGCCCCGCACACCACGGCCACCCGTTCGTGCTCCCGCCGCGCCTCGCGGATCCGCAGTCTCATATGCGCTTCCCGCGCGGCGTCGTCGGCATGTCCCCCGTCGCCGTACGTCTCCCGCAGCGCCCCCATCGCCTCGGCCAGCGCTCCGAACGGCGCCAGCGCATCGCCGCCGGCCGACGCACGGTGCTCGACCGCGTCCTCCCACCACCGCTCCGGATCGTCATACCCGGCGGCCTCCGCCAGCACCGCCAGCGGATCGACCCGCACCGCGTCCGCGTCCACCACCCCGGCGTCACCGGCCCCCTGCGCCTCCCCCGACGCCAGCGAATTCGCCGCCGGCAGATCGATGAACCGCACCGGCACCCCCCTCGCCGACGCCCACCGGATCGCCACCCACTCCGGTGAGAACTCCGCGAACGGCCAGAACCCCGCCCTCATCGGCTCATCCACCACATGCGCCAGCAGCGCCACCGGCGGCCGCATCCCCGCGTCCCCCGCCAGCCCCACCACCGCGTCCCCCTCCGGTGGCCCCTCGATCAGCACAACCCCCGGACCGTACTGGTCGAGCGCCGCCCGCACCGCCCGCGCCGATCCGGGGCCGTGATGCCGCACCCCGAGCAGCACGACCGGCCCGGCCGAACCCGCGTCCCCGCGCCCCTGGCCGACCGGGGCTCCGGCGTCCCCGCCGGCGCCGGTCAACTGCCCGCTCACCGGCCCACCTCCCGTCCCCCGGGACCGGGCCTGGTCCCCTCCGACCCAGGCCGTGTCCGGGCCGCCAGCCAGGCGTCCGAGCCCAACCGGGCCACCACCACGGCCACCGACCGCAATTCGGCGCCTCCTGGCAGGCTCGCAGGCCTGGCCGCCACATCCACAACGTTCATGACGACCAAACCTCCCGGCAGGCCCGGTAGAAGTCCTTCCATCCGTCCCGCTCGCGGACCACCGTCTCCAGGTACTCCTGCCACACCACCCGGTCCGCCGCCGGGTCGCGGACCACCGCCCCCTGTATCCCCGCGGCGATGTCGGGCGCGCGCAGCACGCCGTCCCCGAAGTGCGCGGCGAGTGCCAGGCCGTTCGTCACCACGGAAATGGCCTCGGCCGTGGAGAGCGTGCCGGAGGGTGACTTGACCTTCGTACGGCCGTCTGCGGTGACGCCGCTCCTCAGCTCACGGAAGACAGTGACGACCCTCCGGATCTCGTCCGTACCCTCCGGGGCGGCCGGCAGCTCCAGCGAGCGGCCGAGCTGCTCGACCCGGCGGGTGACGATGTCCACCTCGTCCTCGGCCGACGCGGGCAGCGGCAGCACCACCGTGTTGAACCGGCGCCGCAGGGCGCTGGACAGCTCATTGACCCCGCGGTCGCGGTCATTGGCGGTAGCGATCAGATTGAAGCCGCGTACGGCCTGCGTCTCGGCCCCCAACTCCGCGATCGGCAGCGTTTTCTCCGACAGGATCGTGATCAAGGTGTCCTGCACATCCGCCGGGATACGGGTCAGCTCCTCGACCCGCGCGATCCGGCCCTCGGCCATCGCCCGCATGACCGGGCTGGGCACCAGCGCGTCCCTGCTCGGACCATGCGTGAGCAACTCCGCGTAGTTCCAGCCGTAGCGGATCGCCTCCTCGGGCGTACCGGCCGTACCCTGCACCAGCAGCGTCGAGTCGCCGCTGATCGCGGCGGCGAGGTGCTCCGACACCCAGGTCTTCGCCGTACCCGGCACTCCGAGCAGCAACAGCGCGCGATCGGTGGCCAGTGTTGTGACCGCGACCTCGACGATCCGTCGCGGGCCGACGTACTTCGGCGTGATGACGGTGCCGTCCGGCAGGACCCCGCCGAGCAGATACATGGCGACCGCCCACGGCGACAGATTCCAGCGAGCCGGCCGCGACCGGTCGTCGGCCGCCGCCAGCGCCTTGAGCTCATGCGCGAACGCCTCCTCGGCATGCGGTCGCAGCGCGGCAGGCGCTGACGCGCCGGTATCGATGGGCATGGCAGCAGTCATGGATCCCCCTTGTCGTGTATGCCGCACGGGCACTGCGCACGGGCAGCGCGCAGCGCCTGGCACAGGCGCCACGGTCCGAACCGCCGCGGTCCGCCTGCGGTTTCCACAGTGCACCACGCCACTGACAACGGGCTGTTCCGCCAAAGAAGCCGCAGGCCAGGGCCGTTTGTCAGTGCCCCGCCCTACCGTCGAAAGCATGGACGAACGGTGGACAGCAGACCAGGTTCTGGCACTCGCGCCTGACCTCTCATCACAAAAGGCCGGGTCCCGGCTGTCCGCGCCGGCCCCCTGGTCCGGCGCGGGTGCGGACGACACAGCCGTGTGGGGGTTGTGCGCGGGCAGCGGCAGCAAGCCGTACCAAACGGTCGTCGACCTGACCGGCCCCGGCTCCAAGTGCACGTGCCCGAGCCGGAAGTTCCCGTGCAAGCACGCGCTGGGGCTGCTGCTGCTCTGGTCCGGAGGCTCCGTGGCAGCGGCAGCCCCGCCCGACTGGGCAACGCTGTGGCTGGACAGCCGCCGCCGGCCGACGGAGCGCAAGGCCGAGCCGAGCGCCCCCAACCCTGCCGCCGTCGCCCGGCGCCGGGCACAGCGCGCACAGCGGGTCGCCGCGGGGGCGGCCGAGCTGGAGCAGCGCCTCGCGGACCTGCTCCGCGACGGCCTGGCCGGTGCCGAACGCGAGGGGTACCAGCGCTGGGACGAGATCGCCGCCCGCATGGTGGATGCCCAGGCGCCCGGTCTGGCCTCCCGGGTAAGAGAGTTGGGAGCGCTGCCGGGTTCGGGCGGGGACTGGCCGTCCCGGCTGCTGGAGGAGGCGTCCCTCCTCCACCTCCTCACCCGGGGCTACGCACACCAGGATCGTCTCCCGGCCCCGCTCGCGGCCACCGTCCGCACCCGGATCGGTTTCACCACCGACACCGCCGGGCTACTGGCCGGTCCGACCGTAAGGGACCGCTGGCTGGTCCTCGCCCAGCACGATGCGGCGGACGACCGCCTGACCACCCGCCGCGTCTGGCTGCTGGGCGAGGCCACCGGCCGCGCCGCCCTGCTCCTGTCCTTCGGTGCCGCTGGCCGCGCCCCGGAACTCGCCCTGCCCGTCGGGCTCACCCTCGATGCCGACCTCGCCTACCACCCCGCCGCGCGCCCGCTGCGCGCCGCCCTGGGGCCTGTCCGGGGCGAGCGCCACGGCCCGCCCGTCCCCGGCAGCGTCCCGCCCGGCACCCCCGTCGGCCCCGCCCTCGCCGCCTACGGAGCCGCCCTCGCCGACGACCCGTGGCTCGACGCGTGGCCCGTCGTCCTCACCGACGTCGTCCCCATACCCGGCCACGGCGAACCCTCCTGGCAGCTCGCCGATGCCGGCACCCCCGACGCCGTTCCCCTCACCACTCGCCCCTGGCGCCTGGCCGCCCTCTCCGGCGGCCACCCCGTCACCGTCTTCGGCGAGCTCGGCCACCGCGGCTTCCACCCCCTCACCGCGTGGAGCCCCGCCGCCCCCGATCCCGTGCCCCTCTGACCAGCCCCCCCGCCGCAGGCGCGGACACCACAACCCAAGGGGAACTGTGAAAACCACCTGGCCCGACCTCCTGACCACCGCTCTCCTCGGCACCGACCGCCGCGGCGGCACACCGACCGCTCTCCTCGACGCCGCAGCGACGGCGACCGTGCGCCGCCGGGCCGGCCTGCGCCCCGCCACCGCGCACAACCGCCCCGTCCCGGCCCCGCCGGACACCCGCCCGGCACTCCCGCCGGCCGCACACCGGCGCCTGGCGCTGCTCCTCGCAGACCGCGACCGCACGACCCCGTCCGGAGCCGGGGGCGGCGGCAGACGCGGGGCGGCACCGAATCTGTCGGAGCTGCTCCCGCAGTGGCTGACCAGCGCCAACGAGCACGGCTACGCCGCCCCGCCCGCACTGCTGCCCGCGCTGCTCGACGCCGCCCGGGCCCGCACAGACCTGCGCGCGGACGCCCTGGCCCTCGCCGGCCCCCGCGCCTTGTGGCTCGCCGAGCTGAACCCGGACTGGAAGTTCGCCCTCCGCGCCGGAGCCCGCGGCATCGCCCCCGCCACCGACGACCCGTCCGCCGTCCGGCGTCTCTGGGAGGAAGGCCTCTTCGCCGAACGCGTCGCGGTCCTCACCCACCTCCGCCTCCGCGAACCGCAAGCAGCGCTCGCCCTGCTCCGGACGACCTGGGTCACCGAGCGCGCCGAGGACCGTCTGATGTTCCTCGATTCCCTCCGAGAGGGCCTCTCCCCCGCCGACGAGCCGTTCCTCGAACAGGCCCTGTCCGATCGCAGCCGAAATGTCCGCGCCACCGCCGCCGAGCTGCTTTCCGCCCTCCCCGGCTCCGCGCTCGCCACCCGAATGGCCCAGCGGGCCCGTAGTTGCGTGTCCCTCAACGCGGCAGGGGCCGGCGAAATCACCATCGAGGCCCCCTACGAATGCGACGCCGCCATGGAGCGCGACGGCATCGCCCCCATCCCCCCGTCGGGCCGCGGCAAACGCGCCTGGTGGTTCGCCCAGCTGATCGACGCGACCCCACTGGCCACCTGGACCGACCGGCTCCAGGGCCGTACCCCGGAACAGATCGTCGCCCTTCCCGTCGCCGACGACTGGCAGGCCGACCTCCACGCCGCCTGGTGCCGCGCCGCCGTCCGCCAGCGCGATCCCGCCTGGGCCCGAGCGCTCCTCGGACCCACCCCGGCGGCGTCAACCAGGGTCGCCACGATCGGCGACCCAGCGAAGCTGCTCTCGATCCTCCCCGAGCCGGAGCGCTCCGCCTGGGTGGCCCGCTTCATCGCCTCGCACGGCCTGGCCGAGGCCTTCCAGATGCTCGGCGTCTGCGCCGTCCCCTGGTCGGAACCGCTCGGCCGCAGCGTCGTCGACGCCCTCGACATAGCCCGGGACGCGGGCAGCTATCCATGGAGCTTCAGCGGAGTCATGGGCCTGGCCGAACGCTGCCTCCACTCCTCCGAAGCCGACGGCGCCACTGCCCTCACCGCCGCCCCCGAAGAGTCCGCCGACACCACCCCCGGCGCCGGCACGTACTGGGCCGAAGCCTTCCAGCGCCTGGTCAGCACCCTCCGGCTGCGCGCCGCGATGCTCGCCGAGCTGGAGCCCTGAGGAGGTTCCAGTGAATTCCGGCCTCGCCCGTGTCAGGCCCCGGCGGGCTCCCGGAGATTGGCATTCACCCAGGCCACCACGTCACCCGTCGGCGCGCCGGGGGTGAAGATCGCGGCGACGCCCAGCTCCTTCAGAGGGGCGATGTCCCCGTCGGGGATGATGCCGCCGCCGAAGACCTTGATGTCCTCGGCGTCGCGCTCACGGAGCAGCTCGATGACCTTGGCGAAGAGGGTCATGTGGGCGCCGGAGAGAATGGAGAGGCCGATGGCGTCGGCGTCCTCCTGGATGGCGGTGTGGACGATCTGCTCGGGGGTCTGGTGAAGGCCTGTGTAGATCACTTCCATGCCGGCGTCGCGCAGCGCACGCGCGATGACCTTGGCCCCGCGATCGTGGCCGTCGAGACCCGGTTTGGCCACCACTACGCGGATCGGACCGGACACTCCCATCGCTGCCTCCATTGGCATTGCAAGTGCGTGAACGAACGTTATCCGTCAGCATCCCTTACAGGACAGTTTCGATCCATCGAGGGAGGGGGAAATCACATATGGGACACGTAAATGTTCGATGCGCGTTGGGCTCGCAACCGTCTTCCCGCCCAGGTGGGCAGGCGTTCGCGGGCTCGCGCGTTCTTCGGCGCACAGGGGACAGGGACAGTCTCCGGGGTGCCGTAGCGGGAGGTGGGCCATGGACGTCCTGTCTTTCGGATTCGGAGGCCGTCTGCTCCGCCAGGCGGCGTACGCACGAGCCGCTGCCATCGAGATCGTCACCCTGACCGGGCACGTCCTGCGCTATCCGACCGGCATTTTCCAGGAGCGCATCGCGCAGTCGATCGCCTCGGGCGGTGACGGGACGCAGCGGACTCCCCGCATTCCCATTGCGGGGCTCGGCCATCCGCCCGTGCTCCTGCTGCACGGCTTTGTGGACAATCGTTCGGTTTTCGCACCCTTGTCGCGATCATTGCGGCAGCACGGCTGGACGCATGTGCAAGCACTGAACTACTCCCCGCTCACCTGTGACATCCGCACCGCTGCGGCATTGCTCAGCCGCCACGTCGAACGCATTTGCGAGCAGAGCGGCCACCGCCATGTCGATATCATCAGCCACAGCCTGGGCGGCCTCATCGCGCGCTACTACGTTCAGCGACTGAGGGGCGACGTACGCGTCCGCACCCTGGTCACCTTGGGGACACCGCACTCCGGGACAACGGCCGTCCCGCTACTGAACCCGCACCCGATCGTCCGGCAGATGCGTCCGGGCTCCGATCTCATGGACGAATTGATGGAGCCGGCGCCGCACTGCCTCACGCGTTTCGTGGCTTTCTGGAGCGACTTGGACGAAATGATGATCCCGGTCGAAACAGCACGGCTCGACCATCCGGATCTCATCAAGGAGAATGTGCACATCTCCGGAATGGGGCATCTGACGATGCCGGCGCACAGCTCGATCGCGGCCGGTATCCGCCAGGCACTGGTCGGCGAACCACCGACTCCAGGCGCCGCCGACGCGGCATAAGCGTCGAAAGCTTCTCGAACACAAGGCATTGCGGGCGCTCGAAACCCACCGAAGATTGTGAGCCTCGGCCGCAGGGGGATACAGTCACCGCTAATTCTCCTGCTGCCGAGGCGAAAGAGAAGCGGTGAACGAACGTCACCCATCGGGGTACGCCCCCGGCTACAGCGCCTACGGGTACGACACGTACCCGACCGTAGGCGCCACCTATGGGGACGGCGACCCTCTCTTTGGTGTGATGCCGGGCACCCTCACCTATGAGGACCCGCATCCGTACGCCACGGTTCCCCGGCAGCCCCAGCAATACGAGCAGACTCCATACGGGCAGACTCCATACGGGCAGACCTACGACACCACCGGCTACTGGCAACAGCCGGCCTGGGTCTATGCCCAGCCCGAGCAACACGTGGCCTACGAGCCGGAGCCGCAGCCGCAGCTCCAGGCCGAACCCATGATCGAATATCCGTACGAATATGAATACGAGTACGGACGCGCCGACCCGGAGCTGGAACCGCACCCGGACCCAGAGCTGGACCAGGACCTGGACCCGGTACTGACCCCGGCAGCAGAATCTCAGCCGGAGACGAACCCGGAGACGAACCCGGGGGCGACCTCGCCCCCGCTCCCCCGGAGCCGGCGCAAGCGCACCGCCAAGCGCTCGGCCCTGCTCACCGTCGCCGTACCGTCCGCCGCCGTCATGGGGGTCGCCGCCTGTGCCGCAGCGACCATCAGCGCGCCCGGCGACCAGAAGGACACCGCAAACAGCCAGGCCGACGCCGCATCCTCCAGCACCGTCACCACCAAGCTGGACCAGCAGCTGGCCGGGGTCAGCCGGGACGCCGACGACTTCGCGACCCGCGCCAGCCGCACCCAGGAACGGCTCGATCTCAAGGAACGCCAGGCCGCCGAGAAGCAGAAGAAAGCCGCCGCGGCCGCCGCCAAAGAAGCGGCCCGCCCGAAGTTCCTGCTCCCCGTGACGCAGAAAGGCCTCAGCGCCTACTTCGGCCAGGCGGGCGTCAACTGGATGTCGGTGCACACCGGCATCGACTTCCCCGTCAGCTACGGCACCCCGGTGATGGCCGCGACCGACGGCACCGTCCGCACCCAGTGGAACAGCGCCTACGGCAACATGGCCATAGTCACCGCACCCGATGGCACCGAGACCTGGTACTGCCACCTCAGCAGCACCAAGTTCCGCTCCGGCTCCGTCCAGGCAGGCGACGTCATCGCCTACTCCGGCGACTCCGGCAACTCCACCGGCCCCCATCTCCACTTCGAGGTACGCCCCCACGGCGGCGCGGCCATCGACCCCCTCCCCTGGCTCCTGGCAAAGGGGCTCGACCCGCGCTAAAGCCTGTCCGGCGGATTAGAGGCCGCGACGCGCCCCCAGCTACCGCTGGGAGGTCCCCCCATCACCGGACGCCGCGGTCTGTCCGACCCTGATCCGCCGGACAGGCCCTGGAGCCGGGGCCGGAGCGTCCAACTCCCGCCCGCGCGAAGCGCTAGAGCTTCTCCACCGGCGCGTACCGCAGCAGCAACCGCTTCGGCTTCTCCTCGCCGAAATCGACCGTCGCCTCCGCGGCGTCCCCGCTGCCCTTGACACCCACCACCGTGCCGAGCCCGAACGAGTCGTGCGTGACCCGGTCGCCCACCGCCAGCGCCACCACCGGACGCTCCTTCGCTCCCCGGCGCGTCGCGAAACCGCTCGGCCCGGACTTGGCCCGGGAGAGCACCGAAGCCGCCGCGCTGACCGAAGCAGAGGGTGCCGCGGAGCCGCCCGTGCGCTTCCACTCGATCAGCGTCTCCGGGATCTCCTCCAGGAACCGCGACGGCGGGTTGTACGAGGGCTGCCCCCATGCGCTGCGCATCGAGGACCGCGTCACATACAGCCGCTCGCGCGCCCGGGTGATCCCGACATACGCGAGCCGCCGCTCCTCCTCCAGCTCCTTGGCCTGCCCGAGCGACCGCATGTGCGGGAAGACGCCGTCCTCCATGCCGGTGAGGAAGACGACGGGGAACTCCAGGCCCTTCGCCGTATGCAGCGTCATCAGCGTTATGACGCCACCGCCCTCGTCGCCGTCCGGGATCTGGTCGGAGTCGGCGACCAGCGCGACCCGCTCCAGGAAGTCGGCCAGCGTCCCCGGCTCGTCGTCGGCACGCTCCTGCTCGAATTCGAGCGCGACGGCCGCCAGCTCCTGGAGGTTCTCGATCCGGGTCTCGTCCTGCGGATCGGTGGACGCCTGCAACTCCGCCAGATAGCTGGTGCGCTCCAGCACGGCCTCCAGCACGGTCGCCGGCCCGGCACCCGACTCGACGATGGTGCGCAGCTCCTCCAGCAGCTCATTGAACCGCTTCACCGCATTGAGCGAGCGCGCGGCCATGCCGTACGCCTCCTCGACCCGGCGGAGCGCCTGTGGGAAGGAGACCTTCTCCCGAAGCGACAGCGCGTCGATCATCGCCTCGGCGCGGTCGCCGATGCCGCGCTTGGGCACATTCAGGATCCGGCGGAGCGAGACGGTGTCCTCCGGATTCGCCAGCACGCGCAGATACGCGAGGACATCGCGGACCTCCTTGCGCTCGTAGAAGCGCACCCCGCCGACGACCTTGTACGGCAGCCCGACGCGGATGAAGACTTCCTCGAAGACACGGGACTGGGCATTGGTCCGGTAGAAGACCGCCACATCGCTCGGCTTGGCGTCCCCGGCATCGGTCAGCCGGTCGATCTCGTCGGCGATGTACTGCGCCTCGTCGTGTTCCTGGTCGGCCACATAACCGGTGATGACGGGGCCGTCCCCGGCCTCGGTCCACAGGTTTTTCGGGCGGCGCGAGGCATTCCGTTCGATAACAGCGTTGGCGGCCGTCAGAATCGTCTGCGTAGAGCGGTAGTTCTGCTCCAGCAGGATCGTCCTGGCCTGCGGATAGTCCTCCTCGAACTGGAGGATGTTCCGGATGGTCGCACCGCGGAAGGCGTAGATCGACTGGTCCGCGTCACCGACGACGCACAGTTCGGCCACCTCGTCCCCGGCCCCCACCAGCTCGCGGATCAGCGTGTACTGGGCGTGGTTGGTGTCCTGGTACTCATCGACGAGGACATGCCGGAAGCGCCGCTGGTAGTGCTCGGCCACATCGGGGAACGCCTGCAAGAGGTGCACCGTCGTCATGATGATGTCGTCGAAGTCCAGCGCATTGGCCTCGCGCAGCCGCGACTGGTACAGCGCGTACGCCTCGGCGAGCTTCTTGTCGAACGCGTTCTCCGCCTGCCCGGCGAAGGTCTCCTCGTCGATCAGCTCGTTCTTCAGGTTGGAGACCTTCGCGCTGAACGACTTCGGCGGGAACTGCTTGGGGTCGAGATCCAGGTCCCGGGTGCAGACCAGCGCCATCAGCCGCTTGGAGTCGGCGGCGTCGTAGATCGAGAAGCTGGAGGTGAAGCCCAGCCGCTTGCTCTCACGCCGCAGGATCCTTACGCAGGCGCTGTGGAACGTCGACACCCACATCGCGTTGGCACGCGGGCCCACCAGCTGCTCCACGCGCTCCTTCATCTCGCCCGCGGCCTTGTTGGTGAACGTGATCGCCAGGACCTGCCCCGGGTGCACCCCGCGCGCGCCCAGCAGATGCCCGATCCGGTGCGTCAGCACCCGCGTCTTGCCCGAGCCCGCTCCCGCGACGATCAGCAGCGGCGAACCCGCGTGGACGACCGCGGCCCGCTGCTGCTCATTCAGCCCCTCCAACAGCGCCGCCGGATCCACGGGGGGACGTACCGCGCCGTCCCGGTAATACACGTCCCTCGGGACGGGCACGTCGAAGCGACCCCCGAACAGGTCGTCCGCCAAGGGCTCCGGCCCGGGCCCGGCCTCGTCCTCCGGCGGCGGAGGCTCCTCGCTCGTGGGCTCAAGGCTGGCCAGGAAGCTGTCATCGAAGAGGCTGCTCATCGTCCCCCAAGTCTAGGCGCCCCCACTGACACCCGCCGCCCCCTTCGCCGCGCCCGGACGCCTGCGGCGCTTTCCCGGACGGGCTGGATTTAGAGGCCGCGCGAATAGGTGGGGCGGCGTGCCGCAGGACGGCACGGATGGGCACAACCCGGCCACCGGCCCGCACATGAACAACTCCCCCGGCGGGCCAGCGGAGATGCCCCATTCCGCACCCCGTGAGCGATACGCCCCGTGCGATACCTCACACATCACAGAAAGGTTTCGAGAAGATCGCGGATCGGTCTTCCCATCCGCCACTTCCGTTGGCTAGCGTGCCGGGCAAGCGGTCCGTCCCTCCCACGGCAAACCTGCCGGCACGGGCCGCTTCCGCTGAGTCCGGCTCCGGCCGGAGCCGGGGACCCAAGTGTTTTTGGGGTGAATCGGCTGTATGTCTCGTACGTACAGCCGTAGGGCGACCTTCCGACAGCCCGAACCCGACAGCTAACCCGGTAGGCGGTCCACGGAAGGAGCTCGACCGCCTTGGCGTCGCACCGTAAGCCGCGTAATCGCACCCGAATACTGACTGCCCCCGGCCCACGCGCGGTCGTGGGGTTCACCACGGTGGCGCTGGCCACCGTCACCCTGTTCAGCGAGACGGCGAACGCGGCCCCCGCCACCCAGTCGATCGCGCAGGTACAGTCGCAGGTCAACAAGCTGTACCAGCAGGCCGAGGTCGCCACCGAGCGGTACGACGGCGCCAAGACGCAAACCGACCAACAGCGCACGAAGGCCGACCAGCTGCTGGAACAGGTCGCCCGCAAGACGGCGAAGCTGAACGACGTGCGGCGCACCCTGGGTGAGTACGCCACGGCGCAGTACCGCAGCGGCGGGCTGGACCAGACGGCGAGCTTCCTGCTCGCCAGCGACCCGCAGGCACTGCTGGACCAGGCCCACACGATGGACCGCATGTCCACCCAGGAGGCACAGGTCCTGGATGACTACCGCACCCAGCAGGCCGCGATCAGCACGCAACGCACCGAGGCGGTGCAGAGCCTCAACAAGCTGACGACCTCGCAGCAGAGTCTGCAGATGGAGAAGAAGACCGTCCAGACCAAGCTCGCGGCGGCGCAGAAGCTGCTCAACAGCCTCACCGCGCAGCAGAAGGCGAAGCTGGCGGCACTGCAGAAGCAGCAGGAGGCGGCGGCGACGAAGAAGGCCGTGGCCTTCGCCGCGAAGTCGCAGTCGTCCTCAAGCAGCTCGTCGTCCTCCAGCTCCGGTACGAGCACGGGCACGGGCACCAGTACGGGTACGGGCTCCAGCAGCGCGTACGCGACCAAGGCCGCCAAGGCGATCGCCTTCGCTCAAGCCCAGCTCGGCAAGCCGTACGTCTACGGCGCCACGGGCCCCAATTCCTACGACTGCTCCGGCCTGACGCAGGCCGCCTGGGCCGCCGCCGGGATCTCCATCCCGCGTACCACCTACACCCAGATCAACGCCGGCACCCGGGTGTCGGCGTCCCAGCTGCAGCCGGGTGACCTGGTGTTCTTCTACTCCGGGGTCAGCCATGTCGGCCTCTATATCGGCGGCGGCATGATGATCCACGCCCCGCACACGGGCACGGTCGTGAAGATCGCGCCGATCACCGAGATGCCGATCGCCGGCTACGCCCGCGTGGCATAGGCGCAGGGGTCACGTCCACAGCACAGCGATGAAGATGTTGGCGGCGGTCAGCCCGCCCACGGCACCGAAGACCGCCGCCGGCAGCTTCTCGTCGTCCCGCTTGACGTAGACCAGGCCGAGGATCACCACCAGCACGGCCAGCTTGATGCCGATCTTGATGTTGTTGACCGGTTGGTTGTCGGCCTGGTTGAGGCCGACCAGCAGTGCCCCCGTCACGAGCATCGTCAGCGCGCCGTGCAGCATCGCCGGGATGAAGCGCGCCTCTCCGCGGCCCATCGCCTTGATCTGGGTGACGAAGCCGCCGAGCAGCGCGGCGATGCCGATGATGTGCAGGCCAAGGATGAAGTGAATGAGTACGCCCATGGCTTCGGAGCCTAGCTGGGCCCTTACCAGCCCCTCTCACCCAGGTGGGGCTCAACCGGCACATCGGTCACGGCCGCTCGGCAAACGGCCGGGTCACCCGTCGAACAGCGGTCAACCCCCGACACTTGCGGGACGAATCGAACCAGTCCTGCTCTATGCCGCCCCCTCCCCTTACGACCAGGTTTAGCGTCCTCCCCCAGGTGGCCATTCCCCACTGCCGGCGATACCGCGTCGGCACGGCCGCCCCGCCGAAGGTCCGGCGGTGGACCGCTCCCCGTGCGGCCACCGCCGGATCGGGGCGGCGGAAGGAAACGGGAACTGGAAGGATCTGGCGGCGTCCGTGGCATCGCACCGTAAGCCCAAGCAGCGCAACCTGACGGGCTCGCGCTCCCGCACCGCCGCCACCCTGGCCATCGCCGGAGCGGCCTCTGTGACCACGCTGACCGAGCCCGGGCACGCCGATCCGCAGCTCACCGCCGCTCAGGCCCAGGCCAAGGTCGACCGGCTGTACCAAGAGGCCGAGACCGCCACCGAGGGTTACAACGGCGCCAAGGAGAAGGCCGACGCGGCCGACGCCCGGGTCGGGCGCCTCCAGGACGAACTGGCCCGCAGAACCGCCCGCCTCAACACCACCCGCAACCGCCTCGGCTACCTCGCCACCGCCCAGTACCGGTCCGGCGGCATCGATCCCGCCATGCAGCTCGCGCTGGACTCCCGGCCCGACGACTATCTGGAGCGGGCCGGATTCGTCGACCGGATGAGCAGCCGCCAAGCGGCCGACCTGCACACCCTCACCGCCCAGCAGCGCCAGGTCGAACAGCTGCGGCAGGAGGCCGACGGTACGCTCGCCGACCTCCGGGACTCCCAGCGCCGGCTCGCCGCGCACAGACGCACCATCGAGGCCAAGCTCGACGCGGCCCGCAAGGTCCTCAGCGGGCTCTCCGCCGCCGAGCGAGCCCGCATCGCGGCCCAGGACGGTACGGGGGCGGCTCACACCGGCCCTTCCACCCCCGGCGTCAACCGCCCGCCGGGCGCCGCCGACGGCGGCCCGAGCGACGGCACCGCCGCCCCCGGAGCCCCCTCCGCCCGCGCGGCACGCGCCGTCTCCTTCGCCTACGGCGCCCTCGGCATGCCGTACGTCTGGGGCGCCACCGGCCCCTCCGGTTACGACTGTTCAGGCCTCACCCAGGCCGCCTGGCACGCCGCAGGTGTCGCCCTCCCCCGTACGACCTACACCCAGATCAATGCCGGCGCCCGGATCACCAAGTCCCAATTGCGGCCGGGCGATCTGGTTTTCTTCTATTCCGGTATCAGCCATGTCGGCATTTACATCGGCAACGGCCGGATGATCCACGCCCCGCATTCGGGCGCCCCGGTCCGTATCGCCCCGATCGACCAAATGCCATTCGCCGGTGCAACCCGCCCCGTCTGAGAGGACTCACAGCTGACTGAACGTCAATTTATCTGGCTCTTAAGAGACTTAAAGCTGCTGTAAAGATCACAGGGCCACGCTCCTGCCCCATGGATCACTCGAACGAATCTGCGACACGCGTGTCTCGTAAGCGCAACGGCAAGGGCCTGCACCGTCGGCGCTTCCTCGGCGGATTAGTCGGCGCCGGCGCCGCCCTCGCCGCCACCACCACCGCCGTCTCCCTCATCGCGCTGACCGACGACAAGAACAAGGCTTCGGCCGCCTCCGTCGCTCTCACCATCCCCGACCTGCTCACCGCCACCACCACGAACGGCGTTGACGTCTACACCCTGGACATGCAGACCGGCACCTCGGAAGTGCTCAGCGGTGTTTCGAGCACCACCGCCGGCTTCAACCAGTCCTTCCTGGGCCCGACCATCAAGGTCACCAACGGTGACAGCGTCCAGATGAACGTCACCAACAACCTCGGTGCGGACACCACCGTCCACTGGCACGGCGCCCACGTCCCCGCCAAGGTCGACGGCGGCCCGCAGGTCGCCTTCGCCAACGGCGAGACCTGGAGCCCCGCCTTCACCGTCAACCAGGAGGCCTGCACCCTCTGGTACCACCCGCACGCCCTGGGCACCACCGCCGAGCAGGTCTCCAAAGGCCTCGCCGGGATGCTCATCGTCGACGACGACTCCGACGCCTCCGCGGCCCTCCCCAGCGACTACGGCGTCGATGACATCCCGATCATCCTGCAGTGCCTGGCCGTGGACAACGCCGGCGACATCAAGTACAACCTCACCGGTTACCAGTCGTCGACCCTGAACTTCCCCTTCCTGGTCAACGGCGTCAACGCGGACTCCACGACCTTCACCTTCGCCGCCACCAAGTCCCGCCTCCGGCTGCGGTTCCTCAACGCCTCCCTCTCGGACATCATCACCATCCAGCGCAACGACGGCTCCACCCTCACCCAGATCGCCACCGAGCAGGCGTACCTCACCAAGGCCACGGAGGTCGACTCGATCCGCCTCGTCGCGGGCTCCCGCGCGGAGATCGTCATCGACGCCGCCGACGCCGCCACCCTCGACGCCGTCATCACCACCGGCTGGGTCCGGGGCGGCAGCGGCACGTACTCGTTCCTGACCATCAGCGACAGCTCGTCCGGCACCCCGGCTGACCTGCCCAGCACCCTCAACACCATCACCCGCTACGACACCAGTGCCTTCACTGCCCGCACCATCAAGCTCACCCAGTCCGGGCTGAACATGGGCATCAACGGTGTCGTCGGTACGACCATGGCGGCCATGAAAGCCGCCGAGATCTCCACCACCGTCGGCGCGAAGGAGATCTGGACCATCGCCAACAGCACCCAGTTGGAACACTCGTTCCATCTGCACGACGTGCCGTTCCAGGTCATCTCCACCAGCGGAACCGCTGCCAGCGGCGTCGACCTCGGCTGGAAGGACACCGTCGAAGTAATCGGCGGCGGGACCGTCGTGATCGCGATGGAGTTCACCGACTACTCGGACGACACATACATGTACATGCTCCACTGCCACCTGGCACAACACGAGGACGAGGGCATGATGGCCGCCCTCATGGTCACCGCAAGCTGATCATTCCCAGCCCTCGCCGACGACCCCCCGTCCGCCCCGCCCGACGCAACCGGGCGGGGCCCCGCCGAGCGCGTGCCCGCGTAAGAGGCCGCGCGAATAGGTGGGGCGGCGTCGCGTGCCGATGGGCGGCGCCTGGCGGCGTTGTCATCGGTCAACGACTGGCCTCTAAGTCCAGACCAACCCCCGCACCCGACCAGCCGGGCCACCCAGCGGTTACGAAAGTGGGCGGCCCGCGCCTGCGGCGTAGCCCACGAACGCCCCCCAGGCGGCGGGCGCGACGGCCAGCTGCGGGCCGGCCTTGCCCTTGGAGTCCCGTATGTGGACGGTGCCGGGGCAGGCGGCGACCTCGACGCAGTTGCCGCCCTCGTCCTTGCGGCTGCCCCGCCATCGCCGCAGCGTCGGCCGGTCGCGGACGCTGCTACGGGAGCAGGCACGTTCGTGGGAGGTCCCGGAGGACGCGGCGGAGACGGCGGTGCTGCTGCTCAGCGAGCTGATGACGAACGCCTGTCAGCACGCGCACGTCTCGCCGGGGCGTGAGATCAGCGCGCGCTGCGTCCTACGCGACGGGACGCTGCGCCTTGAGGTCCCGGACGCCAGCGACGACGACTGGCCGCAGACCCGGCAGGCGTCGCCGGACGACGAGTCAGGTCGCGGTCTGATGCTGGTGGCGGCGCTCGCGGATGCCTGGGACGCGTACCCGCGAGCGTGCGGGATCGGCAAGACGGTGTGGTTCGAGCTCAAACTCCCGGCGGCGGCGGAACTCAGACCAGCCGGCGGGCCGTCGCCCACCGCGTGAGCTCGTGGCGGTTGCTGAGCTGCAACTTCCTGAGCACGGCCGAGACATGGCTCTCGACCGTCTTGACGGAGATGAAGAGCTGCTTGGCGACTTCCTTGTACGCGTATCCGCGCGCGATCAGCCGCAGCACCTCACGCTCCCGCTGGGTCAGCCGGTCCAGGTCCTCGTCGACGGGCGGGGCGTCGGTGGAGGCGAAGGCGTCCAGGACGAAGCCGGCCAGGCGGGGCGAGAAGACGGCGTCGCCGTCGGCGACGCGGAAGATGGAGTTGATCAGTTCGGGGCCCGTGATGGTCTTGGTGACATAGCCCCGGGCGCCGCCCCGGATGACGCCTATGACGTCCTCGGCGGCGTCGGAGACCGACAGGGCCAGGAAGCGCACCGGCTGCTGGGCGTCCGCCATGAGCGGCGCGCAGCGGCGCAGGACCTCCACGCCGCCGCCAACCGGCAGGTGTACGTCGAGGAGTACGACGCCCGGGCGTGTCGCGGTGACGACCCTGACCGCCTGGTCGACGTCGGCCGCCTCGCCGACGACATCGACGCCGGTGCGTTCGGTGTCGCCGATCTCGGCCTGTACGCCCGTACGGAACATACGGTGGTCGTCGACGAGCACGACCCGCACGCGCCGTTCTTCCCCCGATGCCGCTGGCCCTGCCCCTGGCCCTGGCTCTGGCGCTGACGTCATGTTGTCGCCGACCTTTCCATGTCGAGTTCCACTTCCGTGCCCCCGCCGGGCGCTGCCCTCAGCCGTGCCTCGCCGCCGTGGCGTCGCATCCGGCCGATGATCGACTCCCGGACGCCCATGCGGTCGGCCGGTACCG
The DNA here is from genome assembly GCF_005047355.1 of Actinacidiphila oryziradicis. Lineage (GTDB taxonomy): Bacteria > Actinomycetota > Actinomycetes > Streptomycetales > Streptomycetaceae > Actinacidiphila > Actinacidiphila oryziradicis. The sequence continues at coordinate 46,344 of NZ_SUMC01000002.1, forward strand.
CGTCCAGATCAAAGCCGGCGCCCCGGTCCCGTACGGATACAAAGACCTTCGCCTCCTCGACCTCCGCGTACACCTGAACTCCCCCGTCCCCACCGTACTTGGCGCCATTCACCATCGCCTCGCGCGCGGCCTGCAACTGGGCCTGGAGCCGGTCGTCGAGCGGGCAGTCGCCGACGCACACCACCTCCACCGGCACTCCGTGCGCGTCCTCGACCTCCGCCGCCGTCCGGCGGATCGCCGCCGCCAGTGTCGTCGGCTCGTCGTCCTTGCCAGTGCCCTCCGGGCGGTACAGCCACGCCCGGAGCTCGCGTTCCTGCGCCCGCGCGAGGCGGGTGACCTCGCGGGGGTCCTCGGCGTTGCGCTGGATCAGGGTGAGCGTGTGCAGTACGGAGTCATGTACGTGGGCGGCGACCTCGGCGCGCTCCTGGGCCCGGATGCGTTCGCGCCGCTCGGCGGAGAGGTCCTGCGTCATCCGGACCAGATACGGCCCCGCGATCAGCGCCACACCGACCAGGACGGCGAGTGCCGCCCGCAGGATCGTCCCGAGATGGCTCGCCGAGCCCTGCACCACCAGGAACCCGGTGGCCCCCGCCCCCACCAGGATCACCCCCGCAGCGCCGCGCGCCACCGGCAGGAACCGCTTGCGGCGGCTCATCTCCACCCAGCGCGCCCGGCGGGCGTTGTCCGCCTGCCGCCAGACCAGCGCCACGCCGAAGCCGATCAACAACAGCGGCCATATATAGGCGTTGGCGGCGCCGAGATCCATGCTGTCCAGCAAGATGCCGATTCCGCACGCGAACGCGAGCAGCGCGACGATCTGGCCCCGGTCGGGACGGCGGCCCGCCAGCCATGACTTGGCGCTGCGCGGCTCCTGCGCCTCGCTGACGCCGCCGACGCCCAGCGGTACGACGAACCAGAAGATGGCGTACAGCAGGATGCCGAGACCGTGGATCGTCGCCAGCACGACGAGCACCACCCGCACCCACGACACAGGCAGCGACAGATGCCCCGCGAGCCCCCGCGCCACGCCGCCGACCATCCGGCCTTCCGAACTCCGGTACAGCTTGCGCGGCTGCGGCGCGTACGGCTCCGCCGGTGCGCGGGGTGGGTTGGTGGCTGGCATGTCCCGATCGTCACACGTTTGGCCCGCGGCGGGCATCAGGGTTTGCCCCTGGGTGCCCCTGAGTCCCGTCGCGGGCGGGCCTGGACCCGCAAGGGGCGGATCAGGGATCAGCCAGGGTTGTGCCGGGTGCGGGGCGGACCCGGCGCCCGCGACGATGGGGGCATGACGGAGAGCGGCACCAGCACCGAGCAACCTGAAGCGCCCGCCCGGCGGCGGCTGGTGCGGATCCGTAAGCCGAGGGTGATCGGGGGGGTTTGCGAGGGAGTGGGGCGGTATTTCGATATCGACCCGGTGGTATTCCGGGTGGTACTGGCGGTGCTGGCACTGACGGGCGGGGTGGGGCTGGTCGCGTACGGGTTGGCGTGGCTGCTGATGGTGCAGGAGGGGGAGGAGGAGAGCGAGGTGCGACGGCTGTTGGGGGGCCGGGTCGAGGGCCCGGCGCTCACCGCGGTGGTGGTCGCGCTAGTGGGCTGCGGCCTGTTCCTGTCGATGCTGGGCAGCCCCGGCAATCAGACCTTCTCCCTTGTGCTGTTGGCGTCACTGGCCGGGGCCGTGTACTGGTCGCAGCAGCGCCGCCGCGCCCAGGAGCCCGCGCCGCCCGCCGCGCAGCCACCGCCGTCGCCGAGCGCGGAACCGTGGTGGCGCGAGACGATTCGCGAACCGTATGTGTGGGCGCCGGACGACGGTCCTTACGAGAAGGAGCCGCGCCGACCGCGCCGCCAGGCGCCGTGGTTGGCGATCGCCACCTTCTTCGTGGCCCTGGCCGCGGCAGCGATCGGCATAGCGGCGTCGTGGGGCGGGCGACCTCTCGGGACAAGCCTGGAGATCGGCTTCGGTGCCGCGCTGGGCGTGTTCGGCCTGGGCTTTACGATCAGCACGCGCCGGGGCCGGCTGGGCGGCGGCAGCGTCGTCGCCGCCGTGCTGGTCACGGCGCTGCTCGTGGGGGCGGCGGCGGTGCCGAAGTCGGTCGGCACCCAGTGGTCGGACGCTACCTGGCGGCCGGCGAGCGTCGCCGAGCTCCAGTCCTCGTACAAGCTGGGCGCGGGCGAAGGCGATCTGGACCTGACCGCCCTGAAGCTCAGCCACGGGCAGACCATCTCGACCCGCGTCGAGCTCGGCACCGGTCTGGTGAAGGTGATCGTCCCGAACAACGTCACCGTGCGGCTCCGCTTGCGGGTCGGGCTCGGCGATGTCCAACTGCCCTCCGACTACGGCCAGAACATTGACGTAAAGCCCGGCCTGGACCGTACGACGACGCTTGGGCCCGCCTACCGTGCGACCACCGTCGGCACGATCAAGCTCGACCTCAAGGTCGGCCTCGGAGAGTTGAAGGTGGTCCGGTGAAGCGGCATGGGTTCCGGCCGGCGGCCCTGGTGATGGGCCTGGTGTTGCTCGCTCTGGCGGCGGCCTTCTTGCTGGACGCCTCGGGCGCGTGGGACCTCGCCCCGCGCCTGTCCCTCCCCTTGGCCGCCGGCGGCCTGACGATCGCGGGGGTGGCCGCGGCGGTGTCCGGCCGTCGGCGGGGTTAGGGCTGTCCGGCGGGGGGCGGCGCTTGCGCCTGCGGCGTTTTCCCCTCCCCGCCCCTTCCCGACTCGTCCGATATGCGGCTGGCGCCGCGTGAGGGGCTTCGCCCCCGGACCCCGTTGTCCTCAAACGCCGGACGGGCTGATTTTGGGCCCCTTTGTCCTCAAACGTCGGGAGGGCTGGGTTTGGGGCCCGTTGACCTCAAACGTCGCACGGGCTGGGTTTGGTCACGGTTGGCCGGGGTCAGCGGAACCCCCCGCCGCGCCGCCGGCCGACGCCGAACAACGCGTCCAGCGAGAGCACCGGGGCCCCCGCGAGCAGCAGTGGCAGCCAAGCCATCAGGTACGGCAGGTCGTTGCCGTAGTAGTACGGCGTGGACGACCAGCTCACCGTCAGCCACAGGCTCAGGGAGATCAGGGCGCCGCCGAGCGCCGCCAGCCGGGTCAGCAGGCCGAAGAATGCGCCGAGGCCGGCCGCGAGCTCACCGAAGGCCATGGCGTAGCCGAAGGCGTGCGGGTTCTTCAGGGCGAGATCGATCATGCCGGGGAAGGCGGCGCTGCTGTGCACCCCGTTGAGCACGCTGACCAGCGACCCCGATGCGGAGTCGGTGAAGAACGTCGAGCTGGTGAGCTTGTCGAGTCCGGCGTAGATAAAAGTGACGCCGAGGAATATTCGGAGGGGCAGCAGGGCGTACTTCCGCGCTGCATCCCGCCATGGGCCCTGGCTCGGGGTGGTGTCTCTGGAGCCGCTCACACCACTCATTCCACTCATGCCAGTTACCACATCGATCACATCCTGTCTTGCTGCCGTATGCGCCCGGGGTTCCTGTCGGACCGATTCTTCACTATGGGGTACGCAGATCGAAGAGATCTGGTTCACTACGAATGACCTGTGTATACAGCGGCTGGTAATTGATCCACGCCACAAGGTCGTTACCAAGCTGCTCACGCGTCCGCAACGCGTCCTCGTGCGCGATCCGCACCGGCTTTCCGGCCGCCTTCGCCAGGAGCTGCGCCCGGCAGGCCCGCTCCATCGAGATGAACCACCACGCCGCCGCGTCCACCGAGCCCCCGACCGTCACCGGCCCGCGATTGCGCAGGATGACCGCTTTGTGCGGGCCGAGCGCTGCCGCGATCCGGCCCGCCTCCTGTTCGTCGACGACGATGCCCGTGTACGCGTCGAAGAGCGCGTGATCCTCGTAGAAAGCGCACGCGTCCTGGGTGATCGGCTCCAGCGGCTCCCCGAGTGCCGCCAGCGCCCTCCCGTATGTGCAGTGGCCGTGCACTACGGCGACGACCTCCGGCCGGGCGGCGTGCATCCGGGCATGGATCGCGAACGCGGCCTGGTTGACGTGGTACCGGCCCTCCACGACCTGCCCGGCCTGATTGGCGAGGACCAGATCCCCGACGCTGACATGCGCGAAGGGCACGCCGAAGGGGTTGGCCCAGAAGTGATCCGTGAATTCGGGGTCCCGGACGGTGATGTGCCCGGAGACGCCCTCCTCGTACCCCAGGCGTGCGAAGAGGCGGAGCGCGACGGCAAGGCGCTCCTTGCGGTGGCGGCGCTCTTCGGCGGCGCTGCCGAAGGTGGGTGGCAGCTCGAAGTACAACTGGTCGATGGGGATGGGTTGCGGCTGGGGCTGGGTGTCGTCGACGGTGTCGGCGGTGTCGGGCGGCATGGGGCGGAAGCTACCGCGCGGTACCCGGGATTGCCAGGGTCCTAGAGGCGGTCGATCTCGGTGAGGTCGATGTCGATGGTGAACGGGACGCTGAGCTTGAGCTGGTCGTGATGGATTCCGGTGACGACGTATGTCTTGGTCCCCGGGTCCAGCTCGTAAACGTAGACCGCAGGCCGGTCTTGCTCGCCGGTCATCTCCACCCGCCAGAAGTGGCGAATGCCTGCGGCCGCGTACTTGCGAGGCTTTGTGTCGCGGTCACGTTCCTCCGACTCGGGGGAAACGACCTCGACCGCGAGCACCACGTCCTCGGCCTCGTACCTGGACTGCCGACGCCCGACGACGGCTTCGGCTTTCACCACCATGACATCGGGTTCCGGAGCAGTGCGCCTGGTCAGCACGACGTTCATTTCCCGCCTTACCCGCAAGTGGTCCGGCACCGTCCGGCGCAGACCGAAGAGCAAGATTTCAACCGTCAAGGCGTGAAAATCCCGCTGTGGGCTCACGAAAACCAGACTCCCGTCGATCAGCTCAGTGTGCGGCGGGAGGCCGGGCAGGGTGAACAGGTCATCCACGGTGTAGCCATCGAGCGGCGGCACCGGCCATGCAGGGCCTTCAGGCAGCGGCTCGGCGGCGGGCAGCGGCTCGGCAGTCATGGTTCCTCCCATGGACGGGATTTTGGACCGTAGAGCCAGCGTACCCACAGGAAACGACCGCGCCGCCGCCCAAACGAATGGACGGCGGCGCGGTCGTTGACGCATTGACGCGTCCGGGAGGACTATTCGACTACTCCCACTCGATCGTGCCCGGCGGCTTGCTCGTCACGTCGAGCACCACGCGATTGACGTCCGCGACCTCGTTCGTGATCCGGGTCGAGATCTTCGCCAGCACCTCGTACGGCAGCCGGGACCAGTCCGCCGTCATCGCGTCCTCGGACGAGACCGGACGCAGGACGATCGGGTGGCCGTACGTGCGGCCGTCGCCCTGGACGCCGACCGACCGCACGTCGGCCAGGAGGACGACGGGGCACTGCCAGATGTCGCGGTCGAGACCGGCGGCGGTGAGCTCTTCGCGGGCGATGGCGTCGGCGTCGCGGAGCAGGTCGAGGCGGGCCTTGGTGACCTCGCCGACGATGCGGATGCCCAGCCCCGGGCCGGGGAAGGGCTGCCGCTGGACGATCTCCTCGGGGAGGCCGAGCTCCTGGCCGACCATGCGGACCTCGTCCTTGAAGAGCTTGCGCAGCGGCTCGACAAGGGCGAACTGCAGGTCTTCGGGGAGGCCGCCGACATTGTGGTGGGACTTGATGTTGGCGGTGCCGGTGCCGCCGCCGGATTCGACGACATCGGGATAGAGGGTGCCCTGCACCAGGAACTCGACGGACTCACCGTGGGCGCCGGCCTCGGCGACGATCTCGGACGCCGCCTGCTCGAAGACGCGGATGAACTCCCGGCCGATGATCTTCCGCTTCTCCTCCGGGTCGCAGACCCCGGCCAGGGCCGCGAGGAAGCGCTCCTCGGCGTCGACAACCTTCAGCTGGACGCCGGTGGCGGCCACGAAGTCCTTCTCGACCTGCTCCGACTCGCCCTTGCGCATCAGCCCGTGGTCGACGTAGACGCAGGTCAGCTGGGAGCCGATGGCCTTCTGGACGAGGGCGGCGGCGACCGCGGAGTCCACCCCGCCGGAGAGGCCGCAGATGGCGCGGGCGCTGCCGACCTGGGCGCGGATGGCCGCGACCTGCTCGTCGACGACATTGGTGGTCGTCCACTGCGGCCTGAGGCCCGCGCCGCGGTAGAGGAAGTGCTCAAGGACCTGCTGGCCGTGCTCGGTGTGCAGAACCTCGGGGTGGTACTGGACGCCGTAGAGCTTGCGCTCGTCGTTCTCGAAGGCGGCGACCGGGACGACCCCCGTGGAGGCGGTGACGGTGAAGCCGGCGGGGGCGGCGGAGCAGGCGTCGCCGTGCGACATCCAGACGGACTGCTCGGCGGGGGTGCCCTCGAAGAGCGTCGAACCGGGCTTGGAGACCTTGAGCGGGGTGCGGCCGTACTCGCGGGCACCGGTGTTGTCCACCGTGCCGCCGAGGGCGGTGGCCATCAGCTGGAAGCCGTAGCACATGCCGAAGACGGGGACGCCGGCCTCGAAGATCGCACGGTCGAGAGCGGGGGCGCCGTCCGCGTACACGGAAGAGGGACCGCCGGAGAGGATGATCGCCTTCGGCCCCTTGGCGAGGATCTCATCAACCGGCATGGTGCTCGGCACGATCTCGCTGTAGACCCGGGCCTCACGGACGCGGCGGGCGATGAGCTGGGCGTACTGCGCCCCGAAGTCGACGACCAGAACCGTGTCGGCCGCGGTCTCGGTTTCGGTGTCGGGAACGACTGGGGTCGCTGATGCCACGGGCAGCCTTCCGGCGAATTGTACGAGGGTCGAGCCCGATTCTACCGGGGCGCGCCGACACCCCTCTCGCGTGCCGGTCGCCCGTGCCATACTGGACACCATGTTCAGCAGCACGCACGTCTCGTTTACCTATGGCACCGGCTGGTCCGGCTGCCATGGTCGTGCTGTCTGAGACACAGAACCCAGACCTCACCAGGCGCCCCGGGCCATTCGGCCCGGGGCGCTTTGTGTCTCTCCGGGCAGGCTCGGGGCCATAGCTCCAAGGAGACGGCAATGACTGACACAGAGACCGCGACGGAGATCAGCACCGCGCGGGGCCGGATCGATGATCTGGACGCCCGGATCATCGCCCTCGTACAGGAAAGGACGGGGGTCTCGGCGGAGATCCAGCAGGCCCGCATCGAGTCCGGCGGGCGCCGGGTGCACCTCTCCCGCGAGATGGAGGTCATCGCGCGCTACAGCGGTGAGCTGGGCAAGCCCGGGACCACATTGGCCATGACGCTGCTGGAGCTGTGCCGCGGACGGATCTGAGCCGTGTCACGGACAGGGGCGCGCTATCGCCCGTTCGGGGGGCATTACGGGTACGGGACGTGACCGGCCCGGAGCGCTTTCGTTGGAAGGGTTGCCGCACCAGCCAGGAGCGGTCGGCCGAAATAGTACGCGTGGAATCCTCCCGGCCGCAGCCCGGGCGGCGTAACTCCGGAGCGATGCGCACGTCCGCGACGCGGGCGTGCCGTGGGACCTCGCTCCGGTGGGGTGACCGGACGGCAGGGGACAGCAGCCCGGTCACAACCCAAGGAGACGGCCGGTCCCGGGGACGCCCGGGACCGGCCGCTCTGTGAAGGACACAATACTCATTCGCGCCACGGGGGCAGGTATCCAACGCCCGATCGGGTGAGGCGGAGCCGGGCTTTAGAGGCGCGCGGCCTCTTACACAATCCTGCGGCCCGGCCGCGCCGTCAGGTCCTGGGCGGCACCGGCGGCACCGGGAGGAGTGGCAGGCGCAGCGCGCCGAATGCCGCTTCCGGGACCGCCGGGTGCAGGGGGGCGACCGCGGTGAGGCGTGCGTATGCCTCCCCCTGGGCGGGACGGGGGTCGGGCTCGCCCTTGTTGGGCCACAGGGACATCGCGCGCTCGGCCTGGGCGGTGATGGTGAGGGACGGGTTGACGCCGAGGTTGGCGGAGACGGCGGCGCCGTCGACCACATGGATGCCGGGGTGACCGTAGAGCCGGTGGTAGGGGTCGATGACGCCGTGGCCGGCGTCCGCGCCGATGGGGCAGCCACCGAGGAAGTGCGCGGTGAGCGGGGTGCCGATGAGTTCGCCGATGTTGCTGCCGGCGAAGCCGTTGATGTCGTCGGCGATCAGGCGGGCGGCCTGGGCGCCCTCGGGGATGTGGTCGGGGTTGGGCGCGCCGTGGCCCTGTCTGGCGGTGAGCAGGCCTTTCCCGGGTCCGCGGGGCTTGCGGTAGGTGGTGAGGGAGTTGTCGAGCGACTGCATGACCAGGCCGATGATGGTGCGCTCGGACCAGCGGCGGTTGGACAGCGCCCGCATGGTCAGCACCGGGTGCCGGAGGGTCGTGACGGCGAAGGCCAGCCCCCGCGGCAGTCTCGTGTCCGCCGGTACCTGGAGGGTGGAGAGCAGGCCCATCGCGTTGGAGCGCTTGCCGTAACGGACCGGCTCGATGTGGGTGTGGTCGTCGGGATGGATCGAGGATGTGATGGCCACGCCCCGTGTGAAGTCCGGCTTGCGGCCCGGGTACTTCTTCGCGTAGTGGCGGTCGATCGTCTGTGCGCCGACGAGTGCCTCGGAGTTGGTACGGGTCAGTTCGCCGAGCCTCGCCGACACGCCCGGGAGCCTGCCGGAATCGCGCATATGGTGCAGCAGGGTCTGCGTGCCATATGTGCCGGCCGCGACGACGACGTACCGGGCACGCAGGGCGCCCGGCTTGGACTTCCGCTTCCTGTCCGTCGGGACGGCTCCGATGTCGTAGCCGCCATCGGGGTTCTCGCCGATGGCGGTGACGGTGGTCATGGGGTGGATGACGGCACCGGCCTGCTCGGCGAGGAAGAGGTAGTTCTCGTTGAGCGTGTTCTTGGCGCCGTGGCGGCAGCCCGTCATGCACTCTCCGCACTCCGTGCACGCCCGGCGGGACGGCCCCGCGCCGCCGAAGTACGGATCGGGGACCTCGGCGCCGGGCGCGGCCTTCACCGCGGCTTCCTCGCCGTCGCGGGCGTCCTTGCCGTCACAGGCGTCCTTGCCGTCCCCGAAGAAGACGCCGACCGGCGCCAGGTGGAAGGTGTCGCCGACGCCCATCCGCTCGGCTGCCGCCTTGAGGTGGATGTCGGAGGGGGTGAGGGTCGGGTTGAGCCGTACCCCGAGCATGCGCTGGGCCTGGTCGTAGTACGGGGCCAGTTCCGACTGCCAGTCGGTGATGTGGCCCCACTGGCGGTCCTCGAAGAAGGCTTTCGGCGGGATGTAGAGGGTGTTGGCGTAGTTCAGTGAGCCGCCGCCCACGCCCGCCCCGGCGAGGATCATGACGTTTTTGAGGAGATGGATGCGCTGGATGCCGTAGAAGCCGAGCGCCGGGGCCCACAGGTAGTTGCGGATGTCCCAGGAGTTCCTCGGCAGCGTGTCCCGGGTGAAGCGGCGGCCCGCTTCCAGGACCCCGACGGAGTAGCCCTTCTCGGTCAGGCGCAGGGCGCTCACGGCTCCGCCGAAGCCGGACCCGATCACGATCACGTCGTAGTCGTACGACATCTGGACCTCCAGGGGTCAGCGAAGGCGCAGCGTCTTCATGGCGCGCAGGCTACGGCTCATGAACGTCGCGTACTGGGCGTCGTCCATGCCCAGCGACGGAGCCATCGGCAGGAGCCGCTGGGTGGCGACGGTCTGGGCCTCGGTGTACTTGAGGATGCCCTCGGCGCCATTGCGGCGGCCGAGGCCGGACTCACCCATGCCGCCGAGCGGCGCCCGGACGCTGCCGTAGGCGGCGGCGTATCCCTCGTTGACGTTGACGGTGCCGGCGTGCAGACGGGCGGCGATGCGGCCGCCGCGTCGGGTGTCCCGGGTCCAGACGCTGGCGTTGAGGCCGTACGGGGTGGAGTTGGCGCGTTCGACGGCCTCGTCCTCGTCGGTGAAGCGGTAGATGGAGACGACGGGGCCGAAGGTCTCCTCGGCGCAGACGGCCATGGGGGGCTGGACGCCGTCGAGGATGGTCGGCTCGTAGAAGTAGGGGCCGACGTCGGGACGGGGACGGCCGCCGGCGAGCACTGTGGCGCCCTTGGCCACGGCCTCGTCCACGTGCCGGGCCGTGGTCTCCAGCTGCCGGTCGCCGGCCAGGGAGCCCATGCCCGCGCCGTAGGCCAGGCCGGTGCCGAGTCTGATCGCCTTCGTACGGGCGGTGAACCGCTCCAGGAAGGCGTCGGCGACCGACTCATGGACGTAGAGGCGCTCGACGGACTCGCAGAGCTGTCCGGCGGAGGCGAAGCAGGCGCGGACCGCGCCTTCGGCGGCCTTGTCCGGGTCGGCGTCGTGGAGGACGAGCATGGCGTTCTTGCCGCCGAGCTCCAGGGAGACGCCGACGAGGCGGGCGGCGGCGCGCCGGGCGACATCGAGGCCGGTGCGGGTGGAGCCGGTGAAGGAGACATAGTCGGCGTGCTCGACGACAGCCGGGCCGACCACCGGTCCCTCGCCGATCACCACCTGCCAGACCTCCTCCGGCAGTCCGGCCTCGATGAGCTGCTCGCGGGCCCAGAGCACGGTCAGGGCGGTCTGGGTGTCGGGCTTCATGACGATGGCGTTGCCCGCCACGAAGGCGGGCAGCGCGTCACCGGCGGCCAGCGCGAAGGGGTAGTTCCAGGGCACGATGTGGCCCACGACGCCCTTGGGGTGACGCAGCTCCACAGCCTTGGTGAGCACGGGGATCGCTCCGGTGTGGCGCCTCGGCCTGAGGTAGGCGGCGGCCTTGCGTCCGTAGTGCCGGGCGGTGACGGCGACCAGCTGCAGCTCTTCGTGCGCGTGAAGGCGGGCCTTGCCGGTCTCCAGCTGCACGAGGTCCAGGACCTCGGCCTGGCGCGCCAGTACGAGATCGTGGAATCGCAGCAGCACCGCGGCGCGCTGCCTGACGGGCAGCGCCGCCCACCCCTGCTGGGCGGCGCGGGCACGCTCGAAGGCGGTGGCGACCTCTTCCGGGGTGGCCTCGGGGAGGTCGGCGAGTTTCTCGCCGTTCAGCGGGCTGTGGTTGCTCGTCCGGCCGCTGCCTACGACCCCGCGGGTGAGGCGGGCGATCAGGTCGGGGGTGACAACGTCCGCCGCGGTGCGCGCGCCTGCGGGGGCGGGGGCGACCGGGTTGCTGTCGCTGTTGCCGATGCTGTTGGTGCTGCTGCTGTTGCCGTTGCTGCTTTCCGGCGACTCCGTCATGGCGGCGAGGGTACGACCGGCGAACATGTCTTGGATACCCTCCGGTAACAAGTTCACACCAGGGTTACACAAACATGCCATCAATCACTGGCGTGGAACGACGCGGCGGCCGTCTCCAAATAGGTCCGGCCCTGCTCGGCCTTGGCGATGGGCGACGACACCCATACGTCGTACTGGCGACCGCTCTCCGTCCAGCACAGGTCGTACGTCCGGCGCGTGCCGCCCCCGTCGGCGAAGCCGTTCCATTGGACGTCCAGTCCCCCCGGGGCCCCGCCACAGCCGCACGCGGCAACAGGCCCGCATCCTGAGGGCGGCGCACCCCAACGCACCCGCCGGTGCCGGGAAATCGGCTGGGCGGGGGAACGCCCACCGCAGGCGCGGGCTGCCCTGAGGCGGCCGGGTAAGCCCCCCGCCGGGTCAGGCGGTCGTGCGGTAGGTCGCGGCGGCTTTGTCGAAGTAGCGCTTGACGGCAGCAGTCTGATCGCTGGGGCCGACGACAAGGATGACGTGGTACTTGTCGCCCCGGATCATGGCGAGATTGTTGGCGTAGACGTCGCGGCCGCTCGCTTCACGCCAGGTGTATTCGCCTTCGGCGGCGGCGACGCCGCCCATGTCGAGGCGGCGGGTGCCGAATACCGACGACCAGTCGGATGAGTGAAAGGCGGCGAGTTCGTTCTCGGAGGTGGACTGATAGGCGAGGGGGTCGCTGCCGAAGTCGGCGACGGAGTCGCGGCCGGGGACGACGATGATCTGGTAGTCACCGCCGGTGTAGCGGATCTGGCCGCTGGAGTTCTTGCCGCTGCGCTGCCAGCCTGTGGGGACGGCGAGGGAGAAACCGGCGGGGTCGGTGCGGAGTTGGAAGTCGCTGCCGACGTCGGTGGAGGGGGCGCTGGACGGGGTGGCGGCGGCGGTGGAGGGCGCCTTGGTGGTGGGCGCGGACGTGGCGGTGGGCTTGTCGTTGCCGGAGCCGGGGACCTGGGCAGGAATCGTCCGGGCGGTGTCGGCGGAGCCGCTGGTGTTGGAGGCGCCGTTGCGCGGCATGAAGACGAGGGCGTAGAGGACGACGGCGGCGAGCAGGATGAAGACGGCGGCGACGAGGAGCTTGCCGAGGCTGCGGGGGGCGCCGGCGGGCTTCCGCTGCTTGGAGCGAGCGTGCCGGTGCCGGGCAGCGGACTCGGCGGCGGCCGCGGCGGCAGCGGCTTTGCGGCGGCGGACGAGCTCGCCGCGGCGCCGTACGATCGGCAGCTTCTGGGGATCGGCGGGCACTTGGATGGTGTGGGCGCCGAGTTCGGGCTCGGGGGCGGAGCGCACCAGGGAGCGGAGCCAGCCGCCGAGTTCTTCGAAGTCGGGGCGCTCGGAGGCGTCCTGGCGGAGCAGCGACTCGACGATGGGGCGCAGGGGCCCGCATTCCTCGGCGAAGGCGGGGGGCTCGGCGCAGACGAGCTGTACGAGTTCGGCGGTGCTTTCCTCGGGGAAGGCGGGGTGGCCCTGGACGCTGCGGAAGAGCAGCGCACCGAGCGCCCAGAGGTCCGCTTCGGGGCCGACGGGCGGGGCGAGCTGCCAGGCGTCCTGTATTTCGGCGGCCTGCTCGGGCGCCCAGCGCTCGGTGACGGGGCCGATGACGGTGATCCGGGCCTGGCGGGCGCGTTCGAGCTCGAGTACGGAGTCGGGGCCGCTCCAGCTGGCCCCGGAGCCGCCGGAGACCATGGCGTGGGCGGGCTCCGGCACGGGGTCGTAGCCGCAGAGCGCTTCCTGGGCGGCGCCGACCGCGAGCCCGGTGAGCATGGCGCGGCCGTCGTCGCAGACGAGGACCGTGGCGGCGGTGACGTTACGGTGCGTCCAGCCGTGGGCGTGCACGGCGCGCAGCGCGTAGAGAACGTCGGAGGCGACCTCGGCGGCGCGGTACGGGGAGAGCCGCTTGTCGGCGAGGAGCGCGGCGAGCGGGCGGGCGGAGACGAGTTCGCTGACAACCCAGAGGCTGCCGCCGTCTATGAAGATGTCGAAGACCTGCACCAGGCGGGGGTGGTCGGGTATCGCGGCGGCGGCGCGTGCTGCGTCCAGCGCGCGCCGGGCACTGTCGCTGCCGGGGTCGTCCGGCCCGGCAGCGAGGCCGGTGGGCTCGGCGCCGACCACCTCCGGCAGCAGGACCTGGCGGACCAGCACCTCCTGACCGCTGTACGTGTCAAAGGCACGGGTCTCGACCAGCTCGTACTCATCGGCCGGGGGCCTGGGCAGGCGGTAGCGGTCGGCGAGTACCCGTCCCGCGTAGTCGTCCACGACGCCTCCCCAAAAAGCGTCAGTTCCGGTCAGAATCCGGAGGCAATCTGAATGCGGACAGTCCGCAGGGACTCACAATACGTGCCGCACCATTATCACTTGGCCGGTTTGAAGGTCTTGTAGAAGGTATCCCGCATCTTCTCCACCTTGGCGGTGTTCCAATCACCGGCGGGCGCCGAGAACATGATCGAATAGGCGTGGGTGTCATCCGTGACGAATCCGCGGTTCACGACGTGCACCTTGGTGCCTTCCTGGGTACGGAGGAACTCCCAGTCGGCGGCGGTGCGGTAGCCGTTGAAGCTGATCTTCTTGATGGAGATCAGCGTGTACGCGGTGCTGTTGGACCTCACGCCGGGTTCTGCGGCGCGCCAGGCAGCCGCCGCGTCCTTGCCGGGCGTTGGGGTGAAGTCCACCTGTACGCGCGGGAATCCACCGCCGGCGCTGTATATAACGCCGGAGCTCGCGCCGGCCGTGCCGGTCTGCTTCCAGCCGTCGGGCATCGCCATGGAGAAGTGGAACGCCGAGTTGGTCACGACGGTGAAGCCCGACGGCACCGAACTGCCACTGCCCGAGTTGCCACTGCCCGAGTTGCCACTGCTATTGCTGCCGGTCGTGTCACCGCTGCTGCCGCTGCCGCTTTTACTGCCGGTCCCTGATGAGCCGGATGCGCCGGCGGACGGCGAGGCCGACTTCGTCGCCGACTGGCTCGCGCTCGCCTTGGAGCCGGAGCCCGTCTTCTTGCCCTTGCCGTCGTCTGCGTTGGCGAGGACGAAGCCGATCGAGGTGCCCAGGATGGCAAGGGCAATGGCGATCGCGGCGATCACCGCCACGCGCTTGCGCGACTGCCCGGCTGCCGGGGCGGCCGGAGGGACGGCGCCCGGGGCCGCCGGGGCCGGATCCGGCTTCGGCTTGGACTTCGGCTTGGCGGCCCGGACCGAGCTCAGCGCGCTGCGGATCTTCGTCTGGTCGGCGGAGCTTTCGCGGGTGGTGGCGGGGGCGTCGGTCGGGGTGGGCTGCGGGTCGGCGGGGAGGGGCATGGCCCGGGTCACGTCGGGTGCCGGGGCGACAGGGGCCTCGGGCGCGTTGGCGATCTCGGTGAGCAGCGGGCGTACGGCGGTGTCGTCGAGCCGCCGGGCCGGGTCCTTGACGAGCAGGCCGTGGATGGCTTCGGTGAGCGGTCCGGCGTTGACCGGGGCCTTCGGCTGCTCGGTCATGACCGCGGTGAGGGTGGCGATCGCCGAGCCCCTGTCGTACGGCGGACGGCCCTCGACGGAGGCGTAGAGCAGCGCGCCCAGCGACCACAGGTCGGCCGGCGGCCCGGGCTTCTGGCCCCGGGCGCGCTCGGGGGAGATGTACGAGGGCGCGCCGACGAGCATGCCCGTGGACGTGACGGAGGGATCACCGTCGATCTGGGCGATGCCGAAGTCGGAGAGCACGACCCGGCCGTCGTTGGCGATCAGGACGTTGGACGGCTTGACGTCGCGGTGGAGGATGCCCTCCTTGTGAGCCGCCTTGAGCACGTTCAGGACGGTGAGCCCGACCTCGGCGGCGCGCTTGGGAGTGAGGGGGCCGTCCTCGCGGATCGCGTCGGACAGCGACCGGCCCTCGACCAGCTCCATGACGATCCAGGGCCGGTCGTCCTCTTCCACGACGTCGAAGACGGTGACGGCTCCGGTGTCCCGGATCCGGGCGGTCGCCTTCGCCTCGCGCAGGGTGCGGGTGATCAGGCGGCGCTTCTCGTCCTCGTCGATGTTGTGCGGGAAGCGGAGTTCCTTCACGGCGACGGTCCGGCCGAGGGTTTCGTCGACGCCCCGCCACACTGTGCCCATGCCGCCCTTGCCGAGGACCCCTCCGAGCCGGTACCGGCCGGCGAGGAGACGTCCGTCGGTGCCTTGCGCCTGGCCCATGAATTCCCTCTGCAGTCGCTGGAAATGGTGCGTCGGCAACCGGCGTTGCGCCGCCCCCCACAGGATGAGACCTCCATCATCCCTGAACCCGGACGCGGTCATGTACACCGCCGCTGCCCATGGGCACCGTACTGCCACGGACAACGGGATTCCAGACAGATTTTCAGGCCGCTGGCCAGCGATTACCGGCTATCCGGTCAGCCGGAGCCCGGCGACGGCGCTGTCGAAGACCGGCCTGTACGTTGCCCATTCGGCATCCGGCGCGGAGAGGTAGACGGCGTAGTCACGGCCCCCCTCCTTGCCGAAGCCGAGGTCGGCGGCGCGCCAGTTGCGAACCTTGCCCGTGAAGGTGAAGTCCCAGATGGCGGCTGCCTGTCCGCGCCAGCTGGTGGCCTGCAGGCGCAACTGCTGGTAGCCCTGCAACCGGTCGGGGTTGGACGCGGCCGTCAGCTGGGCCTCGACGTCCTTGAAGTGCTGGACGGGGTCCGGGCTCGCGTAGTCCAGGACGCTGATCTTCAGCCCGACCAGGCCGGTCGGGTCGATGTAGTTGATGTCCTGGCCGTTGGCGTTGGCCTGGCGCGTCCAGCCGTCCGGTACGGGGACGGAAAAGCCGAGCCCCGGCTCCTTGGCCAGGCGGTAACCGGCGGGCACCTTCGGCAGGGCGGAAGGGGTCGGCGTGGTCTTCACCGGGGACGCGCTCGCGGTGGGCGGCACGGCCTGGGCAACCGTCGGGGTGGGCCGCCCGGCCTGGGCGGTGGACCCGGTGCCGCCGATCTTCGTGGCCAGGACCGCCCCGCCCGCCGAGAGGGCCGCGATGGCAACGGCGGACCCCACCCACACGCCCCTCTTACGGCGCCGGGCGCGGCCGCCGTCGCTCCGCGACGCGCTCTTGACGCTGGCCGTGGGGCCGGTCGGCGAGCTGTCCGTCGATGCCTCGGCCTGGGTACCGGCCGGGCCGAAGGCCGGGGGCAGCGCCGGCCCGGCCCGCAGGCCCGTCGCCGTCTGCGGTTCGGCCATGGGGGCCCGCAGCAGCCGCTCCGCCGCATCCAGCGACAGGCGCTCCCCCGGCTCCCGCATGAGCAGGCCCGCTATCAGCGGCTCCAGCGCTCCGGCGTTGGGCGCCGTCGGCACGTCGTCCGCCGCTATCGCGTACGCCGTCTCGATCGCCGTGTCCTTGCGGAACGGCGAGTTCCCTTCCACCGCCTGGAACAGCGTCGCACCAAGCGCCCACAGATCCGCCTCCGGCCCGGGCGTCCCGCCCGTCAGCCGCTCCGGGGCCAGGAAGTCGATCGACCCGATCAGCTCCCCGGTGCGAGTCAGCGTGGAGGTGCCGGACGCCTGCGCTATCCCGAAGTCCGTCAGCACGACCCGCCCGTCCTTGCCGAGCAGCACATTGCCGGGCTTGACGTCCCGGTGCAGCACGCCTGCCTCGTGCGCGGCACGGAGGGCGGCGATCATGCCCCGGCCGATCCGGGCCGCCTCGGCGGGCGACACCGGGCCGCTTCTCTTGATCAGCTCGCCGAGCGTGATGGACGGCACGTACTCCATGACGATCGTCGGCAGCCCGTCGTCGTCCACCACGTCATGGACGGTCACCACATTCGGGTGGCTGATCCGCGCCGCGCTCCGCGCCTCCCGGCGGGTCCGCTCGAACAGCGTTGTCAGCTCGTCCTCATGCATATGCGCCTGCGGCGCGTGCAGACGTTTTACAGCGACTTGCCGGCCGAGCAGCTCATCCTCGGACCGCCATACGGTGCCCATGCCGCCGCGGCCTATGTGCTCCAGCAGGCGGTATCTGCCCGCCACCAGTCGGCCCTGATCGGTGCTATCGGACACCGTGCCCCCTTCCTGCTCCCCCGTACACGCTTAGGGGCACGATATCCGGCCCCCTTGCCCGGGCCGAATGTCCCCCTGCCCATGGGGTGGACGTGGAGGCGAAGGTCAAGGTCACGGTGTCACCGGTGGCTGCGTTGAAGGTGTGGTCGGCGGAAGGGACGATCGTGAAGCAGCAGTTGGTTCCCTTGCTGCCGTGGACCGCCAGGGTCTGGGTGCGGGAGTTCCGGTCAGCCGCCGGACCTTCTCCGGGACGGCCGGGCAGGGGCGCCACCACGCTCGTGGCGGTCGCCGACCGCGCGTAACGGCTGACGGTGCTCCGGGCCCGCTTTCGCCGGCCGCAGCGGCGAAAACGGGCCCGAACGGGACGGAGTCCTACTGGAGCGGGACGATGTCCGGCGCGCCCAGCCTTGCCGCGTCGGCCGTGAGGTCGTCGGGCTGACGCTGGGACTCGCGCTCGGCCTCGACCCGCTTCTCGTAGTGGGTGACTTCCTTCTCGATCTGCTCCTTGCCCCAGCCGAGCACCGGCGCCATGAGCTCGGCCGCCTCGCGCGCGCTGAGCGTGCCGCGGTCGAAGGTCTCGATGGAGATCCGGGTGCGGCGGGTGAGGACATCGTCCAGGTGCCGGGCGCTCTCGTGGGAGGCGGCGTAGACGACCTCGGCGCGGAGATAGTCGTCGGCGGCGGCGAGCGGATGGCCGAGGGAGGGGTCGTCGGCGATGAGCTGGAAGACTTCCTCGGCCAGGGTGCCGTACCGGTTGAGGAGGTGCTCGACCCGGGCGACATGGAGCCCGGTGCGGGCGGCGATGCGGGAGCGGGCGTTCCAGAGGGCGTGGTAGCCCTCCGCGCCGAGCAGGGGGATCTCTTCGGTGACACATTCGGCGACACGGTGGTCAAGCCCGTGGACGGCCTCGTCGACGGCGTCCTTGGCCATGATCCGGTAGGTCGTGTACTTGCCGCCGGCGACGACCACGAGCCCCGGCACGGGGTGCGCCACGCTGTGCTCGCGCGAGAGTCTGCTGGTGTCCGCCGACTCGCCGGCGAGCAGCGGGCGGAGCCCCGCGTAGACGCCCTGGACGTCGTCCCGGGTGAGGGGGACGTTGAGGATGGAGTTCACGTGCTCCAGCAGATAGTCGATGTCTGCGCTGGACGCCGCTGGGTGCGCTTTGTCGAGGTTCCATTCGGTGTCGGTGGTGCCGATGATCCAGTGCCGGCCCCAGGGGATCACGAAGAGCA
Source organism: Actinacidiphila oryziradicis (assembly GCF_005047355.1). Classification (GTDB taxonomy): domain Bacteria; phylum Actinomycetota; class Actinomycetes; order Streptomycetales; family Streptomycetaceae; genus Actinacidiphila; species Actinacidiphila oryziradicis. Next base: position 64,733 of record NZ_SUMC01000002.1, read on the forward strand.
CGCTCTTCTCGGTGCGGAGGATCAGCCCGCTCGAGGAGTGGATGCGGTCCTTCGGTACGACCAGGTGGATGCCCTTGGACGCCTTGACGTGGATGAGCCCTCGCTCGCCGATGAGCCCCTGGGTGTCGTCCGTCCACACACCGGTGGCGTTGACCACCTGCTGGGCCCTGACCTCGTACTCGGTTCCCCCTTCGACATCCTGCACCCTGGCACCGACCACGCGTTCGCCCTCCCGCAGGAAGCCGATCACCCGGGACCGGTTGGCGACCTGTGCGCCGTACGAGGCTGCGGTCCTGATCAGGGTGGTCACATAGCGGGCGTCGTCGACCTGGGCGTCGTAGTACTGCAGCGCGCCGACCAGGGAGTCCTTCTTCAGCGATGGAACGATCCGCAGTGCCTTCCGCCGGGTGAGGTGCCGGTGGTGGGGCAGTCCCCGGCCGTGGCGGGAGGCGACCGCCATCGCGTCGTACAGGGCCACGCCCGTCCCGGCGTAGAGACGCTCCCAGCCGCGGTGCTGGAGCGGGTAGATGAAGGGCACCGGCTTGACGAGGTGCGGGGCGAGCCGCTGGACGAGCAGCCCGCGTTCCTTGAGTGCCTCTGCCACGAGCCGGAAGTCCAGCATCTCCAGGTAGCGCAGGCCGCCGTGGATCAGCTTGCTTGAACGGCTGGAGGTGCCGGACGCCCAGTCCCGCGCCTCGACCAAACCGGTGCTGAGGCCCCGGGTGGCCGCGTCCAGTGCGGTGCCGGCGCCGACGACTCCGCCGCCGACGACCAGTACGTCGAGTTCATGATCCGCCATCCGGGCGAGCGCTGTATCGCGCTCCGCCGGTCCGAGTGTCGCCGTGCGCATCGAGTGCCTCCTGTGGTGGAGGGTGCGTTCCCGTTCTTTCGATGCTTACCCCTCCGGGAGCGAACGGCCAGCCAGAGAGGCGCGGATCCGGGGGAGATCCACGGCACATCGGCGCGGCGTGCGGTCATATCAGCTATATGTCTGGTTAGCCTGTTTTGCAGCCATTTGGTGGTTTCTTCGTGAGAGGACGGACCTCCATGCCCGCAGACCTCGCCGTCATCGGACTCGGCCACACCGGACTTCCCCTCGCCCAAGCCGCCACCGCCGCCGGCGTCCGCACCATCGGCTACGACACCGACCCGCGCACCGTCGACGCCATCAACGCCGGCCGGATCCCCTCCGGCGCCCTGGCCGCCGCCGACGTACGCCGCATGCTCAAGGACGGCTTCCGCGCCACCGCCGAACCCGCCGTACTCGGCCGGGTACGCACCGCCGTCATCTGCGCACCCACCCCGGACGTCGCCGCCGCCGGCCGCATCCTCGCCGCGCACCTGCGGCCGCACACCACAGTCGTCCTCGAGTCGGCCGTACGCCCCGGAACCACCGAAGAACTGCTCCGACCCATCCTCGAAACCTCCGGCCTCCGGGCCGGCCGCGACTTCCACCTCGCCTACTCCCCCAGCCGCTTCCCCGGCGCCCCCAAGGTGATCGCCGGCTGCACCCCCGCCTGTACCGAGGCGGCCGCCGTCTTCTACGGCCGCTTCGCCGAACGCGTCGTACGCGCCCGCGGGCCGCGCGAGGCCGAGACCGTCAAGCTCCTCGAAACCAACTACCGGCACGTCAACATCGCGCTCGCCAACGAGATGGCCGTCTTCTGCCACGACGCCGGCATCGACCTCTGGGACGTCATCCGCTGCGCCGAGACCAAGCCCTACGGCTTCCACGCCTTCCGCCCCGGCCCCGGCGTCGGCGGCCCCGGCGGGCCTCTCCCGCTCCCCCTTCCCCTCGTCGAGCTCGCGCAGCAGATCAACGCACGCATGCCGAGCTACGTCGTCCAGCGGGCCGCGGCCCTCCTCAACGAGCACGGCAAATCACTGCGCGGCGCCCGAGTGCTCCTGCTCGGCGTCACCTACAAGGCCGACTTCCCCGACCAGACCGGCGCCCCCGCCCGCGAAATCGGCACCCTCCTGGCCGGCATGGGCGCCCACCTCAGCTACCACGACCCCTACGCCCCCACCTGGCACCTCCTCGACCGCCCCGTCCCCCGCGCCGATTCCCTCTGGGACGCCGCCGCCGACGCCGACCTCACGGTGCTGCTGCAGCACCACCGCACGTACGACCTGCAGGGCCTCGCCGTAAAGGCCCAGCTCCTGCTCGACACGCGAGGCGCCGCCCCGGCGGGGGCGGCTGCGACCCGGCTGTAGAAGGGGCCCGGGGTGTCGGTCAACGACTCTCCCCCAGACTCCGTCCGGGAGGTGCCCGCACCTTCCTCCACCCCACCTATTCGCGCGGCCTCTTACTCGGCTGACCCTGAGCAGGGGACGCACAGTCGTGACCGCCATAATGCGCGGATGACGCCGAGTTCAGTGCCGTACGCGGATGTGCCCGCGCGCCCCTGGGTGTCCGCCGACGCCGAGCGGTGGGCGAACGCCCGGGTGCCCGCGTGGGCGCGGCCGGTGGGGCCCGCAGCGGTGCTGCTGGTGGCCGTGATCATGGCTGCCGTGATGTTGTCGCCCGGCACGGTGTGCACAGTGGCGGCGCCCTGTGGGGCGCAGTGGCTTGATGCGGCCGGGGCCATGCTCTTCCTGCCACACCTGGTGTGGCTGTTTGTGCTGCCGGAATTCGCTTTGGTGTCGGCGCCGTTGCTGCTGTTCTGGATGGCGAATCCCGGCGTGTGGCAGGGCGGCCGGGCCGAGAAGATCGCGGATGCCATCGTTGTCGCGGCGCTGTGCTGGGGCTGGGCGGCCGTCGTGGCGCGACTACGGACGCGCCGCCGTCGGCGCTCGCTCGTGCTCGACGCGGCCGGCGGCATCACGGCCCCCGCCCCCGCGACGAACGACGTCCGCGCTTGGCGCCGGGGCCTGGTCCACGGCATCGCGGGGGCGATCCTGTGCGCGGCAGCCGGTGCCCTGATCACGACCGTCGTCGTGGCCAACCGGGCGGACGACCGCTTGGCCCGTACGGCCACTCCGCAGAACGCCCGCGTCGTGGCCTACGACACCGACAACTACACCATCACCGTCCGCCTCCCCGACAGCACACGGCACCGGTTCGACACCCAGGGCACTTATCGCGCCGGCAGCACCGTGCCCGTACTGGTGCGCGGCGATTGGCTGCGGCTCGCCACCGAGCCCTACGGCGACCACACCGGCCGCCAGTCCCTCGCCCTCACACTCGCCGGGCTCGGCGTAACCCTGCTCGGCTCGGGCCTGCTCTCCGGCCGCCGGGCGGCCGCGCTGCGCCACGCCCCCGTCCCGGTACTGCGCGTCCTGGCCCGCCACCATCAGGGCCGTACGGAGATATTCGCCGCCCACGACACGGCTGCGCTGCGCCCGGTGCTGAGCTACAGGCCCCACGTCCACACCCGCACGGCACTGCGCCAGGCCCTGCTCTACGGCACACCGAACGAGGGCGGTGAGCTGATCCTGGCGAGCGCCACGGAATCCGGGCACTGGCTCGTCGAGGCCACCGCGTCCCCGATACGGCGCGGCTCCCCCGCCGCCGGCAAGCCCGGCACAGACCGTCCCGGCACAGACCGCGCCGCCGCACACCTCCGGGCCGCCGAGGTCCGCGTCCAGAACGCCCTCGCCACGATGACTCCCGCCACCGGACCGGTCCGCTGGCAAGCGGGACCGGTAGCACGCTCGGTCGGAGCAGTGTTCCTCGTCGTGAGCCTCATGCTGCTGGGGACGCTCTTCACGAGTTCGCACACGTGGTGGCAGCTGCCCATCTGGTCGGTAGGTGGCGTGTACTGGGTGAGCGTCTGCCTCCGGATGATGACCTGGCGGATCACCGCCGACTCCGCCGGACTGCACGTCCGCGGTCTCGGGCGTACCCGTCACCTCCCGTGGGCGGATGTCACCCACGCCGTCTACACCCCCGGAAGTGAACTGGTCGTCCGTTGCCGCACCGGTGTCGACGACACCCGCGTCGGCAGCGTCGGCTTCCCCCCACTGGAGCGGCTGCTGCGCCGCCCCGGCCGCGCCGAGCACGCCGCCGCCGAGATCACCGCCATGGTCCGCGAGCCGATCCTGCGGCCGACAAGCGACACCGGACGCACCTGACCGCCGCGCCCGCTCCGGCCCGCAAAAGGGAGGCTGCCGGTCAGCGGACACGAGCAGCCTCCCCCAGCCTTCGGCCAGAAGTGCCCCGGCGCGGCGGGCGCCGATGACCGTCCGGGCACGGCCTGGGGCCATGGTGAGGCCGTTGGCCTCCTGGCGGCTGGATATGAAGCGCGAGTGCGCCGGTCGAGTTCGAAAAGGACCAGGCCGCCGGGCGCTCAGTCCCGGTTGCGCAGGCGCAGGCGCAAAGGCACAAGGGCGGACTCGATCTGGGTACCGAAGCTCATCTTGGAGACTCCTTCGGTGCGCTCTTCGAAGCGGATGGGAATCTCGACCCCGTTGTGGCCGATGCGAGTCGCCCTGAACTTGAGCTCGACCTGGAAGCTGTAGCCGGCGCTGCCCAGGGTGGAGAGGTCGACGTCGCGGAGGGTCCGGGCGCTCCAGAGATTGAAGCCGGCCGTGATGTCGCGGATTCGCGTCGACAGCACCGTACCGGCGTAGAAATTGGCCCATTTGGACAGCAGGCGGCGGTGCAGCCCCCAGTCCTCGGCGAGGGAGCCGCCGTCGACGTAGCGGCTGCCGACGACAAAGTCGGCGCCGGTGGCGAGGGCGGTGCCGAGCATTTGGGGGACGACATGAACGGGGTGGCTGCCGTCGCCGTCCATTTGGACGATGAAGGCGGCGCCTTCGCCGAGGGCGGCGGTCATGCCGGCGGCGTAGGCGCGGCCGAGGCCGTCCTTGGCGGTGCGGTGGAGGACGCTCATGCGTCTGCGACCGCCTGCGTTGGCCGCATCGGCGAGTTCTTCGGCGACGCGCCCGGTGCCATCGGGGCTGGAGTCATCGACGATCTTGAGGTGGAGCCCGGGGAGCGGCAACGCCAGGACGAGTCCGGCGATACGGGGCAGGTTGGCCGCTTCGTTGTAGGTCGGTATGACGACGGTGACGGCTGTACCGGCCCAGGCTGCGGGCAGATCCGCCGGACGCGAATGGGTCATGAGAGTTTCTCCTTGTCCTCCGCGGTAAAAGCCCGGACCGCGTCCGCGAATCCGGGCCCTTACTACCTCCGCCAGGTCAGCGGTGGTGCGTCGGAGACACCGTCACCTCGACGCGCTGGAACTCCTTGAGGTCGCTGTAGCCGGTGGTGGCCATGGAGCGGCGCAGCGCACCGAAGAAGTTCATCGACCCGTCGGGCGCGTGCGACGGACCGAGCAGGATCTCCTCCGTCGTACCGGCCGTGCCCAGGTTCATACGCTTGCCACGCGGCAGCTCGGTGTTGACCGCCTCCATGCCCCAGTGGAATCCACGGCCGGGCGCGTCGGTCGCACGGGCCAGCGGGGAGCCCATCATCACCGCGTCGGCGCCGCAGGCGACCGCCTTCGGGAGGTCACCGCTGGATCCAAAGCCACCGTCGGCGATCACGTGCACATAGCGGCCGCCGGACTCGTCCATGTAGTCCCGGCGGGCTGCGGCCACATCGGCCACCGCGGTCGCCATCGGCACCTGGATACCCAGCACGCTGCGCGTGGTGTGCGCCGCGCCGCCGCCGAAGCCGACGAGTACGCCCGCCGCGCCCGTACGCATCAGGTGCAGCGCCGCGGTGTATGTGGCGCAGCCGCCGACGATCACCGGGACGTCGAGCTCGTAGATGAACTGCTTCAGGTTGAGCGGCTCGTGCGAGCCGGAGACATGCTCGGCCGACACGGTGGTGCCCCGGATCACGAACAGGTCCACGCCCGCGTCCACCACGGCCTTGCTGAACTGCGCCGTCCGCTGCGGCGAGAGCGCGGCGGCGGTGACCACGCCCGCGTCACGCACCTCCTTGATGCGCTGGCCGATCAGTTCTTCCTTGATCGGGGCCGCGTAGATCTCCTGAAGGCGCCGGGTGGCGGCGGCGTCGTCCAGCTCCGCGATCTCGGCGAGCAGCGGCTCCGGGTCCTCGTACCGCGTCCACAGGCCTTCGAGGTTCAGCACGCCGAGGCCGCCGAGATTGCCGATCCGGATGGCCGTCTCCGGGGACACCACGGAGTCCATCGGCGCCGCGAGGAAGGGCAGCTCAAAGCGGTAGGCGTCGATCTGCCAGGCGATCGAGACCTCTTCCGGGTCCCGTGTGCGCCGGCTGGGGACGACCGCGATGTCGTCAAACGCGTAGGCCCTGCGGCCTCGCTTGCCCCGTCCGATCTCGATCTCAGTCACAGCGTGTGCCTTTCCTTGCGGTCTGCGGTCCCCAGTATCCCCCGCGCTGCCCTCGCCGGGCAGGCCGGGACGATGCCGGGTACGCCCGGCGCGGCTTGCGTTTGTCCGGCTGGACCGGCGCGGCAGGGTGTCCCCGGTGCTGGCGCGCCGATTCCGGTGCGAGGGTGGCAAACAAGAGGTGCGCCCGTCCGGCGTTTGCGGGGGGCACCTCCTGGGGGCACCTCCCGGCCGAAGGCTGGGGGAGGTAGCTGGGGGAGGATCGGCAACCCCGGCGCCGGGGCCACCCGGCGCCGCACCGGCCAGCCCGGCGAGGGCAACGTCAGCGCGCGGAGTAGTTAGGCGCCTCGGTGGTCATCTGGATGTCGTGCGGGTGGCTCTCCTTGAGCCCGGCGGCCGTGATCCGAACAAAGCGCCCCTTGGCCTTCAGCTCGGGGACGGTCGCGGAGCCGACGTAGCCCATGGAGGAGCGGAGGCCGCCGATGAGCTGGTGGACGACGCCGGAGAGCGGGCCGCGGTAGGGGACCTGGCCCTCGATGCCCTCGGGGACGAGCTTGTCCTCGGAGAGGACGTTGTCCTGGAAGTAGCGGTCCTTGGAGTAGGACTTGGCCTGGCCACGGGACTGCATGGCGCCCAGCGAACCCATGCCGCGGTAGGACTTGAACTGCTTGCCGTTGATGAAGAGCAGTTCGCCCGGCGACTCCTCGCAGCCCGCCAGCAGGCTGCCGAGCATGACGGTGTCCGCGCCGGCCGCGATCGCCTTGGCGATGTCGCCGGAGTACTGGAGGCCGCCGTCGCCGATGAGCGGGACGCCGGCCGGGCCGGCCGCGAGGGAGGCCTGGTAGATGGCGGTGACCTGCGGCGCACCGACGCCGGCGACGACTCGGGTCGTACAGATGGAGCCGGGGCCCACGCCCACCTTGATGCCGTCGGCGCCGGCGTCGATCAGGGCCTGGGCACCGTCACGCGTGGCGACATTGCCGGCCACGACCTCGGTGCGGATGTTCGCCCTGACCTTGGCGACCATGTCGAGGATGCCGCGGCTGTGGCCATGCGCACTGTCGATGACGAGGAAATCGGCACCGGCCTCGACCAGCGCCTGGGCACGGGTGTACGCCTCGTCGCCGACACCGACCGCGGCGCCGACCAGCAGGCGGCCCTCGGCGTCCTTGGCGGCGCCGGGGTACTTCTCGGCCTTGACGAAGTCCTTGACGGTGATCAGGCCCTTGAGGCGGCCCTCGTCGTCGGTCAGCGGCAGCTTCTCGATCTTGTGGCGGCGCAGCAGCTCGAAGGCGTCCTCGCCGGAGATCCCGACCCGGCCGGTGACCAGCGGCATCGGGGTCATGACCTCCCGCACCTGGCGGGCCCGGTCCGTCTCGAACACCATGTCGCGGTTGGTGACGATGCCGAGCAGCTTGCCGCCGCCGTCGGTGACCGGCACGCCGCTGATCCGGAACTTGGCGCAGAGCGCGTCCGCCTCCGCGAGCGTGGCGTCCGGGTGGACGGTGATCGGGTCCGTCACCATGCCGGATTCGGAGCGCTTGACCAGGTCGACCTGGTTGATCTGGTCCTCGATGGAGAGGTTGCGGTGCAGTACGCCGACGCCGCCCTGGCGGGCCATCGCGATGGCCATCCGAGCCTCGGTGACCTTGTCCATCGCGGCGGACAGCAGCGGGATGTTCACGCTGATGTTCCGGGTGATGCGGGAGGACGTATCGACCTGGTTGGGCACCACGTCGGACGCGCCCGGGAGCAGCAGCACGTCGTCGTAGGTGAGTCCGAGCAGTCCGAATTTCTCGGCTGCTCCGTCGGCGTTCAGCGACATGACACCTTCCCAATGGTCTTGCCCGGCGAGATGTTCAATGCTAATGGCTCCGCCGGGTGCCGGGTACGCCTACGGCCCGGCCCGCGCTTCCGGCCCGCTGGGGCGTGTTTTGCGCCAGGGCCGTATGGGCCGAGCCCGTCCGGAGGACAGAACGCCGAGCCCGTCCGGAGGACAGACCGAGCCCGTCCGGAGGACAGAACGCCGAGCCCGTCCGGAGGACAGACCGAGCCCGTCCGGAGGACAGAACTCAGCCCGCCCGGCGGGTGAGGGCGTCCGCCGTCTCCTCCGCCAACGCCCGCAACCGGCTGAGCGCCCGGTGCTGGGCGACCCGGACGGCCCCCGGCGACATGCCGAGCACCTGTCCGGTCTCCTCCGCCGTGAGGCCGACGGCAACCCGCAGCAGCACCAGCTCCCGCTGGTTGTCGGGCAGATTGGCCAGCAGCTTCTTCGCCCAGGCGGCGTCGCTGCTCAGCAGGGCCCGTTCCTCGGGGCCGAGGGAGTCGTCCGGCTGTTCCGGCATCTCGTCCGAGGGGACGGCCGTGCTGCCGGGCCCGCGCATCGCGGCCCGCTGGAGGTCGGCGACCTTGTGGGCGGCGATGCCGAAGACGAAGGCCTCGAAGGGCCGCCCCTGGTCCCGGTAGCGCGGCAGCGCGCACAGGACGGCGAGGCAGACCTCTTGTGCGAGGTCGTCCACGAAGTGGCGCGCGTCGCCGGGCAGCCGGTTGAGCCGGGTGCGGCAGTAACGCTCGGCCAGTGGATGTACCTGGGCCAATAGGTCGTGCGTCGCCCGTTCGTCGCCGTCGACGGCGCGACGGACCAGAGCACCGATGACTGTGCTGTTGCCGGTCGCCTCGTCGCGCATCCGTCCATAGTGCCTCGCCGCAGGACGATCCGTCGCATCCCAGCCGGACTTCTGCTCCGAAGCGTTATGAGAGATCGCACCCGTAGCCGTCATGTCATGCACCCGCCACCCCGCCCGCCCATCCCCGAGGAATTCCATACATCAAGCATGCGTCCTCTCCCGGGAAACCGGATACGCGCAGGGTAAGTGCATAGTCAGCTCACAGCCGCACCAGCGTCGGCGGGCGCTCCCGGACCGTGTCCGGCCGATCATGAACGATGGCTCGAACGCCCATGATCGGCCGGACAGGCCCTAGCGGACCAGGCCCCAGCGAAAGCCGAGCGCGACGGCATGCGCCCGGTCCGAGGCGCCGAGCTTCTTGAACAGCCGACGGGCATGGGTCTTCACGGTGTCCTCGGAGAGGAAGAGTTCACGGCCGATCTCGGCGTTCGACCGTCCATGGCTCATACCTTCCAAAACCTGGATCTCGCGGGCGGTCAGCGTCGGGGCCGCGCCCATCTCCGCCGAGCGAAGCCGGCGCGGAGCCAGCCGCCAGGTCGGGTCGGCCAGGGCCTGGGTGACCGTGGCCCGCAGTTCGGCGCGCGAGGCGTCCTTGTGCAGATAGCCACGGGCGCCGGCCGCCACAGCGAGCGCGACACCGTCCAGGTCCTCGGCGACGGTGAGCATGATGATGCGCGCCCCGGGGTCGGCGGACAGCAGCCGCCGTACCGTTTCCACACCCCCGAGGCCGGGCATGCGCACGTCCATGAGAATGAGGTCCGAGCGGTCCGCACCCCAGCGGCGGAGGACTTCCTCGCCGTTGGCCGCGGTCGTTACGCGCTCGACGCCGGGCACGGTAGCCACCGCGCGGCGCAGGGCCTCTCGGGCAAGCGGGGAGTCGTCGCAGACGAGGACGGAAGTCATGACCGTCCTCCGCAGCTGATCCGCGTCACGTTGAGCCTCCAGGCTGTACGAATCGTCACCAGTGGGGCTGACGGCTTCGGGCACCCGCCCGATTGGCCCCACCGTCAAGCACTTCCGCACTCCTAACGACCCTCACTCGAAAGAGTTACGAAGTTTGGCAGGCGCCTCCAGCACTCTATGTGAGCGTTCCGGCACTCACCGACTAGGCCGCAGGTCCGGTAGGCGCACCGGGCCCCGCGCGGGAGCACATCGCGCGCCCGCTTCCCCGGCGTGCCCCCCGCCAACCGGGGGGAAATGTAATGGTTTGCCGGTTTGGCTGCTTTTTGCCTGTATGGCGGGACTTCGATACAGAAGATGTGATGAATCATATTTACATCTACTTCGATAGTAGATGTACCGTCGGGGCAGCTGCCCTCACACGACCTCTCACCACCCGCACACGCAGCCCACCTCATGAGGAGATGAGCAATGGCAGACTTCTCCCGCCTCCCGGGCCCGAACGCCGACCTCTGGGACTGGCAGCTGGTCGCCGCCTGCCGCGGTGTCGACAGCTCTCTGTTCTTCCACCCCGAGGGGGAGCGAGGCGCCGCCCGCAGTGCGCGCGAAGCTTCGGCGAAGGAGGTGTGCATGCGCTGTCCCGTACGAGCGGAGTGCGCTACCCACGCTCTGGCGGTCCGCGAGCCCTACGGGGTCTGGGGTGGGCTGACCGAGGACGAGCGCGAAGAGATGATGGGGCGCTCCCGCAACCGGCTGGTCAGCACCACGCACACCGACTGAAGAATCGTTTCAGCGAACCTCTGCCGCTGGCCACGAGGGTGCCGTCGGTGTCGACGGCACGCCGCGCGCACTGTGGACTTCGGCACCGGGCCGCGTCACGCTGATGGCTCATGGAGACCAATTTCGCCGAACTTGTCGATGCGGAATTCGCGCTCGAACCCGGAATCACCTACCTCAACACCGCCTCGCTGGGGATCGGCCCGCAGCGCGCCGCCGCTGCCCTGCACCACGGCGCCGACGCCTGGACCTCCGGCCGGTCCACCTTCGCCGAGGCCGAGGCCGCAGTGGACTCCGTGCGCCGGGCGTACGCCCGGCTCACAAATGTGCCCCCCGACCGTGTCGCGGTCGGCTCAACTGTCTCGGCCCACGTCGGGCTGATCGCTGCGGCCCTGCCGGAGGGCGCCGAGGTGCTCATCGCCGACGACGACTTCGCCTCGCTCGTCACCCCCTTCGCCACCCGGCACGACGTGAAGCTGCGCTCCGTCCCCCTCGAACGGCTCGCCGACGCCGTACGGCCCGGGACAGATCTCGTCGCCGTCAGCGCAGTGCAGTCCGTCGACGGCCGGACCGCCGATCTCACCGCCCTCCGGCACGCCGCCGAGGCCGCCGGGGCCCGCGTCCTCCTCGACGCCACCCAGGCCGCGGGATGGCTGCCCCTGCAGGCCGACGGCTTCGACTACGTGGTCTGCGGGGCCTACAAATGGCTTCTCTGCCCGCGCGGCGTCTCCCTCCTCACCGTCCGCGAAGGCTCCGAGGACGGGATCTCCCCCCACTTCGCCGGCTGGTACAACGCCGACGACATCTGGGCCGATCTCTACGGCCCGATCCCCGAGGGCAGCCTCGCCTCCTCCGCCCGGCGGTTCGACTCCGCCCCGTCCTACCTTCCCTATCTCGGGGCTGCCCGGTCACTCGCCCTCGTCGAAGAGCTCGGCATCGACGCCATCCGCGCCCATGACGTCGCTCTCGCCGAGCGTTTCCATGCCGGGCTCGCCTCGCTCGGCCTTGACGCCCCTTCGCGCGGCAGCGCGATCGTCGCTGTGCCCGGCCTCGGGCGGCTCGCGGCGCCACTCGCCGATGCCGGCATCTTCGTCGCGACGCGGGGCGGGCGTCTGCGGGCGGCGTTTCATCTCTACAACGGGACCGCGGATGTGGACCGCTTGCTCGACGCGGTGGCAGGGCGGCTCTAGGTCCTGTCCGGGCGATCTCCGCGGGAGAAGGAGCGGGGTCCGGTGCCTGCGATCGCAAGGCGGAGGAAGGAAGCGACGCGATGGGGGTCCCCCCTGCTCGAGCGGAGCCGAGAGCTTGGTGGGGGCACCTCCCAGCCGCCAGGCTGGGGGAGCGCCGCGGGGCAGGCGGGGTTTGCCGGACAGGGCCTAACCCGTCCGCCCGGGCGCCGGAAAACCGGTGGGGCGGGCGGAGGGCCGAAGATACCGTCCTCGGATGCAGGTACTGACGGTAAATGTGGGCCATCCGCGGCCGAACCCCTGGAAGGGCCTGGCGGCGACCGGCATCGACAAGCGTCCGGTGGAGGGCCCGGTGGCCGTGAGCGCGCCGGGCCCCAAGGGCACGGGGGCGGTGGGGCTGGCCGGGGACCGGGTATACGACGTGCGGCATCACGGCGGCACGGACCAGGCGGTGTACGCCTACGCACGCGAAGACCTGGACGGCTGGGAGCGGGAGCTCACCCGCGAACTGCGGAACGGCGCGTTCGGTGAGAACCTCACCACCGGCGGGATCGATGTGAACGCGGCGCTGATCGGAGAGCGCTGGCGCATCGGCCGGGACGTGGTGCTGGAAGTCTCCTGCGCCCGGATCCCGTGCTCGACCTTCCAGGGCTGGCTGGACCGTGCGGGCTGGCTCAGGCGGTTCACACAGGAGGCCCGCCCCGGCGCATACCTGAGGGTGATCGAACCCGGCGATATCCGCGCCGGGGACCCGATCACCGTCGTACACCGGCCGGACCACGAAGTGACGGTGGCGCTGGGCTTCCGCGCGCTGACGACGCGTCCGGAGCTGCTCCCCCGGCTGCTGCCGGCGGCGGACGCGCTGCCGGAGGAGACCGTGGCGAGGATCCATGAGCGCATGGCCCCGGGCCTGGGGCACGAGGAGGATCAGGCCCCGGAGGATTAGGCTGGTATTTGAGCCTTGATCCGGAGCGCGGGGTCGCCCGTGGGAGGCGCGAGGCACCGTTGATCAAGCAATAGAGACCCGCAAGGGGCAGAAGGCCTCTGTTCCCGCCGCTCACGAGCGGGAACAGAGGCCTTCTCTTGGATCAGGCGCGTGCGTCAGTGGGAGTGGCCGTGACCATGGCCGTGACCCGCGTCGGCCGGCTCCTCTTCCTTCTTCTCGACCACAAGGGTCTCGGTGGTGAGGAGGAGGGACGCGATGGACGCGGCGTTCTCCAGCGCGGAGCGGGTGACCTTGACCGGGTCGATGACGCCGGCCTTCACCAGGTCGCCGTACTCGCCGGTCGCGGCGTTGAAGCCGTGGTTCTTCTCCAGCTCGGCGACCTTCGCGGTGATGACGTAGCCCTCGAGGCCCGCGTTCTCGGCGATCCAGCGCAGCGGCTCGACGGCGGCGCGGCGGACGACCGCAACACCGGTGGCCTCGTCGCCGGTCTTGCCGAGGTTGTCCTCCAGGACCTTGACGGCGTGGACGAGCGCGGAGCCACCACCGGAGACGATGCCCTCCTCGACCGCGGCGCGGGTCGCGGAGATGGCGTCCTCCAGACGGTGCTTCTTCTCCTTGAGCTCGACCTCGGTGGCCGCACCGACACGGATCACGCACACGCCGCCGGCCAGCTTCGCGAGGCGCTCCTGGAGCTTCTCGCGGTCCCAGTCGGAGTCGGTGTTGGCGATCTCGGCCTTGATCTGGGCGATGCGGCCCTCGATCTCGGCCTTGTCGCCGGCACCGTCGACGATGGTGGTCTCGTCCTTGGTGACGGTGACCCGGCGGGCGGTGCCCAGCAGGTCCAGATCGGCCTGCTCGAGCTTGAGGCCGACCTCCTCGGCGATGACGGTCGCACCGGTGAGGGTGGCGATGTCGCCGAGCATGGCCTTGCGACGGTCGCCAAAGCCGGGGGCCTTGACGGCGACCGCGTTGAAGGTGCCACGGATCTTGTTGACGACGAGGGTGGAGAGCGCCTCGCCGTCGACGTCCTCGGCGATGATCAGCAGCGGGCGGGAGGAACCGGCCTGGATGACCTTCTCCAGCAGGGGCAGCAGCTCCTGGATGGAGCTGATCTTGCCCTGGGTGACCAGGATGTACGGGTCGTCCAGGACAGCCTCGAGGCGCTCCTGGTCGGTGACGAAGTACGGGGACAGATAGCCCTTGTCGAAGGCCATGCCCTCGGTGAAGTCCAGCTCCAGGCCGAAGGTGTTGGACTCCTCGACGGTGATCACACCGTCCTTGCCGACCTTGTCGATCGCCTCGGCGATCAGCTCGCCGACCTGCTTGTCCTGGGCGCTGAGCGCGGCCACGGCCGCGACATCTTCCTTGCCCTCGATCGGGCGGGCGGTGGCGAGCAGCTCGTCCGAGACAGCCTTGACGGCCGCGTCGATGCCCTTCTTGAGCGAGGCGGGGGAGGCGCCCGCGGCGACATTGCGCAGGCCCTCGCGGACCAGTGCCTGGGCCAGCACGGTGGCGGTGGTGGTGCCGTCACCCGCGATGTCGTTGGTCTTGGTCGCCACCTCCTTCACCAGCTGGGCGCCCAGGTTCTCGTACGGGTCGTCGAGTTCCACCTCACGGGCGATGGTCACGCCGTCGTTGGTGATCGTCGGCGCGCCGAACTTCTTGTCGATGACGACATTGCGGCCCTTGGGGCCGATGGTCACCTTCACGGTGTCGGCGAGCTTGTTGACGCCGCGCTCAAGGGCGCGACGGGCGTCCTCGTCGAACTTCAGGGTCTTGGCCATGCCTGGAGTACTTCCTCGTCTTCTTCGTCGTCTACGTACGTCTACGTCGGCTGCGCCGTGAACGGCCACGCCCCGGGTCCCCGGTCTGGACGACGCGGATGACCCGGGGCGCGCTACTGCCTTGGTATTACTTCTCGATGATCGCGAGAACGTCGCGAGCCGAGAGGACGAGGTACTCCTCGCCGTTGTACTTCACCTCGGTGCCGCCGTACTTGCTGTACAGCACGACGTCGCCGACGTTGACGTCGAGCGGAAGGCGCTTGCCGTCCTCGAAGCGGCCCGGACCGACGGCAAGGATGACGCCCTCCTGGGGCTTCTCCTTGGCGGTGTCCGGAATGACCAGGCCCGAGGCCGTGGTCTGCTCGGCCTCGAGCGGCTGGACCACAACACGGTCCTCAAGCGGCTTGATGGCAACCTTGGTGCTGGCGGTCGTCACGATCCGACCTCCCCCTTCAAAGGGCTTACGGGAGTGTCTGTATGGGGTGGCGACCTGGTAGGCCCGTCGTCGCGGGTGCCGGACCTGCCCGTCGCTGTGTGTTTGGCACTCGGCAGTGCTGAGTGCCAGTTCTGAGACTAGGACGGACTTAGCACTCGGTCAAGTAGAGTGCCAACGCGTCGCCCCGGCGGTTTGTTGACGGCGGCTCGGGCACCACGGCTCGTTCACAATGACTGTGTGGATCTCGAAGCGTTCTCCGCGCTGCTGACCGGCCAGGGCCAGGCCCTGCTGGCCGGGCTGCGCGACTACGACCCCGCCCAGGAGCTCGGGACAGCGACAAGACTGCGCCGCGAGCACCCCGCGGCGCTGGTATCGGCGGCGCTCGCCCAGGCGCGGCTGCGGCAGCGGGGGGCGGCGAAGTTCGGCGAGGACGCCTACCGCATGTACTTCACGCCGGACGGCGTCGAGCAGGCCACCCGCACCTCCGTCGCCGCCCACCGCGCCGCCCGCTTCACCGCGCTGGGAGTGCGGCGGGTCGCCGACCTGTGCGGCGGTATCGGCGGCGACGCGATAGCGCTGGCTCGGGCCGGGGTGAAGGTGCTGGCCGTCGACCGCTCCCCGCTGACCTGCGCGGTCGCGAACGCCAACGCGCGGGCGCTGGGGCTGGAGGGGCTGATCGAGGTGCGGTGCGCGGATGTCACGGAGGTTGACACAGGTGCGTACGACGCCGTGTTCGTCGACCCGGCACGGCGCGGCGGCAGGGGCCGGATCTTCGACCCCGAGGCGTACTCACCGCCGCTGTCGTGGGCCGTCGCGGCCGCCCGCAAGGCACCGTACGCGGCCCTGAAGATCGCCCCGGGCATACCCCACGAGGCCGTACCCGAGGAGGCCGAGGCCGAGTGGGTCTCCGACCGGGGCGATGTGAAGGAGGCCGTGCTCTGGTTCGGCACCGCCCCCGGTGCCCGGCGCGCGACCTTGCTGCCATCGGGAGCGTCCCTGGTCGGCGAGGGACTCCAGGACCCCGCCGCGCGGCCCGTGGGGCGGTATCTGTACGAGCCCGACGGCGCCGTCATCCGCGCCCACCTGGTCGCGGACATCGCGCGGACGCTGGGGGGCGGGCTCATCGACGAGACCATCGCCTACATCACGGCCGACGAGCTGCGGCCGACGCCTTACGCGACCCCGTACGAGATCACCGATGTGCTGCCCTTCAACCTGAAGCGGCTCAAGGCGCTGCTGCGCGAGCGCCGGGTCGGGACCGCCGTCATCAAGAAGCGCGGTTCGGCGGTCGAGCCGGAGGAACTGCGCAAGCGGCTCAGACTCGAAGGAGTGAACACCTGCGTGATCGTCCTCACCCGCGTCGCGGGGGCTCCGATGATGCTGCTGGGGAACCCGGCCCAGGCGTAGCCTGGCACCTCGTCCGAGCTGGGCGGCAAGGTGCCGCTCCCCGATCCCTACCCGGTGCTGGACACCTCGGCCCTGCTGCCCTGAGCCCCGACCGGGCTACAACAGCCCCAGGCTGGTGACGAGCACGGCGAGCAGGACCACCAGCGCCCAGCCGATCGCATGCTCCAGCACATTGCCGCTGTCGTCCTTCGGTCCGCCAGTACGCGCCCGGGGCGCCGCCATCTCGGTCATCCCACAACCGTAAAGCGCCGTTCGCCCCATTACGGCCACAGGTGACCCAATTCACCACTCATGTGCTACGAGCCGAGTGACTCGAAGCGCCAGCGGTGCGGCGGACGGCTCACCAAGCCGCCGTCCGGCTCGGGGAGTTCCGGGAGTTCGGCGTCGTACGGCGCGTCCCACCAGGTGATCACAAGGACGCGGTTCCCAGGGGCGGTAAGGGTCTCGCGGCGCAGCGGCGGGGCGGAGAGTTCCTGCCCCCGTACCCACTCCAGCAGTTCGGTCCCCCGGCCCTCCGCCGCGCGGGCCTCCCACATCAGGGCGACGGCCATCAGTGGGTGTGTCCCGGTACGGAGACCTCGGTGACTGGCAGCGAGGAGTCGGCGGGCAGGTCCCAGGTGGACGCCGGGCGGCCCCGGGCGACCATCTCCGCGCCCAGCGCGGCCACCATCGCGCCATTGTCCGTGCAGAGCCCCGGCCTCGGCACCCGGAGCACGATGCCGGCGTCGGCGCAGCGTTCCTGGGCCAGCGACCGCAGCCGCGAATTCGCGGCGACACCGCCGCCGATCATCAGATGATCCACGCCGTTGTCCTTGCAGGCGCGGACGGCCTTCCGGGTCAGCACATCGACAACCGCCTCCTGGAAGGACGCGGCCACGTCGGCGACCGGCACCGCCACCCCCTCCCGGCGCTTGCCCTCCACCCAGCGCGCGACAGCGGTCTTCAGACCCGAGAAGGAGAAGTCATAGATCGGGTCGCGGCCCCCCGTGAGGCCGCGCGGGAAGCGGATGGCCCCGGGGTCGCCGTCGCGCGCCTGGCGGTCGATGGCCGGGCCGCCGGGGAAGCCGAGGCCCAGCACCCGGGCGACCTTGTCGAAGGCCTCGCCCGCCGCATCGTCGATGGTCGAGCCGAGCGGCCGCACATCGGTGGTGATATCGGGCGCGAGCAGCAGTGACGAGTGTCCGCCGGAGACCAGCAGCGCCATGGTCGGCTCGGGCAGCGCACCGTGTTCCAACTGGTCGACGCAGATGTGGGAGGCCAGGTGATTGACGCCGTAGAGCGGCTTTCCCAGGGCGTACGCATACGCCTTCGCCGCCGATACGCCCACCAGTAGCGCCCCCGCCAGCCCCGGCCCCGCCGTGACGGCGATACCGTCCAAGTCCGAAGCGGCGACACCGGCGTCCTTCAGGGCGCGCTGGATGGTCGGCACCATCGCCTCAAGGTGCGCCCGGCTCGCCACCTCCGGCACGACGCCGCCGAAACGGGCGTGCTCGTCGACGCTGGAGGCGATGGCGTCGGCGAGGAGAGTGTGGCCCCGGACGATGCCGACACCGGTCTCGTCGCACGAGGTTTCGATGCCGAGGACAAGAGGCTCGTCAGCCATGGATCTCTGTTCCTTGTACGGAGGAAGGGTCGGTCAGCCGCATCACCAGCGCGTCGACATTGCCCGGCTGGTAGTAGCCACGCCGGAAGCCGATCGACTCGAAGCCGAAACGGGTGTAGAGGCGCTGGGCACGCTCGTTGTCCACCCGCACTTCGAGCAGCACCTCATGGCACTCGAAAGAGGTGGCCTGGCGCAGCAGTTCCCGCAACAGCCTGGCGCCGAGGCCGGTGCCCCACTGGCCCCGGGCCGTGCCGATCGTCTGTATGTCGCCGGTCCCGGCGATCGCGGCGAGCCCCCCATAGCCCGCGACACGCCCGGACTCGTCCTCGGCCACCACATAGTGACGCGTTGCGTCGGGGTGGCGCGCGTCGGCCAGTTCCGACCAGAACATGCCGCGCGACCAGGCATCGTCCGGGAAGAGCTCGTGTTCCAGCTCCATCACCGCATCGATGTCCCACCAGCGCATCTCGCGCAACACAATGCTTGTTACGGCGTTCATTTCGGCAGGACCGCCTTGTAGCCAGCCGGCACTTGAGCGTCCGGCCGCCGCAGATACAGCGGCAGCGCCGGCAGGAACTCCTCGCCCTCCGCCAGCTTCAAGGCGGCCAACGCCGCCAGAGCCCCGGCCGACTGATGCCCAGGCGGTCGTACGTCCGTGAACACATCCGGATACAGCGCAGCCCCCGCGCCCACCGCCGGCAGCCCGGCAACAGCCCCTGCGATCTTCGCCGGACGGTCCACGGCGGCCTCGGTGACCCGGGTACGGGCGTTCAAGTACCGCGCCCAGTACACCTCTTTCCGCCGCGCATCGGTCGCGACGACGAACGGCTCGTCCAGGCCGGCCGCGTAAGCGATGCCGTCCAGCGTGCACACCCCGTGCACCGGCACCCCCAGCGCGTCCCCGAACGCCGCGGCCGTCACCAGGCCGACTCTCAGCCCCGTGTACGGCCCCGGCCCGACCCCGACCACGATGCCGGTCACCGCGTCGAGCTTCACCCCCGCCTCCCCCAGCACCCGGTCCACGGCGGGCATCAGCAGTTCCCCGTGCCGCCGCGCGTCGACGGTCGTCGATTCGGCGAGCACACCCTGCCCGTCGTGCAGGGCGGCGGTGACGGCGGGAGTGGCGGTATCAAAGGCGAGCAGCAGCACGACCACAGCCTACGGCGCGGGAGTCCCCCCACCGGCCCCAAGACGCAGCCTGGCAGCCCGCTGCCGCCGTCTTGTCACCCCTTACCGGCCGTGAGCCCGCGACGAGACGCAAGGGGGGCGGGACAGGCCCTAGTGCCCGTACGGGCACTAGGGCCTGTCCGGCCGATCTCCGTGGGAGAAGGAGCGGGGTCTGGCGCCTGTGATCGCAAGGCGGAGGAGGGAGGCGACGCGGAGCGTCGTCGACTGACGACAACGCCGCGAGCTCCCCCAGCTACCGCTGGGAGGTGCCCCCAGTGCCAGGGCACGCGACGCCGCGGAGATCGGCCGGACAGGCCCTAAAGCGACGCAGGGCGGGTGGCCACACGGCGGCAGCCGCAAATCGACCGCAGCGCCGCCCGCTAGGGCCCACGCCGCCCCACCCCGACCCACCCGCACCGGTGTGCGCCTTCCGGCGCCGAGTAACGGCCGGGCGCTGCTAACGTCGCAACAGAGCGCAAACCCCTCCGGAGGAGAAATGGCAAGGATCAGCCCGGGGACCATCGTGGCCGGCCTCACCGCGGCCGCGGTGGCCGCGATCGCCGCGCTGGCTGTCCAGGCGTCGGGCGCGGCACCGATCGCCCGCCCGGGCAACCCCGGTGGAGCGGCGGCCTCGCCCTCCACTGCCTCGTCGCAATCGACGGCGAAGGCGAAGGCCAACGCGTTGCCGGGCGGCTCCGGAAGCGGCCTGCGCGTCGTGTACTCGCTCGGCGAGAACCGGGTCTGGCTGGTGGACGCGGCCGGCAAGGCGACCCGCACCTTCCTGGTCACCCCCGGCACCGTCGATCCCGCGCTCGGCTCGTACACCGTGACGTCACGCACCGCACAGGGCCTGGGCGGCGACGGGGTGTCGATCGAGCATGTGGTGCGGTTCGCGACGCACAACGGTGTGATCATCGGCTTCAGCGCGGCGCAGGACGGCTCACTGCCCACCCCGAACCCCGCGCAGAAGACCGGCGGCATTCGCGAAAAGCGGGCGGACGGCACAGCGGTGTGGGACACGGCGGTGACCGGAACAAAGGTCGTCGTAGTGAAGTAACCCGACTCAATGACTGACGGCGGCGTCCGGCTCGTCCCCGGCGCCGGCGCCCGGTTCCGGGTCGGCCTCGGCGGCGTCGTCGCCCTCCGGCGGCGTACTGATCGTGTTCGCGGCGGCGCCTGCCGCCAGCAGGTCCCGCATCGAGAAACCCGGGCAGCCCGGCGCCTTCGGGGCGCTGGGTGCGTCCTTCGTGCCGTAGGCCGACATGCGTGCCTCCTGGGACCAGGCAGGTGAGGTTAGGTCGCCCTAACCGGCTCTCTGCCTCCAGCAGAACACGTATGGGTGCCTCTGCGCAACATCTTGCCGACACCTTGTCGGCACGTAAGCGCCGGAAACGCCAGAAGCCCCGGAAGCCCCACAGCCCTCAAACCGCGAGCGCCGACAGATCCTGGGCCGCCCAGCGCTCACCGATCCCGGTGACGGTCACCTCCCGCTCGTCGTGGTCGTCCTCGGCGAGCTCGACCATGCCGACAGCCCGCTGGATCACGACCTGCAGGCGCGCCTCGGACAGCTTCTCGACCTTGCCCTCGCCCCACTCCACGACCACCACCGATTCCGGCAGCGACACATCCAGGTCCAGATCCTCCATCTCGTCAAGCCCGCCGCCCAGCCGGTACGCGTCCACGTGCACCAGCGCGGGGCCGCCGCTCTGCGACGGATGCACGCGCGCGATCACGAACGTCGGCGATGTGACCGCCCCCCGCACCCCGAGTCCCTCGCCCAGCCCCCGGGTCAGCGTCGTCTTGCCCGCCCCCAGCTCACCGCTGAGCAGCACCAGGTCGCCGGGCGCGAGCAGCCCCGCGAGCCTGCGGCCCAGCTCCCGCATGTGCTCCGGGGTCTTGACGGTGATACGGACTTCCTGAGGTGCTCCCATGAGCCCGAATGTACCGGTGCCGGGCGCGGTGCAGAGCCGCTACGCCCCTTCGGCCGCCGCCGCGGACCCCAACTCGCGGAGCGCCTGCGGCAGCGGGGCCCTGGCGGCGTCCGCAGCCTCCGTGAGCAGCGCGGCGAGATGAGCGTTGACCAGGTCGGGACGCTCCAGCATCACGAGGTGCCCGGCGCCGGGGACGACGACGAACTCGGCGTCCGGCAGCCGCTCGGCGATGTCGCGGCTGTGGTCGCTGGGCGTCAGCAGGTCCTTGTCCCCGGCGAGCACAAGCCCCGGCAGGCTGTCGAAAACCTCCAGGGCCTCGGTCTTCTCGTGCTCGGTGAAGGCCGGATAGAACTCCGCCACGACATCGATCGGCGTCGACTCGATCATCCGCTCCGCGAACCTGCCGACTCCCGGGTCCACGTCGTCCGAGCCGAAGGAGTACCGCTTCACGATCCCGGCGAAGAGGTCCGCGGTCGCCCGCCGCCCCCGCTCCACCAGGTCCACCTGGGTGCCCAGCACCCGCAGCACGCCGGGCGCCAGCACTCGGAACGCCCGCGTGGCCGCCGCCGGCAGGCCGAGCGTGACGGCGGCCATCTTGCCGGAGGACGTGCCGACGAAGGCGACACCGGCCACCCGTTCGTGGACCAGGTCCGGGAACTGCTCGGCGAACGCCATGACCGTCATGCCGCCCATGGAGTGGCCGACGAGGACCAGCGGCCCGTCGGGCGCGGCGGCGTCGATGACCCGCTTCAGATCCCGTCCGAGCTGGTCGATGGTGGCGGGGGCGCCGCCGAGCTGGTCCTTGCCGCGCGCGGAGCGGCCGTGGGAGCGCTGGTCCCAGTACACGGCCCGTACGCTGCCGCGCAGGGCTGCGCGCTGGAAGTGCCAGGAGTCCTGGTTCAGGCAGTAACCATGGCTGAAGACAACGGTCAGCGGCGGTGAGGCCCCGTTTCGCCGGAAAAGCCCGGCCCGCCGCCTCTTGCCCCGGCGCGGGGCGGCCTCCGCCGGCGCGGACTCGATCTCGTCGGTCTCGTAGTAGAGCTCGGTGCCGTCCTCGGCGAAAACCGTGCTCGGGGTGCCGCGCAGAGTGCCGTACGGCCCGTAGGTGTCCAGCGCCAGCAGCGCCTTGCGGCGCACTCCGCGGCCGACGGTGGCCCGCTCGATGGCGACGCCCGCCGCCGCCCCCGCCGCGACGACGCCGATCGCGGCGCCGACGAGCCCGGCACGTGCCCAGCGCCCGGACGAGGTGGCCTCGGCCACCGCCTCCAATGCAGTTTTGGTCTCGCTCATGGTCGTATTCGCTGCTCCCGGTCGGCCTACGCGTTACTTACCCACGTAGACACGCGGCACCCGGGTTCCGATCCGAGTAATGATCTCGTAAGAGATGGTGTCGGCGGCCAGCGCCCAGTCCTCGGCCGTCGGCTCGCCCCGGTCACCCGGCCCGAAGAGCAGCGCCTCGTCGCCCACCTCCGCCGAGTCGCCGCCCAAGTCCACGACGAACTGGTCCATCGCCACCCTCCCCGCCACCGTCCGCCACTTGCCCGCGACCAGCACCGGCCCGGTGCCCGACGCATGGCGCGGGATGCCGTCCGCGTAGCCGACCGGCACCAGGGCGAGGGTCGTCGCACCCGGAGTGGTGTATTTGTGGCCGTAACTGATGCCGTGCCCGCCCGGTACCGCCTTGACCAGCGCGATCCGAGCACCGAGCGTCATCACCGGACGCAGCCCGAAGTCCGCCGGCGCCCCCAGCTGCGGCACGGGCGAGATCCCGTACATCGCGACCCCGGTCCGCACGAGATCGAAGTGCGACTCGGGGAGGGTGAGCGTCGCCGGGGAGTTCGCCATATGCCGGACCTCGGGCCGCAGGCCCGCACGCTCCGCATGCGCCAGTGCTTCGCGGTACGAGGCAAGTTGGGCGGCGATGGAGGGATGACCGGGCTCATCCGCGCACGCGAAGTGCGACCAGAGACCGGTCACCTGTAGGGCGCCCTCCGCCTCGGCCGCGCGTGCCGCCGCGACGAGTTCCGGCCAATCGGCGGGCTGCGCGCCGTTACGGCCCAACCCTGTGTCGGCTTTGAGGTGCACCCGGGCGTGTCGCCCGGCCGCGCGCGCGGCGGCGACGACCTCGCGCAGCGCCCACATGCCGCTCACCGATACGTCGATGTCCGCCTCGATGGCCTCGCGCCACGGGCCGCCCGGCGTCCACAGCCAGCACAGCGCCCTGGCGCCGACGCCCGCCGCGCGCAGCTCCAGCGCCTCCTGCGGCGTTGCCGTGCCCAGCCAGGTCGCGCCCGCCTCGATCGCCGCACGGGCGCACGGCACCATGCCGTGGCCATAGGCGTCCGATTTCACCACGGCCATCAGCCCGGCGCCGGGTGCACGGGCCCGCAGCGCCTCCACATTGGCCCGGAGCGCGGCCAGATCTATCCGGGCCCAGGCACGCATCGCAGTACTGTCCATCGAACCCAGTGTCTCAGGCTTCTGTCATGCCCCTCGCGTTACGTCCCTGGCTTGCGGCCCCACACGTACACCCGGTCCTTCAGCTTCAGCACGCCCCACAGGCTCTGCGCGTCGCTATAGGAGAGGTTTACGCAGCCGTACGAGCCCGGCGGGCCGTACACGCTCCCGCTGCTGATCGCGTGCAACGCCTCTCCCCCGTCGAAGAACTGGCTGAACGGCATCTTCGTACCGTAGATCTCCGACACCTGGTCCCGCTTGCGCTCGTACACCTCGTGCCATCCGATGCGCGTCTCGTACCCGCGCCGGCCGGTGCGGATCGAGACCGGGCCGTAGATGACCTTCTTGCCGCTCTGCACCCACAGCAGCTGCCGGTCCAAGTCCACGCACACCACGCGCTGTCTGGTGCGCACCGGGCACTTCCCGGCCGCGTTCGGGTTGCCCTGCGCCTGTTCGAGCCGCATCCAGCCCCAGGTCACGGGCCCGGCGTAGCCGGTGTCCGGGGTAATGCCGTACTCCGACTGGAATGCCCTGATCGCTTCGCAGTCCGCGGGCGACTGACTGCCGTCGACCGGCAGCTTCAGGTACTTCTCCACCTCGCGCTGGTACGGCCCGCTCTGCCCGGTGCAGGCACCGGCATCCGCGTCGCCGCCCGGCTCCCCAGCGTCAGAATCGTCGTCCGGTACCAACTCCACCAGGTCCACGTTCACGCTGTGACCGGAGCCCGGTCCGTCGTCGGCTATCGCTCTGGTCGGAGCGAGCGCCGTCATCGCGGCCAGTGCCACAGCCGCGAGACGCATCCTTTTCGTCACCATGCCGGATGCATTCCGCGTACACCGGCCCACGGCACGGTCCGAGGCCCCGATTCCCCCGCTTGGGGGATGCGCCAGCTGCTGCGCAGGGCCGGCCTGCATGGTCCCGCCCCGTCTGCCGGGGTTGCCGCTTTGTCCTCAAACGCCGGACGGGCTGGGTTGTCGTGCGCGGGGTCGGGGCCGCTGTGGGGTGATCTCCTCGGGGCTCGCGCGTGCGGGTCCGCAGCATGCTTGCCCGGGGTGCACACGCTCGTCCCCTGCGGGGACACCCCGGCGCGTCCCCTCCCAGCCGCATGGGCGCGTGACGGCCTCGCCGTGGCGGAGACCGTAAAACGAACGCACCGCACCCGGTGGTTTGGACCCCAAGAGAACACGCACCGCAAGGCGCTGTGACGGCCGGAGGGGGCGGTGCAGGGGTGTCCCCGCAGACTGTGTCGCCGTATGCCGGTGGCGATGGCGCATGGTGCAGGGGATGCTGGCGACACAGTCGTAAGGGCACCTCCTGGGGGCACCTCCCGGCCGAAGGCTGGGGGAGGTAGCTGGTGGGGGCACCTCCCGGCCGAAGGTTGGGGGAGAGAGTCACCCCGGAGGCGCCACCGACCCACCCACCGAACAAAGCGCACCCCGCGCAACGGCGCAGGGCCAGAAAGGCAGAGCCCGCCGCAGGGGCGCTACGCCGACCGTACGTCGCGCCACGCGGCAGGCAGCGAGTCGGCGATATCGGCGGCGGCGATGGGTGAGCCGGCGGCGATACGGCCCGCCAGACCGTGCAGGTAGGCGCCGACGGACGCCGCGTCGCGGGCGGCGAGGCCGGCCGCCAGCAGGGAGCCGGTCAGGCCGGACAGGACATCGCCGCTGCCCGCGGTGGCCAGCCACGGCGTGCCGGTGGGGTTCACCCGTACCGGCGTGTCCGGGTCCGGCTCGGCGACGAGGGTCGTCGAGCCCTTGAGCAGTGCGGTCGCCCGGTAGGCCGCCGCGAGGCGGCGCACCGAGGCGAGACGGGCGGCCTCGACCTCCTCGCGGGAGGCGCCCAGCAGCGCCGCCGCCTCCCCTGCGTGCGGGGTGAGTACAGTCGGCGCGCGCCGGGAGCGGACCTGTTCCCGTTCCATGAGCCGCAGGCCATCGGCGTCCACGAGAACCGGCACCTCGGCCGCCAGTACCTCCGCCACGGCCTGCCGCGCGTCCGACCCGTCGCCCAGGCCCGGGCCCACCACCCAGGCCTGCACGCGCCCCGCCTTGGCCGGCGGGCCCGCCGACACCAGCGTCTCGGGAAAGCGGGCCAGCACCGCGTCCGCCCCGGTGCCGACGTAGCGGACCGCGCCCGCCCCGCCCCGCAGCGCCCCGGCCACCGCTAGCACCGCCGCGCCGGGGTAGCGCTCCGAGCCCGCGACGATTCCGACGACGCCCCGGCGGTACTTGTCGCTCTCGGCGGAGGGCGTGGGCAGCAGCGCCGCCACGTCCGCGTGCTGAAGCGCTTCGAGCACGGGGTCCCGGAGGGCGAGCCCGATGTCGATGAGCCGCAGGGCTCCGGCGCGGCTCGCCGCCGGGTCGATCAGCAGGCCCGGCTTGTACGTCCCGAACGTGACCGTGAAGTCCGCCCGCACCGCCGGGCCGTGCAGTTCGCCGGTGTCGGCGTCGATGCCGCTCGGCAGATCCACCGCGACGACCGTCGCCCCCGACGCGGTGGCCGCCGCCGCCAGCTCCGCCGCTTCCGGGCGCAGCCCGCCCTTCCCACCGATGCCCACGATCCCGTCCAGGATCAGTTCCGCCCGTGCGATGAGCGGCCCCGCCGCCGCCGGGGTCACCGCCCTGCCGCCGGACGCTCTCAGTGCGGCCAGGCCCTGGGCGTGCGCGCGCTCAGGTGAGAGGAGTACGGCTGTCACGCCTGCTCCGCGCCTGGCGAGGCGCGCGCCCGCGTAGAGCGCGTCGCCGCCGTTGTCGCCGCTGCCGACGAGCAGCACGACGCGTGCGCCGTACACCCTGCGGAGCGCTTCCGTGCAGGTCGCGGCCAGGCCTGCCGCCGCGCGCTGCATGAGCGCGCCATCGGGGAGCGCGGCCATCAGGGCCCGCTCGGCGGTCCGGATCGTTTCGACACTGTGCGCTTGCCTCATGCGCACCATTGAACAGCCCCAGGGGGTTTTTCGTTCACCCCTCCGCGATCACCACGGCGGAAGCGATCCCCGCGTCGTGGCTCAACGACACGTGCCACGCCCGTACCCCGAGCTCCGCCGCGCACGCGGCCACCGTGCCGGAGACGGCCAGCCGGGGCCGTCCGGAGTCCTCCGTGACGATCTCGGCGTCGAGCCACCGCAGCCCGCCGGGGGCGCCCAGCGCCTTGGCCAGGGCCTCCTTGGCGGCGAAGCGGGCGGCGAGGGAGGCGACGCCGCGCCGGGCGCCGTCCGGGAGGTAGAACTCGTTCCGGAGGAACAAGCGGTCGGCCAGCCCCGGAGTGCGTTCCAGTGAAGCGGCGAAGCGGTCGATCTCGGCGACGTCGATGCCGACTCCGATGATCACTCGACGGTCACCGACTTGGCGAGGTTGCGCGGCTGGTCCACTTCGTTGCCGCGCGCGGTGGCGAGTTCGCAGGCGAAGACCTGGAGGGGGACGGTGGCGACGAGCGGCTGGAGCAGGACGGGGGTCTGCGGGACGCGCACGAGGTGGTCCGCGTACGGGACCACCGCCTCGTCACCCTCCTCGGCGATGACGATGGTCCGGGCCCCGCGTGCACGGATCTCCTGGATGTTGGAGACGATCTTGTCGTGCAGGACGGACCGCCCGCGCGGCGAGGGCACGACGACCACGACCGGCAGGTCGTCCTCGATGAGCGCGATCGGCCCGTGCTTCAGCTCGCCGGCGGCGAAGCCCTCGGCGTGCATATAGGCCAGTTCCTTGAGCTTGAGCGCACCCTCCAGGGCGACCGGGTATCCCACATGCCGCCCGAGGAAGAGGACCGTGTTCTTGTCTTTGAGCGAGCGCGCGAGCTCCCGCACCGGCTCCATGGTCTCGAGCACCTGCTCGACCTGCTTGGAGATGTCGGAGAGCTCGCGGATCACGGAGAGGATCTCGTCGCCCCACTTGGTGCCGCGTACCTGCCCGAGGTAAAGCGCCACCAGATAGCAGGCGACGACCTGCGTGAGGAACGCCTTCGTCGAGGCCACGGCGACTTCCGGCCCGGCGTGCGTATATAGCACGGCGTCCGATTCGCGCGGGATGGTCGAGCCGTTCGTATTGCAGATGGCCAGCACCTTGGAGCCCTGTTCGCGGGCGTGCCGGAGCGCCATGAGGGTGTCCATGGTCTCGCCGGACTGGCTGATGGCGACGACGAGGGTCCGCTGGTCGAGGATCGGGTCGCGGTAGCGGAACTCGCTGGCGAGTTCGACCTCGCAGGGCACCCGCGTCCAGTGCTCGATGGCGTACTTGGCGATCATCCCGGCGTGGAAGGCTGTTCCGCAGGCGACTATCACGACCTTGTCGATCTCGCGGAGTACGTGGTCGGGGATACGGACCTCATCCAGGGCGAGGCTGCCGGAGGCGTCGATCCGCCCGAGGAGGGTGTCGGCGACGGCCTTGGGCTGCTCGGCGATCTCCTTGAGCATGAAGTAGTCGTAGCCGCCCTTCTCGGCGGCGGACGCGTCCCAGGTGACGTGGTACGGCCGCACTTCGGCCGGCTTGCCGTCGAAGTCCGTGACCGTCACGCCCTCCCGGCGCAGCTCCACGACCTGGTCCTGGCCGAGCTCGATCGCCTCGCGGGTGTGCGCGATGAAGGCGGCGACGTCGGAGGCGAGGAAGTTCTCGCCCTGGCCGACTCCGACGACGAGCGGGGAGTTGCGGCGGGCACCGACCACCACATCCGGCTCGTCCGCGTGCACCGCGACCAGGGTGAAGGCGCCGTCAAGACGGCGGCAGACCTGCCGCATGGCCTCGGCGAGGTCGCCGCAGGAGGAGAAGTTCTCGGCGAGGAGGTGCGAGACGACCTCGGTGTCGGTCTCGGAGGCGAGGACGTGACCCCGTTCGGCGAGCTCCGCCCGCAGCGCGGCGAAGTTCTCGATGATGCCGTTGTGGACGACGGCGACCCGGCCGGCGTTGTCGAGGTGCGGATGCGCGTTGGCGTCGGTGGGGCCGCCATGGGTGGCCCAGCGGGTGTGGCCGATACCGGCGGGGCCGGTGGGCAGCGGACGCTCCTCCAGCAGCGCCTGGAGGTTGGCCAGCTTGCCCGCCTTCTTGGCACCGGCGAGCCCGCCGTCGGCGAGAACGGCGACGCCCGCCGAGTCGTAGCCGCGGTACTCCAGCCGCTTCAGGCCTGCGATGACGACGTCGAGGGCGGACTGGCCGCCTACGTAACCCACGATTCCACACATGACGGTCAGCCTAGGCCGTGTGCGGCACCGCGCGCCGACCCCCGGCGTCAGCCCCGTGCCGCCCGGCCGGACAATGGTGGCCGTGCCCATGACCGACCAGCACCAGCGCCGCGTGGATGTCACCCCGTTCGTGGACCTCACCCGCGCGGAGTGGAGTGCCCTGCGCGACCGGACCCCGCTGCCACTGACCGCCGCTGAGGTCGAGCGGCTGCGGGGCCTCGGCGACGTGGTGGACCTGGATGAGGTCCGCGACATCTACCTGCCGCTCTCCCGGCTGCTCAATCTCTACGTCGGTGCCACCAGCGGCCTGCGCGGCGCCCTCAACACCTTCCTCGGCGACGCCGGGAACGGCCACGGTGCCCAGGCCGGCACCCCCTTCGTCATAGGCGTCGCCGGCAGCGTGGCCGTCGGCAAGTCGACCGTCGCCCGCATCCTCCAGGCAGTGCTGGCCCGCTGGCCCGAACACCCGCGCGTCGAGCTGGTCACCACCGACGGCTTCCTGCTGCCCAAGGCGGAACTGCTGCGCCGCGGGCTGATGTCGCGGAAGGGTTTCCCCGAGTCCTACGACCGCCGGGCGCTGACGCGCTTTGTCGCGGACGTGAAGTCCGGCAAGGACGAGGTGACCGCGCCCGTCTACTCCCACCTGATCTACGACATCGTCCCCGACGAGCGGCTCGTGGTGCGCAGGCCCGACATCCTCATCGTCGAAGGGCTCAATGTGCTCCAGCCCGCGCTGCCGGGCAAGGACGGCCTGACCCGGGTCGGGCTGGCGGACTTCTTCGACTTCAGCGTCTATGTGGACGCGCGCACCGAGGACATCGAGCAGTGGTATCTCACCCGGTTCCGCAAGCTGCGCGAGACGGCCTTCCAGAACCCGCTCTCGTACTTCCACAAGTACACAAAGGTGTCGGAGGAGGAGGCGCTGGAGTACGGCCGTATGACGTGGCGCACCATCAACCTGCCGAATCTGCAGCAGAATGTGCTGCCCACCCGGGGGCGGGCGACGCTCGTGCTCCGCAAGGGGCCGGATCACAAGGTGCGGCGGCTGTCGCTGCGCAAGCTGTAGCCCCCCCGGCCGCACGGACGAAGTCATCGCTCTCGTCGAGCGGACCATCGGCCCGCCGGGGACGTGGTCACGTGCGACGTCGCCCGGGAGGCGGCCGGCGAACCGCTGGCCGGATTGCGGGCGCCGGGCATCGCGGCGCACGGGTCGATCGCGATGGAAAGCATCGGCCTGGTCCTCTGGGAGTCGCTCACCGACGCCGCCGGCGACGATGCTCGCGGCCTGCGGGGTGCTGCTGGACAGCGCGACCCTGATCGTGGGTGCCAGGTGGTGGGTCCGGAGTCCGGGCCGCTGGCGGGGATCGTGCTCGCGGGCACGCTCACGCTGCTCGCCCAGAAGTGGCTCTGGGCGAGGCAGCGCGCCACCGGCTGACGGGCGGTCTAGGGCCTGTCCGGCCGATCTCCGTGGGAGAAGGAGCGGGGTCTGGCGCCTGTGATCGCAAGGCGGAGGTGGGGGCACCTCCCAGCGGTAGCTGGGGGAGGAGGCGACGCGATGGGGGTCCCCCCTGCTCGAGCGGAGCCGAGAGCTTGGTGGGGGCACCTCCCGGACGGAGTCTGGGGGAGAGTCGTCGACTGACGACAACGCCGCGAGCGCTGGTGCCAGGGCACGCGACGCCGCGGAGATCGGCCGGACAGGCCCTAGCCCAGCGCGCTCTTGACGACGTCCGCCAGGCGTCCGGCCACCGCACGGGCGTGGTCGATGTCCGCGGCCTCGACCATGACCCGTACGAGGGGCTCCGTCCCGGAGGACCGCAGCAGGACCCGTCCGGTGGAGCCGAGTTCGGCCTCGGCCTCGGCCACGGCGGCGGTCAGCTCGGGCGAGGAGGCGACCCGGGACTTGTCGACGTCACGTACGTTGATGAGCACTTGGGGCAGCCGCCGCATGACGGCGGCCAGCTCGTCGAGGGGCCGTCCCGTGGCGACGACCCGGGCGGCGAGCATGAGGCCGGTGAGGGTGCCGTCGCCGGTCGTGGCGTGGTCGAGGATGATGACGTGGCCGGACTGCTCGCCGCCGAGCGCGTAGCCCTGGGCTTTCATCTCCTCCAGCACATAGCGGTCGCCGACCGCGGTCTGCACCAGGTCGATGCCTTCGCGCTCCATCGCCAGCTTGAAGCCGAGGTTGGACATGACGGTGCCGACGACGGTGTTCTTGCGCAGCCCGCCCGCCTCGCGCAGCGCCAGCGCCAGCACGGCCAGGATCTGGTCGCCGTCGACCTCCTCGCCCTTGGCGTCCACGGCGAGGCAGCGGTCGGCGTCACCGTCGTGGGCGATGCCGAGGTCGGCGCCGTGGTCGACGACGGCGGCCTTGAGCAGGTCCAGATGGGTGGACCCGCAGCCGTCGTTGATGTTGAGGCCGTCCGGGTCCGTGCCGATGGTGACGATCTCCGCGCCGGCCCGGGTGAAAGCCTCCGGGGAGACCCGGGCGGCGGCGCCGTGTGCCTCGTCCAGGACGACCTTGAGTCCGTCCAGGCGGTTGGGGAGTACGGCGACGAGGTGGGCGACGTAGCGGTCGAAGCCCTCGTCGTACGCCTTCACGCGGCCGACCCCGGCGCCGGTCGGTCTGTCCCAGGGCTCACCGGCCGCGTGCGAGTGGTACGTGTCCTCGATACGGTCCTCCAGCTCGTCGGCGAGCTTCTGCCCGCCCCGGGCGAAGAACTTGACGCCGTTGTCCGGCATCGCGTTGTGGCTCGCGGAGAGCATCACACCGAGGTCG
The DNA here is from genome assembly GCF_005047355.1 of Actinacidiphila oryziradicis. GTDB lineage: Bacteria > Actinomycetota > Actinomycetes > Streptomycetales > Streptomycetaceae > Actinacidiphila > Actinacidiphila oryziradicis. The sequence continues at coordinate 96,222 of NZ_SUMC01000002.1, forward strand.
GCGCCCAGCGCACCGGTGAGATACGCCACCGCCGGGGTGGGCAGCACACCGACCCGCAGGACGTCCACGCCGGCGCTCGCGAGGCCCGCCACTACGGCGGCCTCCAGGAACTCCCCGGACGCCCGCGGATCACGCCCGACCACGGCCACCGGCCGATGGCCCGCGAACGTGCCCGCCTCGGCCAGCACATGCGCCGCCGCGACCGACAAGCCGAGCGCCAGCTCCGCCGTCAGATCCGCGTTGGCGACGCCGCGCACGCCGTCCGTACCGAAGAGTCGTCCCACTGTTGTACCTCCGAGATTGCCGATCCTGGGCGTCTGCACCAGATTCACTGGCTTCAGCTGGCTTCACCAGATATACGCCCTGAGCCCCGAAACGCGTACGCCCCGGAGAAGCACAATGTGCCTCCGGGGCGTACGCGATAGCGTGCTTAGCGCTTGCTGTACTGCGGAGCCTTACGGGCCTTCTTCAGACCGGCCTTCTTGCGCTCGACCGTACGGTCGTCGCGGGTGAGGAAGCCGGCCTTCTTGAGCGCGGCGCGGTTGTTGTCCACGTCCGCCTCGTTCAGGGCGCGGGCCACGCCGTGGCGCAGGGCGCCGGCCTGGCCGGAGATGCCGCCGCCGCTGATGCGGGCGACGACGTCGTAGCGGTTGTCGAGCTCAAGGATCTTGAACGGCTCGTTGACTGCCTGCTGGTGCACCTTGTTGGGGAAGTAGCCCTCAAGGGTACGACCGTTGATCTTCCACTTGCCGGAGCCCGGCACGATGCGGACGCGCGCGATGGACTCCTTGCGGCGGCCGGTGCCGGCAGCCGGCTGCGGGTCGCCGAAGCGGCCCACGAGAGACTCGGAGGTGTACTCCTCCGGGATCTCGATGTTCTCGACGATCTCGCCGTCCTCGACGACGGGGGCCTCAGCGGTGGTCTCAGCCACGATTCTCCTCAGATTGCTTTCTGTGATGTTGGTGGCTGGGACTAGCCCTGCGCGACCTGGCTGATCTCGAACGGCACCGGCTGCTGGGCAGCGTGCGGGTGATCCGGGCCCGAGTAGACCTTCAGCTTCGAGAGCATCTGACGGCCCAGGGTGTTCTTGGGGACCATGCCCTTGATGGCCTTCTCGACGGCCTTCTCCGGGTTCTTGTCCAGGAGCTCGTCGTAGCGGACGGACCGCAGACCGCCCGGGAAGCCGGAGTGGCGGTAGGCGAGCTTCTGGGTCCGCTTGTTGCCGGACAGGTGCACCTTGTCGGCGTTGATGATGATGACGAAGTCACCCGTGTCAACGTGCGGCGCGTAAATCGGCTTGTGCTTGCCCCGGAGGAGGTTCGCGGCCTGAGTGGCCAGACGGCCCAGGACAACGTCCTGCGCGTCAATGACGTGCCACTGGCGCTGGACATCGCCGGGCTTGGGGCTGAACGTACGCGCGGTCATAGCCTTCGCTTCTTCAGTGAGTGAGTCCTGACAAGGCCACCTGGACGATCACGACAGCCTTGACGAGATACGGGGACGCAACCCGCAGCCCATCGCTGGATCATCGGCCCGGTGGACCGGCGTAACGGCCTCTCACGTGAGAACGAGCAAGCCAATACGCATAACGAACTCGCAGAATACCCGCCCGGCCCCGGACGGGTCAAAACGCGCTCCGCCACAGCACTCAACGGCGGACTCCTCCGCCGCGCCGGGGCGCCCGGCGCCACACCTGGCCGCGGGCCTGACCGGCACCCCAGCCGCGCCCTCGCCGGGCACCCGGGCCCGGGGCACGGGCGCGGCACCCCCGCCGGCGGCGCGGCCGGTTCAGCACCGCCGGGCTGCGCTGTCGCGCCTCGCGGCGTCGCGGCGTCGCGGCGGAATCCGGGCGCGCCCGGCGCCACAGGCGGCCGGAGGGGGCTCGGGGCGCCGGACGAACGGCGCCCTACGGGCCGGGCGGCCCCGTCTTCTCGAGCCCGCCCGGCGTTTGAGGGCGAGACGTCAGCCCGTCGGGCTCCTGAGGACACAGGGGCGGGCCGGCGGGGGAAGCCCGCCGCAGGCGGACGGGCCGCACCGGCACCGCGCACCGCCACGCGAGCACGGCCGCGAGGCCGCAGAACATGGCCGCGTCCTTGAAGGCACGCCGGGTAAGCGGCGTCACATACGGCCAGTCGATCACCGGGATCTGCGGAACCAGCGCGATCCAGAACCAGGGCGTACGGGCTGCCGAGCCCGGCACCACCACGGAGGCGAGCAATGGAAGGAGCACGACGAGGACGTAGTGGTCGAAGGAGGGCCGCGAGACGAGGAAAGCGGAAAGCATCAGCATGGTGCCGGTTTCCACAACGCGCATCGGCGTGTCGTCCGCCCGCCGCCAGCGCCGCCAGGCGCACCACACGCCTACGGCGGCGACGGCCATCGCGAACGCCAGCGCCAGGCCCCGCGGCACCCCCAGCCGTGGCAGCACGGCACCCAGCGAAGCGTCGTACAGCCCGGCGAAGGGATCCTGCCCCCGCAGCAGAAAAGGCACCGTACGCGTGAAGAAGTAACCGGGGTGCGGGATCGCGAGCGCCGCCGCCACGGACCCCGCCGCCGGGATCGCCACGGCCACCGCGAGCGCCCGCCAGCGCCCGGCGAAGACGAAGAGCAGCGCGAAGGGCACCAGCATCGGCTTGACCGCGACCGCCGCCCCGATCACGGCCCCCGCCGCGACCCACCGTGCCCGCACCACCAGCAGCAGCGCGAGCGGCAGCGCGGCGACCGAGACCGCCGTCCAGTTGCCCAGCAGCAGCAGGTTCCGGAACGGCGCGAAGTACGCCAGCCCGCCCGCGCCCAGCACCGCGAGCCGGCTCCCGGCCCAGACGCCGAAGATCCGCAGGGAACACCACCAGCCGCCCAGCACCAGCCCAGCCACCCCCACCGGCACCACCGCCCGCAGCACCCGGTCCGGCAGCAGCGCCTCCGGTACCGCCGCCAGCACCGCGCTGGGCAGATAGAGGAACCGCTTGTCCGCGTACGGCGACCCCCCGTCCAGGAAGCTGCGGGCGGCCCGCACCACAAAGGCGTTGTCCATCCCCCCGGAGTGGCTGCGCCGGTACACCTCCAGCACCGCCGCCACCAGCACTGCGGCGGCAGCCGCCCGTACAGGCCAGGAAGCCGGCCGTAGCAGCCAGCCCACCCCGCCCGTCTTGTCCGCGTCCATACGGATCAGGCCATCCATACGACTCAGGCTAGGTGGCCGCCGACCAGCTCCCCGGCGCGACACGAGCGCGCCGGGGCCCAGCCGCCCGGGGCCGGACGGCTGGGCCCCGGGGCGAAGACGGCCCCTACCGCTCGCGCGCCACCCGCCGCTCGTCCCACACCGGCTCGGTCGACTCCCGTACCAACCCGTCCGACCCGAAGACCAGATACCGGTCGAAGGTCCGCGCGAACCACCGGTCGTGCGTCACCGCCAGCACCGTCCCGTCGTACGCCTCAAGGCCGTCCTGCAACGCCTCCGCGCTCTCCAGGTCGAGGTTGTCCGTCGGCTCGTCCAGCAGCAGCGCGGTGGTCCCCGCCAGTTCGAGCAGCAGGATCTGGAAGCGCGCCTGCTGCCCGCCCGACAGATTCCCGAAGAGCTGGTCCCCCTGGCCCTCCAGTTCGTACCGCCGCAGGGCCCCCATCGCCTTGCCGCGGTCCCGGGCGTGCTCGGTCCACAGGATGTCGACGAGGGTGCGCCCCTGAAGCTCCGGATGCGCGTGGGTCTGCGCGAAGTGCCCGGGCACCACCCGCGCGCCGAGCTTCCACTCCCCCGAGTGCCGCACCGGCTCCCCCGCCAGCAGCCGCAGGAAGTGCGACTTCCCCGAGCCGTTCGACCCCAGCACCGCCACCCGTTCCCCGTAGAAAACCTCCAGGTCGAACGGCTGCATCAGCCCCGTCAGCTCCAGCCCCTTGCAGGTCACGGCCCGGATCCCGGTGCGGCCGCCCTGGAGCCGCATCTTGATGTCCTGCTCACGCGGCGGCTCCGGCGGCGGGCCGATCTCCTCGAACTTCCGCAGCCGGGTCTGCGCGGCGGCGTAGCGCGAGGCCATGTCGGGGCTGATGGCGGCCTGCTGCCGCAGCCGGAACACCAGCTGCTTCAGCTTGGTGTGCTCCTCCTCCCAACGCCGCCGCAGCTCCTCGAAGCGCGCGAAGCGTTCCTTGCGTGCCTGGTGGTACGTCTCGAATCCGGCGCCGTGCACCCACACGTCGGACCCCGAGGCTCCCGGCTCGACGCTCACGATCTTCTCCGCCGACCGTGCCAGCAGTTCCCGGTCGTGGCTGACGAAGAGCACCGTCTTCTTCGTCTCGCGCAGCCGTTCCTCAAGCCATCGCTTGCCGGGTACGTCCAGATAGTTGTCCGGCTCGTCCAGGAGCAGCACCTCGTCCGTGCCGCGCAGCAGAGCCTCCAGTACGAGCCGTTTCTGCTCGCCGCCCGAGAGGGTCTTCACCTCGCGCCACTGGGCCCGCTCGTACGGGACGCCCAGCGCGGCCATGGTGCACATGTCCCATACCGTCTCGGCCTCGTAGCCGCGTACCTCCGCCCAGTCGCTGAGGGACTGGGCGTACTCCATCTGCGCGGCCTCGTCGTCCTGCGCGAGGATCGCGAGTTCGGCGGCGTCCACCGCCTTCGCGGCCTCACGGATACGGGGGTGGGCCACGGACACCAGCAGGTCCCGTACGGTCCGGTCGTCCCGCACCGACCCGACGAACTGCGGCATCACCCCCAGGCCGCCGCTCACCTTCACCGTGCCGCCGTGCGGTTTCAGCTCCCCCGCGATCAGCCGCAGCAGCGTCGTCTTCCCCGCGCCGTTCGCCCCGACCAGGGCCACCGCGGCGCCTTCTCCCACCCGGAACGAGACGTCGCCGAGCAGCACCCGCCCGTCCGGCAGGTAGTACTCCAGATGTGCCGCCTCAACATGTCCCATAGTCAACGATTCTCCCTGGGCACCGGCCCGCTCCCAACCGGATTTCACTGCCGGGGCCCAGGGGCCGCCCCATCACCCCATCGGCCCAATATGATGCCCGCCATGACCGATGGGCCGCAGCAGCCGCAGGACCCCCATCAGGGGTTCCCGGGCAACAACCCCTTCCCCCCGTATCAGCAGCAGGGACCGCCGCCGGCCTGGAACACCCCCGGGCCGGCGGCCCCGCGTCCCGCCGAGCCGGACTGGAGCGCTCTCGCCGAGCAGTCCGAGGCCCGGGACAGGCGCCGCAAGCTCCTCTTCGTGAGCGGCGGAGTGCTCGCGGTCGCCGCGATAGCCGGCATCGTCGCGACCGCCGTGGTCAGCTCCAACCACAGCAGCGACGACAAGAAGACCCAGGCGGGCCCCTCCGCAAGCGCCTCCGAGGAGCCCCTCCCCCCTCAGCCCACCTTCTCCGACGTCTCCATCCCGCCCCCGCCCAACCCCCTGGACTTCATCTCCACCGCCAAGAAGGACACCGCGCCCCTGACCACCGCCACCCTCTTCCCCGGCAAGTCCCTCCTCTGGCAGAGCCACACCTACGCCAAGACCGCCACCACCCGCACCACCCACTGCACCACCGCCGCCGCCGGCACCCTCTCCACCGTCCTGGCCAAAAACGGCTGCCGCCAGCTCTTCCGTGCCACCTACGTCCGCGGCACCGTCGCCGTCACCGTCGGCATCGCCATCTTCGACAACAGCGCCTCGGCCGCCAAGCTCAAAAACACCGCCGCCTACATACGGCCCCTCAACGGCGGTGGCGTCGTGGACTTCTGCCACGCCGTCAACTGCCGCTTCACCACCAACGCCATCGGCCGCTACGCCTACTTCACCACCGCCGGCCTCAAGAACAACCAGACCATCACCGAGGCCGACACCGCCGCCAAGCAGGCCGGCACCGACATCTCCGACTTCGCCTTCAACCAGATCCGCCAGCGCGGCATCACCCAGGCCGGCGCGGCAGCAGCAAGCCCGACAAACTGACCCAAGTCGTGGGCAGGCGTCCCGCGAGGCGGGACCGGGGACTGTGACGTACGTCACGGGGCCGCGGCCAGGATCCCCGGAGTCGTCCTGGTTTCGGATGCCACGGACGCGGCGGGGCGGCACGGGGTCGCCGTGGCCCGTACGGACGAGGCCACCGGCCGGCGCATCGAGTGGATCTTCGACCGGAGGACCAACGAGTTCCTCGGCGAGCGCACGGTACAGACGAAACCCACAGGCAGCGCGAAGAGCCTGCTGAAACCCGGCACCGTCGTCTCCAGCACCGCCGTCCCTCGCGCGCGTCGTCGTCAACGGCATCAAGCAGACCCCGTGGCGGACCGGCTGACGCCCTCGTCCCCGGAGCGCGCCCTGACCACCACGACACCCGCGTCGAGGTCTATCGGGCCGCGCCCCGGGTCGGCGTCCCCCGGCTCGTCCCGGGTAAGCGCGAGGCGGTTCTGCTCCTCCTCCAGATGACGGCGGCCGGGCTGGAAGAGCTCGTCGAACATACCCGTCAGCATGCGTTCCTCCGGGGTGCGGCAAAGGCGGAAACGATTCGGCCCCGCATAGTGAGACGCCGCAGGTGCCCGAAGCATTCCCGGCACCGCCGAAGCGGAATGTGGCGTTGACGCCCGTGGTTAGCTCGTAAGAACAGCGGGGCGCTCATCTGCGCGAGCGCCCCTTGAACGCGGCCGCGCCGTATTACGTATGGGCAGCCGACGAATGGAGCGCTCGATGACGACACCCACCGCACAGATCGGCGTCACCGGCCTGGCAGTGATGGGCCGCAATCTGGCCCGTAACTTCGCGCGGCACGGCCATACGGTGGCCATCCACAACCGCACCGCCGCCAAGACGACCGCACTGGCCGAGGAATTCGGTCACGAGGGGACGTTCATCCCCGCCACCACCGCCGCGGAGTTCGTGGCCGCGCTGGAACGCCCGCGCCGGCTGGTGATCATGGTCAAGGCGGGCGGACCGACCGATGCCGTGATCGACGAGTTCGCACCGCTACTGGAACCCGGTGACATGATCATTGACGGCGGGAACGCGCACTTCGCCGACACCCGGCGCCGGGAGGCGGCACTGCGCCCGAGCGGCGTCCACTTCGTGGGCGCCGGGATCTCCGGCGGCGAGGAGGGCGCGCTGCACGGCCCGAGCATCATGCCGGGCGGCTCCCCGGAGTCGTACGAGAGCCTGGGGCCGCTGCTGGAGGACATCGCCGCGAAGGCCGACGACGGCACTCCGTGCTGCGCGCACATCGGGCCGGACGGCGCCGGGCACTTCGTGAAGATGGTGCACAACGGCATCGAGTACGCCGACATGCAGCTCATCGCCGAGGCGTACGACCTGCTGCGCAATGTCGCCGGATACGAACCGGCCCAGATCGCGGAGACCTTCCACGGCTGGAACAAGGGCCGCCTGGACTCCTACCTGATCGAGATCACCGCCGAGATCCTCGCCCACAAGGACGCCGCCACCGGCAAGCCGTTCGTCGATGTCGTCGCCGACGCCGCCGAGCAGAAGGGCACCGGCCGCTGGACCGTACAGACCGCCCTGGACCTGGGCGTCCCGGTCTCCGGCATCGCCGAGGCGGTCTTCGCCCGCGCGGTGTCCGGCCACGGCGAGCTGCGGCGCAGCGCCGCGGGGCTGCCCGGACCGCACCCGAGCGTGCTGGACCCGCGGGACGCGGCGCGCTTCGCGGACCAGGTGGAGCAGGCGCTGTACGCGTCGAAGGTGATCTCGTACACGCAGGGCTTCCACCAGATCCAGGCGGCCGGCGCGGAGTACGGCTGGGACATCGACCTCGGCGCCGTCGCCGCCCTCTGGCGGGGCGGCTGCATCATCCGTGCCGCGTTCCTGGACGACATCCGGGCCGCGTACGCCGCCGATCCGGCCCTGCCCGGCCTCCTGGCCGACCAGCGGTTCGCCACCGGGGTGGGCGAGGCGCAGCACGCCTGGCGCACCGTCGTGGCAAGCGCCGCACGGCACGGTATCGCCGCGCCCGGGTTCTCCGCTTCCCTCGCCTATTACGACGCCCTGCGCGCCGAGCGGCTCCCGGCGGCCCTGACCCAGGGCCAGCGCGACTACTTCGGCGCCCACACCTACCGGCGGACGGACCGCGAGGGGTCCTTCCACACTCTCTGGGGCGGCGACCGCTCGGAGGTCGAGGCGTAAGCCAGGTCGAGGCGTAAGCTGGTCCGGCGGATCTTCGCCGGGGTGCGGCCGGTTCGAAAGCGCCGGTCCGCGCCCCGGCGGTCACTCGCCATCGCCGCGGCGCGGACCGGTGGCCCCGGAACGCTCCAGGGGCCAGCGCCCCGGCATTTCCCTCCGCCGCGACGGCGAGCAACCACTACCGCGCAGCCCGGCGGCCATGAACCCGCCGCACGCCAGGACACCGCAAACCCGCCGGCCGGCTCAACGGCAGCCCGGCAGCGTCCGCATATTGCGCGCCTCCCGGTTGCGGGCCGCCAGCAGTTCGTCCGCCGGGTAGCCGACCTCCTCCAGCGTCAGGCCGTGCGGCCGCACCACGTTCACCGCCGAGTGCCGGACTTGGCCGGCCAGGACCTCGCCGGGGAAGCCGATCGGGCGGTGCCCGTCACCGACCAGGATCATGGCTCCGACCAGGGCCCGCACCATGTTGTGGCAGAAGGCGTCGGCCCGCACCGTCGCGACGGCCACCCCTTCCGGCGTCCGCTCCCACCGGAGCTCCAGCAGGGTGCGGATCGTCGTCGCGCCCTCGCGCTTCTTGCAGTAGGCGGCGAAGTCGTGCTCCCCGAGGAGCTTCTCGGCCGCCTCGTTCATCAGGTCCACGTCCACCGGCCGGTCGTGCCAGAGCACATGCCCGCGCAGCAGCGGATCGACCCCGGCCTCGTGGTCCCCGACCCGGTAGGCGTACCGGCGCCAGATCGCCGAGAAGCGCGCGTTGAAACCGTCCGGCGCGGGTTCGGCCTTCCACACCCGTACGTCCCAGGGCAGCCGCCCGGCCAGCCGGCGCCGCAGCCGCTCGCCCTCCACGGCCCACACCTCCGCCGGCAGGTCCACATGCGCGACCTGGCCGCGCGCGTGCACCCCGGCGTCGGTCCGCCCGGCCACGGTCAGGTCCACCGGCTCCGGCAGCCGCAGCACGGTCTGGATGGCGGACTCCAGTTCACCCTGGACCGTACGCCGGTTCCGCTGCTTGGCCCAGCCGGAGAATTCGGCCCCGTCGTAGGACAGGTCCAGCCGTACCCGTACGCGGCCGGGCTCGATCTCGTCGCTCACGCGATGATCCTCTCAAACACGCGGAACGGGCCCGTCCCCAGAAACTGGGGGCGGGCCCGTTCGTCAGCCAGGAGACGCCTCAGGCGTCCTTCGACTCCTCGGCCGGGGTCTCAGTCGCGGCCTCGGGGGCAGCGTCCTCGGCGTCGGTGTCAGCAGCCTCGGCCTTGACCTCGGACTCCTTGACCGCGCGCTTGGTGGCCGCCTCGGCCTCACCGGTGGCCTCCTGGGCCACAGTCAGCGCCTCGACCAGCTCGATGACCGCCATCGGGGCGTTGTCGCCACGACGGTTCCCGATCTTGGTGATACGGGTGTAGCCACCGGGGCGGTTCTCGTACCGCGGGGCGATCTCGGTGAAGAGCGTGTGGACGATGCTCTTGTCCGTGATCGTCTGCAGCACCAGGCGACGGTTGTGGATGTCGCCCTTCTTCGCCTTGGTGACCAGGCGCTCCGCGACCGGACGCAGCCGGCGCGCCTTGGCCTCGGTGGTGGTGATGCGGCCGTGCTCGAACAGCGACCTCGCGAGGTTCGCGAGAAGCAGCCGCTCGTGCGCGGCGCTGCCGCCCAGACGGGCGCCCTTGGCGGGCTTCGGCATGGTCTTTCTCCTTCATTCCTGCACCGGCCGTATCAGGTACCGGTGTCAGTACCTCTGAGGCGGTCGCCTCAGCGGGGGGTGTGCGGGGGCAGGGCCCCCGCACGGACTCAGTACTGCTCGGTCTCCACGAAGCCCGCGTCCGCGTCGTCGTCCGCGCCGAACGCGTCCGCCGCGGCGGTGGGGTCAAATCCGGGCGGGCTGTCCTTGAGGGCCAGGCCCATGCCGGCCAGCTTCGCCTTGACCTCGTCGATCGACTTCGCACCGAAGTTGCGGATGTCGAGCAGGTCCGCCTCGGAACGGGCCACGAGCTCACCCACGGAGTGGATGCCCTCGCGCTTGAGGCAGTTGTACGAACGGACGGTGAGCTCGAGCTCCTCGATCGGGAGCGCGAGGTCCGCCGCCAGGGCGGCGTCCGTCGGGGACGGGCCCATGTCGATGCCCTCGGCGTCGACATTGAGCTCGCGGGCGAGCCCGAAGAGCTCGACCAGGGTCTTGCCGGCCGAGGCCATCGCGTCACGCGGGCGCATGGCCTGCTTGGTCTCGACGTCGACGATCAGCTTGTCGAAGTCGGTGCGCTGCTCGACACGGGTCGCCTCGACCTTGTACGTGACCTTGAGCACGGGCGAGTAGATGGAGTCGACCGGGATACGGCCGATCTCCTGGCCCTGCTGCTTGTTCTGGACGGCGGAGACATAGCCGCGACCGCGCTCGACGGTCAGCTCCATCTCCAGCTTGCCCTTGGCGTTCAGGGTGGCCAGAACCAGGTCGGGGTTGTGGCATTCGACACCGGCCGGAGGCGCGATGTCGGCGGCGGTGACCACACCCGGTCCCTGCTTGCGCAGGTACATCACGACCGGCTCGTCGTGCTCCGAGGAGACGACCAGCTGCTTGATGTTGAGGATGAGGTCGGTGACGTCCTCCTTGACGCCCGGCACGGTGGTGAACTCGTGCAGGACCCCGTCGACCCGGATGCTGGTGACAGCGGCACCGGGGATCGAGGAGAGGAGCGTACGGCGGAGCGAGTTGCCGAGGGTGTAGCCGAAGCCCGGCTCCAGCGGCTCGATCACGAACCGGGAGCGGAATTCGTCGACGACCTCTTCGGTCAACGAGGGGCGCTGAGCGATCAGCATTTGGTGTTGCCTCCAGTCTTCGGCACCCACTATTTGATGCCGACGCATACTGCTGGTACTGCAAGGGTACGGGCGGCACGACGCTTACGCGCCGTACCGCCCATGCCGTCTTCGCAAAGCCAGGTCGTCAGACCCGGCGACGCTTCGGCGGGCGGCAGCCGTTGTGCGGGGTCGGGGTGACGTCCTGGATCGAACCCACCTCCAGGCCGGTGGCCTGGAGGGAGCGGATCGCGGTCTCACGGCCGGAGCCGGGACCCTTGACGAACACGTCGACCTTGCGCATGCCGTGCTCCTGCGCCCGGCGGGCGGCCGACTCGGCGGCCATCTGCGCGGCGAAGGGGGTGGACTTGCGCGAGCCCTTGAAGCCGACATGGCCGGCAGAGGCCCAGGAGATCACATTCCCGGCGGGGTCAGTGATCGAGACGATGGTGTTGTTGAACGTGCTCTTGATGTGAGCATGCCCATGAGCGACGTTCTTCTTCTCCTTGCGGCGCACCTTCTTGGCGCCGGCCTGACGACCCTTCGGAGGCATAAGTCTGTTAACTCCCATGGAGGTGGTCGGTCCTACAGCACGGACCGCTTATGACCTGCGGAGATCCAGGGATCCTCCCGGAAAACCGCAGTGCGTCCGGTGCGGACTACTTCTTACCCGGCTTCTTCTTACCGGCGATGGCGCGACGCGGGCCCTTGCGGGTGCGGGCGTTGGTGTGAGTCCGCTGACCGTGGACCGGCAGGCCGCGACGGTGGCGCAGACCCTGGTAGCAGCCGATCTCGACCTTGCGGCGGATGTCCGCCTGGACCTCGCGACGGAGGTCACCCTCGGTCTTGAAGTTGGCGTCCACGTACTCGCGGAGCTTGACGAGGTCTTCCTCGGCAAGATCGCGGACGCGGGTGTCCGGGTTCACACCGGTGTTCTTCAGGGTCTCCTGAGCACGGGTGCGACCGATGCCGAAGACGTACGTGAGGGCGATCTCCACGCGCTTTTCGCGCGGGAGGTCAACGCCTGCAAGGCGTGCCATTCATTGGCTCCTGGTGAGATCGGAGGTCTTCCGCAGCCCCGCTCCCGACCGGTATCGGCGGGTCCCCGGCCTCCGCCGGGGGTGTCATCCCCCTTGAACAGGGGGATGGGTGACTGCGTATATACGTTTGTGCGCGTCGCGCGAAGTTCTGCGGATGCAGAGGGTGGTCGTACGTCAGCCCTGGCGCTGCTTGTGGCGCAGGTTGTCGCAGATGACCATGACCCGACCATGACGGCGGATCACCTTGCACTTGTCGCAGATCTTCTTGACGCTCGGCTTGACCTTCATGGGGTTCAGGTTCTCCGGGTCGTGAGATCTACTTGTAGCGGTAGACGATCCGTCCGCGCGTCAGGTCGTATGGAGACAGCTCCACCACAACCCTGTCATCGGGGAGGATACGGATGTAGTGCATCCGCATCTTGCCGCTGATGTGCGCGAGGACCTTGTGACCGTTCTGCAGCTCCACTTTGAACATCGCGTTCGGCAGAGATTCGATCACGGTGCCCTCGATCTCGATGGCGCCTTGCTTCTTGGCCATGTCCTGCTTTCGGGATCGACTACCTTGATCGGCCCTCGGCATGCCGATAGACATACGTGAGCCGACGTGTCAGTCTACGTCAGCGCTACGGGAACACGAAATCGGGCCCCCATCCAATGCCCAGGACCCCTGATCGTTATGCCAGGGGATCCAGCGGCCCGACTCAGCCCAGCGGATCCGGCGCCGCAGTGACCCCGTACACAGCACCCTCTCCACGCCCCTCTCGCGGGCTCGGCGCCCCGGGGGCGCCTCACAAGCTTCGAGCGGCTGCGCCGGGCTCCGCCCGCCGGGGCCACTCAGCCCAGCGGATCCGGCGCCGCAGTGACCCCGTACTCCGCGAGCTTCGCCTTGCCTCCGTCGACCGCCGTGAGGACCAGCGGGCCCTGCTCGGTCAGCGCGATGGAGTGCTCCCAGTGCGAGGACCAGCTGCCGTCGTCCGTCTTAACGGTCCAGTTGTCCTCGAGGACATGGGTGAGCGGGGTACCCAGGCTCACCATCGGCTCGATCGCGAGGCAGACCCCCGGCACCAGCTTGATGCCCCGGCCGCGCTTGCGCGAGACATAGTTCAGCAGATGCGGGTCCATGTGCATCTCGGAGCCGATGCCATGGCCGCCGTAGTCCTCGACGATCCCGTACTTGCCGGTCGCCGGGCGCGGCTGGCGGCGGATGTAGGACTCGATGGCCTTGGAGATGTCGACCAGCCGGTTGCCGTTGCGGAAGGCTGCGACGCCGGCCCACATCGACTCCTCGGTCACCCGGCTGAGCTCCAGCAGCTCCGGCGCGTGACCCGACCCCACAAAGGCGGTGAAGGCGGCATCGCCGTGCCAGCCCTCGATGATCGCGCCGGCGTCGATGGAGATGATGTCGCCGTCCTTGAGCACCGTCTCCCGGTCCGGGATGCCATGCACCACGACATCGTTCACCGAGGTGCAGATGTTGCCGGGGAAGCCCCCGTAACCCAGGAAGTTCGGCTTGGCGCCATGGTCCGCGATCACCTTCGCCGCGACCTCGTCCAAGTCCTTCGTGCTCGCCCCCGGGACGGCCGCCTTCCGGGTCGCCTCATGGATGGCGGCGACAACGAGCCCCGCCGCGCGCATCTTCGCGATCTGTTCGGGGTTCTTGATCTCCACCATGGTGGCGGTCGCCTTTCTGCATCCGAGTGGCTGTGTACCGCTCCAGTCTGCCGCATGGGCCCTGCCTGGGCGGCGGCCGACCGGGAGCAAAGAGCAGCCGCGACGCCCACTGGGGCATCGCGGCCGCATTCACACAGCAACCATCAATTGATCACTAGCCACGAGAAGGGGCGACCGCGTCCTTGTTCCGCTCCCGCAGCGCGTCCATCGCTCGCTGGGTGACTTCGGAGACCGGGCCCAGCGCGGGGATCGTGATCAGGAGATCCTGGTCGCGGTAGTAGTCGATGATCGGCTCGGTCTCGCGATGGTAGACCTCCAGCCGCCGCCGCACCGTCTCCTCGCTGTCGTCGTCGCGCTGGTACAGCTCACCGCCGCACTCGTCGCAGACGCCGTCGACCTTGGGCTTCTTGTACTCGACGTGGAAGGTGTGGCTGCTGTCGTTACGGCAGGTCCGCCGGCCGGCGATCCGCTTGACGACCTCCTCCTCCGGGACCTCCAGGTCGAGCACGGCGTCGAGCCCTATGCCCTCGTCCTTGAGGATCCGGTCCAGCGCCTCGGCCTGCTTCACATTGCGCGGGAAGCCGTCGAGCAGGAAGCCGTGCGCGGCGTCCGGCTGCTCCCAGCGGTCCTTGGCCATCGCGATGGTGAGTTCGTCGGGAACCAGGTCGCCGGCCTTCATATAGGCCTGCGCCCGCTTACCGAGGTTCGATCCCTGGCTGATGTTCGCCCTGAAGAGGTCACCCGTGGAGATGTGCGGAATCGACAGGTTCTTGGCCAGGTACGCGGCCTGCGTACCCTTGCCGGCCCCGGGCGGCCCAACGAGGACGATGCGCATCAGCGGAGGAACCCTTCGTAATTACGCTGCTGGAGCTGGCTCTCGATCTGCTTCACCGTCTCCAGACCCACACCCACGATGATCAGGATGCTGGTTCCGCCGAACGGGAAGTTACCGGTCGCATTGAAAAGCACCAGCGCCACAGTGGGCACCAGCGCAATCAGTCCCAGGTACATCGCTCCCGGCCACGTGATCCTGTTGAGCACGTAGCTGAGGTACTCCGCGGTGGGGCGGCCGGCCCGGATGCCCGGGATGAACCCACCATACTTCTTCATGTTGTCGGCCACTTCTTCGGGGTTGAAGGAGATGGCGACGTAGAAGAAGGCGAAGAAGACGATCAGCAAAAAGTACGTAGCGATGTAAATCGGGTGATCGCCCTTCACCATGTTGTCCCGGATCCAGTTCGCCCAGCTCGCCGTGGACCCGCTGAACTGCACCAGCAGTGACGGAATGTAGAGCAGCGACGACGCGAAGATGACGGGAATCACACCCGCCTGGTTCACCTTCAACGGGATGTATGTGGACGTACCACCGTAGGACCGGCGGCCGACCATTCGCTTCGCGTACTGCACGGGAATGCGGCGCTGAGCCTGCTCGACGAAGACCACCAGGGCCACCATCGCCAGGCCGACCGCGATCACCGCGAAGAACTCGACCCAGCCACCGGCGATCTTGCCGGACTTCTTGATGGCCCACAGCTGGGTGGGGAAGCCGGCCGCGATCGACAGGAACATCAGGATCGACATGCCGTTGCCGATACCGCGGTCGGTGATCAGCTCACCCAGCCACATGATCATCGCGGTACCCGAGGTCATCGTGACGACCATGGTGATCGTGGTGAAGATCGACTGGTTCGGGATGATCTGGCTCGCCACGGTGCAGTTGCCGAAGAGGCTGCCGCTACGAGCGGTGGCCACCAGGCCGGTGCCCTGCAGGACCGCGAGCGCGACCGTGAGGTAACGCGTGTACTGCGTGATCTTCGTGGTGCCGGCCTGACCCTCCTTCTTGAGGGCCTCCAGGCGAGGGATCACCACGGTCAGCAGCTGCAGGATGATGCTCGCCGTGATGTACGGCATGATCCCAAGCGCGAAGATGGTCAGCTGGAGCAGTGCGCCGCCGCTGAACAGGTTCACCAGACCGAAGAGGCCGCCGCTGCCGCCGACCTCGGTGACACAGGTCTGGACAGCCTTGTAGTCGACCCCCGGTACGGGGATGTGCGAGCCCAGGCGGAACAGCAGCATGATGCCCAGCGTGAACAGCAGCTTCTTGCGCAGGTCGGGCGTCCTGAACGCCCGGGCGAACGCGGTGAGCACGGTGCCTCCTGCGACCCCCGCGTCATGCGCAGGGGGTAACGGTCTCGGTTATCGAAAAGGATTCAGCCGGGACCCGCGGCAGGGCAGACCCCCGCGCAAGGTAACAGCTAGGACACCCTACCGGGCCCGACAGCCTGTGAGGAACATATGGCGGCCATCACTAATTCCACGCGGCCCGGTTACCCCCCCAAACAGCCTCGCCTGCCCACTGTCGGACACGCACATATAGGGCCATCTGACCCCCGCGAACGACTGCCGAAAGGTCAGCTGGCCGCGAAGGGCCAGAGGACGTCGGCCGGCCGCCCCGTTCACGCTGGTGATGGCTCGCCCGCAGACCAGCTTGTCCGGGTGCTCGTTCAACTGGCTCGCGGTGGCCTACAGATGGGCCTTGGCAGCTCCGATGGTGCCTTGCCGGTAGATCGCCGCCGTCAGGGGGGAGCCGCCGCAGGACAGGGCGGCCGTGGTGAAGCCGTCGGCGATTGGCTCCCGGTCGGCGAGGAAGACGATCCAGCGTTCCCAGTCCGCGCCGCCCACGCGTGAGCATGGCAATCTCCAACCTCCAGTGGATTCGCCAGTACGCCTTCCGAGGCAACCAGCACAAAAAGAGAGGGGCCGGGCCTTCCTCACGGAAGTCCCGGCCCCCCTCTTCGTACGGTGTACCGACTAGATGAGCTCGGTAACAGTGCCGCCGGCAGCGGCGATCTTCTCCTTGGCGGAGCCGGAGACCGCGTCAACGGTCACCTGCAGCGCCACGGAGACCTCGCCGGTGCCAAGCACCTTGACGAGCTGGTTCTTACGGACCGCACCCTTGGCGACCAGGTCCGCGACCGTGACGTCACCACCCTCGGGGTAGAGGGTGGCGAGCTTGTCCAGGTTGACGACCTGGTACTCGGTGCGGAACGGGTTCTTGAAGCCCTTGAGCTTCGGCAGACGCATGTGGAGGGGCATCTGCCCACCCTCGAAGCGCGCCGGAACCTGGTAGCGGGCCTTGGTGCCCTTGGTGCCACGACCGGCCGTCTTGCCCTTGGACGCCTCGCCACGACCCACGCGGGTCTTGGCGGTCTTGGCGCCCGGGGCCGGACGGAGGTTGTGGATCTTGATCGGGTTCTCAGCACCCATGATCAGTCGACCTCCTCAACCGTGACGAGGTGGCGGACGGTCTGGACCATGCCGCGGATCTCCGGCCGGTCCTCCTTGACCACAACGTCGTGCATACGCTTGAGACCGAGCGAACGCAGAGTGTCACGGTGGTTCTGCTTGCTACCGATGTAGGACTTCGTCTGCGTGACCTTGAGGCGAGCCATTACGCACCCACCCCGGCACGAGCACGCAGCAGAGCTGCGGGCGCGACGTCCTCCAGCGGCAGGCCGCGGCGGGCAGCGATCTCCTCGGGCCGCTGAAGGCCCTGGAGCGCGGCCACCGTGGCGTGCACGATGTTGATCGCGTTCGACGACCCGAGCGACTTCGACAGGATGTCGTGAACGCCGGCGCACTCCAGAACGGCGCGCACCGGGCCACCCGCGATCACGCCGGTACCGGGGGAAGCCGGCTTCAGCATGACCACGCCCGCGGCCTTCTCACCCTGGATCGGGTGCGGGATGGTGCCCTGGATACGGGGGACCTTGAAGAAGTGCTTCTTGGCCTCCTCAACACCCTTGGCGATGGCGGCCGGCACCTCCTTGGCCTTGCCGTAACCGACGCCGACGGTGCCGTCACCATCGCCCACCACGACCAGCGCGGTGAAGCTGAAGCGACGACCACCCTTCACAACCTTGGCGACGCGGTTGATCGCGACAACGCGCTCGACGTAGGCGGTCTTCTCGGCCTGCTGGCCACCGTCCCGCCGGTCCTTGCGTTCCCGCCGCTCGCCGCCACCGGCACCGCTTCCGCGGCGCTGGGGTCCAGGCATTGTAATTACCTCTCTTCGTTGCTTCCGCTAGCTACGAGCGGACTCAGAACTTGAGCCCGGCTTCGCGGGCGGCGTCCGCCAGGGCGGCAATGCGCCCGGCGTACTGGTTGCCGCCACGGTCGAATACGACAACCTCGACGCCTGCAGCCTTGGCACGCTCGGCCACGAGCTGGCCGACCTGCTTCGACAGCGCCGTCTTGTCGCCTTCGCCGCCGCGGATGGACGTGTCGAGAGTCGACGCCGACGCGAGCGTGTGGCCCGCGATGTCGTCGATGACCTGCGCCACGATGTTCCGGTTGGACCGGGTCACGACCAGACGCGGACGCTCGGGGGTACCCGAGATGCGCTTCCGGACGCGGATGTGGCGGCGCTTGAGAGCGGCGCCCTTGTAGGCCTTGCCCTTGGCAATCTTTACACCGTATGCCATGGCTACTTACCAGCCTTTCCGACCTTGCGGCGGATGACTTCGCCCGCGTACTTAACGCCCTTGGCCTTGTACGGGTCGGGCTTCCGCAGCTTGCGGATGTTCGCGGCGACCTCGCCGACCTTCTGCTTGTCGATGCCCTCGACGCTGAACTTCGTCGGGTTCTCGACCTTGAAGGAGATGCCCTCAGGGGCCTCGACGAGAACAGGGTGGCTGAAGCCCAGCGCGAACTCCAGGTTGGAACCCTTCGCCTGGACGCGGTAGCCGACACCGCTGATCTCGAGCGCCTTGCTGTAACCCGCGGTCACGCCGGTGATCATGTTCGCCACCAGAGTGCGCGACAGGCCGTGCAGGGCCTTCGAAACACGCTCGTCGTTCGGGCGGGTGACCAGCAGCGTGCCGTCCTCGCCCTTAGCGATGTCGATGGGTGCGGCAATGGTGTGGGAAAGGGAGCCCTTGGGACCCTTCACCGCGACCGTGCGGCCATCGATGGTGACGTCCACGCCGGCGGGAACCGGGATGGGCAGCTTGCCGATGCGCGACATTGCTTTACCTCCGTTTCCCGATTACCAGACGTAAGCGAGGACTTCCCCGCCTACACCCTTCTTGGCAGCCTGCTGGCCGGTGAGCAGCCCATGGGACGTGGAGATGATCGCCACGCCCAGGCCGCCGAGCACCTTCGGCAGGTTGGTGGACTTTGCGTAGACCCGCAGGCCCGGCTTGCTGATGCGCTTGATGCCGGCGATCGAACGCTCACGGTTCGGGCCGAACTTCAGCTCGAGGATGAGGTTCTTGCCGACCTCGGCGTCCTCGACCTTCCAGCCGGTGATGTAGCCCTCCTGCTGGAGGATCTCCGCGATGTGGGACTTGATCTTGCTGAACGGCATCGCGACATCGTCGTGGTACGCCGAGTTCGCGTTACGCAGACGGGTCAGCATGTCTGCGATGGGGTCTGTCATGGTCATGAGTTGGCCCTAGGCCTCTCTCGCCGGGGTTTCCTATCTGCGCCATCCCTCTCCCCGAACACCAATGGTGTCGGGACGGGTGCGGCACGGGGACCTACGGCGTAGTAAGCGACTTCTGGCGGGCTGTGTGTTGGACAGCCCGCGTGCGGTCATGGGCGACAGGCGCCCAACCCTTCCACCTTACGGGATGAAGAGCTGGGCCCCTGCCACCCAGATGCTTACCGAGAGCCCTGATAATCCCTGAAAAGAGATTTACCAGGAGCTCTTGGTCACGCCCGGCAGCTCGCCGCGGTGGGCCATCTCGCGAAGGCACACACGGCAGAGGCCGAACTTGCGGTAGACGGAGTGGGGACGACCGCAGCGCTGGCAGCGGTTGTAGGCACGGACCGCAAACTTGGGCTTGCGGGCGGCCTTGGCAATGAGAGCCTTCTTCGCCACGGCTCACGCCTCCTTGAACGGGAAGCCGAGGTGACGAAGGAGCGCACGGCCCTCAGCGTCATTGGTCGCCGTGGTAACCACGGTGATGTCCATACCCCGGACGCGGTCGATCTTGTCCTGGTCGATCTCGTGGAACATGACCTGCTCCGTGAGACCGAAGGTGTAGTTGCCACGGCCGTCGAACTGCTTCGGCGACAGACCGCGGAAGTCGCGGATGCGCGGAAGCGCCAGCGACAGCGTGCGGTCCAGGAACTCCCACATGCGGTCCCCGCGAAGGGTGACGTGGGCGCCGATCGGCTGGCCCTCGCGCAGCTTGAACTGCGCGATGGACTTACGGGCCTTGGTGACGGACGGCTTCTGACCGGTGATCGTGGAGAGGTCCTTGATGGCGCCCTCGATCAGCTTGGAGTCGCGGGCGGCGTCGCCCACACCCATGTTGACCACGATCTTGACGAGGCCGGGGATCTGCATGACGTTCTCGTAGGAGAACTCCTCACGCAGCTTGCCCGCGATTTCCTCGCGGTAGCGCTGCTTGAGGCGCGGCTGGGTGGTGGTAGTCATCAGATGTCCTCACCAGTCCGCTTGGCAACGCGGACCTTTTTGCCCTCGTCGTCGAAACGGAACCCGACGCGAGTGACGACCTTCTTGCCGTCCTTCTCCACCACCAGCTGAACGTTGCTGACGTGGATCGGGGCCTCGGTCGTGATGATGCCGCCGGTCTGGGAACCACGAGCCGTCTGACCGGCCTTGGTGTGCTTCTTGACCCGGTTGACACCCTCGACCAGGACGCGGTCGTCAGTGGGGTAGGCCACGATGACCTTGCCCTGCTTGCCCTTGTCCTTACCGGTGATGACCTGGACCAGGTCGCCCTTCTTGATCTTCATCGGTTACAGCACCTCCGGCGCGAGAGAAACGATCTTCATAAACTTCTTCTCGCGCAGCTCGCGGCCCACCGGGCCGAAGATGCGGGTACCGCGGGGGTCGCCGTCGTTCTTGAGGATCACGGCGGCGTTCTCGTCGAAGCGGATGTACGAGCCATCCGCGCGGCGGCGCTCCTTGACGGTCCGGACGATGACCGCCTTGACGACCTCGCCCTTCTTCACGTTGCCACCGGGGATCGCGTCCTTGACGGTGGCGACGATGACGTCACCGATTCCCGCGTAGCGGCGGCCCGAGCCACCGAGAACACGGATGCAAAGAATTTCCTTCGCACCGGTGTTGTCGGCGATCCGAAGCCGCGACTCCTGCTGGATCACGTCTATCTCCTGATTGTCGCGTCGGTTCCCGGCGGGGGTTCGGACCTAGATACGAACCCCACGCCGAGCCTGACGGAACGGTCCTGAGGGGAAAGCCCCTCAGGGATTACTTGGCCTTCTCGAGGATCT
This sequence comes from Actinacidiphila oryziradicis, assembly GCF_005047355.1. Lineage (GTDB taxonomy): Bacteria > Actinomycetota > Actinomycetes > Streptomycetales > Streptomycetaceae > Actinacidiphila > Actinacidiphila oryziradicis. The sequence goes on from NZ_SUMC01000002.1 coordinate 117,091, forward strand.
CGACGACGCGCCAGCGCTTCGTCGCGGACAGCGGCCGGGTCTCCATGAGGAGGACACGGTCGCCGATGCCCGCAGCGTTCTGCTCGTCGTGCGCCTTGAGCTTGTTGGTGCGGCGGATGACCTTGCCATAGAGGGCGTGCTTCACACGGTCCTCGACGGCGACCACTACGGTCTTGTCCATCTTGTCGCTGACGACAAGGCCCTCGCGGGTCTTGCGGTCGCCGCGCTGCTCGCTGGTCTCAGTCACAGTCTTCTCGCTCATCAGACGCTCTCGCTCTCCACCGTCTCGATGCCGAGCTCACGCTCACGCATCAGGGTGTAGATCCGGGCGATGTCCTTGCGGACGATCTTGAGCCGGGTGTTGTTCTCGAGCTGGCCGGTGGCCGCCTGGAAACGGAGGTTGAACAGCTCCTCCTTGGCCTCGCGCAGCTTGCCGAGGAGACCCTCGTCATCCAGCTCGCGCAGCTCTGCCGTCTTGGTGCCGGCCGCCATTACGACTCACCTGCCTCGCGCCGGATGATCCGGCACTTCATCGGAAGCTTGTGGGCGGCGCGGGTCAGCGCCTCCTTGGCTACCTTTTCGTTCGGGAAGGACAGCTCGAACATCACCCGGCCGGGGTGGACGTTCGCGATCCACCACTCCGGAGAACCTTTACCGGAACCCATGCGGGTTTCGGCCGGCTTCTTCGTCAGCGGACGGTCCGGGTAGATGTTGATCCAGACCTTGCCGCCACGGCGGATGTGACGGGTGATGGCGATACGAGCGGACTCGATCTGCCGGTTCGTCACATACGCCGGGGTGACGGCCTGAATGCCGTACTCGCCGAACGCCAGCTCGGTGCCACCCTTGGCCATACCGCGACGGCTCGGGTGGTGCTGCTTACGGTGCTTGACCCGACGGGGGATCAGCATGACTGTCAGGCCTCCGTTCCAGGGGTCTCCGGGCTCGCGGCCTCAGCGGTCACGGCCTCGGCCTTGGGGGCCTGAGGAGCGTCACCCTGGGGACGACGGGCACGGCCGCCGCGCTCGCCACCGCGGCGCTGCGGACGGTCGTTGCCGCCGCCGCCACCGCCGCCGCCACGGGCCGGGCGGTTGCCGGCGCGGGCAGCGGCGTTGTCGGCGCGGACCTCGGCGATGTTCTTGACATCGCCCTTGTAGATCCAGACCTTCACGCCGATCCGGCCGAAGGTGGTCTTGGCCTCGAAGAAGCCGTAGTCCACGTTGGCACGGAGCGTGTGCAGGGGCACACGGCCCTCGCGGTAGAACTCCGAGCGGGACATCTCCGCGCCGCCGAGACGGCCACCACACTGGATCTTGATGCCCTTGGCGCCGGCCTTCATGGTGCTCTGCATGCTCTTGCGCATCGCACGACGGAAGGAGACGCGGGAGGAGAGCTGCTCGGCGACGGCCTGGGCCACCAGCTGAGCGTCGACCTCGGGGTTCTTGACCTCGAGGATGTTCAGCTGCACCTGCTTGCCGGTGAGCTTCTCCAGCTCGCCGCGGATACGGTCGGCCTCCGCGCCGCGACGGCCGATGACGATGCCCGGCCGGGCGGTGTGGATGTCGACGCGGACGCGGTCACGGGTGCGCTCGATCTCAACCTTCGAGATGCCGGCCCGCTCCATGCCCTTCGTCATCATCCTGCGGATGGCGACGTCTTCCTTGACGTAGTCCTTGTACAGCTTGTCGGCGTACCACCGGGACTTGAAGTCCGTGGTGATGCCGAGCCGGAACCCATGCGGGTTAACCTTCTGGCCCATTACCGGGTCCCTTCCTTGCTGGAGACGACCACGGTGATGTGGCTGGTCCGCTTGCGGATCCGGTAGGCGCGGCCCTGGGCGCGCGGCCGGAACCGCTTCAGGGTCGGGCCCTCGTCCACGAACGCCTCGCTGATGAACAGCGACTGGGCGTCCGTGTGGTCGTAGTTGTGCGCGGCGTTGGCAATGGCGCTGTCCAGCACCTTGCCCACCGGCACGCTCGCGGCCTGCGGGGCGAAACGCAGGACCGCCTGAGCCTCCGTGGCGTCGAGGCCACGGATGAGGTCCACCACGCGGCGGGCCTTCATGGGCGTGACGCGGATGTACCGCGCCTGGGCCCTGGCTTCCATGGTTGTCCCTTCGGTGTCAGTCATAGTCTTCGCACTCCGCCGATCAGCGACGCCGCGTCTTGCGGTCGTCCTTCTCGTGGCCGCGGAAGGTGCGGGTCGGCGCGAACTCGCCGAGCTTGTGGCCGACCATCGACTCGGTGACAAACACCGGGACGTGCTTACGGCCGTCATGCACCGCGATCGTGTGGCCCAGCATCGCCGGGATGATCATCGAGCGGCGGGACCAGGTCTTGATGACGTTGTGGGTGCCTGCATCGTTCTGTACGTCCACCTTTTTGACCAGGTGGTCGTCGACGAAGGGCCCTTTCTTCAGACTGCGCGGCATCTAAACCTGCTCCTAGCGCTTCTTGTTCGTCTTGCGGCGGCGGACGATGTACTTGTTGCTGGCCTTCTTCGGCGAGCGAGTACGACCCTCCTTCTGGCCCCACGGGCTGACCGGGTGGCGGCCACCGGAGGTCTTGCCCTCACCACCACCGTGCGGGTGGTCAACAGGGTTCATCGCGACACCGCGGACGGTCGGGCGGACGCCCTTCCAGCGCATACGGCCGGCCTTACCCCAGTTGATGTTCGACTGCTCGGCGTTGCCGACCTCGCCAACAGTGGCGCGGCAGCGGACGTCGACCATGCGGACTTCACCGGACGGCATACGCAGGCTCGCGAACGAGCCCTCCTTCGCCAGCAGCTGGACGGAAGAACCCGCACTGCGGGCGATCTTCGCGCCGCCGCCGGGGCGCAGCTCGATGGCGTGGACGGTCGTACCCACCGGGATGTTGCGCAGCGGGAGGTTGTTGCCCGGCTTGATGTCGGCGCCAGGGCCGTTCTCAATCCGGTCGCCCTGGCCGAGCTTGGCCGGGGCAAGGATGTAGCGCTTCTCGCCGTCCGCGTAATGCAGCAGCGCGATGCGAGCGGTGCGGTTGGGGTCGTACTCGATGTGCGCGACCTTGGCCGGCACGCCGTCCTTGTCGTGACGACGGAAGTCGATCACTCGGAAGGCGCGCTTGTGGCCACCGCCCTGGTGACGAACGGTCACACGACCGGCGTTGTTACGGCCGCCCTTGCTGTGCAGAGGGCGGACCAGCGACTTCTCCGGCGTGGACCGCGTGATCTCGACGAAGTCGGCGACGCTGGAGCCACGACGGCCCGGCGTCGTCGGCTTGTACTTGCGGATACCCATTTCTCAGTCCTCGGAAAGTTCCGGACTTCTGAACGACTCCGGCCTCCGTTAGGAGACCGGGCCGCCGAAGATGTCGATGCGGTCGCCCTCGGCGAGGGTCACGATGGCGCGCTTGGTGTCCTTGCGCTTGCCGAAACCAGACTTGGTCCGCTTGCGCTTACCCTGCCGGTTGATCGTGTTGACCCCGGTGACCTTGACCGAGAAGACCGCCTCGACGGCCTGCTTGATCTGGGTCTTGTTGCTACCCGGCGCGACGATGAACGTGTACTTGTTCTCGTCGAGCAGCGCGTAGCTCTTCTCGGAAACCACCGGCTTGACCAGGATGTCACGGTGGTCCGTGTAGGTCTTGCTGGTGACGACCGCTGCAGTGGTCTCGCTCATCAGGCGTCGCTCCCTTCGAGCTCGGCCTCGGCGGCGGCACCGGTGAAGCGGTCGAAGGCGTCCTTCGTGAAGACCACGTCGTCGGAGACGAGCACGTCGTACGTGTTCAGCTGGCCGGCCTCCAGGATGTGCACCTGGGGCAGGTTGCGGGCGGACAGCCACGCGGCCTCGTCAGCACGCTCGACGACCAGGAGCACGTGCTTGCGCTCGCTGATCTTGCCGAGGAGGCTCTTGGCGGCCTTCGTCGACGGGGCATCGCCCTCGATGACGCCGGTCACGACGTGGATGCGGTTGTGACGCGCCCGGTCGGTCAGAGCGCCCTTGAGGGCGGCCTTGACCATCTTCTTCGGCGTCCGCTGCGAGTAGTCACGCGGCTTGGGACCGTGGACGACGCCACCGCCGACGAACTGCGGAGCGCGGGTCGAACCCTGACGGGCGCGGCCGGTGCCCTTCTGACGGTACGGCTTCTTGCCACCACCACGGACTTCGCCACGGCGCTTGGTGCTGTGCGTGCCCTGACGGGCCGCGGCAAGCTGCGCCACGACGACCTGGTGGATCAGCGGGATGCTGACCTTGGCGTCGAAGATCTCAGCCGGGAGCTCAAGGCTGCCGGTCGTGTCGCCGGCGGGCGACAGAATGTCAATGGTGCTCATATCCTCAGGCCCCCTTGGCCGCGGTGCGGACCAGGACGAGGCCGCCGTTCGGACCGGGGATGGCTCCCTTGATCAGGAGCAGTCCCTTCTCCGCGTCAACGGCGTGGACGGTCAGGTTCTGGGTGGTGACCCGCTCGTTGCCCATACGGCCCGCCATGCGCATGCCCTTGAACACACGACCCGGGGTGGCACAGCCACCGATGGAGCCGGGCGAACGGTGCTTGCGCTGGGTGCCGTGACCGGCGCCGAGGCCCTTGAAGTTGTGACGCTTCATGACACCGGCGAAGCCCTTGCCCTTGCTCTTGCCCGTGACGTCGACCTTGACGCCGGACTCGAACACCTCGGCAGTGATCTCCTGGCCGAGCGTGTACTCGCTGGCGTCGGAGGTGCGGAGCTCCACCAGGTGGCGGCGCGGGGTCACATCGGCCTTGGCGAAGTGGCCCTTGAGGGGCTTGTTCACCTTGCGGGGATCGATCTCGCCGAAGGCGATCTGGACCGCTTCGTAGCCGTCGACAACGTTCGTACGAACCTGGGTCACGACATTCGGGCCGGCCTTGACGACGGTCACCGGGACGACACGGTTGTTCTCGTCCCAGACCTGGGTCATGCCGAGCTTCTCGCCCAGGATGCCCTTGATCTGCTTTGCCATCTTGTCCGCGCCTCTCAGAGCTTGATCTCGATGTCAACGCCGGCCGGAAGGTCCAGGCGCATCAACGAGTCAACGGTCTTGGGCGTCGGGTCGAGGATGTCGATCAAGCGCTTGTGAGTGCGCATCTCGAAGTGCTCGCGCGAGTCCTTGTACTTGTGCGGCGACTTGATGACGCAGTACACGTTCTTCTCAGTGGGCAGCGGCACCGGGCCCGCGACCTGCGCACCAGTACGAGTCACCGTCTCGACGATCTTCTTCGCCGAAGAGTCGATGACCTCGTGGTCGTAGGCCTTGAGCCGGATGCGGATCTTCTGTCCCGCCATGGCTACTCCGTAGTCCTGTCTCTTCTTACGCTCTGGAACCCGGCGGACGACCGTCTTCTCCGACCCACGCGGTCGGGCGTGTCGCGCCCCTTCCCGTAATTCTCCGCATGCGGAAAATCCCTCGGGAGGGGGTTTGTGGGAGATGACACCCACCGGGTGCCTGGTCTGCACCGCGTTCACGCTTCCCGGAAGATTCCCGTACGTCCGTCCACAAGGGACGACGAGTACTGTGGGACTCGCTTCCGGTCCTCCCGACGGGAGGCGCGCAACATCGGCGCTCGACCGAGCAACTTGGCTAGTCTGCCATACGCGGGGCACCCCGCGCCAATCGAGCCGGGAAGCCTACCCCTGCGGGGGTGAGGGTCAAACCCGGGGCCCGCCGGAGGCGGCGGATCAGCCCTTTGCCGCGTACGAGACGAACTCGGCCCACGCCTGCGATGTGAACGCGAACTGCGGACCCTGGGGGTCCTTGGAGTCGCGGACGTGGACGGCGCCGGGGGCGGTTGCGATCTCGACGCAGGAAGGACCGTCGTCGGTGCTGTAACTGCTCTTGAACCACTCCAGCGCGGAACCGGCTCTGGCAGAGGGCTTGAGGGTCATGTCTCTCCCAGCACTTTCTGGATGACGGCCAGCGATTCACGCGGCGTATGAGCCTGCGCCCGGATCATGCCATACCGCATCTCAAGGATCTGGACCTCCCGGGGATCGGCGATCAGGCGACTGGTGAGCTGCACTTCATTCAGCCCGACCGCTGTGCCGTCCTTGAGTTTCAGGACGCGCAACGAGCCGCCGAGCCCGGAGTGCTCCTCGACCGCCGTGGGCATCACCTGGATCTCGACGTACCGCAACTGGCTGGCCTCCAGCAGGTGTTCGAGTTGGCGTCGCAACACCATTCTGCCCCCGATCGGCCGCCGGAGCGTCGCCTCTTCCTGGACGAAGGTCAGCAGTGGGGCGGGCCGCCGCTCGTAGATCTCCTGGCGAGCCATGCGAGCAGCCACCAGCCGCTCAAGTTCGTCCTCTCCGTACGCCGGGCGCCGCAGGCCAAGGAGCGCCCGTGCGTACTCCTCCGTCTGCAAGAGGCCATCCACGACGGTGCTTGCATAGGAGCCCAGCTCTCCCGCCTCATACTCCAGCTTCGCGACGTCCCGCACCTTCTTCGGGTACCGGGCCTCGGCCACGTCATCCTTCATCGCGGCGAGCTTGCCGCCGGCCCCCAGCACCTCGTCCGCCTTGTCCAGGAACTCCGGCTTGGGGACCCGCCGCCCCCGCTCGACGGACGAGACCATCTCCTCGCCATACCCGATGGCCGCCCCGAACTCGATCCGCCGCAGCCCCGCCGCTTCCCGCCAGAGCTTGATCTGCCGCCCGACCGCCTTCATCACGGCCCCGGAATCGTCGTCCTCCAGCCCGGCGTCCCAGTGAGAGCCGTCCGCCCCGTCCGCTCCGTCTGCCGTGTAGTCCATACCGCCCCCGCTCATTTGGCACCCGCGTACGGCAATCACTGTCCGCACTCGGCTAGTTACCCCGAAGCGTAAACACGGCGGGGCGCGTTGATGACATTGGCCCAGAAAATCACCCGCCCCGGGCCTCGGTGGGGTTATTTCGGCATGGGTGGCGTGCGGGAGCGCTGGCTCCCTTCGGTCGCGAAGAAAAAGGCGCTCCTACGGGAAGGGGGAGGGGCGCTGCCGCTTGTCACCGGGCCGCCGGGCCGGTGGGTTGCGGAGGTCAAGGCGGCTTGTGCGGCATCGGTTCGGTGGGTGTCTGGGGTCTCGTTGCCGGATCCTGGTAGAGATGGTCGGTGGCGACGCCTGTTGTCCGTGGGGGGTTGCGCTGCCGTAACCGGCGGCTGTCGGGTGCTTGGTGGCTTGGCCCCGTTGTCGACGGGGCGGGCGGGGGCCCGGCGGCTTCCCTCTCGGCCGGTGGGCGGATGGGCGGGGGCCCGGGCCCGGCGGGGGCGCAGAAACGTTCCGGCGGGGGGCGAGTGGTTGCTCTCCCGACCAGTGGGCGGCCGGCGTTCATGCGGGGGGATGCAGAAACGTTCCGGCGGAGCGCCATACCGGGTTCACCACCCCCGGGGCAGCATTTACCCCACTTTGGGCATACCTTTTGGGCCCATCTGGATTGTCAGTGCTGAAAGTGAAGAGATATGCCCGAATTGCCAATTTCTGGACTTCACTAACTGCACTCAAATCCGTCCCAGGGGTCGCCGGTGGCCCGCCAGCGACCCCACAGCCCGCCCGCCTGCGTGCACTACAGCCCATGCCTGCGTACACCCCGGCGTGGCGGGGGTGTACGCAGGCATGGGCTGTAGTGCACGCAGGCGCGAGAGGAATTGACCGATATGCCGGATGCGGGGAAGCCTCCTCGCTCCCGCTGAAACGATTCTGCGGCGGAGCGGATCCATGAGGTGCCCCGATGAGACAGCGACACTACGAGCGGGGCCCGTGAGAGTGTCCCATTCGGGCACCTAATGTCCCGATCCCCGGCAAAAACGTTCCTGCCCCGAACCCGGAGGAGAGCCACCCGCCCTCCGCCGGAACGTTTCTGCACCCCCGCGCCTGGACCCCCACCCACCGGCCGGGAGGGCAGCCACCGGGCCCCCGCTCACTTCCCCCGCCCCGGGGCCAAGCCACCAAGCACCCGACAGCCGCCGGTTACGGCAGCGCAACCCCCCACGGACAACAGGCGTCGCCACCGACCATCTCTACCAGGATCCGGCAACGAGACCCCAGACACCCACCGAACCGATGCCGCACAAGCCGCCTTGACCTCCGCAACCCACCGGCCCGGGAGCCAACCGACGAGACGAGCCCCCCTCCTCCCCCTCCGCAGTTGCGTCTTTGATCTTTGCGACCAAAGGGAGCAAAACGCACCCGCACCCGGCCAATCAGAAATGGCGAGACCGGCAACCCCGACCACCCCAACCACCCCAACCACGGCGTACCGGCCGGACAGGTCCAGGCCACGGACGGACAGTCACGCTCCGTACAAGCCCCACGCCTATCCAGTTGTCACACGCCCGATCACGCTAAGTCGCGTGAACCAGGAAATCACCAGCCCCGAAACAGCCCCCGCCACCCGCCAGTTCCATGTCCAGCTCTCCGCCACCCGCAGGGGCGCCCGGCTTGCCCGGCTGCTCGCGACCGAGCAGCTGCGCAGCTGGGGGCTGTCGATCGAGGCGGCGGCACACGTTGTCGCTGAGCTGGCCGCGAACGCGGCGCTCCATGGCCGCGTACCGGGCCGCGACTTCCGGCTGACGCTCACCGTCACGAACGCCGGCACACTCCGCATCGAGGTGACGGACGCCCGCGCGGAGCGCCTTCCGTCTGTCCACCGCGAGGCGCTCCCGGAGGACGAGTCGGGGCGCGGCCTCATGCTCGTGGACGCGCTGGCCGACCGCTGGGGTGTCGCGCCGGGCCCGGCGCCCTGCAAGACGGTGTGGGCCGAGCTGGGCTGAAGAGAGGCAGCGAGGCCCCGACCTCCTGGGGGGCGGGGGGTGTGAGCTGTTGATCGTTGCGTACGAAGGAGTGTGTATGAGTTCGCTTGAGTGAGTGTGCTGGTGTGAGGGTGGTGATCGTGTCGCCCGGTCTGTTGGCGCCGTGCTGGGGAACTCGTTCGGGTGAACGGGGGGCGGTTTCGTCGTGGTGTGCGGGGTGGGTACACCAGTCTGGATCCCCTCGGGTGAGGGGGTGGTCGGGGTGGGGGCGTTGCGGTCGATGGCTGCCCCGTTCGTGGCGCCGGGGTCTTCTGGGGTGTCGGTCCGTACCTGGCTGCGGCTGACCGCTGATGAGGAGCGGGTGCTGCGTGCGGTGGGCGGGCACCTGGGCGCTTTGGCGTCGGGTGATGTCGCCCGGCGCTGCCGGGACGGATTGGAGCATGACAAGGACACGTGGGCGGCGCGGAAGCGCGCGCTGACGTCCGGGTCGTCGTCGCGGTGGGCCGGGAGTATCACCAAGGCCAGCCATGACCAGTGGGCGCTGGCGCGGCGCGGGCAGGCCGCGCACCTGAAGGGTCTGGACGCGGGTATCGCCACCCTCACCCACCGCCTGGGAAACCGGGCCGGGAAACCGGGCCGGGAAACCGGGCCGGGAAACCGGGCCGGGAAAACAGCAGGGCCCCGGTCCGCCGCCGAAGCGGTGGACCGGGGCCCTGGAAGCCCGGTGTCAGAGAACCGGACCGGAGGTCACTTGGTGATGCTGGTGACCTGGCCGGCGCCGACCGTCCGGCCACCCTCGCGGATGGCGAACTTGAGGCCCTCCTCCATGGCGATCGGCTGGATCAGCGCGACCGTCATGGCGGTGTTGTCGCCCGGCATGACCATCTCGGTGCCCTCGGGGAGGGTAACGACGCCAGTCACGTCAGTCGTACGGAAGTAGAACTGCGGGCGGTAGTTGTTGAAGAACGGGGTGTGACGACCACCCTCGTCCTTCGACAGGATGTAGGCCTGGGCCTCGAACTCGGTGTGCGGCGTGACCGAACCCGGCTTGATGATGACCTGGCCGCGCTCGACGTCCTCGCGCTTGATGCCACGGAGGAGCAGACCGACGTTCTCACCGGCCTGGCCTTCGTCGAGCAGCTTGCGGAACATCTCGATGCCGGTGACCGTGGTGGTGGTCTTGTTTTCCTTGATGCCGATGATGTCCACGGTCTCGTTGACCTTGAGGACACCACGCTCGATGCGGCCGGTGACGACGGTGCCACGACCGGTGATCGTGAAGACGTCCTCGATCGGCATCAGGAACGGCTTCTCGACATCACGCGCCGGAGTCGGGATCGACTCGTCCACGGCCGCCATGAGGCCGAGGAGCTTCTCGCCCCACTCCTTGTCGCCCTCGAGCGCCTTGAGCGCCGAGACGCGGACGACCGGCAGGTCGTCGCCCGGGTACTCGTAGTCCGAGAGGAGCTCACGGACCTCGAGCTCGACGAGCTCCAGGATCTCCTCGTCGTCCACCATGTCGGCCTTGTTCAGGGCGACGACGATGGAGGGGACGCCGACCTGACGGGCCAGGAGCACGTGCTCCTTGGTCTGCGGCATCGGGCCGTCGGTGGCGGCGACCACGAGGATGGCGCCGTCCATCTGCGCGGCACCGGTGATCATGTTCTTGATGTAGTCAGCGTGACCGGGGCAGTCAACGTGCGCGTAGTGACGCGACTCCGTCTGGTACTCGACGTGCGCGATCGAGATGGTGATACCGCGCTGGCGCTCCTCGGGAGCCTTGTCGATCTGGTCGAAGGCCGAGGCCTCGTTCAGGTCCGGGTACGCATCATGCAGCACCTTGGTAATCGCCGCGGTCAGCGTCGTCTTACCGTGGTCGATGTGACCGATGGTGCCGATGTTGACGTGCGGCTTAGTCCGCTCGAACTTCGCCTTCGCCACTGGGGTCCTCCTGTGGAGTGGATCTGTACGCCTTGCTTCATCGGCGCCAGGTGATCTTTGCTGGGGATGCGGGGCGACCGGGCATTCCGTCTTGCGGCGGAATGCCCCGCGTTGCCTCTGTCAAGCCTAAGGCTTGAGCGGCTCTCCAAATACGGAGCTACTCGCCCTTGGCCTTCGCGATGATCTCCTCGGCGACGTTCCGCGGAACTTCGGCGTAGGAGTCGAACTGCATCGAGTAGCTCGCGCGACCCGAGGTCTTGCTGCGGAGGTCGCCGACGTAGCCGAACATCTCCGACAGCGGAACCAGGCCCTTGACGACCCGAGCACCGCTACGTTCCTCCATGGCCTGGATCTGGCCACGGCGGGAGTTGAGGTCGCCGATGACGTCACCCATGTAGTCCTCGGGCGTGGTGACCTCAACGGCCATCATCGGCTCGAGCAGCACGGGGCTCGCCTTGCGGGCGGCCTCCTTGAAGGCCTGCGAACCGGCGATCTTGAATGCCAGTTCGGAGGAGTCGACCTCGTGGTAGCCACCGTCGAGAAGGGTGACGCGGACGCCCACCATCTCGTAGCCGGCCAAAATGCCGAACTTCATGGCCTCCTGCGCACCGGCGTCCACCGAGGGGATGTACTCCCGCGGGATACGGCCACCGGTGACCTTGTTGACGAACTCGTAGGACGCGTCTCCGTCCACGAGCGGCTCGATCGCGATCTGCACCTTCGCGAACTGACCGGTACCACCGGTCTGCTTCTTGTGGGTGTAGTCATGCCGCTCGACCGTCTTGCGGATGGTCTCGCGGTACGCGACCTGCGGCTTGCCGACGTTGGCCTCGACCTTGAACTCGCGCTTCATACGGTCGACCAGCACCTCGAGGTGCAGTTCGCCCATGCCGCCGATGATGGTCTGGCCGGTCTCCTCGTCCGAGTGGACCTGGAAGGAGGGGTCCTCCTCGCCGAGACGCTGGATCGCGACACCCAGCTTCTCCTGGTCGCCCTTGGACTTGGGCTCGATGGCGACCTGAATGACCGGCGCCGGGAAGTCCATGGACTCCAGGATCACCGGGTTCTTGTCGTCACACAGCGTCTCACCGGTGGTGGTCTGCTTCAGGCCCATGACGGCGACGATGTCGCCGGCGCCCACGCCCGCAATCTCTTCCCGCTTGTTCGCGTGCATGCGGTAGATCTTGCCGATGCGCTCCTTCTTGCCCTTCACCGAGTTCAGCACAGCGGTGCCGGTCTCGAGACGGCCGGAGTACACACGGACGTAGGTGAGCTTGCCGAGGTGCGGGTCGCTCATGATCTTGAAAGCAAGACCGGCGAACGGCTCGTCCTCGGACGGCTTGCGCTTGACGATCTGCTCCGGGTCGCCGACCGCGTGGCCTTCGATCGCCTCGATGTCGAGCGGCGAGGGCAGGTAGCGCACGACCGCGTCGAGCAGGGGCTGGACGCCCTTGTTCTTGAACGCGGTACCGCAGAACACCGGGGTGAAGGTCGGCTTGCCCTTGTGCTCGGAGTCGGTCGACGCGATGGTGGCGCGGCGGATCGCCGCGATCAGCTGCTCCTCGGTGGGCTCCTCGCCCTCCAGGTACAGCTCCATCATCTCGTCGTCGTGCTCCGAAATGGTCTCAAGGAGCTTGCCGCGCCATTCCAGGGCAGCCTCGGTGTGGGTCTCCGGGATGTCGACAACGTCGTACATCTCGCCCTTGGTCGCCTCGGCGGACCACACCAGGGCCTTCATGCCGACGAGGTCGACGACGCCCTTGAAGTCCATCTCGGTGCCGATGGGCAGCTGCATGACCAGCGGAACCGCGCCGAGGCGGTCCACGATCATGTCGACGCAGCGGTGGAACTCGGCGCCGGTGCGGTCGAGCTTGTTGACGAAGCAGATACGCGGCACGCCGTAGCGGTCCGCCTGACGCCACACGGTCTCGGACTGCGGCTCAACACCGGCGACACCGTCGAACACCGTGACGGCACCGTCGAGCACGCGGAGCGAACGCTCCACCTCGACGGTGAAGTCGACGTGGCCCGGGGTGTCGATGATGTTGATGGTGTGGTCGACGTCGTCCAACGACCAGTGACAGGTGGTCGCGGCGGACGTGATGGTGATGCCGCGCTCCTGCTCCTGCTCCATCCAGTCCATCGTGGCAGCGCCGTCGTGGACCTCACCGATCTTGTAGCTCACGCCGGTGTAGAACAGGATCCGCTCGGTGGTCGTCGTCTTGCCCGCGTCGATGTGGGCCATGATCCCAATGTTGCGGACCCTGGCCAGGTCAAGCGAAGTGGTGGCCATGAGGCTCTGTCTTCTCTCGGTCTCGATGTGGGTGCTGACTACCAGCGGTAGTGCGCGAAGGCCTTGTTGGACTCGGCCATCTTGTGGGTGTCCTCGCGACGCTTGACGGAGGCGCCGAGACCGTTGCTGGCGTCCAGCAGCTCGTTCATCAGGCGCTCGGTCATGGTCTTCTCGCGGCGGGCGCGGGAGTAACCCACGAGCCAGCGCAGCGCGAGCGTGGAGGAACGGCCCGGACGGACCTCGACGGGCACCTGGTAAGTCGCGCCACCGACACGGCGGGACTTGACCTCGATGGCCGGCTTGACGTTCTCAAGTGCGCGCTTGAGCGTGATGACCGGGTCGGCACCGGACTTCTCACGCACGCCCTCGAGGGCGCCGTACACGATGCGCTCAGCGGTGGAACGCTTGCCGTGCAGGAGGATCTTGTTGACCAGCGAGGTCACCAGAGGAGAACCATAGACCGGGTCGATGATGACCGGGCGCTTCGGGGCGGGGCCCTTACGAGGCATTCTTACTTCTCCTTCTTGGCGCCGTAGCGGCTGCGGGCCTGCTTGCGGTTCTTGACACCCTGGGTGTCCAGGGAGCCGCGGATGATCTTGTAACGAACACCCGGCAGGTCCTTCACGCGGCCGCCGCGCACGAGCACGATGGAGTGCTCCTGCAGGTTGTGGCCCTCGCCCGGAATGTAGGCGGTGACCTCAATCCCACTGGTCAGGCGCACACGGGCCACCTTGCGAAGCGCCGAGTTCGGCTTCTTCGGGGTGGTCGTGTACACACGCGTGCAGACACCACGACGCTGAGGGGAGCCCTTTAGCGCAGGCGTCTTGTTCTTCTCGACCTTGTCCTGCCGGCCCTTCCGGACCAGCTGCTGGATCGTAGGCACCGTTTCTCCGGTTTCTGTGTGCCGATCTCGATACATCTAACCTGGGGAGGTTTCCCCGACCCACGCGGTCGGGTGTGTCGCGATCCTTGTACGCCCCCGCAATGCGGGTAAGGTGCGTATTTCGGGTGTCGCGGCCTCGGTGGTCCCTGAATGGACGAGTGCACACACAGGAACCCGGGCACACCCCAGGCACAAGGTCAGAGCCTACCTATCGCATCGGCTGCGGTCAAAACAAATAGGCAGCGCCGGGCCCGACCCCTTCGAAACCTGTACCCTGCCCGGCCAGCACAGTCGTCAATCATCGGACTGGCTTGATTTTACGGCCATGTGGTCGACGACACACCGTTGGCGGCCCATACCGCCACAACGATCAGCGCGACCAGCGCGACCATGATGAGGGTCACCACATAGCCCAGCACCATCCCGCCGACGGCCATGCTGTCGCCCCGCTCGCCCGTCCGGCGTATCTCGCGCCGGGCCATATGACCCAGCACAATCGCCGGGATCGCGGTGATCCCCACGAAGATGCCGCCCACCCCGCAGATGAGCGCGGCCACCGCCTTGCTGTTGGTGCGCGGCAGCAGAGCCGGGCGGAAGACGGGAGGCAGCGGCTGCGGCTGCGGTATGTCGCCGATGACGGCGTCCAGTTCTCCGTAGGTACGGGCCTGGTAGGCGCGGCCGACCCGGTCGTCGTACTCCTCCATGAGGAGCCGGCCCTCGGCGTAGGCGCCCTTGAGTATCTCCACCGCGCCCTCGCGGGCCGCGTCGGATGCCAGCATGCTGTGCTGGGCCGCCTGCGCGGGCTGCCACTGCTGGTACGACACTCGGACCACTCCCCCTGGAGCCGGATATTCCGTCCATTGTCCCGTAGAACGCCGCAGGGCGGCACCCCGGTTCCCCGGGGTGCCGCCCTGCGGTCCAGCAGGATCGCTGCGAATCAGCCGTTGTACGGGCCGTAGTCGTAGTCCTCCAGGGGTACGGCCTGGCCGGAGCCGGTGCCGAACGGCGAGTAGTCGATGTCGTCGTAGCCGACGGCCGAGTACATCGCGGCCTTGGCTTCCTCGGTCGGCTCGACCCGGATGTTGCGGTAGCGGGCGAGGCCCGTACCGGCCGGGATGAGCTTACCGATGATGACGTTCTCCTTGAGGCCCAGCAGGGAGTCCGACTTGGCGTGGATCGCCGCGTCGGTGAGCACCCGGGTCGTCTCCTGGAAGGAGGCGGCCGACAGCCAGGACTCGGTCGCCAGCGAGGCCTTGGTGATACCCATCAGCTGCGGACGGCCGGAGGCGGGGTGTCCGCCCTCGGAGACCACACGACGGTTCTCGGTCTCGAAGCGGCCGCGCTCGACCAGCTCGCCCGGCAGCAGTTCCGCGTCGCCGGACTCGATGATCGTCACTCGGCGGAGCATCTGCCGGATGATGATCTCGATGTGCTTGTCGTGGATCGACACACCCTGGGAGTTGTAGACCTTCTGCACCTCGCCGACCAGGTGGATCTGGACCTGGCGCTGGCCGAGGATACGCAGCACGTCGTGCGGGTTGGTGGCACCCACGGTCAGCTTCTGGCCGACCTCGACGTGGTCGCCCTCGCTCACCAGGAGACGGGCCCGCTTGGAGATCGGGTAGGCGATCTCGTCGGAACCGTCGTCCGGGGTGATGACGAGCTTCTTGGTCTTCTCGGTCTCCTCGATACGGACCCGGCCGACGGCCTCCGAGATCGGGGCCACGCCCTTGGGGACGCGGGCCTCGAAGAGCTCGACGACACGCGGCAGACCCTGAGTGATGTCGTCACCGGCCACACCACCGGTGTGGAAGGTACGCATCGTCAGCTGGGTGCCGGGCTCACCGATCGACTGGGCCGCGATGATGCCGACGGCCTCACCGATGTCCACCAGCTTGCCGGTGGCCAGCGAGCGGCCGTAGCAGAAGGCACAGGTGCCGACTGCCGACTCGCAGGTCAGGATCGAGCGGACCTTGACCTCCTCGACACCGCGCCGCAGCAGCTGGTCGATGAGCACATCGCCCAGGTCGACATTGGCCGGGGCGACCACCTTGCCGTCGATGACGACATCCTCGGCGAGCATCCGGGCGTAGATGCTGGTCTCGACATCGTCCGTCTTGCGCAGGCTGCCGTCGGCGCCGCGCTCGGCGATCCGCAGCTTCAGACCGCGCTCGGTGCCGCAGTCCTCCTCGCGAATGATGACGTCCTGCGAGACGTCCACCAGACGACGGGTGAGGTAACCCGAGTCGGCGGTACGCAGGGCCGTGTCGGCCAGACCCTTACGGGCACCGTGGGTGGAGATGAAGTACTCCAGCACGGACAGGCCCTCACGGAACGAGGCCTTGATCGGACGCGCGATGGTCTCGTTCTTGGCGTTGGACACCAGGCCTCGCATACCCGCGATCTGACGCATCTGCATCATGTTTCCGCGGGCACCCGAGTCGACCATCATGAAGATCGGGTTGGTCTTCGGGAAGTTCGCGTTCATCGCCTCGGCAACCTCGTTGGTCGCCTTGGTCCAGATCGCGATGAGCTCCTGGGTGCGCTCGTCCTTGGTGATCAGACCACGCTCGTACTGCTTCTGGACCTTCTCGTCCTGGGCCTCGTAGCCCTGGACGATGGCCTTCTTGGCCTCCGGGACGACGATGTCCGAGACGGCGACGGTGACGCCGGAACGGGTCGCCCAGTGGAAACCGGCCGCCTTCAGGTTGTCGAGCGTCGCCGCCACGATGACCTTGGGGTAGCGCTCGGCCAGGTCGTTGACGATCTCGGAGAGCTGCTTCTTGCCCACCGAGTAGTCGACGAACGGGTAGTCCTCGGGCAGCAGCTCGTTGAAGAGCGCACGGCCCAGCGAGGTGGTCAGCCGGAAGGAGTCGCCGAGCTGCCACGGCTCCTCGCCTTCCGCCTGCTCCGGCGGGGTCCAGCCACGCGGCGGGACGGTGCCGATCGGGAAGCGGATCTGGACCGGCGACTGCAGCGACAGCTCGCGGTTGTCGAAGGCCATGATCGCTTCGGCGGTCGAGCCGAACGCCCGCCCCTCGCCGATGAGCACGCGCTCCTCGGGGTCGGTGGTCAGGAAGAACAGCCCGAGCACCATGTCCTGGGTCGGCATGGTGACCGGCCGGCCGTCGGCTGGCTTGAGGATGTTGTTCGAGGACAGCATCAGGATGCGGGCCTCGGCCTGCGCCTCCGCGGAGAGCGGCAGGTGGACGGCCATCTGGTCACCGTCGAAGTCCGCGTTGAACGCGGTGCAGACGAGCGGGTGGATCTGGATGGCCTTGCCCTCGACCAGCTGCGGCTCGAAGGCCTGGATGCCGAGGCGGTGCAGGGTCGGCGCACGGTTCAGCAGCACCGGGTGCTCGGCGATGACCTCTTCCAGCACGTCGTACACGACCGTGCGGCCGCGCTCGACCATGCGCTTGGCCGACTTGATGTTCTGCGCGTGGTTGAGGTCCACCAGGCGCTTCATGACGAACGGCTTGAAGAGCTCCAGCGCCATGGCCTTCGGCAGACCGCACTGGTGCAGCTTGAGCTGCGGGCCGACGACGATCACGGAACGGGCCGAGTAGTCGACACGCTTGCCGAGCAGGTTCTGACGGAACCGGCCCTGCTTGCCCTTGAGCATGTCGGACAGCGACTTCAGCGGACGGTTGCCGGGGCCCGTGACCGGGCGGCCGCGGCGGCCGTTGTCGAAGAGCGCGTCGACGGCCTCCTGAAGCATGCGCTTCTCGTTGTTCACGATGATCTCGGGGGCGCCGAGGTCAAGGAGCCGCTTGAGGCGGTTGTTGCGGTTGATGACGCGGCGGTACAGGTCGTTCAGGTCGGAGGTCGCGAAGCGGCCACCGTCCAGCTGCACCATCGGACGAAGGTCCGGCGGGATCACCGGGACGCAGTCCAGCACCATGCCATTGGGCTTGTTGGTGGTCTGCAGGAACGCCGAGACGACCTTGAGGCGCTTGAGCGCACGGGTCTTCTTCTGGCCCTTGCCGGTACGGATGATCTCGCGGAGGCGCTCGGCCTCCTCCTCCAGGTCGAAGGACTCCAGGCGCTTCTGCAGCGCCGCGGCACCCATCGAGCCCTGGAAGTACGTCCCGAAGCGCTCGCGCAGCTCGCGGTAGAGCAGCTCGTCGCCCTCCAGGTCCTGGACCTTGAGGTTCTTGAAGCGGGCCCACACCTCGTCGAGGCGGTCGATCTCGCGCTGGGCGCGGTCACGCAGCTGCTTCATCTCGCGCTCGGCACCTTCGCGCACCTTGCGGCGTACGTCGGCCTTGGCACCCTCGGCCTCAAGCTCGGCGAGGTCCGTCTCCAGCTTCTTCTGCCGGCCCTCGACATCCGCGTCACGGCGGTTCTCGATGTGCTGGCGCTCGACGGAGACCTGGGCCTCCAGCGAGGGAAGGTCGCGGGTACGGCGCTCGTCGTCCACCCACGTGATCATGTAGGCGGCGAAGTAGATGACCTTTTCGAGGTCCTTCGGGGCGAGGTCGAGCAGGTAGCCCAGCCGTGACGGGACACCCTTGAAGTACCAGATGTGAGTGACCGGGGCGGCGAGCTCGATGTGGCCCATCCGCTCACGGCGCACCTTGGCGCGAGTGACCTCGACGCCGCAGCGCTCACAGATGATGCCCTTGAAGCGGACCCGCTTGTACTTGCCGCAGTAGCACTCCCAGTCCCGGGTCGGGCCGAAGATCTTCTCGCAGAAGAGTCCGTCCTTCTCGGGCTTGAGCGTACGGTAGTTGATGGTCTCCGGCTTCTTCACTTCGCCGTGCGACCAGGTACGAATGTCGTCCGCGGTGGCCAGGCCGATCCGCAGCTCGTCGAAGAAGTTGACGTCGAGCACTTGTCGTCAATCCCACCTTCGTGGTGTCCCGGCCAAGCGTTACAGCCGGGGTCGAATGTCAAACATGGTCTGAACGGTCCGGGGAAGGTGGGGGCTCTTCGGGAAGAGCCCCCACCGGCCCGTCAGACCTCTTCGACGCTGCTCGGCTCGCGCCGGGACAGGTCGATACCGAGCTCCTCCGCCGCGCGGAAGACGTCCTCGTCGGTGTCGCGCATCTCGATGGACATGCCGTCCGAGGACAGCACCTCCACATTGAGGCAGAGCGACTGCATTTCCTTGATGAGCACCTTGAAGGACTCGGGAATGCCCGGCTCGGGGATGTTCTCGCCCTTGACGATGGCCTCGTAGACCTTCACGCGGCCGAGCACGTCGTCGGACTTGATTGTCAGGAGCTCCTGAAGTGCGTAAGCGGCGCCGTAAGCCTCAAGGGCCCACACCTCCATCTCACCGAAGCGCTGACCGCCGAACTGCGCCTTACCACCCAGCGGCTGCTGGGTGATCATCGAGTACGGACCGGTGGAGCGGGCGTGCAGCTTGTCGTCCACCAGGTGGTGCAGCTTGAGGATGTACATGTAGCCGATGGAGATCGGCTCCGGGAACGGCTCGCCGGAGCGGCCGTCGTACATCCGGGCCTTGCCGGAGGGCAGGACCACACGCTCGCCGTCGCGGTTGAGGGTCGTCGACTCGAAGAGACCGGTGATCTCGTCCTCACGGGCACCGTCGAAGACCGGGGTCGCGACATTGGTGCCGGCCGCGACCACGTCCGCGCCGATGTCCTGCAGGCGGCGGGCCCAGTCCGCATCGACGCCTGAGACGTCCCAGCCCTGGCTGGCGAGCCAGCCGAGGTGGATCTCCAGGACCTGTCCCGGGTTCATCCGGGACGGGACGCCGAGCGGGTTGAGGATGATGTCGACCGGAGTGCCGTCCTCGGTGAAAGGCATGTCCTCGACCGGCAGGATCTTCGAGATGACACCCTTGTTGCCGTGACGGCCGGCGAGCTTGTCACCGTCGGTGATCTTGCGCTTCTGGGCGACATAGACGCGGACCAGCTGGTTCACGCCCGGGGGAAGCTCGTCGCCCTCCTCGCGGTCGAAGACGCGGACACCGATGACCTTGCCGATCTCGCCGTGCGGCACCTTCAGCGAGGTGTCACGGACCTCACGGGCCTTCTCACCGAAGATCGCACGGAGCAGGCGCTCCTCCGGGGTCAGCTCGGTCTCGCCCTTGGGCGTGACCTTGCCGACCAGGATGTCGCCGGCGACGACCTCGGCACCGATACGGATGATGCCGCGCTCGTCGAGGTCGGCGAGGACCTCTTCGGAGACGTTCGGGATGTCCCGGGTGATCTCCTCGGGGCCGAGCTTGGTGTCACGGGCGTCGACCTCGTGTTCCTCGATGTGGATCGAGGAGAGGACGTCGTCCTGCACCAGACGCTGGCTGAGGATGATCGCGTCTTCGTAGTTGTGGCCCTCCCACGGCATGAACGCCACGAGGAGGTTCTTGCCGAGCGCCATCTCGCCCTCGTCCGTGGACGGGCCGTCGGCCAGCACCTGGCCGGCCACCACACGGGCGCCCTCGTCGACGACGACCTTCTGGTTGAAGGAGGTGCCCTGGTTGGAGCGGGCGAACTTGGCGACGCGGTACGTGTTGTACGTGCCGTCGTCGTTGGCCACGGTGACGTAGTCGGCGGAGACCTCCTGGACCACACCGTCCTTGTCGGCCTTGATGACGTCACCGGCGTCGACCGCACAGCGGTACTCCATGCCGGTGCCGACCAGCGGGGCCTCCGCCTTGAGCAGCGGCACGGCCTGGCGCATCATGTTGGATCCCATGAGCGCGCGGTTGGCGTCGTCGTGCTCCAGGAAGGGGATCATGGCGGTCGCGACCGACACCATCTGGCGCGGCGAGACGTCCATGTAGTCGATCTCGGTGCCCGGGACGTAGTCGATCTCACCGCCGCGGCGGCGGACCAGGACCCGGGACTCCTCGAAGGTGTTCTCGTCCGACAGCGGGGCGTTCGCCTGCGCGATGACGAAGCGGTCCTCCTCGTCGGCGGTGAGGAAGTCCACCTGCTCGGTGACGACACCCTCCACGACCTTGCGGTACGGGGTCTCGACGAAGCCGAACGCGTTGATCCGGCCGTAGGAGGCGAGCGAGCCGATCAGGCCGATGTTCGGGCCTTCGGGGGTCTCGATCGGGCACATCCGGCCGTAGTGCGACGGGTGCACGTCCCGGACCTCGAAGCCGGCCCGCTCACGGGACAGACCGCCGGGGCCCAGCGCGTTCAGCCGGCGCTTGTGGGTCAGGCCGGACAGCGGGTTCGTCTGGTCCATGAACTGGGACAGCTGGCTGGTGCCGAAGAACTCCTTGATGGAGGCGACGACCGGCCGGATGTTGATCAGGGTCTGCGGCGTGATCGCCTCGACGTCCTGGGTGGTCATCCGCTCGCGGACGACGCGCTCCATCCGGGCCAGGCCGGTACGGACCTGGTTCTGGATGAGCTCGCCGACGTTGCGCAGGCGGCGGTTGCCGAAGTGGTCGATGTCGTCGGTCTCCACGACGATCGAGGCGCCGTTCTCACCGACCGTCTCGGTCTCTCCGGCGTGCAGCTTGACCAGGTACTTGATGGTCGCGAGAACGTCGTCGGTGGTGAGCACACGGGCGTCCAGCGGCGCGTCGCTGCCGAGCTTCTTGTTCACCTTGTAGCGGCCGACATTGGCGAGGTCGTAGCGCTTGGGGTTGAAGTAGAGGTTCTCCAGCAGGGTCTGTGCGGCCTCGCGGGTCGGCGGCTCGCCCGGACGCAGCTTGCGGTAGATGTCGAGGAGCGCATCGTCCTGGCCCTGGGTGTGGTCCTTCTCCAGGGTGGCGCGCATGGACTCGTACTCGCCGAACTCCTCGATGATCTGCTCGGTGGTCCAGCCGAGAGCCTTCAGGAGGACGGTGACGGACTGCTTGCGCTTGCGGTCGATGCGGACACCGACCATGTCGCGCTTGTCGATCTCCAGCTCCAGCCAGGCACCGCGGGACGGGATGACCTTGGCGGAGTAGATGTCCTTGTCGGACGTCTTGTCGATCTGGCTGTCGAAGTAGACACCCGGCGAGCGGACCAGCTGGGTCACCACGACACGCTCGGTGCCGTTGATGCAGAAGGTGCCCTTGTTGGTCATGAGCGGGAAGTCGCCCATGAAGACCGTCTGGGACTTGATCTCGCCGGTCTCGTTGTTGGTGAACTCGGCCGTGACGAAGAGCGGGGCCGCGTACGTGAAGTCGCGCTCCTTGCACTCGTCGATCGAGTTCTTCGGTGGCTCGAAACGGTGATCACGGAAGGTCAGGGACATCGACCCGGAGAAGTCCTCGATCGGCGAGATCTCCTCGAAGATCTCTTCCAGACCGGACTTAGTGGGGACATCCTGACCGTTGTCCAGGGCCGCCTCGACACGAGCCTTCCAGGCGGCGTTGCCGAGGAGCCAGTCAAAGCTTTCGGTCTGCAGCGCGAGGAGGTTCGGTACCTCTAGGGGCTCCTTGATCTTCGCAAAGGAGATACGGAGCGGGGCGGTGCTGGCACCATTATTCGAATTGGCAGTCGAGGCGTTGCGCGAGGCGGCCAAGAGGGGGTCCTTCCGAGGGCTCGGACTCACTACGCGCGTACCGGTTCCGCCCCTGAGCCCATGAGGGGACGCCCTGGTCCAGGGCATCTTCGGCAAGCTCAGGCTTGGGGTTGTTCCTGGTGACGGGCCAGGCAACAGCTAACAGGCAGCGCAAAGGGTCAGTGTAGCCATTCGGCACACTGATGTCCAGTGCAGAGTTCTGGAGACCGGCAGAGCCAATCTCTCCCTCCGGGAGGGTCGCCCCTCGTTGTCCTTCTCGACTGTGCTTCGTGCTTGCCACGCTAGGCATTCCCGCATCGCCGCCGATCCATGCCTCGGTGCTGGACCGATCTGGCGGTGCGTCCTGAGAATTGCGCGCTACGTGCGGTTCGTCAAGGCCTCCGCCCAGCGGGGATCATCACAGGGCAGCTCGCCAACCAGCGATGATCACGATACCCGCAGGGCTCGGCAGCACGGGAGAGCCGCCACTCAAACAACGCAGGGCGACCACCCGAAAGGGTGGCCGCCCTGCGGCTGATCAGCCCCCCGAAGGGGGACTGATCCCGAGCCGGAGGCCCGTTTGGTGCGCTGATACTTACTTGACCTCGACGGAGGCGCCAGCGGCCTTGAGGGACTCGGCAGCCTTCTCGGCGGCCTCCTTGGGGGCCTTCTCCAGGACGGCCTTCGGAGCGCCGTCCACGAGGTCCTTGGCTTCCTTCAGGCCCAGCGAGGTGAGCTCACGCACGACCTTGATGACCTGGATCTTCTTCTCACCGGCGCCGGTGAGGATGACGTCGAACTCGTCCTGCTCCTCCGGGGCCTCGGCGACGGCGGCAGCGCCACCACCGGCGGCAACGGCGACCGGAGCGGCAGCCTTGACGTCGAACTTCTCCTCGAACGCCTTCACGAACTCGGAGAGCTCGATGAGGGTCAGGGTCTCGAACTGCGAGAGCAGCTCGTCCTGGGACAGCTTCGCCATGATGGCGTCCTTCCACTAATTCGGCAGGTGCCGGGTGTATATGAAGGCGGGCGTACGGGCCCGCTGCGACCGAACGCGAGGAGTGACTACTCCGCGCTCTCGGCCTCGGCGGGAGCCGGCGTACCGGCACCGCCCTGCTCTGCCTCGCGCTTCTCGCGCAGCGCGTCCACCGTGCGGACGAACTCCGTGAGGGGGGCCTGGAAAGTCGCCGCGGCCTTCGCCATGGACGCCTTCAGGCCACCCGCCAGCTTGGCGAGCAGCACCTCGCGCGACTCGAGGTCCGCGAGCTTCTTGATCTCATCCGCGGACAGCGCCTTACCGTCAAGGACACCGCCCTTGATGATGAGGTTCGGGTTGTCCTTGGCGAAGTCACGAAGACCCTTCGCCGACTCCACCGGGTCACCGGTGACGAAGGCAACAGCCGTCGGACCTGCGAACAGGTCGTCCAGCACATTGATCCCGGCCTCGTTGGCCGCGATCTTGGTCAGCGTGTTCTTCACCACGGCGTACTGGGCGTTCTCACCGAGCGAACGGCGCAGCTGCTTCAGCTGCGCCACGGTGAGACCGCGGTACTCGGTCAGCACGGCGGCATTCGAGCTGCGGAACTTGTCCGTCAGCTCGGCAACCGCGGCAGCCTTATCGGGCCTCGCCATGAGCCTCGGCCTCCTTCCGGGTGATTGCGGACCGCAAGGATCCGAAGGAGGGGGCTGAACAAAACGAAACGCCCCGGCGCAAGCGCACGGGGCGTGACTCGACCGGGATAAATCCCGGGAGTCCATCCACGAACACCTACGCGGGTCGTCCGCAGCTAGCGGATCCTTCGGCCACCGCGCCCCTTTGTATGGGCACAGCAACGACCAGCGGTCTTTGGCTTCGCTCGGAGAATACGGGACAGGCTGCCGCCCGGGCAAATCGGTGCCGGCCGCCCGGCCCGGCCCGAGCCCTGGGCCTTACGCGGACGGGGCCGCGCTCTGCGCCGCGAGCAGCTTCGTGACGTCGAGGGTGTCGGCGGCCGGCGGCGCGGTCACGGACACCTTGGTGCCGTAGCCCGAGTAGTACGTCGTCGAGCGCATCGTGCCGTTCGCGGTGCTGCCCTGCTCGGTCTTCTTCACCAGCAGGTTGTCGCCGTTGACCCACAGGTCGATCTGCTCGGTCTTGATTCCGGCCGCTTCGAGCTGCTTCTTGAGCGCCTTCAGCTCCTTGGCGCTCAGGCCGTTGTCGGACTTCGCGGCCAAGGCGGCGACATCGACCGTCCCGGAGTAGTGGGTGGCCCGGACGCCCCGGACCGTCTGCGAACCGGCCTTCTTCACATCCCCGGAGGCGATGATCATCTGTACGGATTGTGCCGGGTTGCTGTTCTGGAGCTGGTCCGAGACGAACGCCGTGGACGCCCCGCCGAGCTTGGCGTAGGCGTCGTAGTCGTATTTCAGCCAGTGTTTGCCGCCCATGGCCTTGATGAATGAGCCGGCCATCTTCACATACATGGCGTTCGCCAGGAACCGCGTCTGGCTCGTGCCACTGCTGCCGAGCTTCTTCAGCTGCTCGCCGGTCGCCCCGCCCTGCGTCATGGCCAGCTGCCCGGTGGTGCCGCCGCCGGACCACTCGAGGGCACCCTGCTGGCTGATGGCCACCGTGGTACCGATCGTGGTCTGCCCGTCGACCTTGACCGAATGCGCCTTCTCCGTCTTGCTGACGGCCTCCCGGAGGGCCTTCAGCGCCGCCGTGCTGACGGCCTCGGGCTGCTTCGCGCCACTGCTCTGCGAGGCCTTGCCGGAGCCGGACGAGTCACAGGCCGTCGCACCGGCCGCCAGCGCGGCGAACGCCACGAGCGAGGCACAGGCGCGGCGTGTGGTGCGGGTGTTCATATCTCCCCCTGGGCAGATCGAAGTACCAGCACACTAACGGCCGGTCCTGTCAGCCGTCTTCCACGCACTAAGAGGCCGCGCGAATAGGTGGGGCGGGTTAAGGAGCGGGTCGAGGGCCGAGTCTGGCAAGGCGGAGGTGGGGGCACCTCCTGGGGGCACCTCCCGGCCGAAGGCTGGGGGAGGTAGCTGGGGGAGAAGGCGACGCGGAGCGTCGTCGACCGACACCGACGACAACACTTCCAGGCGAGAGCCATCGGCCCGCGACGCCGCCCCACCTATTCGCGCGACCTCTGAGGGCCGGGCCCCGCCCCTCCGAAGCGGAGGAGCGGGGCCCGGCCCTCAGAGCCCGCGGGCGGTGACCGTCAGACGGTCCCCTCCTCCTCGACCAGGAGGTTACGGGTGCGGTTCTGGTCGACCAGGATGCCGGGGCCCATCGTGGTGCTGATGGCGGCCTTCCTGATGTAGCGGCCCTTGGCGGCCGACGGCTTCAGACGCAGGATCTCGTCCAGCGCGGCGCCGTAGTTCTCGACCAGCTGCTGCTCACCGAAGGACGTCTTGCCGATGATGAAGTGCAGGTTCGAGTGCTTGTCGACCCGGAACTCGATCTTGCCGCCCTTGATCTCGGTAACCGCCTTGGCGGTGTCCGGGGTCACGGTGCCGGTCTTCGGGTTCGGCATCAGGCCACGGGGACCGAGCACCCGGCCCAGACGGCCGACCTTGCCCATGAGGTCCGGGGTGGCGACGACGGCGTCGAAGTCCAGCCGGCCCTTCGCGACCTCGTCGATCAGCTCGTCGGAGCCGACGATGTCGGCGCCCGCGGCACGCGCGGCCTCGGCACGGTCGCCGGTCGCGAAGACCAGGACCCGGGCGGTCTTGCCGGTGCCGTGCGGAAGGTTCACGGTGCCGCGGACCATCTGGTCGGCCTTGCGCGGGTCGACACCCAGGCGGAAGGCGACCTCGACGGTCGAGTCGAACTTGGTGGTGGAGGTGTCCTTCGCGAGACGGACGGCCTCGAGCGGGGCGTACAGGTGCTCCCGGTCGACCTTGGCGTCCGCAGCGCGGAGGGCCTTGCTGCGCTTGCTCATTGTGCTTCTCCTGAATGCTGTCTACGGAGTCGTGGTGCGGGCCGAGCCGGCCCTTCCACGGGGATGTGCGGCTGTCAGCCCTCGACCGTGATGCCCATGGAACGGGCGGTGCCGGCGATGATCTTCTCGGCGGCGTCCAGGTCGTTGGCGTTCAGGTCCGGGAGCTTCGTGGTGGCGATGTCACGAACCTGGGCACGGGTGAGCTTGGCGACCTTCTTGACGTGCGGCTCGCCGGAGCCCTTGTCCACACCTGCGGCCTTGAGGATCAGCTTGGCAGCCGGCGGAGTCTTCGTGATGAAGGTGAAGGAGCGGTCGTCGTAGACCGTGATCTCCACCGGCACGACCATGCCACGCTGCGACTCGGTCGCGGCGTTGTAGGCCTTGCAGAACTCCATGATGTTGACGCCGTGCTGGCCCAGCGCAGGGCCGACCGGCGGAGCCGGGTTGGCCGCGCCGGCGTTGATCTGGAGCTTGATAAGCCCCGTGACCTTCTTCTTCTTGGGAGGCATTGCTCTCTCCGGGTCCTAGTGAGAGTGTTCTCTGCCTGCGAGCAGGCATACCGCACCACGATAGCGGGTATCATGGCGCGGCCTGAAACCGAGCAGGTCAGACAGCCTGTGAGAGCCTGCCTGACCTGGACGGAAGTACGGGTTGACCGCTGCGGTCAGTTCTTCTGGATCTGGTCGAAGCTGAGCTCGACCGGGGTCTCCCGGCCGAAGATCTCGACCAGGCCCTTGACCTTCTTCGAGTCGGCGTTGATCTCGTTGATCGTCGCTTGGAGCGTCGCGAACGGGCCATCGGTGACGGTGACCGAGTCGCCGACCTCGAAGTCCAGCACCTGGACCTCGACCTTGCGCCTCGGCGCGCCGCCCTCGCTGGCCGCGGCGGCCGCCTCCTCGATCTCCGGGGCGAGCATCTTGACGATCTCGTCCAGGGTCAGCGGATACGGGTCGTAGGCGTTGCCGACGAAGCCGGTGACGCCCGGGGTGTTGCGGACGACACCCCAGGACTCGTTCGTCAGGTCCATGCGCACCAGCACGTAGCCGGGCAGCTTGTTCTGGCGGACGGTGCGGCGGTCGCCGTTCTTGATCTGGACGACCTCTTCCTGGGGCACCTCGGCCTGGTAGATGTAGTCCTCGACGTTGAGCGAGACGGCGCGCTGTTCCAGGTTGGACTTCACACGGTTCTCGTAGCCGGCGTAGGTGTGGATCACATACCACTCGCCCGGCAGCGTGCGGAGCTCCTCGCGGAAGGCGGCCACCGGGTCGACCGGCGGCTCTACTTCCGCGGCGGCTTCCGCTTCTTCTGCCTCTTCTGCCTCTTCTTCGTCGGCCTCTCCGGCCACGTCAGCCTCTTCGGCCGCTACGACTTCGTCCTCGTCGACGAGGTTGACCGCGGCCTGCTCGGCGGACTCACCCGCCGCCACGTCAGCAGCCTCGGCCTGGTCGACGTCCGCGTCGGCGGCCTCAATGATGTCGAGCGCGGTGTCGTCGCCCTCGGCGGTCGCGTCGGCGTCGTACACGTTCGGGTCAGACACGGTCGCTGCTTCTTCCTGACTTCAAGGGGTGGAACGTGCGGGCGGGCGCCACGGACGCCTTCCGCGGGGTATCAAGCTCAGCCGAAGACGTACGAAACGGCCTTGTTGAATCCCCAGTCAATCACGGTAACGAGCGCGATGATGACGACAACGAACACAATCACGACGGAGGTGTACGTCATCAACTCGTTGCGCGTGGGCCAGACGACCTTGCGGAGCTCCGCAACAATCTGGCGGTAGAAGAGCCCCAAGCGTGCCAGCGGGCCCTTCTTGCCGCGCTTGCCGCCCTTGCGGGTCTTTGTGCTGATGCTCTCAGCGGCCTCGGTGGTGTCACCGTCGGGACGACCACTTTCAGGCGTCGCGGTGGAGCCCAGGGCTTCCGTCACTCGTCCTCACCTGAATCCGGGTCGTGGCCATGACGCGCCCGGTTGAGCCGCACAGCCGTGCATTTCATTGACGTACGCAAGCACACACCCTTTTAAAAGCGTGTGTAGCAGGGTCGGAGGGACTCGAACCCACAACCGCTGGTTTTGGAGACCAGTGCTCTACCAATTGAGCTACGACCCTTTGGAACGCCCCCAACTTACCGCATCCAACCGGCTGCGTGAGGTACGCAGGCAAGATCGGCTCGCGGGAGGCCACCGCCGCATGAGTGTACGTGCTCCATGACCGCGCGTCGAATGCGTGACACCGCCGGCGCCATGGCCCGGGCCCCGGCAGGCGAGCCCCCGCACCAGGGAGTAACCAGAGAGTAGGGGAACTCGTGTGACCGAGCGCCGGTGAGGGTGCGACGATGCAAGCATGACCGACGCAACCGCTGCCGCACTGTCCTCCACTGGCCCCGACCGCCGGGTATCGGCAAGGATCGGGGCGATCTCCGAGTCCGCGACCTTGGCCGTGGACGCCAAGGCCAAGGCGCTCAAGGCCGCCGGGCGCCCGGTCATCGGCTTTGGCGCCGGTGAGCCGGACTTCCCGACGCCGGACTACATCGTCGAGGCCGCGGTGGCGGCGTGCCGCAATCCGAAGTACCACCGTTACACCCCGGCCGGGGGCCTGCCGGAGCTGAAGGCCGCGATCGCCGCGAAGACGCTGCGGGACTCGGGCTACGAGGTGGACGCCTCGCAGGTGCTGGTCACCAACGGCGGCAAGCAGGCCATCTACCAGGCGTTCGCGGCCATCCTGGACCCGGGCGACGAGGTCATCGTCCCGGCGCCGTACTGGACCACGTACCCGGAGTCGATCCGGCTGGCCGGCGGGGTGCCGGTGGATGTGGTCGCCGACGAGAGCACGGGCTACCGGGTCTCCGTGGAGCAGCTGGAAGCGGCCCGCACCGAGAAGACGAAGGTCGTGCTCTTCGTCTCACCGTCCAACCCCACCGGCGCGGTGTACAGCGAGGCCGACACCGAGGCGATCGGCCGCTGGGCCGTGGAGCACGGCCTGTGGGTGCTCACCGACGAGATCTACGAGCACCTCGTGTACGGCGACGCGACCTCCACCTCGCTCCCGGCGCTCCTCCCGGAGCTGCGCGACAAGTGCATCGTCGTCAATGGCGTCGCCAAGACGTACGCCATGACGGGCTGGCGTGTCGGGTGGCTCATCGGCCCCAAGGACGTCGTGAAGGCGGCGACCAACCTGCAGTCGCACGCCACGTCGAACGTGAGCAATGTCGCCCAGGTCGCGGCGCTGGCCGCCGTCTCCGGGGACCTGGACGCGGTCGCCGACATGCGCGCCGCGTTCGACCGCCGCCGCCGCACGATCGTGCGGATGCTGAACGAGATCGACGGCGTCGTCTGCCCCGAGCCCGAGGGCGCCTTCTACGCGTACCCGTCGGTGAAGGCCCTGCTCGGCAAGGAGATCCGCGGCAGGCGCCCCGCCACCAGCGCCGAGCTCGCCGCGCTGATCCTGGACGAGGCCGAAGTCGCGGTCGTCCCCGGTGAGGCCTTCGGCACACCGGGCTACCTGCGGCTGTCGTACGCCCTGGGAGACGATGATCTGATCGAGGGCGTCTCGCGTCTGCAGAAGCTGCTCGGCGAGGCCCAGGGCTGACCGCGTGCATTCGTGTAAGCGGGCTACCGGCTGCGGCCGGGAGCCCGCTTACGCGTTCGAGCAAGCGCTCGTTCGGGGAACTCGACTGCCTGATGGCAGATCTCTGCGGCAGGATCTGTGAGTGACTCCTTCCCCTCGGTTACGAGGGGACTTCTCACTTGGCCGCCGTGGCGGTCTCATGACGGACAAGCCCGGCCCGGCGCCTCATGGCACGGAGCGGATTTTACCAGTAACGGAGGGTTAATGCAGAGCGCGCGAGATGTCCGTCTGCTACCGAAGGCACATCTGCACCTGCATTTCACCGGGTCCATGCGGCCGAGCACCCTGCTGGAGCTCGCCGACAAGTACGGCGTACACCTTCCGGAAGCTCTCAGCTCCGGGGAACCACCGAAACTGCGCGCGACCGACGAGCGCGGCTGGTTCCGCTTCCAGCGGCTCTACGACATCGCCCGCTCCTGCTTGCGCTCCGAGGAGGACCTCCGGCGACTCGTCCGCGAAGCCGCCGAGGAGGACGCCCGGGACGGTTCCGGCTGGCTGGAGATCCAGGTCGACCCGACCTCGTACGCCCCCCGGCTGGGCGGCCTGATCCCGACGATGGAGATCATCCTGGACGCCGTGCACGACGCTTCACGGGAAACCGGGGTCGGCATGGCGGTCCTGGTCGCCGCGAACCGTATGAAACACCCGCTCGACGCCCGCACCCTGGCCCGGCTCGCCGTCCGCTACGCCGACCGGGGCGTCGTCGGCTTCGGGCTCTCCAACGACGAGCGGCGCGGCCTCGCCCGTGACTTCGACCGCGCCTTCGCCATCGCCCGCGAGGGCGGCCTGCTGGCCGCTCCGCACGGCGGCGAACTCGCGGGCGCGAGCAGTGTCCGTGACTGCCTGGACGACCTGCACGCCGGCCGGATCGGGCATGGAGTGCGGGCGGCGGAGGACCCGCGGCTGATGGCCAAGCTCGCCGAGCGGCAGATCACCTGCGAGGTGTGCCCCACCTCGAACGTCGCCCTCGGGGTCTACGAGAAGCCGGAGGACGTGCCGCTGCGCACCCTCTGGGACGCGGGGGTCCCGATGGCCCTGGGCGCCGACGATCCCCTGCTGTTCGGCTCGCGCCTGGCCGCCCAGTACGAGCTCGCGCGCGACGCGCACGCCTTCACCGACGCCGAGCTCGCCGAGCTGGCCCGGCAGTCGGTACGCGGATCGGCCGCACCCGCCGACGTACGGGACCGGTTGCTCACCGGGATCGACGACTGGCTGTCGGCGGACCCGGAGTAGCCCGCCGGCTCATTTCCTGCTCAGCCGGCGGCGGCCCCGCATCGGCCGCATCGGCCACAGCAGTACGTAGCCGGCCGACCCCGCCACAAAAGCCAGCCGGATCAGCCCGCGGGCGCCGTCGGAGGGGACCAGCAGCGTACTGCCGTAGAGGGAAAGCAGCGCGATCCAGCTCCACCACGGCACCAGGCGGCGCTGGCCGATCGCGTCCCACACCAGGGTGCCCAGCAGGATCGAGGCGCTGTAGTAGGTATAGACGCTGGGGTCGAGCGCGATCCGGGCATCGGCGCCGAGCAGTACGACCGCGGGCCAGCGCCCCCTGAGCACCGCCACCGTGCCCAGCCCGAAGCCGAGCAGCGCCTGCGCCGGGCGGTCCCACCACGGCGTGGCCGGGGCGTGCACCCCGAGCCAGCGCAACGCCGAGGCGGGCTGGTTCGCGATGGCGAAGTGGGCGGCGGCCACGGAACCGAGATGGGTGAGGTAGAACGGCAGCCAGGCCGCGGCAACCAGCCCCACCAGCCAGCAGGCGGCCCGACGCCGGTCCGGCCGCTCCACGGCCAGCAGCAACGGGAGAAACGCCAGCGCCCACGGCTTGGAGTCCACCGCCAGGGCGAGCATGATCCCCACGGCGACCGGGCGGCCGCGTACCAGCGCCCGGATCGCCAGGGTGGTGAAAAACAGCGCCAGCACATCGTCGAGATGCGCGAAGCGCACCGACACCTCCACCCACATCGGGATGAACGCCAGCCCGGCTATCAGCACCCGCTGCTGGAGACGGCGGTGGTTGAGCCCGGTCCCCAGATTGAACTCCGCGGCGGTACGCCCCACCAGGACGAGCATGTACAGGCCCAGGCCCGACATGACCGCCTCGGCCGTCCGCACCCCCACCGCGGCCGGGAACGGGTCGAAGAGAGCAGCGCCCAGAAAACTGACCGGCCCGATCTGCAACTCCGGGTGATTCGCGTAGATCCCCAGACCGCCGCCGGGCTGTCCCTCGACCAGCAACTCACCGCCGGTCCGCAGATAGTGCCAGGAGATGCCGCCGTGCCGCTCCGCGATCAGGAACCAGACCACGGTCCAGACGGCCAGTACGACGATGTGCGAGCGAAACGGCCAACGTCTGGGGCGACCACTCTCGCTGTGGTCCGCCTCGCTGTCGTCTGCCGCGCTCTGCGCTGCTGCCGTTTCCAGGTGCCGCACTCCGGACTTTCCACCTTCATCTCGGGAAGGGTTGGTCAGCCCTCCTTCAGAGACGTACGCCTACCGTCACAGGTTCATTCACCAGCGTGACGCCGAATGTGGCGTGCACCCCCTCCCGTACCTCGCGGGCGAGTGCCAGCAGGTCGGCGGTCCTGGCGTGGCCCCGATTTGTCAGCGCCAGGGTGTGCTTGGTCGAAATGCGGGCCGGTCCGCTGCCGTAGCCCTTCGCGAAGCCCGCCCTGTCGATCAGCCAGGCGGCCGAGGTCTTCACGCGGCCCTCCCCGGCAGGGTAGGCCGGTGGGTTCGCCCCGGGGACGAGCCGCTCGCGGACCCGGGTCAGGAACGCCTCGTACTCCGCTTCCGTCAGGATCGGGTTGGTGAAGAACGAACCCGCCGACCACGTGTCATGGTCCTCCGGGTCCAGCACCATCCCCTTGCCCGCCCGCAGCTTCAGCACCGTCTCGCGCGCCATCGCCAGCGCGACCCGCTCACCGGGTTCCGCCCCCAGGGCGCTCGCCATCTCCGCGTATCTCACCGGCATCGACAGGCCGCCCGCCTCCTCCAGCCCGAAGCGCACCCGGAGGACGACAAAACGTTCCGGCTCCGCCTTGAAGCGACTGTGCCGGTACGAGAACCCGCACTCGGCGCCGGGAATGGTGACCCTTTCGCGGCTCACGCGGTCGTACGCCACCACCTCGGTGATCGTCGACGACACCTCCTGCCCGTACGCCCCCACGTTCTGGATCGGCGTCGCCCCCGCCGATCCAGGGATGCCGGCCAGACATTCGACGCCGGCCAGCCCCGCCTCCACCGTGCGGGCGACCGCGTCCGCCCAGACCTCCCCGGCGGCGAGTTCGAGGCGGGCGCCGTCCAGGGCGAACCCGGCCGTCGCGATGCGCAGGGCCGTGCCGTCGAAGCCGTCGTCCCCGATGACGAGATTGCTGCCGCCCCCGATGACCAGCAGCGGCGTCCCGGTCCGGTCGGCCTCCCGCACGACGCCGACAACCTCGGCGTCCGTAGTCGCCGTCACGAGGCGGGCGGCCGGGCCGCCCAGTCGGAATGTGGTCAACGGGGCGAGGGGGGCGTCTTCGAGTACTTGCACGGGCTCCACCCTACGGTGCCCTCGCCGGGCCGGCCGGGGCGGCGCCGGGTGCCCCCGGCATGCTCGCAGCCAAGACAACCTGCCGCGCCGGTCCGGCCGGACGAACCCAGCCCGTCCGGCGGGTCAGCCGGACAACGCCGAGGGGACGGAACCCGCGCCGGAGGCGCCCCGCGTCGCACCGGCCTGCCCGGTGAGGGAGACGGAGAGGATGGCCGCCGCGGCCAGGGCTACCGCGCCCGCGCCGACCCACAGGGCCGGGGTCAAGCCGTCCACGAACCGCGAAGCGGACTCGTAGCCGCCGTGGGCGGAGAAGACCGCCGCAAGGGACGCCACCCCGAGCGCGCCGCCTATCTCGCGGAAGGCGTTGTTCGCACCGGAGGCGATGCCCTGCTCCTCCGGGCGGACGCTGCTCATGACGAGGCTCGCACTGGGCGCGAAGTAGAGGGCCATGCCGACGCCGCTGATGACCAGCGCCGGCACCTGGGCGGCGTACGAGACGTCGGGCGCGATGACCAGCGCGAACAGCCCGAGGCCGACCGCCTGGAGGGCCAGGCCGGCAGCGACGACCGGACGGCCGCCGATACGGTCGCTGAGGATCCCGGCGATCGGCGCGACGAGCATCGGCATACCGGTCCAGGGCAGCATGCGGACCCCGGCCTGCATCGGCGAGTAGCCGACCACGCCCTGGAGGAACTGGCTGAGCAGGAAGATTGATCCGAACATGCCGAGGAACATCAGCAGGCTCGCGGCGTTGATGGCGCTGAAGGCACGGCTGCGGAACAGCCGCATCGGCAGCATGGGGTTCGTGGCGCGCAGTTCGTACGAGACGAACGCGGCGAGCAGGACCGTGCCGCCGATGAGGCCGCCCAGGACGGAGGCGCTGGTCCAGCCGTCGACATTGCCGCGCACGAGGGCGTAGACGATGCCGAACAGGCCGCCGCTGGCGAGCGCGGTGCCGGGGAGGTCGAGCCGCGGGTTCGGGCCGCGGCTCTCGTCGAGCCGCAGCCGGGCGAGCGGGATGAGCAGCAGGCCCAGCGGGACGTTCAGCCAGAAGATCCACTGCCAGGTGAAGTGTTCCGTGAGCGTGCCGCCGATGAGCGGGCCGGTGGCGACGGCGAGGCCGTTGGCCGCGCCCCAGATGCCGAAGGCCGTGCCGCGCCGTTCCGCCGGGACCGCGGCCGACAGCAGGGTCAGGGTCAGCGGCATGAGGATCGCGGCGCCGACACCCTGAATGGCGCGGGCCGCGATCAGTTCGCCCATGCCGGGGGCGAGCGCGGCCCCGGCGGAGGCGGCGGAGAAGATGCCGAGCCCGATGATGAACAACCGGCGGCGGCCGAAGCGGTCACCCAGCGCGGCACCGAACATGAGCAGCACCGCGAAGGTGAGGGTGTAGGCGCTCACCGTCCATTCGAGGTCTTGGAGCGCGCCGCCCAGGTCCTTGCGGATGGAGGGGAGGGCGGTGGTGACGACGAGGTTGTCGAGCGCGGCCATGAAGCCGGCCACGCTGGTGATGATCAGGGCCCATACGGCGGTGCCGCGGCGGGCTGCTGTTCCGTGCTCCATGCCTGTCTGCATGACTCCCCCAGCAGGTTAGTTATTGATCAATAACTTCGATGGACAGCTGGACACACCTCAATGGTGTGGTGTGCGATCAGCCGGTGGAGCGCTCGGCGTAGAGCTCCTCGACTCCGGTCCAGCAGCGCTCCCCCTCGGGGACACCGAGGGCTACCAGGACATTGACGAGCATGCCGGTGCCGAAGAACTCGGCGGCGGTGCGATCGTCGACCCCCGTACGGGCTCGTACGTATTCCCACAGGCCCATCCAGCCACGCCGGCAGGCTTCGCTGATCTCCTGGTCGTCGACCGAGGCGACGTACATCTGGAGCTGCATCCGGAGGGCTTCGCCGTCCCGGATCAGGTCCTGGTACGAGCCGCACATCGCCTCGAACGCGGCCTGCCCCTCCAGCCCCTCGGACGCCTTGTCGAAGTGCCGTTCGATGTTGCGTACACAGCGCTCGGCGACGGCGATGAAGAGCGCCTTCTTGTTCGGGAAGAGACGGAAGAGATACGGCTGCGAAACGCCCACGCGCTTGGCGATCACACCGGTGGACGTGCCGTTGTAGCCGCCCATGGCGAACTCCGTCATCGCCGCACGGACGGCTGCCTCGCGCCGCTCGTCCGCGCTCATCCGGATTCCGTCACTCGCCATGAAAGTAAGTTATCGGTCAATAACCAAGGGCGTCAACCCCCGCTGCCCTCAGGCCAGTCGGACCACCGCGCGGGACATTCCCAGGACCTTCTGACCGCCGCTGGTCGCGACGAGGTCGACCCGGACGGTGCGGTCCTCCTCGCTCAGCTTGGCCGCGACCTTGGCGCCGACCTCGATCACCGCACCGGCCTCGTCATTCGGCACGACGACCGGCCGGGTGAAGCGGACCCCGTACTCCGTCACCGCGCCCGGGTCACCGGCCCAGTCGGTGACGACCCGGATCGCCGAGGCCATCGTGAACATGCCGTGCGCGATCACGTCCGGCAGCCCGACCTCCTTGGCGAACTTCTCGTTCCAGTGGATCGGGTTGAAGTCGCCGGAGGCACCCGCGTACCGGACCAGCGTGGCGCGGCTCACGGGGAAGGTCTGCGCCGGCAGCTCGGTGCCGACCTCGACGTCGTCGTAGGAGATCTTGGCGGTCACTTCAGGCCCCTTCCGGGTCTTCCGGCTCCGGAGCGCGGGCCACGAGCATTGTGTACGCGGTCACCACATGCTCACCGCTCTCGTCGCTCACCTCGCCGCGGACCGACAGCACATCGTTCCCCGCGAGTGACTTGATCGAATCGATGTACGTCACAACCGAGAGCCGGTCACCGGCCCGGACCGGGCGGGAGTACGTGAACTTCTGGTCGCCATGGACCACCCGGCTGTAGTCGAGCCCCAGCTCCGGGTCGTCGACCACCTGGCCGGCCGCCTTGTACGTGATCGCGAAGGCGAAGGTCGGCGGCGCGATCACATCGGGGTGGCCGACGGCCTTCGCCGCCTCCGGGTCCGTGTACGCGGGATTCGGGTCGCCGATCGCCTCGGCGAACTCGCGGATCTTCTCGCGGCCCACCTCATAGGGCGGGGTGGGCGGATAGCTCCGCCCGACGAACGACTGATCCAGTGCCATCAGCACCTCCTGGCTCTCTGACTCTCCGGCTGGACGCATTCAATGCCACGAGGCCGCCCCCGGGTGGTAGGGGCGGCCTCGCGGTCGTAACAGCCTGAAGTCAGCGCGTTTCGCGGTGCGCGGTGTGCACGTTGCAGCGCGGGCAGTACTTCTTCATCTCAAGACGATCCGGGTCGTTACGCCGGTTCTTCTTGGTGATGTAGTTCCGCTCCTTGCACTCCACGCAGGCCAGCGTGATCTTCGGGCGGACGTCGGTAGCGGCCACGTGAGTGCTCCTTGACGAACGACTAATAGAACTTGAACACAGCAAGAGTAGCCGATTGAAGGACCGATCCCTCAATCGGCTGCACAGGGTAGCGGTGACCGGACTTGAACCGGTGACACAGCGATTATGAGCCGCTTGCTCTACCGACTGAGCTACACCGCTGCGATGAAGAGGATCACCACCGGGTGGTGGTTCACCAGATCATCCGAGCCCCAATGCGGAATCGAACCGCAGACCTTCTCCTTACCATGGAGACGCTCTACCGACTGAGCTATTGGGGCGAGCGAGGAAGACATTACACGGTCCGCCGCCGAAGGTGAAATCCGTATCCCACGTGCACAGAACGGGCCACCGCCCGGACCTCGCACAGACCCCGACCAGCCCTGCACCGGTGTAACACAAGTCACTTGACACCACTCCGGACAATCCCGGGGCGGTCCCAAACGGCGACCCCGCCAGTATGACTAATCGCCTCTTCCCGGACGCATCCGACACCGCCCCCTAGGCTCGTGTTGCGCGATCTTGCCTCCGGCCCCGAGGAACGCGATGACCGATCCCACCGACACGACCGCCACCACCCTCCTGCTGTACGGCGCCCGTCTCTCCGACGGCCGCTGCGTCGACGTACGCCTCGCCGGCTCCCGCATCGAAGCCGTCGGAACCGTCGGCAGCCTGGGCCCCGCCGTAGGCATGAACATCGACCTCAGCGGCCACCTGCTGCTCCCCGCTCCCGCCGAACCCCACGCCCACCTCGACACAGCCCTCACCGCCAACAGCACCGGGCCGCCTTCCTGCGAGCCCGAGGACATCCAGCGCCGCGTCACCGAGGCCGCCCTCCTCCAGCTCGGCCACGGCGTCACCGCTCTGCGCACCCACGTACGCATCGGCGACGTCCAGGGGCTCAGCTCCCTGGAAGCCGTCCTCCAGGCCCGGCGCGCCCTGCGCGGCCTCATCGAGCTCCAGACCGTCGCCGTCCCCCGGCTCCTCACCGGCGCCGCCGGGGCCGACGGGCTCGCCATCCTGCGGGACGCCCTCAAAATGGGCGGCTGCGTCGTCGGCGGCTGCCCCGACCTCGACCCCGACCCCGGCGGCTACGCCGAAGCCGTACTCGGCGTCGCCGCCGAATTCGGCCTCCCCGTCGACCTGCACACCGAGGGTGACGACCCCGCGCGCCTCGCCCGCCTCGCCGCCATGGCCGGCGGCCTCCGCCCCGGCGTCACCATCGGCCCCTGCGGCGGCCTCGCCCGCCTCCCCCGCGACACCGCCGCCCGCGCCGCCGACCAGCTGGCCGCCGCCGGCGTCTCCGTCGCCGCCCTCCCCCAGGGCAACTGCGGCGCCCTGGAGACCGCACAACGCGGGAGCACCGCGCAGGTTCGGATCCTGCGCACCGCCGGCGTCCGGGTCACCGCCGGCAGCGGCGCCCTCCGCGACCTCGCCAACCCCGTCGGGCGCGGCGACCCGCTCGAAGCCGCCTTCCTCCTCGCCTCCCACGGCGCGTGCACCGCCACGGAGGCCTACGAAGCCGTCAGCAACCGGGCCCGTGCCGTCCTCGGGCTGCCCGAAGTCCGGATCGAGGCCGGCTTCCCTGCCGAGCTGCTGGCGGTGCGCGCCGAGGGCCTCGAGGCGATGCTGTCGCTCGCGTACAGCCGCATCGTCATCCACCGCGGCCGGGTCGTCTCCCGTACCAGCGCCGTACGCGAATACACCGATACCCTCGCCCTCGACCTGCCCCGCCAGTCCCGGAGCCGCACAGATCCCGCCTAAGGCGTAGCGTCGTATACATGCGCATTGTGATCGCTGGTGGACACGGAAAGATCGCCCTGCGACTGGAACGGCTCCTCGCCGGCCGTGGCGACGAAGTCGCGGGCATCATCCGCAATCCCGCCCAAGCCGACGACCTCCGCACCATCGGTGCCGAGCCCATCGTCCTCGACCTCGAATCCGCCACCGCCGCCGAAGTGGCCGAAGCCCTCCGAGGCGCCGACGCCGCCGTCTTCGCCGCAGGTGCCGGGCCCGGCAGCGGCCCCGCCCGCAAGGAGACCGTCGACCGCGCCGCCGCCGTCCTCTTCGCCGACGCCGCCGAAAGCGCCGGCGCACGCCGCTTCCTCATCGTCTCCTCCATGGGCGCCACCTTGGAGCCACCACCCGGCACCGACCCCGTCTTCGCCGTCTACCTGCGCGCCAAGGCCGCCGCCGACGCCGCCATCAGCTCCCGCACCGGCCTCGACTGGACCATCCTGCGCCCCGGTACCCTCACCAACGACCCCGGCACCGGCCGAGTCCACCTCGCCGCCCGCACCGGCCCCGGCTCAGTCCCCCGCGACGACGTCGCTGCCGTCCTCGCCGAGCTGCTGGACACCCCCTCCACCGCCGGGCTCACCCTGGAACTGATCTCCGGTAACACCCCGATCCCCGTCGCGGTCAAGAACGTCGCCGGGAACTGACGCCCACGACGATCCGGGCCAGCGGCTATGCGGCTAGCGACGGGGCGGGGGCGATGGGGCGCCGCTTGAGGGCTTGGCGCGCTAGTGCCCCACGCCTGCCACAGGAAGGCTCACTGGTCGCCATATGGCGCTCCCGTTTCCTTGATGGCACAAGGCGTTTCGGTACCTCCGACCAGCCGAGCCCATGCCCTTCCTTTGGGAACCATTCATCCCGATATCAATTGCCCAGGCATACGGGGAAATTCAGCCAAGAAATGGCTAACTTTCCGTCATGCGAGCGAAAAAACCCCTGGATTCCACACAGGATGAGAAAGCTCATCGAGAGCTCACCGGCATCTCAGGGAATTCGGGTGCGGTGCGAGTTAATCTCTCGCGGCAGGCCCAATCCAGGGCCGTCTCAGGGGAGTCACCTTGAATACTCGTATCGCCGCTGTTGCCGCGCTGTCCGCCGTACTCGTCGCAGGAGGCGCCACAGCCGCCAACGCCGCCGCTCCGGCGAAGAAGCACGCGCCGAAGTCGAGCATCAGCATCTCGGCGAGCGCCACCCACGTGCAGGTGGGGGCTTCGATCACCTTCTCCGGCAGCACCACTGGCCTGTCCAAGGGCAGCACTGTGACGCTTCAGGAGCAGAACACGCACGGCAAGTGGGTGTCGCTGCACGCCAGCACCACCGTCGACCGCCACAGCAGCTACTCGATCAACGGCACCCTTGGCAAGGGCAAGCAGACGCTGCGCGTCGTGGACGGGACCACCACCTCCTCGTCGGTGACCGTCGTCGTGAAGTGATCTGACCACGGCCATTGCCTTTTGGGGCCAGGAAACTCCCAAAAATGGCAGCGCCTGGAAACCGGTTCGCGGTATCGGGCGAGCTCGAGGATAAGCGGGCGTGGCGGTGCCCGGGTCCGGGCCCTTTCTGAGAAATTCACACACATTTGCCTGAGGCACATTTAGATGAAGTAGGAGGAACGCCATCATGAACGATTACGACCCAATAAGCCCCCACAAGACGGGCGCGACGTCAGGGCCGTCGGTTGCTGGAAGTTCAGGCGGCGCCGTACGGCGATCGCTGTCGAACACAAGAAGTGGATGGATCGGGGCCGCTGCGCTGATGTGTGCGGTGATCGGGCTTTCCGCCGGTTGGACCACGTCCTCCTCGGCAACAGCCACGTCCCTCTCGGCAACAGCAGCGCACCAGGCGCCGCCCAGCGGGGGATCCGGGGCTCGGTCTGGACCGGCCCCAGGGGGAGTGTGGGGCACGGTCGGCAGCGTGTCCAAGTCGAGCTTCACAGTGACGACATTGGGTCAGAAGGTGACCATCGACGAGGCGTCCGCCACGACATACCAGAAGGGGAAGAGCTCGACCTTGGCGAGTGCCGTTACAAAAGGCAAACCCGTCCTCGTACTTGGGACGGTCAACAGCACGACCATCGCGGCCACGCTGGTCATCGTGCAACCGACTGGCGGCACGACTTCCTCGAAGGCAGGGGTGATCCCCTTCAAGCGCGGTGCACCGGCCGTGTCAAAGAAGGTCGGTCAGATCCCGGCGAACTACACCGAGGGGTCGGGGACGATCGTCACCGGAACGACAGCGAACAAGGCGACGGAAGCTTCGCTGCGCGCCTACCCGGGGGGCGTCGTCGACCGTGTTGTGAAGCTGAGCAACGGCGAGTACGAGGCCCACAACATCGGCGTGGCATGGCCGCACCACGTCTTCGTCAACCAGGCCTTCAAGGTCGTCGGCGCCTTTTAGCCGCCGCGGTAGAGCGCCGGTACGGGGACCGTGAAGTGCTGGAAGCCGTCCATGCGCCCGTCCACGCGTGGGGAGCGCGTGGACGGACTGGGGGCTGGCCCATGACAACCGCGGACCGAAGTGGCGACCGCGAAAGGACGTGCGGCACGTCCCGATCTCCCGCGGTTCGTCACGATGCTCCGGTCGCACATCGAGAGGTACCGCACCGCGCCGGAGGGCTGGCTGTTCCAGACCTCGCGCGGCGGGCTGGACAGGAAAGCGGCTACGACGAGGTCTGGCGACGGGTCCGCAAGCAGTCGCTCACACCCGGCCGTATGACCTACGTCACGCCTGTGTGTCGATCTGGCCGAATTCCGGGGTGGTCTGGACGGCGCGGCGAGCATGGCGAACGCCAGGATCGAGAAGGCGCTGAAGCAGTGGGAGTGAGCCGATTCCCTGCGCCACGCCTGCCCCCACAAGCAGCGGTCAGGAGGGGTCATCGAGTGAGACACGGTGGGACTTAGCCCGCAATTCGGGCCATCTGTCGACCGGCAACAGAGAAGGGCCCGTGCTCTGCGTTTCCGCAGGTCACGGGCCCCTTTTCCCTGTGGCGGCGCGTGGGTTCGAACCACGGTAGGCTGAGCCGGCAGATTTACAGTCTGCTCCCTTTGGCCACTCGGGCACACCGCCTAGGGTTGACGCACGGTGACCGCTTTGTGGCGGCCCTCGGTGGCGACGACGTAAACGATACCCGATTCCCGGGGGTGGTCCGCCACCTGATTGATCAGCGCCGCCCATGGGCGTGGTGGCTAGGCTTGCCACAGCGGGCCGGGCATCGGGCCGCCCCGACGGATCAGAGCCAAGGAGCCAACTGAAGATGGCCGACTCCAGTTTCGACATCGTTTCGAAGGTCGAGCGGCAGGAGGTCGACAACGCCCTCAACCAGGCCGCCAAGGAGATCTCGCAGCGCTACGACTTCAAGAACGTCGGCGCCTCGATCGAGTGGTCCGGCGACGAGAAGATCCTCATGCAGGCGAATTCGGAGGAGCGCGTCAAGGCGATCCTCGACGTTTTCGAGACCAAGCTGATCAAGCGCGGGATCTCGCTGAAGGCGCTGGACGCGG
This sequence comes from Actinacidiphila oryziradicis, assembly GCF_005047355.1. Taxonomy (GTDB): domain Bacteria; phylum Actinomycetota; class Actinomycetes; order Streptomycetales; family Streptomycetaceae; genus Actinacidiphila; species Actinacidiphila oryziradicis. The sequence goes on from NZ_SUMC01000002.1 coordinate 159,160, forward strand.
GCGAGCCGCAGCTCTCCGGCAAGGAGTACAAGATCTTCGCGTCCATTGAGGAGGGCATCTCCCAGGACAACGCCAAGAAGGTCGCCAAGATCATCCGCGATGAGGGACCCAAGGGCGTCAAGGCCCAGGTCCAGGGCGACGAGCTCCGCGTCAGCTCCAAGAGCCGCGACGACCTGCAGGCCGTCCAGACCCTCATCAAGGGCAAGGATCTGGACTTCGCCGTGCAGTTCGTCAACTACCGGTGAGCAGCTGAGCAGCTGGAACGGCCCCCCGGGCGGTTCGGGGGGCCCGGGTCAGCCGGCCAGGCGGCTCACGGCCTGCTTCAGGGTCTCCGCCGCGGTGGCCAGGACCGTGACGCCGCGGGCCTGGGCGGCGCGGTCGGCGTCGGGGAGGGCCCTGCCGTGTTCGGCCAGCAGGTGGCGCAGGGCGGCCAGAGCGCTCGGCCGGGACGGGCGGCGTGGGGCCCACCGCCTTGGAGTAGAAGCGGCGCGTCACCTCCACGGAAACACCGGGCGGGTACCCGCGTCCTTACTTGCTTACCCCTGCCGGGCCCGGTTCGCAGTGCGGGGGCGCCCGGCGGGGCGCGTATGTTCGCGTGCTGACAGGTGCCCGCTGCCGCGCGGGCCTCAGCTCTTTCCGGCTGTGCTTTCGGTGGGTCGGGGGGTTCGGCGGCACTGGCGGGGGTAGTCGGGGGCGGTCTCGCCGGCGTTCAGGCGGAGGCGGGCGGGGCCGGCGAAGCGGACGCGCCCGCCGCCCGGTCACTTCTTGCCGAAGACGGCCTTCTCGACGTCCTGCGGGCCGTCGAACCGCTCCCGGCTGTGCCCCTTCAGCTCCTGGACGACCTCTTTGCCGGCCTTGTTGCGCTGGGCCAGATCTGCCAGCGACTTGCCGTCGGCCGGATAGTCGGCGTCCTTGAGGGCCTTCTGCAGCTCAATGGGGCTGACGTTCGTCATCGCTTCCTCCTGTGCGGCTGTACGGATGTGCGGACCATCCGCGGTACCCCGCCTTCGCCAGGGCAATCACGCTTGCGCGCGGCGGCCTCCGGTCATCCGGCTCGGCTGTTTCTCCCGGCGCGGGGCGGGCACGCGCCGGACACGGATCAGTCGCACGCACCGGTGCTGGAAGCGCTGGCGCGGCGCTGGGGGACGCGGGTTCTGCCCGGACGTCCCGGCGGTGGACGGACCGGACGACCGCACCTTCTTCTCCGAGCTGCGGCTCATCGACCCCGAGGTCGTCGTCGTGCTCGGCGCGACCGCCGGCAGGGCCCTCCTCGGGCTGTCCTTCCGGGTGACGAAGGACCGACCAGCGAATCCAATATGTCAGGTTTGATGGGGTATTGACGGGTAACTCGGCGCTGCAGGACCGGTTGCCGGCAACTCCAGCTCGCGGCAAAGCCCTTGCCCAGCGCCTGCGTCCCGCAGTGACCCCTGACCCGAAAACCCCGCCGCCGGGTGGTCTGGGGGCAACCGGAAGGAGAGCATATGGACACCGCCACCGCGACCGCCACCGTCTCCCGACCCCCGTGGGAACACGCCGTCGTCACCGGCGGAGCCGGATTCGTCGGCTCGCATCTCTGCACCGCGCTGCTCGACCAGGGCGCCTCGGTGACCTGCGTGGACGACTTCTGCACCGGATCCGCCGAGAACGTAGCCCATCTGACAGGACGGCCCGGTTTCACGCTGCTGCAGGCCGATGTGACAAAGCCGTTCGAGGTGGGCAGGGCCGCCGGCCTCGTGCTGCACTTCGCCTCCCCGGCCTCGCCCTCCGACTATCTGCGGCTCCCGCTGCACACGCTGGAGACCGGCAGTCTCGGCACCCGCAACGCGCTGGCCCTCGCCCATCGGGACGGGGCCCGGTTCATTCTCGCCTCCACCTCCGAGGTGTACGGCGACCCCCAGCAGCACCCGCAGAACGAGCGGTACTGGGGCAATGTCAACCCCGTCGGTCCGCGCAGCGTCTACGACGAGGCCAAGCGGTTCGGCGAGGCCCTCACCGTCGCCGTGGCCGCCGAGCGCGGCACCGACACCGGCATCGTGCGGCTGTTCAACACGTACGGGCCGCGCATGCGTGGCTACGACGGCCGTGCGGTGCCCACCTTCGTCCGGCAGGCGCTGGCCGGCGAGCCGCTCACTGTCACCGGCGACGGCCTGCAGACCCGTTCCCTGGCGTACGTCGACGACACCGTGCGCGGCATTCTCGCCATGGCCGCCTCCGACCTGCGCGGCCCGGTCAACCTGGGCAACCCGGCCGAGATCACCATGCTCGAACTCGCCCGCACCGTCATTTCACTCGCCGGCTCCAGGTCCGCCGTCGGTTTCATCGACCGGCCCACCGACGATCCGGCAGTGCGCTGCCCCGACATCACCCTCGCCCGCGGCAAGCTCCAGTGGGAGCCGCGGGTCGACGCGGTGGAGGGGCTCGCCCGCACCATCGCCTGGTTCCGCGAACGGCAGAACGGCTGAACGAGGGGCCTCTGTCCCCCCGGGCCGGCCGGGGGTCTCAACGGCCGCCGTTGGCCACCTCGCCCAAGGCCAACTGTCCCAAGGCCCCTGCCGAAAGGCAGCCTGCGAAAGGCCACCGCATCATGCGCATCCTCGGAATCAACGCGCTCTTCCACGACCCGGCCGCCGCCCTGATCGTCGACGGGCACACGCTCGCGGCCGCCGAGGAGGAGCGGTTCTCGCGACGCAAGCACGGCAAGCGGCCCGTGCCCTTCTCCGCCTGGGAGGTCCCGGAGCGGGCCGCTGCCTGGTGCCTGGCCGAGGCGGGGCTGCGGCCGCAGGACCTGGATGCCGTCGCGTACTCCTTCGATCCCGGCCTCGCCCGGCCCGCCGACGAGATGGGCCTCGACGACCCCTGGGACCATCTGCGGGTCGCCTACGCCCGCGAGGCTCCGGGGTTTCTGAGCACCGCGCTTCCCGGGCTCGACCCGGACATCGTGCGGTTCGTTCCGCACCACATGGCGCACGCCGCGTCCGGCGCGTTCGCGGCGCCCGACGCGGAGCCGTGCTCGGTACTCGTCCTCGACGGCCGGGGCGAGGCCACCTCGCACCTGGCCGCGCGGCGGGTCGGCGACCGGCTGGAGCCGTTGTGCGGGCAGGAGTTGCCGCACTCGCTCGGGCTGGTCTACGAGGAGCTCACCGAGCACCTCGGCTTTCTGCGGTCCTCCGACGAGTACAAGGTGATGGCGCTCGCCTCGCACGGCACTCCGCGCATGCTCGCCGAACTCCGCCGCCATGTACACGCCACCGGCGACGGCGGGTTCCGGGCCGCCGGAGTGCCGTGGGACGAGCTGTGCGCCCCTTGCCGGCCCGGCCAGGCGTGGACGCAGGAACATGCCGATGTCGCCGCGAGCGCGCAGGCGTGCCTGGAGGAGACCCTGCTCGACCTGGTGCGCTGGCTGCACGGCCGGACCCACGACGATGTGCTGACCATGGCCGGAGGCGTGGCGCTCAACTGCGTGGCCAACTCCCGCATCGCCCGCGAGGGGCCGTATCCCCGGGTGTGGGTGCAGCCCGCCGCCGGCGACGCCGGCACCGCCCTGGGCGGGGCGCTGCTGCTCGCCGCGCACGGCGGCGACGCCCCCGGGCCGATGGCCGGGGCCGACCTCGGGCGGGGCTGGTCCGACGCGGAGCTGGAGGCGTGGCTGAAGTCGGCCGCCGTGCCGTTCGACCGCCCGGCGGACATCGCCGGAACGGTCGCCCGGGCGCTGGCCGACGACGCGATCGTCGCCTGGTTCCAGGGCCGGTCCGAGTACGGGCCCCGGGCGCTTGGGCACCGTTCGCTGCTGGCCCATCCGGGCCGGGCGGGAAACCTGGAACGGCTCAACGATGTCAAGGGCCGTGAACAGTTCCGGCCGGTGGCGCCGATGGTCCTCGCGGACCGCGCCGCCCCGATCTTCGACGGGCCGCTGCCCAGCCCGTACATGCTCTTCGTGCACGATGTCGCGCCGGACTGGCGCGACCGTATCCCGGCCGTCGTGCATGTCGACGGCACGGCGCGGGTGCAGACCGTCGACCCGGCCGCCGAGCCGCTGGTCGCCCGGATGCTTGCCTCCTTCGAGCGGCTGACCGGCCTGCCGGTCGTCATCAACACCAGTCTCAACACCGCCGGACGCCCCATGGTCGACGACCCGCGCGACGCCCTGGAGTGCTTCGGCTCCGCCCCCGTGGACCTTCTGGCCATCGGCCCCTTCGCTGTCCGGCGCAGCGCCTTCTTCGCGAGCGGCCGCCCGGACACGGCAACCGCCTCCGGCCGCGCCTCCAGCGGTGCGCACGGCCCCGGGCCGGCGCCGGTGGACGGCACGCACGCGCCGGCCTCGGGCGAGGCGTTCGGCCTGAACCCGCGGTCCGCTGCCCGGGAGCACCCGGCGCCACCCGACGTGCCGGACCCCGGGCCGGTGCGCGGCACACACGACGGTGTGCCGGACACGGCGGACGGTGCCGCAACCGCCGAACACGGGAACGGGGACGGAGCGGGTACCGGACAACCGGTCATCGACGGCCACGGGCCGGGGGGCGGCACGTGCGGCGGGCGGGATGCCATGGCCAGGGCGGGGGAGCTGCCGGGTGCGCCGGGTGGGCGGGACGACGGGGTGGGCGTATGAGCGTCCTCGCGACGGCTCCCGACCCCGGGTACGCGGTCGTCATTCCCACTCTGGGGCGCCCGAGTCTGGATGTGTGCCTGCGTGCCCTGGCCGATTGCCATGGGCCGCGGCCCCGGCGGATCGTCCTCGTCGACGACCGCCGGCTGGACGACTGTGCTCCGCTGCCCGCTCGGATCCCCGAGGTGCTGCGCGGCCTGGTCGAGGTCGTCCCCGGCTGCGCCCGTGGGCCCGCCGCGGCGCGGAACGCCGGGTGGCGGGCCTGTCCGGAGCCCTGGATCGCGTTCCTGGACGACGACGTCGTACCTGGCCCGTCCTGGGCGGCGGACCTCGCCGCCGATGTCGCGGCGGCCGGCCCCGGGACGGCCGGGGTCCAGGCCTGCATCACCGTCCCGCTGCCGCAGGGCCGCAGGCCCACCGACTGGGAGCGGGCCACCGCGGGGCTGGCCAGGGCCCGGTGGATCACGGCGGACATGGCGTACCGGCGCGCCGCCCTGGAGCAGGTCGGCGGCTTCGACGAACGCTTCCCGCGCGCCTTCCGGGAGGACGCCGACCTCGCTCTGCGGGTGCTGGACGCCGGTTGGGAGCTGACCCGGGGCACCCGCCGCACCACCCATCCGGTGCGGCCCGCCGACCGCTGGGTCTCGGTCCGTGTCCAGGCGGGCAACGCCGACGACGTCCTTATGAACCGGGTGCACGGCCGATCCTGGTGGGGCCGGGCCGGAGCCCCGCGCGGCCGTCTGCCGTGCCACCTGGCGGTGACGGCCGCCGCCGCGGCGGCGCTGGGCTGTGCGGCGGCGCTCCGGCCACGGACCGCCGCGGCCTGCGCGGGGCTGTGGCTGGCGGGGACCGCGGAATTCGCCTACGCCCGTGTCGCCCCGGGACCGCGCACGGCTCCCGAGATCACCGCGATGGCGATGACCAGTGTCCTCATCCCGCCCGCCGCCGCCTACCACTGGCTGCGCGGTGTGGTCCGGCACCGTGCCGTCGCCCCGCGCGGCGCCCCCACCGGGAAAAAGGTCTAGGCGCCGCCATGCGGATCTCCACCCTGCGGCACCGCAGCGGACCCGCGAAACCCTCGGTAGTCATTTGTTCCAGGTTTGTTATGTTTTCTTCGGGCTACTCGTACACCATGCGTATCTCTACGTCACCGGAGCACCAGGCAGCAGTCGACGGCGGTCCGTGGCTGTTCAGCCCGGACCGGCCTACCGCTGTGCGGACTTCGTCGCTCTTCCTGCCGGAGGCGGTCCTCTTCGACCGCGACGGCACGCTCGTCGAGGACATCCCGTACAACGGCGACCCCGAATTGCTCCGGCCGATGCCCGGAGCCCGCGCGGCCGTGGCGGCCGCGCGCTCGTTCGGGCTGGCGGTGGGGGTGGTGAGCAACCAGTCCGGGGTCGCACGGGGGCTGCTGAGCCGCGAGCACGTGGAGGCGGTACGGCGGCGGGTGGACTCGATGTTCGGACTGTTCGATGTGTGGGCGGTGTGCCCCCACGGCCCGGCGGACGGGTGCGGCTGCCGTAAGCCGGCGCCGGGGCTGGTTCTCGCCGCCTGCGAGCGGCTGGGGGCGGACCCGGTCCGGACCGTGGTCATCGGCGACATCGGCTCCGACATGGCGGCCGCCGCGGCGGCCGGTGCCCGGGGGGTGCTGGTACCGACCCCGGTGACACTGCGGGCGGAGGTCCGGGGGGCGGCGGAGACGGCTCCGGATCTGCTGGCCGCCGTAAGCGCGGTGCTGCCGGCCGGTGCCCGGGCCGGAGGAGCGCGATGACGGCGGGGCCGCGCACCCTGGTCGTACGGCTGGACAGCGCCGGCGATGTGCTGCTGGCCGGTCCGGCGGTGCGGGCCGTGGCGGCCGGGTCGGCGTATACGGCGATGTTGTGCGGGCCGCTCGGCGAGGGGGCCGCGCGCTTGCTGCCGGGGGTGGACGAGGTACTGGTGTACGAGTCGCCGTGGACGGGTTTCGAGCCGCCGCCGGTGCGGCGGGAGGATCTGGCGGCGCTCATCGCGCCCCTGTCCGCTGGCCGCTTCGACCGTGCGCTGGTGCTCACGTCTTTCCACCAGAGCCCGCTGCCGGCGGCTCTGCTGCTGAAGGCGGCCGGGATCGCGTGGGTCGCCGCCGACAGCGAGCACTATCCGGGGTCGCTGCTGGACCTGCGGCACCAGCGGGCGCCGCACCGGCATGAGGCGCCGGCGTCGCTGGACCTGGCGGAGGCCGCCGGGTTCGCGCTTCCGCCGGGGGACGACGGGGCGCTGCGGATCACCGCCCCGCCGGACGCGACGCCGCTGACCGGGGCGGGTCCCTACCTGGTCGTGCACCCCGGCGCGGCGGTGCCCGCCAGGGCGTGGAGCCCGGAGCGGGCGGAGCAGGCGGTGGCGGCGCTGGGCCAGGCGGGGCATCGGGTGGTGGTGACCGGCGGGCCCGGTGACAAGGAGCTCACCGCGTCCGTGGCGGGCAGCCACGGGCTGGACCTCGGCGGACGGACCAGCCTGCCCGAGCTCGCCGGAGTGCTGGCGGGGGCGCGGGCCGTGGTCGTCGGCAACACCGGCCCCGCCCACCTCGCGGCGGCCGTCGGCACGCCTGTGGTCTGCCTGTTCGCACCGGTCGTTCCGGCCGAGCGCTGGGCCCCGTACCGGGTGCCGCATGTGCTGCTCGGGCAGCGGGACGCGCCGTGCGGCGGCAGCCGGGCCCGGGTCTGCCCGGTGCCGGGGCATCCGTGCCTGGATTCGGTGACCGACGCCGAAGTGCTCGGGGCGGTCGCCTCGCTGCTGACCGCCGACGACGACCGCCCGCACCGGGAGGTGACCGTATGAACATTCTCCTGTGGCATGTGCACGGCTCGTGGACCAACGCGTTCGTCCAGGGCCCGCACACCTACCTCGTGCCCGTCACCCCGGACCGGGGGCCGGACGGGCTGGGCCGGGCCCGCACCTTCTCCTGGCCGGATTCGGTCAAGGAGCTGTCACCGGAGCAATTGCGGGACGCCCCAGCCGACCTCGTCGTACTGCAACGGCCGCACGAGGCCGCGCTCGCCGAGCAGTGGCTCGGCGGCCGTCGTCCCGGGCGGGACGTACCCGCGGTCTACCTGGAGCACAACGCTCCCGACGGCGACGTCCCGCACACCCGCCACCCCTGCGCCGGGCGCGACGACCTCCTCCTGGTGCACGTGACCCACTTCAACCGGCTGTTCTGGGACAACGGCGGCACCCGCACAGCCGTGATCGAACACGGCATCGTCGACCCCGGCCACCGCTACACCGGACGGCTGGCCCGCGCCGCCGTCGTCGTCAACGAGCCGGTCCGGCGCGGCCGCACCACCGGCACCGACCTGCTGCCCGCACTGTCCGACGCGGTCCCGCTCGATGTTTTCGGCATGCGTACGGAGGGGCTCGCCGAGCACCTGGGCGTGGCTCCGGACCGCTGCCGCAGCGCCGACCTGCCACAAAGTGAGCTGCACGGCGCCATGGCCGAGCGCCGCGTGTACATCCATCCGGTGCGCTGGACCTCGCTGGGCCTGTCCCTGCTGGAGGCCATGCACCTGGGCATGCCCGTCGTGGCGCTGGCCACCACCGAGGCCCACGAGGCGCTGCCACCGGGTACGGGGGTGATCTCGACCCGGCCGGAGATCCTGGCCGCCGCCGCCCGCGGCTATCTCCTCGACCCGCGGGCAGCGGCCGAGGACGGGGCCCGGGGCCGCCGCGCGGCCCTCGAACGATACGGGCTCAAGCGCTTCCTGGACGACTGGGAGCACGTAATGGAGGAGGTGACCCGCGGATGACGCGTACCGGTACCGAGCAGACCGGCCGAAGCACCGGTCAGGCCGATGCCCTCGACATCGCGCTCGTCTCGGAACACGCCAGCCCGCTCGCCGTACTGGGCGGAGTCGACGCGGGCGGCCAGAACGTCCATGTGGCGCATCTCGCCGGGGCCCTCGCGGACCGTGGCCACCGAGTCACGGTGTACACCCGGCGGGACACGCCCGGTTTGCCCGGCGGGGTGGAGCTGCGGCCCGGCGTCGAGGTACGGCATGTGCCCGCCGGGCCCGCGCGGCAGATCGCCAAGGACGAGCTCCTGCCGTACATGCCGCAGTTCGGCCGGCTCCTGCTCCGGGACTGGGCGGGCGCTCCGCCCGACCTGGTGCACTCCCACTTCTGGATGTCCGGCCTCGCCTCGCTGCAGGCGGCCGGTGAGCTGGACCTGCCGCTCCTCCAGACGTACCACGCGCTGGGCACCGTCAAGCGGCGTCACCAGAAGGACGCCGACACCAGCCCGCCGGACCGGATACGAATAGAGACCGAGGTCGGACTGGGCTCCGACCGGATCATCGCCACCTGCCGCGACGAGGTCACCGAGCTCGCCGCGATGGGCCTGCCGCCCCGGAAGGTCGCGGTCGTGCCGTGCGGCGTCGACCCGGAGCGCTTCACCCCGCACGGGCCCGCAACGCCCCGCGACCGCGACCTCAGGCGCCATCTGCTGTTGCAGGTCGGCCGGCTCGTGCCGCGCAAGGGGGCCGCCGTCTCCATCGCGGCCCTCGTCCGAATGCCGGACGCCGAGCTCGTCATCGTCGGCGGCCCGCCGGCCGACCGGCTCGACGCCGACCCCGAGGTGCTGCGGCTGCGCGCGATCGCCGCCGAGGCGGGGGTCGGTGACCGGGTGCGCTTCACCGGAGGCGTCCCCTGCGAGGACGTTCCCGCCCTGCTGCGCGGTGCCGACGTGGTGCTGTGCCCGGCGGACTACGAGCCCTTCGGCATCGTGCCGCTGGAGGCCATGGGCTGCGGCACCCCGGTCGTCGCCACCGCTGTCGGCGGCCAACTCGACACCGTGGCCGACCCGGGCACCGGCCGGCTGGTCCCGCCGGGCGACCCGGTCGCACTCGCCGGGGCCGTCGCCGGACTGCTCGCCGACCCCGCCCAGCGTGCCGCCTGCGGGGCTGCGGGCCGCCGCCGTGTCCTCACCCGTTACGGGTGGCAGCGGGTCGCGGCGGCGACCGAGGACGTCTACCGCGAGGCCTTGGCCATGCGGCCCACCGTCCCGGGAGTGGCATGAACTTCTGGCCGAACGTCCGCGCCGAATGTCCGGCCGCCGAAATCGACCGCTCACGTGTGAAGGAGGCAGGGCCGCCACCGCCGTCCGTCGTCCATCGTCCGTCCGGACGGCGCGGGCCCGACCACCATGATCGATTCCCTTCGCGCAGCACACCAGCACTGCCAGTCCCTGCAGGACGCCCTCGGCCACTTCCGCGAGCACGGCCTGCGCCAAATCGCCGACTGGGGCGGCCGGCTCGCCACCGTCCTCCCCGTCGGCGGCAGACTGCTCGCCGCCGGCAACGGCGGCAGCGCCGCGCAAGCCCAGCACCTCACCGCCGAACTCGTCGGCCGCTACCAGCACGAACGCCCGGCGTACTCCGCGATCGCCCTGCACGCCGAAACTTCCAGCGTCACCGCCATCGCCAACGACTACGGCTTCGAAGAGCTCTACGCCCGCCAGGTCGCCGCCCACGGGCGCCCCGGCGACGTCCTCATCCTCCTCTCCACCTCCGGACGCAGTCCCAATCTGCTCGCCGCCGCCGACACCGGCCGTGCCGCCGGGCTCCAGGTCTGGGCGATGACCGGGCCCCGCCCCAACCCGCTCGCCGCCCGGGCCGACGAATGCCTCTCCATCCGCTCCGGCAGCACCGCGACCGTCCAGGAGGCGCACCTCGTCGCCCTCCACCTGCTCTGCGAGGCCTTCGACGCCGTCACCGCTTCCCCGCCCCCGGCCCCGGCCGGGGTGACCGCCCCGCCCCGGCCCACGGCCGCCCGGCCGAGGAGGCCCGCATGACGCGGGGCACCCCGCGGCCGCGCCCGGCTCCGGTCGCGGTCCCGGCCGCGGTCGCTGGCAAGGTGCCGGGCGGGGCCGCGAATGGTTCTCCGCAGGGGCGCGGTGCGGGGTCCCGAGGTGGTGCCACGCGGCGGCAGCTGCGCGGGGGCGGCGGACCGGGGCGGCGGCGCCTGGATCTCCGGCCGCGTCGGCCGGGGCGTGGCATGTACTGGCGCGTGGCATGTACTGGCCGGCGCGCCGGGGCAGGTCGGCGTCGGCAATCGAGCGGGGTGCCGCTCGGGGGCGGGTTGTGCCGGGGAACGGGCGCGGCAAGCGGGGCGGCAGGCCGGCCGGGGCCGGCGGATCGGAGGCATACGTGAACGCCAAGAAGCCACTCGTTGTCGTCGGCGACGTCCTGCTGGACCGGGACATCGACGGCGAGACGACTCGCCTCGCACCGGACGCGCCGGTGCCCGTGGTGGATGTGGTCCGGGACCGCTGCCGTCCTGGCGGCGCCGGGCTCGCCGCGGCGCTCGCCGCGCGCGACGGGCGTGAGGTCATCCTGGTCACCGCGCTGGGCGAGGATCCCGCGAGCGGCACGGTGCGCGAGGCCCTGCGGTCGCGGGTGCGGCTGGCCGAGCTGTCGCTGGACGGCACCCTGCCGGTCAAGACCCGGGTGCGGGTCGGCGGACGGCCCCTGGTGCGGGTGGACCACGGCGGAGGGACGCCCGGCGGGCCCGGCGATGCGGTGCGGGCCGCCCTCGCCGGGGCCGGGGCGGTCCTGGTCGCCGACTACGGGCGCGGCGCCGCCACCGCCGTACGCCAGGATCTGCTCCGGGCGGCGCGGCGGCTGCCGCTGCTCTGGGACCCGCATCTCCGGGGCGAGGCGCCGGTTCCCGGGGCGCGCCTGGTCACGCCGAGCGCGGCGGAGGCCTACGCCATGACGCGGGTCGGCGACGACTCCCTGCGCGCCCACGCGGCTCGCGGCGCCCGGCTCGCGGAGCGCTGGCAGGCGGTGGCCGTCGCCATCACGCTGGGCGAACGGGGCGCGATGCTCACGCGGGCGGGCAGCGACAGCCCCATGCTGGTGCCCGCACCCCACCGCGCCGCCGGTGATCCGTGCGGCGCGGGCGACTGCTTCGCCGCGACGGCCGCCGCGGCGCTCGCCGACGGAGCGCTTCCGGAAGAAGCGGTGCAGCGGGCGGTCACCGAGGCCACGGCGTTCGTCGCCGGAGGCGGCGCCGGTGACCACGCGCTGTGGCGGGACCCGTCCGAGGTCCCGGACCTGCGGCCGACTCGGACCATGGACCCCTTCGCCCTCGCCGAGTCCGTCCGGGCCCGCGGCGGAACGGTCGTCGCCACCGGCGGCTGCTTCGACCTGCTGCACGCGGGCCACGTCGGTCTGCTGGAGAGCGCCCGCCGGATCGGCGGCTGCCTCATCGTCTGCATCAACTCCGACAGCTCCGTCACCCGTCTGAAGGGCCCGGGGCGGCCGCTCACCCCCGAGCCGGACCGGGTCCGCATCCTGAGCGGGCTGGGCTGCGTCGATGCCGTCGCCGTATTCGGGGAGAACACCCCGGAGGCGCTCCTGCGCAGGCTGCGCCCCGATGTCTGGGTCAAGGGCGGCGACTACACCGCCGACGCCCTCCCGGAAGCCGCCGCCCTCCGCGAATGGGGCGGCCAGGCCGTCGTACTCCCCTACCTCGACGGCCGCTCCACCACCGAACTCGCCCGCCGCGCGGCGCTGGCCCGTACCGCCTCGGAGCCGCAGCGATGAGCCGCCCAGGCCGCACGGTGCCGCCTTCCGGCACGGAGCGCGCCCCCGATGCGGGTCCCGCACCGACGGCCCGGGGCGCCCTGCCCCACGCGGACCGCCGCCAGCCGTGCGGGACGGCCGCGTCGCCGGGGTCCCGGGCGGCGCCCGGCGCTGCGGCGCCCGGGGGCGAGCACGCCGGTCCGTCGGCAGTGACGGGCCTCAGCCCATCCCCGTCCGGATCCGAGCACCGGCCGGGCCGCACGAACCGGCCCGCACCGCCGGACCGCAGCACGCCACCCGTCAGGGCCGCACCCGACAGGGCGGCACCCGAGCCCGACCGCGGAGGCCGGCCCTCGGCGCCGGACCATGGCACCGCCCCCGCGAGGCCCGCTGCGCCCGACCGCGCCCCGCCCGACGAGGCTGCGGGCAGGACCGTATGCCCGGGGCCGCCTACAGCATCGGGCCGTATCACCCCGCCCGGGAGCGCCGGCCCGCGCGGCACCGCGCCGTCCGGGCAGCGGCGGCTTGTGGTGTTGCGGGCGCTGGGGCTGGGGGACCTGCTGACCGCTGTGCCGGCTCTGCGGGGGCTGCGGCGGGCGTATCCGGGTCACGAGATCGTGCTGGCGGCGCCGGGCCGGCTGGCGGAGGCGGCCGGGGCAACGGGGGTGGTGGACCGGCTGCTGCCGGCCGCCGCGCCGGGCCGGGCGGTGCCGGGCGCGATCGACTGGGCGGGGCCGCCCCCCGGCATCGCCGTGGACCTGCACGGGAACGGGCCGCCGAGCCGCCGCCTGCTCCAGGCACTGCGACCGCACCGGTTGTTCGCGTACGCGGATGGCGGCCCGCCCTGGTGCGAGGACGAGCACGAACGGGACCGCTGGTGCCGGCTGCTGTCCTGGTACGGGATCCCGGCCGACCCCGGGGACGTGCGGATCCCGGCACCGGACACCCCCTCGCCCGTTCCCGACGCCACGGTCGTGCATCCCGGGGCGGACGCGGCCGCGCGCCGCTGGCCGCCGGAACGCTTCGCGGCCGTGGCGGGGGCGCTGCGGGCGGCGGGGCACCGGGTGGTCGTCACGGCGGGGGCGGGCGAGGGGCCGCCGGCGCACCGCATCGCGCGGCTGGCGGGGCTGCCGGCCTCCTCGGTGCTGGGCGGCGCGGCCGATGTGCCGTTCATGGAGCTCGCCGCGCTGGTCGCGGGCGCGAGGGTGGTCGTCGTCGGGGACACCGGCCTGGCGCATCTGGCCACCGCGCTCGGTACGCCGTCCGTCGTACTGTTCGGCCCGGTCGCGCCCCGCCTGTGGGGGCCGCCGGACGGTCCGCGCCACCGGGTGTTGTGGCATCCCGGCCCTGACGACCCGCCCCGGCCGGGCGACGCCCACGGTGAGCGGCCGGACGAGCGGCTGCTGCGGATCACCCCGGCCGAGGTCCTCGACGCCGTCGGCCGGCTGCCCCGGCCGGGCTCCGAGCTCCTGCTGGTCGCCGGGCGGATGCCATGACCCCGCGAGTCGGGGTCGTTGTGATCACCCGCGACCGCCGCGAGAGCCTGCTGCGTACCTTGGACCGGCTCGCGGCGCTTCCGGAGCGGCCCCCGGTGGTCGTCGTCGACAACGGGTCGGCGGACGGCACCGCCCAGGCCGTCCGGGCCCGGCATCCGGCGGTCGGGCTGCTCACCCCTGGCCGCAATCTGGGCGCCGTGGGCCGCAATCTCGGCGCTGCCGCGCTGGCCGCGCCGTATGTCGCGTTCAGCGACGACGACTCGTGGTGGGAGCCGGGTGCGCTGGCCCGCGCGGTGCGCATGTTCGACGAGCACCCGCGCCTGGCGCTGATCGCCGCCGCGACGAGCGTCGGCGAAAGCGCGGGGCACCCGGATCCGCTCAACGAGGTCCTCGCCGCCTCACCGCTCGGCACGGAAGCGGATCTGCCCGGGCCGTCGGTGCTGGGCTTCCTTGCCTGCGCGGCCGTCGTACGGCGGGAGGCGTTCCTCGGCGTGGGCGGGTTCCATCCGGTACTGCACTTCGGGGCCGAGGAGCGGTTGCTCGCCCTGGACCTGGCGGCGCGGGGCTGGGGGCTGGCGCACTGCCCCGAGGTTGTCGCCCGGCACGATCCCGATCCCGGCGGGCGGCCCGGCCGGACCGCCCGGGTCCGCCGCAATGACCTGCTCACCGCGTGGATGCGCCGGCCGCTGCGGCACGCGCTGGCCCGCACCGCCGGGCTCGCCCGCGACTCCCGTACGGACCCGCAGGCCCGGCGCGCGCTGGCCGGGGCGGCCCGCCGGCTTCCGTCGGCTCTCGCCCACCGGCGCGTCCTGCCCCCGTCGTTGGAGCGACGGGTCCGCGCCCTGGAGCCCGGCCGGCCCGCGCGGCCCGGCCGGCCTGTCCGGACCGCCCGAGGAGACCAGTTGTGAACGATGCCCGGACCACTGTGGTCGTCATAACCCGCGACCGCCGCGACGACCTGCTGCACACCCTCGGCCTGCTCGCCGCCCTGCCCGAGCGGCCGCCGGTGACGGTCGTCGACAACGGGTCTGCGGACGGCACCGCCCAGGCTGTCCGGGCCCGGCATCCGGCAGTGCGGCTGCTCACTCCGGGCCGCAACCTCGGCGCGGTCGGCCGTAACCTCGCCGCCCGGGAGGTGACCACGCCGTATCTGGCCTTCTGCGACGACGACTCCTGGTGGGAGCCGGGTTCGCTCGCCGGAGCGGCCGATCTGCTCGACGCGCACGAAGGCGTCGCCTCCGTCACCGCCCGCATCCTCGTCCACCCCCGCTCGGATCTCCCGGTCGCACCTGCGGAGCCGTACGAGGATCCCGTCATCGCGGAGCTGCGGCACTCCCCCATCCCCGCGCCTGGCTGGCTGCCGGGCCCCGCGCTCGGCTCGTTCCTCGCCGCCGCGACCGTCCTGCGCACCGACGCCTTCCGCGCCGCCGGCGGCTTCTCACCACGCCTGTGGCTCGGCGGCGAGGAGGAACTGCTCGCCGCCGACCTCGCCGCGCTCGGCTGGTGGCTGCTCTACGCCGACGAACTGACGGCCCATCACTGTCCTTCGCCGCACCGCGACCCCACGCTGCGCCGGCGGCACGGCATCCGCAACACCCTGTGGTTCAGCTGGCTGCGCCGCTCCGCGCCCGCCGCCCTGCGCCGGACCGTCCGCCTCGCGGCCACCGTCCCCCGGGACACCGTCTCCGTGCGGGCCTTCGCGGAGGCCGCCGCCGGTCTGCCCTGGGTACTGCGCGAACGGCGCCCCCTGCCGCGCGCCGTCGAGGAAGGGCTACGGCTGCTGGAGGCACCGCAGAACGCGTCCACTGCCCGCCGCTACGTCGGCTGACCCCCATGCCGGCCACCACGCGCGTGCTGCTCACCGGATGGTTCAGCTTCCTGGAGGGGGAGGCCACCGCGGGAGACGTGCTCGCCGCCGAGGCGGTGCGGCACGCGCTCCAGCGGGCCTCTGTCCCGTGCGAAACGGCCTGGTCCCCCATGTTCCGCCCGGACGCGCTGCACCTGGACGCCGCGGACCCGGCCGACTACACCCACCTGGTCTTCGTCTGCGGGCCGGTGCACTCCACGCCGGGACGCGCCGACGGCCCCGCGCCGCTCCTCGATCTGCACCGCCGGTTCGCGCGGTGCCGCCGGATCGCCGTCGGCGTCTCCGTGCCCGACCCGGCCGACCCGGCCGCGACGGGGTTCGACGTCCTGCTGCCGCGGGACGGCCCGGGGCTCGCGGGCGCCACCCCGGACCTGAGCCTGCGCGCCCCCCTCCCGCCCCGGGTGCCACTTGTCGGCGTCATCCTCACCGAGGGACAGCACGAGTACGGGGCGCGCCGCCACCACGCACAGGTCGCCCGGATCCTCGGCGACTGGCTGCGCGGGCTCGAAGCCGCCCGGATCCCCCTCGACACCCGGCTGGACACCCGTGACTGGCGGCTCCCGGCGACCCCCGGCCAGCTGTACTCGATGGTCTGCCGGCTCGACGCGGTCGTCACCACCCGTCTGCACGGGCTCGTACTCGCCCTGCGAGCGGGCGTGCCGGCCCTGGCCATCGACCCCGTGCGGGGCGGTGCGAAGGTCACCGCGCAGGGCGCGGCGCTCGGCTGGCCCGCGGTGCTGCCCGCCGAAGGGGCCGCGCCCGCTGCTCTCGACCACTGGCTGGCATGGTGCCTGTCCCCCTCCGGCCGCGGCCTCGCCCGCACCGCGAGCGGCCTTCCCCACCGCGACCCCCTCGCCGACCTCATCGGCCACCTCCTCCAGTGACTGGATTGTGCCGACGCTGCGGGCAGGCGTGCCGCAGGCCACAACACCGGCCGCCGCCTCCCACCCCCCAAGAACCCCCAAAATCGTACGAGTGTGAGCAAAACCACCCGGGCACCACAATGCCTGGTGAGCCCGGGGGAACGGCACTTTCGAGGCGTCGGAACAGGAAGGCGGGATTCCGGTAGCGGGCGGTCGTCTGTGAAGATGGCACGGCCCGCCGGTCTGCCCCGCCTCATCGTCGAGTGCGGGACGCGATCAGCACCACGATCAGCACAGGCCGCGCACCCGGACCAATGGGCTCCGCCCCGGTTCGGGGTCTGTCCTGCTGCCCGTACACCGCCCTGCCGGGGCTTCACGAACGTAGTGCTGTGACTTTTTCCGCCCCACCCGCCCCTTCCGCCACCACCGACCCGTCCGTCGCCGCCCAACCCGGCGACGCCGCCCCAGCACCCACCCGACGCGGTGCCTGGCGCGGACGCGGGGGCAGTGCCTCCTGGCGCTGTCTGCGGTACCCGAGCATGCGGTGGTGGTCCACCGCCAACCTCGTCTCCAACGCCGGTACCTGGATGCAGCTCACCGTCCAGAACCTGCTGGTGCTGCAGCTCACCGGCTCCGCCGCCGCCACCGGCCTGTCACTGGCCGCACAGGCCGCTCCCGGTCTGCTGCTCGGCGCGGCCGGCGGAGCCGCCGTGGACGCCCTGCCCCGCAAGCTGGTCGCGGCCGTGACCCAGACGGTGCTGGCGCTCGTGGCCTTCGCCACAGCCGCCCTCGTGGCGTTCCACCTGCTCAGCGTCGGTGGACTGATGGTGCTGGCAGCGATCACCGGTCTGGTCGCCACCCTCGACGGTCCGGCCACCTCCCTCCTGGGCAATGATCTGGTCCCACCGCAGGATCTGCCCTCGGCCATCGCCCTGGGCTCGGTGGTGCACAGCGTCGGCCGCCTCGCCGGCACGGCCCTGGCCGCCGTCGTCGTGGGCCTCTTCGGCACCTCGACGGCGTATCTCGCCAACGGGCTGTCCTTCCTCTTCGTCGCCGCCGTCATCCCCTTCCTCCGCCCGGTGGCCGACACAGCCCCGCCAACGGAGCCGGTCGCGCCGAGGCCACGCCGGACCGCCCGTACCGCAGCGCGGAAGGCCACCCGCGAGCCCGGCAGCGCCGCCTTCTTCCTGCGCCGGCCCCGGCTGGTCGCACTCGCCGGGATCACCGCCCTGAGCTCGGTCTTCGGTCGCAACTACACCCTCACCCTGGCCGTCCTGGTGACCGGCCCGCTGCACGGTGGCACCAAGTCCTACGGCGTGGTCTCCACCGTCCTCGCCGTCGGCGGCATCGCCGGCGCCATCCTCGCCGGGCGGCTCCGCAGCCCCTCCGTCCGACTCGTCGCCACCCTGGCCGCCGCCGGAGCCGTACTCCAGGTCGCCGCCGGACTGTCCCCCTCCCTCTTCCTCCTCACCGCCCTGGTGCTCCCCATGGCCGTACTGGAGTCCGTCTCCGACACCGCCGGCACCACGGTGCTGCAGACCGACCCGCCCCCGCACATGCGCGGCCGCGTCCTCGGCGTGTGGCGCAGCGCCAGCACCGGCTGGGGCCTCGCCGGTCCCCCGCTCCTCGGCCTGCTCCTCCAGTTCGCGGGCGCCCGCGGCGCCCTCGCCATCGGAGGCCTGATCATCGCCGGAGGCATCGCCGCAGGCGCCCTCGGCCACGGCCGCGTGCTCCGCCCCGCGCCCGCACCCGAGCCCGTCCCTGTCGTCCCCTTCCCTGGTCAGCGTCATGACTCCGGCCGTCCCTGGCCGGCCGTATGACGCCACCCGGCCCCACGAGGTTCGGCTGCGCCGAAGACACCGAAAGGCCCGTCCAGGCCGGACGCCCTCGGGGCGGGCTACGCTGCGGATCGTGACGCCGGAAGCAGCCAGCGATGTGACCGCCGAGCCCGCCATTCTCGACGCTGCGCAGCTGGCGTCCGACCCGGAGCTGAGGGCCCGCTTCGCGGAATCCGCGCACCGCATCCTGGCGGAGCTGGTCAGCGGCGGCGCCGCCCTGGGCTGGGTCGAGCCGCCCTCGCCGGACGACGTCGCGGAACTGATCGATCACGTCGTATCCGCGGCACAGGCCGGGGACGCGGCCCTGCGCGCCGCCTACCTGGACCGGCGTCTGGTCGCACTGGGCTACTGGCGCCGCTACGCCCGGCCCACCCACTGGCCTCACGCCGACCTGGAAAGGGTCGCGGTCGATGCCGCCATGCACGGCCACGGCATCGGGCGGTCCCTGACCGCGGCCCTGGTCGAGGACGCCCGGGCGGCCGGCATCGAGGTGCTCACCCTGGACGCCCGTGGCGACAATGCGAACGCCCTGCGCCTCTACCGCTCACTGGGCTTCACCGAATACGGCCGTCTCCCCGGCTTTGTCGCCTTCGCGGGACGCCGCTACGACAAGGTCTTCTACATGCTGGACCTCCGTCAGGAGGCCTGACGGCCGGCCCGTCTGCCCCGGGCCCCGTATTCGAGGCGGCCAACTGGGCGGGCGCTGCCTGTCAGGGCACGTACAACCATCCCTTCATATGGACTAATTGGGACCGATTGGTGCGTGCCTCTGCGGATGATCGGGTACCTATGCCCCGTACAGCCTAATAGGTCCCTATTCATCAGTCAGATCCCATATCTGGAGCTCCACATGAAACCCGGTTCTACCGCGCGGGACTGTCCTTTCGACTATGCCGAAGCACTCGAATTCGACCCGCAGCTCAAGAGCCTGCTGACGGACGAGCCCATCGCCCGCATCCGGCTGCCGCACGGCGAAGGCGAAGCCTGGCTCGTCACCCGCTACGAGGACGTGCGTACGGTGACCACCGACCGGCGTTTCAGCCGCAGTGCCATCATCGGCCGGAACTTCCCGCGTATGACACCTGAGCCGATTGTCCAGGACGAGGCCATCAATGTGATGGACCCGCCGGCCAGCAGCCGCCTGCGCAGCCTGGTCTCCAAGGGTTTCGCGCCGCGCCACCTGGAACGCATGCGGGTCCGTACCCAGCATGTCGTGGACGAGCTGCTGGACCAGATGGACCAGCACGGCTCCCCCGCCGACCTCATGGAGCACCTGGCGGGCCCTCTGCCCCTCACCACCATCTGCGAGGTCCTGGAGATCCCCGAGGCCGACAGCTCGCAACTGCGCGCTCACGCACGGACCATGATGGACACCGGTATCGACAACCGGGACAGCGCCGTGCACGCCAAGGCCGAAATGCGCGCCTATTTCGAGACGCTGACGGCGCACCGGCGCCAGAACCCCGGCGACGATCTGATCAGCGCGCTGGCCACCGCCCGCGACGGAGATGAGATTCTCAACGACCAGGAACTCACCGTCATGGCGATGGTCCTGCTCATCACCGGCCAGGACACCACCACATACGAGATCGGGAACATCGCCTACACGCTGCTCACCCGGCCCAAAGAGCTGGCCATGCTGCGCGCCCGCCCCGAGATGCTCCCGCAGGCTCTCGAAGAACTGCTGCGCTTCATTCCGTTCCGCAAAGGTGTCGGCATCCCCCGCGTCGCCACCGAGGATGTGGAATTGAGCGGGGTGAAAATCCGGGCAGGAGATATCGTGCACGTCTCCTACCTGACGGCCAACCGGGACAGCCGGAAATTCGAACGGCCTGACGAACTCGATCTGGAACGCACCACTCTGCCTCACATGACCTTCGGCTGGGGTGGGCATCACTGCCTCGGTGCGCCGCTCGCCACCACGGAACTCCAAATCGCACTCGGAACCCTCCTGGAGCGGTTCCCTGGTCTGAAGCTGGCCAAGCCGGCCGAAGAAGTGCGCTGGAATACGACATCGATCTGGCGCTACCCGCTCGAACTGCCCGTCACCTGGTAAAAGTGGCGCCCCACCGCAGGCCGGTGGAAGCCGGCCGCAGCGGGTAGCCGCGTGGCGGTGCGGTCGTACCCGTGCCGGACAGCGCCCGGTTCCGGTGGGCGTGCGGGCCACGATCAGGACCGAGGACCTTGCCTTATCGATGATGCGTCAGTCCATGGTGCACGGCAACCGGAATCACCTGGCTCATTGCGTGTTGCGTTCCGCTCGACATGCGGCCCGCCTCCGCCTGCCGTAGCGTGATCAGCGGTGGCCAACCGCGCCGTGGCAGAACCGATCTGCCCATTACGGCGAGACCTCGATCTTCGACGGTGGGCCGCCCGTCCGCGCCTACAGGCGTATCGATCTCGACGCCGTTGGAACGCTGGCGATGTGTTCGTTGCCGTTCCGCACACGCGGCGCCGCAGCGGCTGGCGCCGGCCGGTAAGGCTTCGGACCCGGCATAGCCGCACCAGGTGGACCACCGTCCGCTAGGAGGAGATCCATGGCGATTTTGTGCAAGCCGGCAATCGCGGTCCCCGAGTACGTCATCACCAATGACGAAACCCTCGAACTGGCCCGAAGGTTGCACGCCGACCATCCGCAGCTCGAACTGGCTCTCAGTCTGATCGAGCACACGGGTGTGCAGAAGCGGCATCTGATCCAGCCCATCGAAAAGGTGCTGCAGCACCCGGGTTTCGATGCCCGCAGCGCCACCTACGAGGCGCAGACCAAGTCCCGCGTCCCGGCCGTGGTGCGTCAGGCGCTCGTGGAGGCGGAGCTCGACGCGACGCAGATCGACATGATCATCTACGTCTCCTGCACCGGCTTCATGATGCCGCCACCAACCGCCTGGCTCATCAACACGATGGGCTTCCGGCCGGAGACGCGGCAGATGCCGATCGCCCAACTCGGCTGTGCCGCAGGCGGCGCCGCCATCAACCGGGCCCACGACTTCTGCAGGGCGTACCCCGAGTGCAACGTGCTCATCGTCGCCTGCGAGTTCTGCTCGCTGTGCTACCAGCCCACCGACCTGAGTGTGGGATCGCTGCTGTCCGACGGGCTGTTCGGCGACGGGATCGCCGCCGCCGTGGTCCGGGGCACCGGTGGCACCGGGATCCGCCTGGAGCGCAACGGCTCGTACATCATCCCGAACACCGAGGACTGGATCTCGTACGCCGTCCGGTCCACGGGCTTCCACTTCCAGCTCGACAAGCGCGTGCCCGGGACCATGGAACCACTCGCCCCGGCCCTGAGCGCCGTCGCGGAACAGCACCAGTGGAACGCCAGCAAGCTGGACTTCTACATCATCCACGCGGGCGGCCCGCGCATCCTGGACGACCTGAGCCGCTTCCTGGACGTGCCGCCCGAGGCATTCCGCTTCAGCCGCGCCACGCTCACCGAGTACGGCAACATCGCCAGCGCCGTGGTGCTCGACGCCTGTGCCCGCATGTTCGACGAGGCATCGGCCCTCGACGGCCAGCGCGGGCTGATGGCCGGCTTCGGGCCTGGCATCACCGCCGAAATCGCCCTGGGCACCTGGACCTCGGATCCCGCGGCATCGGAATGAACCCGCGACGCTCGCGCTGCCACCGGTATGCGGGAAGACATCCGTCCCCTGCGCGGCCGGCTGGTGCCGTGGGAGCCGAAGCGGTGGAAGCGGCCGCACGGGCCGCTTCCACCCGCTTCGGCGTCGATAGAGACGCAAAAAGAAGGTGCGTCGTGACACTGGACAGCGAGAAGAAGAACCTCCGCGACTACGGCCACCCGGCGGGGCACGTCATCAGCACCACCCGGTCGGGCCCGACGACGTTGGACTCCGTGTGCCGCAATGTGACGGAACTGGCCAAGGCCGCGCCGAAGCCGCCGCGCAGGATCAGGCTCCAGCACGGGCTGACCACGGTCGAGGTCGAGTGGCCGACCCCGGAGAAGGCGGGCAACGCGCCCGCCTCCTCCGGGCGGGTCCCCGCTCCCGAGGAGCCGGGACCCGCCGCGGCCCGGGAGGAGCCCCCCTCCGGCCAGGAGCAAAAGGACGGGCTGCGGTATGTGTGCGCCTCCATGCCTGGCACCTTCCACCACTCCCCCCAGCCGGGCGCACCGCCGTTCGTCTCGGTCGGCGATGTGGTCCGGCCCGGACAGACCATCGGCATCCTCGAGGTGATGAAGATGATGAGCCTGGTCGAGGCGGACACCGACGGACGGATCGTGGAGATCCTCGCGACGGACGCCCAGTCCGTCGCGCGCCAGGAGCGGCTCATCGCCATAGCGCCGGCGAGCCGGACAGAAGAAGAGGTGATCATTCGCACGGCATGACCGAATTGCCGGTTCCGGGGTGGTAGGCACGTCGTGTCGCGCACCGAGATGCTCGCCGGCGCCGGGCGGGCACGGCTGTCGACCTGGTCCGATCGACCCGCGACCGGATGCTCGACGCCCTTGCCCGCCACGTAGCGGACGTTGAGGATGTCGCCCTCCACCGCGGGGGGTCGGTGCGTCGTTTTCTACGCTACGCCGCCGACCCCTCCGTACCGTCGCACCGTCCGGGGTGAGCCGCCCAGTTCCCGGTGGCAGGCCTTGTTGAAAGCCTGCAGGTCGGGGATGCCGACAGTGGCGGCGATCGCCGGGATGGAGAGGGTCGACTCGCGCAGCAGGTGCCGGGCCCGCTCCAGGCGGCGGCGCCGGATGTAGCCGACGACGGTGCCGCCGGTCTCGGCACGGAAGAGCCGGGTGAGGTGGTTGTGCGAGATCCCGGCGGCGCGGGCGACAGCGGGGACGGTGAGCGGGTGGGCGAGGTGCGACTCGATGTGGGTGATCGCGGCCGTCATGGCCGGGTGCGGGCCCGACTGCGGGGGCGGCGTGAGGTGGGCGACCCGCCAAAGGGCGGCCCAGACCTCGGCGGTGACCCGGCCGGGCGCGGTGGGGGCGGCCGCGATGGCTTGCAGCATCGCCGCGTTGAGGGCGGGCAGCCCGGCCCCGGCGTCCTGCATCACCGGGACGGAGCGGGGCGTGCCGGTGGTGGCGGGCAGTCGCAGGTGCGCGTAGAGGTGCTCGGAACGGTCCCGGTGATAGTGGTACCGGACGGTCGTCGCCGGCGGTACGAGACTGACCCGGCCGGGGCGGATGGCGTACGCAGTGCCGTCGACGGTCAGATCGGCGGCGTAGCGGTAGAGGTGGAGCTGCCAGAGGTCGGGGAGCCGGAACACATCCGTGTGCCCGGCGGGGCCGTGGACGCCGACGCCGATATTGACGACCCTAGGGGGCGCGTCCAGATGGACCAAGACCGCTTCCATGGTGAAAAACTACCAGCAGTGGGTGAGTACCACCCACACGCGGGCCGTACTCACCGGCCTAGCTTGGACGCATGGCAACCAGTGAGAGCTTGTTGACCTCCGTCCAGATGGCCCACTTCGTCGCGCACGGCTCGCTGCGCGTGGACGCGGTCGTCCCGGAGGAGATGAACGCCGAGGCGCTCGGCGTCCTCGCGGCGGGGATCCCCGCCGTCCCCTACGGCACCCCCGTGCCGCAGGCCTACCCGGAGGGCTCCTTCGCCCGCCGGCTCGTCGAACTCCCCGTGGTGGCAGGGGCCCTGCGCAGTCTCGTCGGCCCCGAGCCGACCATCGACCACCACGCGGTGCACATCCGTGAGCCGCGCGAGGGCAACGCCCAGCCGCTGCACGGCGACGCCATCATCGACGTGCGCCCCGACGCCTTCGACGTCCAGCTGATGTACTACCCGCAGGACGTCACCCTGGACATGGGCGGCACGCTGAGCGTGCCGGGCTCCCATCTGCGGCGGACCAACGAGACCGACACCGGGCGCTACCAGAATCTGCTGGGGCAGACCCGGCTGGTGTGCCCCGCAGGCACCGTGGTGTTTCTGCACCACGGGATCTGGCACGGCGGGCGGCGCAACGACAGCGATGCCGTCCGCTATATGTTCAAGATCCGCTTCAACCCGACCGTTCGGCAGCAGCTGCTCTGGGACACCGCCGATCTGGACGATCCCGCCGTGGCGGAGGAGTTGCAGCGCGGCTTCCCCTGGTACGAGGGCGCCACCGCCCGGCTGGAGATCTACAACCGGATCAAGCTCTGGCGCGCCCTGACCGGCGACGAGTCCTTCGACCTGGAGTACTGGATGACCCGGAGCTCCAACCGCCCGCAGAGGAGCGCCGTATGACCACCGCCACGACCTCCGCCGCGAACGCCCTCCGGCAGCAGGTGCTGGTGCTCTACCTGAACACGTCGGCCCTCGACGCCGAAGTCGTCGGCTGGTCCTTGTACGACGGTACGGGCCTCACGTCGCCGACCACCGGCGACAGCGACGAACCGCCATACGGGACGGGCGTCGACGCCCTGCGGGACGGATGGCGGCTGATCCAGGCGGCGCAGCTGATCCCGCCCTACCCGGGGCACGAGTACGACACGTCCTTCCTGAAGCACGAGTTCCTCTTCGAGAAGCTGGTTGCCCTGCCGTCGTAGGCGAGCAGGCGGCGGTGGCTCCTCCCCGAGGCGGGCGGCCGGCGCTGCCGGGTCCGCGAAGCGGCCGCCCGTCACACCCCGATCAGACGTACCGCGTCCGGCCCCGCGCTCACGCCGAGATCGCCTCCGCACCGCCCTCGGCGGCGCCGTCCGCGCAGGCGGCGGCCAGCTCGTCCAGCGACAGGTCCAGCGCGGAGGCCAGGGCCGCCACGGTGAAGAAGGCCGGGGTCGGCGCCCGGCCGGTCTCGATCTTGCGCAGCGTCTCCGCGGAGACGCCGGCCGCCGCGGCCACCTCCACCATGCTGCGTTCACCACGGGCCTGACGGAGCATCGCGCCGAACCGCTCGCCGCGGTCCCGCTCCCACGGGGTCAAAGGAACTCTCACCATGTCTGTGATACTAATACCGGTATAAGTATTGGTTGAGGAGGCACGGGACATGGTGGAGATCAAGACCGACGCGGCGCTGGAAGCGATGCGCGAAGCCGGGCGCGTCGTGGCACACGCCCTCGCCGCCGCCCGTGCGGCCGCAGCCGTGGGGACCCGCCTCCGCGAGCTGGACGAAGCGGCCCGCGCCGTCCTGAGCGAGGCCGGCGCACGCTCGCCCTTCCTGGGCTACCGGCCCTCTTTCGCCCCGACCCCCTTCCCCGCCGTCATCTGCGCCTCCGTCAACGACGCCGTCGTCCACGGCATCCCCGACGACTACCGCCTGCGCGACGGCGACCTCGTCAGCATCGACTGCGGCGCCGAACTGGGCGGCTGGACCGGCGACTCCGCCATCTCCTTCACCGTAGGCACCCCGCGCCCCGCCGACCTGGCCCTGATCGCCGCCACCCAGCAGGCACTCGACGCCGGCATCGCCGCCGCCACCACGGCCAACCGCATCGGCGACATCTCGCACGCGATCAGCACCGCCGCCCGCGCCGCCGGCTGCGGCATGCCCACCGATTTCGGCGGCCACGGCATCGGCCGCCGCATGCACGAAGACCCGCACGTCCCCAACCACGGCCGCCCCGGCCGCGGCTTCCCGCTCCGCCACGGCCTCGTCCTCGCCATCGAGCCCATGCTCATGGCCGGCGGCCGCGACGAATACCGCACCGCCCCCGACGGCTGGACGCTGCGCACCATCGACGGCAGCCGGGCCGCCCACATCGAACACACCGTCGCCATCACCGACGACGGCCCCCAGGTCCTCACCTTGCCGTGAGCGCGGCCGGCCGCGAGTTCGCGCACGACGCCGGCGAATCCCTGGACGAGCGGGTTGTCCGCGCCGTCCACCCAGGCGAGGGCGACCCGCAAGGGCTCGACGTCGGTAAGCGGGCCCAGGAGAGTTCGGGGCGGGCGTAGTACCGGTCCATGCTGGAGGGCGCGAAACAGATGGCGGTGCCTTCGGCCACCTGCTCCAGCACACTACGCGGCCGCGCCGCCCGCCGTCGAAAACGCGGGGCTTCGCCGCAGGTAGGCGAACCGGGCCAGGGCTACCAGTGGGCGGGGCGGGTGAGCGTCGGGGGCAGTTTGGTGGCGGCATCCCCCTTGGCCGCGTTGAGCTGGGCCTGGGTGAGGAAGATGCTTCCGGTGAGGTCGGCGCCGCTCACGTCCGCGTCGCGGAAGTCCGCTCCGATCAGGTCGGCCGCTCGCAGGTCGGCGTTCTTGAGGTCGGCAGCTATGAGGTAGGCCCCGCGAAGATTGGCGCCGCGCAGGTTGGCGCCTGCGAGTTTGGCCCCGATGAGATCGGCTCCCCGGTGGTTCTTCTTGCGGCCCGGGACGCCTGCCCGCACCAGTTCGCTGGTGCGCAGCAGCAGAGCGTTGACGTCGCTGCGGAGCGCCGCCACGTCCGTCTCCGCGAGCGATTCGGCGCTGCTGAGGGTGAGGCGTTCGGTGTTGTTCAGCGCTGCGCGGAGATCGCCGTGGACGGGGCGGGCCGGCGGCAGTGCGAGTGCTTCGGTCAGGTACCAGAGGAGTTCGTGGAGTTGCCGCATGACGGGGAACACCTCGAACATCCGGTGTGCGGTGCGCGGGGCCTGCCGCCAGTCCTGTCCGTCGAAGGTGACCTGGGAGACCTTCTGTCCCGCCCCGAAGCAGTCGAAGACGGTGCAGCCGGAAAAGCCCTGCTCGCGCAGGCCCGCGTGGATGCCGCAGCGGAAGTCCGCTCGCAGGTTTGTGCAGGGCTGCCCGGCGCCCTTGTCGACCGCGAAATCGGCCGAGGCGGCGAAGGGCAGCGCGACACAGCACAGTCCGAAGCAGTTCGCGCAGTCGGCCTGCAGGTTGAGACGGTCCCGGTCGGGGGAAGGGGCTTCGTGCTTCTGGGACAACGTCACTGATCTCCTGCCACAGGGTGAGCACCGCTTCCCCTGCCATGCGGTGGACGAGGACTCCATTCTCTCCGACGGGGAGGGTCCTTCTGGCCGCTGCTTCGTGCCGACCGTGCGCAGCACGGCGAGAACCAGTGCGCGGGTCACTGTGGTCTCCCCGGCATGAACGGCCAATGGGCACCTGGGGAGGCTACGGTCGGTCCTACCGACAATCAATACATGACCCTGGGCGCCGTGGACGCACCGCAGACGCGCTGATTTATATGCCGGCCAGGGGCATCCTGCACCTGGAGCAGGGCATTCAGCGCGTCCGCGGGACGCCCGTCGCCGCTGTGCTACCAGCCCGCGCCGGCGACCTGCTTGGTGGTGGCGTTGAGGCGGTTGAAGAGGTTGCTCACACCGATCATGAGGATCAGGGCCGCCAGCCCCTGCTCGTCGTAGTGTTTGGCGGCCTCGTCCCAGATCTCGTCCGGTACCGGGTCCGTCCGGTCGCTGAGCCGGGTGGCGGCCTCGGTGAGCGCCAGCGCGGCACGTTCGGCGTCGGTGAAGTAGGGCGCTTCCCGCCAGGCCGCCACCGCGAAGAGCCGCTCGTCGCTCTCGCCTGCCTTCTTGGCGTTGCGCGCTCCCCCGTCGACGCAGACGCTGCAGCCGTTGATCTGGCTCGCGCGCAGGTGGACAAGTTCGAGCGTCGCCTCGGGCACGCCGCCCTTCTTCGTGGCCTTGAGCACGCCGAGGATGGCGGGCATGGCCTCAGGAATGACCATTGCGGGGTTCTGCATCCGTGCCTGCATGGTTGCTCTCCTCGTGTCACATCGGCTGGGATTCATTCGTCACTGCTCTGACGGATCGCGACGAGGGAATGTGACCTATGGACGAGCACGATTTTCTGGCCGAACGCTTCGAGGCACACCGCACCCATCTGCGGGCCGTGGCCTACCGGATGCTCGGCTCGCTGAGCGAGGCGGACGACGCCGTCCAGGAGGGCTGGCTGCGGCTCAGCCGCTCGGACGCCGGCGAGGTCGAGAACCTGGGCGGATGGCTGACCACCGTCGTCGGCCGGGTCTGTCTGGACATGCTGCGCTCACGCACATCGCGGGGCGAGGAGTCCCTGGAGGTGCATGTGCCCGACCCGCTCGTGAGCAGCTCGGAGGGGATCGACCCCGAGCACGAGGCGCTGCTTGCCGACTCGGTCGGCCTCGCGCTGCTCGTGGTGCTGGAGACGCTGGCGCCCGCCGAGCGGCTCGCGTTCGTCCTGCACGACATGTTCTCCGTGCCTTTCGACGAGATCGCTCCCATGGTGGGACGCACCCCGACCGCGGCGCGGCAGCTCGCCAGCCGCGCCCGCCGCCGGGTGCAGCGGACGGCCTCGGCCCCCGACGCCGATCTCACCCGCCAGCGAGAAGTCGTGGACGCCTTTCTTGCCGCCTCGCGCGGCGGTGACTTCGACGCGCTGCTCGCGGTGCTCGACCCGGACGTCGTGCTCCGTGCCGACACCGGTGCCGGGCTTGTGGGCGTATCGCAGGTGCTCCGCGGTTCGCGGGCGGTGGCCGGTCAGGCGCTCGCCTTCCAGAGGTTTTCCGGGTTCGCACGACCGGCACTCGTCAACGGGGCGGCAGGAGTTGTCACGGCCTTGGACGGACAGCCGCTTGCGGTCATGGGCTTCTCGATCATGCGTGGGAGGATCGTCGAAATCGACATTCTGGCCGACCCCGAGCGCCTGCGCCGGCTCGACCTGAGGGTCCTCGGCGACTGACGAGCCAACCCGGCTGACTTGCCCGCCGGCCGGCCCGCCCCGGGCCAACCCGGCTGCCGCTGCTCAGCGCGTCGCGAACGGCTGGTCGGAGGGGACGATTTCGCGGCCCAGCGGCATCAGGGAGATCGGGATCAGCTTGAAGTTGGCGATGCCGAGCGGGATTCCGATGATCGTGACACAGAGGGCGATTCCCGTGATGACATGGCCGATCGCGAGCCAGATGCCGGCGAGGACCAGCCAGATGATGTTGCCGACGAAGGAGCCGACGCCGGCGTCGCGGCGCTCGACGGTGGTGCGTCCGAAGGGCCACAGGACGTAGTTGGCGATCCGGAGGGACGCGATGCCCCAGGGAATGGTGATGATGAAGACGAACATCAGCAGGCCCAGCAGGGCGTAGCCGATGGCCATCCACAGGCCGCACAGGACCAGCCAGACCAGATTGAGAATCGTTCTCACGGGCGGTGACCTGCCATTTCCTCAAGTCGGGCGATGCGCTCGGCCATGGGCGGATGGGTCGAGAAGAACTTGGAGGCGTCGCCGGGGCGGAACGGGTTGGCGATCATGAGGTGGCTGGTGGTCTCCAGCCTGGGCTCGGGCGGGAGGGGGAGCTGCTTGGTGCCGATGTCGAGCTTGCGCAGGGCGCTGGCAAGAGCGAGGGGATCGCCGGTAAGGCGGGCGCCGGAGGCGTCGGCCTCGTATTCGCGGGAGCGGCTGACGGCGAGCTGGATCAGGGAGGCGGCGAGGGGACCGAGGATCATCATGAGGAGCATACCCAGGATGCCGGGGCCTTCATCGTCGTCGGAACGGCCGATGGGGATGAGCCAGGCGAAGTTGACGAGGAACATGACCGCGGAGGCCAGCGCGCCGGCGACGGAGGAGATGAGGATGTCGCGGTTGTAGACATGGCTGAGCTCGTGGCCGAGGACGCCGCGCAGTTCGCGCTCGGTGAGGATCTGGAGGATGCCCTCGGTGCAGCAGACGGCGGCGTTGCGCGGATTGCGGCCGGTGGCGAAGGCGTTCGGCGCCGGTGTCGGCGAGATGTAGAGCCGGGGCATGGGCTGGCGGGCGGCGGTGGAGAGCTCGCGGACGATGCGGTAGAGCTCGGGGGCCTCGAATTCGCTCACGGGCCGGGCGCGCATCGCGCGTAGAGCGAGCTTGTCGCTGTTCCAGTACGCGTAGGCGTTGGTACCGAGCGCCACGACGAGCGCGATGATCAGTCCCGTACGGCCGAAGAGACTGCCGACGATCAGGATGAGTGCGGATAGTCCGCCGAGGAGTACGGCGGTCTTCAACCCGTTGTGCCGGCGGTGCACGGTGCGCCCTCCAAGGTGTACGTCAGGGGTCCCACTTCTCCCCTTTAGGAGAACCTCCTGTACGTGGCAACGCCACCGGAAGGGAGTTAGTTCCCTTGTGCACCGCTCACAGAAGGCTCGCCGCGGCGAAGCGGAGGACGAGCTGGGGGGCGCCCGAGAGCGCCACGGCGAGGGCCGCGGCCACGGCGATGGCCGCGGTCAGGGGGGCGGGCGTTCGGGTGGCGGGGGCGCTCTCGCCTTCGGGGCGGACGAAGAGGAGTGCGGTCCAGCGCAGGTAGTAGACGAGCGCGATGACGACATTGACGGCCATGAGAACGGCGAGCCAGCCGAGCCCGGCGTCCACGGCGGAGGAGAAGACCGCGACCTTGGCGAAGAGGCCGATGATGCCTGGCGGGAGTCCGGCCAGGCAGAGCAGGAAGAAGGCCAGGGAGAGGGCTGCAAGCGGACGCGTCGTATATAGGCCGCGGTAGTCGGTGAGCCGGTTCGCCTTATATGTGCGCGATACGAGGGCTGCGACGGCGAAGGCGCCGAGGTTCACGGCCGCGTACATGAGCGCGTAGGCGACGGTGGTGCCGATGTGGTCGGTGGTGGAGTACGCGGAGGCGGCGATCGGGACGAGCAGGTAGCCGGCCTGGCCGATGGAGGACCAGGCCAGCAGCCGGACGGCGCTGTGCGGGGCGTCGGGGCGCTCGCGGAGGGCGGCGACATTGCCGACGGTCATGGTGAGGGCGGCGAGGGCGGCGGCGGCCGGGCCCCAGATGGCGTCGTACGGCTTGAAGGCGACGACGGTGACGAGGATGAGGCCGGAGAAGCCGACCGCCTTGCCGACGACGGAGAGGTAGGCGGCGATGGGCAGCGGGGCGCCCACATAGGTGTCGGGCACCCAGAAGTGGAAGGGCGCGGCGGCCAGTTTGAAGGCGAAGCCGACGAGGGTGAGGGCGGCGCCGGCCTTGGCGAGGGTGGTGAGCTGCGGATCGACGCCGGGGAGGGCGTGGGCGATGGCGGTGAGATGGAGGGTGCCGGTGGCGGCGTAGACGAAGCTGACGCCGAGGAGGGTGACGGCGGTCGCGGCGACGGAGGAGAGGAAGAACTTGAGCGCGGCCTCACTGGAGAGCCGGTCACCGCGCCGGATTCCGACGAGCGCGAAGGTGGGCAGTGTGGCGACTTCCAGGGCGACGACGAGCGTCGCGAGGTCTCGGGAGGCCGGCAGCAGGGCCGCGCCCGCGACGGCGGAGAGCAGCAGGAACCAGTACTCCCCGGCGGGCAGCTCGTCCATGGTGTGCATGGACAGCAGGGCGGTGAGCAGTGCGCCGCCGATGACGAGGAGCTGGATGACGAGGGTGAAGTGGTCGGCGACGTAGGAGCAGTCGCGGGGGCTGGTGGTGAGGCAGAAGGTGGTGTGGTCGCCGTCGGTGAGCGGGAGCAGCGAAAGCCCGGCCAGGAGGAGGCCGCCGATGGTGAGCCGGCCGAGCAGTGGTTTGCGCCGGTCGCTGAGGAAGAGGTCGGCGACGAGGACGACGAGTGCCACGACGGCCGTGATGGTCGGCGGGGCGATCGCGATCCAGTCGACGGACTGGATGACGGAGCCGGAGGCGGCCAGGGTGCTCATCAGTTTCCTCCGAGGAGGGTACGCACGGCCGGGTCGGTGAGGCCGAGGAGGACGGCGGGCCACAGGCCGGCGAGGACGGTGAGGGCGACCAGCGGGGTCCAGGCGGCGAATTCGTAGGTCTGGATGTCCGCCAGGACGGGCTGCGGGGCGTCAGCCGTCTCGCGCTCGCCCATGTTGACGCGGCGTACGACGACGAGCAGATACGCGGCGGTGAGCAGCGTCCCGAAGGCGGCGATCGCGGTGAAGGTGAGGTAGGCGCCCCGGTGGAGCCCGGCGGCGGGCTTGAAGGCGCCGAACATGGCGAGCATCTCGCCCCAGAACCCGGCGAGGCCGGGCAGACCGAGGGAGGCGACTGCGGCGAAGGCGAGCAGGCCGCCGAGGCGGGGGGCCTTGCCGTAGAGGGCGGCGCCGGTGTGTCCGGCGAGGGTGTCGAGGTCGCTGGTGCCGTAGCGGTCCTTGAGGGCGCCGACGAGGAAGAAGAGCAGGCCGGTGATGAGGCCGTGGGCGATGTTGGCGAAGAGCGCGCCGTTGACGCCGGTGGGGGTGAGGGAGGCGATGCCGAGGAGGACGAAGCCCATGTGGCCGACGGAGGAGTAGGCGATCAGCCGTTTGAGGTCGCCGCCGGAGCCGCCTCGGGCGAGGGCGAGGCAGGCGAGGGAGCCGTAGATGATGCCGATGACGGCGAAGGCGGCGAGGTAGGGCGCGTAGGTGTGGGCGGCGCCGGGGGTGATGGGCAGGACGATGCGTACGAAGCCGTAGGTGCCCATTTTGAGCAGGACGCCCGCGAGGAGCACGGAGCCGACGGTGGGGGCGGAGGTGTGGGCATCGGGGAGCCAGCTGTGCAGCGGCCACATCGGGGCCTTGATCGCGAGGCCGAGGCCGATGGCGAGGGCGGCGATCAGTTGCGTGGTGTGACTGAGGTGTCGCCCCGCGTGAGAACTGTCAGTGGCGAGTGCGACCATGTCGAATGTGCCCGCCTTCAGCCCGATGAGGAGCAGGCCGAGCAGCATGATAACTGAGCCGAGGAGGGTGTAGAGGATGAAGCGGAGAGCGGAGCGCTCGCGGCCCGCACCGCCCCAGCGGGCGATGAGGAAGTACATCGGGATGAGGACCATCTCGAAGGCCAGGAAGAACAGCATCAGGTCGAGCACCGCGAAGGTGGCGAGGGTGCCCGATTCGAGGAGGAGGAGCAGCGCGACAAAGGCTTTGGGGCTTGGGCCTTCCGGCATTTTGAAGTAGCTGTACAGAGCGCAGAGGAAGGTCAGCAGCGCGGTGAGTACGAGGAGGGGGAGGCTGATGCCGTCGATGCCGAGGTGGATCCGGATGCCGAGTGCCGGGATCCAGCTGATGTCGGTGCTGGCCTGCATCTTCGCCGGGTGGCCGTGGTCGAATCCGGCGGCGAGGGCGATCGTGAGGGCGAGCACCGCGCCGGTGATGGTCACGCCGTGGCGGAGCACCGCCTGGTCGGGGTTCTTGCCCTTCAGACCGGGCGGGGCGGGGAGCAGTGCGCCGCCCGCGCCGAGCAGCGGCAGCAGGACGACGGCCACGAGGAGGTACTGGAGGACGGTGTCGTTCACGGTCACGGCTTACGCTCCGACAGCTACGAGGACGGCGAGTACGACGGAGCCGGCGAGCAGCACGCTGAGATAGGTCTGCACATTCCCGGTCTGGGCGCGACGGACGGCCGCGCCGAGCAGCCGGGGTCCGGCGCCGGCACCGCTGACGTATGTCTCGACGACCTCGCGGTCGAGGAAGCGTACGAGGGTGGCCGCGGCGAGCACGGGGCGGACGAAGAGCGCCGCGTAGACGGCGTCGAGGTGGAAGCCGTGGGCCGCGTGGCGGTGCAGCGGGCCGAGCAGGATCCGGCCGGGGTCGGCGGGGTCGCGGGCGGAGGCGATGTCTCCGTAGACCTGCTGGTGGGTGGCGATGGCGGCTTCCTCGACGAGGGCGGGCTCGGTCTCCTCCGGCGGAGCGGCGACGACGGCGCCGATGGGCGTGGTGCGGCGGCGGACGGCGGCGGACTGCCAGGCGCCGTAGGTGGTGAGGACACCGACGAGGGCGAGGCCGGTGCCGAGGATGGAGGTGGTGAGGGTCGGGTTGAGCGAGGTGCCGTCGAACCAGTCCGGGAGGGCGCCTGCGGTGGCGCCGAAGCCGATGGTGGCGACTGCGAGCACCCACAGGACGGTGGTCATGACGACGGGTTCGCGCCCGTGGTCCTCGACCTCGACGCCCTGGCCCCGGAAGGCCAGGAGGAAGAGGCGGGTGGCGTAGCTCGCGGTGAGGACGGCGGTGAGGAGTCCGGCCACCAGGACTGTCCAGCCGACGGCGGACGGGATGTGGTGGGCGTGGCCGCCGGCGGCGTGCTCGGCGGCGCGGAGTACGGATTCCTTGGAGAAGAAGCCGGAGAAGGGGGGTAGCGCGGCGAGGGCGGCGAGGGCGATGCCCGTGGTCCACATGGTGTCGGGGATGCGCTTTCCGAGACCGCCCATGCGGGACATCGCGGCCAGGGAGTTGGTGCCGGAGGCGTGGATGACGACGCCAGCGGCGAGGAAGAGCAGTGCCTTGAAGACGCCGTGGGAAAGGAGGTGGAAGATGGCGGCGCTGCGGTCGCCGACGGCCAATGCCCCGGCCATGTAGCCGAGCTGACCAATGGTCGAGTAGGCGAGGACCCGCTTGATGTCGTCCTGGGCGAGGGCGGCCAGACCTGAGCCGATCATGGTCACGGCGGCCATGACGGCGAGTACGGCGAGCGCGGCCGCGGAGGAGGTGAAGACCGGCAGCAGGCGTGCGACGAAGTAGATGCCGGCCGCGACCATGGTGGCGGCGTGGATCAGCGCGGAGACGGGCGTGGGGCCTGCCATCGCGTCGGGCAGCCAGGTGTGCAGCGGGAACTGCGCGGACTTTCCGGCGACTCCGGCGAGCAGCAGCAGCGCGACCAGGGTCGGGTGGGCGAGCTCGCCGTGGGCGGCGGCGGTGAGGATGCCGTTGATCCGGAAGGTTCCGGCGTCGGTGGCGAGGGCGAAGACACCGATCAGGAAGGGGACGTCGCCGAGTTTGGTGACCAGGAACGCCTTGAGCGAGGCGGAGCGGGCAGCCTCGGTCTCCCAGTAGTGGCCGACCAGGAAGTACGAGCAGATGCCCATGATCTCCCAGCCGACGAGCAGCACCATCAGGTCGCCGGAGTAGACGACCAGGAACATGGCGGCGGTGAAGAGGGAGACAAGGGCGGCGTAGGAGGGGTAGCGGGGGTCGTCGCGCAGGTAGCCGGTCGAGTAGATCTGGACGCAGGTGGCGACGAGGCCGACAAGGACGGCGATCAGGACGGCGAAGCCGTCCAGGTGCAGGGCGAGGTCGATCGGCACGGAGCCGGTCGGGGCGAGCCGGTGGGCGGCGTCGGTCGCCGGGCCGGTGCCCTGCCGGGCGGCGACGATCGCGGCGATCACGAAGGCGGCGGCTGTCGGCAGCACGGCGACCGGTCGTACGAAGCCGGGGGCCCGGCCACCGAGCAGCAACCCGGCGACGGCGCCGAGGAAGGGAAGGATGGGTACGAGGGCGGCGAGGGTCGTCAGGGTCACGCGGCGGCCTCTGCCTTCTTTTCGGCCTCTTCTGCTTGATCTTCTCGTCCCGGTCCGCCTGTTCGTTCGGCGAGATCGGTGAGTTTGTCGACATCGGCGGTGCCCCGGTTGCGGTACACGAGCAGCACGATCGCCAGGCCGATGCCGATCTCGGCGGCGGCGATGACGATCACGAACAGCGTGAGCGCCTGGCCGCTGTGGAGCTTGTCGCGGA
Organism: Actinacidiphila oryziradicis; assembly: GCF_005047355.1. Lineage (GTDB taxonomy): Bacteria > Actinomycetota > Actinomycetes > Streptomycetales > Streptomycetaceae > Actinacidiphila > Actinacidiphila oryziradicis. The sequence goes on from NZ_SUMC01000002.1 coordinate 194,665, forward strand.
GCCAGACGTCGAATGCGACGAGGTTGAGGTTGACCGCGTTGAGCATCAGCTCGACCGACATCAGCACGAGGATCGCGTTGCGCCTGGCGAGTACCCCGTACAGGCCGATCGAGAAGAGGAGGGCGGCGAGCACGGCGGGATAGGCGAGGTGCATCAGCGCGGTGCCCTTCCGTTGGCGGCGGAGGTGGTGGTGGAGGAGGAGGAGGAGGAGGAGGAGCGGCGGGAGAGGACGATGGCGCCGACGAGCGCGGCGAGGAGCAGTACGGAGAGCGCCTCGAAGGGCAGCACCCAGTGGCTGAAGAGGATCTCGCCGGTGACCTTGGTGGAGCCCTGCGCGGCGCCGTCCAGATTGATCCAGGTGGCCCGGAAGGCGTCCACGACGACCCAGACGAGGGTGGCCGCGGCGGCGACCGCCACCACGAGCGCTGCCCATCGATTGCCGGAATCCGCGTCCGGGGAGCGGCCGATGGGCGCCCTGGTCAGCATCAGCCCGAAGAGGAGGAGCACCACGACGGACCCCACATAGATCAGCACCTGCACCCACGCGATGAACTCCGCGGTGAGCAGGAGGTACTCCACAGCGAGGCCGCCGAGCGCGACCACCAGCCACAGGGCGGCGTGCACCAGCTGCTTGGTGGTGACGGTCACCAGTGCCGCGCTGAGCGTCGCGATGCCCACCAGTACGAACGCGATCTCGACGCCGGTCGGGGACAGGAAGCCATGGCTTTGGGCGGCGAGCGTCATGCGTCGCCCTCCGGCTGCTCCTGGGCGGGCTCCCGCGCGGCGGTGGCAGCGGCTGCTGCGTCGGCCTGCTTCTCGGCGGTCTTGCGGGCGGCGGCGATCTCCTTGGGCTCCTCCGCGCCGGGGTCCAGCGCCGGGGGTGCGGGCACCGTCCACATCCACTCGCGGAGCTTGTCGCGCTCATGGGTCAGTTCGAGGATGTCGGTCTCCGCGTACTCGAACTCCGGGGACCAGAAGAGCGCGTCGAAGGGACACACCTCGATACAGATGCCGCAGTACATGCACAGCGAGAAGTCGATCGCGAAGCGGTCCAGCACATTGCGGCTGCGGTCGCGGCCGCCGGGGACGGAGGCCGGCACTGTCTCCTTGTGGGAGTCGATGTAGATGCACCAGTCGGGGCATTCCCGCGCGCACAGCATGCAGACCGTGCAGTTCTCCTCGAAGAGCGCGATGACGCCACGGCTGCGGGGCGGCAGTTCGGGCTGTGTCTCCGGGTACTGCGCGGTGACCGAGCGGCGGGTCATCGTGCGGAGGGTGACGGCGAGGCCCTTGGCCAGGCCGGAACCGGGAATGGCCATGATTACTGGATCACCACCTTGACGACGCCGGTGAGCGCGATCTGGAGGAGGGAGAGCGGAATGAGGACGGTCCAGGCGAACTTCTGCAGCTGGTCCTCGCGCAGCCGTGGGTACGTCACCCGCAGCCAGATGACGACGAAAGCGAGGACCGCCGTTTTGAGCAGGGTCCACAACCAGCCGATGCTGTCGGACCACGGGCCGTGCCAGCCGCCGAGGAAAAGAACGGTGGTCAGCGCGCAGAGCACGACGATCCCTGCGTACTCGGCGAGGAGGAAGAAGGCGAAGCGCAGGCCGGTGTACTCGGTGTACGCCCCGAAAATGATCTCCGAGTCGGCGACCGGCATATCGAACGGCGGCCTCTGAAGCTCCGCGAGGCCCGCCGTGAAGAAGATGAACGCCCCGACGATCTGCCACGGCGTCCACCACCACTGGTACGCCTGGACGATGCCCGGCAGCGAGAGCGTCCCGGCCGCCATCGCGACCGACGCCGCCGCGAGCACCATCGGCAGCTCGTACGCCATCAGCTGCGCGCCGGTGCGCAGGCCGCCCAGCAGGGAGTACTTGTTCGCCGAGGCCCAGCCCGCCATGAGCGAGCCGAGGACGCCGACGCCCAGCACGGCGAGTACGAAGAACAGGCCCGCGTCGATGGCCTGGCCGACGAAGCCGTGCGGGCCGACCGGGATGACGATCAGGACGAGGAGGTACGGCAGGAGCGCCACGGCGGGCGCGATCTGGAAGACCTTCCGGTCCGCGTCGGCGGGGACGATGTCTTCCTTCTGTGCGAACTTCACACCGTCCGCGACGAGCTGGGCCCAGCCGTGGAAGCCGCCCGCGTACATCGGGCCGAGGCGGCCCTGCATGTGGGCCATGACCTTGTGCTCGGTCTGGCCCACGGCCAGCGGGAGTACCAGGAAGGCGACCAGGACGGCGAGCAGTCGCAGGATGACGTCGAGCACGTCGTTCACTGGTTCTCGCCTCCCTCGGTGGTGCCGCCTGCGGCGGGCTTGTCTCCCCCGGCCTCCTGTGGCTGCTCCCATGGCGCGTCCGGCGTGGGCGGGGCTGCGGGCTGGGCCCGCTGGCTCGCGGAGCCTTCGCTCACGCTGCGGGCGCGCCGGGCGGGGCGCTCGCCGGACGCAGCGCCTGCCGCACCCGCCGCACCCGCCGCGCGGGGAGTGCGGGCGGCACGGGACGGGGCGGGGGGAAGTTGGCCTTTGAGGGGGCCCCATTCGTTGGGGTCGGGGACGCCCGGGGGGAGCATCTGGCGGCGCTTGGGGCCGCCGGACGCCCCTCCCACCGCAGGTTCCCCCGGCTCCTTGGCGCCGGGCCAGGCCTTGGCGACGCGCGCGGCCAGGATGAAGTCCTTGCGCAGGGGATGGCCCTCGAAGCCTTCGGGGAGAAGGAGCGGCACGAGGTGCGGGTGGCCGGTGAAGGCGATGCCGAACATCTCGTACGTCTCACGCTCGTGCCAGGCGGCACCGGCGTAGACGCCGGTGGCGGTGGGCAGGGCGGGTCCCTCGTGCGGGAGGGCGGTGCGCACCAGAAGCCGGCGGACGGCCAAGCCGCCGGACGGATCCGGGAGCGCGACGACATGGGCGCAGACGCGGAAGCCGGTGCCGGGCTCGTCGACGGCGCTGAGCCAGTCGAAAAAGGTGCAGCCGAGGGTGGAGCGGGCGGTCTCCAGGGCTGCGGTCCACGATCCGGCGGGGACGTCGATGGTGAGCAGGCCGTACGCCTCCTCGCCCGTCGCCTCCTCGCCGAAGAGTTCGGTGACGGCCGTGGGCAGCCAGCCGATGGCGGTACCGGTCACTGCCTGCCCTCCGGTGCCGCGACCAGGCCGCTCTGCAGGGCGGCGGCGGGCGGGCGGGCCGCGCCGGAGGCGGCGTAGCGGTCGCCGAGCGATTCCCGGGCGATCTTCTCCTGGAGCTTGAGAATGCCCTGGAGCAGCGCTTCGGGCCGGGGCGGGCAGCCGGGTACGTAGACATCCACGGGGATGATCTGGTCGACGCCCTTGGTGACGGAGTACGAGTCCCAGTAGGGCCCGCCGCAGTTGGAGCAGGCACCGAAGGAGATCACGTACTTGGGCTCGGGCATCTGCTCGTAGAGCCGCTTGACGGCCGGGGCCATTTTGTCGGTGACCGTGCCGGAGACGATCATGAGGTCGGCCTGGCGCGGCCCGGGCGCGAAGGGGATGACGCCGAGCCTGATGAAGTCGTGCCGGGCCATGGAGGCGGCGATGAATTCGATGGCGCAGCAGGCCAGCCCGAAGTTGAAGACCCACAGGCTGTAGCGGCGGCCCCAGTTGAGGACCACCTTCATCGGCTCGGGGGCCAGACGGGACAGTGTGCCGAGGCGGCGCGGCTCCGGCAGGTCCACGGGTACTGCGGGCACGGCGGGCTCCACGGCGTTCACGGAGTCCACAGGGTTCACGTCCATTCGAGGACGCCCTTCTTCCAGGCGTACAGCAGACCGACAGCGAGGAAGCCGAGGAAGACGAACATCTCCACCAGTGTCGCGCCGCCGTATCCCTTGGCGGCGAAGACCGTCGCCCAGGGGAAGAGGAAGATCGAGTCCACCGCGAAGACCACGTAGAGGAAGGAGTACACGTAGTAGCGGATCTGGGTGTGCGCCCAGCCCTCACCCACCGGGTCGACCCCGCATTCGTAGGTAAGCAGCTTCTCCGGCGTCGGCACGACAGGGCGGAGCAGCCGCCCGGCCCCGAAGGCCACGGCGACAAAGAGCACTCCGACCACCGCGACCAGGCCGACGACCGAGTAGCCGTGGAAGTAGTCCACGTCCGTCCGCCCCTTTACTACCTCGTGTCCAGCGATCCCGGTGGATCTTTAGACGATCTGTACGGAGGGGAGTCTAGGCCCTGCCTATGAAGAGGGAAGCAACCGCGTTCGACAGCGGTCGGGATAACCCCACCTTGTCCAGTCCTGCGGGCTCCATGGCGCGACCGGGCCGTCCGGCGGCAGGCTGGGCCCATGATTGCCCGCGCCGATACTCCTGCGCCCGAAGACGCCGCTGCGCTGCCGCCCCTCCGGCCACCGCTGTCGGCGGCTACCTGGAAGGAGATCAGCTTTCTGCTGACAAACCTACCGGTGGATCTGGTCGGCTTCATCTATGTCGTGATCCTGTTGACGCTGGGCATCGGCCTCTCCTTCACCGTGGTCGGCCTGCCCGTGCTGGCCACCGGTCTGATCGGCTGCCGCTTCCTCGGCCGGCTCGAGCGCGGGCGGGCGCGGGCACTGCTCGGCGTGCACGTCGACCGGCCGACGCCGTGGCGGCGCCGGACGCTCGGCTTTCTGCCGTGGCTGTGGGCGTCGCTGAAAGACCCGGTGGCGTGGCGGCACGCCCTGTACTTCTTCATACGGCTGCCATGGGGCATCGCCACCTTCACCGTAATACTCGTGTCGCTTTTCGTGGCATGGCCGGTGCTGCCCTGGCTGGCGCGCGGGCTGGCCAACGCCGACCGCGCGATGGTGCTTGGGCTGCTGTCGCCGTCGAACGAGCTGGAGCGGCGGATAGCCGAGCTGGAGTCCGACAGGGGGGTCGTCGTCGACACGGTCGCCGCCGATCTGCGGCGGATCGAGCGCGATCTGCACGACGGGGCGCAGGCGCGGCTGGTCGCCCTTGCCATGGACCTCGGGCTGGCGAAGGAGAAGCTGCTGGACGGCCAGGCCGACGAAACCGTGGCCAAGATGATCGACGACGCCCATGGGGAGGTCAAGCTGGCCCTTCAGGAGCTGCGCGATCTGGCGCGCGGCATCCATCCGGCGATCCTGACCGACCGGGGGCTGGACGCCGCGCTGTCCTCGGTCGCGGCCCGGTGCACCGTGCCGGTGGCCGTTGCGGTGGATCTGGCGTCCCGGCCCGCTGCCGCGATCGAGGGGATCGCGTACTTCACCGTCTCGGAGCTGCTGCAGAACGTCAGCAAGCACAGCGGCGCGGCGACCGCCGGCGTGGAGCTCTGGCGGTCCGGCGACCGCCTGATGATCCAGGTCCGGGACGACGGGCGCGGCGGCGCCGAAGCCGCCTGCGGTACGGGGCTGGCCGGCCTGGCGGCGCGGCTCGGGGCGGTCGACGGGCTGCTCGTCGTCGCCTCCCCCGTCGGCGGGCCGACCACGGTCACCGCCGAGCTCCCCTGGCGCGCGTAGAGGTAGGGATATCCCCCGGCCGAAGAGGCCGATCGGCACCATGGGCGGGCAAGCGATGTTCCGGGACGCTGAAAGCGCAAAGCCCACCGCTCATGAGGGACGGTCGCGATCATGGACTACGGCGACAACGACGCCTACGGCTTCCCGTCGGAGACACGGCGGCACCGCCTGCCGGCGGTATTGCGCGCTCCGGTGGAGGCCCGTACCTGGCGGGAGTTCCTGTACCTGCTGCTGAATCTCCCGATGGGGATCGTGGGCTTCGTCTACGCCGTGACGATGCTGTCGCTGGGCGCGGGCCTGCTGGTCACGTTCCTGGGGGTGCCGGTGCTGGGGGCGCTGCTGGCCGGGTGCCGCGGCCTCGGCATCGTGGAGCGGGCACGGGCGCGCAAGCTGCTGCGGCACGATGTGCCGGAGCCGGCGCGGACGCCGGGGCGGGGGCAGGGGTTCATGGCGTGGCTGGGGGCGCAGTTCAGGAGCGGGGTGTCGTGGCGGCATGTGCTGTACTGCCTCGCGCACTTCCCGTGGGGGGTGTTCAGCTTCGTCCTGTCGGTCACCCTCTTCACATACGGCTGGGGCGCCTTCACGTACCCGCTGTGGAAGTGGGTCTTCCCGGCCTACCTCGGCCAGCCCGGCGTGCAGTTGTACGGAGACGGGCACGGCCGGAGCTGGTACCTGGACTCGCCGCTGGAGCAGTTGGCCACGTCCGGCATCGGGCTGGTGATGGTGCTGGGCACGCCGTGGGTGATCCGGGGCATGGCGTACGTCGACCGGGGGCTGGTGTCGGGGCTGCTCGGTCCGGCGGGGCCGACGGCGCTGGCCACGCGGGTGACCGAGCTGGAGTCGGACCGTGGGGTCGTCGTCGACACGGCGGCGGCGGACCTGCGGCGCATCGAGCGGGACCTCCATGACGGGGCACAGGCACGGCTGGTGGCCCTTGCCATGGACCTGGGCCTGGCAAAGGAGAAGCTGACGGAGGACCCGGAGGCGGCGGCGAAGATGGTCGGCGAGGCACACGGGGAGGTGAAGCTGGCCCTTCAGGAGCTGCGGGACCTGGCGCGTGGCATCCACCCGGCGGTACTGACGGACCGGGGCCTGGACGCGGCACTGTCGTCGCTGGCGGCGCGGTGCACGATGCCGGTGTCGGTGGAGGTGGACCTGCCGGCCCGGCCGGTGCCGGCGATCGAGGGGATCGCGTACTTCACGGTCTCGGAGCTGCTGCAGAACGTCAGCAAGCACAGTGGGGGTTCGCGGGCGACGGTGGATGTCTGGCGGGCGGCGGACCGCCTCATGATCCATGTGAGCGACAACGGGCGCGGTGGCGCGAGCGCGGACGCCGGTTCCGGGCTGGCGGGGCTCACGGAGCGTCTCGGCGCGGTGGACGGGGTGCTGGCGGTGGACTCCCCGCCGGGCGGCCCGACCAGGATCGCGGCGGAGCTGCCCTGGCGCGTGTAAGAGGCCGCACAGGACCGGAAGGCGTTGACGACCCGGCGCGCCCGGGCCCCGAAGCTGGAATGCTGGGGGGAGGGGTCGGATCAACGGGTGGGGGATCAGCGCCGTGGAGCGTCTGGAACGTACGGATGGTGCGGGCCGTGCGGAACGTGTGGAGGACGGCAAGGTGCGGGTAGTCATCGCTGAGGACTCGGTGCTGCTCCGGGACGGCCTGACCCGGCTGCTGACCGACCGGGGGCATGACGTGGTCGCGGGGGTGGGCGACGCGGTGGCGCTGGTCAGGGTGGTCGGCGAGATGGCGCGGGAGGGCTCGATGCCGGATGTGGTGGTGGCGGACGTACGCATGCCGCCGACGCATACGGACGAGGGTGTGCGGGCGGCGGTCCAGCTGCGCCGGGACCACCCGGAGCTGGGGGTGCTGGTGCTGTCGCAGTACGTGGAGGAGCGGTACGCGACCGAGCTGCTGGCCGGCAGCAGCCGAGGCGTCGGGTATCTGCTGAAGGACCGGGTGGCCGAAGTCCGGGAGTTCGTGGACGCGGTGGTGCGGGTGGCGGCCGGCGGGACCGCGCTGGACCCGGAGGTGGTGGCGCAGTTGCTCGGGCGCAGCCGTAAGCAGTATGTGCTGGCGGGGCTGACGCCGAGGGAGCGGGAGGTCCTGGGGCTGATGGCGGAGGGGCGGACGAACTCGGCGGTCGCGAAGCAGCTGGTGGTGAGCGACGGGGCGGTCGAGAAGCACGTCAGCAATATCTTCCTGAAGCTGGGGCTGGCGCCGAGCGAGGGGGACCACCGGCGGGTGCTGGCCGTGCTCACGTATCTCAATTCATGACGGTGACAGCCCCGGGGGTCAGCCCAGGGCCCGAGCACAGGACCAGGACTACGAGCACAGGACCAGGACTAAAGGACCACTGAGGCGCACCTTGCGCTGCAAGCGCAACAGGGGTGGCAAACCGCCACAAAACATGGCAGACGGGGGGCTCGACGTGGCGCCTGCAATGCGAAATAGCCAGGGAAGGCGACCCTTACCGACGTACGATGGCGCGTGGGACAGAAGGTCACGACCAGGGTCGTGTGCCGCCGCCTCTAAGGAGGTCCGATTCAGTGAGCAGCCAGGTCAGCACTTCGGCGAACGGGCAGCCGGTCCTCGGTGAGCAGCGGGAGCCGGTCAAGGAGACCAGGCGTTTGGACCGGGTGATCATCCGGTTCGCGGGGGACTCCGGGGACGGCATGCAGCTGACGGGGGATCGTTTCACGTCGGAGACAGCTTCGTTCGGGAATGATCTGTCGACGCTGCCGAATTTCCCGGCCGAGATCCGTGCGCCCGCGGGGACGCTGCCGGGGGTTTCCTCGTTCCAGCTGCATTTCGCCGACCACGACATCCTGACGCCGGGCGACGCGCCGGATGTGCTGGTGGCGATGAATCCGGCCGCGCTGAAGGCCAATATCGCCGATGTGCCGCGCGGCGCGGAGGTGATCGTCAACACCGATGAGTTCACCAAGCGCGCGATGACCAAGGTCGGGTACCCGGCCAGCCCCCTGGAGGACGGTTCGCTGGCCGCGTACGCGGTCCATCCGGTGCCGCTGACGACGCTGACGGTGGAGGCGCTGAAGGACTTCCCGCTGTCGCGGAAGGAGGCCGAGCGCAGCAAGAACATGTTCGCGCTGGGCCTGCTGTCGTGGATGTACCACCGGCCGACCGAGGGGACGGAGCGCTTCCTGCGGTCGAAGTTCGCGAAGAAGCCGGAGCTGGCGGAGGCGAATGTCACCGCGTTCCGGGCGGGCTGGAACTTCGGGGAGACCACGGAGGACTTCGCGGTCTCCTACGAGGTCGCCCCGGCCACCAAGGCCTTTCCGCCGGGCACGTACCGGAACATCTCGGGGAACCTGGCCCTGTCGTACGGCCTGGTCGCCGCGTCGAGGCAGGCGGACCTGCCGCTGTTCCTGGGCTCGTACCCGATCACCCCGGCCTCCGACATCCTGCACGAGCTGAGCCGGCACAAGAACTTCGGCGTGCGGACCTTCCAGGCCGAGGACGAGATCGCCGGCATCGGCGCCGCGCTGGGGGCGGCGTTCGGCGGGGCACTGGGGGTGACGACGACGTCCGGGCCGGGGGTGGCCCTGAAGTCGGAGACCATCGGTCTGGCGGTGTCGCTGGAGCTGCCGCTGCTGGTCATCGACATCCAGCGCGGCGGCCCGTCCACCGGCCTGCCGACCAAGACCGAGCAGGCTGATCTGCTCCAGGCGATGTACGGCCGCAACGGCGAAGCACCGGTGCCCATCATCGCCCCGGCCACCCCCGGAGACTGCTTCAACGCGGCGATGGAGGCGGCGAGGATCGCGCTCGCCTACCGCACCCCGGTCTTCTTGTTGAGTGACGGCTACCTCGCCAACGGCTCCGAGCCCTGGCGCGTCCCGGACGTCGCCGAACTACCGGACCTGCGCGTGCGGTTCGCCACCGCCCCCAACCATGACGGCGAGTTCTGGCCCTACCTCCGCGATCCCGAGACGCTGGCCCGCCCCTGGGCCGTGCCCGGCACCCCGGGCCTTGAGCACCGCATCGGCGGCATCGAGAAGCAGGACGGCACCGGCAACATCTCCTACGACCCGGCCAACCACGACCACATGGTGCGCACCCGCCAGGCCAAGATCGACGGCATCACCGTCCCCGACATCGTGGTGGACGACCCGGAGGACCGCGCGCGCACCCTGGTACTCGGCTGGGGCTCCACCTACGGCCCCATCACCGCCGCCGTACGGCGCGTCAGAGGCGCAGGGGGCGCAGTCGCACAGGCCCATCTGCGCCATCTCAACCCGTTCCCGAGGAATCTCGGTGAGGTGCTCGGCCGTTACGACAATGTCCTGGTGCCGGAGATGAATCTCGGTCAGCTCGCCCACTTGCTGCGGGCGAAGTATCTGGTCGACGCCCGCTCCTACACCCAGGTCACCGGCCTGCCCTTCAAGGCCGAACAGCTCGCCCGTGCCATCGCCGCTATCGAGAACGGCACCCAGGAGGAGAGCGCAGATGTCTGAGGCACCCGCCGTCGAGCATCCGGCCGCCGGACTGCCGGCCCTCGCTGCCCTGTCACTGGTCCCCAAGGCCGGTGCCCCGCAGTCCATGAAGGATTTCAAGACCGACCAGGAAGTGCGCTGGTGCCCCGGCTGCGGCGACTACGCCGTCCTCGCCGCCGTGCAGTCCTTCATGCCCGAACTCGGCCTCGCCCGCGAGAACGTCGTCTTCATCTCCGGCATCGGCTGCTCCTCCCGCTTCCCGTACTACATGAACACCTACGGGATGCACTCCATCCACGGCCGCGCCCCCGCCATCGCCACCGGCCTGGCCGCCTCCCGCCGCGACCTGTCGGTCTGGGTGGTCACCGGCGACGGCGACGCGCTCTCCATCGGCGGCAACCATCTGATCCACGCCCTGCGCCGCAACGTCAACCTCAAGATCCTGCTCTTCAACAACCGGATCTACGGCCTCACCAAGGGCCAGTACAGCCCGACCTCGGAGATCGGCAAGATCACCAAGTCCACCCCGATGGGCTCCCTGGACGCGCCCTTCAACCCCGTCTCGCTCGCCATCGGCGCCGAGGCCTCCTTCGTCGCCCGCACCATCGACTCCGACCGCAAGCACCTGCAGTCCGTGCTCCGCGAGGCCGCCGCCCACTCCGGCACCGCGCTGGTGGAGATCTACCAGAACTGCAACATCTTCAACGACGGTGCCTTCGACGCCCTGAAGGACAGATCCTCCGCCGAGGAGGCGGTCATCCGGCTGGAGCACGGGCAGCCGATCCTCTTCGGCGCGGACCGCTCCAAGGGCGTCGTACGCGACCGTGCCACCGGCGATCTCAAGGTCATCGACACCACCGTGCACGGCACCGCCGATGTACTGGTCCATGACGCCCACGCCGCCTCCCCCACCACCGCCTTCGCACTCTCCCGCCTGGCGGACCCCGACACCCTGCACCACACGCCGATCGGGGTGCTGCGCAGCGTCGACCGCCCGGTCTACGACACCCAGATGTCCGACCAGCTGCAACAGGCCGCCGAGCAGCAGGGCAAGGGCGACCTCGCCGCGCTGCTGGCCGGCAAGGACACCTGGACGGTCGTCGGATAACCGCCGGTACAAGCCGGTAAGGGTGGCGTACGGGTGCCCGGCCGGGGAGTCTGACGACACCCGGGCCGGGCAGCCGTTCTGCTAGGGGTATGGCCGCCACCACCAGCAAGTCCGAGACCCTCCGCGACCCGCTGTCGTACCGCCTCAAACTGCTGCTGCTCGGACCGCCGCTGGTCTCCGAGCGGCTGAAGCACGAGAAGCTCAGCAACCCCATGGCGCTGGGGGTGCTCGCCTCCGACTGCGTCTCGTCGACCGCGTACGGCACCGAGGAGATGCTCCGCATCCTCGTGCCGGTTGTCGGGGTGGCGGCCTTCACCCTCGTGCTGCCGGTGACCGGGGCGATCCTGCTGGTCCTGCTGCTGCTCACGCTCTCCTACAGCGACGTCGTGATGATCTACACCCGGGCGGGCGGCTCGTATGTCGTCGCCCGCGAGAACTTCGGGCCGGACATCGCGCAGATCGCCTCCGTGGCGCTGCTCGTCGACTACATCGTCACCGTCGCCGTCCAGGTCTCGGCGGGCACGAACGCGCTGATCTCGCTCGCCCATCTGCTCGGCGACTACTCCCCCCGCCTCGACCGGTTCCAGCTTCCGGTCAGCGCCGCCGTCATCGTCCTGCTCGCCTACGGCAACCTGCGCGGAATCCGCGAGGCCGGCCGGGTCTTCGCGCTTCCCGCCTATCTCTTCATCGCCGGCGCCGGATCGATGCTGCTGGTCGGCGCCGTGCGCTGGGCCACCGGCGGCCTGCCGCACGCCGAAATCCACACCCCCGGCGCCATCCCCCTCGGCCATCCGGGCAACGGCTGGCTGTACGGCGCCTCCCTGTTCATGGTGCTGCGGTCCTTCGCCAACGGCGGCTCGTCACTCACCGGCCTGGAGGCCATCTCCAACGGCATCTCCGCCTTCCGCGAGCCCCAGGGCCTCAACGCCCGCCGCACCCTCATCGCCATGAGCTGCATCCTCGGCGTCCTGGTGCTCGGAGTGTCCGTGCTGGCCCACCTCACCCACGCCATCCCGTACCGGGCCGGCACGCCCACCGTGATCGCCCAGGAGGCCCACCTCGTCTTCGGCCACGGCTGGATCGGCCAGGCCGCGCTGGTCTTCATGCAGCTCGCCACGGCGCTCATCCTCTACACCGGCGCCAACACCCCCTTCACCGGCTTTCCCTACCTGGCCAGCTTTATCGCCGAGGACCGTTTCCTGCCGCGCTGGCTCACCCGGCGCGGACACCGGCTCGCCTTCTCCAACGGGATCATCGCGCTGTCCACGGTCTCGATGGCCCTGCTGCTGGTCACCCGCGCCAATGTCGACAAGCTGGTCGCGCTGTACGCCATCGGCGTCTTCACCGCCTTCACCATGGCCGGCGCCGGGCTGACCGCCTACCACCTGCGACGGCGCGAGCGAGGGCGCCGCTGGAAGCTCGGCGTCAACGCGGCGTCGGCCGTCGTCTCCGCCCTGGTCGTGGTCATCTTCGCGATCACGAAATTCACCGAGGGGGCCTGGCTGGTCGTTGTGATCTTCCCGCTCGGGGTGTGGGCGCTGATGCGAATCAACCGCGAGTACCGCCTGGAGGCCGCCGCCCTGGAGTCGTTCTCCGTCGTGGGCGAGCGCGAGCTGCCGGTCTGGCGGCGCCACATCATCTACGTACTCGTGGACGCCCTGGACCTGGCGACCGTCAAGGCACTGCGCTACGCCCACGCCGTCAACCCGGACTCGGTCCGGGCCGTGCACTTCGTCATCGACGAGCCCCGCGCCAAGCTCCTGGCGCGGCGCTGGCAGGACTCCCCCAGCACCACCGTCCCGCTGGAACTGGTCGACTGCCCGGACCGGCGGCTGCGGCACGCGGTGGTCGAGTTCGCCGCCAGGGCCACCGAGGACGCGGACACAGCGCTGACGCTGCTGGTGCCTCGCCGGGCGTATCCACCACTGATCGGCTTTCTGCTGCACCGGGGGACGGGTGAGGTGCTGGCCAAGGCGCTGGACCATCTGCCGGATGTGGCGGTGACGATCCTGCCGTTCGACGTGGCCCGGGCGATCCGTGAGCTCCAGGCCGGCCGGCGGCCGAGGCCGTGAGTGCCAATCGGCTCAGCCGTCCGCGGGACCCTCGGCGGAGACCTCCCCGATGCCCGCCGCGCCCACTCCTCCTGCATCGCGTACAGGCGCAGGCCGTACTCGAGGGCGAGTCGGCCGTTGGTGGTCAGCATGTCTTGAGCGCCCCGTACCTGACCTACCATCGCGCCGACGCCGGCGGCGAACTCACCGTCACCCGTCCCATCCACGTAGCCGCGCCCACGATGATCTCCCCCGCCGGCTTCCACGGCAACTGGCTCCCCGACGCCTGACCGAATACCGACCGCTTGCGGTGTCGACGGCGCGGGCGACCACCAGCACCGGAACGCTTGCCAGCCGCAGGAGGCCTTGGTGGAGGTCGGCGCGGCGCTCCGACCCCTCGGGTCTGCCCGGACCGGGCCACACCCTTGCGCAGCACATTCAGGACCTTTCCGGCCTGAGCCCCCGGACTGAACCAGCGCCATGCGCCACGGTCGCAGCGGGGGGACAAGAGGCCATTGACCCAAGGGCTAGCTCCGCGCCTTGAGCGTGTCGTATTCCTCGCGGGCGGCGGCGATATCCGGGGCGTGGCCCTCTACCCAGCGGGCCAGGGCCCAGACCTGCCGGGCGGCACCCTCACCGAGCGGGGTGAGCGAGTACTCGACGCGCGGGGGGATGACGGGGTACGCCTCGCGGCGTACGAGGCCGTCCCGCTCCAGGGTCTGGAGGGTCTGGGCGAGCATCTTCTCGCTCACCCCGCTGACCCGGCGACGCAGCTCGCTGAAGCGGTGGGTGCCTTCGAGCAGCACGGCAAGCACAAGCACGCCCCAGCGGCTGGTGATGTGTTCGAGCATGACGCGCGAGGGACAGGCGGCGGCGTTGACATCCGCGTTGATCCCGGGCAGGAGTGTCTCGCTTACGTCCATGGCAGTACCTTACTTCAAAGTCGGTACTAACGCATGGTTAGTGCACGCCTTATGGTTAGTAATGCATCCGCAATCGAGGAACCCAGGAGCAGAGCCCATGAGCATCGTTGTCGCCGGAGCCACCGGACACCTCGGCCAACTCGTCATCGAGGAACTGCTGACCAGCGTCCCGGCCGGGCAGGTCGCCGCCGTCGTGCGGGACGCGGAGAAGGCCGCCGGGATCGCGGCGCGCGGCGTCGAGCTCCGGATCGCCGACTACAGCGCGCCGGAGACGCTCAAGGACGCCTTCCACGCGGGCGACATCGTGCTGCTGATCTCCGGCAGCGAGGTCGGCCGGCGCGTCGCGCAGCACACCGCCGTCGTCAACGCCGCCAAGGAGGGGGGCGTCGCCCGGATCGCCTACACCGGTGTCCTCGGCGGTCCGGCGGCCGACTTCCTGCTTGCCGCCGAGCACAAGGTCACCGAGCAGGCCATCCTCGACTCCGGCCTGACGTACACCTTCCTCCGCAACGGCTGGTACACCGAGAACTACACCGCGCAGATCCCCGTCCAGCTGGAGCACGGCGTCGTCGGCAGCGCCGGTGACGGCAGGGTCGGTTCCGCCTCGCGAGCCGACTACGCCGCCGCCGCTGCTGCCGTCCTGACCGGCGAGGGCCACGAGAACAAGGCGTACGAGCTCAGCGGCGACAGTGCCTGGACCCTCACGGAGTACGCGGCCGAGCTGTCGAAGCAGTCCGGCAAGGAGGTCACCTACACCGATGTGCCCGGCGAGGCGCTCAAGGGCATCCTGCTCGGCGCCGGCCTTCCCGAGCCGCTCGTCGACATCCTGGTCGACGTCGATGTGTCCGGCATCTCGCGGGGCCTTCTGACCGGCGGCAGCGGCGACCTGTCCCGGCTCATCGGCCGCCCGGCCACCCCGCTCGCCGACACGATCGTGGCGGCACTCAACGCCTGATCCGCCCCTCCGCACCTCGCGTTTCCCATGTCATGACCGTCATGCGGAAAGCAGATGACGGATACCCTCCCCGCGCGCTACGGTCGCCCGGACAGGGCCTAGATTGCCAACCGCGTCCGCGTCCAAGGAGGATCCGTTGAACGACCAGGGGGACAGCCAGGGGGACAGCCAGCGTGCCGGGTTCGCGTACGGAGTCGCGGCCTACGGCCTGTGGGGCATCTTCCCGCTCTACTTCCCCCTCCTCGAACCGGCCGGCCCGCTGGAGATCCTCGCGCACCGGATGATCTGGTCACTGGTCGTCGTCGCCGTCGTGCTCCTGGTGCTGCGCCGCTGGGCCTGGATACCCGAGCTGCTCCGGCAGCCCAAGCGTCTCGGCCTGATCGCCCTCGCCGCCCTCGTCATCTCCGTCAACTGGGGCACGTACATCTGGGGCGTCAACTCCGGCCATGTCGTGGAGACCTCCCTGGGGTACTTCATCAACCCGCTGGTGACCATCGCTCTCGGCGTCATCGTCCTCCACGAGCGGCTGCGCCCCGCCCAATGGGCCGCTGTCGGCATCGGCGTCACCGCCGTACTCGTCCTGGCCATCGGCTCCGGGCGGCCGCCCTGGATCGCCCTCACCCTCGCCTTCTCCTTCGGCAGCTACGGCTTCATCAAGAAGAAGGTCAACCTGGGCGGCCTCGAATCCCTCGCCGCCGAGACCTCGGTCCAGTTCCTCCCTGCCCTCCTCTTCCTCATCGTCCTGGGCGTCCGCGGCGACTCGACCTTCGCGACCCACGGGCCCGCCCACGCCTCGCTCCTCGCAGCCTCCGGCGTCATCACCGCCATTCCCCTCGTCGCCTTCGGCGCCGCCGCCATCCGCATCCCGCTGAGCACGATGGGCCTGCTGCAGTACCTCGCCCCGGTGTTCCAGTTCCTGCTCGGGCTCACCTATTTCCACGAGTCCATGTCCCCGGCGCGCTGGGCCGGCTTCGCCCTCGTCTGGGCCGCCCTGACCCTGATGACCGGCGACGCCCTCCGCACCGCCCGCCGCACCCGGATCGCCCTGCGCGCCGCCGCGGCCGACACCCCGCCCCGGTCCGTGCTCCCAGGCCCCGGCGGTACGCCCGCCCGGCACTGAGCGTTCCGCTGCCCGCCGCTCAGACGGTGATGTCCCGGGTGGTGAACCGCGCCCAGGCGGCAGAGCCGAAGACGACGGCGTAGACGGCCTGCAGGATGAGGTTGCTGCGGAGGTCGTCCCAGTAGACGGGGTCGCGGAGGATGTCGGCGAAGCTCAGCCAGTAGTGCGTGAAGAGGTACGGCTGCACCGCCTGGAGCTGGGGGATGGTGTCGACGATCTGGACGGTGATGAGCAGGCCGATCGTCGTGGCCATGGCGGCGATGCCGCTATTGGTGAGCGTCGATACGAAGAGGCCCAGCGCGGCGATGCCGACGAGGGAGGCCGCGACGGCGACGGCGATCAGCAGGGCCCGCAGCAGGCCTTCGGAGAACGGGACCGTCGTGCCGGACAGCAGGGTCACGTCGCCCAGCGGGAAGAGGATCGCGCCGACGAGGAGCGCGCAGGCGGCGACCACGAGGGTCGCGGCGAGGCAGAAGGCCAGTACGGAGACGTACTTGGCAAGGAGCAGGCGAGTGCGCCCGGCCGGGGCCACCAGGAGATAGCGCAGGGTGCCCGAACTGGCCTCGCCGGCGATCGAGTCGCCCGCGACGACGCCGATGGCCATGGGAAGGAAGATGGGCAGGGTCACGGCGAGGGAGGTGAAAACCAGGAAAAGGCCGTTGTTGGTGACCTGGGTGATGAAGGCGGGGCCGCCGCCCCGGCCTCCGTCGACCGATCCGCCGCCGCTGGACTCGATCTTCACGGCGATCCCGATGAGGATGGGGACTGCGGCGAGTACGGCGAAGAGGGCGAGGGTGCGCCAGCGGCGGAAGACGATGACCGCTTCGCTGCGGAAGAGGCCCAGGGTCCAGCTGAGCCTTACCGGCCTCGGCGGTGTTGCCGTCCCTGCCGCCGCGTCCGCCGCCGCCTCAGCCCGCGACATCGAAGCCCTCCCCCGTCAGGCTTACGAACACATCCTCCAGCGAGGCCCGTTCGACCCCGAAGGCCCGGACCCTTACGCCGGCGGTGACGAGGGCGGCGTTGATGTCGGCCAGGTCGGGCGGATCGGAGGCGGGGAGCTCTCCGGTGACCTTGTCGTCGAGGGTGGTCAGATCCGTGACTCCGTGTTCCTTGAGGACCCGGGTGGCATCCGCGGGATCCGGGGTGGTCACCGCGAGACGGCTGCGGGCAGCGAGTGCGTCGACCGTGCCCTGGGTGATGAGACGGCCGCGGGACATGACCGCGGCATGGGTGCAGACCTGCTCGATCTCGTCGAGGAGGTGCGAGGAGAGGAAGACGGTGGTGCCGTCGGCCGCCAGCTCGCGCACCAGGGATCTGATCTCGCGCATGCCCTGCGGGTCCAGGCCGTTGGTCGGCTCGTCGAGGATCAGCAGCTCCCGCGGCTGGAGCAGGGCGGCGGCCAGCCCGAGGCGCTGCTTCATCCCCAGCGAGTACGCCCGGGCCTTCTTGCCGGCCGCCGCCGCCAGCCCGACCCTGGCCAGCGCCTCGCCGACCCGGGCCGCTCTGGTGCGCGGGTCGGCGGTCGGGTCGACGGCGTCGTAGCGGAGCAGATTGTCGCGGCCGGAGAGGAACCCGTAGAGCGCCGGTCCCTCGATGAGGGCGCCGACACGGGGCAGTACGGTGCGGACGGCGCGCGGCATGGGCTCGCCGAGGAGCCGGGCGGTGCCGGAGGTCGGCTCGATCAGGCCCATGAGCATGCGGATGGTCGTCGTCTTGCCCGAGCCGTTGGGGCCCAGGAAGCCGAAGACGCTGCCGCGCGGCACCGTGAGGTCGAGCCCGTCGACGGCGAGCGTGCCGCGGTAGCGCTTCACGAGGCCGCGGGTGACGATCACCGGGCCGCCCCCGCCCGGCCCTTCCGCCCCGTCGGCCTCCGGCACCTGCTCCTCCATCGTGCTCCCGGTTGCTTCGGTTGCCTGGCTGCTACTTGGCGGCGTTGGCGGCCTTGACAAGGGCGTCCTGGCTGACAGCGCCGACGAAGACCGTGCCCTTGTCGGTGATGAGGGCATTGACCAGGCGGGTGCTGACCAGGGTGCCGGAGCCGAAGTTGCCGTGGACGGCCTTGCCGAAGTCGCTCAGCATGGAATTGCTCGTGCTGCCGGACGCCGAAGTCCCGGTGCCGGACTTGAGCTCGGCGATGGAACTCCAGCCCTGGCCGAGGACATTGAGGCCGGAGAGGGCGTCCTGGGCGGTGCGCTGGTTGTTCTTCTGGGCGTCCTTGAGCGCGGAGGTGCCGGCCTTCTCGGTCGTCACCTTGGCGCCCTTGGGCGCGGTGAAGGCGAAGGTGCCGGCCGCGGGCTTGCCGAAGTCCACCTTGGTGAAGCCGACGTCGACCACCGCTTTTCCACCGCTCGCGGGGAGCAGGGTGAACTTCAGCGGGACACCGGTGGCGGAATCGACCGCGATACGCACCGACCCGACCGTGGTGCCGGACTGCTTGGGCTTGATCAGCAGCTGGTACGCGTCCCGGCCCGCGACCTTGGCGGTGCCGTCGACCGAGACCGCCGTGGTGCTGTCGACGGCCTTGAGGGCCTGCTGAGCGGCTTCCTGCGGGGTGCTGGGCAGGCCCGAGGAGGGCGTCTGCTTCTGCTGGGCCTTGGAGGTGCCCTTGGGCGCGGTGGCGTGGTACGCCTCGTTGGTCTTGCTGTCGTAGGCCCACGTCTCGTCGCCGTTGTGGATGAGGCTGTACTCGGCGGCGTTCTCGATGATGGACACCTTCTGCTTCTGCGGCCCGTCGGCCGCGACCTGCAGGGTGTGGGTTCCGGACAGCAGCTGGACGAGCTGCTGCTGCGGGTCGGCGGCCGAGCTGCCGCTCTTGCCGTTCGTGGCGGCGCTCGCGGCGCCGGCGAACGGGCTTGTGCCGCTGCCCGAGGCGGCGCTGGTGAGAAGGGAGGGCAGCCCGAGGTCGGTGGTGAACCTCACCGTGCCCGTCACCGTCTGGGTGTCGGAGGCCGCGATCTTCTCGATCAACTTCTGTGCCGTGATGCCGGGAAGGCTGGGGCTGCCCGCGCTGGCCAGAGCGGGGACCAGCCCGACGGTCGCCGCGGCGACCCCGGCCGCAACCACCGGAACGGCGAAACGCACCGCCTTGCTGCGTGCGCTGTTGCGGCGGCTGTCCTGCGGGTCCCCGTTGTCCCCTGTGAGATGTACCGGTTCGATCCTTGTCATCGTCTACCTGCCTCCGTCGGTACGGCGGTTCCACCCATTGTCCACCCGGTCCGCCGTCTGGTGGTGTGTCAATCACATCAAAACAACCGCTCCGGCACATCAGCCGACGGGATCAACCCGGTGTACGCCGCCGGGATGACAGACCCCGAGGCGTGTACGGGTGGTGCGGCTTCGGTTCCGCTCCATCGGTTCGGGGTACTTCGCCGCGTGACGTTATTCATAGCGGGCCCCTCCCATGGCGGATCCGGGTGCTTCTTGTGCAGGACATGTGACGGCACTGTGGTGAGATTCACCCCGGATTCGGGATGTATGTCATGCACGGATGTTTGAACACTCTTCGATGCCGAACATGTTTGTCCATTTGGCGGTCTCGACCTGGAGGTTCGACGTAGGCGAAGATGCGGTGGTGACCGAATCTCGTCACGGCGCGGACCCAGACGAGCAGCTGATCCGCACCCTTCACCGGGAACATGCCGGCCCCTTGCTCACGTACGTCATGCAGTTAGTGGACGGCGATCGGCAGCGTGCCGAGTACGTCGTCCAGGAGACCCTCCTGCACGCCTGGCGCAGCGGCGTAACCGGGCCCGTCCGGCCCTGGCTCGTCACCGTCGCGCGGCGGATGGTCTACGGCGGCGCGCCCCCACGCCTGACTGCCGTCGACGACCAGGTCGGCAATGTCCTGCGTCTCATGTCCGCCTCCGACGCCATGGAGGCGCTGAGCGCGGAACACCGCACGGTGCTCACCGAGACGTATCTGCGACGCCGTACGGTCAACGAGGCAGCCGCCGCCCTGGGGCTGCCGCCCGCCACTGTCCGGACACGGATCTTCTACGCCATGCGCTCATTGAAGCTCGCCCTCGAGGAGCGGGGCGTGACCACCTCATGACCGGCCCCGGCCCCTACGACCCTTTCCACAATTCAGTCCCTTCCGCATCGCCCTACTGCGACTCCGTCGGTGCCTATCTGCTCGGCGTCCTGGACGACGCCGACGCCACCCGCTTCGAGTTCCATCTCGCCGACTGCGACGCCTGTGGCGCCGAGCTCGACTCCCTCTCCGGGCTCGGGCCGCTCCTCGCCGAGTACGCGGCCGGGGTGGCCGATCCGATGGCCTCGCCGAGCCCGGATCTGCTCGAGCGGCTCATGCGGGAGGTTTCCGAGGAGCGTGCCCGTAAGCGGCGCAAACGTTTCGTGCTGGTCGCCGCGGCCGCCGCACTGATCATCGGCGGGCCGGTCATCGCGGCCTCCGTCAGCTCCTCCGGCTCCCCTTCCGGCTCCGGCTCCACCGTCTCCGCCGCCACCCCGAGTGCGGCGGCCGTCGCGAGGGCCGCTGACGTCGCGTCAGGGGCGGTCGCTGTCGTCAGCATGGTCGACAAGGGCTGGGGTACCGACGTCAGCCTGACGCTGCGCGGCGCCAAGGGGCCGCAGAAGTGCTATCTCGTCGCCGTGTCGAAGGACGGCGAGCAGGAGACCGTCTCCACCTGGTCGGTACCCGCGGCCGGTTACGGCGTGCCGGGCCATCCGGACCCGCTCGTCGTGGAGGGCGGCACCGGCTTCGCGCGCAAGGACATCGCCCATTTCGAGGTCCGTACGTCGACCGGGACGACTCTGGTGACCGTCGACACCTGACGGTCACCGGAGCCGGCCCGCTCCGGCCGGTCACCCCGGCGCCCAGCCCCGCAGCCCCCCGGGCGGCAGCCCGTCAGCCCGCGCGGTGCACCACGGCGTCGCACAGGCCCTCCAGGGCCTGCTTCGCCGGGCACGACGGCAGTGGCACCAGGGACGCCCGCGCCTCGTCCGCGTAGCGCACGGTGTCCCTGCGGGCCTGTTCCAACGCCGGGTGGGCTCTCAGCAACCGCAGCGCCTCCGCGTGGCGGCCGTCGTCCGTGAGGTCGCCGTCCAGCAGCTCCCGCAGCCGCTGGTCGTCGGCGGTGGAGGGCGCCGACGCGCGCAGGTGCAGTACCGGCAGCGTCGGGATGCCCTCCCGCAGGTCCGTTCCCGGCGTCTTGCCGGACTCGTGGCTGTCGCTCGCGATGTCCAGGACGTCGTCCGCCAGTTGGAAGGCCGTCCCGAGCCGTTCCGCGTACTGCGTCAGGATGTCGACGACCGTCTCGTCCGCGCCGGACATCATCGCCCCGAAGCGGGCCGCCACGGCGATCAGCGAGCTCGTCTTGCCCGCGATCACTTCCAGGTAGTGCTCGATGTGGTCGCGGCCGTCGCGCGGGCCGACCGTCTCCAGGATCTGGCCGGTCACCAGCCGCTCGAACGCCTGAGCCTGGATCCGTACGGCTTCCGGGCCCAGGTCGGCCAGGATCTGCGAGGCCTTGGAGAAGAGGAAGTCACCGGTCAGCACGGCAACGGAATTGTCCCAGCGGGCATTCGCGCTGGGCACTCCGCGCCGTACGTCCGCCTCGTCCATCACATCGTCGTGGTAGAGCGTCGCCAGATGCGTCAGCTCCACAACCACGGCGGCGGGTACGAGACCCGGCGCGTACGGGTCACCGAACTGCGCCGCCAGCATCACCAGCATCGGCCGGAGCCGCTTGCCACCGGCCTGCATGAGATGCCGGGCGGCCTCGGTAATGAAGGGCACATCGCTCTTGGTGGCCTCCAACAGGCCTTCCTCGACGGCTGACAGACCGGCTAGGACGTCGGCCTCAAGTGCCGGGTCCCGCACGCTCAGCCCGAAGGGCCCGACGACGGTCGTCACGAGGGGTACTCCTGTTCTGCGGACGATCACCTGGAATGTCGATGTGTCGCTGTCACCGGAGGCAGCCTATCCGGTCCTCCCTGGATCACAGTGGGCGCGTACCCTCTGCCCACCTCTGGGCAGAGGTGGCTTGATTGCGCGGCCGGCACCGGTTCGGCACGCGGTCCCCCGGGGCGGTCGCGCGCCGGTGAGGGCCGCATCAGCGCGCCTGCCCAGCCCGGCGGCCACGAAGCACCTCCCCTGGCCCGAAATGCCCTGACGTCGTCAAGGGTGGTGGCGACCATGATGAGAGACGGATGGGTGAACGCCGGCGGGAAATTGCCCAGTTGCTCGCCGCTGGGGCCGATCTCCCTGGCGAACAGGCCGACATGGTTGGCATAGGCGTGCGTCTTCTCGAACGCGTAGCGGGCCGGACGGCGGCATCAGACCTGCGCGTCTGTCCTCGGGGCGCACAGGGCCCAGATGATGAAGGCGTCCACCGCGATCAACACGATGGCCCAGACCGGGGCATACGGCAGCCACATGAAGTTGGCGAGCATGCTGAGCCCGGCGAGCACTACGCCGACCACCCGCGCCCACAGCATCCCGCTGAGCAGCGCGAACCCGGCGACGGCGACCAGAGCGCCGAGGACGATGTGGATGAAGCCCCAGCTGGTCAGGTTGAACTGGAAGGTGTAGTTGGGCGTGGCGATGAAGACAGCGTCCTTGGCGATCGCGGCGACGCCCTCGAAAATCGCCATGATGCCGCCGAAGATCATCAGAACCGCCGCGACCACGGTCCACCCGGCCGCGAACTCTGTGCGTGTGGTCCTCGGGGCGTGGCCTCTGCCCGTACCGCTGATGTGACTGGTCATGTCGGGCTCCTTCCGGAAGGAGACCCGCCGTTCTGGCCGGAGAGCCAGATCGACGGCTTCCGAATTCCACGCTTCCACTACTTCCCCGGTACGGCACCTCAGGCCCGGCGCCACCGCGACCCGTCACCTCGGCCTCATCGACCCCGTTTCGCCACGGAAACGGGCGCCCCGGGACCGACCGATCCGGTCCTGGGGCACCGCCACCCGCAGCGGTCACCGCACGAAGACCCCAGCCTGCCCTGCCAGGTCCAGGAAGTACTGCGGTGCGACACCGAGCACCAGCGTCACCGCGACCCCGATCCCGATGGCCGTGTACGTCAGCGGGCTCGCGACCGCCACTGTCGGACCGTCGGCCTTCGGCTCGCTGAAGAACATCAGCACGATCACCCGGATGTAGAAGAACGCGGCGATGGCCGACGAGATCACACCGACGATCACCAGGGGCATCGCCCCGCCCTCCGCCGCCGCCTTGAAGACCGCGAACTTTCCGGCGAAGCCGCTGGTCAGCGGGATACCGGCAAAGGCCAGCAGGAACACCGCGAACACGGCCGCGACCAGCGGCGAACGCCGCCCGAGCCCGGCCCAGCGCGAAAGGTGGGTCGCCTCGCCATCGGCGTCGCGGACCAGCGTCACCACGGCGAAGGCGCCCAGCGTCACAAACGAGTACGCCGCCAGGTAGAAGAGCACCGACGAGACGCCGTCCTCCGAAGTCGCGATGACCCCGGAGAGGATGAAGCCCGCGTGCGCGATGGAGGAGTACGCGAGGAGCCGTTTCACATCGGTCTGCGTCACGGCGACGATCGCGCCGAGCAGCATCGTGAGTATGGCGACGCCCCACATCACCGGCCGCCAGTCCCACCTCAGCCCCGGGAGGACGACGTAGAGCAGCCTCAGCAGCGCACCGAACGCGGCCACCTTGGTCGCCGCCGCCATGAAGCCGGTGACGGGCGTGGGGGCGCCCTGGTAGACATCCGGCGTCCACATGTGGAAGGGGACGGCACCGACCTTGAAGAGCAGGCCCATCACGACGAGCGCGGCGCCGATCAGCAGCAGCGCGTCGTTGCCGGTCGTGGCGGCGAGCGCCGGGGTGAGCTTGGCGGAGCCGTCGATGACGTCGGCGATGCCGGAGTAGGTGACGGTGCCGGAATAGCCGTACAGCAGAGCGATGCCGAAGAGCAGGAAGGCGGAGGAGAAGGCGCCGAGGAGGAAGTACTTGACCGCGGCCTCCTGGGACAGCACCCGCCGGCGCCGCGCCAGCGCGCACAGCAGGTAGAGCGGCAGGGAGAAGACCTCAAGGGCGATGAAGAGCGTCAGCAGATCGTTCGCCGCCGGGAAGATCAGCATGCCGCCGATGGCGAAGAGCAGCAGCGGGAAGACCTCGGTGGTGGTGAAGCCGGCCTTCACGGCGACTTTCTCGGCGTCGCCGCCGGGAATCGCGGAGCCCTGGGCGGCGAAGGAGTCGACGTGCCGGCCGTGCGCCTTGGGGTCGAGGCGGCGCTCGGCGAAGGTGAAGACCCCGACGAGGCCGACCAGCAGGATCGTGCCCTGCAGGAAGAGCGCCGGGCCGTCGACGGCCACGGCGCCCATGGCGGCGATATGGGCCTTGGTGGAGGCGTAACCATCGGCGGCCAGAGCGATGACGGCGGCAAAGGCGGCGGCCAGACCGACCACGCTCACGCCCAGTTGGGCGAGATAGCGGGAGCGGCGGGGCAGGAAGGCCTCCAGGAGGATCCCGAGGACCGCCGCGCCGAAGACGATCAGGGTCGGGGCGAGCTGGGCGTACTCGATCTTCGGCGGAGTGATCTTGTCGGCGGCGGGAGTCGCTGCCGCGCTTGTCCACAGGCTGTGGACAATTGTTCCCGTGGCGCTCACTTCACAGCCTCCACAGCGGGCTTGGGGTCGGTCTTGTGCACATCGGAGAGGGTCTGCTTGACCGCCGGATTCACGATGTCGGTCACCGGCTTCGGGTAAACGCCCAGGAAGAGCAGCAGCGCGATCAGCGGTGCCACCACGAGCAGTTCCCGGACCCGCAGATCCGGCATGCCGTGGATGCCCGCCTTCACCGGGCCGGTCATCGTCCGCTGATAGAGGATCAGTACATAGAGTGCCGCCAGCACGATGCCCGCTGTGGCGACGATCCCGAGCGCCGGGTAACGGCTGAAGGTGCCGACCAGGACGAGGAATTCACTGACGAAGGGCGCCAGCCCGGGCAGCGAGAGGGTGGCGAGCCCACCGACCAGGAAGGTGCCCGCCAGGACCGGCGCCACCTTCTGCACACCGCCGAAGTCGGCGATGAGCCGCGAGCCGCGCCGGCCGATCAGGAAGCCGGCCACCAGCATCAGGGCGGCGGTCGAGATCCCGTGGTTGACCATGTAGAGCGTGGCCCCGGCCTGGCCCTGGGTGGTCATCACGAAGATGCCCAGGATGATGAAGCCGAAGTGCGAGATCGACGCATAGGCGACCAGCCGTTTGATGTCCCGCTGACCGATCGCGAGCAGCGCCCCGTAGATGATGCCGATCACCGCCAGCACCACGATCACCGGTGTCGCCCACTTGCTCGCCTCCGGGAAGAGCTGGAGGCAGTAGCGAAGCATCGCGAAGGTGCCGACCTTGTCGACGACCGCCGTGATCAGCACGGCCACCGGCGCCGTCGACTCCCCCATCGCGTTCGGCAGCCAGGTGTGCAGCGGCCACAGCGGCGCCTTCACCGCGAAGGCGAAGAAGAAGCCCAGGAAGAGCCACCGCTCGGTGGTCGTCGCGAAGTGCAGCTTGCCGGCCGCCCGCGCCTGCAGGATCTCCTGGAGGGAGAAGGTGCCGGTGCCGAGCTGGTGGGCAGTGGCCGCGTACAGGCCGATGACGGCGGCCAGCATGATCAGGCCGCCGACCAGGTTGTAGAGCAGGAACTTCACGGCGGCGTAGCTGCGCTGGCGCGCCGCCTCCTCCTCGCCGTGCGCATGGGCACGGTCCCCGAAGCCGCCGATGAGGAAGTACATCGGGATGAGCATGGCCTCGAAGAAGATGTAGAAGAGGAAGACATCGGTGGCCTCGAAGGAGAGCACCACCATCGCCTCCACGCCCAGGATCAGCGCGAAGAAGCCCTGCGTCGGCCGCCAGCGGCGGTTGGGGTTGACGTCTTCCAACGGGTCCGCGTCATGCCAGCCCGCGGCGATGATGAACGGGATCAGCAGTGCCGTCAGCCCGATCAGCGCGACAGCGATGCCGTCCACACCCAGCTCGTAGCGGACCCCGAAGTCCTTGATCCAGGCGTGCGATTCGGTGAGCTGATACCGCTCGCCGCCCGGATCGAACCGTACGACGATGATCGCAGCCAGGACGAGCGTCGCCAGGGAGAAGCCGAGCGCCAGCCACTTGGCGCCGGTACGGCGGGCGGCCGGGACGGCGGCGGTGACGATCGCGCCGACCGCAGGCAGCACGGCCGTCGCGGTAAGGAGAGGAAAGCTCATCGTTGACCGACCGCCCTCGTCGTGGGACTCGTCGTGAGAGTCGTGGAACTCGTCGTGAGATGGGAACGCTTCATGACACCGACCTCATGAGGAGAGTCGCCGCGACCAGGACCGCCGCACCGCCGAGCATCGAGACCGCGTAGGAGCGGACGTAGCCGTTCTGCAGCCGGCGCATCCGGCCCGACAGACCACCGACAGCGGCCGCCGTGCCGTTGACCACCCCGTCGACGACCGAGTGGTCGAGGTACACCAGGCCCCGGGTGAGGTACTCACCGGGCAGGACCAGCGCCACATGGTTGAAGTCGTCCTGAAGCAGGTCACGCCGGGCCGCGCGGGTCAGCAGGCTCCCGCGCGGGGCGGTCGCCGGTACGGGGTTGCGTCCGTAGACGGCCCAGGCAAGTCCCGCGCCGAGGAGCAGCACGACCATGGTGGCCGCCGTGACGGTCCCGGCGCCGACCGGCGAATTGCCCTCGGTGTGGCCGGTGACCGGCTCCAGCCACTTCACGAAGGCACTGTTGATGCTGAAAAGCCCACCGGCGAAGACGGAGCCGAAAGCGAGGACGATCATCGGGATGGTCATCGACTTCGGCGACTCGTGCGGATGCGGCACGGCGTGCTCGCCACGGGTCCCGGCCGCCGGCTCCGCGCTCGGCGCGTCCGGCGACGGCGTCGTACGCCACCGTTCCTCGCCGAAGAAGGTCATCAGCATCACGCGGGTCATATAGAAGGCGGTGATGGCCGCGCCCAGCAGAGCCGCGCCGCCGAGGACCCAGCCCTCGGTGCCGCCCTTGGCGAAGGCAGCCTCGATGATCTTGTCCTTGGAGAAGAAGCCGGACAGCCCCGGGAAGCCGATGATGGCGAGATAGCCGAGCCCGAACGTCACAAAAGTGACCGGCATGTACTTGCGCAGGCCCCCGTACTTGCGCATGTCGACCTCGTCGTTCATGCCGTGCATGACCGAACCGGCACCCAGGAAGAGCCCGGCCTTGAAGAAGCCGTGGGTGACCAGGTGCATGATCGCGAAGACATAGCCGATCGGTCCGAGCCCTGCCGCGAGGATCATGTAGCCGATCTGCGACATCGTGGAACCGGCGAGCGCCTTCTTGATGTCGTCCTTCGCGCAACCGACGATCGCGCCGAAGAGCAGCGTGACCGCGCCCACGGTCACCACCGCCATCTGTGCGTCCGGCGAGGCGTTGAAGATCGCCCCGGACCGGGTGATCAGATACACCCCGGCGGTCACCATCGTCGCCGCGTGGATCAGCGCCGAGACGGGGGTCGGGCCCTCCATCGCGTCACCGAGCCAGCTCTGCAGCGGCACCTGGGCCGACTTGCCGCAGGCGGCGAGCAGAAGCATGAAACCAATACCGGTGACCGTGGCGTGCTTGGCCTCACCGACGTGTGAGAGCACCGGGCCGAAGGCGAAGGTCCCGAAGGTGGTGAACATCAGCATGATCGCGATCGACAGGCCCACATCGCCGACGCGGTTGACGATGAACGCCTTCTTGGCAGCCGTCGCGGCGCTCGGCTTGTGCTGCCAGAAGCCGATCAGCAGATAGGAGGCGAGGCCGACG
The DNA here is from genome assembly GCF_005047355.1 of Actinacidiphila oryziradicis. GTDB lineage: Bacteria > Actinomycetota > Actinomycetes > Streptomycetales > Streptomycetaceae > Actinacidiphila > Actinacidiphila oryziradicis. The sequence goes on from NZ_SUMC01000002.1 coordinate 222,517, forward strand.
CCCTCCCAGCCGACGTACAGCAGCAGGTAGTTGTCCGCGAGGACGAGCAGCAGCATCGCCGCGAGAAAGAGGTTGAGGTAGCCGAAGAAGCGGCGGCGGCGCTCGTCGTGCTCCATGTAGCCGATCGAATAGATGTGGATCAGCGTGCCCACACCGGTGATCAGCAGCACGAATGTCATCGACAATTGGTCCAGCTGGAAGGCGACATCCGCCCGGAAGCCGCCGACCGGCACCCAGCTGAAGAGGTGGGAGTGCAGCGCCCGGTTCTCCCCGGAGCGGCCCAGCATGCCGGCGAAGAGCACCACGGCGAGGACGAAGGAGACACCCGCGAACAGGGTGCCGATCCAGTGCCCGGCGCGGTCCAGCCGCCGGCCGCCGGTCAGCAGGACGCCCGAGCCCAGCAGTGGCGCCAGGACGAGCAATCCGATGAGAGTTGACACAGGTTCGACCCCTTACAGCTTCATCAGGCTGGCGTCGTCGACCGAAGCCGAGTGACGGGAGCGGAAGATCGTCACAATGATCGCCAGGCCGACGACCACCTCGGCGGCGGCGACAACCATCGTGAAGAAGGCGATGACCTGGCCGTCGAGATTGCCGTGCAGCCGGGAGAAAGTGACAAACGCCAGATTGCACGCGTTCAGCATCAGCTCGACGCACATGAAGACGACGATCGCATTTCGCCGGATCAGCACCCCGGCCGCGCCGATGCTGAACAGCAGCGCCGACAGATACACGTAGTTGACCGGATTCACTTCGCTCCCTCCTCCGCCTCGGTGTGGACCCGTTCCAGCCAGTTGTGCGCGCGCGTTTCGAGCTCGGCGACGCCGGTCAGGGGCTCGCCCGACACATCACGGATCTGGCCGCGTCCGCGCAGCGTGGCATTGACGGTCAACTCGGACGGGGTGCCGTCGGGCAGCAGGCCGGGGATGTCCACCGCGTTGTGCCGTGCGTACACGCCGGGCGCGGGCAGCGGGGGGACCTGGATGTTCTCGCGCACCCGCAGCTCGGCGAGCTCGCGCTGGGTCTGACGCTCCTCGGTCCGCTCGCGGTGGGTGAGGACCATCGCCCCGACCGCCGCGGTGATCAGCAGGGCGCCGGTGATCTCGAAGGCCCATACGTACTTGGTGAAGATCAGGGCGGCCAGGCCCTGGACATTGCCGCCCGCATTGGCCTGGCCGAGTCCGGCGAAGGTGTTCAGCTTGGCGTTGCCGATGCCGGCGATCAGCAGGATCCCGAAACCGACGCCGCATGCGGCGGCCAGCCAGCGCTGGCCCTTTAGGGTCTCCTTGAGCGAGTCGGCGGCGGTGATGCCGACCAGCATGACCACGAAGAGGAAGAGCATCATGATCGCGCCGGTGTAGACGACGATCTGCACGATGCCGAGGAAGTACGCGCCTTCCGCGAGATAGAAGACGGCCAGCACGATCATCGTCCCGGCCAGCGACAGCGCGCTGTGCACGGCCCTCTTCATCAGTACCGTACCGAGCGCGCCCAGCACGGCGACGGTCCCGAGCAGCCAGAACTGCACCGCTTCGCCGGTCGAGGTGGTGCTCGCTACCGCTGCGAGCGTCGCGGTGGTGCTCATGCCTCGCCTCCTGTCCCGGCGGGCGCCGCGCCCCCGGTGGGCGGAACGCGCACGCCCGGCTCGGCCCCGGCCGCGGGCTCGGATTCGGGCACTTCGCCCTTGCTCCACGCCACCTGGCGCACCGTGCCGGGGGCGGCCTCGGTGACCAGGCCGCGGTAATAGTCCTGCTCGTCCATCCCGGGGTAAATGGCGTGGGGCGAGTCGACCATGGTCTCCTCCAGCCCGGCGAGCAGCTGCTCCTTCGTGAAGATCAGCGATTCGCGGCTGCTGTCGGCGAGTTCGTACTCATTCGTCATCGTCAGCGCCCGGGTCGGGCACGCTTCGATGCACAGCCCGCACAGAATGCAGCGCGCGTAGTTGATCTGGTAGACCCGGCCGTACCGCTCGCCGGGGGAGTAACGCTCCTCTTCCGTGTTGTCGGCGCCCTCGACATAGATCGCATCGGCCGGGCAGGCCCAGGCACACAGCTCGCAGCCGATGCACTTCTCCAGCCCGTCCGGGTGCCGGTTGAGCTGGTGGCGGCCGTGGAAGCGGGGAGCGGTGGGCTTCTTCACCTCGGGGTACTGCTCGGTCAGCCGCTTCTTGAACATGGCCTTGAAGGTCACGCCGAAGCCCGCGACCGGGCCAAGCAGGGGGGGCCGGGGGGGCTTCCCCGGGACAGTACCGTCAGGCATCGTCGGCCTCCTTTCCGTCACTGTCAGTATTGGGGCCACCACTGACAATCAGCTCGCGATCATGGCGGGAACGACGTCGGGGCACCGGCGGCAGCGTCTGGCCGGGCAGCGGTGGCACGGGGAAGCCGCCCGCCATCGGGTCGAACTCGACCGGTGGCGCGAGCTTCTCGGCCGCCTCGCGCTCCTTCTCCTCGCGGTCCCGGAAGACATCGACGATGAGGGAGATGAGCAGCAGCCCTAGAACCGCCCCGCCGACGTAGAGCAGGATCGACTGGAAGTTGTAGTTCTCGTTCCGCAACGCCCGGACCGTGGCGACCAGCATCAGCCAGACCACCGAGACCGGGATGAGGACCTTCCAGCCCAGCTTCATCAGCTGGTCGTACCGCACCCTTGGGAGGGTGCCGCGCAGCCAGATGAAGAAGAAGAGCAGCAGCTGCACCTTGATGACGAACCACAGCATCGGCCACCAACCGTGGTTCGCGCCCTCCCAGAAGGTGCTGATGGGCCACGGGGCCCGCCAGCCGCCCAGGAAGAGGGTGGTCGCGACCGCCGAGACGGTGACCATGTTGACGTACTCGGCGAGCATGAACAGCGCGAACTTGATCGACGAGTACTCGGTGTTGAAGCCGCCGACCAGGTCGCCCTCGGACTCCGGCATGTCGAAGGGGGCGCGGTTGGTCTCGCCGACCATCGTGGCGATGTAGATGAGGAAGGAGACCGGGAGCAGCACGATGTACCAGCGGTTCTGCTGCGCCTCGACGATCGTCGAGGTCGACATCGAGCCGGAGTAGAGGAAGACCGACGCGAAGGCGACACCCATCGCGATCTCGTACGAGATCATCTGGGCGCAGGAGCGCAGTCCGCCCAGGAGCGGGTACGTCGAGCCGGACGACCAGCCGGCCAGCACGATGCCGTAGATGCCGATGGACGCGGTGGCCAGGATGTAGAGGATGCCGATCGGCAGATCGGTCAGCTGCATCGGGGTGCGGTGCCCGAAGATCGAGACCTCGTTGTCGGACGGCCCGAAGGGGATCACCGCGATCGCCATGAAGGCCGGGACGGCCGCCACGATCGGCGCGAGGACGTAGACCAGCTTGTCGGCCCGCCTGACGACGATGTCTTCCTTCAGCATCAGCTTGATGCCGTCGGCGAGCGACTGGAGCATGCCCCAGGGGCCGTGCCGGTTGGGGCCGATCCGCAGCTGCATCCAGGCGACGACCTTGCGTTCCCAGACGATCGAGAAGAGCACGGTCAGCATCAGGAACGCGAAGCAGAAGACCGCCTTCAGCAGGATCAGCCACCACGGATCCCGCCCGAACGCCGACAGGTCGTCGGCCGCGAGGTGATTCAGGCCCACGGTCTGAACCGTTGAGATGGCGCTCATGGCCGCACCTCCATGGCCTCGAAGTTTGTTCCGGCCACGCAACCCAACTGGCTACTGCCGGTTCCGCACCGCCGGACGACGCCGTTTCGCCTCGCGCCGTGGCGGCGGGAGATACGTGCCGGAACCGTCCGGCGGTATTGAGCCGATCTCAGCCCATGGGGCAGGAGCGTGGTCACTGGGCCACCTCCTTCGCGGCTGCGGCGATCCTGACCACCTGGCCGGGCCCGGCGCCCAAGTCGTCCGGCACGCCGCCGCCCGTGGAGTTGAGCGGCAGCCATACGACCCTGTCGGGCATCGGCGTGATTTGGAGCGGCAGCCGTACGGAGCCGGCCGGGCCGGTGACCTCGATCTCCGCGCCGTCCGGCAGGCCGGCTTCGGCCGCAGTGGTGGCGGAGAGCCGGGCGACGGCGGGATGACGGGTGCCGGAGAGGGCCTCGTCGCCGTCCTGGAGGCGGCCCTGGTCGAGCAGGAGCCGGTGGCCGGCGAGAACGGCCTCGCCGCGTTCGGGGTGGGGCAGGCGGCGGGCGATGCCGAACGGCGGGGAGGCGTGCGGGCCGCTGTAGGTGGCGAGTTGGTTCAGCTCGCGCCGGGCGGCCGCCACATCGACGAGGCCGAGGCTGACACCGAGCGCGTCGGCCAGCATCGTGAGCACCCTGGCGTCCGGCAGCTGGTGGCGGGTGACCGTCTGGTCGGGCTTGAGGGCGGCCTCGAAGAGCCGGGCGCGGCCCTCCCAGTTGAGGAAGGTGCCCGGCTTCTCGGCGACGGCGGCGACAGGGAGGACGACATCGGCCCGGTCGGTGACCTCGCTCGGCCGCTGCTCCAGGCTGACGACGAAGCCGACCGCGTCCAGCGCCTCACGGGCCCTGCCGGGGTCGGGCAGGTCCGCGAGTTCGACACCGCCGATGAGCAGGGCGGCGAGCCCGCCGTCGAGCGCGGCGTCGAGGATCTCGCCGGTGTCGCGGCCGGGGCGGTGCGGGAGACCGGAGACGCCCCAGACCTCGGCTACGCCGGTTCGAGCCCCGGGGTCGGTGACGGGGCGGCCGCCGGGCAGCAGCCCGGGGAGGGCGCCCGCCTCGACCGCGCCCCGCTCGCCCGCCCGGCGCGGGATCCACGCCAGGCGTGCGCCGGTCGCGGCGGCGAGCGCAAGCGCGCTGGTCAGCCCGCCGGGTACGGTCGCGAGCCGTTCCCCGACCAGGATGACCGAGCCGTCGGCACGCAGTGCCTCGGTCACTTCCCGGCCCTCGGGGCGGTCCCCGGCGGTCAGCGCGTCGAGCCATTCGGACTCGGTGCCGGGCGCGGCCGGCAGCAGGGTGCCGCCCGCCTTTTTCAGGCCCGGGGTGGTGAAGGGCGCGAGCGCGAAGGTGCGCTGGCGGCGCTTGCGGTTGGCCTTGCGGAGCCGCAGGAAGACGCCGGGCGCCTCCTCTTCCGCCTCCAGCGCGACGAGCAGCACCACCGGGGCCTTTTCCAGCAGGGCGTACGTGACTCCGGTGCCGTCCAGGTCCCGGCCGCGGCCTGCGACAGCCGCAGCGAGGAAGTCCGCCTCCTCGGCGGAGTGCGGACGGGCCCGGAAGTCCACATCATTGGTGTCGAGGGCGACGCGGGCGAACTTGGCGTACGCGTAGGCGTCCTCGACCGTCAGCCGCCCGCCGGGCAGAACGCCGGTACGGCCGCGGGCCAGGCCGCGTGCGGCGGCCTCCAGCGCCTCCGGCCAGCTCGCCGGTTCCAGGACGCCTTCGGCATTGCGCACCAGCGGGTGCGTCAGCCGGTCGGGGCGCTGGGCGTAGCGGAAGCCGAAGCGCCCCTTGTCGCAGATCCACTCCTCGTTGACCTCGGGGTCGTCCGCCGCGAGCCGCCGCATGACCTTGCCGCGCCGGTGGTCGGTGCGGGTGGCGCAGCCGCCGCTGCAGTGTTCGCAGATGCTCGGTGAGGAGACCAGGTCGAAGGGGCGTGAGCGGAAGCGGTAGGCAGCCGAGGTGAGCGCGCCGACCGGGCAGATCTGGATGGTGTTGCCGGAGAAGTACGAATGGAAGGCGTCGCCCTCCCCCGTACCGACCTGCTCCAGCGCGCCGCGCTCCAGCAGCTCGATGAAGGGGTCCCCGGCGATCTGCTGCGAGAAGCGGGTGCAGCGGGCGCAGAGCACGCACCGCTCGCGGTCGAGCAGCACCTGTGTGCTGATCGGAACCGGCTTCTCATATGTGCGTTTTTGGCCTTCGAACCGTGTGTCGGACTGTCCGGCGCTCATCGCCTGGTTCTGCAGCGGGCATTCGCCGCCCTTGTCGCAGACGGGGCAGTCGAGCGGGTGGTTGATGAGCAGCAGCTCCATCACACCGCGCTGCGCCTTCTCTGCGACCGGCGAGGTGAGCTGGGTCTTCACCACCATGCCGTCGGTGCAGGTGATGGTGCATGACGCCATGGGCTTGCGCTGGCCCTCGACTTCGACGATGCACTGGCGGCAGGCGCCGACCGGGTCGAGGAGCGGGTGGTCGCAGAAGCGCGGGATCTCGATGCCCAGCAGTTCAGCCGCGCGGATGACGAGGGTGCCCTTGGGGACGGAGATCTCGATGCCGTCGATGGTGACGGAGACGAGATCCTCCGGGGGCAGCGCCGCCTCTCCGCCTCCGGAGGGTGCGTTGGTAGTGACAGTCACGCGTTCACCTCCAGGGAGGACTTGTCGGCCCACACGGTTGAGCGGGACGGGTCGAACGGGCAGGCCGCGAGCTCGATGTGCTTCTCGTACTCCTCCCTGAAGTACTTCAGGGAGGAGAAGATCGGGCTGGCGGCGCCGTCACCGAGGGCGCAGAAGGACTTTCCGTTGATGGTGTCGGCGATGTCGTTGAGCTTGTCGAGGTCGCTCGGCTTGCCCTTGCCTGCTTCGATGTCGCGGAGCAGCTGGACGAGCCAGTAGGTGCCCTCGCGGCAGGGGGTGCACTTGCCGCAGGACTCATGGGCGTAGAACTCGGTCCAGCGGGTGACGGCCCGCACCACGCAGGTCGTCTCGTCGAAGCACTGGAGTGCTTTGGTGCCGAGCATCGAGCCGGCGGCGCCGACGCCCTCGTAGTCGAGCGGTACGTCGAGGTGCTCTTCGGTGAACATCGGGGTGGACGAGCCGCCCGGGGTCCAGAACTTGAGCTGGTGGCCGGGGCGGATACCGCCGCTGATGTCGAGCAGCTGGCGGAGGGTGACGCCGAGCGGCGCCTCGTACTGGCCGGGGTTGGCGACATGCCCGCTGAGCGAGTAGAGCGTGAAGCCGGGGGACTTCTCGCTGCCCATCGAGCGGAACCACTCCTTCCCCTTGGTGAGGATGGAGGGCACCGAGGCGATGGACTCCACGTTGTTCACCACAGTGGGGCAGGCGTAGAGGCCTTCGACCGCCGGGAAGGGAGGCCGCAGCCGGGGCTGGCCGCGACGCCCTTCGAGAGAGTCGAGCAGTGCCGTCTCCTCGCCGCAGATGTACGCTCCGGCGCCCGCGTGGACGGTGAGTTCGAGGTCGAAGCCGGAGCCCTGGATGTCGCGGCCGAGGTAACCGGCGTCGTACGCCTCGGCGACGGCGTGGTGCAGTCGGCGCAGGACGGGGACGACCTCGCCCCGCAGGTAGATGAAGGCATGCTGCGAACGGATCGCGTGGCAGGCGATCACCATGCCCTCGATGAGCGAGTGCGGGTTGGCGAAGAGGAGCGGGATGTCCTTGCAGGTGCCCGGTTCCGATTCGTCGGCATTGACGACCAGGTAGTGCGGCTTGCCGTCTCCCTGGGGGATGAACTGCCACTTCATGCCGGTGGGGAAGCCGGCGCCGCCGCGTCCGCGCAGCCCGGCCTCCTTGACCAGGGCGATCACATCGTCCGGCGGCATGGCGAGCGCCTTCTTCAGGCCTTCGTACCCGTCGTGCCGTCGGTAGGTCTGCAGCGTCCAGGACCGCGGTTCGTCCCAGAAGGCCGAAAGCACCGGTGAGAGGACCTTCTCCGGCGAGTGCACGGTCATCATTCCCCCTCCTCGCCTTCCGGACGTCCCGACGGGTGGTCGGCGTCCGAGGCAGAGGTCTCCATAGGTGCGTCGTGGGAGCTGAGATGTTCGGCGCCCGGCTGGGGCGGCTCGTCGTGCGGGGGTTCCCGGCGCGGCGATACGACCCTGGCCGGCGGCGCCTCGCCCTTGTGCAGGCGCAGGCCGGCGAGCGAGGCGGGGCCCGCGCCGCCGCTCGCCTCGACCGCACCGGGGCGTCGGTCCGGGAACCCGGCGAGGATTCTGGACGTCTCCTTATATGTGCACAGTGGAGCGCCCCGGGTCGGTTCGACGGTCCGCCCTGCCCGCAGGTCGTCGACGAGGCGCTTGGCCGATCCGGGCGTCTGGTTGTCGAAGAACTCCCAGTTGACCATCACGACGGGTGCGAAGTCACAGGCCGCGTTGCACTCGATGTGCTCCAGGGTGACCTTGCCGTCCTCCGTCGTCTCGCCGTTGCCGACGCCGAGGTGCTGCCTCAGCTCGTCGAAGATCGCGTCGCCGCCCATGACCGCGCACAGGGTGTTGGTGCAGACCCCGACCTGGTACTCACCACTCGGCCCGCGCCGGTACATGGAGTAGAAGGTGACGACCGCGGTGACCTCGGCTGTCGTCAGGTCCAGCAGCTCGGCGCAGAAGCGGACGCCGGTGCGGGTGACGTACCCCTCCTCGGCCTGGACGAGGTGCAGCAGCGGCAGCAGGGCGCTGCGGCTGTCGGGATAGCGGGAGATGATCTCGCGGGCGTCCGGCTCCAGCCGCTGCCGTACGCCGGCCGGGTACTCCGGCGCGGGCAGCTGGGGCATGCCCAGGTTTGTCGCAGTGTCTGTCACCGGTCGACGCCTCCCATCACGGGGTCGATGGACGCCACGGCGACGATGACATCGGCGACCTGGCCGCCCTCGCACATCGCCGCCATGGCCTGGAGATTGGTGAAGGACGGATCGCGGAAGTGCACCCTGAAGGGCCGGGTGCCGCCGTCGCTGACCGCGTGCACCCCGAGCTCGCCCTTCGCCGACTCCACGGCCACGTATGCCTGGCCGGCCGGGACCCGGAAGCCCTCGGTGACCAGCTTGAAGTGGTGGATGAGGGCCTCCATCGAGGTGCCCATGATCTTCTTGATGTGGTCCAGTGAATTGCCGAGCCCGTCCGGCCCGAGCGCCAGCTGCGCGGGCCAGGCGATCTTCTTGTCCTCGACCATCACCGGGCCCGGCTCCAGCCGGTCCAGGCACTGCTCCACGATCCGCAGGCTCTGCCGCATCTCCTCCAGACGGACGAGGAAGCGGCCGTAGGAGTCGCAGCTGTCGGCGGTCGGCACGTCGAACTCGTAGTTCTCGTATCCGCAGTACGGCTGCGCCTTGCGCAGGTCGTGCGGGAGGCCGGCGGAGCGGAGGATCGGGCCGGTGGCGCCGAGCGCCATGCAGCCGGCCAGGTCCAGATAGCCGACGTCCTGCATACGGCCCTTGAAGATGGGGTTGCCGGTGGCGAGCTTGTCGTACTCCGGCAAGTTCTTCCGGAGTGTTTTCACCAGCTCGCGGACCTGGTCGACGGCGCCCGGCGGGAGGTCCTGGGCGAGGCCGCCGGGGCGGACGTAGGCGTGGTTCATCCGCAGGCCGGTGATCAGCTCGAAGATATCGAGAATGTATTCACGATCCCGGAAGCCGTAGATCATGATCGTGGTCGCGCCGAGCTCCATGCCGCCGGTGGCGATACAGACCAGGTGCGAGGAGATCCGGTTCAGCTCCATGAGCAGGACCCGGATGACGGTGGCCCGGTCCGGGATCTGGCCGGTGATGCCGAGCAGCTTCTCGACGGCCAGGCAGTACGCCGTCTCGTTGAAGAGCGGCGTCAGGTAGTCCATGCGCGTCACGAAGGTGGAGCCCTGGGTCCAGTTCCGGAACTCCATGTTCTTCTCGATGCCGGTGTGGAGATATCCGATGCCGCAGCGGGCTTCGGTCACCGTCTCGCCGTCGATCTCCAGGATGAGGCGGAGCACGCCGTGGGTGGACGGGTGCTGCGGGCCCATGTTGACGACGATCCGCTCGTCATCGGTCCTGCCGACGGTCTCGGCGAGCTCGTCCCAGTCGCCGCCGGTGACGGTGAAGACCCGGCCCTCGGTGGTCTCGCGCTCCTCCGCCTGGTGGGGCGCTGCGTAGCCGTTGGTCATGAGTACGACCTCCGCTGGTCGGGAGCGGGAATCTGGGCGCCCTTGTACTCGACGGGGATGCCGCCGAGTGGATAGTCCTTGCGCTGCGGGTGCCCCTGCCAGTCGTCCGGCATCATGATCCGGGTGAGCGCGGGGTGGCCGTCGAAGACGATCCCGAAGAAGTCGTACGCCTCGCGCTCGTGCCAGTCGTTGGTCGGGTAGACCGCGACGACCGACGGAATGTGCGGGTCGGCGTCGGGGGCGCTGACTTCGAGCCGGATCAGCCGGTTGTGGGTGATCGAGCGCAGGTGGTACACGGCATGCAGCTCTCGGCCCCTGTCCTCCGGGAAGTGGACGCCGCTCACGCCCGTACAGAGCTCGAAGCGCAGCGCCGGGTCGTCGCGAAGCGTCCGGGCCACGGTGGGCAGGTGCTCACGGGCGATGTGGAAGGTCAGCTCGTCCCGGTCGACGACGGTCTTCTCGATCGCGTTGGCCGGCAGCAGGTCCTGCTCCTCCAGGGCGCCTTCGAGCTCGTCCGCGACCTCGTCGAACCAGCCGCCGTACGGGCGCGATGACGCACCCGGCAGCCTTACGGTGCGGACCAGCCCGCCGTAGCCGGAGGTGTCACCGCCGTTCTTGGCGCCGAACATGCCGCGCTGGACGCGGATGGCCTCGCTGCTGTCACCGCGCGGGACCGGTGCTTGGCCGTTGTGGCCGTTGTGGCCGTTGTGGCCGTTCTGCTCGCCGCTCACCGCAGCAGCCCCTTCATCTCGATGGTGGGGAGCGCCTTGAGCGCCGCTTCCTCCGCCTCGCGGGCCGCCTGCTCGCGGTTGACGCCGAGCTTCTCGTGCCTGACCTTCTCGTGGAGCTTGAGGATCGCGTCCATCAGCATCTCGGGCCGGGGCGGACAGCCGGGCAGATAGATATCGACCGGGACGATGTGGTCGACGCCCTGCACGATCGCGTAGTTGTTGAACATGCCGCCCGAGGAGGCGCAAACGCCCATCGAGATCACCCACTTGGGGTTCGGCATCTGGTCGTAGACCTGGCGCAGCACCGGGGCCATCTTCTGGCTGACCCGTCCGGCGACGATCATCAGGTCCGCCTGCCGCGGCGAGCCGCGGAACACCTCCATACCGAACCGGGCCAGGTCGTAGCGCCCGGCTCCGGTGGTCATCATCTCGATGGCGCAGCACGCGAGGCCGAAGGTCGCCGGGAACATGGACGACTTCCGTACCCAGCCGGCCGCTGTCTCGACCGACGTCAGCAGGAACCCGCTCGGCAGCTTCTCTTCAATACCCATGGCGTTTATCCGCCCCTAGTCCCATTCCAGGCCGCCGCGGCGCCATACGTAGGCGTATGCGACGAAGACGGTGAGCACGAAGAGCAGCATCTCCACGAGCCCGAAGATCCCCAGGGAGTCGAAGGTGACGGCCCAGGGGTAGAGGAAGACGATCTCGATGTCGAAGACGATGAAGAGCATCGCCGTCAGGTAGTACTTGATCGGGAAGCGGCCCCCGCCGGCTGGCTGCGGAGTGGGCTCGATGCCGCACTCGTACGCGTCTAGTTTGGCCCGATTGTAACGTTTTGGGCCGATCAACGATGCCATGACCACGGAGAAGATTGCGAAGCCGGCCGCAAGGCCGCCCAGCACAAAGATGGGCGCGTAGGCGTTCACCGTCCCCGCTCCTTCCAGTCGACTCTGACTGATGACGGCCGCGCCCGGAGCTGCGTCCCACATGACACACCACCTGAAGATCGTGCGTATGTGAGGCAGTTCACAAGCCCGAACCGCCTGCATCTTATGCCTCCCGGTCTGTGATCTGCGACACGGGGTACGCCAGGACCTTTGTGATCTACAACACCTGACGAATGATCATGAAGTCCGATGAGCGCAGATCCGACTACGCATTCCGCAGTATCAGCCCACCCTGGGTGACTGCTGCCCGCATTGTCGCTGGCCGGAGGCTTTCTTGCATTATCAAGCACAAGGCGTCCGAATCAAATTGGCATTGGGCGAAAGCTCGTGGTAGCCATCCGGGGACCCTCGCCCGGCAAGGCCCGCCGAGACGGTGAACGCCCCGCTGACAGCAAGTGAACGCGTGCACGAACATCCGTGACCGGGTGCCCCATTCGTCCCGCGTAAGGAAGATCGCGACAGTGGAAATCGGGCACTCTACATGTCAACCCCCGTTTTTTGTGGCGGATCCCACCTTTCTTGAGCCGGACCCCCGCCAACTGATAGCCAAGACCCCATGCCCCTTCAGACCGACACCGAGACCGAGACCGAGCAGCCCTCGTATATACGCCGTCGGCGACACGCCACGCAGCCCGACAACCCGCACTGGGTGCGCCGCGCTGGAGTCGCCGGCGGCGTCATAGGCACGCTCGCACTGTCCGGCGTATCCGCCGCGAGCGCCGCCGACACGACGGCCCCCTCCCCGGCCGAGACCACAGCCGGGATCCCCGTTCTCAATACGGCCACCACCGCCGCACAGGCCGCCGAAGCCGTCGACCAGAGCGCCGTCGAGATCCAGCTCCAGGCCCACCAGGACGCCGCGGACGCGGCCGCTCTGAAGACCGCCAAGGAGCAGGCCCTCCGGGCCGCCGCAGCGAAGGCCGCCGCAGCGAAGAAGGCCGCCGCAGAGCGCAAGGCCACCACGCAGGCCGCGTCCCGCTCCTCCGCCCGCACGACGCTCTCCTCCTCGACGTCCACCTCCACCGCGAGCGGCAGCGTCGCCTCCGTCATCAACTTCCTGAAGTCCCAGGTCGGCAAGGCCTACGTCTACGGCGCCACCGGCCCCAGCGCCTACGACTGCTCCGGCCTCACCCAGGCCGCCTTCAGGACCATCGGTGTCGATCTCCCCCGCACCTCCGAGGCCCAGTCCACCTTCGGCACGCCCGTGTCCGTCAGCAACGTGCAGGTGGGCGACCTGCTCTTCTGGGGCGGTGCCGGCTCGGCGTACCATGTCGCCGTATATGTCGGTAACGGCCAGTATCTGGACGCCGCCAACCCCGGCAAGGGTGTCGTCATCCAGCAGATGTCGAACTACATGCCGACGTCCGCGGTGCGCGTGGCCTGATCCCGTCCCCGTAAAGCGGCGGAGTCGCCGGCCCGAGCGGGAGGCCGGCGGCCCGCCGTCCGCGATGCGCCGCCCCCGCCCGTGCGTGATGCTGGTTAGACAGGCCACTTCGGCACTGTCGGGAGGCGTTCATGCGCATCACAGACCTGACGTCCGACACACTCGCCGCACTGCGGGCACCACGGCCCTACCCCGCCGTCACGGTCGCGCTGCCGACCCATCGCCGCAACCCCCTGAGCCAGGAGGATCCGGTCCGGCTGCGCAATCTGGTCACCCAGGCCAAGCAACGCCTGGAGACCGACCCGGCGGTGACCAGGGAGGCCCGGTTCGAGGTCAGCGGGCAACTCGACCAAGCCGCGGCCGAAGTGGACTTCCGGCACACCCTCGACGGGCTGCTGATCTTCGCCGCCCAGGGCGAGCACCAGGTCTGGGACTCGCCCCGTTCCGTGCCCGAGCGCATCGTCTTCAGCGACACCTACGAGACCCGCAATCTCGTCGCCGCCCGCAAACGGGCCCAGCCGTACTGGGTGCTCGCCGTCGCCCTCGATCGTACGACCCTCTGGAGCGGAACCGACGATTCCGTAACCGAGGCCCCCGGCCAAGGCTTCCCCATGGAACCCGACCGCCCCGACCCCGACCCGGAAAACCTGGAGAGGGCCGGCGAACGGCTCGACCCCCTCCGCGGCGAAACCGCCCGCCGCTACTTCCGCCAGGTCGACAATGCCCTCCAACAGGTCCTCGCCGAGGACCCCCGGCCGCTGTACCTCGTCGGCCTCCCCCAGGAGCTCAGTCTCCTGGACGACGTCGGCACCGCCGTCAAGGACGCCACCGACCGCGTCCACGTCGGCGGCCTCGCCCACGGCCCCGGCTCCGCCCTCGCCGCCGAGCTGCGCCCGGCATTCGAGGCCCAGGTCCAGCGCGACCTGCAACGCGTCGCCCAACGCTTCGAGGAAGCCCGCAATCGCAAGACCTTCACCACCGGCCTCGACGAGGTCTGGCAGACCGTCCAGGAAGGCCGTATCGACCTCCTCGCGGTCGAGGACAGCTTCGAGGTCGCCGCCTGCATCTCCGGCGGCCATCTCATCCCCGTCGACTCCGAGGCCGCCACCGGACTCGTCGTGCGCGAGGACACCGTCGACGAGATCATCGAACGCACCCTCGACTTCGGCGGCGAGGTCGTCTTCGTCCCCGACGGCGTCCTCGCCGCCCACGACCGCATCGCGGCGGCGCTGCGCTACTGAGGCGGGCGCGGGCCGATATGTACGCCGACGTCGGCGGTCGTTACCCTGGGAGTCATCGGTCGCACGGGGGAGGCATTGTATGGGTGGCTGGATCTGGTGGGTGATCCCCGCCGTGCTCATAGGCGTTGGCCGTGGCAGCGAGAGCGTCCGAAGGGCTTTGAAGACTCGCCACAAGCGGAAGCTGGAGCTGCTCAAGGCGGCCGAAGCGCAGCAGCTCGTACTGCTCGCGGCGAACCAGCCACCCGAACCCGTCTGCGGTTGCACCCACCACCTCGCCAAGCACGACAGCAGCGGCAAGTGCCATGAGACGGTCGAGGCCCCGACCGCCTGGGACGCCGAACGCAAGCCTCTGCGGTACGAAGCCAAGCCCTGCAACTGCCAGCAGTACATCGGCCCCGAACCGCTCGGGCTGGTGTACGCCCCCAAGATCGTCGACCCGCGCTAGGTTACGTCCAGGTCGTGTTCTAAAGGTCGCCTTCACACCTTGCCTCGCGCCGCCGGCCATGACGACATTCACCTTGTCGCCGACGGCAGTTGTCGGCCCCCGGCCTTCGTCCTGAGTGCCGGACGCGGTCTCACACGGTCAGGCGACGGATGGTGGCGAAGCCGCCAGCGAGCATGACAGCGACGACGACAGCGAGGGCGCCAGTGACTCCGGTGGCGGTGAGGGCGGTGAGGAAGCGGCCGATGTTCCCCCAGCCGTGCGCCCATGTCGTGATGATCGCGGCGAGGGCCAGCGCGCCGAGTTGTGTCGCGCCGAAGATCGACGTGCCGGGTAGCCCGGCGCGACGGTAGATCAGGCCGTACAACATCCCGTAAACGAACAAGAGGGCGAACATGGTCGTCGCGGTGAGCCACGACAGGTACCAGGGGCCGTCGAGGAGGTAGGGGATGCGGAAGTAGGCCATGTTCGTTCATGCCCCATCCGCCGGTCGCGCGTTCGAGGGTCTGGCCGACGGCGAGTACGAGCCCGAAGCACACGGCCAGGGCGACGGCCAGTGAGGTGACACCGAGGAAGTAGGTGCGTCGGCTGACCCCGAGGGTGAGGGCGAACGGCAGTGCGCGGGCGACGGACTGCACGCCCACGACGAACATGACGAGGAAGACCCCGGCCAGGCCGCCGACCCAGCGGTGGTCGCTGTGGCCGGCCGGGGTGAGTTGCAGGATCACCACATCGAGGATGAAGCCGAAGGCCGCCCACGCCCAGGGCAGTACGAGGTAGGTGACACGGTCGAGGAGCAGATAGCGGGCGACGGTGACGATCGGGGTGGGGCGCATCAGGATGCCCTCGCTGGTGTGAGTCCGGACTGGGTGTCGTGCCCGGCTGCGTAGACCGCGAGCTGCTGAAGAGTGACACGCTCCAGGCGCAGGCGCAGGTGGTCGGCGACTTCGCGGTCGCGTTCGTCGAGCCGGCCGACCATCACCGCCTGGGTCTGCGTGCCCATCGTGCGCCGGCTCAGTGTCGCGCGGCCGGCGACGAACCGCTCCACGCAGTCGGCCGGGCCGGTCACGATCGTGGCGGTGCCACGCAGGTCCTCGGCGAGCGCGTCGAGGACCAGCTTGCCGTGGTCGAGGACCAGGACACGGTCGAGGAGTTCGTCGGCCTCGTCGATGAGGTGGGTCGAGAGCACGATGCATCGCGGGTGGGCGGTGTAGTCGGCCAGCAGTTGATCGTAGAAGAGCATGCGGGCGACCGCGTCCAGGCCCGCATACGGCTCGTCGAACAGGGTGATTTCGGCGCGGGCGGCCAGCCCGATGACGATGCCGAGCGCGGTCCGCATGCCGCGCGACAGCTTTTTGATCGGTCGGTTCGGCGGCAGCTCGTAGAGGTCCAGCAGCGTGCCGGCCAGGTCGGTGTCCCAGTTCGGGTACAGCAGCGATGCTGCTGTGATCGCGTGCCGAACCCGCAGGTCGGGGTAGATCTGGTCCTCCCGGATGAGGATCATCCGGCGCAACACCGCATCATTCTCCAGCGGCCCGGCCCCGAACACGTGCACGCGCCCGGAGGTGGCGAACTCCTGGCCGGCCAGGATGCGCAGCAGCGTGGTTTTCCCGGCGCCGTTGCGGCCCAGCAGTCCGGTGATGGACGGCGTGTCGATCTCGAAGGTGACATCGGTCAGCGCCTGGTGGCCTCGGTAGCGGCACTCGACCCCGGCTACCGAGATCGCCGGCGTCATGCCCCTCCTCCCGTCGTCACCTCGACCGAGGCCAGCTCCTCGCGTACCAGCCCGAGCAGTGGCTCCAGCCCGATCCCGAGCCGTGCCGCCTCGACCACCAGCGGCCGTACGTATCGGTCCGCGAAGCGGCGCCGCCGGGCCTGTACGAGCCGGTCCCGCGCGCCCGCCGCGACGAACATGCCGACGCCTCGCCGCTTTTCCACCAGTCCCTCGTCCGAGAGCACGGTGAGGCTGCGCGCCGCTGTGGCCGGGTTGACCCGGTAGAACGCCGCGAGTTCGTTGCTTGACGCGACGCGTTCTCCCTCGCCCACCGTGCCGTCGGCGATCTGGTTCGCTAGCTCGGCGGCGATCTGGGCGAAGATCGGCCCGCCGTCATCGAGGAGTGACATCCTGCCTCCATTGCTCAACTGGTTCCCTATCTTAGTAGGGAACCAGTTGGCCGAACAAGGGAGTGGAGGGCCTGAGCATCGAGTCCGGACCCGCTGGCGCCGCCCAGCGATGATCCCGGATCAGACAACGAGCAGGTGACGAAGCTCGGTGAGTGGGTGGGAATCGACGCGAGCAGGTCTGCCCCATCCCGTAGCACGAGATGGGGACTTTCAACGAGCGCCATCAGCCAAACGCACCCGCCACATCACCCACGCCGGAATGGCGGGACCGGCAACCCCGGCACCGGGCCACCCGGCAGGGGCCACGGCAAGCTCGACGCAATCATCGAGGTCTCCGGTCCCGGTGAAGCTCGACCTCCACTGGGTCAGGTCCGGCGAACGCTGCCCCTCACAGATCGAATTCGCCAGCCTTGATGCCCTTGACGAAGACGTCCCACTGGGCGGGGACCGTGGTCACCACTGCGGCGGGCTGGTCGCCCTCGCGGAGGCGGAGCAGCCCGTCGGGGGCGGTCGCGACTTCCAGACAGTCGTTGGATGTTCCGGTCCCGCTGAAGCTGGACTTCTGCCAAGCCAGATCCGTCATGGTGTTCCCCTCACAAGACATAGAGCAGATGCTGGACCAGACCCAACGAGTCCTTCTTGGCAGAGAACATGGACTCTGGCTGGGGGTCCAGCGGTGGCAAGGCCACCGTACTCAGGGTCTCAAACGTCGCTCTGAACTGTGCCAGTTGAGCCTGCTCGCCAAGAAACAGCGGGGAGACCGGGTGCTCCACATATACGGTTCCGAGCTCAGGTACAGACGGCTCAAAGATCACGAAGGGTGTGCCAAAATCAGCGGGATACGCCCGCCCGGCGAACGGCATAATCTGGATGCAAACGTTGGGCAGCCTGGCCATCTCCACCAGGTGCTCGATCTGCTGGCGCATGATCTCGGCGCTGACGAGGCGCATGTGCAGCGCGGCTTCGTGGATCACTGCGTGGAATCGCAGCGGGGACGTGCCCTTGAGGACTTCCTGCCGTCGCAGCCGGAACTCCACCCCCCTGTCCAATTCCCCGAGTGTGGCGTCGGGCTGCCCGGCCTCGAACAAGGCACGCATGTAATCGGGGGTCTGGAGCAAGCCATGGACGTACACCCACTGAAAGCTCCGATGCGCCGTGTTTGCCGCCTCCAGCTCGGCGAGATCGAGCACTGAACTGGACTGGGTGTCCCGATAGTCCGACCACCACCCCCTACCTGTCGACTCCCCCATCACGACGAGTGCGTCGATCAGCCCCTGACTGTTGCAACCGTACGCGCGTACTAGCGCGCGCAACTTGTCCTCCGGGATAGCCGTGCGCCCCATCTCAATGTGGCTCATATGGGCGCGCCCCAGCCCGGCGAGAGCACCGGCATCCGTCGCGGACATACCGCTCAACTCGCGGAGCCGACGTAGCTCCGCGCCCAAACGACGCTGGCGCTGTGACGGATTGGACCTCAGTCCCATGACGACCTCCTACGTGAATCACGGGCAGTCTGCCGGGCAGGCCGGGGCCGGGTCCACTCGATAGGGGCAACTCGCCGATACAGGTTGCAACTGCTAAAGGTCACCCCTTACCGTCGAGAGAACTTGACTCTGTGTCACCAACCCGCCACCGGAGGCAAACCGCCATGCCCGGAATCGACTTCTCCATCGTGTTCGCGCCGAACCCCGCGTGGGTCCGTTCCGTCCGCGAATCCGTCCGGACCATGCTCACGATCCACCGCCGGGAAGACCTCATCGACACCGCACTCCTCCTCACCTCGGAAGCCGTGACGAACGCGATCAACGCCTGCCTGCGCAGCGGCTGCTCATCCCCCGTCACCGTCTTCGCCGAATTCGCGGCTTCGACCAACGCCTTCCGCGTCCTGGTCGAGGACGACGCTCCCGGAATCCCCCGCCGCCACTGCGCCAGCGGCAGCGACGAATCGGGCCGGGGCCTGCCGATTCTGGACGCGTGTGCCACCTCCTGGGGCATCTGCCTCCGCACGGCGGCGGCCCCCGGCAAAACCGTATGGTTCGAGCTCGATGGGAAGCCCGATGGGAAGCCCGACGGGAGGGCGGCGAATGGACATTGACGCGTACGTCAGCGAGGTCCGCGACCACGACCACTTCCCCTCCCTCGACGAGCTGGACGACGCGCTCGCCGCCATCCCCGGCTGGCACACCACCATCGGCACCAGCCGCCTCGGCGAACCGCTGCGCCTGCTCTCCATCGGAACCGGCAGCCGCGACGTCCTCTTGCTCGGCGGCCCCCACCCGAACGAACCGGTCGGCTTCCTGACTGTCCTGGAGACCGCCCGCATCATCTCCGAGGCGCCCGAGCTCGCTGACGGGGCCGACTGCACCTGGCATTTCGTGCCGTGCATCGATCCGGACGCCGCCCGTCTGAACGAGGGCTGGTACGGGCAGCGGCCACTCACCCTCCCCACCTACCTCCACCACTTCCACCGGCCCGCCCTCGCCCACCAGCCGGAGTGGACCTTCCCGCTCCCCCTCGCCCCCGCTCCGCTCCCCGAGACCCGGGCCCTGATGCGGCTGATCGACGCCCTCCGCCCCCACGTTCAGCTCTCCTCCACAACGCCGACTTCGACGGCGCCCACTTCGTCCTGAGCCGCGCCCTACCGGACCTCGCGGAACAGTTGGCCGACGCCGCAGCCCGGCGCGGCATCCCGATGGAGGCCCGGCCCGCCGACTGCGCCGGCTGGGCCAGCCTCCGCGAGGGCGTCTTCGTCATGCCGCCTGCCACCCCGACCCGCCGCCACGGTGCCTCCAGCGCGCTACGCGACTCGGCACGGCGCGCTCACGGTCACCCCGGCGGTCCCGCTCTTCCGTATCCGCGCACCCTCCCACCCTCGCCCGCCTCCGCCGCCGCCGAGCTCGAAGCCGCCCTGGACCGCGTCTCGCCCGGCCTGACCCTCCTCACCCCCTTCAAAGCCACCGCCCTTGATGCCCTCCTCGCCGACTGGTCCGCCAACGCCCAGGCCCACACCGGCGCCGAGCCCCACCCCATCCGCGATCTGGTCGCCATCCAGACGGAGGCCGCCCTGCGCGCGGCCGCCCTGAACCGCTGACGGCGAGCCCGGAGGTTGTCCCGGTCCCGCCATTTCGGCGTGGGAGGTGTGGCGGGTGCGTTTGGCTCCCTTCGGTCGCGAAGATCAAAGGCGCTAACTGCGGAGGGGGAGGAGGGGGGCTTGTCTTGTCGGTTGGCTCCCGGGTGGGTGGGCGGCGGGCGTCAAGGCGGCTTGCGCGGCATCGGTTCGGTGGGTGTCTGGGGTCTCGTTGCCGGATCCTGGTAGAGATGGTCGGTGGCGACGCCTGTTGTCCGTGGGGGGTTGGACTGCCGTAACCGGCGGCTGACGGGTGCTTGGTGGCTTGGCCCCGGGGCGGGGGAAGTGAGCGGGGGCCCGGTGGCTGCCCTCCCGGCCGGTGGGTGGGGGTCCAGGCGCGGGGGTGCAGAAACGTTCCGGCGGAGGGCGGGTGGCTCTCCTCCGGGTTCGGGGCAGGAACGTTTTTGCGGGGGATCGGGACGTCAGGTACCCGAATGGGACACTCTCACGGCCCCCGCTCGTAGTGTCGCTGTCTCATCGGGGCACCTCATGGATCCGCCCCGCCGCAGAATCGTTTCAGCGGGAGCCGCGAAGCCTTCCCGTGTCCGGCATATCGGTTAATTCCTCTCGTGCCTGCGTGCACTTCAGTCCTTGCTTGCGTACACCCCCGCCACACCGGGGTGTACGCAGGCATGGGTGGAAGTGCACGCAGGCGGCCTCACTCGGGCCGAATGACGGGGCCCTTATGACCACTTGGATCGATTCAAAGTGGTCATAAGGCCCCCGTCATTTCCGGTCACGGCGCATTGAGCCCGGGCCCACCCCGCAGCCCAGCAGAAACCTTTCCGCACCCCCCGGCCGCCTCTGCATCCGGCGGGCGAGCTCCACCACCCCCCGCTCCTGGCCCGGCAAGAGGCGGCCCCCAACGGCGCAGGCCGTGGAGGAGGTAAGCCACCAAGCACCTGTCAGCCGCCGGTTACGGCAGTCCAGCCCCCCACGGACAACAGGCGTCGCCACCGACCATCTCTACCAGGATCCGGCAACGAGACCCCAGATACCCACCGAACCGATGCCGCACAAGCCGCCTTGACCCCCGCGACCCACCGGGCCGGCGGCCGACCGACAACCGGAACCCCCCTCCTCCCCATCCGCAGTTAGCGCCTTTGATCCTTGCGACCGAAGGGAGCCAAACGCACCCGCACCCGGCCAATCAGAAATGGCGAGACCGGGACAACCCCGGCGCCGCGCCCAGCGGACAAGAGCCCGCCAGCCACCAGCCACCAGCCGCCGGCCACCAACCGCCCGGCAGGCGTTCAGGCCTTGGGGGCGATTTTCGACAGGCCGTTGATGATCCGGTCCATCGCGTCGCCGCCGACCGGGTCGGTGAGGTTGGCGAGCATCTTGAGGGTGAAGCGCATCAGCAGCGGGTGGGTGAGGCCGCGTTCCGTGGCGAGCTTCATGATCTTGGGGTTGCCGATGAGCTTCACGAAGGCGCGGCCGAGGTTGTAGTAGCCGCCGTAGGTGTCCTTGAGGATGCGGGGGTAGGCCTGGAGGGCGAGTTCGCGCTGGGCGGCGGTCTGGCGGGCGTGGGCCTGGACGATGACGTCGGCGGCGATCTGGCCGGACTCCATCGCATAGGCGATGCCCTCGCCGTTGAAGGGGTTGACGAGGCCTCCGGCGTCGCCGACCAGCAACAGGCCCTTGAAGAAGTGCGGCTGCCGGTTGAAGGCCATGGGGAGGGCGGCACCTCGGATGGCGCCGATCTGGTTCTCGTCGGTGTAGCCCCAGTCGGCGGGCATGGAGGCGCACCAGGCCTTGAGGACCTCGCGCCAGTCGAGCTCCTTAAAGGCGGAGGAGGAGTTGAGGATGCCGAGGCCGACGTTGGACGTGCCGTCGCCCATGCCGAAGATCCAGCCGTAGCCGGGAAGGAGGCGGTCCTGGGGGCCGCGCTTGTCCCAGAGCTCGAGCCAGGATTCGAGGTAGTCGTCCTCATGGCGCGGCGAGGTGAAGTAGGTGCGCACGGCGATGCCCATGGGGCGGTCGTCGCGCCGGTGCAGGCCCATCGCGATGGACAGCCGGGTGGAGTTGCCGTCGGCGGCGACGACGAGCGGGGCATGGAAGGTGACCGGGGTCTTCTCCTCGCCGAGCTTGGCCTCGACGCCGGTGATCCGGCCCGTACGGCTGTCGCGGATCGGGCCGGAGACGTTGCAGCGCTCGTAGAGCCGGGCGCCGGCCTTCTCGGCCTGGCGGGCGAGGACTTCGTCGAAGTCCTCGCGCTTGCGGACGAGTCCGTAGTCGGGGAAGGAGGCTAGGTCGGGCCAGTCGAGCTGGAGGCGGACGCCGCCCGCGATGATGCGGAGCCCCTTGTTGCGGAGCCAGCCGGCCTCCTCGGAGATGTCGATGCCCATGCCGACCAGCTGCTTGGTGGCGCGCGGGGTGAGGCCGTCGCCGCACACCTTCTCTCGGGGGAAGGTGGTCTTCTCCAGGAGCAGGACGTCCAGTCCGGCCTTCGCCAGGTAGTACGCGGTCGTTGAACCGGCGGGCCCGGCCCCGACAACGATCACATCGGCGCTGCGCTCGGAAGCGACGGTTTCTGTCACGGTCGCGGTCTCCCGTTCTCAGTTACGCTCGGTCATGCTGGAGTCATGCTCAGTTATGGACTCGTTATGGCTTGGTGGCGCGGTGCAGGGCGACGATGCCGCCCGTGAGGTTGCGCCAGGCGACCTTCGACCAGCCCGCCTGCTGGAGCCTGGCTGCCAGCGCGGGCTGGTCGGGCCAGGCCCGGATGGATTCGGCGAGGTAGACGTACGCGTCGGGATTGCTGCTCACGGCGGTGGCGACCGGCGGGAGAGCACGCATCAGGTACTCGGTATACACCGTGCGGAACGCCTTGAGGGTGGGGTGGCTGAACTCGCAGATCACCACCCGGCCGCCGGGCCTGGTGACCCGGAGCATCTCGCGCAGCGCGGCGTCCGTGTCGTGGACGTTGCGGAGTGCGAAGGAGATCGTGACCGCGTCGAACACCCCGTCGGCGAAGGGCAGCCGGGTCGCGTCCCCGGCGGTGAGCGGGAGGAACGGGCTGCGCTTCTTGCCCTCGCGCAGCATGCCGAGCGAGAAGTCGCACGGCACGACACGGGCGCCTGCGGCGGCGAAGGGGAGGGAGGAGGTGCCGGTCCCGGCGCCGAGGTCCAGGACCCGCTCCCCGGGGCTTACAGCCAGGGACTGGGCGACGGCCTTGCGCCAGAGGCGGGTCTGGCCGAGCGAGAGCACGTCGTTGGTGAGGTCGTACTTGGCCGCGACATCGTCGAACATCGCGGCGACTTCGTGCGGCTGCTTGTCCAGAGAGGCTCGGGTCACGGTCCCATTCTTGCCTGTGCGTGTGGCGCTCCCGCGCCAGGGTCATGCGCGGCGGTGCACCAGCCGTCCGGCGAGGACCGTGGCGACGCACTCGCCGCTCGCGTCGATCACAGCGAGATCCGCCCGTGCCCCCGGCGCCAGCCTGGCCCGGTTCCGGGCCACCGCTGCCCTCTTCAGCGCCTCGCGCAACGCCGGGTCCGCCGGCAGGTCGGTAATGGCGGTCACCCCGCGCCGCAGTAGCGCGTGCACGCGCTCGCGCGGGCTCGGCGCGTCCGGCAGCGGGCCGCTGTGCGCCAACCCCGGGCCTACGGTGCCGGGCCACTGGCGCACCCGCGCCCGGGGGTGCGCTTCGCGCAGCGCGGCGAGCGGGGCGAGGGCGGCGATGCGGTCGCCCTCGACCAGGACGGCTGCTCCGTTGGCCCCGGCGTGGATGGTGAGCATGCGGCCATGATGCCTGGCGCCTCCGGCGCGGGCTCGTCCCGCCCCGGGCTCCGGGCACGTGCGGGCCGGTGGTCGGGTTGTGCCCACCCTCCCCCAGCTTTCGGCCGGGAGGTGCCCCCATCTCGCTCCGCTCGCCTTGCGGAACACCTGCCCAACTTAGTTGGCGTCGATCAGCTTCAGCTCGGGGTGCGCGGTGCCGCCCTCGATCGCGGTGGAGGAGAGGTGGGAGACGACCTGGTCGTTGACGGGGTCGTTGGCCGGGTCGTCGTGGATGACGAGGTGCTCGTAGGTGGTGGCGCGCTGCGCCGGGACACGTCCGGCCGAGCGGATGAGGTGGATGAGCTCCATGCGGTTGGAGCGGTGCTTGGCGCCCGCCGACGAGACGACGTTCTCCTCCAGCATGACGGACCCGAGGTCGTCGGCACCGTAGTGCAGGGAGAGTTGCCCGGCCTCCTTGCCGACCGTCAGCCAGGAGCCCTGGATGTGGGCGACGTTGTCCAGGAAGAGCCGGGCGACGGCGATCAACCGCAGGTACTCGAAGATCGTGGCCTGCGTCTGGCCCTTGAGGTGGTTGTTCTCGGGCTGGTAGGTGTACGGGATGAAGGCGCGGAAGCCGCCCGTACGGTCCTGGACGTCGCGGATCATGCGGAGGTGCTCGATGCGCTCGGCGTTGGTCTCCCCCGTACCCATGAGCATGGTGGAGGTGGATTCGACGCCGAGACCATGTGCGATCTCCATGATCTCCAGCCAGCGCTCGCCGGACTCCTTCAAGGGCGCGATGGCCTTGCGCGGGCGCTCCGGCAGGAGTTCCGCGCCGGCGCCGGCGAAGGAGTCGAGCCCGGCGGCGTGGATGCGGCGGATGGCCTCCTCGGCGGAGACGCCGGAGATCCGGGACATGTGCTCGACCTCGGAGGCACCGAGGGAGTGGATGACCAGCTGCGGATAGGCCGCCTTGATGGCCGCGAAGTGCTCTTCGTAGTACTCGACGCCGTAGTCGGGGTGGTGGCCGCCCTGGAACATGATCTGGGTGCCGCCGAGTTCGACGGTCTCGGCGCAGCGGCGGAGGATGTCGTCGAGGCCGCGGGACCAGCCTTTTTCCGTGTCCTTCGGGGCGGCGTAGAAGGCGCAGAACTTGCAAGCGGTGACGCAGACGTTGGTGTAGTTGATGTTGCGTTCGATGATGTACGTCGCGATGTGCTCGGTGCCGGCGTAGCGGCGGCGGCGTACGGCGTCGGCGGCGCCGCCGAGGGCATGCAGAGGGGCGGAGCGGTAGAGGTCCAGGGCCTCCTCTGGGGTGATCCGGCCGCCGGCGGCTGCACGGTCGAGGACGGCTGCGTAATCAGCTGACGCGAGCTCGGCGTTCTCGGGCACCGGGGCTGTTCCTTCCGGGGGGACGCAAGTGGACCTGCTCAGCGTACGCCAGGGGTTCGGCGGCCCGGCTTTGCGAGGTGGCCCTCGGAATTGCCGGCCGGTGGGTGTTGCTTCCACGCGGCTCCATGACGGGCCGGCTCAAAGGCCGCATCGACCGGCTCAGAGGCCGCATCGATCAGAGGCCGCGTCAATAGGTGGGGCGGCTGCGGGCGCCCCACCGTGCCCTATGGCGCCAGCAGCTCGACCTTGGCCGCCGGCGGGAAGCCCACCCGGCGGGCGAACTCGGCGATGCCGGTGAGCTGGTCCGGGCCGAGGGAGAAGTCCAGGGTCGTGAAGTAGCGGCGGAGCAGTTCCTCGTCGAAGGCCTCCCAGCGGGCGGCCTGCTCGGCGACCTTCGCCACTTCCTCCAGTGAGAGGTCGCGGGAGGCGAGGAACGCCTTGTGCACGTTGTGTACGGCGTCGGGGCGGGCGGCGAGGAAGTCCCGGCGGGCGGCCCAGACGGCGAAGACGAACGGCAGCCCGGTCCACTCCTTCCACATCAGCCCCAGATCGTGGACCTCGAGGCCGAGTCTGGGCGCGTCGTGCAGTGAGGCCCGCAGCGCGGCGTCCCCGATCAGGACGGCGGCCTGCGCCTCCTGCATCATCAGCGCGAGGTCGGGCGGGCACGTGTAGTAGTCGGGGGTGACGCCGTACTGCTCGGTGAGCAGCAGCTGTGCGAGGCGTACGGATGTACGACTGGTGGATCCGAGTGCGACGCGTTCCCCGTCGAGCCGGTCCAGCGGGAGCTGGCTGACGATCACGCATGACATCACCGGCCCGTCGCAGCCGACCGCGATGTCGGGGAGGGCGATCAGCTCGTCGGCGTGTCGCAGGTACTCCATGAGCGTGATGGGGCCGATGTCCAGGTCACCGCGGACCAGCTGGGCGCTGAGCTTCTCGGGGGTGTCCTTGGTCAATTCGACGTCGAGCAGTGTCCCCGTTCGGGCGAGTCCCCAATAGAGAGGCACACAGTTGAGGAACTGGATGTGGCCCACCCGGGGGCGGGTCAGCCTGCTGTCGGTGCCATGAGTGTCACGCGCAGATTTATCCACATCAGGAGGCTACCGGCGCCCGGCATGGATCTTCCGGTGGGGCTGCCCATACATGCCCCGGCCTGCCCGCCGTCCCCTTTTTGACACCTGTCCGTCAGCTCCGCCGCGACCGCGCAGAAAACGGATCTTGCACCTCTTCCCCGTCGCCGATCTCGCGTGCTACTGTCGTCGCAAGTTGCAGTTTGGTTTCCCTTGCAGTACAGAGCCTGCGGAGCATGTGACCCGCAGGCTTTTGTAGTTTTCAGACTTCTTGCAGTTCGCAGGGTAGGTTCTGGAGCAGGGCAACCCTTTGGCCCAAGGAGGGCTTATGGCTACCGGAACCGTCAAGTGGTTCAACGCCGAAAAGGGCTTCGGCTTCATCGCCCAGGACGGCGGCGGACCCGACGTCTTCGTCCACTACTCCGCGATCAACGCCTCCGGCTTCCGCTCCCTTGAGGAGAACCAGCCGGTGAGCTTCGACGTCACGCAGGGCCCGAAGGGCCCGCAGGCGGAGAACGTCACCCCGAACTAATCCCCTCGGGTCTGGCATTCGCGATCGACTTGTAACACCCAAGGAGCCCTGCACCCGACCGGTGCGGGGCTCCTGCCTTTCGCTCGCCGCCGGGCCGCCCCGGCGCGGGCAGCCCGGGGCGCGCCGTTTTCCAGGCCGCCCGGCGGCGTTCGCAGTCAGGGCTTGGTGTAGAGGGCCTCGATCTCCTTGGCGAAGTCGGCAGCCACAGCGGAGCGTCGTAGCTTCATGGACGGGGTGAGGTGGCCGTCGGCCTCGGTGAGGTCGACCGGCAGAACCGCGAAGCGGCGGATGGACTCCGCCCGCGACACCGTGGCGTTGGCGTCGTCGACGGCGTGCTGGATGTCGGCGAGGAGTTCGGGGTCCTCGGCGAGGGCGGCGCGGCGGGCGGATTCCTTGTGGTGGATGCGCTTCCAGTGGCTGAGGCCGTCGGGGTCCAGGGTGACGAGGGCAGCGACGTAGGAGCGGTGCTCGCCGACGACCATGCACTGGCCGACGAGGGGGTGGGCGCGGAGCCGGTCCTCCAGGGGTGCGGGGGCGACGTTCTTGCCGCCGGCGGTGATGATCATTTCCTTCTTGCGGCCGGTGATGGTGAGGTAGCCGTCCTCGTCGAGCTCTCCGATGTCGCCGGTGGCGAACCAGCCCTGGTGGAGGGCCGGCTCGGCGCCGACGGAGGAGTTCCAGTAGCCGGTGAAGACCTGGCCGCCGCTGATCAGCACCTCTCCGTCGGGCGCGATACGGACGGCGGTGCCGGGCAACGGCCAGCCGACGGTGCCGAGCCGGGGCCGCAGCGGCGGGGTGACGGTGGCGGCGGCGGTGGTCTCCGTCAGGCCGTAGCCCTCGAAGATCTCGACGCCGATGCCGGTGTAGAAGGCGGCGAGGCTGCGGCCGAGGGGCGAGCCACCGCAGATGACGTGGCGCACCCGGCCGCCGAGGGCGGCGCGGATGCGGCGGTAGACCAGCGGCTCGTAGAGCCGGTGCGCGGCTTTGAGTCTGAAGGACTTGAGGGAGGTGACCCGGCCGGTGCCGCTGTTGCGGCGGGCTACGAGGGCTTCGCCGTACTGTCTGGCGATGCTCGCGGCGCGGTCGAAGGAGGAGGCGCGGCCCATGGATTCGGCGGTGGCGCGGCCGGTGTTGAAGACCTTCTCCAGGACGTACGGGATGGCCAGCAGGAAGGTCGGCCGGAAGCCGGCGAGGTCGGCGAGCAGGTCCTCCGTGGCGATGCTGGGGGCGTGGCCGAGCCGTACCCGGGCGCGCAGGCAGCCGATGGCGACCATGCGGCCGAAGACATGGGAGAGGGGGAGGAAGAGCAGGGTGGACGCGGGCTCGTCCGTGCTCCCCTTGAACACCGGGTAGAGCATCTCGATCGCGTTGTCGACCTCGGAGAAGAAGTTGCCGTGGGTGAGGACGCAGCCCTTGGGGCGGCCGGTGGTGCCCGAGGTGTAGACGAGGGTGGCGATGCCCGCCGGGCCAAGCAGGCTCCGGCGGCCCTGGACGACGACGTTCGGCAGGTCGCGGCCCGCGGCGATGAGCTGCTCGACGGCCCCGGCGTCGATCTGCCAGAGATGGCGCAGCCCCGTCAGCTCACGGCGCTGAGCGCTGATGAGGCGGGTCTGCTCGACGCTTTCCACGGCGCAGGCCGCCGCCCCGGAGTCCTCGAGGATCCAGCCGGCCTGGGACGCGGAGGAGGTCGGGTATATGGGGACGGTGATCAGGCCGGCGGCCCAGGCCGCGAAATCCAGCAGCGTCCACTCGTAGGTCGTACGGGCCATGATCGCGAGCCGCTCGCCGGACTGGAGGCCGAACGCGATCAGGCCCTTGGCGACGGCCATGACCTGGTCACGAAACGCGGCGGCCGTGATGTCGTGCCAGTCGCCCTGCGCGTCCTGGCGGCTGAGCACCGGCTCGTCCGGGGCCTCGGCGGCGTTGGCGAAGGGTATGTCGGCGAGGCTGCCGCTGGTCACCGGCCGCACAAAGGGCGCCACCAGCGCCTGCACGACTCTGCCGCCCTCCATGGCCTTCTCGGGTTCGACCACTTCGACGGCCTCGACGGCTTGCGGGCTGCCCATGGGCATACTCCTTGGCCACGATATGACGCGCGAGTAACCTTACGGGTCCGTAATTTACTTCAGAGTAGGGATGCGGCCAATGGCCTCGCACCTCCTCATCCGCCCCGTATGCGACTGTGCGACGGCGGCATCGTGCGGGTGCGGGCCCTAGGACTGGTCGGCCGCGAACATCCGCAACGCCTGTGCCGGACAGAGCACTACGAGCCCGGCATCCGCCAGGACCGCCGCCGTCGCGTTCCCGCGGATGCCCTCGGCCAGAAGCCGGCAACCGCCGACGGCCAGGAGCAGCACGGCCCCGGCACGCATACCGGTCAGCCCTGCGCGGCGCGCGTGGCGTCGTCCGCCGCGTCCTCCTGGGAGCGGTTGGCGGCGAGGTTGCGCCGGGTGTTCTCGACGCGCTGCGAGATGTGGGCGGCGGCCTCGTTACGGGCGCCGCGCAGCAGTACGTAGCTGAGCGGCGCGGTGATCACGAGGGCGAGCAGCATGACCCACAGCAGATTGGACTTGCCAAGGCCGGCGGGGACGACCCGCAGATAGACCAGGCCCCAGATGACGGCGAAGGAGCCGACGAAGAGGGCGAGGCGAAGCAGGGTGTAGCGGAGCATGGGACTCGGCTTCCAGCTCAGCTTCCGGCTCACGACGTTTCCTCTTTCGTTCCTGTACGAGATGTGCTGCCCTCCCAGTGAAGCACGGCCCCGGGACACTCAGACCAGGGGGAGCCACATCGTGACGTCGTCACGGTCGTCACCTGGGGAGACGCGGATCGCGGCGGGCACCCGGCCGACCTCCTTGTAGCCGGCGGAGGCGTAGAAGCGCTCCAGACCGAGCCCGCTGCGGCAGCCGAGCCTGATGCCCGCGAGACCGAACTCCCGGCCGCGGCGCTCGGCCGCGCGGAGCAACTCGGCTCCGTATCCCCTGCCCTGGAGGGACGGGTGGACCATGACCGTGACCAGCCAGGCCCAGTGCCTCATGAGGCGGTGGGTGTTGAAGGAGAAGAAGGCGGTGCCTACAAGTTTGCCGCCCTGCAACGCGGCAAGCATGCGGAAGCGGCCTTCGGCAACTGCGGCCAGGTGCTCGTCGGCCTGGGGCCGTATATCCGCGGAGGTCACCGGGGGCACAAAACCCACCGCACCGCCCGCGTTGCTCACATCGGTCCACAACCGAACGAGCTCTTCGTGACGTTCAACGTTCATCTCAGGGTCGAGCGCGAAGTCCATTGACATATAGGTCATTTTATGATGAGCCAGAGCTGTCCCCTCACTCAGGGCTTACGACAATCTCATGGTGCATTCATGACCTGTTCGTAACTTCGGTCCACTCCCGCGACACCGGGACATCCCCCAACTGTCAGACCGGGCGCAGCCCCGGTCCGGAAGGGCTTTCCCCAGGCGACCTGGTCGACGACCCCGAGCTTGCCGCTGCCGATCTGGTGGTCTTCGCCACCGCGGGCGGGCTCACCGTTTCGCTGATCCATGCCCTGGGCCTGGCCTGGGACGGCCTGCTCAACCGGGCCGGATCGGACATCATGCTGGCCAATAGCACCTTCGACGCCGACCGTTTCCGTACCGTCTTCCGAGGCGTCGGTGTGGATCCCGACTCCGTGGTGGAGGCGGCGCTGCCATTTCTGGGCGGAGCCCCGTACGATCCGTCGGCCGCCGCACCCTCCCCACCGTCCTGGAGGGCACCGGTGTCGAGATCGTTGTGCACGAGGGCGTGAGAGACTGGCTGGAGCCCGGCACTTCCGACCGTGCCGTCGCTTTCCTGGACGAGGTCGCCCACACCGCCCGTACCCGGCACCGCCTCGCCGCGGTCGGCGATTAGGGACCTTCCGGCGGTTCCGCATCCCGGAGCCGCCCCGGGGAGGCAGGCGTGTTGCGCGTGGGGGCGCTGCGCCTGCCTTTCCGGGGCGGCTCCGGGGGCTCTGCCCCGGGCCCCGGGTTGCTGGCTTGTGCGGGCCGGTGGTCGGCGTTGTGCCCACCCTCCCCCAGCTACCTCCCCCAGCCTTCGGCCGGGAGGTGCCCCCAGGAGGTGCCCCCATCTCACTTCGCTCGGCTCTGCGGCACGCCTGCCCACAACGCGCTGACAATTCCAGCCCGTCCGGCATTTGAGGACCTGGGGGGCCCCCACGCCCGCAGGGCGTAGGGGGCGGAGCCCCCGGTTGGTCAAAGGCGCATGGGCTGCGGGGCCTCCCGGCGCGCCGCGTCGGGGCCCGGGTACTCGCGGAGCGTCTCGTACCGCGTGTTGCGCTCGACCGGACGGAACCCCGCATCGCGGATCAGGTCGAGAATGTCGTCCCGTGTGAGCTTGTTCGGCGTACCGAAATCGTCCGCATCGTGCGTGATCTTGTACTCGACGACGGATCCGTCCATGTCGTCCGCCCCGTGGTTCAGCGCCAGTTGCGCCGTGGCGAGGCCGTGCATCACCCAGAAGACCTTGACGTGCGGCACGTTGTCGAACAGCAGCCGTGAGACCGCGAAGGTCTTGAGCGCCTCCGCGCCGGACGCCATGGTGGTGCGGGCCTGGAGCCGGTTGCGGACCTTGCCGTCCTTCATGTCCACGAAGTCGTGCTGGTAGCGCAGCGGGATGAAGACCTGGAAGCCGCCGGTCTCGTCCTGGAGCTCGCGCAGCCGCAGCACATGGTCCACCCGGTGCCGGGGCTCCTCGATGTGCCCGTAGAGCATGGTGGCGGGGGTTTTCAGCCCCTTCTCGTGCGCGAGGCGGTGGATCCGGGACCAGTCCTCCCAGTGGGTCCGGTGATCGACGATGTGCTGCCGGACCTCCCAGTCGAAGATCTCGGCGCCGCCGCCCGTCAGTGACTCCAGCCCTGCGTCCATCAGTTCGTCGAGGATCTCGGAGGCGGAAAGCCCGGAGATCGTCTCGAAGTGGTGGATCTCGGTCGCGGTGAAGGCCTTCAATGAGACGCTCGGCAGCGCTTCCTTCAGGGCCTTGAGCGAGCGCGGGTAGTAGCGCCAGGGCAGCGTCGGGTGCAGGCCGTTGACGATGTGCAGCTCGGTGAGGTTGTCGCCCTCCATCGCCTTGGCGAGGCGGACGGCCTCCTCGATGCGCATCGTGTACGCGTCCTTCTCACCCGGCTTGCGCTGGAACGAGCAGTAGGCGCACGAGGCCGTGCACACGTTGGTCATGTTCAGGTGCCGGTTGACGTTGAAATGAACGACGTCACCGTTCTTCTGCGTGCGCACATGGTGTGCGAGACCGCCGAGCCAGGCGAGGTCGTCGGACTCGTACAGCGTGACCCCGTCCTCCCGGGAGAGCCGCTCGCCGGCGTAGACCTTCTCCTCCAGCTCACGCTTGAGCCCCGCGTCCATGCCGCCTCCTCGTAACAAATCGACCCGATCCAGACCCCGATCGAGAGTACGCCTAAGGAACTTCCGGCAGCTCGCCGACCCGGTTCTCCCACTTCGTGGAGAGCACGACCGTGGTGCGGGTGCGGGCCACGCCCTTGGTGCCTGACAGCCGGCGAATGGTGCGCTCCAGGCTGTCCACGTCCCCGATCCGGACCTTGAGCATGTAGGAGTCGTCGCCCGCGATGAACCAGCAGTCCTCGATCTCGTCGAGGTCCTGGAGCCGCCGCGCCACCTCCTCGTGGTCCGCGGCGTCGCTGAGCTGCAGTCCGACCAGGGCGGTCACTCCCAGCCCGAGCGCCGCGGGGGCGACCGTGGCCCGGTAACCGGTAATCACCCCGGCTTGCTCCAGACGGTTGATCCGGTCGGTCACGCTGGGCCCGGAGAGCCCCACCAACCGGCCCAGCTCGGCATACGAGGCCCGGCCGTTCTCACGTAGCGCCTGGATGAGCTGTCTGTCCACCGCGTCCATCAATCCTGGACCCTTCCATTCATCCCGCGACCACGCTGTCAGAACAAGAATCTAAGGCATGAACGGTCATGCGCCCTGCGCATCACTTGCATCACTCTGCCTTGATGCCGCGTCCCCCGCCCAGTTCCCCCTCCCACCGCTGGTAGAGCTTGTGCGGCACGCGCACAGCGTCCAATGCCCGCCCCGCCACGAAGTCCACCAGATCCTGGATGTGGGTGGCCCCCGCGTAGAAGGCGGGCGACGCGGGCAGCACCACGGCTCCCGCCTCGTCCAGCGCCACCAGGTGTTTCAGCGTCTGCCCGCTCAGCGGAGTCTCCCGTACGGCGACGACCAGCGGCCGCCGCTCCTTCAGCGTCACACTCGCCGCCCGCTGGAGCAGGTCCTTCGACAGCCCCAGCGCGACCCCCGCGACGCACGCGGTACTGGCGGGCACGATCAGCATCCCCTTCACGGGGTACGAGCCCGAACTCGGCCCCGCCGCCAGGTCCCCCGCGGCCCAGAACCGCACATTGGCCAGGTCCGTCTCGAAGCGCCCGTCCGTCCCGTCGGCGCCGCGGGCCAGCCACGCCCGCAGGTCCTCGCGCCGGTGCGCGTCCCGGAAGGGCCGGCCGGTCTCGTCCAGGACCGTCAGCCGCGCGGCCCTGCTGACCACCAGGTCCACCGCCTCGCCGGCGTGCAGCAGCGCCCTCAGCACCGCCGCGGCGTACGGGGTCCCGGAGGCCCCGGAGACCCCGACGATCCAGGGCCTGCGCTCGCTGTCGTCCATAAATGACGAGCCTATCCGGCCTGGCCTGGTGCAACCTTTTGGCCATCCCCGTAGTCATACTTATCCGAACTCTATTTCAATCAGGAGCATGTCATCAATACCTTCCGCAAGGGCGTGGCCTCCGCCGGCTGTATCGCCTTCATAGCCACCGCCGCGACCGCGTGCGGCACCGCCCAGCAGATAAGCGCCGGTGTCAAGGTCCAGCGTGCCGTCGACAAGCTCGGCGAGCAGAAGGCCGTCACCACGAGCCTCGGTCTGGACGCGACCCAGCAGCAGATCTGGACCGCGCTCAAGGGTGAGAAGGGCTTCACCCAGGATGACGCGAAGACCCTCGCCGGGCTCGACGTGTCCGTCTCCATGAGCTCGACGAAGCCGCTGAAGGACTCGAAAACACGCTCCGTGGCCTTCCAGTTGTCCCTCGGCAGCCAGAAGGATCTGCTCGAATTCCGCAGCGTCGGCCAGAAGTTCTACGTCAGAGCCGACCTCAAAAAGCTGATGTCAGTGGGCGGTGGCAGCAGCCAGGACATCAAGCAGTTCCAGTCGATGGTCACCGCGGCCGGCAAGCTGCCGTCCTCGTACCAGTCCGTCAAGGACCTCATCGGTGGCAAGTGGATCACCATCGACCTGAAGTCCTTCCAGGAATTCGCGAAGACCATGGGTGTGAACACCCCCGCACCCAGCACGAGCACCCTCGACGCCAAGACCCAGCAGCAGGTCGCCGACGCGGTCAAGAAGGCCATCGGCGACAGCGCGAAGTTCAAGGACACCGGCAGCCGTAACGGGGCCGACCACGTCTCGGTCACCATCCCCGCCGACAAGGCTGCCGCCGCGCTCGTCCAGGGGCTCAAGCCTCTGCAGAAGCAGCTCCCCAAGGGCTTCTCGCCCTCCGACCTGCAGAAGAACGCCCCGGCCAAGGACATCGTCCTGGACCTGGCCGTCAAGAACGGGACGCTTTCCAGCGTCACCGTCGACCTGGCGACGTTCGACAAGAACGCCAAGGGCAAGCTGCCGCTGACCATCGGCTTCGCCACCGACGTCCAGGCCGTCAAGGCCCCGGCCGGCGCCACCACGCTCAACCCGCAGGACATCATGGGCGCCATGATGCAGCTGATGACCGGCAGCAGCTCCACCAGTCTGAAGGGCCTGGGCCTCAGCGGCCTGAACTAGCCGTGTCCGGTGGTCCTCAAGCGCTGGACGGGCTCAAAATGAGCCCGTCCAGCCCGGCAACACCCCCAGCCAGCCCGGCGTTTGTGCTGGGCTGCCGGGGAACCGCCCCGAATGTCAGTGGCGTTGTCTACCGTAGGTACACAACGACCGAAGGGGGGATTCGGTGGCGTACAAACCCATCGCGGGCGATTCCACGGCCGCACGACCGAGAAACGTTCTGGGCCCGGCTGCCCGGGTCAGAGCGGCAGCAGGGCTCATGCTGGCCTGGGTCGGCCTGCTCTGGCTCATCGAAGCGATCGACCTGGCCTCCAACCACGCACTCGACACCTTCGGCATCGTGCCGCGCGAGATCGGCGAGCTGCGTGACATCATCCCGGCCGCCTTCATCCACTTCGGTTTCGACCATGTCGCCGCCAACAGCGTCCCGCTCCTGGTCCTCGGCTTCATCGCGGCGCTGCGCGGCATACGCCGCTTCCTCGGCGTCGCCTTTGTCATCACCCTCACCAGCGGCTTCGGCGTCTGGCTCGTCGCGCCCGCCCACACCAACACCGCCGGCGCCTCCGGCGTCGTCTTCGGCCTCTTCGGCTATCTGCTGGTCCGCGGCTTCGTCGACCGCCGCCCGCTCGACATCGCCGTCGGCCTGATCATCGCCGCCCTCTACGGCTCCATCTTGTGGGGCGTCCTGCCCACCGCCCAGGGCGTCTCCTGGCAGGGCCACCTCTTCGGCCTCATAGGCGGCGTCGCCGCGGCCTTCCTCCTCCGCGAGCGCCCGGAGGACGGGCTCATACGCTGACGCCGGGGTCGACCGGCAGCTGATCGGTGTCGAAACTCAGCTCTCCGACGGTCGTGTCCACGGTCACGGTCTTGCCGTACGGAATCGTGTCCCGTCCCAGGTAACCATCAGGGCCAGGGTTCCACAGGGTGCTGCAGCGGCCCTTGGTAGGATCGAAGATCAGGTAGTTGGCGATGCCCTGGGCCGCGTACCGCTTGTCCTTGACCTCGTAGTCGTTGCGGACGCTGCTCGGAGACACCACCTCGATGACGACTTCCACCAGGTCCGGGGCGTAGGCGCTCAGATTCCGGCTCTCCTCGGCGGCGGGGATCACGGCAAGATCCGGGCACAGCTCGAATTCGTCGCTGAACGGCATAGCGACATCGCTGATGATGCCCCACTCATCCGACAGCTGAGGTTCCAGCTGGTTCCACAGAAGGCGAATGGTGCGCGCGTGGAATGGCCGTACTGGACTCATCACGATGTTGCCCTCGACAATCTCGACCCGATAGCCCGGGAACATGTCCTCGAAGCGACTGAGCTGCGAGTGCACGCGGTGGAGCTCGGTGACTGTCACATCGGCCTCCCTGTCCATGCTCTCGATGGTAGGCCGAAACCGTACTCATACGCCGAGGCCACGCACCGCCAGGTCCAGCAGGGCACACACGAACAGGGCAATACCGATGAAACCATTGACGCTGAAGAACGCCCGGTTGAGCCGGGACAGGTCACCCGGCCTGACGATGCTGTGCTCGTACAGGAAGGCCGCCACGACAATCGCCAGCCCCACCCACCAGAACACACCGGCGCCGACAGCGGCCCCGTACCAGGCGAGCAGCACCACCGTCACCGCATGGCACGCGCGGGCACCGTAGAGCGCCGCCGTGATACCGAAGCGCGCCGGAACGGACTTCACCCCGTGGGCGCGGTCGGCCGCGACATCCTGGGATCCGAAGATCAGGTCGAATCCGCCGATCCAGATGCCCACCGCCAGCCCCAGGATCACGGCGTCCCAGGACCAGCTGCCGGTGACGGCCAGCCAGGCGCCGATCGGGCCCATGGCCTGGGCCAGGCCCAGAATCGCGTGCGGGAAGTTCGTGAACCGCTTGCCGTACGGATAGACCACCATCGGGATGACCGCTATCGGCGCGAGCGCCAGGCACAGCGGGTTGAGCATCGCGGCCGCACCGAGGAAGACCACGACCGCGACCAGCGCACCGGTCCAGGCGGAGCGCACCGAGACCGCGCCGGTCACTATCTCGCGGTTCGCCGTGCGCGGATTACGGGCGTCGATCTCGCGGTCGATGATGCGGTTGCAGGCCATGGCGAAGGTGCGCAGGCCCACCATGGCCACCGTCACGAGGAAGAGCCGCCACCAGTGGACGGTGCGGTCCTCCGCGAACATCGCGCTGAGCGCGGCGATATAGGCGAAGGGGAGAGCGAAGACCGAGTGCTCGATCATCACCAGCCGCAGGAAGGCTTTGACCTTGCCCGGCCGGGGCTCGGGCCCGAAGAGATCGGGGATCAGGGAATCAGCGCTCACAGGCCGTACTCCTTCCAGCGGGCGTCGACCTTCGCCGCCGTCTCCGGGTCCGGGACGACCATGTTCGGCCAGCCGCCGTCCCGCGTGTAGCCCTCCTCGGGCAGCTTCTCCGTCGCGTCGATGCCGGCCTTGCCACCCCAGAACTGCTGGTAGGAGGAGTGGTCCAGATGGTCCACCGGCCCTTCCACCACCGTCAGATCACGGGCGTAGTCCGTGTTCCCCAGGGCCCGCCAGGCGACCTCGTGCAGATCGTGCACATCGCAATCCGCGTCTACGACCACGATCAGCTTGGTGAGCGACATCATGTGCGCGCCCCAGATCGCATGCATGACCTTCTGCGCGTGCTTCGGGTACTTCTTCTCGATCGAGACGATCGCGCAGTTGTGGAACCCGCCCGCCTCCGGCAGGTGGTAGTCCACGATGTCCGGCACGATGATCTTCAGCAGCGGCAGGAAGAACCGTTCAGTCGCCCGGCCCAGCGGGCCGTCCTCCGTCGGCGGGCGGCCGACCACGATCGACTGCAGCAGCGGACGCTTCCGCATCGTCACACAGTCGATGGTCAGCGCCGGGAACGGCTCCTGCGGAGTGTAGAACCCCGTGTGGTCCCCGAAGGGGCCCTCCGGGAGCATCTTGCCGGGCTCCAGCCACCCCTCGAGGACGACCTCCGCCTGCGCGGGCACCTGAAGGGGCACCGTCTTGCAGTCCACCATCTCCACCCGCTTGCCCTGGACGAAGCCGGCGAACAGATACTCGTCGATGTCCCCCGGCAGCGGCGCCGTGGAGGCGTACGTGACAGCCGGCGGACAACCGAAGGCGATGGCCACCGGCAGCCGCTCGCCCCGCCGTTCCGCGACCTTGTAGTGGTTGCGGCTGTCCTTGTGGATCTGCCAGTGCATGCCGATGGTCCGGCGGTCGTGCCGCTGCAACCGGTAGAGCCCGAGGTTCCGCACCCCGGAGTCGGGATCCTTCGTGTGCGTCAGCCCCAGGTTGAAGAAGGAACCGCCGTCCTCCGGCCAGGTGAAGAGCGCCGGGAGCTGGTCGAGATCAACGTCGTCCCCCTGCAGCACCACCTCCTGGACAGGGGCGTCCTTCACCTTCCTCGGCGGCACATGCGTCATCCCGGCGAGTTTCCCGAAGGCCTCCCGCACCCCCACGAAGCCGTGCGGCAACTCCGGCTTCAGCAGTCCGCCGATCCGGTCGCTGATGTCCCCGTAGCTCTTCAGCCCCAGCGCCTTCAGCAGCCGGCGGTCGGTCCCGTAGACATTCATCGCCAGCGGCATCGCCGATCCGCGCACGTTCTCGAACAGCAGCGCCGGACCGCCCGCCTTGTTCACCCGGTCGGTGATCTCGCCGACTTCGAGGTAGGGGTCGACCTCGGCCTTGATGCGCTTGAGGTCGCCGTCTCTCTCCAGGGCCCTCAGGAACGAGCGAAGATCGTCGTAAGCCATACATGCCAGTATCGGGCACCCACTACCCTGGACCCATCACCGGGCCCCGCCGACGGCCCGGGCCACCTCAAGCAGGGGGGCGCCTCCAAGATGCTCAGGTATTTTCCCTACCTCCTGATGCTGGCACTGGTGATCTACGCGTTCATCGACTGCCTCAGCGCTCCCGCGGAAGAGATCCGCGGGCTGCCCAGGGCGGTCTGGCTGCTGATCATCCCGTTTTTCCCCCTCGGCTGGCTCGTCGCGGGCAAGTGGCAGGGCGCCCCAGCCACGATCAGCGCCCCCGCCGGACCGTGGATCCCCCCGGACGACAACCCGGAGTTCCTCAAGTCCCTCGGCGAGGCGCAAACGCGCCGACGGGATCAGGACCCGGGCGGCACCGACACTCCCTAACGCCCCACCCCCTACAAGCTGTACGCCGCCCCGCCCCCCGCTACGGACATTGCGCCCCTTCAGCCAGGCCCCCCGCGTACGGCTACAAGGTGATCGCCGTCGAAGCGACGGGGGCCGAGCCCATCCCGCTCGCCGAACGGCACGCCAGCCCCGTCCACCTCCTGTGGACCTGGTCCTCGCCGAACATCGAGTTCGCCACCGCCTATATCGGTGTCATCTCCGTCCTCGGCCTCAGCTTCTGGCAGGCCGCCGCCGCCCTCGTTCTCGGCACCGCGGTCGGCTCCGCCGCCCGAAGCAGCTCCCGCCCGTCCCCACCTCGGCGGGGACGTCCGGCAGTGAGCGCCCGATCTCGAAGGCGACGCCCGCGACGTCACGCGCGGCCAGCTGGCGCACCCAGTGCCGACGGGCGCCGGGGTCCGCCCCGGCGAGTCCGAGGCCGGTGGTGAGGAGCAGCTCGCCGCCGGAGAGCAGTGGCCCGATCTCGTAGATCTCGCTGGAGTGCACCCACCGGACCGGCCGGTCCGGGGACGTACTCGCCCGCGAGCACTTCGGGCCCGGCCCCGCCGACGACGTCCAGGGCCAGGATCTCGCCGAGAGTGAGGAGGGGAAAAGCAGCCATGCGAACCAACCTCCCGGGGCACGGGACCAAGACATTCCGTCCGGTGTCGGGCCGTCCGGAAAGTACTTTCCGCACGTTGCCAGGGTGTTTCCGGGCCGGGAGAGTAGTCCGTATGGACATCGACGCGCTCGACGCATCCGCCATGCTGGCGACAGCCGTCGCCGAGGCCAGGGCCGGTCTGGCCGAGGGCGGCATCCCCATCGGGGCCGCGCTGTACAGCGCCGAAGGTACCGTGCTGGGCCGCGGCCACAACCGCCGCGTGCAGGACGGGGACCCCTCCGCGCACGGCGAGACCTCCGCCTTCCGCGCCGCCGGCCGCCAGCGCGCCTACCGGGGTACGACGATGGTGACGACCCTGTCGCCGTGCTGGTACTGCAGCGGGCTGATCCGCCAGTTCGGGATCTCGCGGGTGCTGATCGGCGAGGCGGAGACCTTCCACGGGGGCCATGACTGGCTCGCCGAGAACGGAGTGGAGATCGTGCTGCTGGGCGACCAGGAGTGCGTCACCCTGATGACGGACTTCATCAAGGCCCGCCCCGAGCTGTGGAACGAGGATATCGGCGTATGACAAACCCGGAGCAAGCGCAGCGCACCCGCATCCCCACCCTCGACCTCGCCCCCTGGCTGTCCGGCGACCCCGAGGCCCGCGCCGGTATCGCCGCCACCGTCGACGACGCCCTGCGCACCGCCGGGTTCCTGCTGGTCACCGGCCATGGCGTCGACCCCGCCCTGCGCAGCGGCATCCGGGATGCCGCCCGCACCTTCTTCCGTCTCCCGGCCATCGTCAAGGAGCCGTACTCCGTGAAGGTCGGCGGCCGGGGCTGGCTCGGGCCGGGCGCGGAGGCGAACGCGTATGCGGACGGCATCGAGACGCCGCCCGATCTGAAGGAATCGTGGAGCTTCGCGGCGGACGAGCCGACCGGCGACCCGGACACGGACGCGGAGTGGTTCCGGCCCAATGTCTGGCCGGACGAAATCCCCGCTCTCCAACCCCTGGTGACGGCGTATCTCGCCCAGATGCGTGCCCTCTCCGATCAGCTTCTGGAACTCCTCGGCGTCGCCCTCGGCGAGTCGGCGGACTTCTTCACCCGGCACACCGCTCACCCCACCTGGGGCTTCAACATCAACTGGTATCCGGGCACGGACACCGTCGGCACCCCCGAACCGGGCCAGTTCCGGATCGGCCCGCACACCGACTTCGGCACGGTCACCGTCCTGGACCGCCAGGCGGGCAAGGGCGGGCTCCAGGTCTTCACCGACGAGGGCGGCTGGGAGGACGCCCCGTACGACCCGGAGGCGTTCACCATCAACATCGGCGATCTGATGGCACGCTGGACCGGCGACCGCTGGCGCTCGGGCCGGCACCGGGTGCTGCCGCCACCGGCGGACGTGCCCGCCGAGGAGCTGATGTCGCTCGTCTACTTCTACGAGTGCGACACGGGCACCGTCGTCGAGTCGGTCCCCGCCCCGGCCGGCCAGGTGGCGTACGAGCCGGTGGACTCGCACACCTACCTCCGCGCGAAGCTGGACTCGATCACGGCGGGCTAAGGGGCCGCGCGAATAGGTGGGGTGGGTGAAGGAGCGTGGCGAGGTGCAAGTCTGGCAAGGCGGAGGAGTGAGGCGACGCGGAGCGTCGTCGACCGACACCGACGGCAACACTTCCAGGCGCCCCCGCCGACGGAGTCGGCTGATGTCACAGCTCGGCACGCGACGCCGCCCCACCTACTCGCGCGGCCTCTAAGGCCTGTCCGGTGGCAGGGTCGCTGCCGGCTGGCCGGTGGCACCAGGGCCGTGCCCGGAAGCGGGCTCTTTGCCGCCGAATGGTGTATTGCTCACGCAAGTCGTCTCTGCCCTGTCGGTAGTGCTCCCGCAGAGTCGTATGTGGCCCAACGAGGCCTTATGCGACTCAAGGGAGAGGGACAACCATGCCCGACACGACCCGACGCAGACTCCTCGGCACGGCGGCCGGCACGGTCGGCGGCGCTGCGGCGCTGTCGCTGCTGCCGCCAAGCGTCCGGCGGGCGGCGGCCGCCGGACCCGCCCCCCTCAGCTCGCTGGGCGACATCAAGCATGTCGTCCTGCTCATGCAGGAGAACCGTTCCTTCGATCACTACTTCGGGACCCTCAGCGGTGTACGCGGCTTCTCCGACCCGAACGCGCTGACGCTCTCCACCGGCCGGTCCGTCTTCTACCAGCCGGACACCGTCAATCCCGACGGCTACCTGCTGCCGTTCCACCTCGACACGCGTACCACCAGCTCACAGTCCATCCCCTCCACCAGCCACTCCTGGACGGTGCAGCACCAGGCCTGGAACGGCGGCGCGATGGACCACTGGCTGCCGGCCCACCGCGCGGCGGACGGGGTAAACGGTCCCTACGTGATGGGCTATTACACCCGCGAGGACATCCCGTTCCAGTTCGCGCTGGCCGAGTCCTTCACCATCTGCGACAACTACTTCTGCTCGGTCTTCGGCCCGACCTGGTCCAACCGTCTGTACTGGATGACCGGCACCATCGACCCCGCGGGCGCCCTGGGAGGCCCGGTCATCTCCAACAAGGCCCCGTCCCCCTACCGCTGGACGACCTACGCGGAGCGGCTCCAGGCGGTCGGCGTCAGCTGGAAGGTCTATCAGCAGGCGGACAACTACCGGTGCAATCTGCTGGAGGAATTCCAGCAGTTCCAGAACGCGAAGCCGGGCGAACCGCTGTACGACCGCGGCATGGCCACCGGCCCGGAGGGCACCTTCGAGTACGACGCCCGGGCCGATCGGTTGCCGGCCGTCTCATGGATCATCCCACCCAGCCACCAGTCGGAGCACCCGAACTACCTTCCGGCGGCGGGCGCCGACTTCGTCGCCCAGAAGATCGAGGCCATCGCCTCGAATCCCGCTGTCTGGGGCAAGACCGCCTTCATCCTCAACTACGACGAGAACGACGGCCTCTTCGACCACGTCCCGCCACTCGTGCCCCCGGCCGGCACCCCGGACGAGTTCATCGGCGGCCTGCCCATCGGCGCCGGCTACCGCGTGCCTTGCATCATCGTCTCCCCGTGGACGGTCGGTGGCTGGGTCGCCCGCGACGCCTTCGACCACACCTCCGTACTCCAGTTCCTGGAGCGCTGGACCGGCGTCCGGGAGCCCAACATCAGCGCCTGGCGCCGCAGCACCTTCGGCGACCTCACCTCCGCCTTCGGCTTCCGCCGCCCTGCCCAGGCCCCTCCCTTGCTGCCCCAGGACACCATCGCCCAGCTGGTCCGTGCCCAGGCAGCCGTCGCTACCCTCCGTCCCACTGTCTTCCCCGGCGCCGCCCAGACCCCGCCGTGTCAGGAGAAGGGGCGCCGCCGGCCCCGCTGAGACAGCCGCCCAGGCCGTACGTGCCGGGCCCCGCCACGGCTGGGGCCGCCCGGGAGGGTGAGGCCCTGGCGGGCGCTCTGGCACGACGGGCGGAGTCCGGCGCAGCCGTCCGAAGCCCGCGAAGCGGCGCGAGGGCGGCGGATGACAATCAGACGCCCGCGTACGAGTGCTTGCCGGTGATGAAGATGTTGACGCCGTAGTAGTTGAAGATGAAGCACGCGAAGGCGAGCAGCGCCAGGTACGCCGCCTTGCGGCCCTTCCACCCGGCCGTGGCGCGAGCGTGCAGGTAGCAGGCGTAGATCACCCAGGTGATGAAGGACCAGGTCTCCTTGGGGTCCCAGCCCCAGTAACGGCCCCAGGCGGCCTCGGCCCAGATGGCGCCGGCGACGATCGTGAAGGTCCACAGCGGGAAGACCGCCGCGTTGACGCGGTAGGAGAAC
Organism: Actinacidiphila oryziradicis; assembly: GCF_005047355.1. GTDB lineage: Bacteria > Actinomycetota > Actinomycetes > Streptomycetales > Streptomycetaceae > Actinacidiphila > Actinacidiphila oryziradicis. Next base: position 265,422 of record NZ_SUMC01000002.1, read on the forward strand.
TTGTCGAGGCTCGCGGCGGCGGGCAGCCGGGACATGATGTTCGCCCAGCGGGGGTCCGTGACCCTGCCCTCGGTGAGCGCGACCTCGTACCGGTCGCGGAAGAGGAAGAGGAAGGTGGAGACGGCGCCCAGGAAGAACAGCGCGCCGGAGATGATCGCGCAGGAGACGTGGATCCACAGCCAGTAGGAGTGCAGGGCCGGAACCAGCTGGTCGCTGGCGGTGTAGAGGACGGAGACGGCCAGGCCGAGATCGAGCAGCACCGCGGTGGTGAGGAAAAGCCCGATCCAGCGGACCTTCTTGCCGAGCAGCAGCAGTACGAGGTAGGCGGTGACCACTGTCGCGCCGAAGGTCGTGGAGAACTCGTACATGTTGCCCCAGGGGGCACGCCCCACCGAGACCGCACGGGCCACGACCCCGCCGACATGCAGCGCCCAGGCCAGCACTGTGAGCGAGATCGCGATCCGCCCGTACATGTCGCCCTGCTCGTCGGTACCGGCTGCGCCGGGGCCGTCGGCGATTCCGCGGTCGCTGGTGGAAGCTCGGGTGATGACCTTGGGGCGCTCGATGACGGCGGTGCCGCCGACACGCTGGGCGACCTTCACCGTCGCCACCGGGGCGGCGGCTTCCTTCACCAGCGCGGCGGAGGTCGTGGCTACCTTGCTGCGGCTGCCGAAGGTCCACTCGGCGATGTGCGCCAGGAAGGCGAGCGTATAGACGGTCATCGCCGAATAGATGAGGTAGTTGCTGAGATTTGCCGCGTTCTCATTGACCGCTGCAGCGATGGTCACGCGCGCGCTCCTTCGTCATCGGACTCGGGCTGGGCTTGCTCGGGGTTGGCTTGTTCGGGGTTGGCTTGTTCGGGTTCGGCTTGCTCGGGTTCGGCTTGCTCGGGCTTGGCTTGTTCAGGCTTGGCTTGTTCAGGCTTGGCTTGTCCAAGGTCCGGCTCGGATTCCGCCGCGGGCTCGGGCTCCGCCACAGGTGGTGCTGTCTGCGAGGCCAGTACGTCCACGAGGTCGCCGAGCTCGTCCGCGATCCGCGCGGACTCGCTGCGTCCGAGCCCGGCCAGCTCCACCACCGTGACGCCGTCGCGGCCCACGGTGGTTCGAATCCACACCCGGCGGCGCTGGATGAAGAGCGAGCCGATGAGGCCCAGGATCATGGTGACCACGCTCGCGAGCGCCCAGCCGGTGGCGGCCTGGTGGGAGATCTGGAAGCTGGCCCAGGTCTTGACGCCCTCGAAGGTGAGCGACCCCGCACCGTTCGGCAGCGTCAGGGTCTCGCCGGGCTTCATCGCCTTGCTGACGATGTTGCCCTTCGCGTCCTTGAACTGCTTCATGTGAGTGGTGTCGAGCTGGTACACGTTCTGGGCGATCCCGGAATCCAGGCCGAGGTCACCGTGGTACGCGGTCAGGATCAGCGCCGGGTAGTCCAGGGCCGGGAAGGAGGAGTGCGGTCCCTGTGTGTTGTTCAGCGCGAAGGTGGGGGTGAAGATGCCGGTGAAGCCGAACTGGTCCTTCGTGCCGTTCTTGGCCTTGGCGTCCGGCACCTTCACCACCCCCACCGAGGTGAGGTTGCTGTCCTGCGGCAGGAACGCGACCGGCCCCTGGTAGACGACGTTGCCCTGGCCGTCCTTGACGGTGACGACCGGCGCGTAGCCGTGCCCGATCAGATAGACCTTGGAGCCTTCGATGTCCAGCGGCTTGTTGACCTCGATCGAGGACTTGTGCTCCGTGCCGTTGGTGCCGTTCCAGTAGTGGATGTTGGCGCGGAAGGTCCGCGGGGTGCCCTTGTCCGAGCCGCTGCGGGCGTAGGAGGCGGTGAAGCCGTCCAGGGTGAAGCCGAACGGGTTCAGGTCCTTGGCACCGTAGAAGGTGCCGGGCGAGAAGTCGTCGTACTGCGTGAGCGTGTTGGAGAATCCGTCACCCTCGACGATCAGTTTGCCGCCCTCGGCCTTCCACAGCTGCCCGACGCCGAAGGAGACCAGCAGTCCGAACAGGGCGATGTGGAAGAGCAGATTGCCGGCCTCGCGCAGGAAGCCCTTCTCGGAAGCGACTGCCGTCCCGACGATCTGCGTACGGAATCTACGCCCCCGCAGCACCCTTTGTGCGCTCTGCAGCACCTTCTCGGGCGCGGCGTCGGTGCGCCAGGTCGCGTACGCGGGCAGCCTGGTCAGATTGCGGGGCGCGGCCGGCGGCTTGGAGCGGAGCTGGCCGACGAACTGCCAGCTGCGCGGGACGATGCAGCCCGCGAGGGAGGTGAAGAGCAGGATGTAGATCGCCGAGAACCACGGCGAGCTGTAGACGTGGAAGAGGCCGAGCCTCTCGTAGAGCGGCGTGATCGAGCTGTGCGCCTTCTGCCAGTCCGCCACCTTGACCCGGTCCACGCTGGTCTGCGGGATCAGCGAGCCGGGAATCGCGGCGAGCGACAGCAGGAAGAGCAGGAAGAGCGCGACCCGCATGGAGGTGAGCTGCCGCCACATCCAGCGCAGCCAGCCGGTGATCTCCCGGCCCCACCAGGCGACCGCGCCGCGCCGGCCGGGAGCGCGGACCCCGCCGAACGAGCCGGGGACCGGTTGCGCGGTCTCCTCCGCCGGTGCGGTGGAGAGCTGGGCGCCCGCCGCGCCGAGGTCGCGCTCCTCAGTGGCGCCGGGAGGGGTGTCCGTCGTACTGCTCATCGTTTCGCTCAGATCCCAACAGTGAAGCCGGAGGACCAGATCTGCATCTGGTAGACGATGTGGTCCCAAACCCCCGTGACAAGAAGCACACCGACCGCCACGAGCATGCCGCCGCCGGTCCGCATGACCCACACATAGTGGCGCTTGATCCAGCCGAAGGCGCCGATGGCACGACGGAAGGCGAGCGCGGCGACTATGAACGGCACGCCGAGGCCCAGGCAGTACATGGTCATCAGGAAGGCGCCGCGTCCGGCACTCGCCTCGTTCCAGGCCAGGGCCTGGACGGCGCCCAGGGTCGGTCCGATGCAGGGCGTCCAGCCGATGCCGAACAGGACGCCGAGCACCGGCGCACCGGCCAGGCCGACCGCCGGACGCCGGTGGAAGCGGAACTCCCGCTGGGCGAAGCCGGGGAGCACACCCGCGAACGACAGCCCGAGGACGATGGTGAGCGCGCCGAGCACCTTGGTGATGACGTCCTGGTGCGCCAGCAGCGTGCTGCCGAAGTAGCCGAAGGCCGCCCCGCCGGACACGAACACCGCGGTGAAGCCGAGTACGAAGAGCAGTGAGCCGGCGAACATCCGGCCGCGGCCGCTCCGGCCCTGCTGCATGTTCTGCTGCGAGGTGGCGAGATCGGCGCCCGAGAAGCCGGTGACGTAGCTGAGGTAGCCGGGGACGAGCGGCAGCACACACGGCGAGAAGAAGGAGACCAGCCCGCCGAGGAGCGCGACCGGCACCGCGAGCAACAGCGCGCCGTGCAGCACGGTCTGGTTGGGGTCGCCGACCGATGCGGCCAGGGTGACGGCCGGGGTGACGCCGTCGAGGATTTGGCTCACGATTTCTCCGCGATCACGGGAGCGAGCATGGCCTGCAGTTTCTCCTCGGTCAGGCCCGCCGCCGCCCTTACAGCGATGCCGCCCTTACGGTCGACGACAATCGTGGAGGGAATGGACTGCAGTGTCAGGGTCCCGTTCGGGAATTTCAGCAAGAGCTTTCCCTGGGGATCAAAAAGGCTGGGATAGGTGATGCCGAAGTTCCGCTCGAAGGCGAGCGCGTTGTCCTTCGCCAAGTCCCGGGTATTGATCCCGATGAACTCCACGCCCTTGCTCTTCGTGCTCTGGTACACCTTCTCCAGCCCCGGTGCCTCCGCCCGGCACGGGGCGCACCAGGATCCCCAGACGTTCAAGACCACCACCTTGCCCCGGTAGTCCGCGAGGTTCAGCGTCTTGCCGTCGACGGTCCCGCCGGAGATGTCGGGCACCTGGGGCCGGTGCCCCTGCGCGGCCCGGCTGATGTCGCCTGTGCCCTGGACGAACCGGGTGCTGCTGCCCGACGACGTGCCCGACCCGGTCGACGAGCAGCCGACGGCGGTGAGCGCGAGTACGGCAACGCCCGCCGCCAGTGATACGTGGCGGGGGGCGCGACGCGCACGTCGCCAGGCCCGGGGGCGGGATTCAGGCATGAAACAGAGTCTCGCACGCGCCCATAACCGCTCCCGTGCCGCCCCCTGGGCCGCGCATGGGCCTGGCATGTGACACGTCACGGAACAGATCATGAAGCACGAGATCAGGCATCGCATCAAGCACCGCATCAGGCACGGCATGAGCACAACGGAAACGGCCGCTACTTCTCCGCGGCGACGGACCGTACGGCGGAGCTCAACTCGTCCTCCCCGACCGCGTGCAGAATGCGTACCGCGATCTTCCCCTCCCGGTCGATGATCACCGTGGAAGGAATGTCCTGTGGGTTGACTGTGCCTTTGGGGAACTTCAGGACCAGCTTCCCCTCGGGATCGAACAGGCTCGGATATGTGATCTTGTACTTGCTCTCGAACGCCTTTGCATTGGCGATCTGCAAGTCCTGGGTATTGATCCCGAGGAACTGCACACCCTCGGCCTCGGTCGCGCGGAAGACCTTCTCCAGCCCCTTGGCCTCCGCCTGGCAGGGGTCGCACCAGGAGCCCCAGATGTTGGCGACGATCACTTTGCCGCGGTAGTCGGACAGCTTGAGCGCCTTGCCCTGGAGGTCCTCGCCCGTCAGATCCGGCGCGGTCTGCCGCTTCCCCGCAGCGATCCTGGTGGTCAGGCCGGTTCCGTCGATGAAGCTGTTGCCGCCGCCGGTCGGATCGGCGGTCGCACCCGGCGTGCCGGACAGCACCTCTGGCTCGGACGAGCCCTGCTGCGACGACGAGCAGCCGGCCGACACCAGCACGGCCGCTGCGGCGAGCACGGCGGGAAGCACGGCGGATCGGGATCGCTTGCGCATGGCCCGAGTCTTCCACCCCCGGCGCCGACGGATCACACCGGCTTTCGGACGGCGCCGTTCTTCGTGCCCGCGCTGTTCTTCGTGCCCGCGCCGCTGCCCCCGCGCTCGGGCAGAAAGCCCCGCCAGCCCTCCCCCGGCCGCTGCCCCGGTGCCAGCGTGCGGAGCTTCCGCAGCACCGCCGGATCCTGCACGTCCAGCCAGTCGGTGAACTGGCGGAAGGAGACCATACGGACGTCCTGGTGGCCGGCGATGTACTTGAGGGCATCCTCGACGGCTTTCATGTAGATGCCGCCGTTCCACTGCTCGAAGTGGTTGCCTATGAAGAAGGGCGCCCGGTTTGTCTCGTACGCCCGCCGGAAGCCCGCGATATACGATTCGCGCGCCTGCCGCTCCCAGCCCGGGTAGTTGCGGGGATCGCTGCGGGTCGCGTTGACGGACTGGTTGGCGAGCATGTTGTAGTCCATCGACAGCACCTCGAAGTGCCGCCCGGGGAAGGGCACCGACTGCAGTGGCAGATCCCACAGCCCCAGCCTCATCGCCGGCCACGTCTGGAGGCCGCCCGGCGAGCTCGCGTCGTAGCGCCAGCCGAGCCGCTCGGCGGCCGGCAGTAAGTTTTCCTGGCCGAGCAGACAGGGCGTACGGCTGCCGATCAGCTCTTTGCGGTAGTCGAAGGGCAGCGGCTCCAGGTCGTGGAAGCCCGTGTTCGTACGCCACTGTTCGACGAAGGAGACGGCCTGGACGATCTCGCTGTGCCAGTCGTCAGGGGTCCAGCGGCCCACCGAGCCGGAGCCGTCGCAGAAATGGCCGTTGAAGTGCGTGCCGATCTCGTGGCCGTCCAGCCAGGCCAGTCGCACCTGTCGCAATGTGGCCTTGACGTGCTCGTCCGTGAGATAGCCGATGGCGGAGGCGCCCACCGGGTTGTTCGGCGGCCGATAGAGGTGCTTCTTCGACTCCGGGAGCAGATAAAGCCCGGAGAGGAAGAAGGTCATCGCCGCGCCATGGTCCTGGGCGACCTTCCGGAACCGCGAGAACAAGCCATTGTCCAGTTCCGCCGCCCCGTCCCAGGAGAACACGACGAACTGCGGCGGCCGCTGCCCCGGTTCCAGCGGTTCCGGCGCATGCGGCTGGTTCGGCTGCGCGCCGGTGTCCGCCGTGGAGCCGTCACCGATCAGCCGTACCGACGGATCGTTCCTGCGCCCCAGCCCCTCGGCGCGCGCACTCGGGGCGGACGCACTCGGCGCCGGGACGCCCCCCGGCTGCCCCTGCGCCCCGCCCGTCCCGCACCCGGCCACAGCGGCTCCGGCGGCTCCGGCGGCCAGTCCCAGTAGTCCCCTTCGGTTGATGTCGCGCATGTATTCCCCGTCCCTGCTCGCCATGCCCCGTCGTCCGAAAATTCGGACAACGAATTAGAGTGCATGACGGACACTACGGTTCCCGCGTAAAGACGTCACCGGGCGTGCAGGCGGCGCAATTAGGCGCCAAATCCCTTTGATGCCCCCTTGACCGGCTTCGCACCCGCCAGCAGATGCGCCGGCACAAGATCCCGCGCCGGTTCGGAATAGCCGACCGAAATAATCTTGTCGCCCTCATATGTGAATGACGTCAGCGACGCGAGCGTGCACTGCCGTTTCCGCGGGTCGTGCCACAACCGCCGCCGCTCCACAAAGCTCCGTACGGTCCAGATCGGCAGCTGATGGCTCACACACACCGCCTCGTGCCCGCGCGCCGCGTCCCGCGCCGCACCCAGCGCCGCCATCATCCGTACGACCTGATCGACGTACGGCTCGCCCCAGCTCGGCCGGAACGGATTCGTCAGGTACCTCCAGTTCCCCGGGTGCCTCAGCGCCCCGTCGCCGACGCCGAAGGTCTTGCCCTGGAAGCTGTTCGCCGCCTCGATCAGCCGCTCGTCCGACGCCACCTCCAGACCGAGTACCGCAGCGACCGGCGCTCCGGTCTCCTGTGCCCGCTCCAGCGGCGACGCCACGACATACGTGATGTCGCGGCCCGCGAAATACTCGGCGACCCGGTCGGCCATCTTCCGGCCCAGGTCCGACAGGTGGTAGCCGGGCAGCCGCCCGTACAGCACGCCCGTCGGATTCTCCACCTCACCGTGCCGCAGCAGGTGGACGACCGTAATGTCCTTCTTCTCCTGGCTTCTCGCTTCGCTTTTCTCTTCGCTCACGCCACTCACATCGCTCACGCCACTCACATCATCCATGTCGTCTGCGTCACCCAGTCACTCACGCTCTTCCCGCCCATCATTCCGCTGCCTCTGCCGCCGCACGCGCGGCACCCGGCAACGCGGCGGCGATCCGCTCCACGGCCCGCGCATCGTGCGCCGAGGACACGAACCACGCCTCGTACGCCGATGGGGGCAGATACACGCCCTGCGCCAGCATCGCGTGGAAGAACCCGGTGAAGCGGAAGGCCTGCTGGCGCTTCGCCTCGTCGTAATTGGTCACCGCGTCCTCGGTGAAGAAGACCGAGAACATGTTCCCCGCCTTCTGTAGCCGGTGCGCGACGCCCTCCTTGTTCAGCGCCTCGCTCACCAGCCCGGACACCTCCGCGGAAACAGCGTTCACGGTCTCGTACACCGCGTCGTCCAGCAGCCGCAGCTGCGCCAGACCCGCCGCCGTCGCCACCGGGTTTCCGGACAGCGTGCCCGCCTGGTACACCGGCCCGGCCGGCGCCAGGTGCCCCATGACATCCGCACGGCCCCCGAAAGCCGCGGCCGGGAAGCCGCCGCCCATCACCTTGCCGAACGTCATCAGATCCGGCCGGACGCCATCGATCCCGTACCAACCGGCCTTCGACACCCGGAACCCGGTCATGACTTCGTCGGAGATGTACAGCGCCCCGTCGGACCGGCAGATTTCGGCCAGCCCCGCGTTGAACCCCTCCAGCGGCGGCACCACCCCCATGTTCCCCGGCGACGCCTCTGTGATCACGCACGCGATCTCCCCGGGGTGCGCCGCGAACGCCGCCCGCACCGCCCCCAGATCGTTGTACGGCAGCACAATCGTGTCCCCCGCCTGCGCCCCCGTCACCCCCGGCGTGTCCGGCAGCCCGAACGTCGCCACTCCCGACCCCGCCGCCGCCAGCAGCGCGTCCACATGCCCGTGGTAACACCCCGCGAACTTCACGATCTTCGCCCGGCCCGTGAAGCCCCGCGCCAGCCGGATCGCCGACATCGTCGCCTCCGTCCCCGACGACACCAGCCGCACCTGCTCGACGGGCGTGACCCTGGCCACGATCTCCTCGGCCAGTTCCACCTCCCCCTCACCCGGCGTGCCGAACGAAGTGCCCCGCGTAACCGCCGCCTGCACTGCGGCGATCACCTCGGGGTGGGCATGACCAAGGATCATGGGCCCCCACGAACAAACAAGATCCACGTACTCCCGTCCGTCGGCATCTGTCAGGTACGGACCAGTACCGGACACCATGAACCGGGGCGTACCACCCACCGCCCGGAAGGCCCGGACTGGCGAGTTCACGCCTCCAGGGGTCACTGCTGACGCCCGATCGAACAGGGTCTGAGAAACTGGCGCTTCATATGCGTAGGGATAGCTCACACGCACATGGTCTCAAACGCCGGGCGTTGCGCAGCCGCGTATCAACCCTGCATCTGAGACGATGATCGGGTTGCGCGGTTGGGTCTGCGGATGGTCGGGTAGTGAAATGCAGCACGGTGAGGAGCTGGGCGCGGAAACGGGCGACGGCGAGCCCGAGCGCGCCCGCCCCACCGGCAGACGCCGCCGGCAGTCCGCCGAGCGCAAAGCAGCAGCCGCGGAGAGTGGGAACAGGGGTGGCCGAGTGGGGGTGACCTACAAGTATTTCGGCGCACCCGACGGCGCCACCGCCGCACGGGTCCCGATCTCCATGCGTCCCGAAGAGCTCGGGGGCGACGAACTCGGCCACGGCATGTACACCAAGGTCAAGCCGGAGACCATGGCCGCCATGGTCCTCACCGGCATCCAAGGCATACCCCCGGCCAAAGTCCCTCCCCTGGAACTCGTTGTCCTCCACCCGGACTACGCCGTCGTCAAACTGCCCATATCCGTCGTCGAGCCTCTCCGCAAGGCCGGCGAGGAAGAGCTGGGCGCCGCCGCCTTCATCTGGTCCACCGTCCCGGACCGGCGCGGGCCGCGCGACGCCTTCGTGATCTACAAGATGCTGGTGGAATGGCAGGGCTTCGCCCAGCGGTGCCAGGAGGCAGGACACCAGCTGTACTGCCTGGTGTGGCCCTGAGCTGGGGCTTTGCGGTGTACGGGGGCTGATCCGGCGCGGGCTACGGAGTCCCCGGATCTGGCGTTTTCAGGCCGCCAGTGCACATTGAGGGCACATGGCGGATCCTTCCGCCTCGGACGTGCCCTGGGGTGGGCCGAACATCGCTCGGTCGATCGCCCGCCGAGTTCGGATCGCGCTGCCGGGCATGAGGTGGGTGTACGTCCGGAGCGTGAACCCGGGGTCCGAGTGCCCGAGGTACTCGGCCAGCGCCTTGATCGTCTCCCCCGCGTCCAGCAGCACGGAGGCGTACGCGTGGCGTAGTGCATGCATCCCGTCGTCCGGAGCGGCAGCAAAGTACTGCGAGTTCGAGGTACGCGGTGGAATCACGCCAGCCGCCACGAGGGCCCGCTTCCAGTCGCCCTGGTTGAAGACGCTGCGGTTGTACGCCTTGCTCTTCACGTCCGTGAACAGCAGACGGTACGTGCGGAGTTCACCATCCGGCGTGCCCCAGGGCAGCACGACCGCTATGGGCGGGAACTCCTTCATCTGCGCCTTGAGTTCCTTGGCCACCCCGGGGGACATCGGTACGGACCGGATCCGGTTGCCCTTGGGCAGGGCGAAGACCATCTTGTTCCGTACGATCCTTATCTGCCGGTTGACGTGGATCTCCAGGCCAGCGAAGTCGATGTCCTCGACCGCGAAGCCGAAGACCTCGCCCTGCCGCAGGCCGCAGCCGAAGGCGAGCTTGCCGCCGCGCCGGAAGCGCTCGGGCAAGCCGGCGATGACCGCGTGAACGCGTTCCAGCGTCCAGGGCACGATCTTCCGCTTGGTCTGCTTCGGCAGCTTGACCGTGCTGGACCGGCAGGGATTCCGGGTGACAAGCCCGTCTTCGACCGCCGCGTCCAGGATGCCGACAAGGACGTCGTGGATCCCGCTGATCGTGGACGCCTCCAGCCCCACCGCCTGGAGCTGTTTCACCCATGCCTGGATGGTGGACGGCTTGTTGAGGGTCCGGAGCTCGCGGCGCCCCAGGTGCGGCTCGATGTGGTTGCGAACGACGCCTTCGTACCTCTCCACCGTCGTAGGCCCTGCCGTGGCCGTGGAGAGCCACTGCCGGGCGTACAGGGCCAGCGTCACCTTCCCCGCCGACGGGTCGACGTACGTGCCGCCCTTGAGGTCGTTCTCGACTTCGGCAACCCGCACGTCGGCCGCCGCCTTCGTCTCGTAGTTCTCCTTGCGCTGATCCCCGTTGAGACGACCGAACTGCGAGCCGCCGCCAACGAATTCGAACGGGCCACCCGCTCAAAGATCCGCGCCGACCACCAGCAGGCCAGCCAGCTCCGCTATGCGGCCAAGTAACTCCTCCACGAGGTCGGCGAAGGAGACGGCGTCGCGATCCTGCTCTCCAGACTGGTCCTGCTCGTCATAGCTGCAGCCCACTGGCACAACACCCGCCACCACGAACAGCAGACCGCCGCCACCCACCAGGCCCTGATCCACCTCCAGGCCGCCTACGACCACGCCGCCAGCCGCCCCCTCGCCGACCTCACCCGTCGTGCGCCCTCGCCCGAGATCAGCCGCCGCTACGAGACCGTTCTGCGCCAAGCCGTCCCCGACCACGCCGCTCGCAAAGAAGTCAGCTGATTACTGACACGCTGAGGCACCAGATCGAAGACGATCCGCAGGTGGTGGTCCAGCCATCTGGAGCTGAGCTGATTAAGGCCACCCCGGTGAGACAGAGGTGAGCCTTCGGTGAGGTCATCATTTTCCGTCAAGATGCGCCGACCAGGTGTGAGCCGCGGCAGTCATGCTCCCGGTCCAGGAGTCGGGGTCCGCGCCCGCGATCTCATCCCAGATTCGGGTATTGGCCTTCGCGAAGGCCCTCAGAGCTGGCGGTGAGGCAATGTGCCACGAGGGAATTCGTGCGGCCCACGCTTCCGCTGACTCGGGCCCGTGATTTCCGGCGGCGATGAGCCAGATGACCCAGTAGGCCGCGTCGAGCCAAGCGGCTCCGCGGGTGGCCCAGCCCCAGTCGACCAGATGGACACGGTCGGTGATGAGCAGGTTGTGGCAGTTCAGGTCGGTGTGCAGGAGGCTCTCGCCCTCGAAGTACGCCACGGCCGCCGGGTCGTCGACGTAAGACGCGAGGCGCTGTTCGGCCCGCCGGAGCAGGATGTCGGGGCAGGGGATGTCCCCGAGCTGTTGGAGTGCCTGGGCAACTTTGGGCAAGTCCGGTGAGCAGGGACCGTAGTCGGCGTGGTGGCCGTCGACGGTCTCGAAGCCGAGGATGTTCCAGCCGTCGGTGTCGATGTGCCACAGGAGCCTGGGGGCAAGGGGGACGACGTACGGGTTGATGTCGGCCTCGCGCTGCTGGGTCCACACCCACCGGTGATCACTGCGCAGCCCCTTGAGGAAGACGCTGCCGGTCGCGGTGTACACGCGGGCGGACAGTGCACTGTTCAGCCCGGCCGAGACCGCCTCCACCTTGAGGATCGGACCCGTCTCCGCTTCCACGGCGGCAAGGACAGGCTCGGGGAGGTCGTCGAAGGCGACGGATTGGGTTGCCACGATGACAGCTTTCCAGACGGGATGGGGCTCTCCGGCGTGACAAGGGCCGGAGAGCCCCATCATTCATGGGTCAGTTGTACGGGTTGTCGTTGCCGCAGCCGGGCTTGGCCGGCTCACCGAAGGTCTCCAGGTCGTCCAGGAAGACGACCTCCTCGTCCGCCTCGGCAGGCCGAATGGGTGCGATCTGGACCGGGACTGGTGCCATGGTCAGCTCCTTGTCTCTGTGTGCTGGCAGTAACTTGTGAGTGGTGCCTTCGCCTCCTGGTAAGCCTTGGCCAGCGGCCTGCAGACCCGGCAGGTGCCGGACAGCTGGCAGCCGGAGCAGCCACCGGTGCGAAGCATGAGGGAGTCGGCCATGCCGCCCAGTCGGGCAAGCCCTTGGACTCCTTCGGTCAAGAGCGGGATCTGCTGGTCACGGCCGACTTTGCAGATCGATGCCATGCCGAGTGGGTCGACGTGGAAGAAGGTGTGGCCCGCCGGGCAGCCCTTGAAGATCTCGCCCTTGTTGAGGTAGCCGGGCGCCTGCGCGGCCAGGGTCTCGCCGGTGCCGAAGTAGGTGGGCGAGATGTTGGCGTACTCCATGCTGCGGGCCCCGTAGCGCTGGGCCATGGCGCGCATCTGGTCGGCCTCGTGGGCGTTGTGCTTGGTGGTGATCAGCGCGAGTTCCAGCGGAATGCCCGCCTCGCGAGCGGCGCACAGGCCCTTCTCGACCAGCTTGAAGGCGCCCTTGCGCTGGGTCAGTGCGTCGAAGCTGTCGGCGGTCGCGCCGTAGAGGGAGACCGTGACCTTGCAGGGCCGTAGACGCGTCAGCAGGTCGAGCATCCTCGGGTGCGCGAGCCGCGAGCCGTTGGTGAGGATCTCGGTCATCATGCCCAGCTCGTAGGCGAGGCCGTACGCGTCTGCGAAGTGCTTGTCGATCATTGGCTCGCCGCCGGTGAGCTGCAACCACAGGACGCCCGCGTCCCGCAGGATGTGCAGCAGCCGGACCTTGTCCTCCCAGGCCAGGCCCTGGAATTCCTTCAGGCCGAGGTAGCAGTGCTCGCAGGCGAAGTTGCACCCTTTGTTGATCTCGTACGAGGCCCGGCCGTAGCTGTACGGGGACGGGGCGCGGACCAGCACGGTGCCGGCTGCGGATCGTCCGGTGAGATCCAGATCCCAGGCGCGGCAGACGGGTTCGACGAGCCAGGCCGGGCAGTCCTCGCCGGCACCGGCCGCGTGCTTCAGCTCCAGGTACTTCTTGAGCGGGATCTTCAGCGCGGATGGCCTGCCTGGCCGGAGCACGAGGTAACCGTCCAGGAAGGGGCTGGCGATGAGGTCGTGCATGGCGACTCCTCAGAATGTCGTGGGCACGGTTTCCGGAATTTCCGAACCGGCTGGAGGCGACGTGCTTGTATGAGCTGCGCCTGTCCGTACGGCATGTGCCGTGCCGAAGAGCAGACGTCGGCCTTCGAGACCGAGAGCGAGGTAGCTGTCGACGTCAGCCATGGCGGCGATGCGCGCCAGCGGATCGAGGCCGACGATCACGGCAACGTCCGACCGCCGGAGCAGGAGCCGTACCCACCGTGGGTGCGCGGGGAGCTGCAGTCCGTAGCGCGCACCGTTGGTGTGGAGGAGGACGTGTGCGGAGCGCGGATGGAGCGTGAGGCAGGAGCCTAAATCGGCCATCGGCTCCTCGGGTTCGGACATACCGAGAGCGGCGGCGTAGGACCGCATGCGTTGCTCGATAGTCCGGTCGGCGTCTTCAGCGCCGCGCGCCGGGGAGGGCGTCACCAAGACCATCCCTACCGGCGCGTTCGCCGGGTCCAGCCCGATCCATGTGAACGCGCTCAGCGAAACCAGCAGCCCGATGGAGACGTGCGTGTCCTGTTGGGGTGGCGGGGTCAGCATGTGACCGCCGCCGTACGACGAGCAGCCGTCTCGGCGAGCATGAACACCGACCACACGGTCTTTCCGACGGCCTGCTCGTCGACTCCCCAGTCATCGGCCAGTTCGTCCACCAGTAGCAGGCCGCGGCCAGACGTGTCCTCCCACCCTGGCGTCCGGCGTACGGGCTGCCCGCCCCCGAGATCCTCCACTTCGACGCGGAGCTGCTGTGCCGACGCAATGACGCGGAGTATGAAGCCGCATGACGCCGACGCACCGTGCGCGAGCGCGTTGGTGACCATCTCGCTGACGCACAGCCGAATGTCGTCCTGCCGCTCGGCAATGCCCCACCGGCCAAGCGCGTCGGACACAAAGGTCCGCGCGGCACCCACCGATTCCGGGGTGTCGCCGAAGGCTCTCTTGTCGGATTCGGGCGTGAACCGGCCGCTCGTGTGGTCTTCCGTCATGGTCGTCTGCATCGCATCCCCCTTGGGAAGCCGCTGGCTTCCTCGAAGGCGTTCAAGTGGTCTCACCCGCGTCCACTTGGGCGTGTCTCGCGAGCAGCAGCAGCTTCTCTCGGGGGAACAGCAGCGCTTAAGGCCCATGTGATTACCCAACGTGGGTAATCTGGCGGAGCGTTGATTTTCTGCAACGCTGTGCCAAGCGCCCTCGGAGGGAGGGAAGCCGGCCATGCCCAGCTCAAAGGGGCCACACGAACTACCCGTCGCACTCCTGCGCGATCCAGAGATGGTGCGCGCTTGCCGGGCCCGTGACTTTTCGCTGATCTTCCGCCTGGTCCAGCGGCGTGCGGGGATCTACCCCTCCCGGATTGCCGCACTATGCGGGATGACGCCGAGCCGCGTCGGCGAGATCATCAGTGGTCGGCGCAAGCTGGCGCACATCGAGGTCATCGAGCGGGTCGCCGACGGTCTGAGGATCCCGGGCGCCATGCTCGGCCTCGCCCACCGCGCCTGGGAAATCCCACCCCGTGCCGTGGTCGCTGAGCCGGAGCGATCCGCCATCGCACCAGCAAACCGGGCGCAGCCGTCAAGCCAGTCTGAACGTCCCCGGCAGGACGACGTGCTGGCCCTTGTCGACGAAGGCCGCGTCACCCGATCAACCTTGGCCGCGCTCCAGTCATCCATCGAGGACTACTGGAAGCGCGATGACCAACACGGCGGTGCCGGCCTTCGCCCGGCCGTCGTTGGTCAGTTCCGGCACGCCCAGCTACTCATCGGCACCACCACAGAGGGCAGTCTCAAGCGTGGCCTGCAGTCCCTGGCTGCCGAACTGGCCCGGCTCGCGGGCTGGGCCTACTTCGACGCCCGCCAGTACAGCACCGCCCGCTCCTACTTCTCCCAAGCCCTCCGCCTGGCCAAAGACGTCAGCGACCGGCAGTTCATCGCCAACGTCCTGTCCTGCATGAGCCTGCAAGCCACCTACGACGGCGACCCGAACGACGCCGCTGCCCTCGCCTGCGCCGCCCAGGACACTGCCCGCGACACCGCGCCCTCTGCCCTGGTCATGTCGATGCTCCACATGCGCGAGGCGTTCGCACATGCGTCGTTGCGCGACCCGGCCGCCTGCCACAAGGCCATCGCCAAGGCCCACAGCAAGTTTGAACAGGCCGCCGGAGAAGGCCCAGCGCCTCAGTGGGTGCGCTACTTCGACGAGACCAAACTCATCGTCGACACCGGCATCGCCCTCGCCCAGCTCGGCGAAGCCCAGCGGGCCGAACCCCTCATCGCCGAAGGCCTCCGGCGAGAGAAGGGCACCCAGCGGCGCGGCCGTGCCTTCCACGCGCTGTGGCTCGCCACCACCCAACTCCAGCAAGGCGCCCTGGACCAGGCCTGCGACACCGCCAGCATCGCCCTGGACCTGGCCACCCACGTCGACTCGCCCCGCGTCGCAGGCCACGTCCGCGAATTCCACACCCGGCTCCAACCGCATGCCCGCGAAACACCCGTCATCGCCTTCGAAGCCCGCATGCGCGAAGCCTTCGCCTAAACCGCTGTGGCCTCGTCCAATAGCAGGTACAGAAGCCCGATCAGCGACCCGCTGCTAACGATCTCCCGCCGGTCGATCATGCCCCGGATGTCAGCGAGCGGGATCCACTCGATCCGGTCCGACTCGTTCTTCTCCGTCGGCGGCCCCGCGTACGTGGCCGCGTCCGCACGAAAAACGTAGTGCTCGGAGTCAGTAATGCCGTTGGCCGGCTGCCCGTAGATCAACGGCTTAACGCCCTCGACCCGCCAACCGGTCTCCTCCTCGACCTCACGGCCCGCTGCCTGCTCAGGCGTCTCGTCGGCCTCGATCAGACCCATGGGCAGCTCCCACGCCCAGGTGTCCGTGATGAACCGGTGCCGCCACATCATCAGCACCCGCTTCTGCTCATCCACCACCGCCGTGACCGCCAGGTGCCGCATCCGTACGACATGGTGCTCCCAGCGCCGCCCATCGGGCTGCTGGACATCTACCAGCCACAGGTTGACCCAGGGATTGCTGTAGATCTGCCGCTCACCGTGGATCTCCCACTGCATGTGTCCAGCCCCTCTCAGCCCGAGGACTCCAGCATCTCAGCTCCGCCGCTCGCATAAGCTCCCGAAACCGCGCCCATCACCCGCCGCAGTCACGAAGGGCTGATCGTGCGAGGCACTCATGCCGCAAGCGACCAGTTCTCGCGGCCCAAGACCACGATCTGCGGTTGGCGTCGCCTGCTGGAAAACAGCCGCCCGCTCCGTCCAGCGCCGGTTCCACCCCCCCCGCACCGGATTGGTCACCTCTCCGTAATTCCTGACACGATGTCACCCCTCCGGGCTAACATCACATCCGTAGCTAATCGGCTCATCTACCCCACCCTTCTCAGGCATCACTGGACTCTCAGGACACTCCGACTCATGAAGATCAAGCGCGTACGCATCGAGAACTTCCGCTGCCTGCACAAGGTGGACATCGGCCTGGAAGTCATCACGTCTTTCCTGGGACCTACCGGGGCCGGAAAGTCCACCGTGCTGCGCGCCCTCGATTGGTTCTTCAACGGCGAGAAGTCGGTTGGCCTGAGCGACGAAGACTTGCACTCGGCACGGGATGGCCGCCGCATCACCGTGGAAGTGGAGTTCGACGACTTGACGGACCACGACCGTGAGACGCTCGGCCACTACGCGCCTCCAGGGGCCGACAGCGTGATCGTCTGGCGCACGTGGGAGGAAGGCGAAGACAAGATCACCGGCAAGGGCCTCGCCTACCCGCCCTTCGAGACGGTCCGCCAGGAGACGTCGGCGATGGACAAACGTCGGGCTTACGCCCGGCTCCGGGAGGAACAAACTGACCTTGGCCTGCCGTCGGCCGGTTCTGCTGCGGCCGTCGAGGATGCAATGCGCACCTGGGAGCTGGACAACCGGGACCAGCTCACCGAGACGGAGATCGCGGGAACGCACTTCTTCGGCTTCACGGGGCAGAACAAGCTGGCCGAGCTGATCGACTTCGTGTTCGTCTCCGCCGATCTGCGCGCTTATGAGGAGGCCGACGACAACAAAGCCACGTTGCTCGGCCGGATCCTCGACCACGCAGTCGACCGCAGCAAGGCAGCCGAGCAGCTCAGGTCGGTCGAGGAGGGCCTGGCGCAGGAGCGGGAGGAGATTCACTCCAAGGTCTACGGGGAGGTACTGGACAACGTCTCGGCGGAGCTGTCGCGGGAGGTCGCCCAACTCACCACCGGGCGGACCGTGCGCGTCTCGCCCAAGGTACAGATGCCGAAGCCTGTGAGGACCCTCTTCCGGGTTCGCATTCAGGACGGTGCGGCCGATACGTCTGTATACCGTCAAGGGCACGGCTTCCAGAGGGCCCTGATCGTCGCGGCGCTGAAACTTCTCGCCGAGCGCAGGGACCCAGAGGGCGGAACCCGGACGCTATGTCTCGCCATCGAGGAGCCCGAACTGTTCCAGCACCCGGCCCGAGCACGGACCTTCGCCGAGGTGCTGCGCGGGCTGGTGACGACCTCGAACGGCCGCACGCAGGTAATGTACGCGACCCACAACCCCGTGTTCATCGACCACCGCAGTTATCACGAGGTTCGCCGCCTCAGTCATGACCTCACCGATGGTCACCCGACCACGAGGGTGAATCAGGTCTTCGAGGCGGAGCTATGCCGGGCGCTGGAACCGTACGGGGTGAAGGCCGACTCCGTCAGGAAGCATGCCGGCCTCAGGTGCGTGGACACCCTGGCGGAGGCATTCTTCTCTGATGTCGCCGTGCTGGTTGAGGGGGACACCGACGCCGCCATCGTCCTCGGCTGCGCCGAGCGGCAAAACATCGGTCTCGGCTCCCGCGGAATTACCGTCGTCAGCGCCGGAAGCAAGAGCAAGCTAATGCTCTGCCACGCAATTCTGCGTGCGCTGAACGTGCGCTGCTACGCCGTCTTCGACGGTGACGCCGGGATGGGGGAGCGCAGGCGACAAGGGCTGCAGCCCTCCATGGCAGAGGGGGACCGGATCGAGGCACTGCGGAAGATCGACGACGCCGTGCGGAAAAACGTGCAGGACAACACCAATCTGCTTGGCTACCTCGGCGGCCCGCGCAGGGGGGAGCCCGCCGCCGAGTCCACCCCCGAGTACACGGTCTTCCACGACAATTTGGAGGAGCACCTGACGTCCCACTGGCCGGCGTGGGACGCGCGGAAGCGGGAGCTGATCAGAGACGGGGAGGGCTTTGCTGGCAAGAACGCCGCGACGTACCGTGAAGCGGCGCGCACCGCCGATGCCGAGCCGCCGTATTTGCTCCAGGCTCTGTTGGAGAACACGGGAGCGCTCGCTAGGCGTTAGAGCGGCACTGCGAAGCCGGGGCTCACCAGTTCCGCCAGCGTTGGAGGACGGCCCAGGGCACATCCAGGGCACATGAGGGCCGAAAACGCCGGTGACCAGCGTCAACTACTGAAGGTAGTTTTGGCTGGTCACCGGGCAGATCGCGGCAAATCCACAGGTCAGCGCCCCGCCCACACCACTTGCTGGTGGAATGGCAGGGCTTCGCCCAGCGGTGCCAGGAGGCAGGACACCAGCTGTACTGCTTGGTGTGGCCGTGAGCCGGTGCCCGGACGTCCGTGGATGAGCGGGTCGAGCGGGTCGACGAACAGGACCGGGTCCTGGGCATCGTCGACCGTACCGAGGCCATCCAGCGCGGCTGGCTCCACCGCATAGCCACCACGGTCTGCCACGACCCCGCCGGCCGCGTCCTGGTCCACCAGCGACCCGCCGGCGCCTCCCGCTTCCCCGGCCAATACAACATGTTGCTCGGCGGCGCGGTGAACGTGGGCGAGTCCTACGAGGCGGCTGCGGCTCGCGAACTCGCCGAAGAGACCGGGGTGCACGCATCTGTGCGCTTCCGAGTCAAATACCTCTTGCCATGGCGCGATCAGCCCGTACTGGCTCGTCGTGCACGAAGCCGTCATCACGGCTGACATCCACCCCGACCCGGCAGAGATCGCCCGGCACCGCTGGATGACCGAGACCGAACTACGAAACGCCGTCCAGCACTGGCCCTTCGTCCCGGACGGCCTCGACGCGTACGCCCGTTACCTCGCCGCACCCTGCTGAGCGCCGGGTTCAGCGGGTCAGCGGCCCGCCGGTGAACGTAGTGCTTCGAGTCGGTGCTGCCGTTGGCCGGCTGCCCCCGTCTCGTCAACCTCGATCAACCCATCAGGCCCATCAGGCCCATCAGGCCCATCAGGCCCACGGTTGACCCTCGACATGGTCGAGGCCTCACAGTTCTGGGTGTGGAGAGCGAGATGCGCAGTATCGGTGAGGTGGCCCGCGACAGCGGTCTGAGTGTGAGCGCCCTGCGGTTCTACGACCGTGCCGGCGTGCTCATTCCGGCGTGGGTCGACCCGGTGAGCGGCTACCGCTGGTACAGCCCCGAACAGCTTGCGGAGTCGCGGCTACTGGCCCGACTGCGGCGGGTCGGAATGCCGTTGGCGGACATCCGGCTGGTGCTGGCCAGCTGGTCCAGTGCGGACGCCGACCTGGTGCGGAAGCTGCTGGAGGCGCATCTGCGCCGTCTCGAACTCGGGCTGTCCGACGCCCGCCATGAGCTCTCCACGGTCCGAGCGCTACTCGAACGCAGGGAGAACCCCATGACTTTGGTCCGCACCGCCACCGCCCAACTGACCGTCTCCGCCGCTGAGCTGGCCGCCGCGCTGGACGCGGTCCGCTTCGCCGCCAGTACCGACCCTGAGCTGCCGATGCTCGGCGGCGTGCTCTTCGACCTGGAGAGCGAGGCGCTCCACGTCGTGGCCACAGACCGATACCGGATGGCCGTCGCACAAGCCGGTACCACCGGTCACGACGGGACCCGTGTCCAGGTCATCGTGCCCGCTCCGCTCGCGGACGCGATGCGGGCACTGCTCACTGACGACGCGTCCGCCCAGCTCACGGTGGACGGTGACCGCGTGGTTCTGGAGACGGGGGACCGTCAGACGGCCGGCCGGCGCCTCCGCCACGAGTTCCCCGACTACCGTCGCCTCGTCCGCCTACCGGCGGGGCGACGCGTCCTCGTCGATGTGCCGGTCCTCCGCGAGGCGGTGGGAACGGGCCCAGTCCGCGCAAGCAAGGTGCGCGAGCAGGACGGCGTGTCCGTCAGCATCAGCGTGCTCACAGTGACTGCGGACGGTGCGGTGACGGTTTCCGAAGACTTCGAGGAGGGCCAGGACCACGTCGCGGTCAACCGCGACTTTCTGTTGCACGCCCTCGCCGCGGGAGCCCGGGACCAACTCATTGTGGAGTTCGGTGGCCCTACGGCACCCCTGGCGATCCGTCGGCCCGACGCCGAGGACACCTTCTCGATGCTGATGCCGGTTCGCCTGGAAGACCAGCCAGGCGGAAGGGGGTAAAGGACCCACCCTGCCGGCTCGTTGCGCCGGGCTCAGCGGAAGGCGGTGGCGTTCTCCGAAGCCCACTGCTGGAACGATCTCGCCGGGGAGCCGGTGACCCGCGATACCGTATCGCGCACCTGCAGCAGCTCGTCGTTGACATCCCCGCCCATGAGGTCGAGCACCGCGTCCGCGCTCTGGTCTCCCATGAAGGAAGCCATCTGCCGCCGGGCCTCGTCCCGGCTGATCTCGACGAAGGGCACTTCTTGCCCCAGAACAGCCGCGATGGCCTCGACCTGCTGCCGGGGCGGGATCCGTTCCGGCCCGGTCAGTGCGTACGTCCGGCTTTGGTGGCCCGGCTCGGTCAGCGCCACTCGGGCCTGAGCGGCGGATCCGGCAGCCGGCACCTCACCAGCAGACAGCTCCAGCCTTCAAAAGCGCCTGTTTCCCGGGCCTCGTCCCACGGGAAGGAAGCGTCCGAGCGCGCCACTGCGCTGGCGTGCGACCCCGCTCCGCCGACGAATGGATCACTGTGATTCAGCCGCACTCCGGCGTCCGACCGCACGCCTTGGAACCCGCGAACGAGTCGATGACCCTGCTCGTCGCCGCCGTGATCGTCCACGACCAGGACAACCACCGCGTCGTTCTCCTCCAACGCGGCCCCAAGGCCAAATTCGCCCAAGGCCTGTGGGACCTGCCCACCGGCAAGAACGACCCCGGCGAACCCATCACCGAAACGGCGGTCCGCGAACTCCGCGAGGAGACCGGCCTCCTGGTGGACCCGACGTCCCTGCATCTCGCTCACGTCATCCATGGCGCCTGGGGCGTCGAATCCCCCAACGGCTTCCTCACCGTCGTCTTCGCCACCCATGAATGGACCGGCGAGCTCATCAACCCGGAGCCCGACAAGCACTCCGAAGTCCGCTGGGTCGACACCACCGCGATCCCGCAGGAATTCGTACCGTCCACTCGCAACGCGCTCGCCCACTATTTGAACGGCGATGTGCAGGTGACCCTGCGCGGCTGGAATGAGACCGACGGTAGGCGAACGTAGCCGGTCTCCGTTCTCAGACGGCTTGGCCCCGGGGCGGGGGAAGTGGGCGGGGGCCCGGTGGCTGCCCTCCCGGCCAGTGGGTGGGGGGCTTGGGTCAGGTCGGCGACCTCCGCCTCGAACGGGCGTACGCAGGCATGTGTGGGAACATGGAAAGTGCGCTACGAGGGCGTCTGCGCAGGGCTTGGACGGGGGCCAAGCACATCCGGTTCGACTGAGCGGCGGCCGTTGGTTTCGGTGGCGGCACTGGTTCTTCCGTGCCCGGCCGCCTCCGGTACTTCCGTGCCCAGCCTGTCCGGAATTGCCAGGTGCATGTACAAAATATCAAGCGTTTCCTCGCAACCCCGGACGGCTGATCCTCCGCGCAAGGCAACCTCGGACGCGTCACTTCCCTCCTACAGCGCGTAGGAGCTTGGCGCGTCGCCCCGCCACCTGCGGCCCGACCATCAGCGCAGATAGGACGCACTGGACATGTCGATCCGGGAGATGACCACAATCAAGACGGTCGACACTCCGAGAGTCCCACTACCCTCGCAGCGAGTGCGTGCGGCGCTGCGAGACGCGGCACCCGCTCTGCTGGGCTACGCCGCCGTACGCGCCGTCGGCGTGGTGGTGCTCATCTACTGGGGTCACGCGCGAGGCCAGTCGTGGCTCCGCAAGCTATCGACGATATGGGACGCGAACTGGTACGCGAACGTCGCCGTTCACGGCTACGGCCACTCGCTGCCCGCGATGAGCAACGGCCACGGCCCCACCGTGCACAGCAACATGGCGTTCTTCCCGCTGTACCCGGCGGCCATCCGGGTGGTGCGGGCGATCACGCCATTCGACACGCACTCCTCCGCGCTGGCGATCGCCTGGGTGGCCTCGCTGGCGGCGGCGTGGGGCATCTTCGCCGTCGGCTCCTGGTGCTACGGCCGTCAAGTGGGAATCGCGGCCACGTTGCTCTGGGGCGTGCTGCCGCAGGCAGTGATAGAGAGCCTGGCGTACACCGAGCCGCTGTTCACCGCGCTGGCCGCCTGGTCGCTGTACGCCGTACTGACCCGCCGGTGGCTGTGGGCGGGGGTGCTGTGCGCCCTGGCCGGACTGACCCGGCCGAGCGGTGCCGCGGTGTTGGCGGCAGTCGGCTTCGCAGTGGGCGCGGAACTGCTGCGACTCCGGCGGCTCGGGCAGCCGGCCAAGGCGTGGCGCCCCTGCCTCGGATTGCTCATCGGCGCGGCCGGCCTGTTCGGATACGTCGGCTGGGTCGACCTCCGGCTCGGCCGTTGGGACGGCTATCTGGCCGTCCAGCACCAGTGGAACTCGAACTTCGACTTTGGGCACTCCACAGCACGCCACATCGCCGCGCTCCTGCTGCACTCCACGCCGTCGCCGCTCGGCGGGATCGTCGTGACGCTGATCCTGTGCGCGGCAGCGGTACTTTTCGCCCTGTCGTCCGCGAACCGCCAGCCGCTGCCGCTGCTCGTCTACAGCGCGATGCTCATGGTGATGGCCGTGGGGGACACGGGATTCTTCAATTCCCGCTCGCGCTTCCTGCTCCCCGCCTTCCCGCTGCTGCTGCCCCTGGCGACGGGCCTGACCCGGGTGCGCTCCCGGGCCAGCCGAGTCGTCCTGCTGTCTTCGGCGACCATCGCGTCCGCGCTCTACGGCGGCTTCCTGGTCTACGTCTACAACCACGCCCTCTAGGGGGCCGCTGGGCCGCCCAGGTATCTGCCGCTGGGGCTGTACGGCCAGGCGTTGGCCACGCAGCCGTGGAGTCCGTCGATCTGCTGCATCATCGCCGGTGCGGGCTTGCCCTTTCCGGGGCAGCCCTCGTGGCCGTGGCCGATGCGGTGGCCGACCTCATGGTTGATGATCAGCGCCCGGTACTCGTGGATCGGCCCTAGGAACTGCGGTGGGCCGGTGTTCCAGCGCTTCAGGTTGACCATCACCTGACTGCCGACGGAGCAGTTGACCTCGCTGATTGGAACCGGTCGGGGCGCCCTCCGCGTTGCCCCATCTTTCGTAGGTCACTGGTTATACGTCTTATACGTCGCTGCGGGCCGCAGAACTCACGGGCGGTTCACTGGGGCGCCGGCGGAGCGACCACGGGGAAGGGGATCTGGTCGGTGTCGAATCCGCCCTCGATGATCTGGCGGGCGAAGTCCGAGAGGCGCAGGTGCTGCGAGCGGGCGTATTTACGGAAGGCGACAAAGGCCTCGTCGACGGTGGTCTGCCAGCGTTCGGCCAGGACGCCCTTCGCCTGTTCGACCAGGATGCGGCTGGTCAGCGCGGCTTGGAGCTGGCCCTTTTCGACGTATGTCTGTTCAAGGGTCCGCTGTTGCAGGATCGCGATGGTGGCGACGTCGCCCAGTGCCTGGGCCAGCGCGACGCCCTCGATGCCGAGTGGGGGCGCGGGTGCGGCCTGGAAAAGGCTGAGGGCCCCTACGATCCGCGTGCGCAGCCGCAGGGGCAGGGCGTGGGTGACGGTGAAGCCGGATGCCCGGGCGCGGGAGGCGAACTGGGGCCATGCTGCGGTGGCGGTCAGATCGGTGAGGTTGATGTTGGTCCTGGCGGAACCGGAGCGGTAGCACTCCACGCAGGGGCCCTGGGCGTGCTGGAGGGCGAAGAGTTCGAGCAGCCGGGTGTGCTCGTCCGAGGCGGCGATGATCTGCAGGTCTCCGTACTGGTCGGCGAGCAGGATCCCTGCGGCGGACACGCCCAGCAACTCCACACAGCGCGTGGAGAGATTCTGGAGGAAGTCGATGACGTCGAACTCGTCGATCAGTGAGTCGGCCACCTCCACGAAGATCTCTGCCAGACGTTGTTCACGGGCCACTCTGATCATCCCCTTGGGTTTCCGGGCGGATTCGGCCCGTTCATTGCGACGTGAAAACGCAATCGCCTGGCCACCACATCGTGGGCAACATCGTTGATGGGACGTCCGCTGCTGTACGCCGAGGCCCGCAGGCGCAGCAACGCTTCGGGGAAGGGAACATCGAGCTGGACAGTTATCATGCCGGTCGCCTGGTGCACCACAGCTCGTTGAAGCACCCGGGTGGACTCCGCGGGCGCCCAGGAATCCAGCAGGCGTCCGTCGCCGCCGAGGAAGAGCGCGGTCAACACCGCGGACAGCGCGAGGGCGTCCGTGGCCTGCTGCTCGGACATCGGCCCGGAGGAGCGGCGCAGCGCCGTCAGGACACCCACCCGGATGGCCCCGAGCCCCAGGGGAAAGCAGAAGACCGCGCGTACGGGCAGGCCTTCGAGCGTCTGGGCCAGGACCGGCCACCGATCAGGGCGGATCCTGGCCAGGTCAGGCGCCGCCACCAGTTCGCCCGAACGGAGCGCGTCGGGGCCGGGCCCCTCACCGAGCGTGAATTGCGCGTCCTCGAAGCGAACGCTGAGATCTCCGGAACACCAGACCAGCTCCGAGGCGCTTCCCGAGACCGCCAGGGATGCCGCGATGCTGTCCACGCCGAGGGCGGCGGCGCTCGCCACGGCGGTATGTGAGCGGTCCCGCCGGTGCAGCAGGGCCAGGATCTCGGCCATGCGGTCGCTGATCACTTGAGTCCGCCCCGCAGACGCAGGAAAGTGCGGAAAAGCCTTTCGACGGTGTGCCTTCCACTCGCGTGCGTACTCTACCGCCGTGACGGGCCGGGCCCGCGTGTCCGACCGTTCGCGTCACAGAGGCGCCATGTAGGCCCGACCACACTGGGCTTCGTGAACGCTGATGTAACGCGGGAACAGTGCGTTGAGGCGGGCCGCGCGGAAGAGCAGCTCGATGCTGGGGTGCGTGTAGACCACCCGCGTCCATCCCCCGCGCTTCTCGTTCCGGTCCCGCACGGCACACAGCTCGCCCAGAGCGCTGCAGTCCATGAAGGACACCTCGCTGAGGTCAACGACCAGCCAGGGCAACGGGTTTGCGTCTCCCGGGCCTCGCAGGTCGGCGGCGAACGCCGGCGCCGTCATCAGATCGAGTTCTCCGATGGCCCGGACCACCCGACAGGGCTGCATGAGGACCGGGTCCAAGGCACCCATCCGATTCATCTCCTTCTCCTGCTCTTCCTGAATGAGGAATGAGGTTGCGAAGGAAGCCGGGTTCACGGGCGCCGCAATATCCAAATGGTAGCCCATGCACGGCCGTACACGGAGTAAATGTCATATTTCACAATCTAATGACCACTTGTGATCAGTTGCGCTGCCCCGGACCGCGTCGCTCGAGGGCGCGGGAGGCTCGGCGTACGCCATGCGCGGACGTACGCCGAGCAGCTCCACCCGGCCTCTAAGTTGTCGCCGGCCCGACGGCGGCGCAGGGCGAGGAAACCGCCGGCGATGGCCAGCATGCCGGTGGCGGCGACGGCCGCGATGTCGCCGGCGCCGGTCTCGGCCAGGTTGCCACTGGTGCCGCCCTGCGGCTTGGTGCCGTCGGCGCTTGCGGCGGTCGTGGAGGGGGACTCGGTGGCGGTGCCGATCTCGGACGTGGACGCGGACGCAGAGGCGGAAGGGGAAGGGGAAGGGGAAGGGGAAGGGGCGGAGGAAGAGGCCGAGGAGGAGGCGGTAGCGGCCGGGGCCTTCATGGCGGCGGCGGTTGCCGCGGCACGGGTGAAGGCCAGGGTGCCGAAGCCGAGATGGTCGAGGCCGCCGCCGGTTCCGTAGTCCCCGCCGCCGCCCTCGGGCCTGACCTTGGCGGCCATTTCGCTCGCCTTGGCCGGGGCGGCGAACGCGGGAGCGGTACCGGCGCCGATCACAGCGGCCCCGATCCCGGTCGCTCCGGCGATCCGCAGCAGGCTGCGGCGGCTCATCATGCCCCGGCTGATGTCCTGACCCACTGACTGACCCACTGATTGGCTCCTGTGTCGGATTCGGTCCGTACGTCACAGGAGACGGGCGTGCGGACCGGGGATAACAGAAATCGCTGCGGTTCCGCCGAATCGTGGTTACCGGCCTGGACGTGAGACTGTGGGGCTACGGCTCCATTCGCCTTCCACTTGTTGAGGCATGATGCGTGTCACCATCGCCCGTCGGCACTTCTACCTCCACCCGATCGAGGTGGAGCAGGCGATGAGCGGAGTCAAGCCCGAGTCCGCCTCGGGTGCATCGGTCAAGATCGGTGGCATCGCGTATCCGGTGATGCAGGTGGGCGCGGCCATCACACACCAGGACCGGCGGGACTTCAGCGCCCGTGAGGTGTACCTGGCGATGAAGACCCTGGGTTTCTCCTGCCGCACGGCGCCCTCCTGAGCCCTTCCAGGCGCTGCTGCCGGGTGCCGGGCCGCCGCCCGCGGCCTCTTGGCGCCCAGGCGTAGCGCTTACGTCGGTACGTTCCACACCCGCACCGTGCGGTCGTCGCTGGCGGTGGCGAGCAGACGGCCGGTCGCGTCGAACGCCATGGCGTTGACCCGGCCGGTGTGCCCGGTGAGCGTAATGAATCCGTCGTGGGCGTCGGTACGCCACAGCCGCACGGCGCCGCCCGCGCCTGCCAGGGCGACGGTGGGATCGGCGGGGCTGAACGCGAGGGGGCCGTCCCAGCGCAGCCGGGAGGCCAGGGTTTCCTGAGCGGTGCCGGTGTCCCACCACCGCACCAGGCCGTTTCCGCTGACGGCGGCGAGAAGGCCGCCGTGCCTGCTGAACGCGACGGCGCCGTTGAGCCCGGGTGTCGAGCTCTTTTCGGAGGGCAGGGCGGCGAAGGCGGCTCCTTTGCGGAGGGGACTCACCGTGTACAGCTGGACGCCGCCGGCGCTGTTGACCGCGGCCAGGGTGCCGTCGGAGGGGTTGAACGCCACACTCCTGACGGATTCCCCGACAACGTACTGGATCTGTTGGTAGGAGTCCCCGGCCCACAGATAGATGCCGCCCTGGCTGTCGAGGACGGCGAGGATACGGCCTCCGGGATGGAAGGCCAGCGTCCGGATGAAGGCCGACTTCGCAATGGTGAGGCTTTTCAGCCGCCGCCGGCCCTTGACGTCCCACAGTTCAACAGCGCCGTAACCGGTGGCGATGGCGAGTCCGCGGCCGTCCGGCCGGAAGGCGAGCACGGGGGCAGCCACGAATCCGGTGCCGCTCACGGGCCATCGCTGGAGGATGCTGTTCGCCCGGTTGCCCCAAAGCCGTACGGTGCCGTCCGCACCCGCGCTGGCGAGCAGTTGGCCGCCCGGCTGGAACGCCACCGCGAGCACCGCGGATTCGTGTCCGGCCAGGGCGGTCCGGGACATGTCCTTGGGCCAGGGGCCGGTGAAGGCGGTCACCGCGGCGACGGAGGAGGCGGCCCCGGCGGTGAGGACCAGGCGTCGTCCGACGGGACGGCCCGCCGGCCCGGCCGGCGGCCCGGCGACTGCGGGCCCGGCGCCCCATTGGGCGGCCAGCGTCTCCTGGAGGCGGATGTGCCGGAACTGATACATCCCGCCGGACTGCCGCAGCAGCTCCCGTTCCCGGGCGTCGGCGAGAAAACTCATCAGCCGCCAGGGCAGCCGGCCACGTACCGCCAGAAGCAGCCGGACCAGGACGAAGCGGGGCCACGCCCGGGTCAGCAGCACCAGGAGAGCGAAGACGGTGGCGGGGAGCAGCACGGCAAGCCCGAGGACCAGCGGGAGGCGGTGCCCGAAGTGCCCCAGCATGAGGTCCCAGTGGTACTCCGCGAGGAGGCTGAGGTCGGGGTCGCCGGGCCAGCCGGGCCAGTCGGTGAGCGCCCCGCTGATCAGGCTTCCGGAGAGGGTCCCGGCGGTCCATCCCAGCAGCCCGGTGGCGGCGATGACGGTCCCGGCCACCAGCGCTCCCACAAGGGAGGAGCGTCGGTCCTGGATGACGGACCACCCCGGGCCGGCCTGGCCCGCGCGGGTCGGTGGGGCGTCGAGCCAGTTGTGGGCCGCGAGGGCGAGGCCGACCACGGCGGCCATGGCGGCGGAGACCATGAGCATCTCGCAGTAGAGCTCGATGGAGGAGAAGGACCAGAGGCCGCCGACCGCGGAGAAGGAGTAGATGACGGCGAAGCCGATCAGCACGGGTACGACGGAGACCGAGGTCAGCGCCAGGCCGGTCCTGAATCCGCGCCGCAGCCTGCGCCAGGAGCCGCGGGCCGCCAGGGACACCCGGCCGGGGGCGGGGTCCGCGGAGCCGTAGCAGACGACCGTGGCGAGGACCGCGAAGCCGCCGCCCACCAGGGAGGGCCAGCACATTCTGGAATTGGTAGTCGCCGGTCGCGCCGTTGACGAACACCGCCCAGACCGCCGAGACGATCATCAGGACCAGCCCCACACCGATGCCGATGCACGGGGCGACCCACAGGGACAGCAGCCGCTGGCTCATCCGCCACCACGCCAGTTCGCGCTCGCGGTGATCGTGGAGGTATACGGCCAGAAAGGTGAGCCACTGCCGGGCCTGCACGGCCGTCCATCTCCCCCGGAAGGCCCAGAGCCCGTCGTCGGGCTGGCCCGGGAAGAGCGGCACCGGGGCGTAGGCCGCGTCGACCAGCCGGTCGGTGAGGTGGTCCTCCACCGCGTACCGGCAGTCGAACCTGGCGGTGTCCAGCAGCTCCGCCGGCTCGGCCCCGCTGCGCTGGTAGACGATCTGGGCCGCCGACATCATCAGGGGGGTGGACAGCGCGGTGGCCACCGGGCTGCCGGGCTCGGACCGCAGATGGTCGAAGACGGCGTCCCAGCCGATGCCCGCCGGCCATTCCATGTCCCCGAGATACGCGATGACGTCCTCCGGCAGCACCGGCGAGACCTCGATGACCGGCGCCCGGCGCAGCACCGGTGCGCCGCCCCGGATGAGGTCCTCGTATTCCGCGGCCCGGCAGGTGACCGCGATGGGGCGTTCGGCGCCGATCACGTGGTTGATGGCCCGGACCGCGCTGCGGCGCGCCGGCTCGGGGATCTCGTCGAGCCCGTCGAGTACGGGCAGCAGCAGCCCGTGTCCCATCAGCGTACGTGGGATCTCCTCGCGGCCGTTGTAGTACGGGACGGCCAGCGTCCTGACGATCCAGTCGTCCAGCGACTCACGCACCGGGTCCCAGGACGACACCGGCAGCAGCACCGGCACAGGGCCGCCCGCCTCGCGCACCGCCAGCATGCCGAGGGTGAGCAGGATCGCGAGCGCGGTCTTGCCGGCCCCAGGTTCGCCGAGGACCACCAGCCGCCGGTTCGGCAACTGCTCGTACCCCTGGGCCAGTTGCCGGATCACTGTCTCGAACCTGCCCTCGAGCCGGCCGTTCAGGCGCATCCGCAGCACCCTGGCGGCCGTCCCCGGCGGTCCGGCGGAGTCCGGATCCGGCAGGTCGGTGACATTCCGGGTGGTCGCCGACCAGGCCAGGGGCAACACCCGGGGGCTGCGCAGCCTGAGGATCTTCGCCTCGTCCAGCCACTGCTCGTTGAGCGTCAGCGCCAGGTCGTCGGCGAGCGCGGCCGGATCGGGCGGGGTCCGCTCCTGCCGCAAGGGGCCACCCAGGACGGGGGCCAGCGACAGAAATCCCAGAAAAAGACTCGCCACGCTGGCAATTGAGTTGTTGGTGTCCGCATTACCGGTCGTCATCATCCATACGGCAAGGCCGGTAAACGAGGACGCCGCGGCGGCAAAAACGCAGCGGCGGATGAGCCGATACCGTCGTTGTCGCGAAGAGTCCCAGGTCACGGCACCATGGTGGGCGTTGTCAGGCCTCCGGCGAAGCCCCTTGGCAAAAAGGTCACTCCAAAGCCTGAATGCCCCGCTCCGGATTCCGCTGCCGCCCGGGGCGTACGTCAGCGGTAGGCGGCCGGGCCGTGTCCGGCCGATATCGGGCGGCCCTTTCGCCGCCGCCGTGCCCATGATCGTCCGGGGCCGGCCCGGGGGCCGGCGGCGGCCCGCACCTACCAGCGCCCTACCGGCTGTTGTCAAGAGGGAGGGGGTCGGGCTGTTCGCGACGGGATTCATATGGCAGTCTCACTTTCCACCGTCTTTCGCTTGCTTTCCCGTCGTCCTTCCCGTCGCCCCCCTACGGCCTTCGGCCGTACGACCGAAGAGTTGACCGCCATGCGTTCTCTGCCCGTGGTCCTGGCCGCCCGCCTGCTGCCGGTAGTGGTGCTGGCCGTGGCCGGCTGGTCGATGACATCCCCCGCCGGGTCCGTACCGGTGGCGGCCCCGCAGACCGGGGCGTCCTCGTCGCCGCCCCCCTCCTCCAGCGCCGCTTCGGGCGGTGCCTCGGCCGGGACCGGGGCCTCGACAGGCACCGCAACAGGGAGCAGCGCCGTCTCCTTCAGCAAGCCGCCCGCTCCCTGCACGACGGTCCCGGTCGCGACGGTGAAGTCCCTGGTGCCGAGTGCGAAGACCGCCGGGACCGAACTCAAGGTCAGCGATCCGACCCGTCGTTCGGGCTGCTCGTGGAACGCGCTGAAGGGCTTCGCCTACCGCTGGCTCGACGTCTCGTTCGAGATATCGGGCACGACGCAGGAGGCCCACTCCTTGTACGGCAAGCAGGCGCAGAGCACGGCAGCCGTACTGGGCCTGGGAGCGGACGAGGCCTCGGTCGGCGAGAGCCTCACCACCCAGGACAGCCAGCAGACCCGCGAGTCGGTGGTCGTCGTCCGAAAGGGCAACGCGCTGATCACGGTGACGTACAACGGCAGCGACTTCGACACGAAGAAGGCCCCCGCCGCCGACGTGATCCGCCAAGGTACGATCACCGCCGCAAAGGCCGTACTGACGAAGCTAACCTGACGCCTCGCTCGACACCTGCTCACGCGGCCACGGCCGGCCGTCCATCTTCTCGACGCTCACATTGAACCGGGTGAGCAGCCGCACCAGATCGCGGACATCGTCCTCCGGCCAGTCCTCCACGGCCCGTCCCATGCTCTGCCGGCCCCACTCGCGGTCGGCCGCCACCCGCTCCGCGCCCTCCCGCGTGACGCTGAACTTCCGGGCGATGCCGCCGTCGGGGTCGGGAATGCGCTCGGCCAGGCCGTGCTGGAGTACGGCGGCGGTCTGCCGGTTGACGGTCGAGGCGTCCAGGCCGAGCGCGTCGGCAAGCTGGCCGATCGACATCGGGCCCTCGGTCTGGAGCCGGCTGAGCAGCAGATAGGCGGAACGTTCCAGCAGCTTCGGATTCTGCTTGCGCGCATTCGCCAGGTGATGGCGCAAGAGCAGGATGAGTTCACGTTCGAGATCACACAGTTCCTCGCCCATCACCGGCCTCCTCCTGCCTTCCTCCGTCGTCACCCCCCTGATGGCGAGGCTACCCGCCAAAAAGGAAATGTGCATGATACACACTGCATGTACAGTGCACATCATGTCCACCGCACACCAGCCGCGAACCGGCCCCGTGGTCGGCGTACTCGCCTTCGCCGGCATCGTCGTCGCCCTCATGCAGACCCTCGTCGTGCCGCTGATACCCCAGCTGCCGACGCTCCTCCACGCCTCCGCCTCAAACGCCTCCTGGGCCATCACCGCGACCCTCCTCGCCGGCGCCATCGCCACCCCGGTCCTCGGCCGCCTCGGCGACATGTACGGCAAGCGCCGCATGCTTCTGGTCAGCCTCGCACTGCTGGTCGCCGGCTCGGTGGTCTGCGCCCTCGCCGACTCCCTCACCCCGATGGTCATCGGCCGCGTCCTCCAGGGCTGCGCCATGGGCGTCATCCCGCTCGGCATCAGCATCATGCGCGACGAGCTCCCGCCGGAGAAGCTCGGCTCCTCCATGGCCCTCATGAGTTCCTCCCTCGGCGTCGGCGGCGCGTTCGGCCTGCCCGGCGCCGCCGCCATCGCCGAACACGCCAGCTGGCACGTCCTGTTCTGGGTCTCGGGCGGCGTGGGCGCCGTCGCGATCGGGCTCGTCCTGCTCGTCGTACCCGAGTCCCCGCTGCGCGGCGGCGGCCACTTCGACCTCCCCGGTGCCGCCGGGCTCTCGGCCGGGCTGCTCTCCCTCCTCCTCGCCATCTCCAAGGGCGCCGACTGGGGCTGGGGCAGCGGCACGACCCTCGGCTTCTTCGGCGCGGCAGTGGTCATCCTGCTGGTCTGGGGACGCTGGGAGCTGAGTACGGCGGAGCCGCTGGTCGACCTGCGCACCACCGCCAAGCGGCCGGTCCTGCTGACCAACCTCGCCTCGATCGTCGTCGGCTTCGCCCTGTACTCGATGTCGCTGGTGCTGCCGCAGCTGCTGGAGCTTCCGAAAGCCACCGGTTACGGACTCGGCCAGTCGATGCTCGCCGCCGGCCTGGTGATGGGCCCGTCCGGGCTGGTGATGATGGCCGTCTCGCCGATCTCGGCACGCGTCTCGGCGGCGCGCGGCCCCAAGGTCTCGCTCATGATCGGCGCCGTCATCATGGGCGCCGGATACGGCTTCGGCGTCCTCCTGATGGACGCCGTCTGGCAGCTGCTCGTCGTCTCATCGGTCATCGGCGCCGGAATCGCCTTCGCCTACGCCTCCATGCCCGCCCTCATCATGTCCTCGGTGCCCCCCTCCGAGACCGCCGCCGCGAACGGGCTCAACGCCCTCATGCGCTCCATCGGCACGTCCTCGTCGAGCGCGGTGGTCGGTGTCGTACTGGCCCACATGACCACCACCTTCGGCACCACCACCCTCCCCTCGGAGAGCGGCTTCCGTACGGCACTCATCATCGGCGGCGCCGCGGCGGTCATGGCCCTCGCCATCACCGCCTTCATCCCCGGGCGCCGGCAGCCCACCCTCTCGGCGGCCGGCGACCCCGCGGCCACCGCCCAGGTCCCGGACCACACCCCGGCGACGTAACCAGCCCCCGCCTATGCTGCTGGTGGAACCTCTAAACCGCCGAACCCGTACGCGAAAGGCGCCACCGCCATGACCACCCGTACCGCCGTCGTCACCGGTGCCAGCAGCGGCATCGGCGCCGCCACCGCCCGCAAGCTCGCCGCCGCCGGCTACCACGTCGTCCTCACCGCCCGCCGCGCCGACCGGCTGGATGTCCTGGAGAAGGAGATCGCGGCGGCGGGCGGCTCGGCAGCGGCATACGCCCTCGATGTGACGGACCGCGACGCCGTGGACGCCTTCGCCCAATCGCTGGACGGCGTCGACGTCCTCTTCGCCAACGCGGGCGCCGCGTTCGGCGCGGACCCGGTCGCCACCGCCGACCCGGCCGACTGGCGGGCGATGTACGAGGTCAATGTGCTGGGCGTGCTGAATTCCGTCCAGGCCCTGCTGCCCAAGCTCATCGCCAGCGGGGACGGGACGATCGCCATCCTGTCCTCCACGGCGGGCCTCGTGGTGTACGAGGGCGGCGGCGGCTACGCCGCCGCCAAGCACGGCACACACGCCATCGCCGGGACGCTGCGCCTGGAGCTCTCCGGCCAGCCCGTCCGGGTCATCGAGATCGCGCCGGGGATGGTGAAGACGGACGAGTTCGCCGTCAACCGCTTCCGGGGCGACCAGGACGCCGCCGCCTCCGTGTACGAGGGCGTCGCGGAGCCGCTGACGGCGGACGACGTGGCGGACACGGTGGCCTGGGCGATCACCCGCCCTTCGCATGTGAACGTCGACCTTCTGGTGCTGCGCCCGCGTGCGCAGGCGGCGCAGCACAAGGTGCACCGGGAGGGATGAGCTAGCGCTCCGCGTTGTGGCGGCCTGGGCTGCTTCGGCGGTGGCCCCGGCCTGGGTGGCGGTGTCGGCGGCCTGGGCCCAGGCCGCCGACGCCCACACCCGAGCCGGCGCCCCCGGCAAAGCCGCCGCCCGCAGCCACCTGCCGTAGCACCCCTCACCGCACCAGCGCCATCCGCCAGAACCGGTGAATCACCTCCCGGTACCCGCGATGCGACGGGTTCCGCCCCACGTGCGCGAAGGCCCACCCCCGCGCCGCCTCGAAGTCCTCGTCCGGCGGCCCGGCCGCACCGCACGCCGTGCAACGGAACGCGAACACGATCGGGGGCGCCTCCTCCCCCGCGTCCGGGCGGATCGTCCAGTCGGCGAAGCGGATGACGGTGTGGGGCCCTTGCCCGCTCAACGCCCCCACCCCCGCACAGCGTTGGCGTTGACCTCCGCCACTTTCGCGCTGAGCTGTTCCGCCGCCGTGGCGGGGCGGACGTCCTCGGGCCGGGCGTCCCATTCCCGGCCGCCGCCCAGTGGCCGGAGCTGTACGTACGGGCCCTCCCGGCCCATGACGACGCAGACCCGGCCCAGCGCGACATCCATCGCCAGCTCCCCGACAATCACGCCGCCCACTCCCTCAGCGGGTCGATCAGCCGGGCCGCCACATCCGCGCGCACCGGCGCGATGGACACGTACGCCCGCCCGCCCATCGGGGCGGCGCCGCTCGCGGCGATCCAGAACCCGGCCCCGGCAAAGCCGAGTTGAAGCTCCGCCGCGACCTGATCGCCGATGCGCCGGGCGTCGGCGTCCTGTGTTGCCCTGTCCATTACGATTGCACCTCTCCGTGAGCGAGTAATGACGTTCCGTATGCTCAGCCTGCCCATCCGGACTTACGCTGACGAGGGTTTACGGCTCCACAGCCGCCCTGTGGAAATGGGTGCGCCAAGGTGCGACAAGGGAGTTGCCAGGTGAGCGAGCCACACGGAGGACCGGAGTACTTCGGGTCGGAGGTACGCCACGCCCGCCTGCACGCCAGCCTGAAGCAGAAGGATCTGGCGACCAGCACCTGCTACGCATCGTCGTACGTCGGCATGGTGGAGAACGGCGAACGACTCGGCAGCGCCGAGTTCGCGCGCGGCTGCGACGAGGTGTTCAACACCAGCGGGTTCTTCGCCCGCCTGCGGGAGCGGCTGAGCCAGCGCGGCCACCCGGAGTGGTTCGTGCCGTACGTGCGGCTCGAGGCGACCGCGACCTCGATCCTGGACTACAGCGCGACCCTCATCATGGGCATGCTGCAGACCCCGGAGTACGCGGATGCGCTGTTCCGCGCCGTGAATCCACGGGACGACGTGGAAGTGACCAAGGAAAAGATCCAGGCGCGCATGGAACGCCATGCCGTGATGGCTGGCGAAAGTCCCCCACTGCTCTGGGTGATCCTCAACGAGGCCTGCCTTCGGCGCGTGGTCGGCGGCCCCGAGATCCTGCGCGAGCAGCTCGGGCATCTGCTGCAGGAGGCGGAGTCACCGCACATCACCTTGCAGGTGCTGCCCTTCAGTACCGGCGCGCCGCCGTCCACGAGCAGCTTCACGCTGCTGACGTTCGAAGACGACCCGACTGTCGTGTACGCGGAGACCACGCTTGGAGGCCAGGTGGTCGACTCCCCCAAGGACGTGGCGAGCACCGTGGAAAAGTATGACCGCTTGCGCGCGGATGCTCTGTCGCCGGAGGATTCAATCGCTCTTGTCCGCAAGGCGATTGAGGAGCTGTCCAGATGAGCCATATCACCTTCGAACGCTCCCGTGCACGGTGGGAAAGGTCCAGCTACAGCGGCGGCGAAGGCGGCCAGTGCGTCGAGTTCGCTCGTGACTTCGCCGCCTCCGGCATCGTCCCCGTCCGGGACAGCAAGGACCCGGAAGGTCCGGCGATCGTCACCTCCCCCGGCAGCTGGACATCATTCGTCTCCGCCGTCCGGAGCGGCGGGTTGGCCGACCTCTAATCCCGGCTCAGCCAGCCCGTCCACGTACGGATCTCGGCGGGCTCGTTGGCGAATTCCACAGCCGGCACCCGGATCAATTGGTGGAGCAGCGCTGCCGCGCGGTGATGAGGTTCCGCATCCCTTTCGGACGACCTACGGCTGTTCGTGCCGGCGGCCGAGCGTGGACTGGCCGGACGGCCGCCCGGTGATCACCCGTGATCCGGGGGACTACAAGGGCATGGCCGGGGTCCGCACCATCCCGCTGCGCTGACACGCGAGGGGGCGGCGCCCCGCGGACACCGCCCTCCAGCATGTCTCTCAACCCTTGACGCAGACGACCTGCTTGAGCTTCGCGACGACCTCGACCAGATCCTGCTGCTGGTGGATGACCTTCTCGATCGACTTGTACGCACCCGGAATCTCATCCACCACGCCCGAGTCCTTCCGGCATTCCACGCCCCGGGTCTGCTCCTCCAGATCACGCGTCGAGAACCGCTTCTTCGCCGCGTTGCGGCTCATCTTCCGTCCCGCGCCGTGCGAGGCGGAATTGAAGGCGTCCGCATTGCCGAGGCCCTTCACGATGTATGAACCGGTGCCCATCGAGCCCGGGATGATGCCGTAGTCACCGCTGCCGGCCCGGATCGCACCCTTTCTGGTGACGAGCAGGTCCATACCGTCGTAGCGCTCCTCGGCCACGTAATTGTGGTGGCAGGAAATGACGGGCTCGAAGGCCACCTTGGCCTTCTTGAATTCCTTGCGTACGACATCCTGGAACAGCGCCATCATGATGGCCCGGTTCCGCTTCGCGTAATCCTGGGCCCAGAACAGATCGCGCCGGTACGCCGCCATCTGCGGGGTGTCCGAGATGAAGACGGCGAGGTCGCGGTCGACGAGGCCCTGATTGTGCGGGAGCTTCTGTGCCTGGCCGATGTGATACTCGGCGAGTTCCTTGCCGATGTTCCGGGAGCCGGAGTGCAGCATCAGCCAGACGATTCCGTCCGAATCGAGCGTGACTTCGCAGAAGTGGTTGCCTCCGCCAAGCGTTCCCATCTGCTTGACGGCCCGCTCCTCACGGAATTTGACCGCTTCCGCCAGCCCGTCGAACCCCGCCCAGAACCCGTCCCAGTCCCCCGTCGGGAAGCCGTGCAGCCGGCGCGGGTCGACCGCCTCGGCGTGCATCCCCCGGCCCACCGGAATCGCCTCCTCGATCTTCGACCGGAGCCGCGACAGATCTTCCGGAAGGTCATCGGCGGTGAGCGAGGTCTTGACGGCGCTCATGCCGCAGCCGATGTCGACCCCGACGGCCGCCGGGCAGACAGCGCCCTGCATGGCGATGACGGAGCCGACTGTCGCGCCCTTGCCGTAGTGGACGTCGGGCATGACGGCAAGCCCCTTGATCCACGGGAGTGACGAGACGTTACGGAGCTGCTGCATGGCGACGCTCTCGACCGTGGCCGGGTCGGCCCACATGCGGATGGGTACCCGGACGCCAGGCACTTCGGTGTAGGACATCTCGGTCCCCCTGTAGCAGTGAGCAAAGCGGTACGACAAAGCAATTATCGGCGAAAACGGAAATCAAGCACGAAGACGGAGATACCGCCATCCGGACCGGCGAGCGCATCAGCGCGTGCGGTAGACATTGTCTCCACTGGCCGCGCACGCGCGCCAAGGATTAAACGGGTTCGCCTGCGGAAGGGGCCAGGTCAGTGCAGCGATCGGGAGGTAGCACCGCAAGGGGGCTGCTGGCCGCGGCGTGCTCCGCAGTGCTCGCGGTAGCGGCGCTCGCGGGATGCAGCGGCGGCAGCGGGACGAACAACGCCGGGGCGGACTCGAAGCAGGCGGGGAGCACGGCTTCGGTGTCGGCGGCGCCGCCGGGAAAGTACCGGGTGCTGCCGGAGCCGTGCGGGTCGGTCGGGCAGAACACCCTCAAGGCGCTGTTGCCCGAGTCGAGCGACTACGCGGGGCAGGCGACGCTGACGTACGACACGGACCGCCGGGTGGGCTGCAACTGGTCCGGGAAGACGGACCGGGGCACCCGGAATCTGAGCATCGACATCGAGCGGGCAGTGTCGTACGACCCGACCGTGAGCGACGAGGACGAGGCGCGGCAGCTATACGACAAGGAGGCGGTCGCGGCAGGCCTTCCTGCGTCCTCACCCTCTGCCTCGTCGTCCGCCACTGCGTCCCCCACGGCATCGGCATCGGCGTCCGCGTCGCTGTCCGCCGCCGCCACCGCATCCACCTCCGCATCCACCTCCGCATCCGATTCCGCATCCGATTCCGCATCCGATTCCGCAGCGCCGGCGCCCCGGGTGCTCAGCGGGCTCGGGAACAGCGCGTTTCTGAACGACGTGCTGACGACCAAGGACTCGGGGGTGCACCGGGACGTGACGGTCGTGTTCCGGAAGGCGAATGTGCTGGTCACGCTGGTGTTCTCACAGTGGTCGACGGACAACTCGGTGACGCCGGGAAGCCAGGAGTTGCAGGACGGAGCACGGAAGGCCGCGGGCGAAATCGCCGGGCAATTCAGCTAGCAGGGACATACCACGGACGCAGGCAGAATTGGGGTGCCCGCGAGGCCGCCGCGTAGTCTGTGTGGCTATGCAACGATCAGCGCCCCGTCTCGCCCGTCTGCTCGCGAGCGCAGCCGTGCCGGTGATGCTCATCGCCGGCTGCTCCTCGGGATCGGATTCCAGCTCGTCGAAGAAGGCCTCGGACGGCAATCCGTCCGTCTCCGGTTCCGCCTCCCCGTCGCCGTCCCCGACACTCGCGGCAGCCAAGTACGCGAAGCTGCCGGACCCCTGCAAGTCGGTGACGCAGAAGACGGTCAAGCAGCTGGTGCCGAAGGTGAAGGACACCAGCGGCCTGGCCGCGAAGTCCTCCGACGCCACCGCCCGGGGCGGCTGCTCCTGGAACGGCCTGGACGGCTTCCAGTACCGGTGGCTGGACGTGGCGCTGCAGCGCTTCGAGACGGTCCCCGGGATCGGCTCCGCCGAGGAGCAGGCGGTGAAGCGGTACGGGGAGCAGGTCGCCGCGGCGACCGCGACGAAGGGCGCGAAGTCGGGCGCCGTTGCCGGACTCGGCGGCGATACGGCGACGATGGTGACCGCCGAGGTGACGAAGGACAAGGAGCAGTACCAGCAGGTGACAGTGGTCACCCGGACCGGGAATGTCGTGGCGGTCCTGTCCTACAACGGCGCGGGCATGGAGAGCGCGAAGACGCCGAAGGCGGCGGACCTGCAGAAAGGCGCCAAGGCGGCGGCCAAGGAAGCCATGGCGTCGGTCGCTACAACGAACACGTAACGGACAGGCCCCACTCCGCTGCACGTAACAACTGCCACACAACTTCCGCCCTATATGCACCAATTTCGCACGATTGTGCGAGACCTTCCCCGGTTCATGTGGCAGGCTGAGCCTGCCAGTTGCCGAGTCGCGAGTCGGGGAGGGTCGCGGTTGTCCGCGATACAGATGAACCGGACGCACCGCATTTTGGTCGGTGTGGTCATCGCCGGTGCGGTCGTCATCGCCGCGATCGGCTTCGCAGGTTCCTACGCGGCGGTGCGGGAGCTGGCGCTGCACAAAGGCTTCGGCTGGTTCTCGAACGTCTTCCCGGTCGGCATCGACGCCGGGATCGTGGTGCTTCTCGCCCTGGACCTGCTCCTGACCTGGCTGCGCATACCCTTCCCCCTGCTTCGGCAGACCGCGTGGCTGTTGACGGCCGCCACGATCGCCTTCAACGGCGCCACCGCCTGGCCCGACCCGCTCGGCGTCGGGATGCACGGCATCATCCCGATCCTCTTCGTCGTCTGCGTCGAGGCCGCCCGGCACGCGATCGGGCGCGTCGCGGACATCACCGCCGACAAGCACATGGAGTCGGTGCGCATCACGCGCTGGGTCCTCGCGCCCGTGCCGACCTTCCGGCTGTGGCGCCGCATGAAGCTGTGGGAGCTCCGCTCGTACGACGAGGTCATCAAGCTCGAGCAGGACCGCCTCGTCTACCGCGCCCGCCTCCGGGCCCGCTACGGCCGCGCCTGGCGCCGCAGAGCCCCCGTCGAGGCCCTGATGCCGCTGCGCCTCGCCCGCTTCGGCGTGCCCCTCGCCGAGACCGGCCCTGTCGGCCTCGCCGCAGCCGGCATCGTCGTCCAGACCCCCGCCATGCTCGCCCCGGCCCCGGAGCCGGTACCCGTGCCGGAACGAACCCCGGAACCGGCCGCCGCGGCGGGGCCGGCCCCCGCACCGCCGCCAGCGCCGGAGCCCGTGTACGAACCGGTGATCGAATCAGAACCGCAGACCGCGTACGTACCCGAGCCGGCTCCCGCGATCCTGGTCCCGACCGGCAACGGCAGCCACCGCACCCTGGCC
Organism: Actinacidiphila oryziradicis; assembly: GCF_005047355.1. GTDB lineage: Bacteria > Actinomycetota > Actinomycetes > Streptomycetales > Streptomycetaceae > Actinacidiphila > Actinacidiphila oryziradicis. The sequence continues at coordinate 305,762 of NZ_SUMC01000002.1, forward strand.
AACGGCAGCGGCGGGGTCCGCTCGGTCTCCGCCGCCTACCTCGGCCCCGATCCGGAGCCGGAGCCCGATCCGGAGCCCGAACTCGAGTACTCGCCCGAGTTCACGGTCGAGGTCCCGATCCCGGTCCTGCCCGAATACGCGTCCGAGCCGGAGCCCCCGGCGGACGAGTCGTCCCGCCAGGAGATCTACGCCCGGGCCTTCCTGGCGTACCGCGCCCAGTACGGCGACTTCCCGAACGCCCGCCAGTTCGGCCTCATGCTGCAGGACCGCTACGGCATCGAGGGCCCGAACGGCGGCCCCCTCAGCGAGAGCACCCTCCGGCCGCACCTGCGCGGCCTGCGGCGCTCGGTCGAGGCCGCGCCCTCCGCGCGGTAACTCGCCGCCCACCCGCCGCAGCGCCGCAGGCGAGCCCGGCAGGACCCCTCAGGGGGCCAGAAGCTTCCGCACCCGCTCGGCCCCGACCGCCAGCAGCAACGTCGGCAGCCTCGGCCCGGTGTCCCGCCCGACAAGCAGCCGGTACAGCAGCGCGAAGAAAGTCCGCTGCGCGACCTTCAGCTCGGGCGTCGGCTTCGCGTCCAACGGAAGCCCCGCCTGGATCTTCGGCACCGCGTACACATGCGCGGTGAGCCCGTCCAGCGACCAGTGGTCGTCCAGCCCCTCCAGCAGCAGGCGCAGCGACTCCCGCTCGGCCTCGCCGAGCGAGCCCAGCAGCTCGGTATCCGGCTCGTCCCGGACCCGGGTGCGCTGGTCGGCCGGAACATGGGTGGTGATCCAGGCCTGGGCGCGGTCGAGCCGGGGCCGGGTCTCGTCGAGTGAGGTGACCGGATTCCCCGGGTCGAGGTCGCGCAGAATCCGCAGCGTCTGCTGCTCGTCGCCCGTCGTGATGTCGACGACGGAGGCAAGCGTGCGGTACGACAGCGGCCGGGGCGTCCTCGGCAGCTCGCGGTCGGCGGTGCGCGTAGCGCGGCTGTACGCGGCGGCGTCAGCGGCCTGCGCCGAGCCGTCCGCGATCTTGCGCTCCAGCGCGTCCCACTCGTCGTAGAGCCGCTGGATCTCCTGGTCGAAGGCGATCTTGAACGACTGGTTGGGCCTGCGCCGCGCGTACAGCCAGCGCAGCAGCGGCGCCTCCATGATCTCGAGGGCGTCCGCAGGGATCGGAACCCCGCCCTTCGAGCTCGACATCTTGGCCATGCCGCTGATGCCGACGAAGGCGTACATCGGCCCGATGGGCTGCTCGCCGCCGAAGATCTCGCGCACGATCTGGCCGCCGACCACGAAGGACGACCCGGGCGACGAATGATCAACGCCCGAGGGTTCGAAGATCACGCCCTCGTAAGCCCAGCGCATCGGCCAGTCGACCTTCCAGACCAGCTTGCCGCGGTTGTGCTCGGAGAGCTTGACGGTCTCCTCGTGCCCGCACACACAGCTGTATGTGAGCTCGGTCGTCTCGTCGTCGTACGCGGTGACCGTGGTCAGGTCGCGGTCGCAGACCGAGCAGTAGGGCTTGTACGGGAAGTACCCCGCGCCGCCGGTGCTGCCGTCGTCCTCGTCCGCGGCGCCGGAGCCCTCGGCGGCCTCGATCTCGGCCTCGTCGACAGGCTTCTGCTGCTGCTTGGGAGCGGCCTTCGCCCCGGGCTTGGCCTTTGTGCGGTACCGGTCCAGCACCGCGTCGATCTGCGCGCGCTCGCGCATCGCGAAGAGGATCTGCTCGCGGTACGCACCCGCCGTGTACTGCTCGGTCTGGCTGATCCCGCGGTACTCGATGCCCAGCTCGGCGAGCGCGGCGATCATCGGGGCCTTGAAGTGCTCGGCCCAGGAGGAGTACTCACTCCCCGCAGGCGCGGGCACCGCGGTCAGCGGCTTGCCGATGTGCTCGGCCCACGACGGATCGATGCCGGCCGGGACCTTGCGGAACCGGTCGTAGTCGTCCCAGGACAGGATGTGCACGACCTCGCGGCCCCGGCGCCTGATCTCGTCGGCGACGAGGTGCGGGGTCATGACCTCGCGCAGATTGCCGAGGTGGATGGGGCCGGAGGGGCTGAGTCCTGACGCGACGACGACGGGTTTGCCGGGGGCTCGACGATCCGCCTCGGCGATGACCTCGTCCGCGAAACGGGAGACCCAGTCGGCCTCGGTGGTGCTCTGAGCCACGATCGGCACACATCCCTCTCGTACTCGCCGTACACAAGTCCGGCGGGGTCAATTAATGCAAGTCTGGCAGGGTCAATTGTCTGGGATACTGGGTTGCTCGCCAAACCACTTAGCAGCCCCCTATCGAAACGGCTCGGCCCATGGCTTCGGTTCCGTCCCTCTCCGCCACGATCCAGCAGCGCATCGCCGACGTCCTCGGCGCCGATCCGCTGCTGCGACGTAGCGACCGGGCCGACTTCCAGGCCAACGGGGTGCTGGGCCTGGCCAAGCGGAACAAGGCCAACCCGCGCGAGCTCGCCGCCAAGGTCGTCACCGCTCTCCCCGCCGACGGCGAGCTGATCGCGGACATCGAGGTGTCCGGCCCCGGCTTCCTCAACATCACGGTCTCCGACGCCGCCATCACCAACATCCTCGCCGCCCGCGCGGCGGACGGTCGCCTCGGCGTTCCGTCGGCCGAGAAGCCGGGGATCACGGTCATCGACTACGCCCAGCCCAATGTGGCGAAGGAGATGCACGTCGGCCACCTCCGCTCCTCGGTGATCGGCGACGCGATCGCCAAGATCCTCGAATTCGAGGGCGAGACGGTGATCCGCCGCCACCACATCGGCGACTGGGGCACCCAGTTCGGCATGCTCGTCCAGTATCTGATCGAGCACCCGCACGAGCTGGACGCCTCTCCCGAGGGCAGCGACGGCGAGGAGTCGATGTCCCGGCTGGACCGGGTCTACAAGGCGGGGCGGGCGCTCTTCGACACCGACGAGGAGTTCAAGACCCGCAGCCGCAAGCGGCTGGTCGAGCTACAGGCCGGCGACCCGGAGACGCTCGCGATCTGGCAGCAGTTCGTGGACGAGTCGAAGATCTACTTCTACTCGGTCTACGACAAGCTCGACATCGCCATCCGCGACGAGGACATCGTCGGCGAGAGCGGCTACAACGACATGCTGGTCGAGACCTGCAAGCTGCTTGAGGACACCGGCGTCGCCGTGCGGTCCAACGGTGCGCTGTGCGTGTTCTTCGACGACATCAAGGGCAAGGACGGCGAGCCGGTACCGCTGATCGTGCAGAAGGCGGACGGCGGCTTCGGCTACGCCGCCACCGACCTGTCCGCGATCCGCAACCGGGTGCGGGATCTGCACGCCGACACCCTGCTGTATGTCGTCGATGTCCGGCAGGCGCTGCATTTCAAGATGGTCTTCGCCACCGCCCGCCGGGCGGGCTGGCTGACCGAGGAGATCACCGTCAAGCACATCCCCTTCGGCACGGTCCTGGGCAAGGACGGCAAGCCGTTCAAGACCCGTGCGGGCGAATCCTTCCGGCTGGTCGACCTGCTGGACGAGGCGGTGGACCGGGCAAAGTCCGTCGTCCGGGAGAAGAACGAAGAACTGTCGGAGCAGGAGATCGAGGAACGCGGCGCCGAGGTCGGCATCGGCGCGATCAAGTACGCGGACCTGTCCACCTCCCTGGGCCGCGATTATGTCTTCGACCTCGACCGGATGGTGTCGCTGACCGGTGACACGAGTGTCTACCTGCAGTACGCCTTCGCCCGCATCCAGTCGATCCTCCGCAAGGCCGGAGATGCCCGGCCCTCCCCCCACCCGGAGCTTCCGCTGGCCCCGGCGGAGCGTGCTCTCGGGCTGCTGCTGGACGAATTCGGCAACACGCTGGAAAGCGTCAGCGAGACCTACGAGCCCCACAAGCTGGCCTCGTACCTCTACTCGGTGGCCTCGGCCTTCGCGACGTTCTACGAGCAGTGCCCAGTCCTCAAGGCCGAGAATTCGGTCGAGCTCCGGGAGAACCGCCTGTTCCTGTGCGAGCTGACCGGCCGCACCCTGCACCAGGGCATGGTACTGCTGGGCATCCGGACGCCCGAGCGCCTCTGAGCGCTCCAATGCGCCCCCCATATGGCGGCCCCGGTGCACACTGCCAGGGCCGCCATAGGGCTGCTTTGGCCCGTTTTGACCGGCAGAATCGTTACTGGACGCGTCCTACGATCGAGATGAGGTCCCGTGACCGACAAGGACGAGGCAGACAGGAGGAGCGACATGACGGTTGCCCCGGAGCGCCCCTGCCGGCCGGTGCCGGAAGAGACACCGGTGAGCCTCATCGACATCGCCGAGTATGCGGCCCGATCCCTCCCCCATCACAGGGTGGAGATCCTTGAAGGACAACTCCTGGTGACTCCAGCAGCCGACGGCCCTCACGGGCTGGCCCTCACTGATCTGACGCTGGCGTTCGCTGCGCTCCACCGCAAAGACGCCTACGTCATCCAAGGGATCGGACTCTGGCTGCCCAGCGGGGACGACCACGCCGTACCCGATCTCGCCGTAGTGGACAAGGAATTCCGCGATCACGAGATCAAGTACAAGTGCTACGACCCTGCGATTTTCAGGCTGGTCCTGGAGATCACCTCCACCAACTGGCGCGACGACGTAGAACGCAAACCCGATGCCTATGCAGGCGCAGGGGTGCCCGTCTACGTCATCTGCGATCGCGAGCATGGCGAGGTCATCGTCTGCACCGACCCCCGCGGCGGGGAATACCGCACGCGTTCGGTGTATCGGAAGGGCGAAACCTTCGTCCTGCCCGAGTCCATCGGCGCAAAGGTGGAGCTTGAGGTCGACGGCCTCCTCCTCAAGTGAGCCATGCCGCCCCGGCGGCACCCCGTGCAGCAACGCGTTCATGGCCAACTCACTGACGCAGAGCAACACATCATCCGTGCGCTTCGCAACACCCCGCGCGCCGGCGGCTCGTAGCCGCCCAACTGGCCCCGTTCCGCAGGGCAGTCCGGCTCACGCAGCGCGAACTGGCCGAGCGGTTTGACGACCTGTTGGACACGAAAAGCGAACGTGCCGGAGATGGACCGGACCCGGCGTGGGCGGCGGAGTTCATCGGCCGGGACCCCGGCCTGCTTCGGACTGAGGTCTACGCACGTACACCGGTGGGGCCATTCCTGACCGGCCGAGAGCCGGCAGCCGGGCCTGAGCGGTGCTTGCTGGTGGGCGTTGCCGGCCTGCCGGGACCCCTGGGCGAGGCCGGCCGCCGTCCAGGCTCGGCCCCACTTGATCAAGAACGGATGTCACGCATTTTTCGAGACCCTGCCGAGGTCCTACCGAGGCGTTGACCTGCGGCTTTGCGCTGAGCAGTCGGACAACCGGAGGGAATCACAGCACATGTCCGTTTATGCGCCTTTTTGGCCCATCTGAGAGGTGTAGGCTGCGAACGTAGTAGGAGGTACAAGCGCGGCGCGCAGGTGGCCAGCGGGAACTAGCCAAGAGCCGTCCGCCGTTACCCCGCACCTCCGGGTTCCGCCAGAGGCGGTTAACCAATCCGCGGGCGCGTGCCACACAGTCTCTATGTTAAGAGGTGTGGATCATGTCCACCAAGCGATTCACGAAAGTCATCGCAGTGAGCGCGGGCACCATTCTGCTGTTCGGCGGCGCCTCGGTCGCTGCCGCCGGAGCGGCGTCCGCAGCCCCGGCCCAGACTGTCGCCAGCACAACCTACGGCGGCGGCCACGGCGGCGGCGGCCACGGCGGCGGTTATGGCGGCCACGGCGGCTACGGTCATGGCGGCTACGGCGGCTACGGCGGCTACGGCGGCTACGGCGGCTACGGCCACGGCGGCTACGGCCACGGCGGCTACGGCTGGGGATGGTGACTGCCTGAGTGCGTCGGCATGTGACGTACCGTCCATGCAGCGCGCTGCACGATGCCTTGGCTTGGTCGACCAGGCCAAGGCATTCCTATGCCCCCAGGCGAAAGCGCTCCACGCGAGGGTGATCAGGCGCCGGCGTCAGAGCTGGCGCGCGACCTCGGTGGCCCAGTAGGTCAAGATCATGCTGGCGCCCGCCCGCCGCACGCTCGTCAAGGTTTCCATGATCGCCCGCTCACGGTCGATCCACCCGTTCGCAGCGGCGGCTTCGACCATCGCGTACTCGCCGCTGATCTGGTAGGCGGCCACCGGGACGTCCACGGACTCGGCGACCTTGCTCAGCACGTCCAGGTAAGGCAGGGCGGGCTTGACCATGACCATGTCCGCGCCCTCGGCGAGGTCGAGGGCGAGCTCGCGCATCGACTCGCGGAAATTGGCCGGGTCCTGCTGGTACGTCTTGCGGTCGCCCTTGAGGGATGAGCCGACGGCCTCGCGGAAGGGGCCGTAGAAGGCCGAGGCGTACTTGGCCGTGTAGGCGAGGATGGAGACGTCCTGATACCCGGCGCCGTCCAGAGCCTGGCGGCTACGGGCGACCTGGCCGTCCATCATGCCGCTGGCGCCCACCACATGGACGCCGGCGGCAGCCTGCACGCGGGCCATCTCGGCGTAGCGCTCCAGGGTGGCGTCGTTGTCCACGCGGCCGTCGGCGTCCAGGACGCCGCAGTGGCCGTGGTCGGTGTGCTCGTCCAGGCAGAGGTCGGACATGACGACGAGCTCGTCTCCGACCTCGCTGATGACATCGCGGATGGCGACCTGCAGGATGCCGTCCGGGTCTGTGCCGGGCGAGCCGATCGCGTCCTTCTTCTCCTCCTCCGGCACGCCGAAGAGCATGATGCCGCCGACGCCCGCCCGGGCCGCCTCGACGGCGGCTTTGCGGAGCGAGTCGCGGGTGTGCTGGACGACGCCGGGCATGGCGGAGATCGGCACCGGGGTGGTGGCGCCTTCGCGTACGAAGGCGGGGAGGATCAGCTCGGCCGGGTGCAGCCGGGTTTCGGCGACGAGGCGCCGCATGGCCGGAGTCGTACGCAGGCGGCGGGGGCGCGCCGCTGGGAACTCGCCGTACGTGTTGCTCATGTCCGTGCCTTTCTCCGTTACCGGGGTCGTCCAGGAACCACGGTACGCCCGTCCGGAGCCAGGTTTTCCCGACAACCTGCCGGGGTTGGTCGGGCCGCCTGCCTGCGGCGCTTCCCCCACCCCGCCCCTTCCCGGCTGCGTCCGATTTGCGGCTGGCGCCGCGTGGGGGGCTCCGCCCCGGACCCGCCCCCTACACCCTGGCGGGCATGGGAGGTACCCCAGTCCTCAAACGCCGGACGGGCTGAATAGACCCACGTTGTGGGCAGGCGGGCCGCAGGGCCGAGCGAAGCGAGATGGGGGCACCTCCTGGGGGCACCTCCCGGCCGAAGGCTGGGGGAGGCAGCTGGGGGAGGGGTGGGCACAACGCCGACCACCGGCCCGGGCAGGGTCAGACGCGCGCCCTCCGCCGCGCGCCGGGGCGGCGTTCGCTGGGCCGCGTGACCGGGTCACCCGCCTCGAGCGCGGCCTCACGCCGGGCCGTGCCGAAGTCGGCCAGCGCCTGCGCCAACGCGTGTACCGACGGCTCCGGCGACATGACGTCGACCCGCAGCCCGTGCTCCTCGGCGGTCTTGGCCGTCGCCGGGCCGATACAGGCGATAACGGTGACGTTATGAGGCTTGCCGGCGATGCCGACAAGATTCCGTACCGTACTCGACGAAGTGAAAAGCACCGCGTCGAAGCCGCCGCCCTTGATCGCCTCGCGGGTGTCGGCAGGCGGGGGCGAGGCCCGCACGGTCCGGTAGGCCGTGACGTCGTCGACCTCCCAGCCGAGCTCGACCAGCCCCGCGACCAGCGTCTCCGTGGCGATGTCGGCGCGGGGCAGGAAAACCCGGTCGATGGGGTCGAAAACGGGGTCGTAGGGCGGCCAGTCCTCCAACAGGCCCGCAGCGGACTGCTCACCGCTCGGGACGAGGTCCGGCTTGACGCCGAATTCGACGAGCGACTTCGCGGTCTGCTCGCCGACGGCCGCGACCTTGATGCCGGCGAAGGCCCTGGCGTCGAGCCCGTACTCCTCGAACTTCTCGCGTACCGCCTTGACGGCGTTCACCGAGGTGAAGGCGATCCATTCGTAACGGCCGGTGACCAGGCCCTTTACCGCGCGCTCCATCTGCTGGGGGGTGCGCGGGGGTTCGACGGCGATGGTCGGCACCTCGTGCGGCACCGCGCCGTAGGAGCACAGCTGCTCCGAGAGCGAGCCGGCCTGCTCCTTGGTGCGCGGTACGAGGATCTTCCAGCCGAAGAGGGGCTTGGTCTCGAACCAGGAGAGTTGCTCGCGCCGGCCGGTCTGGCCGCCGACAACGGCTATCGCCGGGATCGGGCCCTCCGGCGTGGGCAGCGCCTTCGCTGCCTTCAGCTCGGCGGCGATGGTGGCGAGGGTGGCGGTCCAGGTGCGCTGGCGGGTGGTGGTGCCGGCGACGGTGACCGTGAGGAGGGTCTCGGGCTTGCGGCCGGAGGACACCAGTTCAGCGGCGGTGGCGGCGACGGTCTGGAGGGTGGTGGAGACCACGAGGGTGGCGTCGCTGGCGCCGACCTCGGTCCAGCAGCGATCGGAGGCGGTGGCGGCGTCGACAAACCGTACGTCACCGCTCAGCGGCACGCCCGCGTAGGCGGGGACGCCGACCGCGTGGGCGACGCCCGGCACGACCTCGAAGGGGATGCCGGCCTGGGCGCAGGCGAGCATCTCGTCGGCGGCGCCGGCGTCGAGGCCGGGGTCGCCGGCGACGGCACGGACGACCCGCTTGCCGGTGCGCGCGGACGCCATGACAAGCTGGACGACAGCGGAAACGGCAGCGGGAGCGCCCAATGGGCCGTCCCCGGTGGCTGGTTCGGCGGTGTCCACGGATGCGCGGGCGTGCGTGCGCACGACGTCGAGCACCTGCGGCTCGGCCACCAGCAGGTCGGCGCGGGCCAGCGCCTCGACGGCGCGCAGGGTCAGCAGTCCGGGGTCTCCCGGTCCGGCACCGAGGAAGGTGACGTACCCGGATACCGGGACGGCGGTGGTCGTTGCGACGGCGGCGATGGGGCTCACAGGTCTCGCTCCCCCATAAGACCGGCGGCACCCTTGGCGAGCATCTCGTCGGCGAGTTCGCGGCCGAGGGCCGCGGCTTCCGTACGAGTGGCGGGGGTGGGACCGGTGATGGACATCTGCACCAGCTCGACGCCGTCGGTCGTGCCGACGACGCCGCGCAGGCGCAGCTCGGTTACCCGCTCGGCGGCCCCTTGGAAGTGAGGTTCGGCGAGCGCGCCCACAGGGGCGGAGCAGCCGGCCTCGAGGGCGGCGAGCAGGCTTCGCTCGGCGGTCACGGCGGCCCGGGTGAACGGGTCGTCGAGCTCGGCGAGCGCATCGGCCAGCACCACATTGTGCGCGGCACATTCGATGGCCAGGGCCCCCTGGCCAGGGGCAGGCAGTAGAGCGTCGGTGGGGATCAGCTGGGTGGCCTCACCGAGGCGGCCGAGGCGGTTCAGCCCGGCGGCGGCCAGCACGACGGCGTGGAGGTCGCCCGAGGCAACATATCCGATACGGGTGTCCACATTGCCGCGGATGGGCACGGTCTCGATCGCCCGGCCCATTGAGCGGGCCCAGTGGTTGAGCTGCGCCATCCGGCGTGGCGAGCCGGTACCGATCCGAGCACCGTCAGGGAGCTGCTCGAAGCTGAGCCCGTCGCGGGCGACCAGCGCGTCGCGCGGGTCCTCGCGGACCGGGATGGCGGCCAGCGTCAGCCCTTCGGCGTCGGCCGTCGGCAGGTCCTTCAGCGAGTGGACCGCCAGATCGATCTTCCCGGCCAGCAACGCGTCACGCAGCGCGGAGACGAAGACGCCGGTGCCGCCGATCTGCGCGAGGTGCTCGCGCGAGGTGTCACCGTATGTCGTGATCTCGACCAGTTCCACGGACCGTCCGATCAGCTGCCGGACCTGCTCCGCGACCTGGCCGGACTGCGCCATGGCGAGGGCACTGCGCCGAGTGCCCAGTTTAAGTGCGGTGGGGAGTGCGGTTGGGCTTGTCATGCCCGCCCTCGATTCGGTTCATCTGTGCTCGGGGAGTCAGCCCTGCTGACGGCGGCGACCGCCTGCGGGTCGAGGTCGAACAGTTCCCGCAGCGCGTCGGCGTACCCGGCGCCGCCGGGTTCGCCCGCGAGCTGCTTGACCCGCACGGTGGGCGCGTGCAGGAGCTTGTCGACGACGCGGCGCACGGTCTGGGTGACCTCCGCGCGGCTCTTGTCGTCCAGGTCTGGGAGGCGGCCGTGGAGCCGGGCCAGTTCGCCGGCCACGAGGTCGGCGGCCATGGAGCGCAGCGCCACCACGGTGGGGGTGATGTGCGCGGCTCGCTGGGCCGCGCCGAAGGCTGCGACCTCGGAGGAGACGATTTTTCGCACCTCGTCGACGTCGGCGGCCATCGGGGCGTCCTGGGCGGCGTTGCCGATGGTCTCCAGGTCCACGAGGTGCGCGCCGTCCAGGGTGTGGACGACGGGGTCGATGTCGCGCGGCATGGCCAGGTCGAGCAGGCCGATGGGCGAGGTGGCGGTACGGGAGAGCAGCGCGCGGAAGACCGTCTCGGCCGCGACGACCTGCCCGGTGGCCCCCGTACAGGACACGACGATGTCGGCGGACGGCAGCTCGGCGGCGACCTCGTCCATACGCACGGCGCGGCCGCCGATGGCCTGGGCCAGGCGCTTGGCGCGCTCCTCCGTGCGGTTGGCGACGACGATCTCGGAGACGCCCGCGCGGGCGAGCGTGGTGGCGGCGAGCGAGCTCATGGAGCCGGCGCCGACGACGAGGGCGCGCTTGCCGTCGGCCCACTCGCCGAAGGAGTCGGTTCCGCCGATGGCGCGGGCGAGCTGGTCGAGGCCGAAGGTGACCAGTGACTGGCCGGCCTTGTCGATGCCGGTCTCGGAGTGGGCACGCTTGCCGACCCGCAGCGACTGCTGGAAGACGTCGTTGAGCAGCCGTCCGGCGGTGTGCAGCTCCTGGCCGAGCCCGAGGGTGTCCTTGATCTGGCCGAGGATCTGGCCCTCGCCGACGACCATGGAGTCCAGCCCGCAGGCCACGGAGAAGAGGTGGTGGACGGCCCGGTCCTCGTAGTGGACGTAGAGGTACGGGGTGAGCTCCTCCAGCGTGACCCCGCTGTGCTGGGCCAGCAGGGTGGACAGCCCGGCGACGCCCGCGTGGAACTTCTCCACGTCCGCGTAGAGCTCGATGCGGTTGCAGGTGGACAGGACGGCCGCCTCGGCGGCGGGCTCGGCGGCGACCGCGTCGAGCAGCAGCTTCGCCTTGGTGTCCTCGGCGAGCGCCGCCCGCTCCAGGACGCTGACCGGGGCGCTGCGGTGGCTCAGACCTACGACGAGGAGGCTCATGCCGGCATCACGGCGGGGAGGTCCCCGTCAGGTCCGGTGCTGGTCGGCTGTCGTTTGGGGGGCGCGGTGACGGTGTCGTCGAACTCCTCGCCGGCCTTGCGCTGCTCGTGGAAGGCGAGGATCTGGAGTTCGATGGAGAGGTCGACCTTTCGGACGTCGACTCCGTCGGGCACCGTGAGGACAGTCGGCGCGAAGTTGAGGATCGAGGTGACTCCGGCGCCGACCAGCCGGTCGCAGACCTCCTGCGCCGCGCCGGCCGGGGTGGTGATCACGCCGATGGACACCTGGTTGTCGTCGACGATCTCCTCCAGCTCCTCGGCGTGTCGCACCGGGAGCCCGGCGATCAGCTTTCCGGCCAGGCTCGCGTCGGCGTCTATGAGGGCGGCGATCCGGAAACCCCGGGAGGCGAAGCCGCCGTAGTTGGCGAGCGCGGCGCCGAGATTACCCATGCCGACGATCACAACCGGCCAGTCCTGGGTCAGTCCGAGTTCGCGGGAGATCTGGTACACGAGGTACTCGACGTCATAGCCGACGCCACGGGTTCCGTAGGAACCGAGATACGAGAAGTCCTTGCGGAGCTTGGCGGAGTTCACTCCGGCGGCGGCCGCGAGTTCCTCGGACGACACCGTGGGCACCGAACGCTCGGAGAGCGAGGTCAGCGCCCGCAGGTACAGCGGAAGCCGGGCGACGGTGGCCTCGGGGATCCCTCGGCTGCGGGTCGCCGGTCGGTGATTTCGGCCAGTTGCCACGATGCTCCTGCCGGTACAGCTCGGCTGCGGACGGCCACAGTCACTATGGCCGCCCCGTGCGTGCCAGGCTATGTCTTTGTGAACGCGTGCACAAAGATGATGTCCGGTTTGTCCAGGCGAAGTGACCGGCATCACGCGCTCCTATTACGGACATAAGGAACGATTTTCCGCCCCGGAACGTTCCCTTTTCGCCGCACCCACAGCGCACCGGAACCGGTCACCACTGGCAACTTGGGCCACTCCAGCACCGCCGCCCCCGCCAGCGCAGCCTCCTCGCGCTCCACATAGGCCCGGCCCCCCTGCGGACGTTCCCGCGTGTAATGGGCGAACAGCCGCGCCGTCGCCCGAGCGTCTCCCAGTGCCATGTGCGCCGGCCAGCCCGCCACCCCGGCCGCCTCCGCACACGCCCGCAGGCTCAGCCGGGCCGGCGCCGGGTCGCGCAACGCGGCCAGCCGCATCGTGCACACCTCGGGCACGGCGGGGAATTCCACGCCGATACGGGCATACTCCGCGGCCAGGAACGCCCGGTCGCACCCCACGTTGTGCCCCACCATCACCCTGCCCCGCAGCAACCTCAACAGCCCCGGCGCGATCTCCGCGAACCGCGGCGCCCTGGCGCGCTTGAGCTGACGGTCCTCGATCCCGTGAATATGCGTCGCTCCGACCGGTCCCTGAGGGTCGACCAGCGTCGAGAACTCACCCTGCGGCGAGCAGTCCCCGCCAAGCAGGACCACGGCCAGCTCGACCACCCGGTGCCGCCGGGAGCTCGACCCGGTCGCCTCCAGATCCACGACGGCGAACCCACCGCCGCCCACCTGCTGCGCCCCCTGAAGCCTGCCCGGGAGCACGCCGTCACCTTCCTCACCTACGCGCCCCCGCTACACAAAACGAACTCGATACTATTCGAATACGCGGGTGCAAAGGAACTACGTGGGTGCAAAAGAACGGTGCAATTCACCTGGCACCCAGCGCCCGCCGCAGCCGATTTTCGTCCACCCGCCAGAAATCGTGCTGTTCGCCGTCAACCAGGACCACCGGGATCTGCTCCCAGTACTTGCGGTACAGCTCATCATCCTGGGTGATGTCCAGCTCCTCCACGGAGGAGCCCAGCTCGCCCGTGACCTTCTCGATCACGACGCGCGCGTCGTCACAGAGATGGCAGCCCGGCTTGCCGATCAGCGTCACCGTACGATCGGCCGGATCCTTGCCATCCACGCGTGCTTTGAACAGAGGGCTCATCCCAGCCATTGTGCCCCCGCGCGCGCCGGGCGGCTCGTGGACAGGAGTTCCGGGCGGCGACGGGCCCGGGAGCAACCGATCGTTGTTCCAAACCCTTCTGATGCGAAAAGTTCATCCACCCGCACCAACCGTGAACCCGGACCGCGGAACTGACTGGATATGCTCACCACATGGCCACTCCCCGATGGCTCACCCGTGGTAGCCGCCCCGCCACTGCCCGCAACGTCCTGGCCGGCGAAGCCGCCGCCGAGGCCGCCGAGGCCGCGCTCGCCGAGAAAACGCTCGCAGACTCCGAGAAGACGCCCCCGGAGTTCCCCGTCGCCGGTGATGCGCACGCCGCCGCCTTCTTCGACCTGGACAACACCGTGATGCAGGGCGCCGCGGTCTTCCACCTCGGCAGGGGCCTGTACAAACGGAAGTTCTTCCACAAGCGCGACCTGCTCCGCTTCGCCTGGCAGCAGGCGTACTTCCGGCTCGCCGGGTTCGAGGACCCGGAGCACATGCAGGAGGCGCGGGACAGCGGGCTCTCCATCATCAAGGGGCACCGCGTCGAGGAGCTCAGAACGATCGGCGAGGAGATCTACGACGAGTACATGGCCGGCAAGATCTGGCCCGGCACCCGCGCCCTCGCCCAGGCCCACCTCGACGCCGGCCAGCGCGTCTGGCTCGTCACCGCCGCCCCCGTGGAGACCGCCACCATCATCGCCCGCCGCCTCGGCCTCACCGGCGCACTCGGCACCGTCGTGGAGTCCGTCGGCGGCGTCTACACCGGACGCCTGGTCGGCGGACTCCTGCACGGCCCCGCCAAGGCCGAGGCGGTGCGCGCCCTGGCCGCCGCCGAGGGCCTGAATCTCTCGCGTTGCGCGGCGTACAGCGACTCCTCCAACGACATCCCGATGCTCTCGCTCGTCGGACACCCGTACGCCATCAACCCCGACGCCCGGCTGCGCAAACACGCCCGCATCCAGGGCTGGCGGCTGCGCGACTACCGCACGGGACGCAAGGCCGCCAAGATCGGCATTCCGGCCGCCGCCGGAGTCGGCGCGATCGCGGGCGGCACGGCCGCGGCCGTGGCGATCCAGCGCCGGCGCCGCTGAGCGCGGACGCGGCGCGACTGGGCATCCGGCAGTCCTACCCCGTCTCCCTGCCCGCCAGTCCCCGGGTTACCACACAGCCACAACACGCACTCCACCCGAGCATTTCACGACCAAATATGGTCAAGAATGCCTCCGTGTTCGATAATTGATCGATCGTCAAAACGCACTGGAGTGGGCGGAACCGACGTTTTCAGCAACTCGGTGTAGCGTTGTCTGCACGAAGCGTTATTCTCCTCAGATGCAAGCCGGTACCCACGCGTCGCTACGACGAGTGAATGGTCCCGTACTGCACGTGATGGAAGTTCTGCCTCTGGGAGTCCCGTGTACCCACACACCGGGGTTGACGCCTCTGGCCTGGCTACGTTGCGCGCGCTGGTCATTGACCACCTGCGCGTTGTCCCCGCGTACGCCATGCCCGCTCTCGCCTTCGCCGCACCCGTGTCCACCGCAGATCCCGCCTATGCGATGGCCGAGGTCGGCACCGCCGTCGGCCGACGCGCCCGGGCCGGCAAGGCCCCGAGCCAGGGCGCCGTGTCCCGCCGCCCTGCCGCTGACAGCGACAGCGGACGGATGATGGATCTGGTCGAACGCGCGCAGGCGGGTGAAACCGAAGCGTTCGGCCGGCTCTACGACCACTACTCCGACACGGTGTACCGCTATATCTATTACCGCGTCGGCGGCAAAGCGACCGCCGAGGACCTGACGAGCGAGACGTTTCTGCGCGCCCTTCGCCGGATCGGCACGTTCACCTGGCAGGGTCGCGACTTCGGCGCCTGGCTGGTCACGATCGCCCGCAACCTGGTCGCGGACCACTTCAAGTCGAGCCGTTTCCGACTCGAAGTGACCACCGGCGAGATGCTCGACGCCAACGAGGTCGCGCGCAGCCCCGAGGACGATGTCCTGGAGGTGCTCTCCAACGAGACCCTGCTCAAGGCAGTGCGCAAGCTCAACCCGCAGCAGCAGGAGTGCGTCACCCTCCGATTCCTCCAGGGCCTCTCGGTCGCCGAGACCGCCCGCATCATGGGGAAGAACGAGGGCGCGATCAAGACCCTGCAGTACCGCGCGGTACGGACCCTCGCCCGGCTGCTCCCCGAAGACGCACGGTGAGACGTACTCGTGAGCCGTGGTTGCGCGGGTCGTCTCGGTCCGATCATCATGACTGCGTAACCCAACTCGTACGGCGCTCGTTGCATCAAATGCAGACTCCCCACTGTCGTGGCCTGCTCGCTTCCGATCACTCGATCGGGTGATCAGGCTCAAGGAAAGCAACCTTCCGGGCACTTCGGGGAGTCGAGTGTGAATGACGAGAGGAGGTGCCGTCCGTGATCGCGAATCCAACGGCGCACCGGCGGGCGAACGCCTTCGCCGAGGCCCTGGGCGACGACGAACGTCCCCAGGAGCCCGCCGCCGAACAGCATGGCGCCCACCACGCCGCGAACCGGCATGCCGACGCCGGGCAAAACCGGCTCCTGTCCCTGGCGAACGCCCTTGAGGAGGTGCCCAGGCCGAAGCTGGACGCCCAGACCAAGACCGTGCAACGCGCCCAGCTGATCGCCGCCATGGAGGCCGCGCTCGCCGACGGCACCCTGCGGGTCCCCGTACAGCGCGTCGGCAGCGCCGGTGCCACCGGCGGCAGCACCGGCGGGACCCACCGCGCGGGCAAACGCCGCCGCTGGTCCCGCAGGCTCGCCGCAAGCGGCCTCTCGGTGGGCGTCGCCGCCGGCGCGTTCGGCGGCGTCGCCGCCGCCAGCACCGACGCGCTGCCCGGCGACACCCTCTACGGCCTCAAGCGCGGCATGGAGGACATGCGGCTCGGCCTCACCAACGGCGACACCGACCGGGGCAAGGTCTACCTCGACCTCGCCTCGACCCGCCTGCAGGAAGCCCGCCGCCTCATGGAGCGCAGCCGCAGCGGCAATCTCGACGCCGAGTCGGTCGGCGAGATCGCCCGCGCCCTCTCCGGCATGCAGCAGGAAGCCGCCGAGGGCCACCGGCTGCTCAGCGCCGCGTACAAGAAGGACGGCTCACTGAAGCCCATCGCCGCGCTGTCCAACTTCTCCACCGCCCACCGCAAGGGCTGGAGCGATCTGCGCGACCGCCTGCCCTCCCAGCTCACCGACGTCGGCAACAAGGTCAACTCGGTCTTCGACGCCATAGAGCATGAAGTCGCCCCGCTGCAGAAGCTCCTTCCCCCGGCCGACCGCACCGGCAGCACCACCGACGGGCGGGGCGGCTCGCCCGGCTCCAGCACCCGCTCCGGTGGCACCGACCGTCCCGCGCCCTCGTCCTCCATGGCCACCGGCAGCGGCAAGAACAAGGCCGTGCCCTCCGCCTCCGGCAGTCCCGACAGCGGCCTGCTCGGCGGCGCCGACGGGCTCCTCGGCGGCACCGGCTCCTCCTCAACCAGCTCCGCCAGCCCCTCCGCGTCCACGACGCCGCCCTCGGTCACCCTCCCGCCCGTACTCCCGGGCCTCCTGCCCGGCCTGGGACTGACCTCGGACGACAACTAGCCGTTGCCGGGCGGGCGGGTCGGGGTTGCCTGCGGCGCTGCTCCGACCCGCCGTGCGGGCCGGTGGCCTGGTTGTGCCCGCCCTCCCCCGGCTACCTTCCCCAGCCTTCGGCCGGGAGGTGCCCCCAGGAGGTGCCCCCATCTCGCTTCGCTCGGCCCTGCGCACGCCTGCCCACAACCAGGTGGCATTTGCAGCCCGTCCGGCGTTTGAGGACTGGGGGTCCCTCCCACGCCCGCCAGGGCGTAGGAGGCGGGCCCGGGGCGGATCCCCCCACGCGGCGCCAGCCGCGAATCGGACGCAGCCGGGGAGGGGCGGGGAGGGGCGGGGAGGGGGAAGCCCGCCGCAGGCGACGACCCCCGGCGACCGCGCGCCGGTCAGAAGAAGACCGACCGCCGCTGCACCAGCAATTTGTACAGGGTGTGCTGAATCGTCTCCCGCACCTGATCCGTCAGATTGAAGACCAGCATCGGATCCTCCGCCGCTTCCGGCGTGTAATGATCCGTCGCAATCGGCTCCCCGAACTGAATCGTCCACTTCGTCGGCAGCGGCACCAACCCCAGCGGCCCCAGCCAGGGAAACGTCGGGGTCACCGGGAAGTACGGGAAGCCCAGCAACCGCGCGACGGTCTTGGAGTTGCCGACCATGGGGTAGATCTCCTCGGCGCCCACGATCGAGCAGGGAATGATCGGCACCCCGGTCTTCAGCGCGGTGGCCACAAAGCCGCCCCGCCCGAAGCGCTGGAGCTTGTACCGGTCGGAGAAGGGCTTGCCGAGCCCCTTGAATCCTTCGGGCATCACACCGACGACCTCGCCGCGCTCCAGCAGCAGTTGGGCGTCCTCGGCACAGGCGAGGGTGTGCCCGGCCTTGCGGGCCAGCTCGTTCACCAGAGGCAGTACGAAGACAAGATCAGCGGCGAGCAGCCGCAGATGCCGGCCGGCGGGATGGTGGTCGTGCACGGCGACCTGGGTCATGAGCCCATCGAGGGGAAGCGTGCCGGAGTGGTTGGAGACGACCAGGGCGCCGCCGGTGTCGGGGATGTTCTCGATGCCCCTGACCTCGACGCGGAAGTACTTGTCGAAGAACGGCCGCAGGACCGACATGAGCACCTGGTCGGTGAGCTCCTCGTCGTAGCCGAAGTCGTCGACCTCGTAATCCCCAGTCACCCGCCGCCGCAGAAACGCGAGCCCATGGGCGACCTTACGGTCCCAGTGGCCACCGAGGAGCCGGTCGGCGGCTCCGCCGAGCGCATCGCTGAGCGCGTCGGTGAGCGCGCTCACGGGCGCGGGCAGCGGGGCCGTGAGCGTAGGCGTGGCTGCCGGCAAGCTCCCGCCGGAATCACCGGAGCCGTCCGGGCCCTCGGACCCTTCCGCCGGAACGGCGGTGAGCGGTGACGCGGAGGCGCCCCCAGGGGCCGCGCCGGGGCCCGTCTCGCCCTTCTTGCGGGCGGCGGCCCGTCCCCGCGGCCGCGAAGTCCCACGACGGGCACGGGTGTCCTCGTCGAACGGGATGACCTTGGCGTCCGCCATGGGTTCGGCTCCTCCTCGTTGCGGCACTCACGTCTGGTTGCTGCCCGCAGGTTCAGGGGCCACGGCGTCCGCCAGCCAGTCGACGACGTAGGCGATCCGCTCGGGCGGGAGCAGGCCGGGGCCGCGGCTGCGAGCGAAGTCGCAGAAGGCTTCCGCGGTGGTGAACTTCGGGACGAAGCCGAGCGTCTCACGCATCTGCGTGGTGTCCACCACCCGGCCGTGTGTAAGCAGCCGGATCTGCTCCGGCGAGAAGTCGGTGACCCCCGCTGTTCGCAGCATCTGGTTCATCCAGGTCACGGCCGGCAGCAGCACCGGCACGGTGGGCCTGCCCAGCCTGCGGGCGGTCTGTGAGAGCAACAGCACTCCGTCGCCCGCGATGTTGAAGGTGCCGCTGTTCAGCGTGGACCGGCGTGGCTCCTGGATGGCGAGCAGAAGTACGTCCATCACATCGTCCTCGTGGACGAACTGCAGCCGCGGGTCGTAGCCGAAGACGGTCGGCAGGACCGGCATCGAGAAGTACTCCGCGAGCGGGGTGTCCGCCCTGGGGCCGAGGATGTTGGCGAAGCGCAGCACCGCCACCGCCACATCGGGGCGGCGCCGGGCGAAGCCGCGGACATATCCCTCGACCTCGACCGCGTCCTTGGCGAAGCCGCCGCTGGGCAGCGACTTGGGGGGCATCGTCTCGGTGAAGACCGCCGGGTCTCGGGGCGCGGAGCCGTAGACGCTGGTCGTCGACTTCACCACCAGCCGCCGCACCGTCGGTGCCTGCTGGCAGGCGCCGAGCAGCTGCATCGTGCCGATGACGTTGGTCTCCTTGAGCGCCGCCCGGTTGCTCTTGCCGGGCAGGGTGCCGCTGACATCCATGTGCACGACGGTGTCCACGGCCTGCTCGGCCAGTATTTTGGCGATCATCGGATGGCGGATGTCGGCCCGGACGAACTCGGTGCCACCCAGATCGTGCCCGGGAGCCACCGCATCGACTCCGACCACCCGGTCGACGCCGGGCTCGCGGCTGATCCGCCGTGCGATCCGGCCGCCGAGCTGCCGGGCGACTCCGGTGACGAGCACGACCTTGCCCAAGGTTCAGCGCCTTCCTTCCGCCCGGCGGAACCGGGCTTCCTGTGCACGCACCGTACCCGCTACGTGTTGCGATGGGTGTCTCTAAACGCGGCTGCCCTCCTCCCACCACTGAAAACATGGTGGGAGGAGGGCAGGAAGCACAGCAGGTAGCTCGCTTTACTTCTTGTTGCGACGCTGCACACGCGTCCGCTTCAGCAGCTTGCGGTGCTTCTTCTTCGCCATACGCTTGCGCCGCTTCTTGATGACTGAGCCCACGACAACCCTCGCTTCGTTTTCACTCGGTGCGGGGCGTCCGAGCCCACACGACCTACGTCGGCCAAGCCTACCCGCCCAGAAGCTGCGGACATAAACCGAGGTGGCCGCGGCAGCCGTTAAGCAGTCTCCACCCCCACGAAGGACTCCCGAAGATATTCCTGGACGGCCTGCTCCGGCACCCGGAAGGACCTGCCCACCCGGATTGCCGGCAGATGACCGCTGTGCACCAGCCGGTACACGGTCATCTTGGATACTCGCATTACCGCGGCGACCTCGGCCACGGTCAGGAACACGACCTCGTTGAGAGGCCTATCGCTAGAAGCCATGACACACACCTGAACCTTCCGCACATGACACGCCACCGGCTTCCCCTCCGGTGACTCCTGCTCGCATGTGCGCTCCTCCCCAGAGTAGGTGCGGGTGATGCAAGTGGGGAAGAGGAGTAGCCATCCGTTGACTACTGTGACAGACACGCTCGATTGAGTACATAGCGCGTAAGCGGTCGGTAGTAATCAGACCGCACAGCGTCATCAAGCGGAACCACGACGGACGCCCTCCCCTCCGCCTCGGCGACAAACACCGCCGGGTCGTCGGAATCCGCCAGTCCGATTGCCTCGACCCCCAGTTGACCTGCCCCGCAGATCCACCCATGGTCCCCCACCACCAGTTCCGGCAACCGGCCCCCGCGCGCCGCCGCGCCGTCCAGCGCGACCCGAACAGGGAGGGGGGAGTGCGTGTGTGCCGCCGGTGTGCTTCCGGGCGCCGAGGGATGGGACAGCCTTACGATCCCGACTCCACCTACGTACCAAAGGTTGTGCTGGCGTACGCCGATTTGGGTCGGAATGTCGACACATCGACCATGCGATGGGATGAGAACAGGGCATCCTGCCGCCGACAAGGCCATGGCCAATTCGGCGTAGAAGCCATGCAACCAGCGCGGGTGACCTGTACCGAGAAGGATCGGTTCGCGGCACACCGCAGCCCTTTTGAGACGTTTGGCGAAGGCGTCAAGCGCGGCAATTGTACGATCAGGATCAATCACATCTTGACCGGAAGTATGCCCCGGGTCAGGTGATACGCCACACCGGGCCGCCATCAGCCGCAGCAACTCCGGCTGCGTCCAGGAGCGTTCGGGCTCCAGTCCGAGTGTGGTGCGGGGGTCGCCCGCAGCGAAGAGACGATAGCTGCGCAGGCTCTTCTCCCTCAGGGTCGCCACAGGACCGGCCAGCCGGGCCGCCAGCAGATGCGCGCGAAGTACGCCGACACTCAGCACGGTCCGATCGTGACGCCGTACGCAGCCGCGCGGCACCCGAATCCGCAAAGCCCACCCCTTCGGGCGGCTGGACCGGCCGGGCCGCACGCCTGGGCGACTGCGAGAATCGCCCTCATGACTCACACGATCCTGGTCCTCAACGGCCCCAACCTCAACCTCCTCGGCCAGCGCCAGCCCGAGATCTACGGCTCGGAGACCCTCGCCGACGTCGAGACACTCGTCACCAAGGCCGCCACGGGCCACGGCATCGCCGTCGACTGCCGCCAGTCCAATCACGAGGGCCTGCTCATCGACTGGATCCACGAAGCCCGCGCCACCCACTCGGCCATCATCATCAACCCCGGCGGGCTCTCGCACACCTCCGTCGCCCTCCTCGACGCCCTCAGCGCCTGCGACGGGCTCCCGGTGATCGAGGTGCACATCTCCAACATCCACCAGCGCGAGCCCTTCCGGCATCACTCCTACGTGTCCGAGCGCGCCAACGGTGTCATCGCCGGCTGCGGCACCCAGGGCTACGTCTTCGCGGTGGACCGGGCAGCAGCGCTGCTCGCGGCGGGCTGACCGTAACCGGGAACCGACCGCCGTTCGGGGCGGGCGGCCGGGGCCCCGCCCGTTACGCCAGCAGACCGTGCGACGGGAACACCGCCCGCCGGGTCGCGAGCACCGCCTGGTCCAAGCGATCAGCGGGGTCGTAACCACCGTCGTCAAAGCTCTGCCACCGCGGCTCGCGCCCATCCGTCATCCGCAACGGCGCCACCTCCCGCGTCCGCCGGTACACCTCGCCCCGCCACACCTCCGGCACGGGCGTTGTCGCCGCGATCGGCGCACCCGCCGCGATCGCGACCAGGTGCGTCCAGCTGCGCGGCACGACCTCCGCCACCGCATACCCCCCGCCGCCCAGCGCCAGCCAGCGCCCCTCCGCGTGTTCGTGCGCCAGCCCGTGACAGGCCTCCATCACCATCCGCTGCGCATCCAGGCTCACCGCCAGGTGCGCCAACGGGTCCTCGAAATGCGTATCCGCCCCGTGCTGGGTGACGAGCACCTGCGGACGGAACGCCGCGACCAGCTCCGGCACCACCGCGTGAAACGCCCGCAGCCACCCCTCGTCCCCCGTGCCGGCCGGCAGCGCCACATTCACCGCGCTTCCCTCCGCCGCCGGACCGCCCGTCTCCTCCGGCCACCCCGTCTGCGGGAACAGCGTCCGGGGATGCTCATGCAACGAGATCGTCAGAACCCGGGGGTCGTCCCAGAAAACCGCCTGCACCCCGTCCCCGTGATGCACATCCACATCGACATACGCGACCCGCTCCGCGCCCAGCTCCAGCAGCCGCGCGATCGCCAGCGCCGCGTCGTTGTACACACAGAACCCTGACGCCGCCCCTGGCATCGCGTGATGCAGCCCGCCCGCGAAATTCACCGCGTGCTCCGTCTCACCCCGCCACACCGCCTCCGCCCCGCCGACCGACTGCCCGGCGATCAACGCGGACGCCTCGTGCATGCCCTCGAACGCCGGGTTGTCCGCCGTACCGAGCCCGTAGTCGAGCTCCGCCCTCTTCGGATCCACCGACGCCCGGCGCACCGCGGCCACGTAATCCGCCCGGTGCACCAGCCCCAGCGTCGAATCCCCGGCCGCCGGCGCCGCCACCACCGCCAGCTCCCGGTCCAGCCCGAACTCGCTGACCAGACTTCTGGTCAGCGAGAGCCGTACCGGGTCCATGGGGTGCCCGGGACCAAAGTCATAGCTCGTTACCTGCTCGTCCCACATCAGCTGTGCGCGGCCGCTCATGGCCGACACCGTACCGGGCCGGCTCCGCCGCGAACGAGCGGGCGTAGCGCAGTGTGACGAGCACCAGCAGCATCGGCACGACCATCGCCCCGCGATAACTCCACGCATCGCCCAGGCCGCCCACCAGCGGCGACCCGACCAGGAAGCCGACGTAATTGAAAATGTTCAGCCGCGCGATCGCCGTGTCGGACGCCCCCGGGAAGAGCCGCCCCGCCGCCGCGAACGTCTGCGGCACGATCACGCACAGCCCGAAGCCCAGCATCGTGAAGCCCAGCATCCCCACCCACGCCCCCGGCGCCACCGCCACCACCGCGAAGCCGCCCGCCGCCAGCACCGTCCCCACCCGTACCACGGCCACCGCGCCGAACCGCCGGACCCCGAAGTCACCGAGCGACCGGCCGATGAGGGTCGTGACCATGTAGACGTTGTACGGGACCGTCGACAGCTGCTCGGAGCTGTGCAGGGTGTCCTTGAGATACTTCGCGCCCCAGTTGGAGACGGTCGAGTCGCCGATGTACGCGAAGGCCATCACCAGGCAGAGCGGCATCAGCAGCTTCATCACGACAGGCGGCGCCTCAGCGGCCTCGGCGGCCGGCACCGCCTCCTGGTCGACGTACCAACGGCTCGCCACCAGCACCAGCGGGATCACCACCACGATCACCGGCGAGTACAGCACCAGCAGCGACAGATGCCAGTGCGCCCCCACCCACGCCAGCGACGCCCCGAGTATCCCGCCCAGGCTGTACGCCGCGTGAAAGCCGAGCATGATGCTCCGCCCGTACGTCCGCTGCAGGCTCACCCCCAGCATGTTCATCGACGCGTCCAGCCCGCCGACACACACCCCGAACACCGCCAGCGCCGCCGCCAACTGCCACAGCGCGTTCCCGGCCCCCGCCGCCAGCAGCGCCAAATACAGCACCGGCTGCACCCAGCGCAGCACCACGCTCGGCCGAACCCGGCGTACTAAGTGCTCCGTCGCCAGACTGCCCGCGCCGGCCAGCACCGGCACGGCCGCGAGAAAAGCCGGCAGCAGCGCGTCACTGACGCCGTAGCGGTCCTGCAGAGCGGGAATCCTCGTTACAAGCAGAGCGAACGCTGTGCCCTGAGCAAAGAAACTGACGGCCAGCGAGGCCCGTCCGTGCCGCAGGCGGGTGTCGGATTGGGCAGATATGGCAGCGTCCATCCCAGCTCCTTGCTCGCCTGAGGATCTGCCTTCGGGCAGCGGTCAGGGCTTGGCCGTCATGAGGTTCTTCCGAGCCGGGTGAGAAGCCCCTTCGGGGAGGAGTCACGAGCGAGCAGCGTAGGGGCTTGCATACGCAGTTGGGTAGGGCGCTGAGATCAATCTTCGGTCTCAACGCAGAAGCAGGCCCGGCAGTTCGGACATCTCACCGAACAGACCATTCGCCGGGCCCAGCTTCGCCTCCGGTGTCATCGCCGTGAAGCCGTACACATCCATCCCGGCCGCGCGCGCCGCCTGCGCGCCCAGCGGGCTGTCCTCCACCACCGCACAGCGGTGCGCCTCGAAGCCCATCGCCCCGGCCGCGTGCAGAAATAGGTCCGGTGCCGGCTTCCCACGGCCGACATCCTGGGAACTGAAGATCCGCTCCTCCCCGAAGCGTTCGTACAGCCCGGTCGTGCGGAGCGCGACCCGGATCCGCTCATGGCTCCCCGAGGACGCGACGCAGTACGGGATGCCGTCGGCATCCAACTTCTCCAGCGCCTCGGCGACTCCGGCGACAGGCCGAAGGTCACGGCGGAACGCCTCGAAGACCCGTTGGTGGAGCGTTTCGTCGAAGTCATCCGGCAGCCGCAGGCCGGAGCGCTCCAGCACCGTGTCGTGGACGCGGTGGAGGGCGGCGCCCATGTAGTCGCGAATGGAGTCCTCGTACGTGGTCGGGTGGCCGAGTTCGGTCAGATAATCCGCCAGGATCCGGTTGGAGATCGGCTCGCTGTCCACGAGGACGCCGTCGTTGTCGAAGATGATCAGGTCGTACCGCATCAGACCACTCTAAGCCGCAGGTATGACAGACGCGTCGGCGGACGCAGAAAAGCCCCCAGGCTCAGCCTGGGGGCTTTTCTATAAAGGTTGTTCGGCGGCGTCCTACTCTCCCACAGGGTCCCCCCTGCAGTACCATCGGCGCTGAAAGGCTTAGCTTCCGGGTTCGGAATGTAACCGGGCGTTTCCCTAACGCAATAACCACCGA
>NZ_SUMC01000020.1 GCF_005047355.1 Actinacidiphila oryziradicis
CCTTCCTCAGCCTCGCCGTCGGACTCACCATCGCCTGCGTCGCCCTCTGGTTCGCCTACCAACCGAACGTGACCAGCCTCGCCCAGGAAAAACTCCAGCAGACCGCCGCCACCACCATCCCCACCCCGACGCCGACCGCGGTGCCGCCCCAGCCGCCCGCACCCACCACGGCGGCGGCGCCCACGACCGCGGCGCCCGCGGTCCAGACACAGGCCGCAATCAGCGGAGGCGGGGCATCGGCCACGCCCAAGGCCAAGAAGACGTCCGCACCCCCGGACACCGCGGCAACCGCTGTCGGGCTACTGGCCGCGAGCACCCCGGGGCGGCACATCTGCTACCGGGTCTTCATGACCGACATCGGCTGGCAGCACCCGGTGTGCGACGGCCGGACAGCGGGCAAGCCGGGCGAGGGCCGAGCCATCGAGTCCATCAACATCGCCGTGTCCGGCGTCAAGGGAACCGCCGGCAACGCGTTCGTCCAGGACGACGGCTGGAAAACGGCCTGGACGTCCGCGGTCGACGGCATCGACCTCAACATCGGGTCCACCAAGGATGCCCAGCGCATGCGGGGCTTTGTCATCAATGTCGGCGACGGCAGTGTCTGCCAGAACGCGAACGTCCATGGCGAGGGATGGCATGGCCTGTCCTGCGACACCCCCGGCAATTACATCTTTGGCGGGACCCTGGACAACGCGCTCTGGCTGGAAGCCGTCAGGTTCACCGTGTGACGTGCACTGTCTGACACGGCCGGGGCCGGCCCCGGCCCCCGTACTCACCAGCCGCCGTCCTCGTCCAGCACCAGGCGCCCCGCCTTGCGGTACTCGCGCTGGGCGCCCGCCAGCAGGTCGGCGGTGGTAACGGGGGAGCCGCGGCCGGCCGCCGCGTAGGCGGCGGTGACCACGGCGCTGCGGATCGAGCCGCCGGCCAGCTCGAAGTCCCGGGCGCACGAATGCGGGTCGATGTCGTCCGCGCACGGCACCGAAGCCAGGCTGTGCCGCCACAGCGCCAGGCGCTGGGCGGCGTCGGGGAACGGGAAGTCCACCACCAGGTCCAGGCGCCGGGTGAACGCGTCGTCGATGTTGGCCCGCAGATTCGTCGTGAGCAGGGCGATGCCGTCGAAGGACTCCAGCCGCTGCAGCAGGTAGGCGCTCTCCAGGTTGGCGTAGCGGTCGTGGGCGTCCTTCACCTCCGAGCGCTTGCCGAACACGGAGTCGGCCTCGTCGAAGAGCAGCACCGCGTCGGTGCGGTCGGCCTCGGTGAAGATCCGCTCCAGGTTCTTCTCGGTCTCGCCGACGTATTTGTCGACGATGGAGGAGAGCTGAACGACGTACAGGTCAAGGCCGAGTTCGGCGGCCACCACCTCGGCGGACAGCGTCTTGCCGGTGCCGGACTCGCCCGCGAACAGCGCGATCACGCCCCGGCCCCGGCCGCCGCCGGCGCTCAGCCGCCAGTCGCCCAGCACCTGGTCGCGGTGCCGGGCCCGCAGGGCCAGCTCCTGCAGCTGGGCCAGCGGGGATTCGGGCAGGACGAGGTCGTCCCAGCTCACGGCGGGCCGGATCCGCCGGGCGTGCTGCTCCAGGCCGGACGCCGACTGCTGCCGGGCGGCGAGCCGCAGATGCGCGGCGGACAGCGGGTTGCCGTCGAACGCGGCCAGGTCCAGCGCGACGTCGGCAACGCGGCGGATCCGGTCGCCGCCCAGCCGGTAGGGCGCCACGACCGGCGCCAGATCGAACCCGTGTTCCGTCGATTCCGTCGTCGCTCCCAGAGCGGCCGACCAGGCATCGAGGTCGCCCGAGCGCTGCCGGGGAGCGTCCAGCACGAGCGGGTCGCGGTCGCACCATTGCGGATCGTACGGACGTGATCCGGCCAGCAGTACCGGTACGTCTTCCACCGCCAGCGCCTGGACCAGCGGCCCCGGCTTCTCGGGCATCGGGGCTACGACGATCGCACAGCCGCGCAGCCGCGCCTCGCGGAGCAGTTCGGGGAGCAGGTGCGGTTCGTCGTCCCCGGCCGGTGGGGTGAAGTGCAGGGCCTCCAGGCCGCCGGCGCTCAGGGCTGCCATGGCGCAGGCGAGGCCGTCCCCGTCCCGGTGTTCACGCAGGTACACCGTGAGCGGGCCGCCCGCCAGCCGCTTGGCCAGCCTCTCCACCAGGGGGTCGGCCTGCGGCAGGACCGGGACGGCCGGAAGGGGCCGGGCGTGTCCGGCGAGAGCGGCGTCGGGGGTGTCGTCGCCGAGCAGATGGGCGGTGAGCCGGTCGGGGATCCGCAACGATCGACTCAAGAAGGGGCGTTCCGGCTCCTCGACGCGGGCCAGGCCCAGCGCGAGCAGCGGCGCGGAGGGGTGGAAGCGGGCGCGGGCCCGGGCGGAGTGCACGGGCAGGTCGCACAGTTCGAGGGCGAGTCCGATGGTCGCCCGGCGGCGGCTGACGTCGTCGTTGAGGTAGCCGTACAGCGGCTCGAAGGTGCGGTCGAGGTCAGGGGCGAGCGCGAGCAGCAGGATCGCGGCGTCCAGCGGGGTGATGCCGAGCCGGACCATGAGCCGGTGGAGCCGGTCGCCGTCCGGTGTGCCGTGGTGCGGTTCCCCGTCAGCGGATCCCAGCCCGGTGGCGTCGCCGTCGGCATAGGTGTCAGGGCCGTCCGCGGGCCACAGCAGGTGCTGTACGGCCTCGTCGGACAGGTACAGGCCGCGCAGCGGGTCGGCGGCGGTCGGATCGGTGGCGCTGCGCCGCTCGACCAGAAGCGCGACCCGGTCGCGCAGCCCGGCGAGCCGGGTGATCAGCGCACTGGCCGGGGCGACGGCAGGTCCGTCCGCGAGGGCATCGGTGTAGGGGTCGGCGGTCACTGCGGCGCCGCTCCGGGGCCCCGGCGGCGGGACGGAATCGCCGCCGGGGTGGCCGGCGCCTCGCCCGCGGCGCGGGCGAGATGCCGGGGGCGGTGGTGTCGTTCCTGCGACCCTTCGAGGGTGCCGTCCGTACCGCGTACCCGCACTCCGGCGCCCTCGGTGACAGGGGGCCCGGCGTCGTACTCGGGGAAGGAGGGGAAGGGCACGGTGATGATGACATCGAGGGACGGCTTGAGTTCGCCGCCGAGCGCGGACCAGATATCGGCGAGCGACCGGGCCTCGGTGTGCAGCCCGGCGACCGTGAGGGGCACGGTGAGGCCGAGCGCGGCCAGCGCCCCGGTCAGTTCCTCGGGCGGCAGGACCTCGCGGGGCAGCAGCGTGGCCAGTACGGCGGAGAGCATCCGGTGTTCGTCCTGCGGCCGTTTGGTCCAGGCGGTGATGAGGTAGGACAGCCGGAACCAGCGCGGCGGCTGACGCCGGCGCAGCACCACTCCGCGTTCGTCCTTGACCGAGATCGCCCCACGCTCCCGGCGCCTGACGTCCTCGCGGATGTCGTACAGATAGGCGTCGATCGTCGGCGCGTTGCGGCGGGCCGCCCATTCACGGGTCGGGGCGTCGAAGGCGATTTCGACCCCGGTCCCGGCCAGGGCGCCGCCGGACAGCAGTCCTTTGAGGACCTCGTCCAC
This sequence comes from Actinacidiphila oryziradicis, assembly GCF_005047355.1. Lineage (GTDB taxonomy): Bacteria > Actinomycetota > Actinomycetes > Streptomycetales > Streptomycetaceae > Actinacidiphila > Actinacidiphila oryziradicis. The sequence goes on from NZ_SUMC01000020.1 coordinate 3,529, forward strand.
CTCGTGGATCACTGTCGCGCCCTTCGCTGTTCCTGGTGTTACCGGCGTTGCTGGTCCATGTCGCGGGGGCGCCTGCGCCGACGGCGTCGGCACGGCACACCCTGCCGTCATCCTGCCTCGGCCGGGCACCGGCCTCGCAGGCACGGAGGGGACGATTCAGGGGCAATCCCGGTTGCCCCCGGGGGCCACCACGATGGTCCGATTGATCAGATGTAACCTTCCCGGAGGGCATATGCCACGGCGTGCGTCCGGTTGCGAAGCTGCAAGCGGGTCGTGAGGCCGTGCATCACGTTTTTGACGGTGCGTTCGGAGTACGAGAGTTTGCTGGCAATCTCACCGGTATCCATCCCCTCGGCCACCAGTCGCAGCACATCGATCTCGCGCGGGGTCAGCCCGGAAGCGGGTGCGCCCGGCAGGTTGGCCGCGTTGCGCTGCAAGGTGCCGACCTGGGTGATCAGTCGTCCCAACAGGTCGGAGGGCAGATCGCCATCGCCCCGGGAGGCCGCGACAACGGCCTGGAGGAGCCGCTGCCCGGTGGCCTCGTGCCGCCAGACGATAGCTCCGACGCCGCTCTCGATCACCTGGAGCAGTTCCGCCTCGCGGATCAGGCTCGCCACGAGCACGGCCCGGGTGCCGTCGATCCGTACGAGCCGCCGCAGCCGCGACAGTGTGTCGTCGTCCAGCACCTCGGCGAGCAGGATCGCCACACTTCCCGGCCGCCCGCTCCCCTCGTCGACGAGCTCGATCGCGGGCTGCTGGCGCAGCTGGCTGATGGCTCCGGCCAGGGAGAGCGGGTCCGTCGCGTGCACCGTGACCGGGATCCTGGCGTTGGGCCCCGTCGTATCGAATGACGTGCGCAAAACCATTCCCCTACGTTCTCGCGTCCATAGAACACGCACCTGTCGAACAAGTGGACCCAACACTCCTGTGAATGCTGTGGCGTGCGCAATCGTGGTCCACCACGAGATCGAGCACGAGACGACCACGAGACCGAGAGCCGAACCGAGAGCGAACCCGAGAGCGAACCCCCCGACAGGACCGACCGTGATCACGACAACGACCCCGACGCCGGTCCCCGCCCGGCCACGTCCCCGGAGGAACCGATGACGGCACTCCGCGAACGCCAGGACGCGCTGGACCTGCTGTCCTCGGAAGCCGGGCTGGCCCGCACCGGGTCCGGACGGCTGGTGCTGCTCAGAGGGGCCACCGGGACCGGTCGCAGCGCACTGCTGGAGGCCGCCACCGCCCAGGGCGCGGAGCAGGGGATGCGAGTGCTGCGGGCCCGTTGCTCCGCCGCGGGATCCGGCACCGCTTTGGGCGCCGTACAGCAGCTGCTGGACCAGCAACCCGGTTTCGGTCCCGGCGATGAGACCCCGCACCACCCGGACTACCCCGCCCGGCTGTGGTCGCTGCTGCGCTCGTACGCCGCCGACTCCCCCCTGCTGGTGGCCGTGGACGACGTCCACCTCGCCGACCCGTCCTCGCGGCGCTGGCTCGCCGAGGCCGCCCGCCGCCTGGACCGCTTAGCGGTCCTGCTGGTCGTGACCGAGCGGGGCCAGTACGACATCACCCCGCCCGCGCCGGGGCTCGCCCACGCCCTCTCACCCAGCCTGGTCCGGGTGCACGCCCTGGCGCCGCTGAGCCACGCCGCCGCCGCGGACATGGTCCGGGACTGCTCCGGCGCCGGCGCCACGCAGGACTGGGTGGACGGCTGCGTACGGGCCGCCGCGGGCAATCCGCTGCTGCTGCGGGCCCTGCTGGACGACCTGCGGGCGGTGTTCCCGGACGGCGCCGCCAGGGCGGCCCTGCCGGACAGCTGCGCCGACCTGTATCCGGGCGCCTTCGCCGCCGCCGTCTCCTGGTGGCTGGACAGCGCCGGCCCCGGCACCGCCGTCGTGGCCCGTACCCTCGCCGAGCTGGAGGACAAAGCCCTGGATGACGGCGACGACGGCGACGACATCGGCGGCCTGCTCGCCGGGGTGACCGGCGCCGACCCCGCCCGGGTGCCGGGCTGGGTCACCGCGATGATCCGCCTCGGGCTGCTGCGCCGCGACCCCGCGCACGGGCAGCCCCGCTTCGCGCACGCCCTGCTGCGGGAAGCCGTGCTCGACAGCTGGCCCAGCGCCCAACGGCAGGCGGTGCACCGTGCGGCCGCCGAACTACGGCACCGGCGCGGCAACCGTGCCGAGGCGGTGGCCGGCCATCTGCTCCAGGCCCCCGCCGTGGGCGCGGAATGGGCCGCGGACGTCCTGGTGGACGCGGCCGGCGGCGCCTCCCGGGCCGACCGGACCGGCGACGCGGTGGACTACCTGCGCCGCGCGCTCGACGAGCCGATGGCACGCGACCGCCGGGCCAACGTCCTCACCGAGCTCGGCTCCCTGGAGTTCGGCACCGTACGGTCCGCCGGGATCCCCCGGCTGGCCGAGGCCCTGCGCCTCCAGGAGCTGCCCCGCGACCAGGTCAAGGCCGCGGTGGCACTGGGCACCGCCCTGGCCCTGCGGGGCCAGGCGCACGCCGCGTTCGCCGTGCTCCACGACCTCGACGGGCGCCTGCCGGACGATCCTGCCCTGGCCCGCAGTGTGCAGGCCGCGTCCGTGCTGCTCGCCGACCACGACCCGGAGCTCCGGCAGGAGGTCTACACCCGGCTGCGCCGGGCCGCCGAACAGTCCCCCTCCGTCGTAGGCCCGGCCGAGCAGGCCCTGTTGGTGAGATACGAAGCGACCGCCGGTCTGCTGTCCGCCGAGCAGGCGATGCGGCGGATCCGTGCACTGCTGGCGGCTCCGGAGGAGCCGCCGCTGCTCCCGTATCTGCTGATCACCGCCGCCGCCGTCGCCCAATGGGCCGATGAGCTGGACGACGCCGACCGGCTCGTCCAGCGTGGCCTGGCCGGGCACCGCCTCTCGCGGCAATACCTGATGTACCAGGCCCTGGTCAACACGCGGACGGACACCACCGCCGCGCGCGGCCGGCACGCACAGGTGCTGGCGGACCTCGGTGACTGCGGCCTCCCTGCGGACCGGGCCGCCGGCACAGGCCCGAGCAACCTCCAGGCCCATGCCGTACTCGCCCTCGTCGAGTCCGGCCGCCTGGCCGACGCCCACCGGCTCGCCGGGGGCGTCTCCCTCCGGGACGCGCACGACAGCTGGGAGTTGAACCGCTTCCTGTACGCCCGGGGGCTGCTGCGCGCCGCCTCGGACGACCCGGTGGGCGCCCTCGACGACTTCCTGGAATGCGGACGACGGCAGACGGCCCGCGATGTCGTGAGTCCCGTCGTCACCCCCTGGCGGTCCGCCGCCGCGGAGTGCCACCTGACGCTCGGCCGGCCGGCTGCCGCTCTCCCCCTCGCCCAGGAGGAGTACCGGCTCGCCGCCGTATGGAACACCCCCCGCGTGATGGGGCGGGCCCTTCGGACGCTGGGAGCCGCGACAGGAGGCCGGCGCGGGCTGGAACTGACCGGCCGGGCCGTCCAGACCCTTCGGGAGGCCGCGCTGGATGCCGAACTCGTCCCGGCACTGCTCTCCCACGGGCGGCAGCTGACCGCCGCCGGGCAGCCCGGACAGGCCCGCCCCCTGCTCCGTGAGGCCGCTGCCACCGCCGAGCGGCTGGGCGCGGTGCGCCTGCGCGCGACCGCCGAACAGGCCCTCCGGGACAGCGGTGCCCGCCACCGGAACGCCCGGCTGACCGGCTCCGGCGCCCTCACCGGCAGCGAATGCCGCGTGGCCGGGCTCGCCGCCGACGGCCGTACCAACGCCGAGATCGCCGATCTGCTGCACCTCGCCCGCCGCACCGTCGAAACCCACCTCACCAGCGCCTACCGCAAGCTCGGTATCCACCGCAGAACAGACCTCCCGGCGGCGCTGAACAGCGAGGGATAGCCGGACGAGTGCCGTGGCCGGGAACCTTCGCCGGGTTACCCGTCCATCGGCGGCGCGCGGTATACCCGCTGCCGGTTCTTTTATTCGGGGAAATTCATTCGCGCGCGAAAAAATATGCGAACCCCGCCATTTTTTGAATTCCCGGAGAAAGATTTGACTCCTGCAAGGACATTGGACTTGCGGTGCGATCTCCACGCAGGATCGTAGAAGGTACGGGGGTACCTGACGATCCCAGGAGGCTCGCGATGCGAAACCCGACCGTGGCAGACCAACTGATCGACATCCTGCGACGCGCCGGGGTGAAGCGGATCTACGGGCTGGTGGGTGACAGCCTGAACCCGGTCGTGGACGCGGTGCGGCGCACCGACGGTATCGAATGGGTACATGTGCGCAACGAGGAGGCCGCGGCCTTCGCCGCGGCGGCCGAGGCGCAACTGACCGGGCGGCTCGCGGTGTGCGCGGGCAGCTGCGGGCCGGGGAACACCCATCTGATCCAGGGTCTGTACGACGCTCACCGCTCGGGCGCCCCGGTGCTGGCGCTGGCCTCGCACATCACCTCGAAGCAGATAGGCACCGGATTCTTCCAGGAGACCCACCCGGAGCGTGTCTTCACCGATTGCAGCGACTACTGCGAGATGGTCGGCAATCCGGCGCAGATGCCACGGGTGCTGCGGATCGCCATGCAGAGGGCACTCGGTCACGGCGGGGTCTCCGTGCTTGTCATACCGGGAGACCTGGCGGACGCGCAGGCGCCCAATCCGACCGAGTCGGGCGATCTGGTGACCGCCCTCGGACGGGTCGTACCACCGGCAGAGCAGGTGGAGGCGCTGGCCAAGAGGCTGAACACGGCGGAGAAAGTGATGCTTTTCTGCGGCGCGGGCGTCCGGGACGCGCACGCGGAGGTGATGGAGCTGGCCGGCAAGGTGCATTCCCCGGTCGGGCACTCACTGTGCGGCAAGGAGTGGATCCAGTTCGACAACCCGTACGACGTGGGGATGAGCGGGTTGCTGGGCTACGGCGCGTGCTATGACGCGATGCACGAGGCCGACCTGGTGTTGCTGCTGGGTACGGACTTCCCGTACGACGACTTCCTGCCGCAGGCCCGCACCGTGCAGGTCGATCACGACGCCGGGCGGATCGGCGCCCGCACGGTAGTGGAACTCGGGGTGCACGGGGACGTCCGCGAGACGCTGCGCGCGGTGCTGCCGCTGGTGAAGGCCAAGCAGCAGCGCTCCTACCTGGACCGGAATCTGCGCAAGCACGCCAAGTCGCTGGAGACCGTGGTGTCCGCGTACACCCGGAACGTGGAACGGCAGGTGCCGATCCACCCCGAGTACCCCGCCTCGCTCCTGGACGACCTGGCCGACGACGACGCCGTGTTCACCGTCGACACCGGGATGTGCAATGTGTGGGCGGCCCGCTATCTGACGCCCAACGGGCGCCGCCGGGTGATCGGTTCGTTCCGGCACGGCACCATGGCGAACGCCCTGCCGCACGCGATCGGCGCCCAGTTCGCCTACCCCGGCCGCCAAGTGATCTCGATGTCGGGCGACGGTGGACTCGCCATGCTCATGGGTGAGTTGCTGACGGTGAAGCTGCACGACCTGCCGGTGAAGACGATCGTGTTCAACAACTCCTCGCTCGGCATGGTGAAGCTGGAGATGATGGTCGACGGCTTCCCGGACTACCAGACCGACCACCCGCCGGTGGACTTCGCGGCGATCGCCCGGGCGGCCGGGATCCACGCGATCCGGATCGAGAAGCCCGGCGACGTACGCAGCGGCCTCGAGGAGGCGCTGGCGTACAACGGGCCGTGCCTGGTGGACCTGGTGACCGACTCCAACGCGCTGTCGATCCCACCGCACATTTCCCCGGAACAGGTCAAGGGCTTCGCGTTCTCGGCAGGCAGGACCGTACTGGACGGCGGCGTCGGAAAGATGCTCGACCTGGCGCGGGCCAATCTGCGCAACATCCCGCGCCCGTAACGCCGGCCCCGCGCCGGTTCCCGCTCCCCCCGCAGCCGTCGGCGCCGACGGCTGCGGGCGTCACTTGCCGCCCAGCGCCTTGTTGAGCTCTTCCTTGCTCATGTTCGACCGGCCCTGGATATTGCGGCGCTTGGCCTCCTCGTAGAGCTGTTCCTTGGTGGGTCCCTGCGAGCCGGAGTGCGAGCGCAGCCCGCCGCGGCGGGAGGAGGACATGTCCTGCGTGGACGTCTTACTGGCGGTGCGCGACTCCCCTGAGCGGGCCCGCTCTTTGTTCACCGTCCGGGCCGCGATCTCCTTGGCACGCTCCTCGCCGGTCCCGCGCTTTTCGGCGCTCTCCTTGATGTGCTCGTACTGACGTTCACGCTTGGGGCTCGATCCTCGCGGCATGCCGTCTCCTTCAGATGGTGGGATGTCCGGTTTGCGGGTACCCGCAGAGTGCCGTCGCCACACAAGCGCGTTACCCGGTGCGAGACCCGGGTAGCCGCTGAGTGAAATCGAACGCACAGAATCGAAGGAGATGACTCGGATGCTGATCCTGGGATTGCTGCTGCTCGCCGCGACAGGCTCCTTCGTGGGGTTGCTGATCTCGGACAACCTGTCCGGCGGACCGGACTACACGCCGACAGTGCTCGGCAACACCGTCACCACGATGAACAGCCTCGCCATTTTCTGCGCCGGACTGGCGCTCGCCCTGCTCTTCTGCCTGGGCCTGGCGATGATGGCGGGGAGCGCCGCCTGGCACCGTCGCCGCCGTGCGCTCCGGGTGAACGACACACCGGTCGACGAGCCGGCGGCGGACACCGGACACCGGCGCCGCACGCGGCACATCCTCGGGCACTGACAGCACTCGTCCAAAAACCCCGTGTCGGCCCGGCAGCGCTGGGTACGCGATTGGCTTCCGCACCCACACGACACGAATCGGAGGGCTTTATGAGTGAGCACGATGATGTCGTCTTTCTGCTCCAGCGGCAGCACCAGCAGATCCGCGAGCTTCTGGACGAGGTACTGGTCACCGGCGGGGACGACCGCCGGAAAGTCTTCGAACAAGTCGTCCGGCTGCTGTCGGTGCACGAGGCCGCCGAGGAAGAGGTCATCCACCCGTATGCCCGACAGGCGGTCGAGGGCGGCGAGCAGGTGGTCGCCGACCGGCTGGAGGAGGAAAAGGCAGGCAAGGAAGCGCTGAAACGGCTGGAGAAGGCCGGCACCGAAAGCCGGGATTTCCTGCGCGAATTCGCGGCCCTGCGCGCGGACGTACTCGCCCACGCCGAGGCCGAGGAGAAGTACGAGTTCGCGCGCTTCCGGGAGAACTCCGATCCGGACAAGCTGCGGACGCTGGCCGAGGCGGTACGGGCCGCGGAGACCTTCGCCCCCACCCGTCCGCACCCGGGCATCGAATCGGCGAGGGAGAACGCCGTTGCCGGACCGGCCGCGGCCATCGTCGACCGGACGCGGGACGCCGTCCGGACAGTGCTGGGAAAGAACTGAAAGAGGCACCAATGCAACGAGGCAGCGACCGTCTCAGCCCCCACCGGGACGACGAGATGAAGCACGAGCTGGAGGGCCTGCTGCGGTCCGGCCACCCGACCCGCACCGAGGAATGGCGCGACCCGGAGCCGGCCGCCGACGACGAGCCGACGGCCGCCGCGGGACGGGTCTCCTCCGGCCCGCTCGACGGCCCTGCGCTGCGCCTTGAGCTCGCCCGCCGGCTGAACCGTTCGGACTTCCCCCTGAACCGGCACTCGCTGGTGCGGGCCCTGACGGCGCAGCACGCGCCGGAGCCGGTGATCGATCTCGTACAGGAGCTGCCGAAGGACGGCACCCGGTATGCCAGTGTGCAGCAGATCCTGCAGGCGCTGGGCCTGGAGCCCCAGCGGTAGGCCCACGATGCGACAGCGATCCGCCGCCCTCCGCCGCCCTCCTTCGGGGCCGGCGGAGGGCGGCGCGGCGCCGGAAAGCGGGGGCGCCCCGCCGACGACGCCCGTGCCGGACTCCGTCCGCCCCATGCTCGCCACGCTGAGCGACCGGCGTTCCTTCGACGACGGCTGGATTTTCGAACGTAAACTCGACGGGATCCGAGCAGTGGCCTTCCGCGACGGCGACGAAGTGCGGCTGACGTCCCGCACCGGCCAGCGGCTGGAACGCACCTACCCCGAGATCGTCGCGGCCCTCCGCGCCCAGCCGATGGACCGCTTCGTGGTCGACGGCGAGATCGTCGCCATGGACCGCGGCCGCACCAGCTTCGCCCTCCTCCAGCGCCGCATGGGGCTCACCAGGGAGACCGACGTCCGTGCCACCCGGATCAAGGTCACCTACTACCTGTTCGACCTGCTGCACCTCGACGGCCATGACACCACCGTCCTCCCGCTGCGCGACCGCAAGCAGCTGCTGCGCCGCGCCCTGGAGTTCACCGGACCGCTGCGCTACACCCCGCACCGCAACCAGGACGGCCAGGAGCTGCTCGACGAGGCCTGCCGGCACGGCTGGGAAGGCCTGATCGCCAAACGCGCGGACAGCCGCTACGTCCAGCGCCGCTCCACCCAGTGGGTCAAGCTCAAGTGCGAGGCCACCCAGGAAATGGTCATCGGCGGCTTCACCGAACCCTCCGGCAGCCGGGTCGGCTTCGGCGCCCTGCTGGTCGGCACTTATGACCACGGGCGGCTGCGGTACGCGGGCAAGGTCGGCACCGGCTTCGACACCGCCACCCTGCGCCGGCTACGGCAACGGCTGGACGCCCTGGAGCAGCCGGACCCGCCCTTCGACGAGCCGGTCCGCGAGCGCGCCGCGCACTGGGTCCGCCCGGAACTCGTCGCCCAGGTCGGCTTCAGCGAGTGGACCCGCGACGGCAAGCTGCGCCATCCGCGCTTTCTCGGCCTGCGCGACGACAAACGGCCCACCGAGGTCGTACGAGAACGCCCCGCCCCCGCGAAGGAGTCTCCGTGACCACCACCACGACCGTCCGGGCCGGGCGGCGCACCCTGCGGCTCGACCGGCCCGACAAGATGCTCTTCCCCGACGCGGGATACACCAAGGCCGACCTGGTGGAGTACTACCGCGACATCGCCCCGCACATGCTGCCGGAACTGCGCGGGCGTCCGCTGATGCTGGAGCGGCACCCCGACGGCATCGGCGGCCCGCGCTTCATGCAGAAGGAGGCGCCCGACTACTTCCCCGACTGGATCCACCGCGCCACGGTCGGCAAGGAGGGCGGCACCGTCACCCATGTGGTCTGTGACGACGCCGCGACCCTGTGCTACCTGGCGGGCCAGGCCTGCGTAACCCTGCACCGCTGGCTGTCCAGGGCCGACCGCCCCGACTGCCCCGACCGGCTCGTGTTCGACCTGGATCCGCCCGGGCAGGACTTCACGCCGGTCCGGGCCGCCGCTGCCGCGCTCGGTGAGCTGCTGGACGAACTCCGGCTCCCCGCGGCCCTGATGACCACCGGCTCCAAGGGCCTGCACGTCATCGTCCCCCTGGACGGCAAAAGCGGCTTCGACGAGGTCCGCGACTTCGCCCGGGAGGTGGCCGACGCCCTCGTCGCCCGGCACCCCGGCCGGCTCACCACGGCCGCCCGCAAGCAGGCCCGCGGCGACCGCCTGTACCTCGACATCCAGCGCAATGGCTACGCCCAGACCGCCGTCGCCCCCTACTCCGTAAGGGCCCTGCCCGGCGCACCCGTCGCGACCCCCATCGCCTGGGCAGAGCTGGACGACCCCGGGCTCACCGCCCGCAGCTGGACCCTGGCCACCGCCGCCGCCCACGCCGGCACCGCCCCCTGGAACGGCATCCCCCGCCGCGGCCGAGCCCTGCCCCAGGCCCGCACCCGCCTCCGCAGGGCCTCCGCAGGCTCCCGTGTTTGCTTAGAGGCCGCCCGCTAAAACCACGAACGGCGCAGCCATTCGCGGTTATGAGCAGCGGGAGGCTCTCAGGGCCACGGCGGCGGCGGTGCGCTGCGCGGCGGCGCCCAGCGTGTCGTGGTGCTGGGAGGCCCACAGCCGGACGCTGCGTGAGTGCGCGCGGATGAGCGCCAGCCGGTCGCCCCGGGCGGTGAATCCGCGTACCACCGCCCGGCCGATGCCGGCGGACGCACCCGTGATGACGACGGTGCGGGCGTGCTCCGCGGACTGTGCGTGGTCCATGCTTCTCATCCCCCTCAAGGCAAGGTACCCCGCGGTGTTTCAGGCGGCTTTCAGCTCTTCGGTCGCCCCACGGGCCAGGCTCACCCGGACGAGGGCGGCGGCGAGGCGAGGCAGGTCGTCCGGGGCCACGAGCGCCGCCAGGCTTTCGGGGGTGTGCGGGAGGCCGAGTTCCTGCGCCGCGCGCCGGGCGCGTTCGTCGAAGGCGGGCCGCAGCTCCTCCCATATGCCCTGGGCCTCACGGCAGAAGATCTCCGCGCCCACCGGCCCGATCCTGGGGAATTCCCGCAGCAGGCGGCGCACCTCGTCGGGGTCGCCGTCCGCTTCCTTCCGCAGATTGCGCAGGTCTCCGTGGTACCTGCTCAGCACGAGCTCGGCCCCTTCGCCGAGCGCCGTCGCGGTGCTCTCGTCGTAGCGCCGGTAGTGGGCCCGGCCCAGCGCGTCCACCCTGCTCTGCCAGCCGGCACCGGCCATGGCCCGGGGGGTGCGCATTCCGGCCGCGAAGAGTTCCCTCGCGGCGGCCGTCGCGATGTCGGCCCTAATACGGATCGAGAGCAGTACGCACATCACGAGCAGCTGGTACAGCGGGGCCGGAGCGTTCCGCAGCCGGATGCCGGCCTCCTCGGCGTACGTCTTCCCGTACCGGTTCAGCAGCCGGGCCGCCAGCTGCCTGTGCTTGGCGTCCGTGTCCATGCCGAGCGCCTGCCCGCTTCCCTCCCGTTTAAGACGAACGGCGGGCGTGACGATGAGCAGCCGCTTGCCGTCCCGGTAGGGGTAGTGCGGGGCGGCCGCTCGACTCAATCCAATGGGATTCGGGGATTCCTGGGATTCGCCATGGCCCGCGCCCGCCCGGTTCCGCGCGATTATTCCCGGCTTCTGCGCGATCATGGCAGGAATGCGCAGCCCGCCCCCGGGCAGACACAGCCTCAGCGCGCGACGGGGCAGGCGCCCGGCGTGCCGAAGAGGAGGAGGCCCCGATGGCAAGTACCACAAGGTCAAGCGGCTCCGCTGGCCATGAACCCGGCACGGTGACCACCTCCGTCCCAGCCCGTCTGGACCGTCTGCCGTGGTCACGCTGGCACTGGACAATCGTGATCGGTCTGGGCACCGTATGGATTCTCGACGGCCTGGAAGTAACGGTGGTCGGCAATATCGCGGGTCGGCTGGCGGAGCCCGGCAGCGGGCTGTCGATCACCTCCGCCGAGGTCACCGGTATCGCCGCCGCCGTGTATGTGGCGGGGGCGTGCGCGGGGGCATTGTTCTTCGGCTGGCTCACCGACCGGTACGGCCGCAAGAAGCTCTTTATCATCACTTTGGCGTTCTATCTCACCGCGACGGGGCTCACCGCTCTGTCGTTCCAGTCCTGGTGGTTCTTCACCTTCCGCTTCCTTACCGGCTTCGGTATCGGCGGCGAGTATGCGGCGATCAACTCGGCCATCGACGAGTTGATCCCGTCGCGTTACCGGGGACGGGTGGACCTGGCCATCAACGGCACTTTCTGGCTGGGCGCCATCGGCGGGGCACTGCTGTCGGTGGTGATGCTCAACACCTCGTACTTCCCGGCGAATGTGGGATGGCGGCTGACCTTCGCGCTCGGTGTCGTCCTGGGCCTCGTCATTCTTCTCGTCCGGCGCAATGTGCCGGAGTCACCGCGCTGGATGCTCATCCACGGTCACCCCAAGGAAGCCGAGGATCTGGTGGAGGCGGTGGAGGCGAAGATCCGCAAGGAGACCGGGCGCGAGCTGCCGCCGCCCAAAGGTGAAATAACCATCCGCCAGCGGGCCACCATCGGCTTCGGTCTCATCGCGCGCACCGTGTTCCGCGAGTATCCGCGAAGGGCCTGGCTTGGATTGTCGCTCTTCATCGGCCAGGCATTTCTCTACAATGCCATCACCTTCGGTTTCGCCTCGATCCTGACGACGTTCTACCACGTCCCCAGTGACCGCACCGGCTATTACTTCGCCGTAATAGCAGTCGGAAACCTTCTCGGGCCCGTCCTGCTCGGGCCGCTGTTCGACACGGTCGGCCGCCGTCCGATGATCGCCGGCACCTACATCGGCAGCGGGCTGCTGCTGTTCGGTACCGCCTGGCTGTTCCACAGCGGCCAACTGACCGCCAACACCCTCACGGCCTGCTGGTGTGTGGTGCTGCTCTTCGCCTCGACGGGGGCGAGCAGCGCCTATCTCACCGTCTCGGAGATCTTCCCGATGGAGACCCGGGCCATGGCGATCGCCTTCTTCTACGCGCTGGGTACGGCGGCGGGCGGAATCACCGGCCCGCTGGTCTTCGCCAAGCTCACCCAGTCCGGCGACAACGGCGACACGGTGCTCGCCTTCTCCATCGGCGCGGCGCTGATGACCGTGGCCGGTGTGGTCGCCGCCTTCCTGGCCGTACCGGCCGAGCGGCGCTCGCTGGAGGACATCGCGACTCCGCTGTCGGCCACCCCGGCCCCCGTCGCCGACACGTCTGCCGGGTAGAAGCCTGAGAACCTGAGAATGAGCCCGGACATTCATCCGGGCTCATTCTCAGGTTCTCAGGCTCCGATCACCATCGGTACCATCGGCCTCTGCCTCCGCCTGCTCCCGTACTCCGGAGGGCGAACCCCAGAAGCCATATGACCAGAACGGCCAAGGCAATCCATCAGAGTACGTGCACGGCGAATCCCGCACCGCCCAGGATCAGGGCAAGCAGAAGTACCAGAATCACTATCCCCATTTCCGGTATCCTTCCCGGGGAGGCGCATGCCCGGAAACCGGCATCCCATGCGCCTATTCAGGAGCCGATTGCCGGAGCCGGGCGTACCCGGCCGGCGGACGTCCGGGCCGCTGTCACCGGGCGTCGTGCTCTCCGCTCCGCAGCTGCGGGAGGATCCGCTCGCCGTAGGCGTCGAAGAATTCCCGCTGCTCGGGGCCTATCTGGGAGATGTAGACCTCGTCGAAGTCCGCCTCGGTGAAGGCCCGGACGGTGTTCAGGTGCTCGTCGACGTCATTGCCGCAGGTCACGTTATGGTCGATCATCTGGGGCGTGACAAGCTGTGATGCCTGCTCGAAGTGTTTGGGGGTGGGCAGCACCTGGAGGAGTTCGCCGGGCAGCTGCTCGGTGGGCCACAGGCGGTGGACGGTGCCGACCGCCTCTTCGCGGTCGTGCGCCCAGCAGACCTTGATACCGCCGATGACGGGTTTGTCAGCGCCGCCGGACTTGCGGAACTCCTCGATGAGTGTCCGGTTCGGGCCGATCGTGATGAAGCCGTCGCCGATCCGCCCGGCCAGGGACGCGGCCTTGCGACCCAAGCCGGAGATGTGGATGGGCACCGGCTCCTGCGGAACGGTGTAGAGGCGGGCGTTCTCCACGGTGTAGTACTTGCCGTGGTGGGAGATCTGCTTGCCGGTGAACAGGCGCCGGATGATGTCGATGGCCTCTTCCAGCATCTCCATCCGTACGGGGGCCGGTGGCCAACGGTCGCCGAGGATGTGCTCATTGAGCGCCTCCCCCGTGCCGACTCCGAACCGGAACTTGCCACCGGTGATGACACCCGAGGTGGCGGCGGCCTGGGCGACGACGGCCGGGTGGGTGCGCACGGTGGGGCAGGTGACGAACGAGGTGATGGGCAGGGACGTGACCTGCGAGATCGCCCCGATCGTGGACCATACGAAGGCGCTCTGGCCCTGCTCGTCGTTCCATGGGTGGTAGTGGTCGGAGATCGCCAGCGCGTCGAAGCCGGCCTCTTCGGCCATCTGCGCCTGCTTGATCAGCTCGCCGGGGGGAAATTCCTCGCTGGACAGGAAGTATCCGTAGGAGGTCATGCCGTGCCTCGCATCCTGAGCGCCGCGCGGAGCGTCGAATGGCGCGACCGGCCACGCTGCTCGTCGTCTGGCAGGTCCGGGTCGCCGCGCCGTCAGGGGCGGAGACGTCCCGGATCGGCGCGTCACCGCTGAGGCCGGGACAGAAACCCCTGCGCCGGTAAAATAGCGATTACGCGTCCGGCTGCGACGTCGAGGGCCTGAGCTGGGCGGCGCATGACAAGCCGTCCGACCAGCTTGCCGACTGGTCCACGCTCCCCTCCTCCGTACTGGGCCGTCGTTTGCAAGGGAAGTGGCACACTTCACGCCCGTAACGACAGGCGTGGCACCACTGATGCCGTAGAGTCATGAGTGACGGCCCCCATCACCCCGGGCTGTCGTTTCCAAGACGCCGCAGCGGACACCCCCATTCCCGCGGTGAAACGAAGAGGCCCCCGCGCAGTCGTACAACGACGCAGGGGGCCACTTCGTGTCCGGGGTCACTCGCGTCAGCGATCGGGCACGCGCAGCTCGAACCAGGTGCTTTTGCCTCGCGGCAGCAGGTCCACGCCCCAGCGGTCCGCGAGCCTGTCGACGAGGTAGAGTCCGCGGCCGCTGATGTCGAGGCTGCAGACCGGGAGGAGACAGGGCAGGGCGCGGGAGGGATCACGGACCTCGACACGGATCCAGCCACGGCGGCGGAGCACGCAGAGGCCGAAGGTGCGGGCGCCGGTGTGGCGTACGGCGTTGCCGACGAGTTCGGAGACGAGAAGCTCGGCCTTGTCCTCGAACTGGGAGAGGGCCCAGCCGCGCAGCACCTCGATCACGAGCCGACGGGCGGTGGCGGCGGACTCGGGGCGGGAGCTGAGACGGACCTCACCGGCGGAAGGGTCACCGACCAGGTCGAGGGCAGTGGCGGTCTGGTGTTCGATCGAGCCCGGCGGCCGCCCCCCCGCAGTGGTGTCCATCCGCTGCGGCTGCTCAGATGCTCCCCGGCCCGCCATGCCAACATGATGGCCGCGCAGAAGGTACTTCGGGGCGGATCGACGGAATTCCCCTAACGGAATCAATCATTCCGGTCCGCCCGGACAGCATATGCCACCAACAAGCGAGCATCGGCGACACCTTGGATGACCTGGGGTGATTGCCCACAAACAGGTCATGCACACGCCACCCGGAAGAGGCCGCCTTAATGCTCACTTAAGTTTTGTTTAAGGCGGCCCTACGGGTGTATCCGGGTCAACCAAACGCACCACGGCTACCGGAATTTGGCCTTCCCCGGGCCGTCCTCGACGAAGCTCCGCATACCCGTCTCGCGATCGTGGGTGGCAAACAGTCCGGCGAACAGGGTGCGTTCAATGGTGAGGCCGGTTTCCAGGTCCGTCTCCAGACCGCTGTCCACTGCCTCCTTGGCCGCGCGCAGTGCGAGCGCCGGCCCACGGGCGAGCCGCTCGGCCCAGGCCCGCGCCTCGGCGTACACCTGGTCGGCAGGGACGACCTTGTCGACCAGGCCGAGGGCGAGCGCCTCGTCCGCGCGCACCTGGCGGCCGGTGAAAATCAGCTCCTTGGCTTTCGACGGGCCGACAAGCCGGGCGAGTCGCTGGGTGCCGCCCGCACCCGGGATCAACCCGAGCAGGATCTCCGGCTGGCCCAGCTTCGCGTTCTCGGCGGCGATCCGGATGTCGGCGCAGAGGGCGAGCTCGCAGCCGCCGCCGAGCGCGTAACCAGTGACGGCGGCGACGACGGGCTTGGGGATCCGGGCCACGGCGGTGAAGGACTCCTGGAGGGCCCGGGACCGTACCGCCATGGCCTCGTAGTCCATGAGCTGCATTTCCTTGATGTCCGCGCCGGCCGCGAAGACCTTCTCGCCGCCCCAAACAATGACGGCGCGTACATCCTCCCGGCGGGCCGCCTCCTCCGCGATCGCGCGCAGGGCGTCCTGGGTGGCGGTGTCCAGTGCGTTCATCGGCGGGCGGTCCAGGCGGATGGTGCCGACGCCCTCGTCGACCTCAAGTTTCACAGTCATGTGACGGAGCGTAGTCCGACCGCGCGCCTCCCCCGCAACAAGCCGGCCCGGTGCCCTTGGTCACAGGGCCGGCCTGTTGCGGGGACGTCGTACGAAGCAAAGGGTCAGGAATCGGGGGTCAGGAGGCCTTGGTCCACTGGCTCCAGGACAGGTTCCAGCCGTTGAGGCCGTTGTACCACTGGACGGTGTGGTCCTTGGAATTCTTCACCTGGACCACATCGCCGATGATCGAGTTGTTGTACACCCAGGCCGCCGGAGTGGACGTGGAGCCGCCGCCCTTCACATCCCGCAGACCGACGCAGCCGTGGCTGACGTTGGCGCTGCCGAACGTGGAGGCACTGGCCCAGTAGTTGCCGTGCAGGAAGGTGCCGGAAGTCGTGAGGCGCATCGCGTGCGGCACGTCCGGGATGTCGTACTCACCGCCATAGCCCACGGTGGCGCCGTCCATACGGGTGACCAAGTGCTTCTCAGAGATGACCATCTTGCCGTTCCAGGTGGTTTTGCCCGGTGCGCCGGCGGTTATCGGGAGTGTCTTGATCAGCTTGCCGCTGCGGTAGACCTTCATGGTGTGCTTGGCCGCGTCCACAATGCTGACCTGGCTGCGTCCGATGGTGAAGTGCACATCCTTGTGCTGGGTTCCGTAGATCCCGGGCGCGCCCTTGACGCCCTTGAGGTGCAGGCTCAGCGTGACCTTGGTACCGGCGGCCCAGTACTTCTCGGGGCGGAAGTCGATGCGCTGGTTGCCGTACCAGCGGCCGGCGACGGGGACGGACGGGCTGGCCGTGACCTGGATGGCCTGCTCGACCGCCTTCTTGTCGGCCTCGGCTATCGCGTGCGTGAAGTTGAGGGACACCTCCATGCCGGTGCCGACGGTCGAGCCGTCCTCCGGGGTGAAGGTGCCGACGAACTCGCCCTTCGGGACGACCGTGGTGAAGGTCGCGTGTTTGGCCGACTCCCGGCCGTCGGTGTCCTTGGCGACGGCGTCCACCGTGTACTTGGTGGAGGTACCCAGCGTCTCGCTCGGCGCCCAGCTGCCGCCGCCGGTGGCTATCGCGCCCTTGACCGCGTTGCCCTTGCTATCCTTCACGACGACCGAGGTCAGCTTGCCCTCGGCCGCGGTGACCTTCAGGGCACCGCTGGTGTCGACGGCGGCCGCGCCGTTCTTCGGCGCGATGGTGACGACGGCCTTCGATGCCGCCGTCTTCGTCGAGCCCGCCTTGCCGGTGGTCGCTCCTGCCTTGCCCGAATCGTTTCCGCTGCCGCCGCCACCGCCGCAAGCGGTGATGAACAGCAGCATGGCCCCCAACGCCAGCGCCAGAACGCTCTGCCTGACACCGGACGTCGCCTGAATCGGCTTCAACTCGCTTCTCCCCATACCCCG
This sequence comes from Actinacidiphila oryziradicis, assembly GCF_005047355.1. GTDB lineage: Bacteria > Actinomycetota > Actinomycetes > Streptomycetales > Streptomycetaceae > Actinacidiphila > Actinacidiphila oryziradicis. Next base: position 20,708 of record NZ_SUMC01000020.1, read on the forward strand.
CTGAACCGACGTGTGTGTGGTCCCCCGAATAGAGCAGGGACAGATAACCACACGATCCTGTTAAGCAGGGTCTTTGGGTTTGGGCTTGTTACTGTTTCGTCTCAGTCAGCCCGCAAGCCATTGCCGCCAGGTGAGATTCCAGCCGCCCAGGCCGTTGTCGGGAGCCACCGTACGGTCATGGGGGTTCACCACATTGACCACATCACCGACGAGCGAGTGGTCGAACATCCAGCCCGCCGGAGTGTTCGACCCGCCGCCCTTCACGTCGTACAGACCGACACAGCCATGGCTGGTGTTGACGGCTCCGAAGGTCCCGGGTGGCGCCCAGTAACTGCCGTGGATGAAGGTCCCGGAGCGGGTGAGGCGCATCGCGTGCGGCACGTCAGGGATGTCGTACTCGCCGCCGAAGCCGACCGTCTGGCCGTTCATCCTGGTCAGCGGCAGCTTCTCGGTGATCACCATTCGGCCGTTGTACGTGGGGTTGGACGGGCTGCCCGCGGTGACCGGCAGCACCTTGAACACCTGGCCGTCGCGGCGCACCGTCATGGTGTGCGTGTCCGTTTCGACGGTGGAGCGCTGGTCGCGGCCGATCGTGAACCGCACCTCCTTGGCCTGCGTTCCGTACACCCCGGGCGCGCCCTCGACATCGCGCAGCCGCAGGTCCAGCGTCACCTTGGTGCCGGGTGTCCAGTACGACTCGGGGCGGAAGTCGAGCCGCTGGGCGCCGAACCAGTGCGAGGCCACCTCGACCGCGGGCTCGGAGCGCACCACGATCGCGCGCCGGACGGCGCCGCGGTTGGCGACCGGGTGGCTGAACACCAGCGAGACGATCATGCCGGTGCCGACGGTGGAGCCGTCCTCGGGTGTGAAGAAGCCGATGAAGGTGTTCTTCGGCACCAGGGTGGTGAATACGGCGTGCTTGGCGGCGGCCCGGCCGTCGCCATCGACGGCGTAGGCGTCGACCGTGTACCTCGTGGACAGCGTCAGCGCGGCGGTGGGACGCCAGGAACGGCCGCCCGCGTCGGTCTTGCCGCCGACCACCGTGCCGTCGGCGTTCTCGACCTTCACCGAGGTCAGCCTGCCGTCCGTCACCTCCACCATGAACGGGTCCGCCAGGCGCACGTCGTGCGCACCGTCCTCCGGGGTGATGCGGATCTGCGCCTGGGACACCTTGGGAGCGGCGTCGTCCTTCCCGTGCGTATCCCCGGCTCCGCCGAAGCCGCACCCCGCCGCGAGCAGCGCCACACCGACCAGTCCCGCCCCGGCGCACAGCGCGCGCCTCACCACTTTCGTCACGCTGGGTCAACGACACTGACCCTGCCGGGGAAACGCGGAGAAGACCAACCGCGCCGCTTCCGCTCGAACGTGTGACTAGACCCTTTCAGAAGGGAATGAACATGGGAGACAGGGCCGCCCGCCCCGCCGGGACACGGGGCGGGCAACGTCCTGCCACAACGCCGTGAGCCGCGGGAGGCAAGCACGTGTCAGGGACGCGCGAGCACAGGGCCGCCGAGTCCGTTCCGTCGGCGAACGGCCACGGGGTCACGGCCGCCATCGTCGTACCGGAAGCCGTACCGGCGTCCGTAACCGAAGCCGTACCGGAAACGGAGGCACTGCCGGCGCCGGCCCCCGCGACCTTCCCGGCGCAGCCGGGGCCACCGGCGCAGCCACGCCCGGAGCCACGCCCGGAGCCGCTGGCCGCAGTCCGCCCCGTCTGGCCCGGCAGTCCACAGCCGCTCGGCGCCCGCTTCCACACCGGCCCCGACGGCCGGCCCGGCACCAACTTCGCCCTCTGGGCGGGCGGCGCCGAATCCGTCGACCTGTGCCTCTTCGAGGACGACGGCACCGAGACCCGGCTCCCCCTCACCGAGCTCACCCACGAGATCTGGCACGGCTTCGTCCCCGGTGTCCTCCCCGGCCACCGCTACGGCTACCGCGTCGGCGGCCGCTGGGATCCCTGGACCGGCGCCCGCTGGAACCCCGCCAAGCTCCTCCTCGACCCCTACGCCCGCGCGGTCGACGGGGACTTCGTACTGCCTCCCGAGGTCTACGGCCATGTCCGCGACTGGCCCGAGCGCCATGTCGCCGACACCGTGCGCGACAACCGCGACTCCGCCCCGTACGTCGCCAAAGGCGTCGTCGTGGACGATGACGACGACTGGCAGGACGACCGCCGCCCCAAGACCCCCTGGGCCGACTCCGTCATCTACGAACTCCATGTGCGCGGTTTCACCATGCGCCACCCCGGCATCCCGGGCGAGTTGCGCGGCACATATGCGGGGCTCGCGCACCCCGCCGCCATCGAGCACCTGGTGCGGCTCGGCGTGACCGCCGTCGAGCTGCTGCCGGTGCACCAGTTCGCCCACGAGGACCATTTGCTCCGGCGGGGCCTGCACAACTACTGGGGCTACAACTCCATCGGCTACTTCGCGCCGCACGCCGCATACAGCGCCTACGGGACACGCGGGCAGCAGGTCGGCGAATTCAAGCGCATGGTGCGCGCCCTGCACGCCGCCGGCATCGAGGTCATCCTCGACGTCGTCTACAACCACACCGCCGAAGGCAACGAGGGCGGCCCCACCCTCTCCCTGCGCGGCATCGACAACCGCGGCTACTACCGCCTCCAGCCCGACGCGCGCCGCTACGCCGACTACACGGGCTGCGGCAACACCCTCCACGTCGTCCAGCCCAACGTCCTGCGCCTGATCACCGACTCCCTGCGCTACTGGGTCACGGAAATGGGCGTGGACGGCTTCCGCTTCGACCTGGCGGCGGCGCTGGCGCGGAGCATGCACGACGTCGACATGCTCTCCCCCTTCCTCGCCGTCATCGCCCAGGATCCCGTCCTGCGCCGCGTCAAGCTCATCGCCGAGCCCTGGGACGTCGGCTCCGGCGGCTACCAGGTCGGCGCCTTCCCACCGCTGTGGACCGAATGGAACGACCGCTACCGCGACACCATCCGCGACTTCTGGCGCGACACCCCCGGCAGTCCCCGCGACATCCGCGACCTCGGCTACCGCCTCTCCGGCTCCTCCGACCTCTACGCCTGGGGCGGCCGCCGCCCCTACGCCTCCGTCAACTTCATCACCGCGCATGACGGCTTCACCCTCCGCGACCTCGTCTCCTACGAGCAGAAGCACAACGAGGCCAACGGCGAGGAAAACCGCGACGGCACGAATGACAACCGGTCCTGGAACTGCGGCACGGAGGGCGAGACGGATGACCCGCGGGTCAACCAGCTGCGCCGCCGCCAGCTCCGTAATCTCCTCTCCACCCTGCTCCTCTCCACCGGCGTCCCCATGCTCGTCGCCGGCGACGAAATGGGCCGCACCCAGCACGGCAACAACAACGCCTACTGCCAGGACAACGAAACCAGCTGGCTGGACTGGTCCCTGCTGGACGACCCCGCCTGGAACTCCCTCACCGACCTCACCTCACGCCTGATGACCCTCCGCCGCACCCACCCCGTCCTGCGCCGCCGGGCCTTCTTCTCCGGCCCCCACGACCTCGCCTGGTTCACCCCCACCGGCCACCGCATGACCGACGCCGACTGGTACTCCCCCACCCCCACCATGGCTCTCTACCTCTCCGGCACCGACATCCCCCAACGCGACCCCCTCGGCGCCCCTGTCACCGATGACTCCTTCCTCGCCGTCCTCCACGCCGCCCCCGGCCCGATCCCCTTCACCCTCCCGGGGCCGCCCTGGGCCGACACTTACGAACTCCTCCTCGACACCTCCCTCGACGACCAGTCCGCTCCGCCGGGCACGCGGCACAGCGCGGGCTCGGCAATCACCGTCGCGGGGCGGTCGGTGCTGCTGCTGCGGGCACTGCGGGCATGACCGGTTCGCGCGTCGGCCGGTGCCGATTCAAGGATTGCGAGGCCGGACCGGAACGGGTGCCTGACCGGTGAGCGACTCCCATTCGTCTCGGCTGGGGCCGTCGAGCGTGGGATCGCCCGAGGCGTGGCGCGGTCGAGATCCTCGCCCGGGCGGCGGGCGTCCCGCTCGAAAACCGTCACCGGGTGGCCCCGGCGTCCCAGGAACAAGGCGGCAGCCAAACCGCTGATTCCACCGCCAAATACCGCAACCCGCGCCAAGGTGGTCCTCTCCACGCCGTGTTGCGAATCAACCGTATCCCGCGTCCGTCCCACCGCGTCCGTCCCACCGTGCCCGGCCGACCTGACGCGGCGAAGTCCGGACAGCGGACGGCGGAAAAACCCCGTGGGCGTTGTCAGTGGTCACCCGTAGTCTCGGAATGATGCCTGAATCGACCATTGAACCCAGTGAACCAAGATCCGCCGTCCGCTCGCTGCTGCGGCTGTGGCCCTACCTACGCCCCGTCCGGGTCCGGCTGTTCGGCTCGGTGGCCGTGGCGGTGACGGCGTCGTGTCTGGCGCTGCTGATCCCACTGGTCCTGAAGTGGATGGTGGACGGGCCGGTGGCGGACCGGGATCCGGCGGGCGTGTGGCTGGGGGGCGGGCTGGTGCTGGGGCTGGGGCTGCTGGAGGCGGGTCTGTTCGGGGTCCGGCGGTGGCTGGTGGCACGGCCGATGGCGCGGCTGGAGGCACAGATGCGGGGGGATCTGTACAGACAGTTGCAGAGGCTGCCGGTGGCGTTCCACGACCGGTGGGGGTCAGGGCAGCTGCTGTCGCGAGGGACGAATGATCTGCAGATATTGCGGATGTTTCTGACGTTTCCGCTGGTGTTCCTGATCGTGAACGGGGTCACGATCCTGGTGGGGTTCGGGATCCTGCTCAGCCAGCAGTGGTCGTTGGGGCTGGTGCTGCTGCTGCCGGTGGTGCCGCTGGTGGTGCTGTGTGCGTACTTCGAGTCGCGCTACGCACTGGCGGCACGCCGGGCACAGGACCAGATCGGGGATCTGACCACGCTGGTCGAGGAGTCGGTGCTCGGCATCCGGATCATCAAGGCGTTCGGGCGGCACCGCAGCCAGGCGGTGGCGTTCCGGGAGCAGTCGCACCGGTTGCGGACGACGGAGCTGCGCAAGGCGCGGCTGCTGGCGGACCTGTGGGCGCTGATCACCGGGCTGCCGGATGTGGCGCTGGGGGCGGCGCTGGTGTTCGGGTCGGTGCAGGTGGCGGACGGCGCCTTGTCGGCGGGCACCCTGGTGGCTTTCCTGTCGACGGCGCTGGCGCTGCGGTGGCCGGTGGAGTCGCTGGGGTGGCTGCTGTCGATCAGCAACGAGGCGGCGGCCTCGGCCGACCGGGTCTTCGAGGTCATGGATGCCCCTGTGCCGGAGGAACCGGACGAGCCGGAGGCGGAGAAGAGGCCGGGGCGGGATGATCCCCCCGCCGGCCCGGCCGACGGCGAGGGTCCTGATGGGATCCGCTTCAGCGGCGTGCGGTTCCGGTATCCGGATGCGCCGGAGGGCACGCCCGATCTGCTGACCGGCGTCGATCTGCACATCCGCACCGGCGAGACGCTGGCGCTGGTCGGGGCGACCGGCTCGGGCAAGACCACGCTGACCACCCTGCTACCCCGGTTGTACGAGGCGACGGGCGGCCGGATCACCCTGGACGGGATGGATTCGGCGTGGCTGGCCCGGCCGGTGCTGCGCGCGATGGTTTCGACGGCGTTCGAGGAGCCCACGCTGTTCTCGGCCAGCGTCCGGGACAATGTACTGATGGGGGCGCCGGGGGCGACCGAGGGGGATCTGATGCGCGCGCTGGAGACCGCTCAGTGCGGCTTTGTGCACGCGCTGCCCCGGGGCGTTGACACCCAGGTCGGTGAGCAGGGGCTCAGCCTCTCGGGCGGACAGCGGCAGCGGCTGGCACTGGCCCGGGCGGTGGTGGGACGGCCGCGCTTCCTCGTACTGGACGACCCGCTGTCGGCGCTGGACGTGCACACCGAGGCGCTGGTCGAGGCCGCGCTGCGCCAAGTTCTGGCGAGCACGACGGCCCTGGTCGTCGCGCACCGGCCGTCCACGGTGATGCTCGCCGACCGGGTGGCGCTCCTCGACGAGGGTCGCATCACCGCTGTCGGCACCCACCACGAGCTGCTGCGGGACAACACCGCGTACCGGTGGCTGATGTCCGGCGGCGGCGAACAGGCGGATGAACGGATCGAGGGGATCCCGGCCTGATGAGCTCCGTGACCGAGCAAGCCGCAGGCAAGTCCGACCCCGACCGGCCCCAGGGCCCGGCCGCCCCCGGGCAGCCCCAGCCCCAACGGCCGGATCCGGGAGCGGCACAGGCGCCCGGCGCCACGGACGGCAGGGACGACAGGGACGAGCTGCCGGCGCCCGACGGCGCGTCACGGGCACTGGTGCGCGCCCTCATGGGCCCGCACAAGGCGCGCGTCTGGCTGGGAGCTGTCATGATCCTGCTCCAGCAGGCGGCCGTGCAGGCGGGGCCGCTGATAGTGGCGTACGCGATCGACCGGGCGATCCCGGCGCTGCGCCGCCATGACCACGGTCCGCTGATCGCGGTGGCGGTCGGGTACATCGGCTGTGCGCTCGCGGGCGGTCTGTTGCAGCGCGCGTTCATCCGGCTCTCCGGGCGGGTCAGCCAGGCCGCGCTGCTGGATCTGCGGGGGCGGATCTTCCGGCACGCGCAGGCGCTGGGCCTGGACTTCCACGAGCGGTACACCTCGGGGCGGATCATCGCCCGCGCGACCTCGGATGTGGAGTCGATCCGCGAGCTGCTCACAGAGGGGCTTCAGGAGCTGCTGAATGTGGGGCTCTCGGTGCTCTACATCTGCGTGGTGCTGCTCTGTCTCGACTGGGGCCTGGGCCTGTTCGCCCTGGCCACCTCGGTCCCGCTGGTGTTCACCATCCGTTCCTTCCGCCGCCGCTCCGGGCGCGTGTACCAGCGCCGTTCGGCGGCGACCGCCTCCGTCATCGTGCGCTTCACCGAGACGATGAACGGCATCCGCCCCGTGCAGGCTTTCCGCCGGGAGGCCTCGAACGACGAGGCGTTCGACGAGCTCAACCGCACACACGAGCGCGCGAACGGCGACGCGATCCTGGAGATGGGCCGGTTCACCGTCACTTCCTGGCTGATCGCGAATACTTCCGTCGCGCTGGTCGTGCTGTGGGGCTCCTACCGGGTCGCGTCCGGATCACTGGCGCTGGGGGTGCTGGCAGCCTTTGTGCTGTATCTGCGGCGGCTGTACGCGCCGATCGATCCGCTGGGGATGTTCCTCAACTCGTACCAGTCGGCGGCGGCCTCGCTGGCGAAGATCGCCGGGCTGCTGGCCCAGCGGCCGTCTGTTCCCGAGCCCGCCCAGCCGCGGCCGCTGCCGGACCGGGCGAGCGGCCGCCCCGGCCGGGAGGTCGTCTTCGACGGGGTGCGCTTCGCGTACCGCACGGGTGGCGAAGTGCTGCCGCGCTTCGATCTGACACTGCCCGCCGGGCAGACGGTCGCGGTCGTCGGGGCGACCGGCGCCGGCAAGTCCACCCTCGCCAAGCTGCTGGCTCGCTTCTACGATCCGTCCGGCGGCCGGATCACACTCGACGGGGTGGACCTACGGGAACTGGCCACGGCGGAGCTGCGGCGCGGCAGTGTGATGGTCACCCAGGAGGCGTTCCTCTTCTCCGGGACCGTCGCGGAGAACATCGCGATCGGCAAACCGGACGCCTCCCGCGAGGAGATCGAGCTGGCCGCCAAGGCGATCGGAGCGCACGACTTCATCGCCTCTCTGCCTGAGGGCTACGACACGGATGTGCGCAAGCGCGGCGGCCGGATCTCTGCCGGGCAGCGCCAGTTGGTCGCCTTCGCCCGGGCACTCCTCGCCGATCCGGCGGTGCTGATCCTCGACGAGGCGACCTCCTCACTCGATGTGCCCGGCGAGCGGGCCGTGCAGCGGGCCATGCATACCGTGCTGAGCGGGCGGACGGCAGTGATCATCGCGCACCGCCTGTCGACAGTCGGGATCGCCGACCGCGTGCTGGTGATGGAGGGCGGCCGGATCGTGGAGGACGGCACGCCGGACGAACTCATCGCGGGCGACGGCCGGTTCGCCGGGCTGCACCAGGCGTGGCGGGAGAGCCTGGTGTAGGGCTCGGCAGTTGTAGGTTCCGCGCTTCGATGGACAACGGACACGCGAAATGGGCAATGGATGAGCAATTTCACGGTTCCGTGGTCACTGACTGCTCTCAGTAACTGCCGTCCTCCACATGGCGATCAAGAGTCCAGCCGCTTCCAGCAGGAAGCACGCGTTGGCCATGACAACGATCCGGTACGACGCTGCCTCGGTGCGTGAAGTCCCCTTCCGTGATGTGAGGTTGGCGGACTTCACGTGGTCGGTGCCGTGGCGGAGTTTTCGCTCCGCCCACGGTCAGACGCATCACTCGGGATGTTATGCATCGGCCGTCTGACCGCCCGCGTCGGCGAACGGGTGCGTCGGCATGTGCCGGACTTCCTGCTGGTCATGGCTTCGGGGACCGTGCGGGTAGTCAACGTCAAGCCGGCAGAGCGGCTCTCCGATCCGGAGATCGTGGAGGCCCTGGCCTGGCCGGGGGAATTGATCGAGCGGCATGGCCGGGAGTACGAGATCTGGTCAGGAACGGATCGCGTGCTCTTGGAGAACGTCCGTTTCCTTGCGGCCTATCGCCGTCCTGGTGTGGTTCCTGACGCCGAAATCGAGCGGGCTTGGCAGAGCGTCCAGGACGGGGACCGGCTGGCGGAGGCTGAGCGCCGGCTGGCCGCTGGACGGCCTGACCATGAAGCAAGGCCCCCATTCCTGGCTCTGCTGTGGTCGGGGCGGCTGACCACTGATCTGTCAGCGTGCTGCGCCGACTGGCGCACGTCCCGCCCGGCTGGCGGCCGATCCAAGCAGGTGTTCAAAACCTGGCTCGAGGCCCAGACTCCAGGGTTCCGTGACGGGATCAAGATCGTGGCCATGGACGGCTTCACGGGCTTCAAGACCGCCGCAGCTGAGGAAATCCCCGACGCAGCGGAGCAGTTTCCGTGGACACGTAACCAACGTGACACACCGGTCAGCGCGCGGGCAGTCCTATCTGCAACTACCCCCCACAGACAGGAGGCCACGCCTCCTTCGCGGGTCCGGGGCGCCGCGGAATCGTTTCAGCACCAGCGCCGGGCCTGCCGTCGGCATCTTGGCGGCGACAGAGGGAAAACCCTTAACTCCAAGTCATGATAATGACATGCACAGGTAAATCATGGGAGTCTCCTTCCATCGTCCGCCGCACAGCACCGCCACAGGGAGCCCCACAACTCCCGCTGTACGACGGGCGTCGCACGTCCCACCCGCACGGCACCGCTCTGCCCGGCCAGCCAGACCCCGGCTGCCCGGTTTCTGTCACCGGCCGCCAACCCGCGGCCGCCGCAGTAGGAGTACGAGTGAGACGATCCCCCCGCAAGGCAGTCGCAGCCGGAGCACTGGTCGCCACGGCCGCGTTGCTCGCCGTAGGCGTACCGTCCACCGCGGCCACCGCGTCCCCGGCCGGCGCCGCCAAGAGCAGCGTCAGCAAGAACGCCAAGCCTCGAGCCGGAGCCCTGGAGGTCAAGCTGACCCCCGGTCAGCGCGCCGCACTGCTGAAAACCGCCAACGACAACAGCGCCGCCACCGCGAAGTCGCTAAGCCTCGGCAGCAAGGAGAAACTGGTCGTCAAGGACGTCCTCAAGGACGCCGACGGCACCGTGCACACCCGTTACGAGCGCACCTACGCCGGGCTCCCGGTGCTCGGCGGCGACCTCGTTGTGCACACCCCGCCCTCTGGCAAGAGCGGCACCGCCACCTTCAACACCAAGGCCACCGTCAAGGTCGCCTCCACCACCCCGAAGGTCACCGCCGCCACCGCGGAGGGCAAGGCAGTCCAGGTCGCGAAGACCCTCAAGGCCGTCAAACCCGCCGCGAAGAGCGCCCGCAAGGTCGTCTGGGCCGCCCAGGGCGCCCCGACGCTCGCCTGGGAGACCGTGGTCAGCGGCCTCCAGGACGACGGCACCCCGAGCCAGCTGCACGTCATAACCGACGCCGCCACCGGCAAGAAGCTCTCCCAGTACCAGGGCATCGAGACCAGCACCGGCAACAGCCAGTACAGCGGCACCGTCAACCTCTCCACCACGCTGTCCGGCTCGACGTACCAGCTGTACGACACCACGCGCGGCGGTCACAAGACGTACAGCCTCAGCAACGGCACGTCCGGCACCGGCACCCTGATGACCGACACCGACGACGTCTGGGGCACCGGCTCCGGCTCCAACACCCAGACCGCCGGGGTCGACGCCGCCTACGGCGCCCAGATGACCTGGGACTTCTACAAGAACACCTTCAACCGCAGCGGCATCAAGAACAACGGTGCCGCCGCCTACTCGCGGGTCCACTACAGCACGGCGTACGTCAACGCCTTCTGGGACGACACCTGCTTCTGCATGACCTATGGTGACGGCACCAGCAGCACCCACGCCCTCACCTCGCTCGACGTGGCCGGCCACGAGATGAGCCACGGCGTCACCTCCAACACCGCGGGCCTCAACTACACCGGTGAGTCCGGAGGCCTCAACGAGGCGACCTCCGACATCTTCGGCACCGGCGTCGAGTTCTACGCCAACAACAGCACCGATGTCGGCGACTACCTCATCGGCGAGAAGATCGACATCAACGGCAACGGCACCCCGCTGCGCTACATGGACCAGCCCTCCAAGGACGGCTCCTCGGCCGACAGCTGGTACTCCGGCGTCGGGAACCTGGACGTCCACTACTCCTCGGGCCCGGCGAACCACCTCTTCTACCTGATGTCCGAGGGCAGCGGCAGCAAGACGATCAACGGGGTCACCTACAACAGCCCGACCTCCGACGGCGTCGCCGTCGCCGGTATCGGCCGGGCTGCCGCCCTGCAGATCTGGTACAAGGCGCTCACCACGTACATGACCTCCAGCACCAACTACGCGGGGGCCCGTACCGCCGCACTGTCGGCTGCCACCTCCCTCTACGGGGCCAGCTCGGTCCAGTACGCCGGGGTCGCGAACGCCTTCGCCGGCATCAACGTCGGCGCCCACGTCACCGTGCCCACCGGCGGCGTCACGGTCACCAACCCGGGCAGCCAGAGCACCACCACGGGCAGCGCGGTCAGCCTGCAGATCGCGGCCAGCAGCAGCAACACCGGCTCGCTGACCTACGCCGCCACCGGCCTGCCCACCGGGCTGTCGATCAGCAGCTCCACCGGCCTGATCAGCGGCACCGCCAGCACCGCCGGCACCTACAGCACCACCGTCACTGTCACCGACAGCGCCGCAGCCACCGGCACGGCCGCCTTCACCTGGACCGTCAGTGCCTCCGGCGGCGGCGGCACCTGCACCTCCGCACAACTGCTGGGCAACAACGGATTCGAGTCGGGCAGCACCACCTGGACCACGAGCACTGGTGTGATCACCAACTCCAGCAGCCAGGCCGCCCGCACCGGCTCCTACAAGGCCTGGCTGGACGGCTACGGCTCCACCCACACCGACACTCTCTCGCAGTCGGTCGCGATCCCCAGCGGCTGCAAGGCGAGTCTCACCTTCTACGTGCACATCGACACGGCCGAGACCACCACCAGCACGGCCTACGACAAGCTCACCGTCACGGCCGGCTCCACCACCCTGGCCAGCTACTCCAACCTCAACGCCGCCACCGGCTACGTCCTGAAGACCTTCGACCTGTCCTCCCTCGCCGGCACCACCGCCACCATCAAGTTCAGCGGCGTCGAGGACTCCTCCCTCCAGACCAGCTTCGTCATCGACGACACCGCCCTGACCACCAGCTGATAGCACCGGCCCAAAGCAAGCCCCAGTTCGAGTTATCGATCTGGTGATCACCCGCAACGCGGTCCGCTCTGGTAGAGTGGGCCGCGTTGCAGTTGTGGTACCCATGAATGAACGTGGTGTGCGCCTGATCGGTTGCGATCTGGCGCATATTTGTTTTGTCCGGGCATTGCCCGGTGTGGGGAGACAGTGCGGCTACTGATAATCCCCGATAGAGGAGAAATTCATGGCTACCGGAACCGTGAAGTGGTTCAACGCGGAAAAGGGCTTCGGCTTCATTGAGCAGGACGGCGGCGGCGCCGACGTCTTCGCCCACTACTCGAACATTGCCTCGCAGGGCTTCCGCGAGCTCTTCGAGGGCCAGAAGGTCCAGTTCGACGTCACGCAGGGCCAGAAGGGCCCGCAGGCGGAGAACATCGTCGGCCTCTGAGCCGATTGAGCACTGAGAGGCCCGCACCACCAGGTGCGGGCCTCTCAGCCGTCCCGAGGAAGGTTTACCTTGCTGCGCTTTTCCGACCTGCCACTCGACCAGGCGCTGGTGTCCGCCCTGACCGCGAACGGGGTCACCGAGCCGTTCCCGATCCAGGCCGCCACCCTGCCGGACTCCCTGGCGGGCCGGGATGTGCTGGGCCGCGGTCGCACCGGCTCCGGCAAGACCCTGGCCTTCGGGCTGCCCCTGCTCAACCGTACGGCCGGGCGACGGGCCGACTCCAAGGCGCCGCTGGCGCTCGTCCTCGTACCGACCCGAGAGCTTGCGACGCAGGTCACCGAGGCGCTCGCGCCCTATACCGCGGCCCTCGGCCTGCGGTCCACGACTGTCGTCGGCGGCACCTCCATCGGGCGGCAGACCGATGCCCTGCGCAAGGGCGTGGAGTTGCTGGTCGCCACGCCGGGCCGGCTCGCCGACCTCATCGACCGGCATGCGGTACGGCTGGACAAGGTCACCATCACCGTCCTCGACGAGGCCGACCAGATGGCCGACATGGGCTTCCTTCCGCAGGTCACACGGCTTCTGGACCAGGTTGCCCCGGGCGGCCAGCGGATGCTTTTCTCGGCGACCCTGGACCGGCAGGTCGACAAGCTCGTAAGACGTTTTCTCGCGAACCCCGTAACGCATTCCGTGGACCCGTCCGCAGCGACCGTGACCACCATGGAGCACCACATCCTGCATGTGGACGACGACACCAAGCGCGCCACGACGGCGGAGATCGGCGCCCGCGAAGGCCGCGTGCTCATGTTCGTCGACACCAAGCGCGGCGCTGACCGGCTGACCAAGCATCTGCTCGGGCAGGGCGTGCGGGCCGTCACCCTGCACGGCGGCAAGTCCCAGCCGCAGCGCAACCGGGCCCTGGACCATTTCCGCGAGGGCCGCGCCAATGTGCTGATCGCCACGAATGTCGCCGCCCGTGGCATCCATATCGACGGCCTCGACCTTGTCGTCAACGTCGACCCGCCGACCGAGGCCAAGGATTACCTCCACCGCGGTGGGCGCACCGCCCGTGCCGGTGAGTCCGGCACTGTCGTGACTCTGGTGCTGCCCAACCAGCGGCGTGAGAACGCCCGCCTCATGGCCGCCGCCGGCATCCGGCCCCACACCGCCCGGGTCCGGCCCGGCGACCCCGAGCTCATCCGGGTCACCGGTGCCCGTAAGCCTTCCGGCTCCGCCGTGGCCGTCGCCGGAACCGAGCCCGCCGCCGGCACCGCGCCCACCGCCGCCGCCGGCCGCCGTCGGCGCCCCCGTCGTACCCCCGCCGAAGCCGGTACGGGCGCCGTCACCGGCTTCGGGGCCGGTGTCGGCCGCACCCGGGGCAAGTCGGCCTCCCCCGCCGGCCGCGGCGGCGCCGTCGGCCGGCGGGCCCGCGGCGAAGCCCGCTAGTCCGGTCCGGCCGCGGGCTTCCCCGCCCGCCCGAGGCCTACCGGAGCAGGCCTGCGGTCATGCCGGCGGATTCCGCCGGGACGGCGATGAGGCCGAGTTCGGCACCGGAAGCCAGCAACCGGTGCGCCGGGAGGATGCGGACGGTGTAGCCGAAGGGGCCGGTGCGGTCGAGGGTGAGAGGCCCTTCGTAGGTCCAGCGGGCGTCGATGTCGGGGACGGGGGAGGTGGGTTTGAGGGAGACGACGGTGGGATCGGCGATGCGGTCGGACTCGTCGACCCGGCCGGAGACGACTTGGACGTCGACGTCACCGGGTTCCAGCTCGCCGAGGGCGACCTGGACGCGGAGGGTGAAGGTCGCCCCCAGCTCGGGCGAGCCGGCAGCGGTTTCGACGTGGTCGACGCCGACCCGGGGCCATTGGTCCCGCACCCGGCGCTTCCACAGCGCCAGTTCGCGCGCGGCGGGGGCGTCTACGGTGCGATGGGCGCGGGCGGCGGGGGCGTAGAGCAGGCCGACGTAGTCACGGACCATGCGGCCGGCGAGCACCTTGGGCCCGAGGGTCAGCAGGGTGTGCCGGACCATTTCGATCCAGCGCTGGGGCAGGCCGCGGCCGTCGTGGTCGTAGAAGCGGGGCGCGACCTGCCGCTCGATGAGGTCGTAGAGGGCGGCGGCCTCCAGATCGTCCCGCCGGTCCTCCTCGGACGGTCCGGACAGGCCGTCGGCGGTCGGGATGGCCCAGCCGTTGTTCCCGTCGAACCATTCGTCCCACCAGCCGTCCAGCACGGACAGATTCAGGCAACCGTTGAGGGCGGCCTTCATTCCCGAGGTGCCGCAGGCCTCGAGCGGGCGGAGCGGGTTGTTGAGCCACACATCGCAGCCGGGGTAGAGGTGCTGGGCCATGGCCATGTCGTAGTCGGGCAGGAAGACGATGCGGTGCCGCACGCGCGGATCGTCGGCGAAGCGTACGAGTTCCTGGACGAGCCGCTTGCCGCCGTCGTCGGCGGGGTGGGCCTTGCCGGCGACGACGATCTGGATCGGGCGCTCGGGGTGGAGCAGCAGGGCCCTCAGCCGGTCCGGGTCCCGGAGCATGAGGGTGAGCCGTTTGTACGAGGGGACCCGGCGGGCGAAGCCGATGGTGAGGACGTCGGGGTCCAGGATGCTGTCGGCCCAGCCCAGTTCGGCCTGGCCGGCGCCGCGCTGGCGCCAGGAGGCGCGCACTCGGCGCCTTACGTCCTCGACGAGCTGTTCGCGCAGTTCGCGCCGGAGTTCCCAGATGGTGGGGTCGGGGATCTCGGAGATGGCGTCCCAGCGCTCGACCGATCCGGTCATGAGGGCGTCCTCGGCGCGCTGGGTGCCGATCTGCCGGGCGCCGAGCCGGAACACCTCGGGGGCGACCCAGGTCGGCGCGTGGACACCGTTCGTGATCGAGGTGATCGGCACTTCCTCGGGGTCGAAGCCGGGCCAGAGCCCGGCGAACATCTCACGGCTGACGGCGCCGTGGAGGGTGGAGACCCCGTTGGCCCGCTGGGCGAGCCGCAGTCCCATCACGGCCATGTTGAAGACATTGGGGTCGCCGCCGGGGTAGGTCTCTTGGCCGAGTTCCAGCACCGGGGCGATGTCGACTCCGGCCAGCTCGCCGTCGTCCCCGAGGTGCCGGTCGACCATGGCGCGGTCGAAGCGGTCGATGCCGGCCGGCACTGGGGTGTGGGTGGTGAACACGGTTCCGGCGCGTACGGCTTCCAGCGCGGCGGCGAAGTCCAGCCCGGCACCGGCGTCGGCGTCCCCGGGACCGGCGCTCAGTTCGCGGATCCGCTCCAGCCCCTGAAACCCCGCGTGCCCTTCGTTGGTGTGGAACACCTCGGGCGCGGCATGTCCCGTCAGCCGGCAGTAGATCCGCACCGCGCGGACGCCGCCGATGCCGAGGAGCATCTCCTGGAGCAGCCGGTGCTCGCTGCCGCCGCCGTAGAGCCGGTCGGTGACATCGCGCTCGGCGGCGCCGTTCTCCTCGACGTCGGAGTCGAGGAGGAGCAGTGGTACGCGGCCGACCTGGGCCTTCCAGATGTGGGCCCGCAGCGACCGCCCGCCGGGCAGCGCCAGCAGGACAACGGCCGGGGTGTCATCGGCGTCCCTCAAAAGGGTGAGGGGCAGTTCGTTCGGGTCGAGTACCGGATACTGCTCCTGCTGCCAGCCCTCCCGGGACAGCGACTGCCGGAAGTATCCGTGCCGGTAAAGCAGGCCGACTCCGATGAGGGGCACGCCCAGATCGCTCGCGGCCTTCAGATGGTCCCCGGCGAGGATCCCGAGGCCGCCGGAGTACTGCGGGAGGGCGGCGGTGATCCCGAATTCAGGCGAGAAATAGGCGATGGCGGCGGGGAGCTCGCGGTTCTCACTGTCCTCCTGGTACCACCTGGGATTGGTGAGGTAGTCGTTGAGGTCCTCGGTCGCGGTGGTCAGCCGACGCAGGAACCTGCGGTCCTGGGCAAGGGCCGCCAGCCGTTCCTTCGAGACGGCGCCCAGCAGCCGTACCGGGTCTCCGGCGGCTCTGCGCCAGCCGTCCGGGTCGACGCTCTGGAACAGCTCTCGGGTCTCTGGGTGCCATGACCAGCGCAGATTCTGCGCCAGCCGGCCAAGCGGGCGTAGGGGTTCGGGCAGAACGGTTCGCACGGTAAATCGCCGAATAGCCTTCACAATCCTCGACGGTAGCGGCAACCTCCGGCTCCATGGTGGCAACCGGACACCGAACACGCCCTTTACCTTTCCCTGACCGGGGGTCACCGTGGAGCTTTCGCACTGTGCCGCCGGCCTGCGGGTGCGTTGGGGGACGGATAAGCCCCCGGTGAGCCCCTGCGAGCCCCTTGTTGCCCAACATCCCCTTACACCAGGCTCTTATATGACGTTTGAGGAGGGGACATCCGTCATGGGACTTCTGGTACTTCCGCGCACAAGAAGGCGAAAGCGGCTATCGGCCGCACTCACCACCGCGACGGCCGCCACCATGCTGACAGTACTGACCGCCGTCGCGCTTCCCGCCCAGGCGGCGCCCGCCGAGGGGACCATTACCGGCCTCGGTGCAAAGGGTTCGGTGGGGAGCAGCTACATAGTCACACTCAAGGACGGGGTCAGGGCCCCGTCACCGGCCGGCCGGCGGATCGCCGAGAAGTACGGGGGCAAGGTCGAACAGACGTACAGCAAGGTCCTCAACGGATACGCACTGAAGATCGGCGAGCACCAGGCCAAACGCCTCGCCGCCGACCCGGCGGTGGCGTCGGTGGCCCAGGACTCCAAGGTCTCCGTCGACCACACCCAGCTCAACGCGCCCTCCTGGGGGCTGGACCGGATCGACCAGCCGGCGCTCCCGCTCGACCATTCCTACTCCTGGCCGGAGACGTCCAAGGGGGGCGCCGGGGTCAACATCTATGTGATCGACACCGGGGTGCGGATCACCCACCGGGACTTCGGGGGAAGGGCCTCGTACGGCTGGGACTTCATCGACAACGACGCGACCGCCGACGACGGCTACGGCCACGGCACCCATGTCGCGGGCACAGCCGCGGGCGAGGCATACGGCGTCGCCAAGAAGGCGCGCATCATCGCCGTCCGGGTCCTGGACGACAAGGGTTCCGGCACCACCGCACAGGTCGTCGCCGGGATCGACTGGGTCGCCGCGCACGCGGTCAAGCCGGCCGTGGCGAACATGTCGTTGGGCGGCACGCCGGACCCGACGCTCGACGCCGCCGTGCGGAGCGCCATCGCCTCGGGGGTGACCTTCGCGGTCGCCGCCGGCAACGACAGCCTCCCCGCCTCACTCGGCTCGCCCGCCCGGGTGGGCGAGGCGATCACCGTCGCGGCCAGCGACAGGAAGGACGCCCAGGCGAGCTTCTCCAACTGGGGCGCGCAAGTTGATTTGTACGCCCCCGGCGTGCGCATCACATCCGACTTCAATACAAGCGACACCGCGACAGCCACATACTCCGGTACGTCGATGGCGACCCCGCATGTCGCGGGCGCGGCGGCGCTCTACCTGGCCGCGCATCCGGCCGCCGGACCGGCCGAAGTCGCCCGGGCGCTGGTCGGCGCCGCCGCCAAGGGCAGGATCACCGGTGCCGGCGCCGGCACCCCGAACCGCCTGCTCCAGATCGGCAACTGACCCCGTTGGACCCGTCCGGCCCCGCCACCGAGGCGGGGCCGGACTGCCTTTGCCAAGAATTTCGGCCAGCTCCGGGGCATCCACAAGCTACGCATGGGTACCTGTTGCTCGGGAGCGTTCCGCCGTAATCCAATGGGCAGTCTCCCCATGTGGGCAGGTCTACCGTTGCGCAGCGCGGCGCACACTCCCATCCCAGCCTCGGCCCGTCCCACATGCCAACTCATATCCGCCCACCAGAGTGAACGCGGACAGGAGCGGCCATGCCCGCAGGTACGCATCCGAAGGAGCAGATAAAAAGAGCGGGGGCAAGCAAGGAGGCCATCCGGCGCTCCGACGCCAGAGCGCGGAAGGCGCGCTCGAACTCCGGCTCAGCGCAACCAGGTGAGGCAATGATCGGTCGCATCCCCGTCCTGGACGTCCAACCGCTCGTGGACTGCGGGCACCGCCCGGCCAAAGCGGTGGTCGGCGAGACCTTCCTGGTGACCGCCACGGTCTTCCGGGAGGGCCATGACGCCGTCGCCGCCAATGTGGTGCTGCGCGATCCGGCGGGCCGCTCCGGCCCGTACACCCCGATGCGCGAACTGGCCCCGGGGACCGACCGCTGGGGGGCCGAGGTCACTCCAACAGCCGAAGGGCGCTGGACATATACGGTCGAGGCGTGGAGCGATCCCGTCACCACCTGGCGGCACACCGCCGGCATCAAGATCCCCAAGGTCATCGACACCGAGCTGGTCCTCACCGAAGGGGCCGAGCTGCACGAGCGCGCCGCCGCCGGTATCCCCAAGAAGGACGGCCGGGCGCTGGTGCTCGCCGCCGTGGACGCCCTGCGCGACAAGTCGCGGCCGGCATCCGCCCGGCACGCCGCCGCACTGGACCCCGAGGTCGTCGCCGTACTGCACCGCTACCCGCTGCGCGAGCTGGTCACCACCTCCCGCCCGGCGGAGCTGCGGGTCGAGCGGCAACGGGCGCTCTACGGGTCCTGGTACGAGTTCTTCCCCCGCTCCGAGGGCGCGGTCATCGACGGCACCGGCCGCAGGCCACCCCGCTCCGGCACCCTGCGCACCGCCGCGCAGCGGCTCCCGGCGGTGGCCGCCATGGGCTTCGACGTCGTCTACCTGCCACCGATCCACCCCGTCGGCACGGCCTACCGCAAAGGCCCCAACAACTCCCTGACCCCGGGCCGCCATGACGTCGGCTCGCCCTGGGCCATCGGCTCGCCGGAGGGCGGCCACGACGCGATCCACCCGGACCTCGGCACCCTGGAGGACTTCGACTTCTTCGTCGGGCGGGCCCGGGAGCTGCGGATGGAGGTCGCCCTGGACTTCGCCCTCCAGTGCTCCCCGGACCATCCCTGGGTGAGCAAGCACCCCGAATGGTTCCACCACCGGGCCGACGGCACGATCGCATACGCCGAGAACCCGCCGAAGAAGTACCAGGACATCTACCCGGTCGCCTTCGACACCGACTTCAAGGGCATCGTCCGCGAGACCCTACGCATCCTCCGCCACTGGATGGAGCACGGTGTGCGGATCTTCCGGGTCGACAACCCGCACACCAAGCCGGTGGTCTTCTGGGAAAAGGTCATCGCCGACATCAACCGAAGCGACCCGGATGTCATCTTCCTGGCCGAGGCGTTCACCCGGCCCGCCATGATGCGCGCCCTCGCCCAGATCGGCTTCCAGCAGTCCTACACGTATTTCACTTGGCGCAACACGAAACAGGAACTGACCGAATACCTCACCGAGCTCTCCAGCGAAACCGCCTCATATATGCGGCCGAATTTCTTCGTCAACACGCCCGACATCCTCCACGCCTACCTCCAGGAGGGCGGCCGCCCCGCCTTCGAGGCGCGCGCCGTCCTCGCCGCGACCCTCGCGCCCTCCTGGGGCGTGTACGCCGGGTACGAGCTCTGCGAGAACACCCCCGTGCGCCCCGGCAGCGAGGAGTACCTCCACTCCGAGAAGTACGAACTGCGGCCCCGTGACTGGGCCGCCGCCGAGGCCGAAGGCCGCTCCCTGGCCCCCCTGATCACAGCCCTCAACCGGCTGCGCCGCCGCCATCCGGCCCTCCAACAGCTGCGCACCCTACACTTCCACGCCGCCGACAACGACAACATCCTGGTCTTCTCGAAACGATCAGCTGATGACGTCGTACTGGTGGTCGTCAACCTTGATCCCCACCACACCCACGAGGCGACCGTGTCGTTGAACATGCCGGAACTCGGCCTCGCCTGGCATGAGTCCGTGCCGGTGCGCGACGAGCTCACCGGCGACACCTACCAATGGGGCAGGGACAACTATGTGCGCCTAGAGCCGGGTGTAACGCCCGCGCACGCCTTCTCCCTGCGACCGTCTCCAGCGACAGGAGGGTCACCCACTTGATCGTCAACGAACCCGTCCCCGACACCTTCGAGGACACCCCCGCCAAGGACCGTGATCCCGACTGGTTCAAACGCGCGGTGTTCTACGAGGTCCTCGTACGATCCTTCCAGGACAGCAATGGCGACGGCGTCGGTGACCTTAAAGGCATCACCGCCAAACTCGACTATCTGCAGTGGCTGGGCGTCGACTGCCTCTGGCTGCCGCCGTTCTTCGCCTCTCCGCTCCGCGACGGGGGCTACGACGTAGCCGACTACACGGCCGTGCTCCCGGAATTCGGCGACCTCGCCGACTTCGTCGAATTCGTGGACGCCGCCCACCAGCGTGGAATGCGGGTCATCATCGACTTCGTCATGAACCACACCAGCGACCAGCACCCGTGGTTCCAGGCCTCCCGGTCGGATCCCGAGGGGCCCTACGGCGATTACTACACCTGGGCCGACGACGACAAGAAGTACCAGGACGCGCGCATCATCTTCGTCGACACGGAAACGTCCAACTGGACCTTCGACCCAGTGCGCAAGCAGTACTACTGGCACCGGTTCTTCTCCCACCAACCCGATCTCAACTACGAGAACCCCAAAGTCGTGGAGGAAATCCTTGCCGCCCTCCGCTTCTGGCTCGACCTCGGCATCGACGGCTTCCGCCTCGACGCCGTGCCCTACCTCTTCCAGGAAGAGGGCACCAACTGCGAGAACCTGCCCCGGACCCACGAGTTCCTGAAGCGGGTGCGCGCCGAGATCGACGCCGACTACCCCGACACCGTGCTGCTGGCCGAGGCCAACCAGTGGCCCGAGGACGTCGTCGACTACTTCGGCGACTACACCGCCGGCGGCGACGAGTGCCATATGGCGTTCCATTTCCCCGTCATGCCACGCATCTTCATGGCCGTACGGAGAGAGTCCCGCTACCCGGTCTCGGAAATCCTCGCCAAAACCCCGGAGATCCCCACCAGCTGCCAATGGGGCATCTTCCTCCGCAACCACGACGAGCTCACGCTGGAAATGGTCACGGACGAAGAACGCGACTACATGTACGCGGAGTACGCCAAGGATCCGCGTATGCGCGCCAATATTGGTATCCGGCGGCGGCTCGCCCCTCTACTCGACAACGACCGCAACCAGGTCGAGCTCTTCACCGCGCTGCTGCTCTCCCTACCGGGCTCTCCCGTGCTCTATTACGGCGACGAGATCGGCATGGGCGACAACATCTGGCTCGGTGACCGCGACGCCGTCCGCACCCCGATGCAGTGGACTCCGGACCGCAATGCCGGCTTCTCCTCCTCCGACCCCGGCCGGCTCTTCCTGCCGACCATCATGGATCCGGTGTTCGGCTACCAAGTCACCAACGTCGAGGCCCAGATGAGCTCCCCGAGCTCACTGCTGCACTGGACCCGGCGCATGATCGAGATCCGCAAGCAGAACCCGGCTTTCGGCCTCGGCTCCTACACGGAGCTGCCGTCCAGCAACCCGGCCGTCCTCGCGTTCCTCCGCGAATACAAGGACGACCTCGTGCTGTGCGTCAACAATTTCTCCCGCTTCGCCCAGCCCACCGAGCTGGACCTGGCAACCTTCAACGGCCGCCATCCCGTGGAACTCATCGGTGGCGTCCGATTCCCGGCCATCGGCGAATGGCCATACCTCTTGACGATGGCCGGCCACGGCTTCTACTGGTTCCGTCTGCGCCGCGACTAGCTTTTAGCTCGCAGGCGCGTCGCCGGGTGGGCCCGCGTTTGGGCGCGCCCGGCGTGGCTGCCTTTCCCACTGCGGTGGTTGCCGCTCCGTCCTCAAACGCCGGACGGGCTGGGTTTTGGTGCCCTGCGCCGGGGTTGACGGCGTCTGCCGGTTCTTGGGTCGGTGGCGCCTCCGGGGTGACTCTCCCCCAGCTACCGCTGGGAGGTGCCCCCACGACTGTGTGCCAGGACCCGGCGATCTATGCGCCATCGCCACCGGCACTTGGGCGACACAGTCTGCGGGGACACCCCTGCACCGCCCCCTCCGGCCGTCACAGCGCCTCACGGTGGGTTGTGTCCCGCGGTCACCCCGGGGGTTGCCCGGCGAGCGGGGCGTTGGTTTTACGGTCTCCGCCACAGCAAGGCCGTCACGCGCCCATCCGGCTGGGAGGGGACGCGCCGGGGTGTCCCCGCAGGGGACGAGCGCGTGCACCCCGGGCAAGCATGCTGTGGACCCGCACGCGCGAGCCCCGAGGAGATCACCCCACAGCGGCCCCGACCCCGCGACGGACATGGCGTGGCGGCACGCACGACAACCCAGCCCGTCCGGCGCTTGCGGGGGCACCTGCTGGGGGCACCTCCCGGCCGAAGGCTGGGGGAGGTAGCTGGGGGAGGAACCGGCACCCACCGCAGAGGGGGCGGAAGCGTGCCGGCCCAGCAGGGCAAACCCAGCCCGTCCGGCGTTTGAGGACAAAGCGGCGCCGGGGGCACCCTGCCATGCCGGTCCGGCCGGGCAAACCCAGGAGCGGCAACCCCGGCGCAACGCCCGTAGAATCGGAACCGACAGTTTCGTCCCGTAGCGCCGGGGCAGGCTTGGGGTGCTGCCCTCCTCGGCGACGTAGCCGATACGAAGGGCTCTTATACGCCAGTTGCACCACCTGCTCGGATGGTCTTCGTCCGACACGATCCCCGTCCGTCGGATGTCCTCCACCACGCACCAGTTCACTGGGGCCCACCGCAGTGAACGGGCAGGCACGGCACCCGAGGAAAGGACGTCATGTCGGAGACCTCGTGGCTTCGCTCCTCCACCACAACAAGTACGGCCCCACCCGCGCCCGGGCTGTTGCACGGGCTCGCCCCGCTGCTGCGGGAATGGCTGCCACGGCAGCGGTGGTTCGCCGGCAAGGGCAGCCCCATCAGCGGATTCGGACTGGTGTCCGCAACCGAGCTGCTGCCCTGCGACACCCGCATCGGCACGCCCGGTCTGCTTCACGTGCTGCTCGAGGTGCACCAGGCCGATGCCGAGCCGGATTGCTACCAGCTGCTGCTCGGCACCCGGACGATGCTGCCTCCCGCTCTGGCCCCGGCCCTGATCGGCCATGCGGTCGGCGGCCCGCTGGACGGCCTCACCATCTACCAGGCACTCCATGACCCGCGCCTGGCCGGGCACCTCCTGGACCGGTTGCGGAGCCCCGGGCGGACCGAGTCGCTGCGCTTCACCGCCGAGTCCGGCGCGGGGATCCCGTCCGGGCTGGCGCCACGGCTGTCGACGGCCGAGCAGTCCAACACCTCGGTCATCTACGGCGATACGTACATCCTCAAGCTCTTCCGCCGGATCTCCCCGGGGCCCAACCCTGACCTGGAGTTGTCGCTCGCGCTCGCCCGTGCCGGATCACAGCGCATCGCGGCGCCCGCCGCCTGGTTCGAGGCGGTGGGCATCTACCACGAGCCCGCGACCCTCGGCGTGCTCCAGCACTATCTGCCCGCTTCCGCCGACGGCTGGGCGCTCGCCCTCCGGGCCGTGGACGACGGCAATGACTTCACGCCGGAGGCGCGCGCGCTGGGCCAGGCCACCGCCGAGGTGCACGCCGCGCTGGCCCGCGCCCTGCCGACCGCCGTGCTGCGCCGCCAGCAGATCGAGCACCTGGCGGCGAGCATGGCGGAGCGACTGGACGCCGCCGCGACCGCAGTCCCGGCGCTGCGCCCGTACCGTACGCAGCTGCGTACCGCGTTCCACGATCTCGCCGTCCTGGGCGGCCGGGGCCGGTCCGTGGCGGCCCAGCGGGTCCATGGCGACCTGCATCTGGGGCAGGCGCTGCGCACGCCGGCCCAGGGCTGGGTGCTGATCGACTTCGAGGGCGAGCCCGCCCGCCCGCTGCCCGAGCGCCGCCGCCCGGCACCGCCGGTCCAGGACGTCGCCGGTATGCTCCGCTCCTTCGACTACGCGGCCCGCCACCGTGACCCGGTCGCCCCCGGCGCCGCCGCCTGGGCCGAACGCCACCGCGCCGCCTTCTGTGTGGGATACGCCGACGCATCCGGCACCGACCCTCGATCGGACCCGGTCCTCATACGGGCCTACGAGACCGACAAGGCCGTCTACGAGGTGCTCTACGAGGCCCGGAACCGCCCCGCCTGGCTTCCCATCCCCATGTCCGCCGTCCAGCGCCTCGCCGCTGGACCCGACCCCCTGGCCCCTCCGAGGAGGTCCTCATCGTGACCGAACGTCAACCCCTCCCCCATGCCGTTCCCGGAGCGCAACCGGAGGCAGTGGCACGCGGTTACGATCCCTCCGGCGTTCGCCCCGCGGCCTCCGGCACCGCTCCCCGGCCGTCGGCCCAGCCGTACCCCGCCGTGCCGCGCCCCGCCCCGGCCGGCCCCGGCAAGCCGACACCGGCCGGCACCCGGGCCGCCGCCCCGCTCGATCCCGCCGACCGGCACCGCCTGCTGGAGGGGGCCCACCATGACCCCCACGCCCTCCTCGGCGCCCGCCCGGCCCCCGGCGGCGTGCTCTTCCGCACCCTGCGCCCGTACGCCACCGGCGTCGCCGTCTCCGTACAGGGCACCCGTGCCGAGCTCGCCGACGAGGGTGACGGGTTCTTCGCAGCGGTCCTCCCGCTCCCCGCCGTCCCGGACGACTACCGGCTGCTCGTCACGTACGACGATGTCGAACACCAGGTCAACGACCCCTACCACTTCCTGCCCACCCTCGGCGACCTCGACCTGCATCTCATCCGCGAGGGGCGCCACGAACAGCTCTGGGAGGCCCTCGGCGCCCGTCCCATGACTCACGGCGGCACCACCGGCACCCGCTTCGCCGTCTGGGCCCCCAACGCCCGGGGCGTCCGCGTTACCGGCGACTTCTGCTACTGGGACGGCACCGGCTTCCCCATGCGCTCCCTGGGCTCGTCCGGCATCTGGGAGCTCTTCGTCCCCGAGCTCGGGGAAGGCGCCCGCTACAAATTCGAGATCAGCTGCCCCGACGGCTCCCGTGTCCTCAAGGCCGACCCCATGGCCCGCCGCACCGAACTCCCGCCCGCCACCGCCTCCGTCATCACCGACTCCCACCACATCTGGCGTGACCAGGACTGGCTCGACCACCGCGCCCGCACCGCCATCCATGAAGCCCCGCTCTCGATCTACGAGGTGCACCTCACCTCCTGGCGCCCCGGCCTCTCCTACCGCGAACTCGCCGAGCAGCTCCCCGCCTATGTGAAGGACCTCGGCTTCACGCATGTCGAGCTCATGCCCGTCGCCGAGCACCCCTTCGGCGGCTCGTGGGGCTACCAGGTCACTTCTTATTACGCCCCCACCGCCCGGCTCGGCACCCCCGACGACTTCAAGCACCTGGTGGACTCCCTCCACCGCGCCGGCATCGGCGTCATCATGGACTGGGTTCCCGCCCATTTCCCCAAGGACGAATGGGCTCTCGCCAATTTCGACGGCGCCCATGTCTACGAACACGCCTTCCGCAGCGAACACCCCGACTGGGGCACTCTCGAATTCGACCTCGGCCGCACGGAGGTCCGTAACTTCCTCGTCGCCAACGCCGTTTACTGGTGCGAGGAATTCCACATCGACGGGCTCCGCGTCGACGCCGTCGCCTCCATGCTCTACCTCGACTACTCACGCGAGGCGGGCGATTGGACGCCCAATGTGTACGGGGGCCGGGAGGACCTCGACGCCGTCGCCTTCCTCCAGGAGATGAACGCCACCGTCTACCGCCGCTGCCCCGGCGTCGTGACCATCGCCGAGGAATCCACTGCCTGGGACGGCGTCACCAAGCCGACGGACACCGGTGGCCTCGGCTTCGGCTTCAAGTGGAACATGGGCTGGATGCACGACTCCCTGGAGTACATGCACCACGAACCCATCCACCGTAAATACCACCACAACGAGATGACCTTCTCGATGGTGTATGCCTACAGCGAGAACTACATCCTCCCCATTTCGCACGACGAGGTCGTCCACGGCAAGGGCGCCCTGGTGTCCAAAATGCCGGGCGACTGGTGGCAGCAACGCGCGAGCCACCGTGCGTATCTGGGGTTCATGTGGGCTCACCCCGGCAAGCAGCTCCTCTTCATGGGCCAGGAATTCGCCCAGGGTACGGAGTGGTCCCACGACCACGGCCCGGACTGGTGGCTCCTCGACGAGACGTATGCCGCCGCCGGCGACCACCGCGGCGTCCGCGACCTCGTCCGCGACCTCAACCTGGGCTACCTCGCCACCCCCTCCCTCTGGCAGCGCGACACTTCCCCCGAGGGCTTCTCCTGGATCGACGGCAACGCCTACGAGGACAACACCTTCTCCTTCCTCCGCTACGACGCCGACGGCGACCCCCTCATCGCCATCAGCAACTTCTCCCCCGTCGTCCGTCACGCCTACCGCATCGGCGCCCCCGGCGAAGGCGTCTGGACCGAGGTCCTCAACACCGACTCCCTCCGCTACGGCGGCAGTGGTGTCACCAACCCCGACCTGGTCAAGGCCGAGCCCGTGCCCTGGCACGGCCGCTCCCACAGCCTCCTCCTCACCCTCCCGCCCCTGGCGACCGTCTGGCTGCGCCCGGCCTGAGCGACCGCCGGGCTGCCTCCATGAGCTCCGGGCTGGGCCCGCCCCCGTACGATGGACGCGATGACGCACCCGAACCAGCTCCAGGCGATCGGGCCCCGCACCATGCGGGCGCCCTTCCTGCTGGTGCTGGCGGTGCTGGCCGGGATCGTGGCGATGCATGGGCTGACCCCTGACGTCATGCCGGCCGCGCACGCAATGAGCGCGGCCACGATGAGCCCGGCGGCCCCGACACCCGCCATGTCGGCCTCCTGCACGCATGCCGTGCGCAGCGGCGGACCGGCTGACGGCCATCACTCCTCGCACGCGGACACGACCTGCGCGGCCGCCGGCACCGCCGGCGGCCCGGCGCTGCCGGCGCTGACGCCCGCGTTGGGCGTGGCGGCGGAGCCGCCGGTATCGGCGGGGGCGGTAGAGCCGGCAACAGGCGGCCGGGCGCCCCCGGATCTGGCCGAATTGCAACTCCTGCGCATATAGGCGGCGCCGATCAGCCTCGGCATGCCCGCTTACCGCTGACCGCTACCCGCTTCAAGCGGCACAGCGTTCCAAGAAGCACACCACAGGAGTTGCACACCCATGACCGCACAACACCGTTCCGCGATCCGCCGTGCCGCCGCAGCCGTGGCGACGGCGGTCGCAGCCGCCCTCGTACTGACAGCCTGCGGCAGCAGCGACAACAGCGCGAAGTCCACGGCCTCCGCGTCCGCGTCATCATCGGCCGCCGCCCACAACACCGCCGACGTCACCTTCGCGACCGACATGATCCCGCACCACCGCCAGGCGGTGGAGATGGCGGCGCTGGCGGCGGGCCGTGCTTCCTCCGCCTCGGTCAAGACACTGGCGGAGAAGATCGAGAAGGCGCAGGACCCCGAGATCAACACCATGTCCGGCTGGCTGAAGGCCTGGGGCAAGGACGTGCCCACGGACACGGCATCGAGCATGGGATCGAGCATGGGGTCCATGCCCGGCATGGCCTCCTCCGGGACCACGACCGGGACCGGGATGATGAGCTCCGCGGACATGGCGATGCTGAAGAAGGCGTCGGGCAAGGCCTTCGACAGCGCGTTCCTGACCATGATGGTCCAGCACCACCAGGGCGCGGTCGCGATGGCGAAGACAGAGCTGTCCAAGGGTTCGTACGGCCCGGCCAGGACGATGGCGCAGGACATCATCTCGTCGCAGACCGCCGAGATCAGCCTGATGAAGGGGCTGCTCGGCAGCAAGTGACCGGCATGCCGGTACCCCCCTTGGCGAAAACCCTCGGGGGGGTACCGGCACTTTCACCGGGCGGGGCAGCGGATCAGCTCAGCCCGCCGAGCACCGACTCGTCGATATTGCCGGGGCGCTCGCGCTGCGGGTAGTGGCCGACCGACCGGCACCCGGGCAACTTCGGTGTGGGTGCGGAAGTCGATGACGGAAACCTCGTCGCGGTTGCTGAGAGTGACGAACGTGCCGACGCCGAGCGGGCCCACGCAGTGTTCGACAACCCAATGGCCGGTGCGCAGGACGGCCCCGCCGGGAAGCGGCTCCTCGCCCGTGATCAGGCGGCACGCGAAGCAGTCCGTGCCGCTCATACGGCCTGCCCGTCCCGTCCGTCGCGCGGGCCGAAGGCGTCGATGGCGTCCTCCGCACTGGCGCGCGCCCGCACATAGGTGTCGGCCCAGTCGGCGGCGTCCGGGTAGCCGGATTCGGCGGCGATGCGGGCGCAGGCCGCGTCGTAGTCGTACGGCGTGCGGCGCAGCTCGACGCCTGGGCCGAGGAGGGCCCAGTGGGCGCCGGGGCGGCCGTAGGGCATGCCGACACTCCCGGGATTGACGATCAGCCGCCCATATACGAGCCGGGCATACGGCATATGGGCGTGTCCGCAGACCACGGTCTCCAGGGCCGGGTCGAGGCCGCCGAGAACCTCGGCCCAGCGCGCCGCCCGCGAGTCGACGAGGACGACCTCCTCGTCGTCGCGGGGCGTCGCGTGGCAGAAGACCACCCGGCCCAGCCCCGCGATCTCCAGCTCGGCGGTGGCGGGCAGCGCGGCCAGCAGCTCCACCTGGTCGTCGCGGAGCTGCCCGGCGGCCCAGTCGGATTCCGGGTAGCCGGACGGCTTGCCGCGCCGCGCCTCGACCAGCTCGCGGTCGGCGTTGCCGTTGACCCAGATCGCGCGGTCGCCGAGCGAGCTCAGCAGGTCGAGCGTCTGGACGGGCAACGGCCCGGCCGCCAAGTCGCCGGTGAGCACGATTTGTTCGGCATCACGTACATCGGGCTCCGCCAGCACGGCCTCCAGGGCAGGCGGGACGCCATGGATGTCGGACAGGACCGCTACTCGGCTCATCACGGGCTCACGCTCCCCCGTTCGCGCCCGCTACGCCCGCGTGTTCGCCGCAAGCGAGCACATGGAAGGCCCCGCCGAGCACGGGGGGGTGGCTCGGCGGGGCCGGTAAGGGGGCCACAGATCAGACGCCGGCCGGTTCCTTTGTCGCGGCGGGAGCGTCGCCGCCGGCGCCGCCGGCCTGGTCATCGTCGAGGAGAGTGGCCTCGTCGAAGGGGAGGTCACCGGCGAAGACGTGCTTGGCGCGCTCCTGGTCGAACTCGTTGGTCCAGTTGCCGATCAGGATGGTCGCCACCGCATTGCCGGTGAAGTTCGTCAGGGCGCGGGCCTCGCTCATGAAGCGGTCGATGCCGACGATGAGGCCGACACCGTCCACCAGGGCGGGCTGGTGGGACTGCAGACCGCCCGCGAGAGTGGCGATGCCGGCGCCGCTGACGCCTGCGGCGCCCTTCGAGGCGACCATCATGAACAGGAGCAGCCCGACCTGCTCGCCGAAGGAGAGCGGGGTGCCCATCGCGTCGGCGATGAAGAGGGAGGCCATGGTCAGGTAGATCATGGTGCCGTCGAGGTTGAAGGAGTAACCGGTCGGCACGGTGATGCCGACGACCGGGCGGCTGACGCCCAGGTGTTCCATCTTGGCGATGAGGCGCGGCAGGGCCGTGTCGGACGACGACGTCGACAGGATGAGCAGGTACTCGCGGCCGAGGTACTTCAGCAGGTGGAGGAGGTTGACCTTGGCGAAGACCCACAGCATCGTGCCGAGCACGATGCCGATGAAGAGCGCACAGGTGATGTAGAAGCCCAGCATGATGGACCCGAGGGCCTTCAGTGCGTCGACGCCGGTCTCGCCGACGACCGCCGCCATCGCGCCGAACGCGCCGAGCGGCGCCGCCCACATGATCATCGACAGCACCCGGAAGACCAGCTTCTGGATGTGCCCGACACCACGCAGCACTGCCTCTCCGGATGTCCCCATCCCCTGGATCGCGAAGCCGACCAGCAGCGCGATGAGCAGTGTCTGCAGCACCACTCCATCGGTGAAGGCGGAGACCATCGTGGTCGGGATGATGCCGAGCAGGAAGTCGACGGGGCCTTCACTGGCCGTCGCCGCCTGGGTGTGACCGACCGCCTTCACCGCCGTTGTGAGGTGCATGCTGCTGCCGGGGTGGAGGATGTTGCCGACCACGAGGCCGATCGCGAGCGCCACGAACGACATCGCGATGAAGTAGCCGAGCGCGAGCCCGCCCACCTTGCCGACCTTCGCGGCACTGCGAATCGAGCCGATGCCGGTCACGATCGTGCAGAAGATGATCGGCGCGATCATCATCTTGATCAAGGACACGAAGCCGGTGCCGAGCGGCTTGAGCTCCGTGGCGAAGCCGGGCGCGGCCAGGCCTACGGCGATACCGGCGAGTACGGCCACGATCACAGCGATGTACAGGTAGTGGGTGCGATCTCTACGACCGCCGGTGGGGCGCAAGGCCTGGGCTGACACCATTGTCTCCCTTATCGTCCGGCGTCGTCCCAACGCCCGCGATGGATAGGTCTCGGCGACTATGCGCCTCGCCCGTGACCTGGGTCACGGTTGCGTACATTGAGTTCGCGACGGGATTTGCACCGGCATGCACACTGTTGGCATGCCGATGTTCCGCCGCACCCGCCGCGCTCGCCCGCGCAGCCTCGCCGGGCAGCTTTTCGCCATGCAGGTGGTGATCGTGGCCGCAGTGGTCGCGGGGTGCGCGCTGCTCGCGTACGTCAACGCCCACAACCGGGCCGAGGACGCTGCGCGCCAGCAGGTGATGGCGGCGGCCCGGGCCGTGGCCGACTCGCCCTCCGTGGCCGGGGCGGTGCGCACCGCCCATCCGACCGCCGTCCTGGAGCCGTACGCCGAGCAGATCACCAAGGACACCGGCGTGGCTTTTGTCACCATCATGAATACGGACGGCATCCGCTGGACCCATCCGGACCGCACCGAGATCGGCAAGCGGTTCCTCGGCAACATCGGCCCGGCGCTCCGGGGCCGCACCTTCACGGAGACATACACCGGCACCCTCGGCCCCTCCGTGCGGGCCGTCACCCCGGTCTACGGCCCCGGCGGCAGCAAGAAGATCATCGCGCTGGTCAGCGTCGGCATCACCGTCAACACCATCAGCCACCAGGTGCGCAGCCAGCTCACCGCCCTGATCGGCGTCGCCCTGGCCGCCCTGGCGGTCGGCGGCCTGGGCACGTACATCGCCAACGCTCGGCTGCGCCGCCACACGCACGGCATGGCCGCGACCGAACTCAGCCGCATGTACGACTACCACCAGGCCACCCTGCACGCGGTCCGCGAGGGTCTGCTTCTGCTCGACGAGGGGCGCAGGGTCGCCCTCTGCAACGACGCGGCGCGCGAGCTGCTCGGCCTGCCGGAGGACGTCGCGGGCCAGGTCGTGGGCCGGTACGTCGCCGAGCTGGGCCTGCCGGCGTCGCTGACGGGCGCGCTGCTGGCCGCCGAGCCCAGGGTGGACGAGGTGCATCTGACCGCCGAGCGGGTCGTGGTGGTCAACACCTCGCCGGTGCGCGGCGGCGACGACGGCTCCTCGTCGCGAGCGCGCAGCCGCCTCGGCACCGTGGTGACACTGCGCGACCACACCGACCTCCAGGCCCTCACCGGGGAGCTGGACTCGGTGCGGGGCTTCGCGGAAGCGCTGCGCTCGCAGGCACACGAGGCGTCGAACCGGCTGCACACCGTCGTCTCGCTGATCGAGCTCGGACGGCCGGACGACGCCGTGGAGTTCGCCACCGCCGAGCTGGAACTGGCCCAGGCACTGACCGACCAGGTGGTCGCGGCGGTCGGGGAGCCGGTGCTGGCGGCACTGCTGCTGGGCAAGGCCGCGGAGGCGAACGAGCGTGGCGTGGAGCTGCTGGTCACCGAGGACAGCCGGATAGACGACGGCGTACTGCCGGCCGCGCTCGCCGCACGCGACCTGGTCACCATCCTGGGCAATCTCATCGACAACGCCATCGACGCGGCCATCGAGGGGGCCGCCCTCGGCTCCGCCCGCCCGTCGGTCACCGTCACCGCCCGCGCCGACGGCGGCGAACTGCTGATCCGGGTCGCCGACTCCGGCCACGGGGTCGACCCGGCGGCCGTCCGCGAGGTGTTCCGGCGCGGCTGGACGACGAAGAGCGAGGGCCACGGCCTCGGCCTCGCCCTCGTCGAGCAGGCCGCGCGACGCCATGGCGGGGCGGTGGAGGTCGGGCACGAGGTGGGCGCCGTATTCTCCGTGCGGCTGCCCATGCGACAGGAGGCCCACGCATGACCCACGCCGACCCGGCACCCGACGGCGGCCCCCTGCCCCGGCAGGCCATCACCGTACTCGTCGTCGAGGACGACCCCATCGCGGCGGACGCGCACGCCATGTACGTCGCGCGCATCCCCGGCTTCACCGTGGCAGGCAAGGTGTACTCCGGGGCGGCGGCGCTGCGCTACTGCCGGCGGCACCCGGTGGACCTGATCCTGCTGGACCTGAACCTTCCCGACGGCCACGGCCTCCAGGTCGTACGTTCGCTGCGCGCGGCGGGCAACACCGCCGATGTGATCGCGGTGACCTCTGCGCGGGACCTCGGTGTCGTACGCCAGGCGGTGTCGGCCGGCGTCGTGCAGTACCTGCTGAAGCCGTTCACCTTCCCCACTCTCCGGGACCGCCTGGAGCGTTGGGCGCACTACCGCGCCGAACTGGCCGGCGGCGAGGCGTCCGGCCAGGACGAGGTCGACCGGGCGCTGGCGGCGCTGCGGACGCCCGAAGCGTCCGTACTGCCGAAGGGGCTGAGCGGGCCGACGCTGGAAGCGGTGACCCGGGCGCTGCGTGCGGCGGGGAGCGAGGGCCTCTCAGCGAACGCCGCGGCCCAGGAAATCGGCGTCTCCCGCATAACCGCCCGCCGGTACCTGGAGCACCTGGTCGACACCGGACGGGCACTGCGCAGCCCGCAGTACGGCCAGGTGGGGCGCCCTGAGCTGTGCTACCGCTGGGCGGCACGCACGCAGTCGTAGCCCTCGGGCCGGTGGCCTACGCCCCGGCCCGGATGCCGGCCGCCGGACGGCCCCGGCGGGGACCCGTGCGGGCGTAACAGCACTCGCCAGGAGCCCCCGGCGGCTTTCCGCCCCGGGGCCCCGGCTCAGAACACCGACTCGGCCTCGTCCATGCGGTTCTCCGGCACGCGCTTGAGCGTGGTGACCGCGTCCGCCAGCGGGACGAGGTCGACGGAGGTGCCGTGGAGGGCGGTCATGTGGCCGAAGGCACCCTTGTGGGCGGCCTCGACGGCGTGCCAGCCGAAGCGGGTGGCGAGGATGCGGTCGTAGGCGGTGGGGACGCCGCCGCGCTGGACGTGGCCGAGGATGACGGGCTTGGCCTCCTTGCCGAGGCGCTGCTCCAGTTCGACGGCGAGGGCAGTGCCGATGCCTATGAAGCGTTCATGACCGTACTGGTCCACGATGCCCTTGCCGTAGTCCATGGTGCCGGCGGCGGGGTGGGCGCCTTCGGCGACGCAGATGACGGCGAACTTCTTGCCGCGGGCGAAGCGCTCCTCGACCATGGCGACGAGGTCGGCGGGGTCGAAGGGCCGCTCGGGGAGGCAGATGCCGTGGGCGCCGCCGGCCATGCCGGATTCGAGGGCGATCCAGCCGGCGTGGCGGCCCATGACCTCGACGACCATGACGCGCTGGTGCGACTCGGCGGTGGTCTTGAGGCGGTCGATGGCCTCGGTGGCGACCGTGACGGCGGTGTCGAAGCCGAAGGTGCGGTCGGTGGCCGAGATGTCGTTGTCGATCGTCTTGGGGACGCCCACGACGGGCATCCCGGCGTCGGCGAGCATCCGGGCGGCGGTGAGGGTGCCCTCGCCGCCGATCGGGATGAGTACGTCGAGGCCGTAGGCGCCGCAGAGCTGCCGCCAGTTGTCGGCGGCCTCGTGCAGGCGGGTTCGCTCCAGGCGGGTGGAGCCGAGGATGGTGCCGCCGCGGGCGAGGATGCCGCTGACCGCGTTGAGGTCCAGGGAGCGGTAGCGGCCGTCCAGGAGACCCTTGAAGCCGTCCTCGAAGCCGATGACCTCGTCGCCGTGACCGGCGAGGGCCCGGTGCACGACGGACCGGATCACAGCGTTGAGACCGGGGCAGTCGCCGCCCGCGGTGAGGACTCCGATGCGCATGGTCGTACGTCTCCTAGCGGGGCCCGGTGGGGGGCCTAGTTCGGCTTGGCGACCAACGTGGCCTCGGTGGTGCGTCCGGCCACATAGTCGTCGATGTTCTTCACGGTCGCTTTAATGATCTGTTGGAGGGCGTCGCACGTGTAGTACGCCTGGCCCGGGGTGACCAGGACCTCCGGGTACATCATGAGCCGTTCGAGCGCGCCGTCCGCACCCGCCTCCCCCTCATGGACCGGCTGGATGTCAAGGCCGACGCCGTCCAGGCGCCGCTGCCGCACCGTCTCCGCCATCGCGGCGGTGTCGATGAGGCCGCCGCCGCCGGCGTTGACCAGGATCGCGTCGTCCTTCATCGCCGCCAGCGCCGCCGCGTCGACGAGGTGGTGCGTGCCGGGCAGCAGCGGCACATGGAGGCTGATGAGGTCCGCCTCGCGGAAGAGCCTGTCCAGGTCCGCGTATTCCATGCCGAGCCGCAGGCACTCCGGATTCTCCTCCCCCTCGGAGTCCCAGCCGAGCAGGCCCATGCCGAAGCCGTACGCGATTCGGGCGAAGGCCGCGCCGGTCGGGCCGGTGCCGACCACCCCGGCTGTGCGGCCGTGGAAGTCCCGGCCCAGCAGGCCGTCCAGCCGGAAGTCGCCCTCGCGCGTGCGGTTGACCGCGCGGACGACGCGGCGGTTGACGGCGGTCGCGAGCGTCCACGCGAACTCGGCGACCGCGTACGGCGGGACGGCCGGCACCCTCGCGACGGTGAGACCCAGGCGCTCCGCGTGGCCGGTGTCGATGTTGCCGAATTCGGCCGAGCGCTGGGCGATCATTCTCGTCCCGCCCTTCGCCAGGGCCTCCAGGACCGCTGCCCCGAGATCCGCGCCGGCGGTGGTGCTCACCGCCTCGTACCCGGTGGCCAGCGCCACCGTCCCGGCGACCAGCGGGATGTCCAGCGAGCGGATGTCGTGCCGCCCGGCGAACGCGGCCTCCAGCAGCGGCCGCTCGTCGCGCCGCACTCCAAAGGCGAGGATCTCCACGCGCCCGCTCCCTTCCGGTCGTACTCCTACGACAGGCGCTCCGGCCCTATACAGGCACTCTGGGCCGTCACGGTGGTGCCCGCATCCGGACAGGGACCCCGACCGGTGTTTGACGGCGACTCCCCCTACCCGCTGCGGGCCCTACGCAGCCCTGACGGTAATGTCAAGGTGGGATCAGTCACCCTTACGGTGGATCTTTCGGACAGCGCGAGAACATGGATCGGAGACCCTGCGTGACGCGCAGCGTGTACGTAACCGGCATCGGTCGCGGCGACGGCCGGCAGGTCGTTGAGCTGGGAGTCATGGAGCTGCTGACCCGCCAGGTGGGCCGGGTGGGAGTGTTCCGTCCGCTGATGCACGAGGGCCCTGACCGGATGTTCGACCTGCTGCGCAGCCGGTACCGGCTGGCCCAGGACCAGGCGACGGCTTATGGCATGCGCTACGAGGAGGCGGCGGCGCTGCAGGCCGAGGAGGGCCGGGACGGGCTGACATCGCGCCTGGTCGACCGCTTCCACCGGGTGGCCGGGGAGTACGAGGCCGTGCTGGTCCTGGGTTCGGACTTCGCCGAGACCAATCTGCCGTCCGAGCTGGGCGTCAACGCCCGCCTGGCGAACGAGTTCGGCGCCTCCGTCCTGCCGGTGGTCGGCGGCATCGACCAGAGCGCCGAATCGGTGGCCAACGAGGTCCGCAACGCGCACCACGCCTACACCAACCTCGGCTGCGACGTGATCGCGGTGATCGCCAACCGGGTCGCCGCCGAGGCGGCCACGGAGGCCGCCGGGCGGCTGCACCGGGGACTGCCGGTGCCCGCCTACGTACTGCCCGAGGAGCCGGCGCTGTCGGCACCGACCGTGGCGCAGATCGCCGAGACGCTCGGTGCGGAGGTGCTGCTCGGGGACCACGCGGGGATGGCCCGGGATGTCATGAACTTTGTCTTCGGCGGAGCGATGCTGCCGACGTTCATCAAGGCGCTGACCCCCGGCTGCATGGTGATCATGCCCGGAGACCGCGCGGACCTGCTCATCGGCTCGCTGGCCGCGCACTCCGCCGGGGCCCCGCCGATCGCCGGGATCGTGCTCACCCTCGACGAGCGGCCGGGCCCGGAGATCATGGCTCTGGCGGCCCGGCTCGCGCCCGGGACGCCGGTGCTGTCGGTGCCCGCCGGCAGTTTCCCTACGGCGGCGGACCTGTTCGCCCTGGAGGGGAAGCTGGGCGCGGCGTCCCCGCGCAAGGCGGAGACCGCGCTCGGGCTCTTCGAGAAGCATGTGGACACCGAGGAGCTCACCCGGCGGATCTCGGTCGGCCGCAGTGAGCGCGTCACACCGATGATGTTCGAGCACACTCTGATCGAGCGGGCCCGGTCCGGCCGCCGCCGCGTGGTGCTGCCCGAGGGCACCGAGGAGCGGATCCTGCACGCGGCCGAGGTGCTGCTCCGCCGTAATGTCTGCGATCTGATCCTGCTCGGCGACGAGGACGTCATCCGCAGGCGTGCGGGCGAACTCGGCATCAGTCTGGACGTCCCGGCCTGCACCATCACCGATCCGCAGACCTCACCGCTGCGCGAGCTCTTCGCCAAGATCTACGCGAAGCTCCGCGCGCACAGGGGCGTCAGTTACGAACTGGCCTACGACGTAGTCGCCGACGTCTCGTACTTCGGCACCCTGATGGTGCAGGAGGGCCTCGCCGACGGCATGGTGAGCGGCGCCGTGCACTCCACGGCGGCGACCATCCGCCCGGCGTTCGAGATCATCAAGACGGACAAGCAGTCGGGCGCGGCGATCGTGTCCTCCGTCTTCTTCATGTGCCTGGCCGACAAGGTGCTCGTCTACGGCGACTGCGCGATCAACCCCGATCCGGACGCCGAGCAGCTCGCCGACATCGCCATCCAGTCCGCCGCGACCGCCGCCCGGTTCGGGGTCGAACCACGGGTGGCGATGCTTTCGTACTCGACGGGCACCTCGGGCTCCGGCGCCGATGTGGACAAGGTGCGCAAGGCTACCGAGCTCGTCCGCGAACGCCGCCCCGACCTGCTGGTCGAAGGCCCGATCCAGTACGACGCCGCGGTGGACGCGGATGTCGCCGCGACCAAGCTGCCGGGCTCGGAGGTCGCAGGCAAGGCCACCGTGCTGATCTTCCCGGACCTCAACACCGGCAACAACACCTACAAGGCCGTGCAGCGCTCCGCGAACGCGGTCGCTGTCGGCCCGGTGCTCCAGGGGCTGCGCAAGCCGGTGAACGACCTGTCGCGCGGGGCCCTGGTCTCCGACATCGTCAACACGGTCGCCATCACAGCCATCCAGGCCCAGGGCGAGCCCGGATGACCGGCGAGTTGTGGGCAGGCGTTCCGCAGCGCCAGCGGAGCGAGATGGGGGCACCTCCCGGCCGAAGGCCGGGGGAGGGCGGGCACAACGAGGCCACCGGCCCGCACCTGACCACGGGTCCAGGGGCGAAGCCCCCCACGCGGCGTCAGCCGCATATCGGACGGAGTCGGGAAGGGGCGGGTAGGGAAACAGCCCGCCGCAGGCGACCCCACCGCACCGCCACCCAGCGAGCCTCGAGCCAGAAAGCCGGCGCCCTGTGAACCCCACCCGCGTCCTCGTCCTCAATTCGGGCTCCTCCTCCGTCAAGTACCAGCTCCTGCACATGCCACACGGCGACCGCCTCGCCTCCGGCATGGTGGAGCGCATCGGCGAAGACGGCGGCCCGGCCGACCACGACGCCGCGTTCAAGCTCGTCGCCGGTGAGCTGACCGACGACGGCGTCGGCATCGACTCCCCGGAGCTGGCCGCCGTCGGCCACCGGGTCGTGCACGGCGGCACCCGGTTCACCGAGCCCACCGTGATCGACGACGGCGTCCTCGCCGCCATCCAGGAGCTCGTACCGCTGGCCCCGCTGCACAACCCGGCCAATATCACCGGCATCAAGGTCGCCCGCGAATTGCGCCCGGACCTCCCCCAGGTGGCGGTCTTCGACACCGCCTTCCACTCGACGATGCCCGAGTACGCCGCCCGTTACGCGATCGACCGGCAGACCGCCGACACGTACCACGTGCGCCGCTACGGCTTCCACGGCACCTCGCACGCGTATGTCTCCCGGGCGGTGGCCGGGCTCCTCGCCAAGGACCCGTCGGAGGTGAACGTCATCGTGCTGCACCTGGGCAACGGTGCCTCCGCCTCGGCCGTCCGGGGCGGGGTGTGCGTGGACACTTCAATGGGTCTCACACCGTTGGAGGGGCTGGTAATGGGTACCCGGTCGGGAGACCTGGACCCGGCGGTCGTCTTTCACCTGGCCCGGGTGGGCGGGATGTCGGTGGACGACATCGACACTCTGCTGAACAAGAAGAGCGGTCTGCTCGGCCTGTGCGGGGACAACGACATGCGGAACATCGGCCACCGGATGGCAGAGGGCGACGAGGCGGCCCGGCTGGCCTTCGATGTGTACGTGCACCGGGTACGTAAGTACATAGGCGCGTACACCGCGGTGCTCGGGCGTGTCGACGCCATCGTCTTCACTGCCGGTGTCGGCGAGAATTCCGCTGCTGTACGTGAGGCGTCCCTGCGGGATCTGGGCAGCCTCGGTATTGAGGTGGATACGGTACGCAACGCCTTGCGCGCCAAGACGGCACGGCTGATCTCGGCGGCAGGCAGCCGGGTCGCGGTCGCCGTGGTGCCGACCGACGAGGAGTTGGAGATCGCACAGCAGACGTACTCGCTGGTCGAGCAGTAAGGGCGCCCGGCGCCTCAAGTCCAGGCCCTCGCCCCCCGCAGGGCCACCTGAGTACCCCCAACCGCACGGGAATATTCCGGAGCGGAACAAACCCGATAGGATTCCTCTCATGCGCCGAGCGAAAATCGTCTGCACCCTGGGTCCCGCCGTTGACTCCTACGACCAGCTGAAGGCATTGGTCGAGGCCGGCATGAACGTGGCCCGTTTCAACTTCAGCCACGGCAGCCATGCCGAGCACGAGGAGCGCTACCACCGGGTGCGCAAGGTCGCGGAGGAGACCGGGCGCGCGATCGGCGTCCTCGCCGACCTCCAGGGCCCCAAGATCCGTCTGGGCAAGTTCGCCGACGGCCCGGTGGAGCTGGTCTCCGGTGACATCTTCACCATCACCACCGAGGACGTCCCCGGTGACAAGACCATCTGCAGCACCACCTACAAGGGCCTGCCGGGCGATGTCAGCGTCGGCGACCCGATCCTGATCAACGACGGAAATGTGGCGCTGCGCGTCCTCGAGGTCGACGGGCCGCGGGTGCGGTGTCTGGTCGTCGAGGGCGGGGTCATCTCCGACCACAAGGGCATCAACCTGCCCGGCACCGCCGTGAACGTCCCGGCGCTGTCCGAGAAGGACATCGACGATCTGCGCTTCGCACTGCACCTGGGCGTCGACATGGTCGCGCTCTCCTTCGTACGCGACGCCAAGGACGTGCGGGACGTCCACCGTGTGATGGACGAGGAGGGCCGCCGGCTCCCGGTCATCGCCAAGGTGGAAAAGCCGCAGGCGGTCGACAACATGGAGGACGTCGTCGCGGCCTTCGACGCGGTGATGGTGGCCCGTGGCGACCTCGCGGTGGAGTACCCGCTGGAGAAGGTGCCGGTCGTGCAGAAGCGGCTGGTCGAGCTCTGCCGCCGCAACGCCAAGCCGGTGATCGTCGCGACCCAGATGATGGAGTCGATGATCAACAACTCCCGGCCGACCCGCGCCGAGGCGTCGGACGTGGCGAACGCGATCCTGGACGGCGCGGACGCGGTCATGCTCTCCGCCGAGTCGTCGGTCGGCAAGTACCCGATCGAAACGGTCAAGACGATGTCCCGGATCGTCGAGGCGGCGGAGGAGGAGCTGCTCAAGCGCGGCCTCCAGCCGCTCAACGGCCGCAAGCCGCGCACCCAGGGCGGCGCCGTGGCCCGTGCCGCCGCCGAGCTCAGCGACTTCCTGGACGGCAAGGCCCTGGTCGCCTTCACCAAGTCCGGTGACACCGCCCGCCGGCTGGCCCGCTACCGCGTCCCGGTGCCGGTGCTGGCCTTCACCACCGAAGAGGCCACCCGCAACCAGCTCGCGCTGACCTGGGGCGTGCAGACCACGGTCGTGCCCTACGTCGAGAACACCGACGCGATGGTGCGCATCGTCGACGCGGAGATGCTCAAGCTCAGCGAGTACGGAGAGGGCGACACCGTGATCATCACCGCGGGCTCCCCGCCCGGCGTGGCCGGCACCACCAACCTGGTCCGGGTGCACCACCTGGGCGAGCAGGTCTAGGACCGCCCGACAGCGGAAAACGGTGAGGGCCGGCCCGATCGGGCCGGCCCTCACCGTTTTCCGCGGCTCCCGGAAAGGTCTACGTTCCCGAGTTGTAGAGATGCATGCCCGGGACGGTGAGCGTGCCGCCGAACTGCCCTGCCTGGATGACGGTCGCGTTCGTGAAGAAGGCGACCGGGACATTGACCGGCGGCGGGCTGTCCGGGGTGAAGGTGACCGGGATGAGGCCGAAGAGGTTGCCCTTCAGCGACTCCGTGTACATCGTCACTGTGCCGTTGCGGATGGTCGAGGTGGAGCCGCTGCGCGCGTCCACATGCGTTTTCGCGGTGCCCGGGCCGAGGATCGTCTGCTGGAGGTCCTTGATGTCCACCGTGGAGGCGGTGAACTTCAGGACCTTCTTGATCGTGCCGCTGTAGGTCTTCACCTCGACTATGCCCGCGTAGTTCAGGCCAGTCAGGGTGAGCAGGCTGGTGTTGAGCGTCCACGGGTCGTCGGGCAGCAGGGGGATGCCCCCTTCCGTCGTCGCTGCCGCCAGTGCCTTGGCGTCGTACGTCGGGCACGGGTAGGGAGTCTTGGCCGACGAGGCCGTGGATGACGCCGAGGCGGACGGTGAGGCGGTGACCGAGGTTGCGGTGTCCTTCGCGGCCTTCGCGGCCTCGGCGGCCGCCTTGGTGGCCTCGGCGGCCGCCTTCTTGACCGCGGTGGTGGTGTCCTTCACCGTCTTGGCGGCCTTGTCGGTCGTCGAGGAGGACGTCGTCGCCCCCGAGGTGGCCGAAGCGCTCGGGGAGGCCGAGGCGGACGCAGACGCGGTCGAGTTGTCGCCGACACCCAGCAGGCTCTTGAGCGCGTCACCGACACCCAGCGGGTCCAGCGCGTTGGCGGACTTGCTCGCCGAGGCGGACGCAGACGCGGAGGGGGAGGGCGTCGCCGAGGAAGCACTGGGGCTCGGCGTGCTCGTGCCGCTCTTGCCGCTCGTGTCCTTCTTGTCCGTCTTCTTCGAGGCAGACACGGAGGAACTCGCGGACGGGCTCGGTGTGGCGGTCGCCGTGCTGCCCGACTTATCACTGCCGCCGGCCGACGGTGAGGCGGATGCCGACGCCGTGTCGGACGCCGTCGCGCACGACCTGCCGGAGAACGGGTTCTTCGGCAGCTCGTCCGCCTGCGCGAGCCGGGGCGTTATGCCCATGCCCATCAGTACGGCCGTCGGCATCGCCGCGATGGCTATCGCTTTGCCGGCCGGCATCTGCAACTTGGTCAGCAGCGACTTCCTCGGCGCGGCATGCCTCGGCCCGGTTCTGGCCGGCGGGCCGCCGCACTCGGCGTCGGCCAGCTGAGCCTCTTCACCCGGCACTGTGCCTCCCGTTCGCTTCTACGGTCTCTTGGGCGCCCTCGTCGGTCCCGGCGACATCGGCGTCGTACTTGTCGGACTCCGGGCCGGTCTCGGGATCGGGCAGTTCCGCCGGATCCGGCCCGCTCTCGGCCGCGGGCTCGCCGGGCGCCCAGGAAACCGACAGCGCGCCGCCGACCAGGCCGAGCAGGAAGCCGAGCAGGAAGCCGCCGAAGTTGGAGATCACCAGTGCCACCAGCGCGAGCAGGATGGACGCCACACCGGCGAAGACCCGCACCACCGGCTGGAACCACATGGTCAGACCGAGCGTGAGCAGCAGTACGCCAATGATCAGCGAGCCGGAACCGGCCGTCGTCGCCATACGTACGCTCAGCTGGCCGAGCGTCAGGTTGGCGTACGGGAAGTACGCGATGGGCAGCCCGGCCAGCAACGTCAGCAGGCCTGCCCAGAACGGCCGGCGCCACCGCCACGCACGGAAGCGGAACCGCCAGTAGCCGAATCGGCTCGGCGGTCCGGAGGTCTCGGCGCTCATGGAAAACAGCTCCCTGGGACTGGCTATCGATGAGGGGGTGGAGGGGGTGAGGGGCGTCCCGCGCCCCTCACCCCCTGTTACGCCTGTCTCCGCCCGACTACGTAGTGCCTAGTAGCACTCGTAGTTTTTGCCGGAGCCCTGCTTGACCGACAAGCTCAACCCGCTGAGATTGAAGGTTCCCGCGCTGGTGGCCCAGGCGGTCTGGTGCACCTTGGTCAGGTCGGCGGACTCCGCCTGCTGCGCGAAGGAACCCGGCAGCGTCTTGGTACCGATGTCCTTGGGCTTGGCGTAGCCGGGATTGGTGTCACTCGCCGAAACGCCGATGTCGATGTTCGTGAACGTGGCATCGGCGTCGAGCTGGTCGAGGTCGATGTACAGGTTCGTGGCCTGGACATCCGTACCCCCGCCTCCGGCCTTGAGCTTCAGCGTCACATCGCCGAAGCCCAGAACCGGTACGACCACCGACTGGCACAGGTTGGTGATCGTGGCGCTACTGAAGGCCGAAACCGCGACAGGGATCTGCTTGCCACCGGCCTGCGTGTCGAGGGCTCCGTACTGAACGAAGCCTTTACCGATCAGATGGTCGGCAGAAACCTTGAACTGCTGGCCGGAAACAGTGAAGGACGCGGCCAGCGCACCTTGCGACAGGGCAACACCTATCGCCGCGGTAGCGGCGACGCTTGGCACCATGACAACGGCGAACCGCTTCCATCTGGTGCCACCCCGAACGAGCGATTGCATAAATTTCCTCCTTCTCGGACGTACATCTCCGGCCGGGATTATGAGGGGGCCCCGGCCTGGGATGGGAGAAGTGCTACGTCCTCGGAAAGGAGAGCGCCGTCATCGGACGGTCCGTCCCACTGGAAGCGGACGACAGTGTCCGAAGCATCGGCGATCACCCCCGAGCGACAACCAATGGCCACGCTCTCGCGCAACCCTGCTGGACAGGCTCTGCCGGTAGGCGGAGACCCCCCTGTCCACGAGACGCGGCGGTTGCCGCGCGCTCGGCCCGGCGGGGATCCGTTCTACCGCCTGCCGACTGGCTGCCGACGTTGGTGTAACGGACCGAGCTTGGCCGATCGTGGTCCATTCGACGCCGCTGCACAAGGGGCGCGGTTACTAGTGGGTAACGGCGCGATAACCGGAGTGCGCCCCATGACACTAGCCCGAACACGCTGGGTAGTTGAGGGTGGGGCATGAAAGCCGCCCAAAAGGGGACGAGGGCGGACCAACGCCCGTCACCCTCCTACCGCCAGTAACAGCGACCGCACTTCATCAAGATTTGGTAAAGTACGGTCGCCACGGCATACGGTGCTCGAATTGCTCTTCGACCAGGTCAGAACAGGACGCGCGCCAGCGCGGCCCGCGCCGCCGTCACCCGCGGGTCATCGGCGCCGATCACCTCGAAAAGCTCCAGCAGTCGCACCCGCGCCGTATTCCGCTCGTCACCGGCTGTTCTGCGTACGGCGTCCACCAACCGCCCGAAAGCGTCCTCCACATGGCCGCCCACCAGATCCAGGTCGGCGGCCGCGATCTGCGCCTGTACATCGCCGGGGTCGGCCGCAGCCGCCTTGCGGACCGCCTGCTGGTCCGCGTCCTGCACCCGGTGAAGCAGCTCCGCCTGCGCCAGACCCAGCTTCGCCTCGGCGTTGGCCGGTTCATCGGCCAGGACGTTCTTGTACGCCTGGATCGCACCGCCCAGGTCACCGTTGTCCAACGCGTCGTGCGCGGCGGACAGCGCCAGCTCCTGCGGAGTGGCCGGCCTGGGCGCGGGCGCCGGGGCCGCGGTGGCCTCACCGGCTTCCACGGGGGCTCCCACGATCCCGAACCGCTGCTCCGCGACCGCGATCAACTG
Source organism: Actinacidiphila oryziradicis (assembly GCF_005047355.1). Classification (GTDB taxonomy): domain Bacteria; phylum Actinomycetota; class Actinomycetes; order Streptomycetales; family Streptomycetaceae; genus Actinacidiphila; species Actinacidiphila oryziradicis. The sequence goes on from NZ_SUMC01000020.1 coordinate 64,864, forward strand.
GTCCAGCACCTCGCGCACCTGGTCCTCCGGCGCCGCGCCCTGGAACAGCGGCATCGCCTGTCCGGCCAGCACCGCGAAGACGGCCGGGATGCCCTGCACCCCGAACTGCTGGAAAAGCATCTGGTTGGCGTAGACATCCACCCTGGCGACGACGAACCGCCCGGCGTACTCCCCCGCCAGGCGCTCCAGCACCGAACCGAGCTGGACACTGGCATCGGACTGCTCGGCCCAGAAGTTGACGACGACGGGGACCTCGGTCGAGCGCTGCAGTACGTCGCGCTCGAAGGTCTCCTCCGTGACGTCAAAAGCGAGAGGGGACGCGGGCGCGGCGGGCCCGCCGTCGCGGGCGGCCTGTGCGCGCGCCTGCTCGGCCTTCTCCTTGGCCTCACTGGCCGCCTTCAGCGCGGCGAGGTCAACCACACCGCTCATAGACATGTTCCGTGGCTGCATGCCTTAATCCTCCCCCCTCCACGCCGTTCCCGGGCAATCGACGCCCAGATCCCTTTCGCTACGCCACGTAGCGTAACTGCATGGCCGAGCGACTCGCAACAGGGATAGGGTGCCCAGCCATGCGCCCGCCCACCCCCGGAAAACGCACCGGCCGCCCCCGCAGCACCGATGCCGACCGAGCCATCCTCGACGCGGCCCGCGCGGCCCTCGTCGAACTGGGCTGGTCCGGGCTCAGCATGGGCGATGTCGCCGCCCGCGCGGGGGTGGCCAAGACCACGGTCTACCGGCGGTGGGCCAACAAAAGCGACCTCGTGGTGGACGCCGTCACCGCCCTCCTCGACGACCAACTGGAGCTGCCCGACCTCGGCAGCCTCCGCGCCGACATCGAGGGCGTCGTGCAGCACTTCGCGGCCCTCCTCGGCCACCCCGAGGCCAAGACCGGCCTGATGGCCATCATCGCCGAGGCCACCCGCGACGACGCCTTGCGCAGCCGCATTCGCCACGCCATCGTCGACCGCCAGAAGCGCCTGGTAATCGAGGGCCGCACCCGCGCCCAGCACCGCGGCGAGCTCCCCCCGGACAACGGCGCCCACCCCGGCCCCCAGGTCGACCTCATCTTCGACACCATCGCCGGCGCGGTGGTGCACCGCACCCTCGTCAGCGGCGAGCCCATCGACGCGGCCTGGGCCCACCGCTTCACGGAGCTCCTCCTGGACGGGCTTCTGGCGTTTCCCGGCACCGCCGGTCCCGGTATGCCTTCGCCCCCGTCTGTCAGGGGTGCCGATCCGTCCTCAAACGCCGGACGGGCTTGATTTCGGCGCCCTGCGCCGTGGTTGACGGCGTCTGCCGGTTCTTGGGTCGGTGGCGCCTCCGGGGTGGCTCTCCCCCAACCTTCGGCCGGGAGGTGCCCCCACGACTGTGTGCCAGGACCCGGCGTTCTATGCGCCATCGCCACCGGCACTTGGGCGACACAGTCTGCGGGGACACCCCTGCACCGCCCCCTCCGCCCGTCACAGCGCCTTGGGGTACGTGTTCCTTGCGGTCCTAACCCCGGGGTGCCTGGGGTTTACGGTCTCCGCCACGAGCGGCCGTAACGCGCCCATCCGGCCGGGAGGGGACGGCGCCGGGGTGTCCCCGCAGGGGACGAGCGCATGCACCCCGGGCAAGCATGCTGCGGACCCGCACGCGCGAGCCCCGAGGAGATCACCCCGCAGCGGCCCCGACCCCGACCACAACCCGGCGTGCCGGCCAGCACGACAACCCAGCCCGTCCGGCGCTTGCGGGGGCACCTCCCGGCCGAAGGCTGGGGGAGGAACCGGCACCCCCGGCAGACGGGACGAAACCGAGCTGGCCCAGCAAGGCAAACCCAGCCCGTCCGGCGTTTGAGGACAAAGCGGCATCCCCGGCAGACGGGAAGGGCCCGCGCCGGAGGCGCCCGGCACCGCTCCGGCCGGCCCGGCGAGGGCGCGGCGCGGTCAGAACCGGGCCGGTTCGGTGTAGCTGCCCCACTCGTCGCGGAGCACCCCGCAGATCTCGCCCAGCGTGGCCTCCGCACGCGCGGCGTCAAGCATCGGCGCGATCATGTTCGTACCGCCCCGCGCAGCGGAGACCATGGCATCCAGCGCGGAGCGCACCGCCGCGTCGTCGCGGGCGGCCCGGCGGTCGGCGAGGACATGGACCTGCTCGCGCTCGACCTCGTGGCTGACCCGCAGGATCTCCAGGTCGCCCGTGACGGAACCGTGGTGGCAGTTGACGCCGACGACACGCTTGTCGCCCTTTTCGAGGGCGCTCTGGTACTGGAAGGCGGCTTCGGCGGTCTCGCCGGTGAAGTAGCCGTCCTCGATGCCGCGGAGGATGCCGCTGGTGATGGGCCCGATGGAGTGGCGGCCGTCGGGAGCGGCGCGGGCGCCGAGTTCGCGGATGTGGTCGAAGATCTTCTCGGCGTCGGCCTCGATGCGGTCGGTGAGCGCCTCGACGTACCAGGAACCGCCGAGCGGGTCGGCGACATTGGCGACGCCGGTCTCCTCCATCAGGACCTGCTGGGTGCGCAGGGCGATCTCCGCCGCCTGGGCGCTGGGCAGCGCCAGGGTCTCGTCGAGGGCATTGGTGTGCAGGGAGTTCGTGCCGCCGAGCACAGCGGAGAGGGCCTCGACCGCGGTGCGGACGACGTTGTTGTAGGGCTGTTGGGCGGTGAGGGAGACCCCGGCGGTCTGGGTGTGGAAGCGGAGCCACTGCGCCTTGTCGGTACGGGCTCCGTAGACGTCCCGGAGCCAGCGGGCCCAGATACGGCGGGCGGCGCGGAACTTGGCGATCTCCTCGAAGAAGTCGAGGTGGGCGTCGAAGAAGAAGGAGAGGCCGGGGGCGAAGGTCTCGATGTCGAGGCCGCGCGACAGGCCGAGTTCGACGTAGCCGAAGCCGTCGGCGAGGGTGTAGGCGAGTTCCTGGGCGGCGGTGGAGCCCGCCTCGCGGATGTGGTACCCGGAGACGGAGAGCGGCTTGTAGTCGGGGATACCGGCGGCGCAGTGCTCCATGAGGTCGCCGATGAGGCGGAGGTGGGGCTCGGGGGCGAAGAGCCATTCCTTCTGGGCGATGTACTCCTTGAAGATGTCCGTCTGCAGGGTCCCGTTGAGGATGCCGGGGTCGATGCCCTGGCGCTCGGCGGCGACGAGGTACATGCAGAAGACGGGGACGGCAGGGCCGGAGATGGTCATGGAGGTGGTGACATCGCCGAGCGGGATGTCTTTGAAGAGGACCTCCATGTCGGCGGCCGAGTCGATGGCGACGCCGCAGTGCCCGACCTCGCCGAGCGAGCGCGGGTCGTCGGAGTCGCGGCCCATGAGGGTGGGCATGTCGAAGGCGACCGACAGCCCGCCGCCGCCGGCCTCCAGGATCATCTTGTACCGCTCGTTGGTCTGCTCGGCGTTGCCGAAGCCTGCGAACTGGCGGATGGTCCAGGTCCGGCCGCGGTAGCCGGTCGGATAGAGCCCGCGGGTGAAGGGATACTCCCCGGGCCACCCGATCCGTTCGAAGCCGGGCACTGCCACGCCTGGCGGCGGTCCGTAGACGGGGTCCACCGGGTCGCCCGAGAGCGTTGTGAAGTCCGCGTCGCGCTTGCGCGCGGAGTCGTACCGGGCCTGCCAGCGACGGCGGCCTTCTTCGATCGCGTCGGCGTCCATACCTCGAATTTAATAGGACGTCCTAGTAAATGTCGACGGCAAACCGCCGGGCGTCATCCCGACGGCGCACCCTACTACGCGTTGACCGGCTCCGCGGCGCCCGCCACCAGCGGCGCGAGCTCCCGTGTGACCTTGCGCTCAACGAAGAACGCGGCCGTCGGGATCGTGCCGGCCAGCAGCACCCACAGGAGCTTGCCGAACGGCCACTTCGCCTTGGAGCCCAGATCGAACGCGAGCACCAGGTACACCACGTACAGCCAGCCGTGGGCAATGGCGACGACGCGGGTGAACCCGTCGGCGCCACTGATGTGGAGTAGGTACTTGCCGATCACACCGAGGGTCAGGAGGACCAGCATTACGCCTGTCACATACGCCATCACCCGGTAGCGGGTGAGCACACTCTGCTTCATGGGAAGTGAGCCTAACCGGTGCGATTCCGGCTTCTTCAGGCACCCTCGTCAAAGTCGCCCGCAGCTATCCGCAGCGGTCTGAGCAGTGCGAAGATCTCGCCGCACTCCTCGGCGTCGTACACGCCGAGGCCGAAATCCATCGCCACCAGGTCCCGGGTCGCCGCCTCGCAGACCTCGCGGCCCTTGTCGGTGATGGAGGCGAGGGTGCCGCGCCCGTCGTTCGGATTCGGCCGCTTGGCGACGAGGCCGGAACCGACCAGCCGGTCGACGGTGTTGGTGACCGAGGTGGGGTGGACCATCAGCCGCTCGCCGATCTTGGACATCGGGAGCTCGCCGGCCTTGCTGAAGGTGAGGAGCACCAGTGCCTCGTAGCGGGCGAAGGTCAGCGCGTACGGCTTGACGACCGCGTCGACCTGCCCGAGCAGAATCTGCTGGGCGCGCATGATCGAGGTGATCGCCGCCATCGACGGCACGGCGCCCCAACGCTGATTCCAGTGCTCATCCGCGCGGGCGATGGGGTCGAAGGGCAGGCTCAACGGCTTCGGCACGCCCCGAGCCTACCCGCCGGTCACATATTGGTCAGCTGTGTCTCGCTGAGCGGACCACGGCGAACCCGTAATCATAAGGCGATCGAGCGCCGAGCGATATTGCCGCGATGTTTCAGCCATACCGGCACCGGCATCTGACTGAAAGTCCATCCACCCCAGGGCGGCCTCCGTCGGCAGATGATCATAATTTGTGACCGTCTGCCCCGGGTGAGCGCGCGGTAAATCTACGCGCGTCATCAAGTACTGGCCAATATGTGAAGTGCACCTGTCATTCAGCTGTCATTCGGTGCGAAGCTCCTCCGCAGCGCGGGTCTCCCGCGTATCCCCCCACGCCTCGCCACTGACCTGACCCGTCCGTGGATGCATCAAGGAGCACACTTTGCGGAAGAAGCTCGCCCTCGGCACGATCGCCGCCACCACGGCTCTGCTCGCGACAGGTCTCCAGTCCTTCGCGGCGACCGCCCAGAGCGCCCCCACCGCGCAGGCCCTCGCGTCCTCCCACGCCCAGGCACTCTCCTTCGGCCGCGCGCAGGCCGCCGGTCTGGCCGGCTCGCTCGGCCTCGGCGCCCAGGAGCAGCTCAAGATCAAGGACGTTGTCGTCGACAAGGACGGCACCCGTCACCTGCGCTACGACCGCACGTACGCGGGCCTGCCGGTGCTCGGCGGCGACCTCGTCGTCCACGAGACGAAGACCGGGGCCACCAGCTCCGTCACCCGCGCCACCACCGCGAAGCTGGCCCTGAAGACGGTGCGGCCGGCGGTCTCGGCGACTGATGCCAAGGCGCAGGCCCACACCACCGCCGAGGCGCTGCTGAAGAAGGGCGTGGCCACCGACGAGGCCCTGGCTGCGGTCGGTAAGGCCGACAAGCCGCAGCTGGTCGTCTGGGCCGCCACCGGCACCCCGCGCCTGGCGTACCTGACCGTCGTCGAGGGGGTCCAGGCCGACGGCACCCCGAGCAAGCTCAATGTCGTCACCGACGCCAGGAGCGGCAAGGTCATCCAGCGGTACGAGGGCATCGAGACCGGCAGCGGCAACGGCGTCCGGGTCGGCAATGTCGCCCTGACCACCACCAAGGGCACCAGCACGTACTCGCTGAAGGACGCCGGCCGCGGCGGGATCTACACCACGGACCTCAACAACTCGTCCACCTCGTCAAGTGGCACCACCTTCACCGACGCCGACGACGCCTGGGGCAACGGCTCCACCAGCAGCCGCCAGTCGGCCGGTGTGGACGCCCAGTTCGGCGCCGCCGCCACCTGGGACTACTACAAGAACACCTTCGGCCGCTCCGGCATCAAGGGCAACGGTGTCGGCTCGCTCTCGCGCACCCACTACGGCAGCGGCTACGTGAACGCCTTCTGGGACGACTCCTGCTTCTGCATGACATACGGCGACGGCAGCGGCAACGCCTCCCCGCTCACCTCGCTGGACGTCTCGGGCCACGAGATATCCCACGGCCTCACCAGCGCCACCGCGGGCCTGACCTACTCCGGTGAGTCCGGCGGCCTCAACGAGGCCAACTCCGACATCTTCGGCACGATGGTCGAGTTCTACGAGAACCTCGCCGCCGACACCCCCGACTACCTCATCGGCGAGAAAATCAACATCAACGGCGACGGCAGCCCGCTGCGCTACATGGACAAGCCCTCCAAGGACGGCGGCTCGGCCGACTACTGGTCGTCCTCGGTGAAGAACCTCGACGTGCACTACTCGTCGGGCGTCGGCAACCACTTCTTCTACCTGCTCTCCGAGGGCAGCGGCGCCAAGACCATCAACGGCGTCTCCTACAACAGCCCCACCTACAGCGGCACCACCGTCACCGGCATCGGCCGCGACAAGGCCGCCGCCATCTGGTACCGCGCGCTGACCGTGTACTTCACGTCCTCGACGAACTACAAGGCCGCCCGCGTCGCCACTCTCAAGGCCGCCGCGGACCTCTACGGCAGCTCCAGCACCCAGTACGCGGCCGTCGCCGCCGCCTGGACCGGCGTCAACGTCAGCTGACCCGGTACCGCATGACGGGCCGTAGCACCGCCACCACGCATACGGTCCCGAGCAGCCCCGCCCACGCGGTCACCGCGTGCGGCGGGGCGAACTCGGCGGCGGCCCCGGCCGCCGCCATCCCCAGGCCCTGAATCGTCATAAGCCCGGCCGACAGCAGCGTCATCGCCCGGCCGCGCAGGTCCTCGGGCACGGCCGCGATGGCGGACGACGGCCTGGAGGGGCTCTTCACCGACCTGCACCCCCAGGGTCGGCTGGGCGGACGGCATCCTCACCGTGGCCAGCCGCGACTCATCGTTCACCCATGTGCGGGTGCTCGACGGCGACGGGCTGGTGCTGATGCCCGGGGTCTTCGTCTGGCCGGAGGTGGTGAGCGGTTTCGACCCGCCCTGGCAGGCGACCCTCGTCTACCCGGCCCGGGGCATCGGCGGCCTCTGGGCCGGCCCGCACGCCGGCACCTCCGACGCCCTCCTGCGCCTGCTCGGCGCCAATCGCGCGGCCGTCCTGGCCGGGCTCGACGCCCCGGCAACCACCACTGCGCTCGCCCACCGGCACGGGCTGGCCCTGTCGTCGGTCTCCGCGCATCTGTCGGTGCTGCGCGACGCCGGGCTGCTGGTGTCGCGGCGGTACGGCCACCAGGTGCTCTACGAGCGCACACCTCTCGGCACCGCGCTCACCGGCGCCTGACTGTGCCAGTGGCGGCGCCGAGGCCCGCTGATGGCCGGCTATCCCTGCCCGCGCACCGCGCGCAGGTGCTCCGCGACCGGCGCCAGAGCCTTCTGCAGCGCCGCCTGGTCCTCGGGAGGCATCAGCCCGATGAAGTGCTGGCGCACGGAGGCGACATGATGCGGGGCGACCTTGCGGATGGTCTCCCAGCCGAGGTCGGTCAGGACGGCGAAGAGCCCGCGCCGGTCGGACTCGCAGTTCTCACGCCGTACGAGTCCCGCGTTCTCCATGCGGCTGATCTGGTGCGAGAGCCGGCTCTTGGACTGGAGCGTGGCACGGGCCAGATCGCTCATCCGCATCCGGCGTTCATCGGACTCGGAGAGGTTGACGAGGATCTCGTAGTCGTTGTGGGTCAGCCCGAAATGCTGGAGGTCCGCTTCCAGCTGGTACGTCAGCAGCTTGCCGACGTCGAGGTGGGTGCGCCAGACGCGCTGTTCATCGGCCGTCAGCCAACTGTTGTCGTTGTAATCGGTGTCCTTCTCCGTCTCCATATGATGAATTATATCAAGAAAGTTGAAACACGGATTATTCGGGGTCGGCGTTCCGTGGTCGCGCGGTCACAATCCGAAGCGGCGTTGAAGGTCACCCAGCTGCCCGGGCATCCTCGGCATCTGCTGCCCCGGCATCCCCTGCTGACCTCCGGGCGACGGCGCACCGCCCGTCGGCTGCTCGGGCATCAGCACTTCGGTCGACTGCAGAAGGACCTGCCCAGCGCCCACAAATTCGAACTGGTGTTCCTCACCTGAGGTGCCGCCGAACCCGGTAAGCGCCCGAACGCCACCGAGCACCCCGCGCATATACGCGTGGTCGTAGTGGTGGCAGGGCGACGGGCAGTCCGCCCACCCCACCAGCGCCTCCGGGTCCACCCGGATCGGCGGTTCGACGAAGTGCACGGCACCGTTCGAGGCGGCGACGAACTTACCCGTGCCGATGAGGGTCAGAAACCCCGGGATGATCGACTGCTTGAGCGAGAGCCCCGGCTGGAAGGCGAGCAGATTGCCCGAGCGGATGGTGAGGTTGCCGTCCTCCAGGTCGTACGAATTCACGTCGTACGCCCGGTCCGCGAGCAGCAGCTTGCCCTGGCCCTCGGCGACGACCCAGTCGGCGGCGTGCAGCGGCGAGTGGAAGTTGGCGGCGACCAGCCGGTCCAGGGCGCCGTGGCCGATGCCGTTGAAGGAGATCTGCCCGTAGTAGGCGATCATCTTCCCCTTCTGCAGGAACCACTGGCCCTTGAGGTCCACGCAGAAGGTGTACGGATTGACGTTGTCGTCGACCGGCAGCGTGTACGGGTCGTGGACGACGGGCCCTCCGGACTGGTTCAAAGCTTTTCCTCCGACGCCTGTACGTACACCGTGCCCTGCCCGGACAGCTCCAGCTGGAACGCCTCACCGGAGCCGCGCCCCACCATGTCCCGCCAACCCAGCGCGGTGGAGAGCTTGTTGCGGACCTCGCCCCGGTGGGCGACGTACGCCTGCGGGTCCACATGGACCGGGCGCTGCGGGCTGATCGGCAGCTCGATCACCCCGCCGTGGGCCATCACCGCCACCGCGCCCTGCCCCTTCAGGGTGGTCGTGAAGAGCCCCTGGCCGGTCACCTGGCCCCTGATGACGCCCATGACGCCGCCCTGGGACCCCATGAACATGGTGCCCTGCTGCAGCGACCCCTCGAAGGCCAGCAGCCGGTCCGCCTCGACATAAAGGGTGTCGCCGCTGAGGTCGATCGTGTGGACGTGATGGCCGCCGTGCCCGAACATCACCGAGCCCTGGCCCTCGACGGTCATCAGCGGGGTCGCCTCGTTCGCGACCCGCCGCCCGATCATGGACCCGATGCCGCCCTGGCCGCCCTGGATGTTGGGGGTGAAGGTGACCTGCCCCCGGTACGCGAGCATCGCACCACGCTGACTGAAGAGCCGCCGGCCGGGCAGCAGCTGCGCCTCGACCATCTTGGAGTTGATCCGGGTGAAGGCCATCAGTGTCCCCCGTTCGCCCCGCCGCGGCAGCGGCTGATGTCAGGGCCGCCCACGCGGCGCAGCGGTGCGGCTTTCGTCATCGTCTGCGGCCCGGGGGCCGCGTGTGCGACGCTCACAACTGTCCGCCGATCGTATTGCGCTCGCTGGGCTGTACGTAGACCAGCCCGTCCCCCTCGAAGCGGATCTGGAAGGACTCCCCCGACGCCTCGCCGGTGAAGGTCCGCCAGCTCACCCCGGTCTGGAAGTGCTGCTGCAGATGCCCGGTGTGCGCGACATACGCCCCGGGGTCGACCTGGAGCGGCATGCCCGGCGCCACCCGCAGCACGACCGCCGGGCCGTCTGAGGTGATGGCCGCCTGGCCGACGCCCTCGACCGTGGTGGTGAACAGCCCGTTGCCCTGGCTGGCGCCGCGCAGCCCGGTGAAGGTGGTGCCGGTGCGCAGCGTCGCCTCGGTGGCCAGGAGATTGCTGGCCTCGACATACAGCTTCTCGCCGCTGAGCCGGACCAGGTTGATCTCGCTGGCGCGGTCGGCGAAATAGCAGGTGCCGTGCCCCTTCACCTCCATGACCTCCATCGACTCACCGGTGAGCCGCCGGGTCACCATGCCGCGCAGCCCCTCACCGCCGCCGGACATCTTCTTGAACGCCATCTGGCCGTCGTACGCGACCATTGCGCCGTTCTTCGCCTTGACAGCGTCGCCGGTCATGTCCACGGCGAGCACTTTGCTGCCCTGAAGTCGGAATTGAGCCACGGGTCAGACCCTAGACGAATCTGCCGCGGCGCCGGCCGTAACCGGGGCCGGCTTCTCGCCCGCCGCCTCCTCGACCTCCAGCAGCGAGGCGCTGCGCCGCTCCGCCTCGAAGGCCGCCGCCCCGCCGCGCAGCCCGAAGAGCCGCTTGGCGAGCAGGATGTAGAGCACGGCCAGGACGTTCAGAGCGAGCGTGGCGATCTTGAACCAGCTGACCTTGTCGGTCAGCTCGTAGATCTCCAGCGGCAGGAACGCGGCGGTCGCCACCACGGTCAGATACTCCGCCCAGCGCTTGCCCCGCCAAAGGCCGAACGCCTCGACGATCTCGATCAGCGCGTACGCGAGCAGCGCGATGGCCGCGACCAGCAGCGTGGAGTGCTTGTAGTCGAAGGTCTTGCGGATGGTGTCGACGACCGGTGAGTGATCGAGGTCATAGTGGAAGTGCTGGGCCACCGGCTTGAAGGCCGAGAGGTTGTCCTCGAAGAGCTTGCGGACCGCGTTCTGCGAGTTGCTGAACCGCCACACCGCCCACGCCACCAGCACGATGAACGCCCCACGCACCCCCCGCTCCAGGGCGAGGAAGCGCAGGATGAACAGATCCCGCAGCGCCCGCCCGCGCGGCACCTCCGGCGCCCGGTCGGCCGGCCCGGAGCCGTGCGGGCCGCCCAGCGCGAAGTCGCCGCAGCGCAGGCATCGCCACGCCTCACCGACGGCGGTGTCGGCACGCAACCGCTCCCGCAGCTGCGTTTCGTCCGGGGCGTACGTGATGTGGCCACGGCGGGCGCAGTGGCGCCGGTCCCAGTCGAACTTCATGGCTGTGTCAGTCCCCACGTCAGCGTCACGTCTGCGTACCTCTACGTGGAAGGGGACGCTACCGCCTGCCTGGCGGTTCTCGGCGTTTTCGACCCCGCGAAAGCACCGGAGGCACCGGAGGCGATAATGGGGTGCGCGCTTGTGAACGTACGCACAAGCCGTGACCGATCCAGCACCGCCCCCGCCCCTCCCCCGAAGGTGATCCGTGGACCTCAAGACCGCCACCGCCCTGCGCCGGCTCCGCCTGGTCTCCGCCCCCGAAGCGGTGTCCTTCCTGCTCCTGCTGATCTGCTCGGTGCTCAAGCGCACCACCACCTTCGACGCTGTTCTCGTCATGGGCTACGTCCACGGGGTGCTCTTCATCCTGTACGTCGTCTTCTGGGCCGACGCCTGGAACCGCACCAAGTGGCCCCGCAAGACCGCCGCCCTCTACTTCGTGCTCTCGGTGCTGCCCACCGGGGGCTTCTTCGCGGAGCGCAAGCTGCGCCATGAGACCGAGGGCGCCGTCATCGCCGCCCGCACCGCCGTCAACGAAGGTGCGGCCAAAGCATGATCATCGCCTTCTCCGTCTCCCCCCTCGGCGTCGGCGAGGAAGTCGGCGAATATGTCGCCGACGCGGTGCGCGTCGTCCGTGAATCCGGGCTGCCCAACCGTACCGACGCGATGTTCACCACCATCGAGGGCGACTGGGACGAGGTCATGGACGTCGTCAAGCGCGCCGTCGCCGCCGTCGAGGCGCGGGCCCCGCGGGTTTCGCTTGTCCTCAAGGCCGACATCCGTCCCGGGGTCACGGACGGGCTCACCGCGAAGGTGGCCACGATCGAGCGGCATCTCGCGTCAGGGCCGTCTGGCGATTGACCAGCCCGGCTCGCCGGGACGCCGGCTCAGAGGTCGGCCGGCAACAGCGTGAAGGCGTCGTGCGCGGTCAGCGGCCGCACCTTGCGGAAGTGGCGTTCATCCAGAGTGAGGACGGCTCCGGTGCGGAACTCGCGCGCGAGGACGACATTCATCGCGTCAGTGAGCCCGATGTCCGGGTACGTCTTCATGACCGCCTGAACGGCCCCGAGGTGCGCCCCCACCTCGGGGACCTCGAACCGGCCCCGGACGACGCCCGCCGAGAGGTACTCCAGCGCCCGCACCGCTGCTCCCGCTCCGGCCCTCGCGGTGATGAGACAGTCCAGCTCGGCCAGCACAAACGGCGGCACGACCATATGCCCGATGGCACGAACGGAGGAGGACGCCGCTTCGTGATGCCTGTCCCCGGGGTTGAAGAGCGCCAGCAGGCCTGAGGTGTCGGCGATGACGACGCGCAGGTCGGTCACGACCCGAAACCTTCCCGCAGCAGACTTTCCTGTTCGTCGATGCCGAAGTCGGCGCCCATGTTGATCGCCGGAGGGTCCTGCCAGTACGGATCCGCGCCCATCGGGTCGGTGCGGAAGGCATAGACGGCAGGGTCCTGATTGCCGTACGGGCGCAGTATGGCCACCGCTCTGCCGTCTCTGGTCACGGTGATGACCTCACCGGCCTCCACGCGGTCCAGGATGCGGCCGGACGCCTGGTTCAGTTCGCGGGCGGTGACTTCCGAGTTGTCTCCGATGCCCATACCAAGGCCGTACTACATGCAGAACAGGAGTCACCGTCCGTCGGTCAACCCCGCGACCAGCTCATCAGCCGCCGTGTACGGATCCAGCGTGCCGCCCACGATCCTCTCAGCGAGAGCGTCGAGGCGGCGGTCGCCGTGGAGGTCGCCGATGCGCTCGCGCAAAGCGGTGACGGCGATGTGCTCGACCTCCTGCGCGGCCCGCCGCCGTCTGCGGTCTGCCAGGACACCGTGTTCGGCCATCCAGGCGTGGTGCTTCTCCAGGGCTTCGAGGACTTCGTCGATACCCTCGCCCCGCGCGGCCACGGTTTTGACGATCGGGGGCCGCCAGTCGCCGGGGGCACGGGACTCGCCGAGGCCGAGCATGTGGTTGAGCTCGCGGGCGGTGGCGTCGGCCCCGTCGCGGTCGGCCTTGTTGACGACGTAGACATCGCCGATCTCCAGGATGCCGGCCTTGGCGGCCTGGATGCCGTCACCCATGCCCGGGGCGAGCAGGACGACCGACGTATCAGCCTGAGCGGCGATCTCGACCTCGGACTGCCCGACGCCGACCGTCTCGACGAGGATCACCTCGCAGCCGGCGGCATCGAGAACGCGGATCGCCTGCGGGGCGGCCCAGGCGAGGCCGCCCAGATGCCCCCGCGTCGCCATCGAACGGATGTAGACGCCCGGATCGGCGGCGTGCTCGGACATCCGGACCCGGTCACCGAGGAGCGCGCCGCCGGAGAACGGCGAGGAGGGGTCGACGGCGAGCACGCCGACCCGCTTGCCGGCCCGGCGGTACGCGCTGACCAGCGCCGACGTGGACGTGGACTTGCCGACGCCGGGGGAACCCGTGAGGCCGACCACGTACGCGCCGCCGGTGAACGGCGCGAGCGTGGCCATGACCTCGCGGAGTTGCGGGGACGCCCCCTCGACCAGTGAGATGAGCCGGGCGACAGCGCGGGGCCGGCCCTGCCGGGCCTGCTCGACCAGTGTGGGGACGTCCAGCATTTACTTCTCCTTGCCCGGCACCCGGATGATCAGCGCGTCGCCCTGGCCGCCGCCACCGCACAGCGCCGCGGCGCCCGTGCCGCCGCCGCGCCGCCCGAGCTCCAGCGCGAGGTGCAGCACGATGCGGGCGCCGGACATACCGATCGGGTGACCGAGGGCGATGGCACCGCCATTGACATTCACCCTTTCGGGTGTCACCCCGAGATCTTTCATGGACTGCACGGTGACCGCCGCGAAGGCCTCGTTGATCTCGATGAGATCGAGGTCGTCGACGGTCAGACCGTCCTTCCGCAGGGCCTGCGCGATCGCGTTGGACGGCTGTGACTGCAGCGAGTTGTCCGGGCCCGCCACATTGCCGTGCGCCCCGATCTCGGCGATCCACTCCAGGCCGAGTTCCTCGGCCTTGGCCCGGCTCATCACCACCACCGCCGCCGCTCCGTCGGAGATCTGCGACGACGTGCCGGCGGTGATCGTGCCGTCCTTGGCGAACGCGGGGCGCAGCTTGCCGAGCGACTCGGCGGTCGTCTCGGCCCGGATGCCCTCGTCCTGGCTGAAGACCACCGGCTCGCCCTTGCGCTGGGGGATCTCGACCGGTGCGATCTCGGCCTCGAACAGGCCGTTCTTCTGGGCGGCGGCGGCCCGCTGGTGGGAGAGCGCTCCGATGGCGTCCTGCTCGGCGCGTCCGATGCCGAGCCGGGTGTTGTGCTTCTCGGTCGACTCGCCCATCGGGATGTTCTCGTAGGCGTCGGTGAGGCCGTCGTGGGCCATTGAGTCGAGCAGCTCGATCGCGCCGTATTTGTAACCTTCACGGGACTTGGGCAGCAGGTGCGGGGCATTGGTCATCGACTCCTGGCCACCGGCGACGACGATGTCGAACTCGCCCGCCCGGATCAGCTGGTCGGCCAGGGCGATGGCGTCGAGCCCGGAGAGGCAGACCTTGTTGATGGTCAGCGCCGGGACATTCAGCGGGATGCCGGCCTTGACGGCGGCCTGGCGGGCCGGGATCTGGCCGGCACCCGCCTGGAGTACCTGGCCCATGATCACGTACTGCACCTGGTCGCCGCCGATACCGGCCCGGTCCAGCGCGGCCTTGATCGCGACGCCGCCGAGCTCGGCACCGGAGAAGCTGCGCAGACTGCCCAGCAGGCGGCCCATGGGGGTTCGTGCGCCCGCGACGATCACTGAGGTAGGTGGCTGGCTCATGCTGCGGCCCCTTCGCGGCTGCGGCCTTCCCAGTCGCTGACGCCGGGCCCTGGGCCGGTTTTCCGGCCCCCGGCGGCACTTCGGGGAAAGCAATTTTGAGGGTTTCCGATCAATGTACTTATCGGTAGCCGTCCGGTCACCGGGCGGACCGTGTGATCGCGCGCACGTTGCGTGACCATGCGTGCGGGGGGTGCACTGGTTCCATGCTGACCCGCATCGACCACATCGGTATCGCGTGCTTCGACCTCGACAAGACAGTCGAGTTCTACCGTGCCACGTACGGCTTCGAGGTGTTCCACACCGAGGTCAACGAGGAACAGGGAGTCCGGGAGGCCATGCTGAAGATCAACGAGACCTCCGACGGCGGAGCCTCCTATCTCCAGCTCCTCGAACCCGTCCGTGAGGACTCCACCGTCGCCAAATGGCTGGCCAAGAATGGTGAGGGGGTGCATCACATCGCTTTCGGCACCGCCGATGTCGATGCGGACGCCTCCGCGATCAAGGAAAAGGGCGTTCGAGTCCTCTACGAGGAACCTCGCAAGGGCTCGATGGGTTCCCGGATCACGTTTCTGCACCCCAAAGACTGCCACGGGGTCCTCACCGAGCTGGTCACCTCTGCCTCCTCGGACAAAGAGCACTGACCTTTCCCAACCCGCCCCGGTAGAGTGGCTGCGGCGACCGGGGCGGGCCAGTCCCGTCCCGCGCTTCGGCATGGATCTGACACCATTCTCCGGAAGGCCCCGTTCAAACAACGGGCCGGAGAATCTCACTCGGTTGGCGGGTGGGTACACCAGCAGACGGACGGATGGGACCGCGGAGTGCGGGGCTACGACCGCTACGAGGTTGAGGACGACCACCTCTCGCAGTTCGAGGCCGAGATGGAACGGCTGCGGACCGAGCGGGACAAGGTCGTGCAGCACGCCGACGACCTCGGATATCAGGTGGAGGTGCTGCGCGCCAAGCTCCACGAGGCGCGCCGCAACCTCGCGGTCCGTCCTGCCTACGACAATGTCGGCCATCAGGCCGACCAGATGCTTCGCAACGCCCAGATCCAGGCCGACCAGATGCGCGCCGACGCCGAGCGCCAGCTGCGCGAGGCCCGCGCCGCCACCCAGCGCCTGCTCCAGGAGCAGGCGGAGCGGACCTCGCAGCTGGAGGCGGAGTGGCACGCCGAGGCGGTGGCCCGCCGCCGGCGGCTCGACGAGGAGCTGGGCGACCGCCGCGCCAACGTAGAGACCCACGTCAACGAGAACGTCGCCTGGGCCGAGCAGCTGCGGGCCCGTAGCGAGGCCCAGGCCCGCCGGCTGGTCGACGAGACCCGCGCCGAGTCCGAGGCCGCGCTGGCCGCCGCCCGCGCCGAGGCGCAGCGGGTCGCCGAAGGCGCCAGGGAACGCCTGGAGTCCGAGCTCGCCGAGGCCCGCGCAGAGGCCGAGCAGCTGCTGCGCCGGGCCCGCGCCGACGCCGAGCGGCTGCTGAACGCGGCCGGCATCCAGGTCCAGGAGGCCACCAGCCAGGCCGAGCAGCTGCGCACCTCGACCCGCAGCGAGTCCGACTCGGCCCGCCAGGAGGCCATCGAGCTGACCCGGCTCGCCGAGGAGCGGATCCGCGAGGCCGACGAGGCACTGCGTGAGGCCCGGGCCGAGTCGGAACGGCTTCGCGAGGAGGCCTCGGCCACCGTCGCCAAGCGGCTGGCCACCGTGGACGCCGACAACGAGCAGCGCACCCGCACCGCCCGGGCCGAGATCGCCCGGCTGGTGACCGAGGCCACCAAGGAGGCGGAGACCGCCAAGGCCGAGGCGGAGCAGGCCAAGGCCGATGCCAAGGCGGAGTCCGAGCGGCTGCTCTCCGAGGCCAAGGAGACGGCCAAGGCGGCCTTCGCCGAGGACGCCGCCGCCCAGCTCGCCAAGGCCGCCCGCACCGCCGAGGAAGTGCTCAACAAGGCCACCGAGGACGCGCAGTCCACCACCCGGGCGGCCCGCGACGAGGCCGAGCGGATCCGCCGCGAGGCCGAGGCCGAGGCCGAACGGCTGGCCGGCCAGGCCGAGGAGTCCGCCGAGCAGCTGCGCGGAGCGGCCCAGGACGACACCAAGGAGTACCGGGCCAAGACCGTAGAGCTCCAGGAGGAGGCCCGGCGGCTGCGCGGCGAGGCCGAGCAGCTGCGCTCCGAGGCGGTCGCCGAGGGCGAGCGGATCCGCGGCGAGGCCCGCCGTGAGGCCGTCCAGCAGATCGAGGAGGCGGCCAGCACCGCCGAGGAGCTGCTGAACCGGGCCAAGGAGGATGCCGACGACAAGCGGCAGGCCGCCACCGCGGACTCCGAGAAGGTCCGCACCGAGGCCATCGAGCGGGCCGCGGCCCTGCGCCGGCAGGCCGACGAACTCCTGGACCGCGCCCGTGGCGAGGCCGAGGGACTGCGTACCGAGGCCGAGCAGCAGGCCGTCCAGGTCGCGCAGGCCGCCGAGGCCGAGGGCGAACGGCTGCGCACCGAGGCCGACCGGGCCGCCCAGCGGATGCGCGACGAGGCCGCCGCCGACCTCACCCGGCAGCGCGAGGAGGCGGCCCAGCGGATCATCGCCGCCGAGGAGGCACTGCGCGAGGCGCGGGACGAGGCCGACCGGCTGCGCCGCGAGGCCGCCGAGGAGGCCGCCGCGCTGCGCGCCGAGACCACCGAGCGGATCCGTGCGCTCCAGGAGCAGGCCGAGCAGGCCACGCTGCGGCTGCGCGACGAGGCCGCCGCCGACGCCGCGCAGACCCGTGCCGAGGCCGAGCAGATCGCCGTACGGCTGCGCAGCGACGCCGCCGCCGAGGCGGAGCAGCTGCGCGCCGAGTCCCAGGAGACCGCCCAGCGGCTGCGCGGCGAGGCCGCCGCCGCGGCGGAGCGTACCGCCGCCGAGGCCGCCGAGGCGCTGGCCGCCGCCCAGGACGAGGCCGTACGCCGCCGTCGCGAGGCCGAGGAACTCCTCGGGTCCGCCCGGGGCGAGGCGGACCAGGAGCGGAGCACCGCGCGCCGGGAGGCGGAGGAGCTCCTGGCCTCGGCCCGCAAGCGGGTCGAGGACGCACAGATCGAGGCCGAGCGGCTGGTCGCCGAGGCCGACCGGCGCGCCAACGACCTGGTCGGTGCGGCCGAACAGCACGGGCAGCAGGTGCGGGAAGCGGTCTCCGGGCTGCATGCCCAGGCCGAGGAGGAGATCACCGGACTGCGGTCGGCCGCCGAGCACGCCGCCCACCGGATGCGTGTGGAGGCGGAGGCCGAGGCCGACCGGCTGCACGCGGACGCCAACTCCGAGCGGGAGCGCGCCTCCGAGGACGCTGCCCGGATCCGCCGTGAGGCGGCCGCCGAGTCCGAAGCGGCGAAGGCGCTCGCCGAACGCACCGTCATGGAGGCCATCGACGAGGCCGAGCGGCTGCGCACGGACGTCCGCGAGGAGGCCAACCGGCGCCGTATGGACGCCGCCGAGCAGGCCGACGAGCTCATCGCCAAGGCCCGGCGCGAGGCCGAGCGGCTGGGCATCATCGCCAAGGACAACCTGGAGAGCGCCGAGCGCGACGCCGACCAGGCGCGCGACGAGGCGCGGGCCGAGGCCAACCGGCTGCGGTCCGACGCGGCCGGCCAGGCCGATCAGCTCATCGGCAAGGCCCGCGAGGAAGCCGAACGGCTCGCCCACGAGGGACGCGAGGCGCTGCAGGGCGCCAACCGCGACGCCGACCAGGCCCGTTCGCAGGCCCGCGAGGAGTCCAACCGGCTGCGGATCTCGGCCGCCGCACAGGCCGACCAGCTGGTGTCCAAGGCCCGTGAGGAGGCCGAACGCCTCGGCATCCTCGCCAAGGACACCCTGGAGAACGCCGAGCGCGACGCCGAGGCCGCCCGTACCGAGGCGGACCGGATCCGTGACGAGGCGCGCGAGGCCGCCAACCGGCGTCGTTCCGAAGCGGCAACCCAGGCCGACGAGTTGATCTCCCATGCCCAGGCCGAGGCGCGGCGGATCGGAGCGTCGGCGGAGGAGCAGGCCGACACCATGGTCGGCGCGGCCCGCAAGGAGGCCGACCGCATCATCAACGAGGCCAACGCCGAGGGCAACGGCATGGTGGAGCGGGCCCGTACCGACGCGGACACCATGCTCAGCGAGGCCCGCAGCGACTCCACCGCCATCCGGGAACGTACCGAGGAGCACCGGCAGCGCGTCGAGACCGAGATCGAGGCGCTGCACGAGCGGGCCCGCAAGGAGTCCTCCGAGACGATGCGGTCCGCGGGCGAGCGGGTCGACAAGCTGATCGCCGGCGCGAGCGAGCAGCTCGCCGAGGCGGAGCAGCAGGCCGAGGAGACCATGTCCACTGCCAGCGCCGAGGCGAGCAAGGTCCGTATCGCCGCGGTCCGGAAGGCCGAAGGACTGCTCAAGGAAGCCGAGCAGAAGAAGATCGCGACCGAGCGCGAGGCGGAGCGGGTCAAGGCCGAGGCGCGCGCCGAGGCCGAACGGATCGTCACCGAGGGCAAACGCGAGCTGGACTTGCTGACCCGGCGCCGGCAGGACATCAATTCCGAAATCTCCCGCGTCCAGGACGTCCTGGAGGCACTGGAAACATTCCAGGCACCGACCGGAGGTGCGGGCGGCAAAAATGCGGTCATTGCGGGCGCCACGGCAGGAACCACCCGATCCGGTGGCAAGAGCTCCGACGACGCGCCACTCGATTGAGCGGACATTCTGCACAGCTAATGGACATTGACTCGATGACACGCCGCTTATCCCCCTAGGATTCCCCCTACCACCCCACCACCGGTCTGAATTGACAGGAACCCCATGAGCGACACTTCCTCCCCTTTCGGGTTCGAGCTCGTACGGCGCGGATATGACCGCGGCCAGGTGGACGACCGCATCACTAAGCTGGTCGCCGACCGTGACAGCGCGCTCGCCCGGATCAACGCGCTGGAGAAGCGCATCGAGGAACTCCACCTCGAGACCCAGAACGCCGCGGCGCAGATCAACGACGCCGAGCCGTCGTACGCGGGCCTCGGTGCTCGTGTAGAGAAGATCCTCCGCCTGGCCGAGGAGGAGGCGAAGGACCTGCGCGAGGAGGCCCGTCGCGCCGCCGAACAGCACCGCGAACTCGCCGAGTCCGCCGCCAACCAGGTCCGCAACGACGCCGAGGCTTTCGCCTCCGACCGCAAGTCCAAGGCGGAGGACGAGGGCGCCCGGATCGTCGAGAAGGCCAAGGGCGACGCCGCTCAGGCCCGCGCCGAGGCGCAGAAGGACGCGCAGACCAAGCGCGAGGAGGCCGACGCTCTCTTTGAGGAGACCCGTGCCAAGGCTGCCCAGGCTGCAGCCGACTTCGAGACCAACCTCGCCAAGCGCCGCGAGCAGTCCGAGCGCGACCTGGCGTCGCGTCAGGCCAAGGCCGAGAAGCGCCTCGCCGAGATCGAGCACCGCGCGGAGCAGCTCCGCCTGGAGGCCGAGAAGCTCCGTACGGACGCCGAGCGCCGCGCCCGTCAGACGGTCGAGACCGCTCAGCGCCAGGCAGAGGACATTGTCGCCGACGCGAATGCCAAGGCCGACCGGATCCGCAGCGAGTCCGAGCGCGAGCTCGCGGCCCTTACCAACCGCCGCGACAGCATCAACGCCCAGCTCACCAACGTCCGCGAAATGCTGGCCACCCTCACGGGTGCCGCGGTCGCGGCCGCCACGATCCCGGACGACGAGCCCGCCACCCGCGGCGTCCCGGCCCAGCGCTGAGACCGCAATACGGCGGTTCCCCTTCCGTTTCGCAGGCCGGGGAGCCGCCGTTTTTGCTGTGCACCGTGGGCCATGTCCACGTACCGTGACTCTATGATCGAGCTTCAGGGGCTGACCAAGCGGTACGGGGACAAAACCGCCGTCGACGATCTCACCTTCACCGTGCGCCCCGGCGTGGTGACCGGCTTCCTCGGACCGAATGGTGCCGGGAAGTCGACAACGATGCGGATGATCCTCGGCCTGGACCATCCGACGTCCGGCGATGTGACCATCGACGGCAAACACTATGCGCAGCTGAGCGATCCATTCACCTATATGGGGGCGCTGCTGGACGCCAAAGCGATGCACGGCGGTCGCAGCGCCTACAACCACCTCCTCTGTCTGGCGCAGGCCAACCGCATCCCTCGCGCCCGGGTGGATGAGGTCCTGGAGACCGTCGGCCTCACCTCGGTCGCCAAGCAGCGCAGCAAGGGCTTCTCCCTCGGCATGGGCCAGCGCCTCGGCATAGCCGGCGCGCTGCTGGGCGACCCCCGGATCCTGATGTTCGACGAACCGGTCAACGGCCTCGACCCCGAGGGCATCCACTGGATCCGTAATCTGATGAAGGGGCTCGCGGCCCAGGGCCGTACGGTCTTCGTCTCCTCCCACCTGATGAGCGAGATGGCCCTGACCGCCGAACACCTGGTTGTCATCGGCCGTGGCAAGCTGCTCGCCGACACCTCCATGGCCGACTTCATCGAGCAGAATTCCCGCTCCTATATACGGGTGCGGACCCCGCAGCCCGAGCGGCTGAAGGATGTGCTCTCCGTGGCGGGCATCAACCCGGTCCTCACCGGGGACGGCTCCTTCGAGATCCATGACGGCGACCCGGCGAAGGTCGGTGAACTCGCCGCCCAGCACCAGCTCGTCCTGCATGAACTCAGCCCGCAGCGGGCCTCGCTGGAGGAGGCGTTCATGCAACTCACCGCCGGGTCCGTGGAGTACCACGCGGGCGTCCATGGAGAGCCGGCGGCCCCGCAGCCCAACTGGGGCGGGCAGTGGCAGCAGAAGCAGCAGGAGAAGCGACAGGGGAAGGAAGCCTGAGATGGCAGCGCCCACAGCCGTCCTCCAGTCGGAGTGGACGAAGGTCAAGTCGGTACGTTCCACGATATGGACGCTGGTGGCCGCGCTGGCCGTCACCATCGTCATCAGCGGCCTGATCTGCCTGGTCACCAACCTGCAGTGGGACAACGTCGAGCAGAGGCAGCGAGTCTCCTTCGACCCCACGTCATCGAGCTTCTCCGGCATCTTCCTCGGCCAGCTCGCCCTCATAGTCTTCGGCGTGCTCGTCGTCTCCAGCGAGTACAGCACCGGCATGATCCGCACCTCGCTGGCCGCCGTCCCGCAGCGCGGCACCTTCTACGCCTCCAAGGTCGCGGTCACGGGTGCGCTCGCGCTGATCGTCGGCATGGCCACCAGCTTTCTGTCCTTCTTCATCGGCCAGGCTCTGCTGGGCAGCCACAGCACCTCGATCAGCGACCCGGGCGTTCTGCGGGCGGTAGTCGGCGGCGGCATCTATATGACGCTGATGGTGCTCTTCTCCGCGGGTGTCGCCACAATGCTGCGCAGCCCCATGCTGTCGCTCGGCCTCCTCATGCCGCTCTTCTTCCTGATCTCCCCGATCCTGGCGAACGTCCCGGGCGCGAAGGTTGTCGCACGGTACTTCCCCGACCGGGCCGGATCCAAGATCATGCAGGTCCTCTCCGTCAGCGACGACCGCCCGTACGGGCCCTGGACGGGGCTGGGCATCATGGCGCTGTGGGTGATCGCCTCGCTTGTCGGTGGATACGTGCTGGTCAAGAAGCGCGACGCGTAGCGGCTGTCCGGCGATCGGAACCGACGCCTGTTCGATTCCCTGGTTTGATGGGAACCGGACAGGCGCCCGGTAACCTCCTAACCCTTACTTGCAGGGCTATGAGGGGCGGAGCATGATCGAGGCAGTCGGCCTCACCAAGCGCTATGGCGCTAAGACGGCCGTGTACAACTTGTCGTTCCAGGTCCGCCCGGGGGCGGTGACCGGCTTCCTGGGCCCCAACGGCTCCGGCAAGTCCACCACCATGCGGATGATCCTCGGCCTGGACGAACCCACCGAGGGGCACGTCACCATCGGCGGCCAGCCCTTCCGGCAGCTGTCCAACGCGCCTCGCCGGGTCGGTGCGCTGCTCGACGCCAAGGCGGTGCACGGTGGCCGCAGTGCCCGCCAGCACCTGCTCTGCATCGCCCAGCTCTCCGGCATTCCCGCCCGCCGGGTGGACGAAGTCCTCGGTATGGTCGGGCTCCAGGACGTCGCGGGCCACCGTTCCAAGGGCTTCTCCCTCGGCATGGGCCAGCGCCTCGGCATAGCCGGCGCGCTGCTCGGCGACCCCGAGGTGCTGCTTTTCGACGAGCCCGTCAACGGCCTGGACCCCGAGGGCATCCACTGGGTGCGCAATCTCATGCGCAAGCTGGCCGCCGAGGGCCGCACCGTCTTTGTCTCCTCGCACCTGATGAGCGAAATGGCGCTCACCGCCGACCACTTGATTGTCATCGGCCGGGGCCAGCTCCTCGCCGACATGAGCGTCAAGGACTTCATCGCCCACAACTCGGCGGGCCATGCCCTGGTCCGTACGCCCGACGACCCGGCCCAGCGCGAAAAGCTCAGCAAGGTGCTGTCCGGGGCCGGCGCCGGGATCCAGCCGGAACAGGACGGTGCCCTGCGCGTCTCCGGGCTGGAGCTCCCGCGCATCAGCGACCTGGCCCATGACGCGGGTGTACGCCTCTGGGAGCTCTCCCCGCACCAGGCCTCCCTGGAGGAGGCCTATATGCAGATGACCAACTCCGCCGTGGACTACCGCTCCGCCCAGGACCCCGGCCAGGGCTTCGGGCAGGCCGCCCCGCACGGCCCCGAGGCGCCGGCTCAGAGCCCGGGCCGGCACCAGCCGCCGTACGGCTCCCCGCAGCCCGTCCCGGGCATGCAGAACCCGTACGCCCGGCCGGCCGCGCCGCCGCCCGCCGCCGAGGTGCCCGCCGCCCTGCCGCCCGCCGCTCCGGCACCCGTGCCCGCGGCCGCCACTACCCCGACCAAGCCCGAGGACGCCGTATGACCGCCCCCGTCCCCAGCCCCTACGCGCCGCAGCAGCCATCGCTTCAGCAGCCTCCGGAGGGGCCTTGGTACGGCGCGTACGCGTCGCCGATTCCCGTGCAGGACACCAACCTCGGGCACGCGCTGGCGTCCGAGTGGACGAAGATCCGCACAGTGCGGTCCACGATCTGGACGCTCGGTGTGATGCTGTTCCTGGTTCTGGGCATCAACCTCCTGGTGGACTGGGCGTACACCGCGCACGGCCCCACCGTGTCCGACCCGGTGCTCAGCCCCGGCCTGTTCGGGATGATCCTCGGCCAACTCGCGGTGATCACCCTGGGCGTGCTGGTGATCACGTCCGAGTACAGCACCGGCATGATCAGGACGACCTTCACCGCCTGCCCACAGCGTGCCCGTGTGCTGACCGCCAAGGCGATCGTCTTCTTCGGGCTCACCTTCACCGTCACCACCATCGCCTGCACGGTGACCGCGCTCATCAACCGGGCCGTGATCGGCGGCCAGAGCGTCAGCGTCAACGACTACACGGGCTCGGGAGTGGTGGTCCGCGACGGGGTCACCACCGCCAGTGCCTCGCAGTGGCTCGGGGCCACCGTCGGTGTCGGCCTGTACATCGCGCTGCTGGGCCTGCTGGGGCTGGCCGTCGGCACGCTGCTGCGGCACTCCGCGGGGGCGATCACCACGATGATGGGCGTGGTGCTGCTGCCCCTGCTCATCGCGATCTTCATGCAGTCGGACCAGCTGAGGACGGTCCAGGAGAAGATGGTCGAGTACTCCTCGCCGAACGCGCTCGCATCGCTGTACCGCATCCCCATGCTCGGCGGCGACCACGCGAACGGGATGAGCCAGCTCACTGGGCTCGCCGTGGTGACCGGCGTCGCCCTGGCCGCCGCGTACGCCGTGCTGGCGAGGCGCGACGTCTAAGCTAATTGGCCGCGCGAATAGGTGGGGCGGCCTCTTAGCCCTCAGTAACGGGGCGCGTTACGGGACCGCTGCACCCTCGTGGTGCGGCGGTCCTTCGCGTTCCAGCAGGCGCTGTGCCAGTGCCGGCGGTCCTCGACACCGCCGTACTCGGGCCAGGCGACCAAGTGGCCGACGCCCGGCGGGATTTCCTGGTCGCAGCCGGGGCAGCGGTAGAACTTGCCCGGCGGGCCTCCCGCGATGATCCGGACGATCCACTGCTCGCCCTGCCAGGTCTCGGTACGTTCGAGACCGCGGCCGGACCCGGCCTCCGGGCGATCGGCGGGCTTGCCGGCGTCTCGCGGACGGTTGTGGCGCGGGGACACGGGACACCTCACGGGGGGGGCGGGCCGGGCTGGACAGGACCGGCTGGACGGGGTGGTTCCAGGGTAAAGGGCCCCGATCCGGGTAGGCGCGCCCCCTGGTTGGCCCACACCCTCTTAAAAATCATGAAATCAGCGCGGTAGGCCGTGCCTTTGGCACATGCCATTCGTTGACTTCACCAGGGGGCGCCGAGTGGGCGTCGAGTAAGGGTGTGAACAACCATGCAAGTTGGGGCTTTTGTCCTGGCGGCCCAGTTCCCCGGCCAGGGCCAGGGCGAGGCGCTGCACCGGGCGGTACGAAGCGCGGTGGCCGCCGAAACCGCCGGGCTCGACTCCGTCTGGCTGGCGGAACACCACTTCGTACCGTATGGAGTATGCCCGTCCGCGGTGACCCTTGCCGCGCTCCTGCTCGGCCGCACCCGCCGCATCGGCGTCGGGACGGCCGTCAGCGTGCTGCCGACCGCACACCCGGTGGCCCTCGGCGAGCAGGCCGCGCTGCTGCACATCGCCTCCGGGGGCCGCTTCACGCTGGGCGTGGGGCGCGGCGGGCCCTGGGTGGACCTGGAGGTCTTCGGGGCCGGTCTCGCGGCGTACGAGGAGGGGTTCCCGGAATCGCTCGACCTGCTGCTGCGGTGGCTGAGGTCGGCCCGGGTCGGGGCGGACGGAGAGCGCTACACCTTTCGCGAGGTCGCCGTCGTACCCCGGCCGGACGAGCTGGACGGCCCGCCCGGACCGCCCGTCGTGCTTGCCTGCACCTCGCCGCGATCGGTGCGGCTCGCCGCCGAACGGGGGCTGCCCATGCTCCTCGGCATGCACGCCGGGGACGACGAGAAGGCCCAGATGGTCGCGGCCTGGCGGACCGAGGCGCGGGCCGCCGGGCATTCACCCGATCTGGTGATGGGCGCAGGACACGTCTCGGCCGGCGTCGTACAAATCGCGGACAGCCGGGAGGCCGCCGTGGAGGCACTGTCCAAAGCGATGCCGGGCTGGCTTCAACGAGGGCTCGCCGCCCACGAAACGGTCGACGGCCGGACCCGCGCCATGCGCGACCCGATGGACTACACCGAACTCCTCTGCGGCCTGCACCCCGTGGGGCCCCCCGGGCTCTGCGCCGACCGGCTGCTCGCCACCGCCGAGCGAACCGGCATCACCCGCTTCGCGCTGCTCGCCGAGGGCTCGGGCGATCTGGCCCTCACCGAGGAGAACTTGGCACGACTCGGCAGCGATGTGCTCCCGCAATTGGCCTGAAAGAGCGCTCAGAGCGCTCAGCACGTTCAGCCAACGGCGGGAGCACCTGCCGGCTGGGGCAGTCAGTGATCGGTCGGGCTCAGCAGTCCCGGAACTCCGGCGACTGGTTCAGTAGTTGGGATCGCACAGAAGTAAACTTCGTAAAGCTCCCGTCCACCGCCGGGTCCAGCGGGAAGACCGCCACCCGATGGCAGTTCTGGAATGCGAGCCGGACCCCGAAATGTCGCTGCAGGGCTCCCCGTATCGCATCACTCGCGAGAGCGCGGAGCAGTTGCCCCCGCGCCTGCTCGTCCGGCGGCGGCACCTGGTTGTCGGCGAAGGATCCGCCGTCCACCTTGAGCTGCGCAACCAACGAGCTGATCATCTCCCACGCGTAAGGCAGGGAGATCCGGACGCAGTCGACGAATTCCTTCTCATCGACCTCGCCTCGCTCGGCCTTGTCAAGGAGGGCCGGTGAGACGTCGAGCGACATGAGTGGCTCCTCTCGTGACCCCTGGGGTGTTGGGGTCATTCGGGCTACGGAGGAAGCCGCGAAGAGAACTCCCGCGTAGCGGCTCCCACTCCCAACCGTAGAGTGTGAAGGTCCGGCCGCACCAGGGTGTGTCCGGCCGATCACGAACTGCTCTTTCGCCCCCCGGCGGATCAGAGCCCGACCCCCAACCTCCGGCCGCGAAGTACCCGGGACGCGGCGGGCCCGGACAGACCCACAACCGGCCATCCTCCGACAGCCGCCGGGGCCCGGGTCCGCCAGGACGAATCGCGTGCCGGGGGGCCATTCGAGTAGCGTTGCCGACCATGCGCCTCGTCATTGCCCGCTGCTCCGTCGACTACGCGGGCCGGCTCTCCGCCCACCTCCCTCTGGCCACCAGGCTGCTACTGGTGAAGGCCGACGGCTCGGTGTCGGTCCACGCCGACGACCGTGCCTACAAGCCGCTGAACTGGATGTCGCCGCCCTGCACCCTCAAGGAGAGCGATGACGGCACGGTCTGGACCGTCACCAACAAGCCCGGTGAGCAGCTGATCATCACCATCGACGAAGTGCTGCACGAGTCGAAGCACGAGCTGGGCGTCGATCCCGGACTGATCAAGGACGGCGTCGAGGCGCACCTCCAGGAGCTCCTCGCCGACCGCATGGAAGTGCTGGGCGAGGGCTGGAAGCTGATCCGCCGCGAGTACCCGACCGCGATCGGGCCGGTCGACATCCTGTGCCGCGACGCCCAAGGCGCCACCGTCGCCATCGAGATCAAACGGCGCGGTGAGATCGACGGCGTCGAGCAGCTCACCCGGTACCTGGAACTGCTGAACCGCGACCCGCACCTCGCGCCGGTGAAGGGCCTGTTCGCCGCCCAGGAGATCAAGCCACAGGCGCGGGTACTGGCGACGGACCGCGGCATCGGGTGCGTGACCCTGGACTACGACTCGATGCGGGGCATCGAGGACGACAAGCTCAAGCTTTTCTGAGACACCGGTCGAGGGCCCCGGCGCACTGTGCGCCGGGGCCCTCCGGCGTCGTCAGGCCACCGTGCTAGACACGCTCTCGCTGGGCGTGGCCGCGATGGTGGTGACGGGGGCGCTGGAGACCGTGTCGCTGGCGCTGGCGGGGGTGGTGGGCGCGGTGGCGGTCGGGGACGACGTCGTCGGCGACGGACCGGTCGGCGGCGTGTTCGTGGGCGGCGTGTTCGTGGGCGGCTTGGACGTCGGCTTGGACGTCGTCGGCTTGGGCGTGGTCGGCGGCGTGGTCGACGGCCTCGTGGAGGTACCCGGCGTCGTGGCCGTGGTCGTACCCGCGCCGGTGCCCGGCGCCGTGGTCGTGCCGCTGGTGCCCGATGAGGCGGAGGCGTCGGCGGAGCCGGAGGGGTTGGCGATGCTCTGAAGGGCGCCGGGGGCGGAGGACTGGGCGGGGAGGCCGCCGGTGCTGTTGTCCTGCTGGGCGGACTGGAGGGGCTTGACGTTCGAGGGGACGTTCTTGTTCTCGCTGGTGTTCGCCGTCGAGCCGAGGGTGACGAGGGTGCCCAGTACGGCGGCGATCAGCGCCCCGGCACCGGCGGCGGCCACGTTGCGGCGGGAGCCGGTGCCGGGGATGCGGCGCAGGCCGGTCCTGGCGGGGGCCAGGCGGGGGTGGACGGCGGTGGCCGCCTCGGCCGGAAGCGAGACGATCACCGGCGACACGGAGGCCTCGGCCCCGACCGCCGCTGTCTCGACCCCGGCGGGGGTGGTCGCGGGCACCGGCCCGCCGGAGCGGTCGACGACCAGCGCGAGGGTGCGCCGCCCGACGGTGGTGCCCTGACGGTCGGCCAGCGCACCGCGCAGGCCGATGGATGCCTCCAACTCGGTACGGGCCCGGTCCAGGTTTCCGGAGAGCAGCGACAGGACGCCCAGTTCGTGGAGGAAGTACGCCTCTTCGGCGACCTCCCCGGTGATCCGGGCAGTCTCCTGGCCGATCCGTAGTGCCCGCTCCCAGACGCTCCACTCCAGCGCGGCGGCGAAGACGGGCGCGGCCGTGCGGGCCAGCAGCACGGCGGTGCTGTGGTGGCCGACGTCCCGGGCTGCGGCCAGCGCGGCGAGGACGGCCTCGGCCTCGGCGGCGACCCGCTCCGGGGTGACCGACGGGTGACCGACCCACCAGGCGTAGTGGAGGGCCGCCGTGTTGACCTCCGGCCCGGTGTCGGCGGTACCGACGGTGTCCACTGCCGCGACGTACGCCGCCGCGACCAGCTGCTCCCGTACGCCGGCGGCGAGCCGGTAGTGCGAGGCGACGGGCAGGGCCAGCCCGGCCGCGACGATCTCGCCGAGCGCGGCATCACCGTGCGTG
This sequence comes from Actinacidiphila oryziradicis, assembly GCF_005047355.1. Taxonomy (GTDB): domain Bacteria; phylum Actinomycetota; class Actinomycetes; order Streptomycetales; family Streptomycetaceae; genus Actinacidiphila; species Actinacidiphila oryziradicis. The sequence goes on from NZ_SUMC01000020.1 coordinate 93,686, forward strand.
TCACCGACGAGGGCGGGCAGATGCGCCTGGTGCGGGCACTCACCGCCCAGCGCCACGGCGAACCGCAGCGTCTCCTGCGCGGCTTCGCTGAGCCGGGAGGCGAGCAGCTCGGCGGGGGCGGCGCTCTCGCCGAGGGACGGTAGCGATATGTGCGAGGCGGGCAGGGCGTCGAGAGGCGCGTCCACCGGCAGGTCGTCCTCAACGGTGTCCCAGACCGGCTCGTCGCCGTCCAGAACATGGAGGCCCCGCGCGTCGCGCTGCCGCAGCAGCGCCCCGGCCTGTACGAAGCGCAGTGGCAGCCCCTCGGACTCGAACCACAGGTCCGCCGCCCAGGCCGCCTCCTCGTCCTCCAGCGGCCGCTGCACAGCCTTTTCCAGCAGCTCCAGGCAGGCGACCCGGGTGAGTCCGGGCAGGAAGACCTCCTCGACCGCCGAGTCGGAGGCCGGGGCCGCCACATCCGGTGTCGCCGACATCAGGAACGCGCACTCGGGCACCGCGTCGAGCAGCTCCTCCAGCGCGGGGCCGCCGAACTCCAGGTCGTCCAGGACGACAACCGCGCCCACCTCGCGCAGCAGCTCCAGCAGCCGTGACCGGTCCGGGCGGTACGCCTGGGACTCGTAGACCGCCGTGAAGAGGTCGTGGAGCAGATCGGCCAACGTGCGGTGGTACCCCGACAGCCGGATGACGCCGTCCGGCGCCAGCTGGGAGCATCCCTCGGCGACCGCGTCGAGCAGCACACTGCGGCCGGACCCGGACGGCCCGGTGACGCGTACGGAGCGGCCTCTGGACAGCAGCCTCGCCAGCCGTTCCCGCTCCTCCTCGCGCTCCAGCAGCGGCAGCTCGACCGCCCGCGGCCCCGGCGGCACCGGAGGCCGGGCCGACGCCTCCCGCGCGGCACGCGACTCGGGGGTGCGGCGTGCGACGCCTTCCCGCCCGTCCGGCGGGAGGGCGGTGACCTCACTGCCGTCCACCGGATTGACGGTCACCAGATAGTCGCCAGCGACGACTTCGACAACGCGCACGGCCTCCCCGGCACCCGCGCCCACGACGATATCGGCCGCGTTCGGGTCACGCGACGGCCGCTGTGTGCGCGGCGGCGGTACGGGGCTGTCCTCGGCGGAGTACGGCTGCGCGCCGGACTCGTCGCCGAACTCGTCAGATGCGTCGGTATGTTGGTCCACTGGTCTCCGCCCCCCAAATGTGTCGCAACGGGGCCGCGCCGGACCGCCGCCCGTCCGCCTTCGGACCGGACCCGGCTCCCCTCCGCGGCGTGCGGGGTGGCACGCCGGAAACCGAACCCTAATCGTTCCCACAGTATGGCCACACGTCAGGGCCGCCGCGCCGCCCATACGTCCCTTTTTGGTCATCCATATCAGACACGCGGCAAGGCTTCCGCCTCAATTCCACCCTCGATCACCAGAATCCGGTGCAGCCTCGTGGCCACCAACAGCCGCTGAAGCTGCGGCGGCACCCCGCGCAGCACCAGCCTCCGGTCGGCCCGTCCGGCCCTCCGGTGCGCCCCCATGATCACACCAAGCCCCGTCGCGTCCCACGAGTCGAGGCTGGTCAGGTCGAGCACCAGGTCACCGTGGCCGTCGTCGACGGCGGAGTGCAGCACCGTACGGGCGTCCGCCGCGCTGTGGACATCGAGGCGGCCCCCGACGACCAGCTCGGTGTGGTCGCCCCTGATGTGCATAAGCGCTCCCCGTGGAGTGAGTGGCCTCTTTTTGGCCTTATGTCTTGCCTTGTATCTATGTGACTGACTATCCGTCGTACAGAGAAGTTGCCGTCAGTGAGCAAACCGATACCGAGTTCACCCTTACGAGTGACGTATCGGTCAGTGCCGGTCAGTACTGGTAGAACCCCTCGCCGCTCTTGCGGCCCAGGGCGCCCGCGTCCACCATCCGGCGCATGATCTCCGGCGGAGCGAACTTTTCGTCCTGCGATTCGGTGTAGATGTTGCCCGCGGCGTGCAAAAGGATGTCCACCCCGGTCAGGTCGGCGGTGGCCAGCGGCCCCATGGCGTGGCCGAAGCCCAGCTTGCAGGCGATGTCGATGTCCTCGGCAGAGGCCACCCCGGACTCGTAGAGCTTGACCGCCTCGACAACCAGTGCCGAAATCAGCCGGGTCGTCACAAACCCCGCCACATCGCGGTTCACGACGATCGTGGTCTTCCCGACCGCCTCGGCGAAAGCTTTCGCCGAGGCGAGCGTCGCGTCGCTGGTCTTGTAGCCACGCACCAGCTCGCAGAGCCGCATCATCGGCACCGGTGAGAAGAAATGCGTGCCCACGACGCGCTCCGGACGCTCCGTCACCGCCGCGATCTTCGTGATCGGGATCGCCGAGGTGTTGGACGCGAGCACCGCCTCATCCTTGGCGATCTTGTCCAGCGCCCGGAAGATCTCCTGCTTGACCTCGATCTTCTCGAACACCGCCTCGACCACGATGTCCGCGTCGGCGACCGCGTCCAGATCCGTGGTGGTGGCGATACGCGCGAGCGCCGCCTCCGCCTCGGCCGCCGTCAGCTTCCCCTTCGACACGAACTTCTCGTACGAGGCCTGGATGCCGCCCCTGCCACGCGCGAGTGCCGCGTCCGTGACGTCCCGGAGCACCACCTCATAGCCCGCCTGAGCCGATACCTGCGCGATGCCGGAGCCCATCAGACCGGCTCCGATGACGGCGAGCTTCTTCGCCACGGCACACACCCTCTTCTCGATGTCCTGGGCGGACCTTAACGCCCGCTCACATAGGTACGCAGCACTAAGAGAGCCGCGTCACGGTGTGTGCTTCGTCGCACCGCCCTGTGTGGTTACCCTCGGTCCATGGTCAATCTCACCCGCATTTACACCCGTACCGGTGACGACGGCACCACCGCACTCGGTGACATGAGCCGCACCGCCAAGACCGACCCCCGTATCGCCGCCTACGCCGACACCAACGAGGCCAACGCCACCATCGGTGTGGCCATCGCCCTCGGCGGCCTCACACCGGACGTCGCCGCCGTCCTCACCCGTGTCCAGAACGACCTCTTCGACGTCGGCGCCGATCTCGCCACCCCTGTCGTCCCCGATCCCAAATACCCGCCGCTGCGCGTCGAGCAGACCTACATCGACAAGCTCGAAGCGGACTGCGACCGGTTCCTGGAGGACCTCGACAAGCTCCGCAGCTTCATCCTCCCCGGCGGCACTCCCGGCGCCGCCCTGCTCCACCAGGCCACCACCGTCGTCCGCCGCGCCGAACGCTCCACCTGGGCCGCCCTCGCCGAGCACCGCGAGACCATGAACGCCCTCACCGCCACCTACCTCAACCGTCTTTCCGATCTCCTGTTCATCCTGGCCCGCACGGCCAACAAGGAGCTCGGCGACGTCCTGTGGGTGCCGGGCGAGAACCGCTGAGCCCGGCTCCGGGCCCCGGTTCTAGTCGGCGGCGGGCTGGCCGAGCAGGGCCCGCTGATGGGGGACGAGGAGGGATTTGCTCTTGAGCACGACAGTCGCCCGCCTGCCGAGCAGCATGGCCTCCCGCTCACCGCGCGGCATCATCGTCACCCCGTCGCCCGGCCCGAAGGGCACTGCCAGGAGCCGCAACGGCACGGCCTTGTACGGTTTCGACTGACTGCGGTGCCGCCCCGAACCGTCCAGATGAGCACGGATGTTGTGGGCGGCCGCCCGGCCCTGCGCGAAGGCGGCCGGGGCGACCTTGGCGTCGCTGATGTCGGTGACATCGCCGACCGCGAAGACGTCCCGCCAGCCGACGACCCGCAGATGCCCGTCCACCCTGACGTGTCCCGTGCCGTTCAGCCAGTCACCGTGACCGGCCAGCCGCAGCCACACCGTGTTCGGGGTGGTGCCGGTGGCCCAGAACACCAGGTCGGCCTCGATCCGGCGGCCCGCCCCGTCCCGGAACGAGCCGAAAGCGCTCCCCGGCGACACAAACGTGTTCAGCAGCACTCGCACCTCATGCGCCGCCAGCCAGTCCAGCGCCCGCCGCCCGGCCCGCACAGCGCCGTTCCCCTCAAGCAGCGCCGCTCCGGAATGCGCCAGCGTCACCTCCGCGTCCGGGCGCGCCAGCCGTATCTCCGCGCTGAGCTCGACCCCCGAAGGCCCGCCCCCGACGACCATGATCCTGCGCGCCTCCACGATCCGCCGCTGATGCCCCCGGAACACGTTGGCCGCCTCCTCCGCCGTCGTCCCGACGAACCGCGCCGGCTCCGGATAGTCGGCGCCGGTGGCGATCACCACCACGTCGTACGGCAGCCGCTCTCCGGAGGCGAGGACGACTTCCCGCTCCCGGGTCTGTATGCCGGTCACCTTCCCGAGCGCCACCCGACCGTGCTCCAGCAGCCTGCTGTAGGGAATGAGCGGGGCCCGTGTCCACCGCTCGTCGACGCCGGCCCGCAGCGAGGCCACCCGGTGGAAGAACACCTCCTTGCGGTCCACCAGGGTCACCCGCGCGATGTCGTCAAGATCCTTGGCCACCCGGATACCGGCGTAACCGCCGCCGATCACTACGACATTCCTTGTCGCCATGCCGGTCCTCTCAAAATGTGGGGGAATGAGAGGGCACTCATGTGCCGCCGCCCTAATCTATGAGCTGGCCCGGCTGGCCCGTACCGGTGTTCGGGATAGCCCGCTGTGCGGTTGTGTCGTTCTGACGCGGATCCTGTGCCGCTCGGAGGCGGGCCGTGCGGTGATGCGGCGGCCGAGCTCAGCGCACCCATCCCTTGAGGGGTTCGGTGTCCAGCGTGAATCCCACGGGTGCGGGCAGCGTGATCGGCTTGCCGAACGGCACCGTCTTGGTGCTCTCGTACCGGACACCGTCCGGCTCGCTGAAGACGGTGACCTCGCCCGCCTCCCGGTCGATCAGCAGGTACACCGGGATGCCCGCCTCGGCATACGCGCGAGGTTTCTCGACACGGTCCCGGCGATCCGTGTCGGAGTCGTAGGAAGTGACCTCGGCAACCATCAGGACGTCCGTGGGTTCGGCCCACTCGCCCTGACCGACAAAAGCGTCGCTGGGGGCCAGAGTTCCGTCCGGGCGCGCATGACCGTTGCGGTAGGTCTCCACCTTCAGACCCTGGTCATGCAGCCACAGGTCCGGGTTCGTCTGGATACAGATCCGCGCCAGCCACTGAATGATCCGCCCGTGGTCGCCATCCGGCACCGGCGTAACCCCGATCTTCCCGTTGATGAACTCCCACCGCATCCCCTCCATCACGCGGCCCGCGAGCCGCGCGAACTCCTCGAACTCCTCCGGCAGCATCTGCGGACGATCGTGGATAGCGGTCATGACCTGGCCTCCTTGGAGAGTGCGGCGCTTCCAGCGTATCCCGCACCGGCCGCCTAGGCGTGCCCCGCAGCGTCGGCAGAGAGACGGTGCAGCGGGCACCGGCACGGCGGGAACTGACCCGACATCATGGGCGCCAGCCGGTCGTCAGCCATGACGCTGACCCGGCCCAACTCCTCCGTGACGGCGCCGCTGCCCCGGGACACGCGGTAGACGCGCATCGTCATCCGGGGACGGACCGGTTCTCTACTCCCACCCTCGTACGGGGCGCCGTAGGTCATCACCGCGCCACCTCCACGCCGTGGATCCGACGGCAGACGGTGAGGCGTTCGATGGGATGCATTACGTCGATCGACCTGCTTTTCGTTTTTAGGGCCAATTACGGTGTGTACTCACAGCGTTGCGCTCCGGCACGTAATCTCGACAGAGGCCAGCCGTCCCAGCCGCATCGGCGGGACGAGGAGGGATGGACCAATGACGTTCCAGCCGCGTGAGCTTTTTCCCGACCGTTCGGCACGCGATCTGTTCGGCGCGGAGATCCGCAGGCAGCGGGAGAAGGCGGGCATGTCGCTGCGGCGGCTGTCGGAAGTGTTGAACTACAGCAAGTCCCATCTCGCCCGGATCGAGGCGGCGGAGACGCTGCCGTACGACGACCTCCCGGCGACGCTGGACGCGTGCTTCGGCACGGACGGGAGCTTCGCGCGGCTGCACGCGCTGGCGAAGAACGAGCCGTTCCCGGGCAAGTACCGGCGCATGATCGAGATCGAGCGGCGGGCGGCCGTCATCGAGCAGTACAACTGCGCCATCATTCCCGGCCTCCTCCAGACGCCGGAGCTGGCCGAGGCATGGCTGCGCGTCGGGCACCCGGAGGCTCCCGACGCGGGGATCCAGGCGCTGGTGAAGGCCCGAATCGACCGGCAGACGCTGTTCAGCCGACCCAAGCCGCCCCGCTGCTGGTTCATCCTGGACGAGGCGGTTCTCCGCCGCCCGGCGGGCGGCCCTCAGGTGATGCAACGCCAGATGGCGTCACTCGTCGAGCGGGGGACACAGGGGGACGTAACCCTCCAAGTGCTGCCGTTCACTTCCGGCCTCCATCCGGAGGCAGGCGGTTCGCTGAGGCTCTTCACGATCCCCGACGAGCCGGTGGTGGCGTACGAGGAAGGCAGCCACTCCGGGACGATCATTGAAGACCGGGATACCGTCACGAAGCTACGGGAGAACTACGATCTGCTCAGGGCGATGGCCCTCCCGCCTCGCGACTCCGAGGCGATGATCCGAGCCGTCATGAAGGAGTGGACCCGTGCGACCCATCCTTGACCTGAGCAGCGCCACCTGGCGCAAGAGCAATTACAGCAACCCCGACGGCGGCGACTGCGTCGAGGTCGCCGACGGCCTCCCCCGCATCGTGCCCGTCCGCGACTCCAAGAACCCCCACGGCCCCGCGCTGGTCTTCCCCGCCGGAACATGGTCCGCGTTCATAGCGGGCATAAAGGCAGGCGACTTCCCTGCTGCCTGAACGCCGCGCCCTGTGGCCAGGACCGACCCGTCACGCGAAGGCGCTGGCGCTCGGCCGTTGCGTAGTGCCGTCCATGACCGCGAACCGTGCCGGTCATGGGCGCTGCATCCCCCTACTCCCCCCAGGGCTCCCATTCGGCGGTGCTGAACGAAAACCCGAAGGGCTCCGGCAACCGCACGCTGCCGCCGAACTCCCAGCTGTCCAGCACCTGGTAGCGACCCGAGCGCCGGTCGGGTTCCGCGAAGAGCGTGATGCCGGGGCCCTTGGGGTCCCGGTCCACCAGAAGGTAGTACGGGATCACACACTGGGCATAGCCGGTCCATTTCGTGGCGGCTCGGCGGCCGAATGCCGGTTCGCGGTCGACCGGCGCGTTGGATTTCGAAGTCACCTCAACGACCATGTCGAGCTGGTGGGAGAAGAGGTGCTTCGCCTTCGTGGACCGGGCCTGGGCCAGTATGTCAGCCTCCAGGACGATGAGGTCGGGAATGTACCCGTCACCGATCTCCACCAGGTTGAGGTCCGTCGTCTGGACGGCCCGCCACGGGAAATCGGGGTGTCCCGCCTTGGCGAGGATCAGCCCTTCAAGGATGTCGGCCACAATCCCGTTGTGATCGACAGTGGGTCCTGGTGACACGATGATCTCTCCCCCGACCACCTCGACCCGCGTACCGTCGTGCGGCAGCCTCAGGTAGTCCCTCAGTTCGTCCCGCACCCACATGTCATACGGAGAATCGGGAAGCGTGTAGTGCGCGATCGCCGGCACGGACATCGGCTCACCGACCCCTTCCTCGGAACGCTGTGGTCGCTACTCAGCGTAGCGCCTCGCAGCGACGCGATAAAACCGAGCAGAGAGCTGCAGGACTCCCTTACGGCCTGGTACTCAAGATATCGGGACCGGGCTGTCCAATGCGGAGATCGCCGCCCGGCTGTGCATGGCCGAGGCCACGGCCAAGACCCATGTCAGCCGGATCCTCACCAAGCTCGCGCTCCGCAGCCGCACCCAAGCCGCCGTCCTGGCCCAAGAATTGGGCCTACGCCTGCCCTGAGGCCGCCTGCGGCGCCTTCCCCTCCCCGCCCCTTCCCGGCTGCGTTCGATATGCGGCTGGCGCCGCGTGGGGGCGGGTCAGGGGAAAGGCCCGCCGTAGGCGACCCGGCCAGGGGCGAGGCGACCGGCACGGAAACGCTACGCGACGTTGACCCGCTGGCCCGGAGGGGCCGCCTCGAGCCAGGCCAGGAAGCCCGTCTGGGCGTCGTCGCTCATCGCGAGCTCAAGACGAACGCCGCGGTGCTCACAAACGAGGACCACGGCGTCGGAGAGAAGGGCAAGCTCCTCCTCCCCCTGGGGCTCGCGTCGGTGGAGGACCTCGATGGCAGAACGTTCGAGGACCCGCCGGGGCCGGGGCGAGTAGGAGAAGACGCGGAACCATTCGACACGGTCACCGCTGTAGCGGGCGACGCCGTAGACCCATCCCTTGCCCGAGGGCACGGAAGTTTCCGGCTCAGCCTCGGCGGCAAGCCGGAGACTGCAGTCGAAGGTGCCGCCGGGGCGCTGGATCAGCCGACGGCGCAGGCCGAAGACAAACAGCCCCAGCAGCGCCGCAGCGATGATCCCTCCGCACAGCTGAAGAGCGAGGATCACGACTATCGACCTCCTCGCTTCATCTCACAACGGTGGAAGTGCCGGAGCCGCGGGATGCCGTGATCGGAGATCGGTTCGGCTTCCCGCGGCTTCGTCGTGCTGGTAGGCGCGATCAGTGCACGCCTGTGGTGGCGGCGAGGCGTACCTCGGCACGCCGCTCGGCCGCCGCATCGGTGTCGGACTGGGCCCGCTCCAGTGCCCGCTCCGCACGCGCGACATCGATCTCGTCGGCGAGCTCGGCGATCTCGGCCAGGATCGACAGCTTGTTGTCGGCGAAGGAGATGAAGCCATCGTGTACGGCAGCGACGACCGTCCCACCTTCACTCGTACGGATGGTCACCGGACCGGACTGCAGCACACCGAGCAGCGGCTGGTGGCCCGGCATGATGCCGATGTCACCCGATTCGGTGCGTGCGACGACCAGGGTCGCCTCGCCGGACCAGACACTGCGGTCAGCGGCGACCAGCTCGACGTGCAGCTCAGCCAAGACGGCTCCTACGGTCGGCACCCACCGCCTTCGGCGGGTGTTGAGTCAATGATAGGGGTGGGCCGGGGCGGCAATCGCCCCGGCCCGGGTGGCGGCGGCCTCAGCCGACGCCGAGTTCCTTCGCGTTGCGCTCCAGGTCCTCAAGACCACCGCACATGAAGAACGCCTGCTCAGGGTAGTGGTCGTACTTCCCGTCGGCGATGGCGTTGAACGCGGTGATGGACTCCTCCAGGGGCACATCCGAACCATCGACACCGGTGAACTGCTTCGCCGCGTGGGTGTTCTGCGACAGGAAGCGCTCGATACGGCGGGCGCGGTGGACGGTGAGCTTGTCCTCCTCGCCCAGCTCGTCGATGCCGAGGATCGCGATGATGTCCTGCAGGTCCTTGTACTTCTGCAGGATCGACCGCACCCGCATAGCGCAGTCGTAGTGGTCCTGCGCGATGTAGCGCGGGTCCAGGATCCGGGACGTCGAGTCCAGCGGGTCCACCGCCGGGTAGATGCCCTTCTCCGAGATCGGCCGGGAGAGCACCGTCGTCGCGTCGAGGTGCGCGAAGGTGGTCGCCGGGGCCGGGTCGGTGAGGTCGTCGGCCGGCACATAGATCGCCTGCATGGAGGTGATCGAGTGACCGCGGGTCGAGGTGATGCGCTCCTGGAGCTGGCCCATCTCGTCCGCGAGGTTCGGCTGGTAGCCCACCGCGGACGGCATACGGCCGAGCAGGGTGGACACCTCGGAACCGGCCTGGGTGAAGCGGAAGATGTTGTCGATGAAGAACAGCACATCCTGGCCCTTCACATCGCGGAAGTACTCCGCCATGGTCAGACCGGCCAGTGCCACGCGCAGACGGGTGCCCGGGGGCTCGTCCATCTGCCCGAATACCAGCGCCGTCTTGTCGAGGACGCCGGACTCCTCCATCTCCGCGATCAGGTCGTTGCCCTCACGGGTGCGCTCGCCGACACCGGCGAACACCGAAACGCCCTCGTGCAGCTTGGCCACACGCATGATCATTTCCTGGATGAGGACCGTCTTGCCGACGCCCGCACCACCGAAGAGGCCGATCTTGCCGCCCTTGACATAGGGGGTCAGCAGGTCGACGACCTTCAGGCCGGTCTCGAACATCTCGGTCTTGGACTCGAGCTGGTCGAAGGCCGGAGCCTTGCGGTGGATCGGCCAGCGCTCGGTGACCTGGTCCTCGGCCTCCGGCTCGTTCAGGATCTTCCCGAGGGTGTTGAACACCTTGCCCTTGGTGATGTCACCGACCGGCACGGTGATGCCCTCGCCGGTGTCGGTCACCGGGGACTGGCGGACCAGGCCGTCGGTGGGCTGCATCGAGATCGCGCGGACCATGCCGTCACCCAGGTGCAGGGCGACCTCCAGGGTCAGCGTCTTGATCTTGCCGTCCTCGGCCGGGTCGGCGACGTCGACATGCAGCGCGTTGTAGATCTCCGGCATCGCGTCGACGGGGAACTCCACGTCGACGACCGGGCCGATGACCCGAGCGACGCGACCCGTTGCCGTGGCCGTTTCAACAGTGGTGGTCATAGTGGTCAGTCACTCCCCGCGGTCGCGTCGGCCAGGGCGCTGGAGCCACCGACGATCTCGCTGATTTCCTGGGTGATTTCGGCCTGGCGGGCCGCGTTGGCAAGCCGGGAGAGCGTCTTGATGAGCTCCCCGGCGTTATCGCTCGCCGACTTCATCGCGCGACGGCGGGCAGCGTGCTCGGAAGCCGCCGCCTGCAGCAGTGCGTTGTAGATCCGGCTCTCGACGTATCGCGGCAGCAGAGCGTCCAGGACGTCTTCCGCCGACGGCTCGAAGTCGTACAGCGGAAGGATCTCGCCTTCCTTCGCGGACTTCTCGGCCCCCGCGGCGCCAGCCGCTGATGTCACAGCGTCGAGGCTGAGCGGCAGCAGCCGGTTCTCCACCGGCTGCTGCGTCATCATCGACACGAACTCGGTGAAGACGATGTGCAGCTCATCGACCCCGCCCTCGGCCGTGTCCTTCTGTACGGCCTCGATCAGCGGGGCCGCAACCGTCTTCGCGTCCGAGTAGGACGGCTTGTCGGTGAACCCGGTCCACGATTCGACGACCGGGCGCTCCCGGAAGCCGTAGTAGGCGACACCCTTGCGGCCGATGACGTACGTGTCGACCTCCTTGCCCTCCGACCGCAGCCGCTCGGTGAGCCGGTCTGCGGCCTTGATGGCGTTGGAGGAGTAGCCGCCGGCCAGGCCGCGGTCGCTCGTGAGGAGCAGGACCGCAGCCCGGACCGGGTTGTCGACCTCGGTGGTGAGCGGGTGCTTGGTGTTGGAGCCAGTCGCCACCGCGGTCACCGCGCGGGTGAGTTCACGGGCGTACGGAGTCGATGCCTGCACCTGGCGCTGCGCCTTGACGATGCGCGAGGCAGCGATCATCTCCATCGCCTTGGTGATCTTCTTGGTGGAGCTGACCGCCTTGATGCGGCGCTTGTAGACCCGGAGCTGGGCGCCCATGCTCAGCCCTCACCCAGCAGCTTGCCGTCCGAGGTCTCGAACTGCTGCTTGAAAGAGTTGACGGCATCGGTGAGCGCCTCGATCGTCTCGTCCGGCAGCTTGCCGGTCTCGACGATCACGGTGAGCAGCTCCTTGTGCTCGCGGTGCAGGTAGTCCAGGAACTCCCGCTCGAAGCGGCGGATGTCCTCGACCGGTACATCGTCCAGCTTGCCGGTGGTGCCGGCCCAGATGGAGACGACCTGGTCCTCGATCGCGTACGGGGCGTACTGGCCCTGCTTGAGCAGCTCGACCATCCGCTTGCCTCGCTCCAGTTGCGCCTTGGAGGCCGCGTCCAGGTCGGAACCGAAGGCGGCGAACGCCTCCAGCTCGCGGTACTGGGCGAGGTCCACGCGGAGCCGGCCGGAGACCTGCTTCATGGCCTTGATCTGCGCCGAACCACCGACCCGGGAGACCGAGATACCGACGTTCAGCGCCGGGCGCTGGCCCGCGTTGAACAGGTCGGACTCCAGGAAGCACTGGCCGTCGGTGATGGAGATGACGTTGGTCGGGATGAACGCCGACACGTCGTTGGCCTTGGTCTCGACGATCGGGAGGCCGGTCATCGAGCCGGCGCCCAGCTCGTCGGAGAGCTTGGCGCAGCGCTCCAGCAGGCGGGAGTGCAGGTAGAAGACGTCACCCGGGTAGGCCTCACGGCCCGGCGGGCGGCGCAGCAGGAGGGAGACGGCGCGGTAGGCGTCGGCCTGCTTGCTCAGGTCGTCGAAGACGATCAGGACATGCTTGCCCTGGTACATCCAGTGCTGGCCGATGGCCGAGCCGGTGTAGGGGGCGAGGTATTTGAAGCCGGCCGGGTCGGACGCCGGGGCCGCGACGATCGTCGTGTACTCCAGGGCGCCGGCCTCCTCCAGCGCGCCGCGCACGCCGGCGATGGTGGAGCCCTTCTGGCCGACGGCGACGTAGATGCAGCGGACCTGCTTCTTCGGGTCGCCGGAACGCCAGTTGTCGCGCTGGTTGATGATCGTGTCGATGGCCAGGGCGGTCTTGCCGGTCTGGCGGTCACCGATGATCAGCTGGCGCTGGCCGCGGCCGATCGGGGTCATCGCGTCGACGGCCTTGAGGCCGGTCTGCATCGGCTCGTGCACCGACTTACGGACCATGACGCCCGGGGCCTGCAGCTCCAGCGCGCGCCGGCCTTCGGTCTCGATCTCGCCGAGTCCGTCGATCGGGGTGCCGAGCGGGTCGACAACGCGGCCGAGGTAGCCCTCGCCGACCGCGACGGACAGGACCTCCCCGGTACGGGTGACCGGCTGGCCTTCCTCGATGCCGCTGAACTCGCCGAGGACGATGGCGCCGATCTCGCGCTCTTCGAGGTTGAGGGCGAGACCGAGAGTGCCGTCCTCGAACTTCAGCAGCTCGTTCGCCATGGCCGAGGGAAGGCCCTCGACCTTCGCGATGCCGTCTCCGGCCTCGCTGACCGTGCCGACCTCCTCGCGCGAGGCGGCGTCCGGCTTGTACGACTGGACAAAGTTCTCCAGCGCGTCCCGGATCTCCTCCGGCCGGATCGTAAGCTCCGCCATCTGGGTTCCCTGCTCTCCTTGTTGGGCCCGAAGTCTTCTACTACGGCTACGGCCCAACTCGGGCCGTCACTGCGTCTTTATTGATAAAAAGCTGGGCTCTTTGAGTTGGTGGTGGCTGCGCTGTTCAGCTGGCCATGCGGCGGGCCGCCTCTTCGAGACGCTCCGCGATGGTCCCGTTGACGACCTCGTCGCCCACCCGCACCGTGACCCCGCCGATGACCGCCGGGTCCACGTCCAGATTCAGGTGCACCTGTCGGCCGTAGACCTTGGCCAGCGCGGCGCCGAGACGCCGCTTCTGCTGCTCGCTCAGCGGAACCGCCGATACCACCACGGCGACCATACGGTTACGGCGCGCGGCGGCGAGCTTGGACAGGGATTCGATCCCTGCCTCCAGGCTACGGCCCCGCGGGTGAGTCACAAGACGCACCACAAGACGTTCGGTGACCGGGTTGACCCGGCCGCCGAGGAGGGACCGCAACAGATCCGCCTTGGCGGCGGCGGGCGCGGCCTTGTCGGACAGCGCTGCACGCAGCTCGGTGCTGCCGGCGACGATCCGGCCGAACCGGAAGATCTCGTCCTCGACATCGTCGAGCGCGCCCGTGCGCTGGGCGGCGATCAGGTCGGCGGTGTTGGCCAGCTCCTCCAGGGAGTCGGTCAGGTCACGCGACCGGGACCAGCGGGACCGGACCATGCCGGAGACCAGGTCAAGGGTCTCCGAACTGACCCGTCCGCCCAGCACCTGCCGTACCAGCCCGGCCTTGGCCTCGCCGGACTTCCCCGGGTCGGTCAGGACCCGGCGCAGCGAGCCTTCGCGGTCGAGCAGCCCCGTGACGGCAGTCAGCTCCTCGGCGAGCTTCGCCGCGTCGACGGAGGTGTTGTCCGTCAGCGCGTCGAGCTGCTCGCGTGCGGCAGCCAGTGCCTCGCGGCTGGCTCCGTGCACAGTCATCGAGACGCCTCGGCCTTCGCAGCGGTGTCATCGAGTCCGTCGAGGAAACGGTCGACGACGCGGCTCTGCCGGGCGACGTCCTCGAGGGACTCACCGACGATTTTGCCGGCCAGTTCGGTGGCGAGCTTGCCGACGTCCTGGCGGAGCGCCCTCGCGGCGGCCTTGCGGTCGGCTTCGATCTGGGCGTGACCGGCGGCGATGATCTCCTCGCGCTGCCGCTGGCCTTCCGCACGCATCTCAGCGATGAGCGCGGCACCCTGCTCCTGCGCCTCCTGGCGCAGCCGGGCGACTTCGTGGAGCGCGTTGGCCCGCTGGGCCTTGTACTCCTCGAGGGTGCGCTGTGCCTCGGCCTGGAGGGCCTCAGCCTTCTCGATGCCGCCTTCGATGGCCTCGCGGCGCTGTTCCAGAACCTTGTTGATGTTCGGGAGGAGCTTCTTGGCGAGGAAACCGAAAACGATGGCGAAGGCGATCAGGCCGATGATGAGCTCGGGGATCGGCGGGATGAGGGGGTTTTCCGCCTCAGTGGCCGCCAGAAGAACCTGGGCGTTCACATCAGTGCCTTTCGTCGAAACGTGGGGTGAGAATCTGCCCCGTGATCACTTGGTGGCGTAGACGAACGGCATCACGAGGCCGATCAGGGCCAGCGCCTCGCAGAAGGCGAAACCGAGGATCTGGTTGGTGCGGATGAGGCCGGCCGCCTCGGGCTGACGTGCCAGCGCCTGGGTGCCGTTGCCGAAGATGATGCCGATACCGACGCCGGGGCCGATGGCGGCGAGACCGTAGCCGATCGAGCCGAGGTTGCCCACGATGCTGACGGCAGCGAGGTTCTCGAGAGCAGCAGACATGCCGGGTTCTTCCTTCTCTTTCACGGACCGGTGGGTGTTGGCCACCGGACGTCTGTTGGACTGGGAGGCGGGATGCTCAGTGGTGCTCGGCGAGAGCGCCCTGCACGTAGGAGGTGGCCAGCAGGACGAAGACATACGCCTGGATGGCCTGGATGAAGAGCTCGAAGGCAGTCAGCACGATGACCATGACGAACGAGACACCGGCGTAGATGATGCCGATCCCGTTGAGCAGGTACCAGCTGGCGAGCGTAAACAGCAGGAGCAGGACGTGGCCGGCGAACATGTTGGCGAAGAGCCGGACCGCGTGCGTGAACGGCCGCACGATGACATTGGAGAGGAACTCCAGCGAGACGACCAGCGGGAGGATCCCGCCCAGCGACTTGTCATAGCCGGTGATGTTCTTCCAGCCACCGACGAAGCCGTGCTTCTTGAACGTCAGGGACATCCACAGGACGTAGACGACCCCGGCAAGCCCGGCGGGGAAGGCGATGATCGATGTCACCGGGAACTGGGCGAGCGGGATGACCGACCAGAGGTTCATGATCCAGACGAAGAAGAACAGCGAGACCATGAACGGGACGTACTTCTCGCCCTGCTTCTTGCCGAGGGTCTCGTAGACGATTCCGCGTCGGACGAAGTCGTAACCCGCCTCGCCGACCATTTGCATCTTGCCGGGGATGAGCTTGGGCTTGTTGAAGGCCGCCCAGAAGAACCCGATCACGACGACCGTACTCAGCAGGGCCAGCAGCATGGGCTTGTTGAAGTGGAAGCTGCCAATGCTGAAGATCGGCTTGAAGACGAAGGAGTGCAGGCCCGGTGAGGGGAAGGCGCACCCTTCGAAGATGTGGCAGTTGGTCTCGGAGGCGAGCGTCGTTACATCACTCACCGCGAGCTCCTTCAGCGTGGCACATGGGTACGGCAACCTCGATGTGTCGGCGCGGCGTACAGCCACGGAACGGCACTGGACTGGTCTTGCAGAAGTGGGGGCGGCGGTTGGGCGCTGAGCCGTGACGCAGTGCAGGCATGACTGCCGCCCGCGCCAGCTCTGCCGCAGTTGAGATCGGACGATAGCAAACGAGCGGAAGTGCGCTCACACCGGCCCTGTGTTTCACGAGGCTGACCCGGAGGATCCGGGCTCCACGTAGAGGATCTTCGCCTTCATATGAGCTCGGGCCTGAGCCGCGATCCATACGAGGGTCGACGCGACAAGGGTGAAGGCGAAGGCCTTGGTGCTGAAGAGCGTGGTGTGCTTGAACACCGCCAGGAAGATCGCGAGCAGCAGGATCTGTGTCGTGTAGAGCATCAGGCCCATGGCCTGGAACAGCTGCGGCAGCGACTTCGCGGTCCGTTGCAGTACGACGAGGCCGATTCCCATGAAAGCGATCACGAGCACGGCACCGAAGATCGCGCCGATCACACCCTTGCCGCCTGCGAGAACGCCGCTGATCACAGCGGCGGCTACGCCGGCTGCGGCGGTGGGGACGGCGCAACTCACGAGGTTCCGGACGTCGTTGGACTGCATGAGGGCAGCTCCTCCGGCGAGGTGTTGGGGGACGTTCTGTCGTCTGGTGGAGACGAGCGTAGCCCGGGGCTGAGGGCGTGCCTCACGCCGGAAGACCATCGGACTTGGGTCTTTCGGCTAGCTACCCGGTTTCGTGAACGATATCACAAACTATTTGATGAGGTCTTTACTCACTTCGTGTGCAGCCTGTCACACGGAAGGAGTACACGACAACCCATTCGGCTGACGGCTATCCGGCCGTCAGCCGGAAAACTACCTCCGGCTCTCCACCGGACGCCGGTCCGGGAGCAGGGCGCGGTCGCCGAGCGCCGTGGATCCGTTGACGCCGGGTGCCTGGCCTGCCTCGATCGCCGCGGCGGCAGCGGCAGCGGCAGCGGCCTGCGCGTCGAGACGGCTGCGGCGGTAGCGGGGCGGAACGAAGGACTCGGCCCAGCGGGGGGCACGGGGGCGGAAGCGGGGAAGGAGCAGAATCCCGAGGCCGGCGGCGCTGAGGGCGATGATGGCGAGGACGATCCAGAGGCTGGAGGAGTTGACGGAGAAGCCGACGGCGCTGAAGGCGATGAGGGCCGACCAGAAGTACATGATCCAGACGGCACGGCTGTGGGAGTGGCCGATGTCCAGCAGCCGGTGGTGGAGGTGGCCGCGGTCGGCGGAGAAGGGCGACTCGCCGTTCCAGGTGCGGCGCACGACGGCGAGGACGAGGTCGGCGACCGGGACAGCGATGATGCTCAGCGGCAGCACGAGCGGCATGTAGACCGGCACCATCATGTGCACGGTGTCGCGGTACGAACCGGTGGCGTCGGTGATGACATCGGGGTCGACCTGGCCGGTGATGGAGATGGCGCTGGAAGCCAGCACCAGGCCGATGAGCATGGAGCCCGAGTCACCCATGAAGATCCGGGCCGGGTGGAGGTTGTGCGGCAGGAAGCCGAGGCACATACCGATGAGGACCGCGCTGAAGAGCGTCGCGGGGGCGGCCTGGTCGACGCCGTAGCCGTACCACATGCGGTAGGAGTACATGAAGAACGCGAGGGCCGCGATGCACACCATGCCCGAGGCCAGCCCGTCCAGGCCGTCGACGAAGTTGACCGCGTTGATGGTGATGACCACCAGCGCCACGGTGAGCAGCGTCGACTGCATCGGCGAGAGCGCGACATCGCCGATGCCGGGGACCGGCAGCCAGAGGATGGTGAGGCCCTGCAGGACCATGACGCCCGCGGCGACCATCTGGACGCCGAGCTTGACGAGGGCGTCGACGCCCCACTTGTCGTCAAGGACGCCGAGCAGCCAGATCAGTCCGGCGCCGGAGAGCAGCGCGCGCGGCTCGTTGGAGAGCTCGAAGACGTCCTTGAGGTTCTGCAGGTGCGAGGCGACCAGCAGGCCCGCGCACAGACCGCCGAACATGGCGATGCCGCCGAGCCGCGGGGTGGGTTCTCGGTGGACGTCGCGTTCGCGGATCTCTGGCATGGCCCCGGCCGCGATGGCGAACTTCCGTACCGGCCCGGTCAGCAGGTAGGTGACGGCCGCGGCCACGCAAAGGGTCAGGAGGTACTCACGCACGTTTTGCCTCCGGCAGGGCTCGCCAGAGGATCGGGTGCCGTACAGACGTCGGGCAGATCCTCACAGCGTCACACCCTAGTGGTGTCCGGTCTGAGACCGAGCACGATATCCCAGTGGCCTGTGGTGCCAGTTAGTCACCACCAATCTGAAGACTCGCAGGAGACCCCGCCGGTTGCACCGCTGTTTGCAGCACTAGGTAGGAGTGGGGTATGGCGGGAAGCCGCCCACCAGCTCGGCCACCAGGGGTGCCAGCCCGCGCTCCTCGTGCAGCGCACGCCCGATCAGGGCCGCGACCTGCGGCATTTCCGCCGTCCCCATGCCCTGGCTGGTGACGGCGGCGGTGCCGATGCGGATGCCGGAGCCGGTGGAGCACGGCTCGTCGTCGTACGGAAGTGTGTATTTGTCGACGACAATCCCGGCGGCGGCGCACCGGCCGCGCGCCTGGAGCCCGGTGACACCGAACGGCGAGACGTCCGCGGTGATGAGGTGGGTGTCGGTTCCGCCGGTGCAGACGCGGAGCCCCTCGGCGGCGAGGGCCTCGGCAAGGGCGCGGGCGTTTTCCGTCACCTGGTGCGTGTAAGCGGCGAATTCGGGCGTGGCGGCCTCGGCGAAGGCGGCGGCCTTGGCGGCGATGGAGTGCATATGGGGGCCGCCCTGGGAGAACGGGAAAACCGCGCGGTCGATGCGCTGGGCGAGCTCGGCGCCGCAGAGGACGATGCCGCCGCGGGGACCGCGCAGGGTCTTGTGGGTGGTGGCGCACACCACGTCCGCGTACGGGACCGGGCTTGGGGCCGCGCCGCCCGCGACGAGGCCGAGGGTGTGGGCGGCGTCCGCGATCAGGTAGGCGTCGATGTCGTCCGCGATCTCGCGGAAGGCGGCGTAGTCGATGTGCCGGGGGTAGGCGATGGAGCCGCAGATGATGGCCTTGGGCCGGTGCTCGCGGGCGAGGACGCGGACCGCGTCGTAGTCGATGAGACCGGTGTGCCGGTCGACCCCGTAGCCGACGATGTCGAACCAGCGGCCGGAGAAATTCGCCTCGGAACCGTGGGTGAGGTGCCCGCCGTGCGGGAGAGCCATGGCCAGAATGGTGTCACCGGGCACGAGAAGGGCCGCATACGCCGCCAGGACGGCTGAGGAGCCCGAGTACGGCTGGACATTCACATGGGCGGCGCCGAAGAGCTCTGCGGCCCGCTCAATGGCCAGGCGTTCGGCGAGGTCGACGAGCTCGCAGCCGGCGTGATGGCGGTGGCCGGGGTAGCCCTCGGCGTACTTGTTGGCGAGCGGGGAGCCCAGGGCGGCCAGCACGGCCCGGGAGGTGAAGTTCTCGCCGGCGATGAGCTGGAGGGTGGTGGTCTGTCGGTCGAGCTCGGCGAGGAGCACTCCGGCCAGCTCCGGGTCCTGGCGGCGCAGCGCGCCGAAGTCGGGTGCCCAGTGGGTGGCGGGCGCGGTTGCGCCGGCGCCGCTTATTCCGGCTGCAGGGGGGGCTGGTGTGGCGGGCATGGCTGGGCTCCCGGCGCGTGTGGTGGATCTCACCTTCACTGTAGGAGCGGTTGCCCGTTGGCGCGCTCCGTATGCGGCCGGATGGTTTCTCTCCCCTGGCCCGCCCCGTAAATCCAGCCCGTCCGGCCTTTGAGGACCTGGGGGTCCCACCACGCCCGCAGGGGGTAGGGGGCGGGTCTGGGAGCCGAGCCCCTCCACGCGGCGCCAGCCGCATATCGGCCGCAGCCGGGAAGGGGCGGGGAGGGGAGAACGCGCCGCAGGCACCGGCGCCGAGCGCTACGCCGGGGTCGGGACGCCCGTCAGGGCCGTCACCACCGGGTCGAGGGCGGTGTGGATCTCTTCGCCGATGCTGCGGAAAAAGGTGAGGGGAGCACCGTACGGGTCGTAGACCTCATCGGCCTCGGCGCTGGGAGCGAGCAGCCAGCCACGCAGCGCCGCAGCGGCGCGCACGAGGGAGTGGGCCCGGTCGGTGACGCTGCCCTCGGGCAGCGTCGTGGGGTCTATGGCGCGCACCAGGCGGGTGAATTCCTTGAGGGTGAAGGTACGCAGGCCCGCCGAGTGGCCCATGGAGATCACCTGGGCGCGGTGGTCACGGGTCGCGGTGAGGACGAGGTCGGCGTCGATGACGTGCTCGTCCAGCAGCTCGCGGCCGAGGAATCCGGTGGGGTCGGCGGAGTACTCCGCGAGGACCGTCGCGGCGTGTGCTTCCATGGCGGCGCCCTCGTGGCCCCAGGTGCCGGCGGACTCCACGAGAATGCCGGTCGCGCCGTCACCGAGCCGCCGGGTCAGCTCATAGCGAGTCAGCCGCTCGGCGATCGGCGAGCGGCAGACGTTGCCGGTGCAGACGTGGAGGATGCGGAAGCGGTCGGCGCCCTGACCCGGGTGGCTGGGTATGCCACTGCCACGCCCCTGAGGCGTGGTCAACTGCTCACCTCCAGGTCGGGCACGACCTCCCGCAGCTGGTCGGCGCTGATCGCCCCCGCGCGCAGCAGGACCGGCAGCTTGCCGGTGACGTCCACGATGGAGGACGGCACGGCGGCGGGTGTGGGGCCTGCGTCGAGGTAGATGGCGACGGAGTCGCCGAGCATCTCCTGGGCCGCGTCGCAGTCCTGCGGGGAGGGGTGGCCGGTGAGGTTGGCGCTGGAGACCGCCATCGGGCCGGTGACGGTCAGCAGCTCGATGGCCACCGGGTGCAGCGGCATACGGATGGCGACGGTGCCGCGGGTGTCGCCGAGGTCCCACTGCAGCGACGGCTGGTGCCGGGCGACGAGGGTGAGCGCGCCCGGCCAGAAGGCGTCGACCAGCTCCCAGGCCTGCTCGGAGAAGTCGGTGACCAGGCCGTGCAGGGTGTTCGGCGAGCCGATGAGCACGGGTGAGGGCATATTGCGGCCCCGGCCCTTGGCCTCCAGCAGGTCGCCGACGGCTTCGCTGCTGAAGGCGTCCGCACCGATGCCGTAGACGGTATCGGTGGGCAGCACCACGAGCTCGCCGCGGCGCACGGCGGACGCGGCTTCCCGCAGTCCGGCGGCGCGGTCGGTCGCATCCGAGCAGTCGTAACGCCGTGCCATTAGCTGACCTCCAGGTAATGCGCCGTCCTGACGGCGGGGCTTTTGTACGCAGGGGTACGGGGCGTCGCGCCCCTGAAGAACGGAGCAAGGCCGGGGTGGCCCAGCGCCATCATGGCGTCGCCTTCCGGGCCGTCGTGAACCTGGGCCGTTTGTTCAGGTCGGGGTGGTCGGCGGCGTCGGCCCACCCGGCGTCTTCCTTGAAGATCCACGGGACCTGGCCGCCCTGGGTGTCGGCGTGCTCGATGACGACGATGCCGCCGGGGCGCAGCAGGCGGTGCGCGGTGCGCTCGATGCCGCGGATGGTGTCGAGGCCGTCCTCGCCGGAGAACAGCGCCAGTTCGGGGTCGTGGTCACGGGCCTCGGGGGCGACGTACTCCCACTCGGTGAGCGGGATGTACGGCGGGTTGGCGACGACGAGGTCGACCTGGCCGTTGAGGTCCTGGAAGGCCGTGAGCGCGTCTCCCTGGCGCAGGTCGACCTTGCTGCCCTCGGTGTTCTTGCGGGCCCACACCAGGGCGTCCTCGGACAGCTCCACGGCGTGTACGCGGCTGCGCGGCACCTCCTGGGCCAGGGCGAGGGCGATCGCCGCGGAGCCCGTACAGAGGTCGACGATGAGCGGCTCGGCGACATCCATCGCGCGGACCGCGTCTATGGCCCAGCCGACGACGGATTCCGTCTCCGGGCGGGGTACGAACACGCCGGGCCCGACCTGGAGTTCCAGGTAGCGGAAGAAGGCGCGGCCGGTGATGTGCTGGAGCGGCTCACGGGCCTCGCGCCGGGCGACGGTCTCCCAGTAGCGGGCGTCGAAGTCGATGTCGGCGACGGTGTGCAGCTCGCCGCGCTTGACCGCGTGCACGTACGCGGCCAGCTCCTCCGCGTCGAAGCGCGGGGAGGGCACGCCGGCGTCAGCCAGCCGCTGGGTGGCTTGGGCCACCTCGGCGAGCAGCAGGTTCACGGTTGTCCTCTCGCGTCGCGTCGTCAATCGGGTTGTTCCAGTGCACCGGGCGGGGGTACGGCTCAGCCGGCGGCAGCCAGTTTCGCGGCGGAGTCGGCGTCGACGCACGCCTGGATAACGGCGTCGAGTTCCCCGTCGAGGACCTGGTCCAAGTTGTACGCCTTGAAGCCGACGCGGTGGTCCGAGATCCGGTTCTCGGGGAAGTTGTATGTACGGATCCGCTCCGAGCGGTCCACCGTGCGCACCTGGCTGCGGCGGGCGTCGGACGCCTCGCGCTCGGCCTCCTCCTGGGCGGCGGCCAGCAGCCGGGAGCGCAGGATACGCATCGCCGACTCCTTGTTCTGGAGCTGGCTCTTCTCGTTCTGGCAGGAGACGACCAGGCCGGACGGGAGGTGGGTGATGCGCACCGCGGAGTCGGTGGTGTTGACCGACTGGCCGCCGGGGCCGGAGGAGCGGTAGACGTCGATCCGCAGGTCGTTGGGGCCGATCTCGACCTCGACCTCATCGGCCTCGGGGGTGACGAGCACGCCGGCGGCGGAGGTGTGGATGCGGCCCTGCGACTCGGTGGCCGGCACCCGCTGGACGCGGTGCACCCCGCCCTCGTACTTCAGGCGGGCCCAGACGCCCTGGCCGGGCTCGGTCGCGCCGTTGCCGCCCTTGGTCTTCACGGCGACCTGGACGTCCTTGTAGCCGCCGAGGTCGGACTCGTTGGCGTCGATGATCTCGGTCTTCCAGCCGACGCGCTCGGCGTAGCGCAGATACATCCTCAGCAGGTCACCGGCGAAGAGCGCGGACTCCTCGCCGCCCTCGCCGGCCTTGACCTCGAGGATCACGTCCTTGTCGTCGCTGGGGTCGCGCGGCACCAGCAGCAGCCTGAGCTTCTCGGTGAGCGCCTCGCGCTGCTTCTCCAGGTCCTTGAGCTCGATGGCGAAGTCCGGGTCGTCTGCGGCGAACTCGCGGGCGGTCCCGATGTCGTCGCCGGTCCGCTTCCAGCTGCGGTAGGCGCCGATGATGGGAGTCAGTTCGGCGTAGCGCTTGTTGAGCTTGCGGGCGTTGGCCTGGTCCGCGTGGACCGAGGGGTCGGCAAGCTGCTTTTCGAGGTCGGCATGCTCGCCGATCAGTTCCTCGACGGCCTCGAACATCGGGATTCCCTACGTATGGAGTGGCAAGAAGTGACGGCCTGGAAGGGACTGGGCAGACCCGGCCGGACCTGGGACGACAAAGCGCCGGTCCGGCTGCCCCCCGTGGGGGACAGCCGGAGACCGGCGCTTTCGGGTCGCTACTTCTTGGCGGACCCGGCGGCCTTGCCGAAGCGGGCCTCGAAGCGGGCCACGCGGCCACCGGTGTCGAGGATCTTCTGCTTGCCCGTGTAGAACGGGTGGCACGCGGAGCAGATGTCGGCACGGATGGTGCCGCCGGCAACGGTGCTACGGGTGGTGAACGTCGCGCCACAGGTGCAGCTGACCTGGGTCTCGACATACTCCGGGTGGATGTCGCGCTTCAAGGGGTGCTCCTAGGTTCGGGAGGGCTCCGGGTCGTACAGCGGGTTTGCGGCACGTGAACCGGGGCCAGCGGACCAGTCTGCCAGGACCGGCCGTATCTCCCAAAACCGGGGGCGGGCCGGATCTATTCCAGCTTTCCCGCCGGCTCGGTCCTGACCTTCTGCCAGGCGGCTACGAGGAGGCTTTGACCAGGCCGCCGGTGGTGACGTCGTCGCCCGCCGAGCCCTTGGTCGCCGTCTTCGGAACCGCCCGGTCGGCGGACAGGGCGGCCCAGACCTGGTCGGTCCTGCCGGTGATGGGGATGACGCGGTTGGGGTCGGCGGGGTCGTACTCGACCGGCATGGTGATCATGGTCAGGTCGTTGGAGCCGATGCCCTTGAGGCTCTCTGCCAGGCCGGTCAGGCCGGTCACCGAGGCGAGGTCGGAGTCGGTGGTGATGGCGCTGGTGGCGGTGTTGGCGACCTTGTAGATCTTGGTGGGGCTGGAGAGCAGACCGATGCTGTCGACCCGGGCCATGAGCGCCTTCATGAAGTCCTGCTGGAGCTGGATCCGGCCGAGGTCGCTGCCGTCGCCGATGGCATGGCGGGTACGGACCAGGCCGAGGGCCTGCTCGCCGTCGAGGGTGTGGGTGCCCGCGGCGAGGTGCAGATGGCTGTCGTTGTCGTCGATGGCCCGGGTGGTGGTGACCGGGACCCCGCCGAGGGCGTCGATGAGGTGCTGGAAGCCGGTGAAGTCGATCTCGATGTAGTGGTCCATCCGGATGCCGGTGAGCGCCTCGACGGTCTTGACCGCGCAGGCCGGCCCGCCGACCGAGTACGCATCGTTGAACATCACATTCTGCGCGGCGGGGCTGGCCTTGCCCTCCGACGTGGTGCAGGAGGGCCGGTCGACGAGGGTGTCGCGCGGGATGGAGACCACGGTGGCCTTCTCGTGGCCCTTGTAGACGTGCACGATCATCGCGGTGTCCGAGCGGGCGGTGCCGTCGTCCTGGCCGCCGCCGGCCGTCTTGTTGGCGCCGGAGCGGGAGTCCGAGCCGAGGACGAGGATGTCCATGGAACCGTTGTCGGAGTTCTTCGGGCGGTTCGTGCCGAGGGCGCCGTTGATATCGACACCCTTGATGTTGCCGTTGAGATGCAGATAGAGGTAACCGGCGCCCCCGACAGCCAGCAGCAGGACCGCGACAACGGTCCCTCCGGCCGTCCGCAGCCGCTTGCGGCGCGGGGTGTCGCCGTCGCTCTGGCGGTGCCGGCCGGTCTTCCACTGGTCTGCCATGGGCTCCTCTGTCCTCATTACTATTACTTCACTCTTCCCCGCTACCCCCAGTTACTACGGGTAGGCACCTTCCGTCCCGTCTTGTCGGATGTTCGGCCGACGAAGCAGGGTTCCAGCCCGATTGTGCACACCCGGAACGGCTACGGGCCCCCGCGTGCCCCTTGCGGGGTGTCGCCGGGACCCGTCATCTGGTACTGCGCTGCGTTCTGGCCGGCGCTTTGGGCGGGGGTTCCGTGCCGCTGCCGGCCTGTGCGGGTCCTCAGGCGTGTGGCGAGGATCTCCGAGGCGGCCTTCCCCGTGGCGGGGCGGCACAGAGTTCCGCGGCAGCACGACAGCAGCCCCGTCACCGGAGTGACGGGGCTGCTGTGTGGCGGCGACTGCCGGTCGCTCAGTCGTTGTTATTACCGCCGGGGGCCGTCTTGGCGATCTGCATAAGGAACTCGGCGTTCGACTTGGTCTGCTTCATCTTGTCCAGGAGCAGCTCGATCGCCTGCTGGGAGTCGAGCGCGTGCAGAACACGGCGGAGCTTCCAGACAATGGCGAGCTCCTCCGCGTTGAGCAGGATCTCTTCCTTGCGGGTGCCGGAGGGGTCGACATCGACAGCCGGGAAAATCCGCTTGTCGGAGAGCTTCCGGTCCAGGCGGAGCTCCATGTTGCCGGTGCCCTTGAACTCCTCGAAGATCACCTCGTCCATGCGCGAGCCGGTCTCGACGAGCGCGGTGGCCAGAATGGTCAGCGAGCCGCCGTCCTCGATGTTGCGCGCGGCACCGAAGAAGCGCTTCGGCGGGTAGAGCGCGGTCGAGTCGACACCACCGGACAGGATGCGGCCGGAGGCGGGAGCGGCGAGGTTGTAGGCGCGGCCCAGACGGGTGATGGAGTCCAGCAGCACCACGACGTCGTGGCCCAGTTCGACCAGGCGCTTGGCCCGTTCGATGGCGAGCTCGGCGACGGTGGTGTGGTCCTCGGCGGGGCGGTCGAAGGTCGAGGAGATGACCTCGCCCTTCACCGACCGCTGCATGTCGGTGACCTCTTCCGGACGCTCGTCCACCAGGACGACCATCAGGTGGACCTCAGGGTTGTTGGTCGTGATCGCGTTGGCGACCGCCTGCATGATCATCGTCTTGCCGGTCTTCGGCGGGGCGACGATCAGACCGCGCTGGCCCTTGCCGATGGGGGCGACGAGGTCGATGATCCGGGTCGTCAGCACGCCCGGGTCGGTCTCCAGACGGAGCCGCTCCTGCGGGTAGAGCGGGGTGAGCTTGCCGAACTCGGGGCGGCCGCGGCCGGAGTCGGGGCCCATGCCGTTGGTGGAGTCCAGCCGGACCAGCGCGTTGAACTTCTCGCGGCGCTCGCCGTCCTTGGGCTGGCGCACGGCTCCGGTGACGTGGTCACCCTTGCGGAGGCCGTTCTTGCGGACCTGGGCGAGGGAGACGTACACATCATTCGGTCCCGGCAGGTAGCCGGAGGTCCGGATGAACGCGTAGTTGTCCAGGATGTCCAGGATGCCGGCGACGGGGATGAGCACGTCGTCGTCATTGACCTGCGGCTCGCCTGCGAACTGCTCGTCACGGCGGTTGCCGCTGCTGCTGCCCCGGCCGCGGCGGTCGCGGTAACGGCCACGGCGGCGGCCGCGGCCGTCGCCGAACTCGTCGTCGTCCTGGAAGCTCTGCTGGCCCTGGCCCTGGCCCTGGCCCTGGCTCTGGCCCTGGCTCTGGCTTTGGCCGCCCTGACTCTGGCCGCCCTGACCCTGGCCCTGGCCCTGCTGCTGGGGCTGCTGGCCGCCGCCGTCCTGCTTGCCGCTGTCCTGCTTGCCGCCGCCGTCCTGCTTGTTGCGGCGGTCGCGCTGCCGGTCCTGCCGGTCGCGGCGGCCGTCCTGGCGGTCGCCCCGCTGGCCGCGCTGGCGGTCCTGGCGGTCCTCGCCGGTCCTGGCCTCGGTGTTGGCAGCGGGGGCCTTGCCCTCGGCGGCTTCCTGGCTGGACGCGGCTACGGCGGCTTCGGCACGCTCGTTCTTCGCGGCGGCGGGGGCAACGGCGGCGGCTGGCGCGGCCGCTGCGGCCACAGAGGCAGCCACCGGGGCGGCCTTGGGCTGCTCTCCGGCCGGCTGGCCGGGAATCTCGATCTGCTTGGCCTGCTCGGGCGCGGCGGCGGGGGCCGCCTCCGCTGCCTTCCCGGCCTCGCCGGTACGGGTGCGGGATGTGGCGCGGCGCTTCGGCTTCTCGGCGGGGGCCTCCCCGGCGGCCGGAGCGGCCTTGGCGGCGCCGGCGCCCGACTGGGCTTCCTTGATCGTCTCGATCAGCTGGCTCTTGCGCATCCGCGCGGTGCCCTTGATGCCGAGACCGGAGGCGAGCTGCTGGAGCTCGGCCAGGACCATGGCGTCAAGGCCGGTACCAGAGCGGCGGCGCCGCGAGGCAGCAGCCGTGGCAGCACCGGTGGCAGGCGCGGCAGCGTCCGGAGCGGGCGCGGCGTCCGTACGCACGCCCATCAGATCGGTGGTGTCGCTCACGAAGGGTCCTTCCCTGGAGCGGACGTCGGCCTGAATGGCTCGGCGACCGGTTGTGCTGTCCGGTTCTGGGCTTTTCCGCTGCTCAGAGCCGGGGCGGTGGTCCGCCTGACGGCGGCAGAAATACATACGCTTTCAACGCTGGGAGATCACTCACAAATGGGGTGTCGCCAGCATTGTCTCCGGAGCGTGCTCGGCACTGCTCAGGCATTGCCCATGCGGTGTGGGAGGCTCCCGGAAGAATGGCGGTCCCGATACGGGACACTGAACACCGCGCCGCAAAGGCGTCGGGTGCAGACTTGAGATTAACACTACCGGATCCAACAAACATTCCCCCTCTCTTTGACCGGCAATCGTGTCACTGGCCCACTGCCAGTGGCAGCACACTCGCCCCTGCCGCGTCGAGAGGCAGACGGTTGGCCGCCCACCCCTCCCCCGCCAGCCGGGAGACCTTGTCAGCGGCGCCTTCCTCGGTGAGCGCCAACACCGTGGGGCCCGCCCCCGAGATGACGGCAGGTACGCCTTCGGAGCGCAGCCGGTTCACCAGCGCCACGCTCTCGGGCATCGCGGGAGCTCGGTAGTCCTGGTGCAGCCGGTCCTCGGTGGCCGGCAGCAGCAATTCGGGGCGGCGGGTGAGCGCCTCCACCAGCAGTGCGGCCCGCCCCGCGTTGGCGGCGGCGTCCACATGCGGGACGGTGCGCGGCAGCAGACCGCGGGCGGTCTCCGTGAGCACCGGCTTGGACGGTACGAAAACTACCGGTACGACTGAATCGGACGGGTCCATTCGGATGGCGTGGGCGACCCCGCCGTCCGTCCAGGCCAGGGTGAAACCGCCGAGCAGGCAGGCGGCCACATTATCGGGGTGGCCCTCGATCTCGTTGGCCAGTTCCAGGAGCGCGGGGTCGTCCAGCCGCTCCGGGCCGCCTATGGTCACCGCGCGGGCGGCCATGATGCCCGCGCAGATGGCGGCTGACGAGGACCCCAGGCCACGGCCGTGCGGAATGCGGTTGGCACAGACCACCTCCAGGCCGCGGGGCTGTCCGCCGAGCAGGTCGAAAGCGGTGCGCAGGGACCGTACAAGCAGGTGTTTCTCGTCCCGGGGAAGGGTGGCGGCACCCTCACCCGCGATGTCGATGTGCAGGCCGGCATCGGCCACCCGGACCACGACATCGTCGTAGAGGCCCAGTGCCAGGCCGAAGGCGTCGAAGCCGGGACCGAGGTTCGCGCTGGTCGCGGGGACGCGCACTCGGACGGCGGCGGCGCGGAAAGCAGGTCCGGCCATCGTTCGATGACTCTCCTTGTACATCAAGTCTGGTGCTGCCCCGGACGCCCGCACGTCGTTGCCGAGCGGAGGGACTGGGGGGCGGGGCAATGCCAGCGGCATGAGCCGGATCGGCGCGCAATCGGCGCCGGTGAAAGCCAGCCTATCGAAGGAAGGTTCTGTTGCGACATAGGGCGCACACACCGCGCGTGATGCGTGTCGCCTGGGGAGCGTGCGCCCCTGTGTTCCGGAGTCGCCCGGACCCGGGCTTCCCGCGGCGGGCGGAGGGGCACCCCGGTACCGGGGTGCCCCTTACGTTACGCCAGCCCGAGGCGTTCCGCCGCCGCGTGCGCGTCCACCGGGACGATGACGGGCTGCGGCGCGCCGTCCACCGCCCAGCCGGGGTCCTTGAGACCGTTGCCGGTCACCGTGCAGACGATCCGCTGGCCGGGGTCGACCTTGCCCTCCTCGGCGGCCTTGAGCAGCCCGGCCACGCTGGCGGCGGACGCGGGCTCCACGAAGACGCCTTCCTGGGCGGCCAACAGCCGGTAGGCGACCAGGATCTGACGATCGGTCACGGCTTCGATGAGGCCGCCCGACTCGTCCCGCGCCTCCTCGGCGAACTGCCACGACGCCGGGTTGCCGATCCGGATGGCGGTGGCGATGGTCTGGGGATTGCGGACCGGCGCGCCATTGACAATGGGGGCGGAACCGGCCGCCTGGAAGCCCCACATACGGGGGTTGCGGCTGGAGATGCCGTCCGCGGCGTACTCGCGGTAGCCCTTCCAGTAGGCGGTGATGTTGCCCGCGTTCCCGACCGGCAGTACGTGAATGTCGGGCGCGTCGCCGAGAGCGTCGACGATTTCGAACGCGGCGGTCTTCTGCCCCTCGATACGTACCGGGTTGACGGAATTGACCAGTGCCACCGGGTACTTGTCGCTCAGAGCGCGCGCCAGTTCCAGGCAGTCGTCGAAGTTGCCGTCCACCTGGAGGATCTTCGCGCCATGGATCAGGGCCTGGCTCATCTTGCCCAGCGCGATCTTGCCCTGCGGCACCAGCACGGCGCAGACCATCCGGGCCCGTACGGCATAGGCGGCGGCGGAGGCCGAAGTGTTGCCGGTGGAGGCACAGATGACGGCCTGCGCGCCCTCCTCCTTGGCCCTGGAGATCGCCATGGTCATGCCACGGTCCTTGAAGGATCCCGTGGGGTTGGCGCCCTCGACCTTGAGAAATACATCACAGCCGGTGCGCTCCGAGAGCACCTGGGCCGGGACCAGCGGGGTGCCACCCTCCAACAGCGTGACCACGGGCGTCGCCGCGGTGACCGGCAGACGGTCCCGGTACTCCTCGATGAGGCCACGCCACTGGTGGGTGGCGGGCATTCGATCAGTGATCGCGTTCATTCTGGGTTACTCCCCTTCCACACGCATGATGCTGGCGACGCCGCGTACGGTGTCGAGTTTCCGCAGAGCCTCGACAGTGGCCGCGAGAGCGGCGTCGGGCGCGCGATGGGTGACGACGACGAGGGCCGCGTCCCCGTCCTTGCCCTTCTGGCGGACGGTGTCGATGGACACCTGATGCTCGGCGAACACGGTGGCCACCTGGGCCAGGACGCCGGGTTTGTCCTCAACGTCCAGGCTGATGTGGTAGCGAGTCACCACGTCGCCCATCGGGCTCACCGGCAGCTGCGCGTAGGCGGACTCGCCGGGGCCGGTGGTCTCGGCCAGCTTGTTGCGGCAGGCGGCGACCAGGTCACCGAGGACCGCCGACGCGGTGGGGGCACCGCCCGCCCCCGGACCGTAGAACATCAGGCTGCCGGCGGCGGACGACTCCACGAACACCGCGTTGTAGGCCTCGCGGACCGAGGCCAGCGGGTGGCTGAGCGGGATCATCGCGGGGTGCACGCGGGCCGTGACGGACTTGCCGTCGGCACTGCGCTCGCAGATCGCGAGGAGCTTGACCGTGCAGCCCATCTGCTTGGCGGAGGCGATGTCGGTCGCGGTGACCTCGGTGATGCCCTCCCGGTGGACGTCATCGAAGCGCACCCGGGTGTGGAAGGCGATCCCGGCCAGGATGGCGGCCTTGGCGGCGGCGTCGAAGCCCTCGACATCGGCGGTGGGGTCGGCTTCCGCGTACCCCAGGGCAGTGGCCTCGTCGAGCGCCTCGGAGTAGCCGGCGCCGGTGGAGTCCATCTTGTCGAGGATGAAGTTGGTCGTGCCGTTGACGATGCCGAGCACCCGGTTGACCTTGTCGCCCGCCAGGGACTCGCGCAGCGGGCGGATCAGCGGGATCGCGCCGGCCACCGCGGCCTCGTAATAGAGGTCCACATGGTGCTCGACGGCGGCGGCGTGCAGCACGGTACCCTCGGCGGCGAGCAGCGCCTTGTTCGCGGACACCACGCTGGCGCCGTGCTCGAAGGCGGAGGTGATCAGCGAGCGGGCAGGCTCGATGCCGCCGATGACCTCGATGACGACGTCGATGTCACCCCGCTTGACCAGGGCGGTCGCGTCAGTGGTGAGCAGCTCCGCGGGCACCCCGGCACGCACTCGGTTGGGGCGGCGCACCGCGACACCGGCGAGCTCGATCGGCGCCCCGATGCGGGCCGCGAGGTCGTCAGCGTGCGTCGTGATGATGCGCGCCACCTCTGTGCCGACCACACCACAGCCCAGTAGCGCCACCTTCAGCGGACGCGTACGCATCATCCGACCTCTTTCGATTACCTTCGCGGTTACCTTCGAACACCACTGATGAATGGACCCAGTCTCACGCACCGGACCCAAGTTTCCATGCCCCGTCCGGATCGCGAGACCAGACCGTTTATTTTGGAGATTTCACGTCATCCGACGTCGAGTCGCAGGAGATCGTCCTCCGTCTCCCGCCGGACGATCACTTTTGCTTCGCCGTCCCTGACCGCTACCACGGGCGGCCGCAGCGCGTGGTTGTAGTTGCTCGCC
The DNA here is from genome assembly GCF_005047355.1 of Actinacidiphila oryziradicis. Taxonomy (GTDB): domain Bacteria; phylum Actinomycetota; class Actinomycetes; order Streptomycetales; family Streptomycetaceae; genus Actinacidiphila; species Actinacidiphila oryziradicis. Next base: position 125,057 of record NZ_SUMC01000020.1, read on the forward strand.
ATCGAGCGGCAGTACGCGCCGGTCGCAGGTACCGCCAGCAGATCGCCGGGCGCCAGGTCGGCGGGGAGGAAGGCGTCCTTGACCACGATGTCACCCGACTCGCAGTGCTTGCCGACCACCCGCGCCAGCATCGGCTCGGCGTCCGAGGTACGGGAGACCAGCGCGACGCTGTACTCGGCGTCGTAGAGCGCGGTACGGATGTTGTCAGACATGCCGCCGTCCACGCTGACGTAGGTACGGAGGCCGTCCAGCCGCTTGATCGTCCCGGCCTCGTAGAGCGTGAACGCGGTCGGACCGACGATCGCCCGGCCCGGCTCGACCGACAGCCGCGGCTCGGTCAGCCGGGCGGCGGCGCACTCGCGGGAGACGATCTCGCGGAGCGACTTGGCGATCTCCCGTGGCTCGCGCGGGTCGTCGTCGGCGGTGTACGCGATGCCGAGGCCACCGCCGAGGTCGATCTCGGGGAGCTCGATGCCGTGCTCGTCGCGGATCTCCTTCAGCAGGTCGACAACGCGGTGGGCAGCCACCTCGAAGCCGGAGGTGTCGAAGATCTGGGAGCCGATGTGCGAGTGGATGCCGATCAGCTCCAGGCTGTCGAGCTTCAGCACCCTGCGCACCGCCTCGGCCGCGACGCCGCCACTCAGCGCGAGGCCGAACTTCTGGTCCTCATGGGCGGTGGCGATGAACTCATGGGTGTGCGCCTCGACGCCCACCGTGACCCGGATCTGGACCGGCTGGCGGCGGCCGAGCTTCCGCGCGATGTGCGCGACCCGGACGATCTCCTCGAAGGAGTCCAGGACGATCCGCCCGACGCCTTCACCCACCGCCCTTTCGATCTCCTCGGTGGACTTGTTGTTGCCGTGCAACGCGATCCGGTCGGCGGGCATCCCGCCGGACAGCGCCACCGCCAGCTCCCCGGCGGAGCAGACGTCGAGATTCATCCCCTCCTCCTGCAGCCAGCGGACCACCGCCCGGGAAAGGAAGGCCTTGCCCGCGTAGAAGACATCAGCGCCGGTGCCGAAGGCCTCCTTCCAGGCGCGGCAGCGGGCCCGGAAGTCGGCCTCGTCGAGAATGTAGGCGGGGGTGCCGAACTCCTCGGCCAGATGGCGTACGTCCAGACCGCCGACGACCGCGGCGCCGTCCGCGTTACGCGTGACCGTGCGGGCCCAGATGCGCGGGTCGAGGGCGTTCAGATCGGCGGCCGGCGCCGTGTAGTGCCCCTCGGGCATTACGTCGGCGTGGCGGGGCCCGGCGGGGTGGGCGGAACGACTCATGGTGCTGTCTCTCTCCTCAGAGATGTGCTGGCGCGCTGATGCCGAGCAGGGTCAGGCCGTTGGCGAGCACCGTCCCGGCCGCTTCGGCGAGGCGGAGTCGGGACCGGTGGACGGCCGAGGGTTTCTCGTCCTGCTCGTCGCCCCGGGGAAGCGCGGGGCACTCGTCGTGGAAGCGGAAGAAGGCGTCCGCCGTACGCTCCAGGTGCCGCGCCACCCGGTCGGGAGCACGGCGCCGGGCGGCGGCTTCCACCACGCGGGGGAAGTCGGCGATCAGGCCGAGCAGATCCGTCTCGGCGGGGTGGGTGTACTCGGCGTCGTCGCCGGTTGTCGTGGTCGTGATCGCCTCGATGCCCAGGTCGTGGGCGTTGCGGAGAAGAGCCCGGGTGCGGGCGTACGCGTACCGGACGCGGAACAGGGGGTTGGCCGCCCGTTGCATGAGCAGCGCGGCGCGGGCGGCGGCGTCCAACTGCGGGGCGTCCTCGGCGGGGGGCCTCAGCAGCGCCCACTGCGTGGCGTCCTCGCCGAGGGTACGCAGCAGCTCCTCGCGGGGCACTCCGGCGGGGTGCGCGTTCACCCTTTCGGGTGCGCTTTCGGGCGCGGGGGCGCCTTGGGGGGCGACTTGGGGTGCGCCCACCCTCGCCCCGCACGCCCGCAGCAGGCGGTTCGCCGCTTCCGCGATGGCTGCCTCGCGCGGCTCGCCGTCGTGCACCACGGTGGCCCGCACCCTCCGGAGGCCGTCGCCGTGGCCGTACTCCTCGCCGCGCCGGAGCACTCCGCGCACGGCGTCCCCGTACGAAGCCGTATCCAGCGTGATGTTCAGGAACCCCGGCTCCGCGATCTCCACCCGCGCGATCCCGGGCGCCGCCACCAGCCGCTCCCGCAGGATCTCCGCCACCTGCCGCGGCGGCCGACACGCCGGACCCGCAAGCTGCAACGCCACATTGGTCGCGTAATCGCCGCACCCCGGGCGTGGCGGCCGCTGCACCACAATCCGCTCCGGCACCGCCACACTGAGCTCTTCCGCCTCCACGGCATGGCGTACCGTGCGCAGCACGGTACGGGAAAGCTCTGCGGGGGTCACGCGGTCAAGCCTAGGCGAGAAGCCGGGTACCCTCGCGACCGGGTTTCAGCTGCCGGACGCCGTCGCCGTCTGGTCCTCCGTCTGGTCCTCCGCCGCCGCCCGCCGCACCAGCGCCCCCACCATCCTCACCAGTTCCGCCGGCTCGAACGGCTTCGCCAAAAACGCGTCCGCCCCCACCGCAGCCCCCTGCTCCGCCTCCACCTGCGTGCACGCACTGATGATCGCTATCCCGATATGCCGCGTCCGCGGATCCGCCCGCAACCGCGCCGCCGTCCGGATCCCGTCCAGCCTCGGCATCATCACATCCAGCGTCACCACATCCGGACGCGCCCTCTGCACCACATCCAGGCACTCGGCACCGTCAGCGGCGGTCACCACCTCGAAGCCCTCCAGCTCGAGGTTGACCCTGATCAGCTGCCGGATGACCTTGTTGTCGTCCACAACAAGCACCCGGCCGGACATGCCCGGCACATCTCGAAGAGTAGGGGTGCCCTATCGCATCCGTCCGCGTTTTGCCTACTTCTTCCCCAAGAGAGGCACGTTTCCGCGACCATCGCACCCCCTCTCCACCCCATCCGCTCCCCTCCCCCGCACGAGCTGCCCCGCCCCAAAAACCCCGTACACGTACCCCCTCCACGAGCTGGTAGTGTTTCACCCGTCGCCGCCAGTGCGGACGACACGCCCCCGTAGCTCAGGGGATAGAGCAACGGCCTCCGGAGCCGTGTGCGCAGGTTCGAATCCTGCCGGGGGCACCTTGTACGAGGTGCCGAAAGACCCCGCCACCAGCTGTGATGCTGAGTGCGGGGTCTTTGCGTGTGCGCAGGCGGATGCCGCCGGATGCAGGCCCATGACAGTGATCACGTTGCAATAGCGTGTTGATCTTGGAGGGCTTCGCGGCAGGTCAGTGGCCGTTTCACCATCCACTGGACGTACCGAACACCACCAGCACAACCCAATCCATCAGCTTCCGCGAACCGGTGATCATCTTCAGAAGCTAGCCCGAGACCCTGCGCCCGCCATGTAGCGTTGTCTTCATGAGGGGGACGCGGACGAGGGGCATTACAAGCAGCCGAGCCTGCTCGCGACCTCGTTCCTGCATGCGCGAGCGGGCGCGAACTGGCCCGTAACCGTTTGGTGGCGCGACGAGAAGGGCCGATCCGGGCACCTGTCCTTCCACGACGTCAGAGCAATCGTCGAGATGGCGCACAACTCAGTTCGCCCGTTCATCCAGGAGGCGGCTCCCACTGCCGTGGGTGACGGGCAACACCGCGTGGGTGCTCTGTATCGAGCAGCCTGGCTCGTACGGGAGGCAGACGCTCTGCGTAAGCGCGAACGCGCCCAGTCCTCGGGAACACAGCGCTACTTGGTGCCCGTGCGAGTGCGGCCGGGGCCCGCAATCAGGCGATCTGCAGGGCGATCGGCATCGTCGTCTCCCTGGCCGGCCTGCGCGCCAAGGACGGCGGGACGTCCTACGGGAGATCTCCCAGCACACCGACATCAAGATGCGCCACGTCGCCGAACTCATCGTGGAATGGGCCCAGACGGGACACCTCGCGAGCGATACCCGCCACAAGCTGGAACGCAGCATGGCGACGCGCACGATCCTGCGCCCCGAACCCGGCTGACCGGTGCTCAGCCCCTCGCGCCGTCGTCAGGAGCGCGCGAGCCGGGCCGCGAGATAGGGCGCGGTGGCGCTGCGGCGGGCCCTCGCCACCTTGGCCGGCGGGCCCGCCGCGACCACCCGCCCGCCCGCGTCGCCGCCGCCCGGCCCGAGGTCGATGACCCAGTCGGCGGTGGAGATGGTGTCGAGGTCGTGCTCGACGAGGACGACCGTGTTGCCGGCGTCAACGAGCCGGTGCAGCTGTCGCAGCAGCAGCGCGATGTCCGAGGGATGCAGCCCCGCCGTCGGCTCGTCGAGCAGGTAGAGCGCGTGCCCGCGGCGGGCTCGCTGCAGTTCGGTGGCCAGTTTGATGCGTTGCGCCTCACCACCGCTGAGTTCCGTCGCGGGCTGCCCCAGCCGCAGATACCCCAGTCCCACCTCGCGCAACGTCTCCAGACTGCGGGAGGCGGCCGGGACGGCGGACAAGAACTCGGCGGCGGCGTCGACGGACAGCCCCAGCACTTCCGCGATGTTCTTGCCGCGGTAGGTGACTTCCAGCGTTTCGGCGTTGTACCGGGCGCCCTGGCAGGTCGGGCACGGCGCATAGGTGCCGGGCAGGAACAGCAGTTCCACCGCGACGAATCCTTCGCCCTGGCAGGTCTCGCACCGCCCTTCGGGCACGTTGAAGGAGAACCGCCCGGCCGAGTAGCCGCGCGCCCTGGCCTCGTCCGTCCCCGCGTACAGCTTGCGCACCGCGTCGAACATCCCCGTGTACGTGGCCAGGTTGGACCGGGGAGTTCGGCCGATGGGCCGTTGGTCGACCCGGACCAGCCGGTCGAACGACTCGACCCCCGACGCGTCCTGGACGTCGACTTCCAGCTGCGCCTCGTCGGGCTCCTCGGGTACGAGTCCGAGGTGGCCGCGGACGACCTCGGCGAGCACCTGCGTCACCAGCGTCGACTTTCCGGAACCGGACACGCCCGTCACCGCCGTCAGTACGCAGAGCGGTACGTCGACGGACACGTTGTGCAGATTGTGGCGGGAGACGCCGCTCAGGTGCAGCCAGCCGTGCGGTGTGCGCGGGCGGTGATCGAGCGGCTGGGCGCGCCCGAACAGGTACTGGCTCGTGGCCGACTCCCCGACCCGCTCAAGACCGGCGACCGGGCCGCTGTACAGCACGCGTCCGCCGTCCTCGCCCGCGCCGGGGCCGATGTCGACCACCCAGTCCGCCCGCCGTACGACGTCCATGTCGTGCTCCACGACGAACAGCGAATTGCCCGCCGCCTTGAGGCGGTCCAGCACGTCCAGCAGCGGTTCCGCGTCAGCCGGGTGCAGGCCCGCGGAGGGTTCGTCGAGGACGTAGACGACGCCGAACAGCCCCGAGCGCAGCTGGGTGGCGATCCGCAGGCGCTGCGCCTCGCCGGGCGATAGGGTCGTCGAGCGGCGCCCGAGGCTGAGATATCCGAGGCCCAGGTCGAGCAGTACGTCGACCCGCGCGACCAGATCGCCGCAGATCCGGACCGCGACCTCGGTCGTCTCCCCGGATCGGGCGGTCGACGTGGTGGCGTCGGCCTCGGACCGCCCCGCGACGGGCCGCAGCAGCGCCACGACCTCGGTGAGCGGCATCGCGTTGATCTCGGCGATGGAACGTCCGGCGAAGGTCACGGCGAGCGCCTCGGGCCGCAGTCCGCTGCCGTGACACTCGGGGCAGGGCACACTCCTGACGAACCGGAGCGCCCGTTCGCGCATCTTCTCGCTCTTGGAGTCGGCGAGGACGTGCATGACGTGCTTGCGGGCGCTCCAGAACTTGCCCTGGTAGCCGTAGTCGACGCGGTCCTCCTCCGGCTCGATGTACACGGAGGGCTGCTCGTCCGTGTACAGCAGCCAGTCCCGGTCCTTCTTCCTGAGCCTGCGCCACGGTCGGTCGATGTCGATCCCCAGGCCGCTCACGACACTGCGCAGGTTGGCGCCCTGCCAGGCGCCCGGCCAGGCGGCGATCGCCCCCTCGCGGATGCTCAGCGAGGGGTCCGGGACGAGCAGGTCCTCGGCGACGTCGTGCACGACGCCCAGTCCGTGGCACTCCGGGCAGGCGCCGGCCGCGGTGTTGGGTGAGAACGACTCGGCCTCCAGCCGTGCGGCCCCGGGCGGATAGGTGCCGGCGCGGGAGTACAGCATGCGCAGCAGATTGGACAGCGTGGTGATGGTGCCGACCGTCGAGCGCGAGCTGGGCGACCCGCGTCGCTGCTGCAGGGCCACGGCCGGTGGCAGTCCGGTGATTTCCTGCACGTGCGGTGCGCCGACCTGTTGCAACAGCCTTCGGGCGTACGGTGCTACGGACTCGAAGTAGCGCCGTTGGGCCTCCGCGTAGAGCGTGCCGAACGCGAGCGAGGACTTGCCCGAACCGGAGACGCCGGTGAAGGCGACCATCGCGTCCCGCGGAACGTCGACATCGATGTTCCGCAGGTTGTTCTCACTGGCGCCCCGGACGTGCACGAAGGGGTCGGTCGCGTCCTTGTTCACCGTTCCTGATTACCTGATCGCGCCGGGAACCGCGCGACAGGCGCCGTCACCGGGCCTCGCTCACACCAGCGTCCGGAGTATCCCGGATCCATTTTCGATACACGGCCTAGTTCGGCCGGCGGGTGTCGATCTTCGCGGCCCACGAGGTGAGCCCCGTGATGCCGCTGCGGCGGCGGCGCTCCTCAGCCTCCAAGAGGGCGCAGGAATGATGGGCCACGAGGCGGACCACCCGTTCGTCCGCCCCCTCCTCGTCTCGGAGGAACCGGGCCCCGTCCAGCGGGTGAAAGCCAGTGGCAGCGATGCTCGGCGAGTATCCGATGTCGTGCAGCACGGCGGCTGCTTCCAGCAACTCCGCATCGTCGCCAAGGATCGCCCCCAGGGAACGAGCGCGCTTGGCGACCCCGAGGGAGTGCGCCCACCGGCGCGGCAGCGGATCGGACAGCAAGGCGAAGGCCGCCTCGGACCCAATGGGTCAGCACGAACGCTGACCCACGACATCCCCCTCGTACGACGGCCCCTCTCTGTCAAAGTGCGATGAGTCGGGTAAAGCGACCGATTCATTCAGTCGAGGGCGGAGAAAGAGGAGTGCCCGAAGTGGCCAGCACTAACGACCACCAGGCCCCGGATCCGCAGGTAGAACCCCGTTCCACCGCGCCCCGCCGGTATTCGGCGGCATACAAGGCGAAGATCCTTGCCGAGTACGAGACCTTGGACAAGCAGGACAAGGGCGCCCTGCTGCGCCGCGAAGGCCTGTACCCGTCGCTGATCACGAACTGGCGTCAGCAGCGGGCCAAGGGCGCCGAGGCCGCACTCGCCGCACCCTCGGGGCGGCAGAAGGCCGATCCGAGGGAGAAGAAGATCGCCCGGCTGAAAAGCCAAGTTGCCTGGCTGGAGAACGAGTTGGGCAAGGCCCGCACCGTGATCGAGGTGCAGGGAAAGCTCTCCGCGCTGCTCGACCAACTCGCCACGGACAGCGCCACGAGGAACGGCGAGACCACCTGACCATCCCCGCGGACGCGGACACGGGACTGGATCCGGCGGCGCCGACAGCCGAGCAGACCTCAGTGACCGTCCGGTTGTAGTTCGCGTCGATAGGGTCAAGCCACGGCACAGACGATGCTGGTCGGACGCTTCCTCACCGAGTACTACCTGCTGGTCGCCGGCTGGGCCGTATGGGTGCGACATCGTCGAGCAGTGGCCAGACGGTCCCCACGACGCCGCGCCGGACCGCAACGAGATGACCGAGACCCTCCGGCGCGCCAACCGGAGCGCAAGCACAGCGGTACCCGACCCGCACAGCCCCTCGCGCGAGGGAAGCCCGCACTAACCAACCGGCACACCAGACCGGACGGCTCATGCGGGCCGGGACGCGGCACCACTCAGATCCTCCGTAACGTTCACCCAACGCATGTATGCATTGTATCTTGGTAACATACAAAGCACACAAGGAGGACGCCTCACATGTCTGTGACACAGATCGAACTCGATGATGAAGCACTGGCCGACGCCATGCGCCTGCTGGGCACCAAGACAAAGAAGGACACGGTCAACACCGCCCTGCGCAATGTCGTGGCCGGACTCAAGGCCCTCGAAGCCTTTGACCGGCTCGCCGCACGGGGCGCACAGGGCGAGTTCGACCAGGCCGCCGAGGCACACGCCGCCGCGAAGCGCGCCCGGGAAGAGGTATGGGCTCAGTGACATATCTGCTCGACACCTCCGCCCTGTGGTACCTGCTGCGCAATGCGGGGACGCGACAGACGTGGGCGGGCCACATCCAGGCCAGGGCGTTCTTCATCGCCGAGCCGACCCGCGCCGAGTTCCTGTATTCCGCTACCGGCCCTACGCACCGGGACGAGCTGGCCGAGGATCTCGACGCGTTGTGTCGTCCCGCCCCGGTACCCAAGACGGCGTGGCGGTGGGTGGACACCGCGCAGTACAAACTCACCCAGGCCGGGCAGCACCGCAGCGCGGGAGCCCCCGACCTACTCCTGTGCGCTACCGCTGCCCACCACGGTCACACCGTCCTGCACGTCGACAACGACTTCGTAGCCGTGGCCTCTGTCCTCAAGGACGTGCAGCAGCGGGACGTCCGCACCTGACGCCATCCCAAAATTGCGGACCTGCCTCCAGGCGCCTTTCCTGGGACATCGAGTCCTCCCGCTCGGCCGGCTCGGTCAGGGCCGACAACGCAAACCACAGCCCGGGATCGGGCCACGATTGCGCCGCTCGCCGCGATCGTCTCGGCCCACTCAAGGTCTTCGCGCACACCCTCCTCGGAGTGATCGCCGTCGATGACGATGACCCCGTACTCACGGTCCGAAACCGCGGTGCGGACCTCCGGGTCGTTGGAGAAGCCGGCTGACCTCGGCGTCGGCCGGGACGAGTGCCTGGACAGACCACACGGGGGGTGCGGAATACGGCTCCAGCGCCGCCGGGGGCTCCGCGCGGTCGTGGGCACCCTCACCCCGGCCGGGGGCTGCGGCTGCACCACCTCGCCCGGGCGGCGGCCCGCGACCAGATCAACGCCTTCACACGGGACAACGGCGGCGCCTTCGACGCGTGGGTCGACTTCGACGCCGCGGTCCGCAACCCCGCAGACCCGGAGGCGATGCTCCCGCAGTACGACTGCGGCGACCACCTGCACCCCAACGGGGCCGGATACCAGGCCATGGCCGACGCCATCGGCCTAGACCGGCTCTGAGCGACCGGGCCCCGGCCCCCAAACCCGACTGGCCTCAGGTGTTGTTGCGTCTGGCGACAGCAGTCGCGTCGAGGCAGAACGCCTGGGGCACCCCGATAACGCGGACACAGGGTCGCGGCGGCAGCAAGGGGCATCCTGTCGGCCGGGGACAGGCGGGGCGCCGGAAACCTGAACCCAGCGAGGAGCTGGTCGAGGTTCCGGGGAGCGGGGACAGGGAGCAGACTGCGGGTTCCGGGCCGGTCTGCCGAGGTAGGTAGTGTGGACGGTGTCCTACCCCCGCTTGCCCGGGTCGGCGCACAGCCCTCCGCTCTGCCGGGATATCGCGGCGGAGCAGTGGTGTGATGGCACCGTGAGCCGCGCCGCAGAGGAGACCAACCGCCGCATGCTTCGGGCACGGGATGCGATGGACCGCGCCTACGCGCAGCCGCTGGACGTCCCGGCCCTGGCCCGGATCGCCCATGTGTCGCAGGCGCACTTCACGCGCACCTTCCGGGCCACGTTCGGCGAGACGCCGCACCGCTACCTGCAGCGCCGCCGTGTCGAGCGTGCGATGTCCCTGCTACGGGAGACCGACCACAGTGTGACGGACATCTGCTTCGAAGTCGGCTTCGGCAGCCCGGGAACCTTCAGCCGCACGTTCCGCGGCATCGTCGGCCGGTCGCCGAGGACGTACCGCAAGGAAGCGGCGGCCACGAGCGTACCGACGTGCTTCACGATGACATGGATGCGGCCGAGCGCCTGACCGTCCGCACTGCCCGTACCGTCCGCCGGCTGAGCAGTTTTGGATAAGTTTTCGTCCGGCTTGCCCAGTAGCGTGATGCACATGTTCAACGCCATCACGCATTCGCAGATATACGTCCTCGACCAGGACGAGGCCCTCGACTTCTACGTCGGCAAGCTCGGCCTGGAGGTCAACGCCGACGTCGACATGGGCTTCATGCGCTGGCTGACCGTCAGCGTCCCCGGCCACCCGGAGCGCCAGGTCCTGCTGGAGAAGCCGGGCTCTCCGTCGATGTCCGAGGAGACGACACAGCAGCTCCGCGAGCTGGTGACCAAGGGCGCGACGGGTGGCTGGCTCATCTTCACCACGGACGACTGCCGCAAGACGTACGAGACGCTGCTGGGCCGGGGCGTCGAGTTCACCGAGGAACCCACCGATCGCCCGTACGGAACCGACTGCGGCCTCCGCGACCCCTTCGGCAACCACATCCGCTTCACCCAGCCGAGTGCCTGACCTCGGTCTTGCAAGACGGCTCGCCGGCTTGGCCGACGGGCCGTTTTGCTTGCCCGGGCTGGGTGTACCCGACCTGTACGCGGCGGAGTTGTTCCGGCGGTTGGTGCCGGAGACGCCGGTCGTGCGCCGGCAGGGTGGTGGCCAGCACCTCACGGTCCCCGTACCGGCGCTCCACCGCGGCGGCTAAAAGGCGCCGACGACCTTGAACACCTGGTTGACGAACACATGGTGCGGCCATGCCGTGCCGATGTTGTGGACCTCGTACTCGCCGTTGCTCAGCTTCACAACACGGTCGACGACGCCCCCCGAATAGGCGGAGGCCAGCGAAGCTTCCGTCGCCTTACTCGCTGCCGTTCCGATAACGAGCGTCCCGTCCCCTTCAGTGTAATTCGCCGGGATCTGACCGACCTTCTTTGACACGGCCTTTGAACCCTGCTTGAAGGGGATCGCCGAGGAAGTCGCAGATCCGCCAGTCGGTTGCACGATGACCTGCGTGGCCGTGATGGTCGTACTGCTGGTCCACCCAAGTACGAGGATGGGCGCGCCTTTTGTAATGGCACTCGCCGAGGTCGAACTCGTCCCCTTCTGGTAAGTCGTGGAGGACGCCTCGTCGACGTTCACCTTCTGACCCGTTGATGTCGACACTGTGAAGGTCGTCTTGGACGTGCTGGCCACCGTGCCCCGCACTCCCCCTGGGGCCGGTCCAGACCGAGCGTTGGATCCCCCGCCGGCGGCACCGGGACCGCCAGGGAAGCCGCTCGCTCCGGGCATGTGGCGCCCTGCTGATGCCGAGGGGGACGCGGCTGATGCCGAGGGGGATGTGCCTGATGCCGAGGGGGACGCGGAGCAACCGGCGGAAAGTCCGATCACCGCAGACATCAGCGCGGCGGCCCCGATCCATCCACCTCTGCTGTTCGACAGCAGTCGCCGTGCGGCGCCGCCTGAACTTCCGGCAACCAGCGGCCCTGACGTCGCGCTCGTCTCTTGCGCGCTTGTCGGGTCGTAATTCTTCACGATGGCGTTCTCCTACTCAGTTCTCTCGATCCGGTAGCGGGATCGACATCCGGGCAGCGGGATCCGTGCGGGACACAACCGTTGGGATGCTCCCCGTAGGTGCACCGGGGGTCAAGATGCGGTGGCACCTTCTCATTAACTCGCAGGCAGTTCTCAGTAATTTGATGAGATTTCACAGGATCAGCCTCGTCCTGCAAATCTCACAGACTTCTATCCCCCACCAAGCCGTCGACGCCGTACGCCAGGCCCTGGCAGCCGAACGCCCCGGGCTCACCCGCCTGTGCCCGGCGGAGGTGCCGTCCACGCCTCGGCGTCGGGCTTGGGCTTCGCCCGTCCAAGACCTCCAGGTCGGGGCACCGCGCGACGTGGCGCCGGGCACCCGGTGGGTCAGGCGTGTGGACGGCCGACTTGGAGCACGGCCTTGAGATCGCCCGCCGGATCCGTACCGGCACCTTCACGGTCAACAGCGCACCCATCGGCTTCGACGGCCCGTTCGGCGGCTACAAGAGCAGCGGCACCGGGCACCGGACGTCTCCAGCTCCAGGGAACGCCGGTGTCGGACTCGCGCACGGCAGAGGAGCGAAGGTAGGCGTACGTCTGATCCCGCGGATTGGCCACCGCACCAGCAGGCGTGGCACCAGGCTGATGTCATGGCGTACAGGCTATGACCCGACGCTGACAGCCCCGCCTCGCCTCGCTTCGCGTGCCGTGCATCGACCAGCGGCACCGAGCTCGTTCCGGCTCAGACTGTCGCTTCGAGGGTCACTTCGATGTTCCCGCGGGTGGCGTTGGAGTACGGGCACACCTGGTGTGTGGTCTCCACGAGCTGGTCGGCCGTGGCCTGCTCCAGGCCGGGCAGGTGCACCGACAGCGTGACCGCCAGCGTGAAGCCTCCGTTGTCCAGATTGAGCAGGCTCACTGTGGAGCTGACGGTCGAATCGGCCAGCTTCACCTTCTGCTGACCTGCTATCAGTCGCAGCCCGTTGTGGAAGCACGCGGCGTAACCGGCGGCGAACAGCTGCTCGGGGTTGGTCTTGTCGCCACCGGGACCGCCCATCTCCTTCGGGACCGCGAGGACCTCGTCGAGCACCCCGTCGGAGGTGCGGACCTCGCCGTTTCGGCCATCGCCGGTCGAGATCGCCTCGGTGGTGTACAGCGTAGACATGGTGTCTCCCATAACTTGTGCCACAGAGCGTGGACAGGTTGTCGTGTGCCGACTGCACCGCGGTTGCGGATTGCGGATTGCGGATTGCGCCGGCCGGTAAAGGGTCGAGAAGAGTGGGATGGCTAGGAAGCCGAAGCCGTTGCCGCGATCGGCTGCTGGTCCGGTGCCGTACCCGCCGGAGGACTCTGTCCGCCGGGGGCGGTGGCCTGGGCCAGCAGGGTCAGCGCGGCCTGGGAGGCCGAACCCGCAGCGGCGGTGACCGCGACGATTCGCTGTCCTTGCGCGTCCGGCACCGGCATGGCCTGCTGGGTGACGTCCATCGGTCCGACCAGGGGATGCCGCATCCGGTAGTTCGCGGTGTCCCAGGCGCGGACCCGGTGTTCGGACCACATGGCGGTGAATTCCGGGCTGTGCACGGTCAGTTCGCCGATCAAAGCGGCCAGCACCGGATCGTCGGGGTGCCGGCCGACAGCCAGGCGCAGTCTCCCCACCACGTCCCTGGCCTTCTTGGGCCAGTCCGCGTACAGCTCGCGGGTGTGGGCGTCCCGGAAGACCAGTCGAGCGGTGTTCGGACGCCGGTCCGGCTGCTCGGAGCTCCTCGGATCGAGGTGCCCGGCGAACAACGCGTGTCCGGTGCGGTTCCACCCCAGCACGTCGCTGCGGCGGCCGAGCACGATGACCGGCGTGTCCCCGAAGGCGTCGATCAGCCGTTTCGTCGTCTCGGTGATGCGCTCGGGTGCCGGCCTACGGATTCGGTCGTTGCCGCCTTTCCGCACGGCGCCGGCGAGGTCGTGCAAATGACGGCGTTCGGTCTCGTCCAGGCGAAACGCCCGGGCGATCGCGTCCAGTACCTCCCTTGACGCGTTGAGTGACAGTCCCTGTTCCAGCCGCGTGTAGTACGACTCGCTCACACCCGCCAGCTGGGCCAGTTCGTCGCGGCGCAGGCCAGGCACTCGCCGCCGCTCGTCGAACATCGGCAATCCGACATCTGCGGGCCGCAGTTGCGCCCGACGCGTCCGCAGGAACCGTCCCAGCTCCGGCTTGCTGTTCATGGAACCGAGTATGGACTCGGGCGGCGGTGGCTACCTGTCCCTGTCAGTGTTACTGTCCGCTCCGCTCGCGGTCAGCCCCACCACCACCCTGCCGCGCCGGCATCGTCGACTCATCGCCCGCGAATGGACATCCGCGCAGCGACGCCGTCCCGGCAGACCCTCCGCCGCGAGATCCTGGACCACACGCTGATGTACAACGATGCCCATGCCATGGCAACGCTGCCCGAGTACGTCCGCCACCACAACGGGCACCGCCCGAGCGGCACAGGCATCGACGAACTCAACCGGTCTCGCGGTAATCGGGGCGATTGTCGTTCACGGCGTGCCGGAATGAGGCAGATTGTCCGGGTCGGTCATCGGCTCGCCACAGCGGAAGTCAGGCCACGCATCGCGCAGGTACCGCGCAAACGGTAGCCACCAGATGAGGTCATTCGTCACCACGAGGATGACCGTGTCCGCCGGCCAGGTGCCGGTGACGATCAGCCAGGCCAGGCCGAGCGGGCCGAGAACCTTGCCGGTGAGCCCGACCGCGGCCACCAGCCAGCCCTGCTCCGGGCGGCGTGCCACGTCGAGATACAGAATCCCGTACAGGCCCAGCACCATGCCGAGGCAGGCGAAGATCTGAGGGGTGTTGCTCTGCGGTAGCCCGGTCAGCCGGAAGAACCACTGCGGGTCCACGACGGCGTAGGCGCCCCAGAGGATGTTGTATATCCCGGCGGCGCGGAATACGGCTCGATGAGCCGGCCGGTGTTTCATTCGGTCGGGCCGGCGGGGCTCATGGCTGCCGGGTCCCCCGACGCCGACGGCAACGGCCAGCGCGCGCTGCGTCGCGGAAAGCCCGCGACCGCGTAGGCATCCCGCAGCGCCGACACGAGGGTCCCCGCAGCCAGTGCGGTCAGCACGAGCCGGTAGGCCAACGGCGCATCCACCGGCTCGAAGCGCAGGCCGATCAGGGTATAGCCACCCACCGTCGCCGCGTCCGCACCACTGAACGGCACCAGCCCCAGCTCCCCCACCAACGTCTGTTCGACCCGTTCGACCCGATCGACCACACCCTAGAGGAGAAAATGCGACGTCTCGGAGACTCGCCAAAACGCTTGCCCTCGAGTGGAGTTCCCCCGGTGAACGTCGCCTGCCGGCTGGATCGTCAGGCGGCCCGATGTGCCGGGTCGCGTCATGCCCACAGGGCCTGGGCCAGGGCCGCTCCGGTGAACGCCGCGCCGAGTCCGGCGACCACGCTGGCCACGACGTTGGCCGCCGCGAAGAAGCCGGCGCCTTCCTCGGTCAGGCGCAGCGTCTCGTAGGAGAAGGTGGAGTACGTCGTCAGGGCGCCGCACAGCCCGGTGCCGACCAGCAGCTGCACCTGAGAGGAGGCCGCGCCGGCGGTGACCGCGCCGGTGAGCAGGCCCAGGATGAGGCAGCCGACGACGTTGACGGTGAAGGTGCCCCAGGGGAAGACGGTGTCGTGCTTGGACTGGACGGTACGGTCGGTGAGGTAGCGTAGCGGGGCCCCGACCATCGCGCCGATGATCACCAGCAGCCAGTTCACAGTGCTCCTCTGTCCCGGGCGAAGGCCTTCGCCGACGAGTTCGTCCCCTTGAGGATCGTCCCGCGAAGTGCCGTACCGGTCAGTCTCATCGCTGCGCCCTCCACCTGATGACGCGGCGGGTCAGCGTCGCCGCGATCCACACCGCCGCGAGCGCGGCCAGCATCGTCCCGGCCAGATAGGCGAGTCCGGTGCGGGCGTGGCCGCTGTTGACGAGTTTCTGGATGTCCACGGCGTAGGTGGAGAAGGTGGTGAAGCCGCCCAGTACGCCGGTGCCGAAGAAGGGGCGTACGAGTCGGTGCGCCGCCCACACGTCGGTGATCACGACCATGAAGACGCCGATGACCGCGCAGCCGATCGCGTTCACGATCAGGGTGGCCCAGGGGAAGGTGCCCGGCGTGGTCGGCCACTGCAGCGAGGCCCCGTAGCGGGCGCAGGCCCCCACCGCGCCGCCGAGGGCCACCGCCGCGATGACCGGCACCTGTCCGTGCCGCAGCTCGCGCCGCTGGGCGGGGATGTGGAGATCCACATCAGGATCGGTGGGTCCGTTCACGGTCCGGGGCCGGGCCTCCCCCATGCACGCCTCCTACTCGCCGTGCACCCGGTATCCGTGGTCCGGGCGCGCTCCATCGCAAGTAGGGACCGTTGGCGGCGTCCTCACCGCGGTTCGGGTACGGGCGGGCCCCACCGCCGCGCGGCGTCCGAAGATCGCCGCTGACGGCCAGCCTACATGGGCCATTGTCCGGCCGCCCGGCCAGCGGTT
This sequence comes from Actinacidiphila oryziradicis, assembly GCF_005047355.1. Lineage (GTDB taxonomy): Bacteria > Actinomycetota > Actinomycetes > Streptomycetales > Streptomycetaceae > Actinacidiphila > Actinacidiphila oryziradicis. The sequence continues at coordinate 141,007 of NZ_SUMC01000020.1, forward strand.
GTAGCACCTCTCGGCGGGCGGGACACCGAAGTTTGTACGGCGAGATGGGGCTCGCCAAGACCGGTGAGGCCCTGGTGCTGTTGCCGGAGCCCGTACGGCCGGGAGCCGAGGTACGGGCCTGGCCCGTCGCCGTGGTCCACATGGCGAGCACGGCCGCCGCGCCGACGAGGTGGTGTGCGTGGCCGAAGCGCCCTGCTTCACCGGCCTCGCGGACATCCCCGACCGGGCCGTTTGCACGCCGTGCCCAAGGCATGCGCGGCGGCCCTCGCCCGGCTCGCACCGGGTTCGCTGTCCGAGGCGCACCACGCCTTCCCGCAATTGACCGGGTGCCTGGAGTGAGCCCGTCGGCCGGTAGAGGTAGCGTCGGTGGGGTGCTGCTTGTCACCGATAGCCGGATCAGTCGCCTGGTGGAGCTTCCCGCCCGGCGCGGTGGTCTGCTGCGAATGCGCGTCCATCTGCCGTGCGCCAAGGGCGTTGTGGGCATCGCCGAGGTGCGTACGCTCCTGGTCGGCGACGTACTGCTGCGGGCCGTCGAGGCGAACGGCGTGCAGGTGGTCCATGAAATCGTGCACCCGGAGCTGCCACCCGAGCAGGCCAAAGCGCTCGATCGCGCCGTAACTGCGCTCGGGATCCATCGGCCCGCCGATGCCGTGGGCTCCGCGCAGGTGCACGTGTTCGGCGAAAAGCAGGGGCAGACTCCCACCGAAGGCATCTGGATTGAAGTGGGCCCGGTCCGGCAGAGCGTTGCGGACATCCCGGGGCTCGATGAGGGGGACGGTGCCGACCCTCTGGTCACCCGGCTGGCGCTGCTCAGTCACGCCTACGGCCGGCCGTTCGCCCTGACGGCCCAGCGGCTCGCCGATGCGGAACGCACGCTCCGGCAGTGGCGGCACCGCGTGGCCGAATGGGCCCGTGCACCCTCCAGGCCGATCCCCGACGACATCCGACGGCAGGCCCGCGCCACCCTCGCCGAGGACCTGGGGACCCCCGCACTGCTGGGCGTGCTGCGCGGGGTCGAGGCCGCGCCGGAGATGGCGGAGGGCGCGAAGTTCGAGACCTTCGCCCATCTGGACCGCGTCCTGGGCCTGGAACTCATCCGTGACGTGGGACGGGGCTAGACCATGGAAGCGATCGCCCCCGCCCGGCTGGTCGTCCTGCGGCACGCCAAGTCCGCCCGGCCGCCGGACGTGGACGATCATGAGCGGCCGCTCGCCGGACGTGGCCGCCGGGACGCCCCGGCCGCCGGTGGGTGGCTGTACGGGGCCGGCTGCGTGCCCGACCTCGTCGTATGTTCCAGCGCCCGCCGCACCCGTGAGACATGGGAGCTGGTCGCGGTGGAACTCGGTGGTGCCGCGCCACCGGTGGTCTTCGAACCACAGGTGTACGAGGCGTCCGCCGCCGCGCTGCTCGCTGTCGTACGGGAAACGCCCGAGGAGCGGCGGACGCTGCTGCTGATCGGGCACCAGCCCGGGGTGCAGGAGCTGGTGCTGTCGCTGGCGGGCGACGCGGACGGGGATGCGCTGACACGGGCACGGGAGAAGTTCCCGACGTCCGGGATCGCGGTGCTGGCGCTGCCGGGCGCCTGGGTGAATCTCGCCCCCGGCAGCGCGGTGCTCACCGATTTCGCCGTGCCGCGCGGCTGGAAGCAGTGACGAACCCGTCCGAGACACGCGCAGAGCACGCCTGTGCAACGGGCTCCGCGACCGCACACCTGATCTGCGCGGCCCGGCGCGCGGATGCGCGATCCTGGAGACATGGAAATCGAGGTCCTGGTCGTGCTGGACTGCCCGAACGCCGAGACCGCCGCCGAGCGGCTGCGGCGGGCGCTCGACGACGCCGGGCTGCACGACACCGGCTTCACCACACGCGTGATCGCCGACCAGGCGGAGGCCGAGCGGACCGGCTTCACCGGCTCCCCGACCATCCTCCTTGACGGGTACGACCCGTTCGCCGAGCCCGGCCGCCCGCCGGGGCTGGCCTGCCGGGTCTACCGCACACCGGACGGCCCGGCGGGCGCCCCCGACCTCGGCCGCCTGCGGCAGGCGATCACGGACGCCGCGGGCGAGGCGGACCGCTGAGCCCTCCGCAGCGGCCCCGGTCCGGCTGCCTTTGACCTTCGAGCCGGGTCGAGAAGGTCCACCGCACCGGCGACGAGGGCTGCCCCGGCCGGATGTCCGCCGAAGCCGTGCCGGTGCACTGGCGGTCGATCTCCATGACGGTGCCGTGTCACGCCCTCGATCACCGCGGCGGCCTCGGACCGGCGCGACCGGCGGCCATCGCCGATCGCGGAGATCGACAAGCTCATCGAGGGCCGGTTTCGCACTTGACCCGGTCTCGCATTGCACCAGCGATCACTGATCGGACGGACGCAGCGCGGCTTGGGTGAGGACTCCCGCCGTGTGGACGGCGCTGGCGATGGCGTCTTCCGGGTCCAGCCGGCACAGGTCGGTCAGGCAGAAGAGAGCTTCGGCGCTGACGACAATGGCCAGGTCGCGCTTGAGCTGTGGCAGGGCCGCCGGGCCTGCGGCTTCAAAAGCATCGGCCACAGGGGCGAGCGCCTCGTCGATCAGGCCGAAGCGCAAGCCAGGACGGGCCGTGGCCTCGGGGGGCCGGGTGATGGTCGCCGCGATCATGGCGCGGACCACCGCCTGATAGGTCAGGACGTGGCGCAGCAGGTACTCCGCGGCGGCGGCGACCCGCTCTACCGGGTCGCGGGAGTCCGCCACCGACTCGAGCGCTTCCGCCGGGGCGAACAGTTGCCCGGCCATGGCCTCCTGGAGCAGGCTGGCCAGGTCGGGGAAGTACCGGTAGGCGGTGGCCTCGGACACCAGCGCCGCCTTGGCCACCTCGGGCATGGTCACCTCGCTGCCGGCCCGGATCAGCTCCGTCGCGGCGCGCACGATGGCGTCGTGGGTGCGCCGCTTCTGGTTGGCGCGCCCGGTCGTCGTGCTCGATGTCATCGCTCCGCCCTTCCATGTGGAACAAAATAGCAAGTCCACCCCAATGATGAGAGTTGACTTGCAAGTATAACGCGAGTGAACTACTCTTATTAGAGCATACTCTCGTTAATGGAGTGATCATGAGTGAAGTTTCGGTCGTCGCCCCGGACGGCGGCGAGCTGGTGGAGCTGGGACCGGCCCGGGTGCGGATCCTGGAGGACGGCGGCACGACCGCGCACCGCCTCGGCATCGGCGAGATCACGCTCGCCCCGCACAGCGAAGGCCCGCCCCAGCACCGGCACGCGCAGCACGACGAGGGCTTCTATGTGGTGTCCGGCGCCGCCAGGTTCACCGTCGGGCAGACCGTGTACGAGGCGCCCAAGGGCACGCTCGTGATGATTCCGCCCGGCGCCCCGCACACCTTCGCCAACCCGGGCGATGAGCCGGTCGTCCTGCTCAACACCTTTACCCCGGATCTGTACGTGCAGTACTTCCGGGATCTGCGGGACACCCTCGCGAGCAGCCACGAGATGACCGCCGATGCGACCGTCGAGGCGACCGTGGAGGTGATGAGCCGCTACGGGACCACTGCGGCCACCGACTTCGCGTAGCCCGCACGCTCCGGGCCCGGCCCGAGGGGCCGCGTCCTGACGCTCACAGCCAACCGCGGCGGACCGCCATCACCGCGGCCTGGAAGCGGGTGGAGGCGCCGAGTTCGCTCATCAGACCATGAATGCGGCGCTGTGTGGTGCGCGGGCTCCAGCCCTGGGTGCGGGCGATGGCCGCGTCCGTCAGGCCGGATGTGAGCATGGCCAGCAGGGCCTTCGTGCCGGGCTCGGACTGCTGGGAGTGCCCTGATCCGCTGGGGACCTTCGTGACGTCCGCGCCGGGCCGCGGTACGGCGTCCCACAGCGGCACCGCCCGCGCCCACTCGGCCTCGAACAGCGCCTCCAGGGCCGAGAGTATCGGTGAGCGGTGGATCAGATAGGCCGCGGAGTGACCGCCCGGCGTGAGGCTGAACGGGATGATCGCGGAGCGGTTGTCGCTGATCACCAGCTTCAGCGGCAACTCGGCTCGGAACCGGGCCTGTTCGCCGGTGTGGACGCCAGGCAGGATGTCGTCGTGGAGCCGCCCCGGCCAGGCCACCGCCGCGCGGTCGTAGATCACCCGGTGGACGACGCCGGTGCGCTGCCGCTGCACCTGCGCTTCGAGGTTGCTGCCCGGGCGGTCGACGTACGGCGGGCGGTCGAAACCGCGTACCTCGCGGCGGGCGTCGGCGGTCAGCCGGTGCGCCGCCGCGCTGATGTCATCCCGGTCGGTGAGCAGTTCCATGGCGATGTCCGGATGGCTGATCCGGTTCGCCTCCCGGTGCGCCTCCGCCAGGCAAAGAGACGCTGGCCCGGTGGCAACGCCTGACCGGCGATGCCCAGCCATGGTCACGCACGGTTACCCATACTGTCCACCCCGCGCACCCGTACGCTGACACAGTGTAGTGACCGCCAGCCCAGGGCTCCTCCTCGGACATGCCGCACTCAGCGGCCGCTTCGTGGTGGGGCCGGCGACTCGCGTGCCCTATGAGTTTCCGTACACCGCACGAGGTTGGCTGGTCCCGTGGGACGCTAGTCGGGCTCGAGAAATGAACGGACACTTGAGGTGATCACGAAGCCAGACTTGCCCGTTATCGGCCTATACGAAGCATTATGGCAGATGCTAACATTTTAACGCTCGGAATGTGCTACACAGAGGTAGGCGGTCAATCACGGACGGTCTTCATGCACACCAGGGGAGAGTGATCATGAGCCAGCCCAAATCTCTGTCAGTGCTTTTGTTGAACTTATTTTCGCAGAAATACCCCGCCATAGGTGAGAGTCACGGCCTCTCCGTCGTCGCTGGGGCCTTACGGGAGAGCTTCGGCGACGAGCTTGCCGAGCTCTACGTCATGGACATGGTCGCACAAGGGAACGAAAGCCTGGACCAGGCAGTCCGAATGATTCGCGAGAATGGCGTCAATGTCCTGGTGGTAGGCGTTCCCTACGGCACCTATCAGATACTCGCGGATCATTTCGCAGAACTCCAGGAATCCATTTCCGGGCGAGACGCTCTTGTGGTCTTCGGCGGCGCCCTTCCCACATACCTGGGAAGCCGCATCCTCAAGGAAATCTCGCGCGAGGCATTCATCATCCAGGGGGAAGCGGAAGCCGCCCTTCCATTGCTCATCAAAGCTTGGTCCTGCGGTGGCGACACAGCATCGATCCCCAATCTTCTCCACCTCGATCCCGAATCGGGTGAAGAAGTGTGGCACCCACGCCGTCTGGTGAATCTCGACGATCACGGCCTGCCATACCGCGATCATCTGCCGGGAATTCATCAGGTAGGCGGACAGATATTTGTCGAGACGAGCCGGGGCTGCTCATGGTCGTCCTGCACATTCTGCTTACGTGGCCTTACGGATATCTCCGGAAGATCCACCGAATACCGCAGGCGAAGCCCTGACCTGGTACTGCAGGACATCTCCACGCTCCTGGATCTCGGGATCTCCGAAGTGACTTTCGCCGATGAGGACTTCCTGGGGACATCCCTTGATGAAGTCGAGGAGTTTGTGCGCGCGCTTGCGCCCCGCTTACCCGGGTCCATGGATTTCGGGGCCAGCTGTACGGTTCACTCGGTGTACAGCCGCAGGGACGACAAGGAGACGGATCAGCGCCGCCAGGAATTATTACAGCTCCTGGTCAAATCTGGGCTGAAACGGGTATTTCTCGGGGTCGAGTCCTGTTCACCCAGCCAACTCAAGCGATACGCCAAGGGGCACACGCGTGAGGAATCGCTGCTTGCCATGCGACGGCTCCAGGAACTTGGCGTCCGCGTTGAAGTCGGAGTGATCCTTCTGGACCCGCTGTGCACCCTCGACGAGGTGGAAGAGAGCCTGGAATTCATGTCGGAAACCGGCATGGTGCAGGTTGCATCCGGTCTGAGCAACGAATTGCGCTTACAGAATTCCTCGACTTACCTTCGGATGGTGCATCGATATCAACAGGAAAATTCCGTCACGCTAATCAATGGCGAGATGGATGCCGATACCCTCTCCTTTCCCTATCGTTTCGCGGACAGCCGCGTAGGAGAGTTGTCTCGACAGGTTTCAAAGTGGTCAGCGCGCGTCCACCCCGTGTATTACCCGGCGAAGAATCTGAGTCGATTCGGTAAGGCTGGGGTGCTGAGAGCCTCCGAGGCCGGCCTCGCCTTGAGGGCCGAAATCGAAGAGTTTCGTTTGCAGTACGCCAAGGCAACCGTGGCTGCTATACAAGAATTACGGAGGGACGGAGATCCGGGCCCCGTGCTCGGCCGGATAATCCAGCCATCCCTGGCTAGGCTTGCCAGCCAATTGCAATCTGCGCTACTGTCGGCCGACGAATCCGTGCGGAACCACCCAGTGGTTTTACGTGCATTGGCAGACAGTAGGAATCTGCCACCCGAAGCCCCGTAAGTAGTATCATCCAAGGAGCGTGTGAAATCAATACCGACCGGATGCTCGAATGCATGGCAGAGCTGCATACACTGACCAAGCTGCCCAGGATCGGATGGATCATGGCCGGCGTTCCGGAGCCGGAATCAGTGTCGGACCACTGCTTCGAAACAGCGATCATCGCCTACATCCTTGCCCAGCAGCTCGATGAGCCTGTGGACATGGGCAAGGTACTCGCGATGGCCCTCTTCCATGAAGTCGGGGAGGTTCGTCTCACCGACCTTCCCAGGCGCTCCAGTCCCTACGTCAAGGAATTCAAACGAGAGGCAGAGACGCAGGCTTCACGCGACATTCTGCATGGCGTCGCCGAAAACGTGCTCCCGCTGTTGCAGGAGATGCACGAGTTGAAGACGGTCGAAGCCAGGCTCGTCGAGGCGGCGGAGGAGCTGCAGATCATCACGGCCGCAATGTATTACGCCAAAGAGAATCGTGGTGACATCTCGGAGTATCGGCGCGACGCGGCAAAGTACGACGCTCTGGGGATCGAACCTGCTCGAGCAGTGGCGGATGTCGTCAAAAAACGACTGGGTGAATATCTGGGTGATCGACCGTACTGGGAGCTTGGATACAGCAGGAACGCCACACTTCCAGACACCGAGTAGGGAACCGCATCTCCGTGTACGACGCCTTCATCAGCTACAGCGAGTCGGACAGCGTCTGGGCGGAGACGCTCTATCGGCGGCTACGGCGCTTCCGCATACAGGAGCGGGCGATCAGTCTCTTCTTCGCACCCACTACCATCGCGGCAGGGCAGTCCATTCCCAGGGTTCTCAGCCAAGGGCTGAGCAGCAGCCATCGCATGCTTGCCGTCGTCACTCCCGAATGGCTCGCATCGGAGTGGGCTCGACTGGAGCACGAGGTCTCCCTGTGGTCGGATCCAGGTGCATCGGACGGGCACCTAATACCCCTACTGCTCAAGGATGCGGCTCTCCCTCCAACTCTCGCTCGGCTGAAGTATGTTGACTTCAGGGATCCAGATAACTTTGAAGTTGGACTGCGCCGCACGGTCGAAACTATTCGGTCCGGTGCTGCTCGACAATACTGGGAGGCGGCCGACAAAAATGACAGAGAAACTGCCCTCAATGCACCGCTACTTCCTTGGATGGGCCCGAGCGGCCCAAGCTTCGACTTCCTTTGGCCTGAAATGTTCGTAGACCCGCCAATCGCCCTGCGCCGGCATCCAGGTCCCGAAGGCCGGCTGTCTACCTGGCTCGCAGGTGACCATCGGTCCGCCCGCCGGACGTATGCAATTCTGGGTGAGCCCGGCTCTGGGAAGTCGACGGCCCTCCGTAGCATGCTTCTGAATGGTGGAACTCGCCTACCAGCCCGCCGCACGCTTGTCCATGCTCGCGATCTCGTCCAACGGCAGGATGTGCTCGAACGCAGGTCCAGCGAATCGAGCAGGGACGGCTTCGCCATTCTCGTGGACGGGCTGGACGAGGCTGGGTCCGCCTCGTTCGATCAGGTGGCTGCGGCATTGACACGCCTGAGTAATGACCACACGACTATCGTGATTGCCTCTCGCGGAGATTTCTTCGAGCGGAACTTCTCTCTCCTGCAGACCAATGACCTGGAGTTGCACGAGGTTCTCGAAATGAAGGCCTGGAACGTATCCGACGTTGTGGACTTCAGCGAGAAATACGCCGAGCGGTTGGGTGACCCCGGTGTCGCCCGGGCCATCAGGGGAGTTCTGGATACTATTCCTGGCGCAGACAGGATGATCAGCAACCCCATGCGGCTCACCCTACTGCTGTATTTGCTGGCCGTAGGTGCGGCCGTGGATGCCATCACTATGCGCGAACCTTTCATCCTGTATCGCCTGTTCTACGATCAGTGGATCAAAAAAGAAAAGCAGCGCAGAACCACTTCGCTTGATTTCGACACAATCAAGCACGCGCACATGAGACTTGCCAGATGGCTCTACGAAAACCGTGGCTCCGTCGGCGCCTCTCCAGACGTTCTTCGTGAACCAGGAAGTAGATCTCAGGCTACTGACAAACTGATCCAAGACTCTGCGTTCGCCGATCTGCTGACGTTTCAAGAGGGCTTAGACGGACAGCCTCGTATTTTGAGCTTCCGTCACGAGACAATCGGTGAATTTCTCATCGCCCAGGACATCCTGGATTCCTTCCGGGTGGGTGGTAGTGCAATCGACAAGGGTCTGCGCATCACTGTTGCCGACGACGTCAATCGGTTTGTCCGCAGCGGTATGAATGACCTTTCCGGGCCGTCGGTCGCAGAGGTCCTCGACAACCTGACCGCTCGCTACCGGAAACTTCTTCCCCCTTCTCCACCGAGGGACGACGACAGGACCGTCGACGTCTCCGAAAGAGTTCGTGAGCAGATCCTTTATTACGTCGGCCGTCTACCACTGCACGACTGCCCTGACATTCTCAGGCAGGCCTACCGTGACGAGACCAGTGCCCTGAATCGCCGTTCGGCTGCACTCGGTGCGATAGTACAAGGTGACTCGGTAATCGAAACTGCCTACTTGGAGCGATTGCACGACCCCGCTGAAGATCTTCTGAATCGTTCGGTTCAATTGGTCTACTTCGGAGATGTCCGGGCAGACATGCATTCATATGTCGACCGCGGTGGCGACTGGTCCCGAGTCAGAGCAGAGATCTACAAACGGCTGGGCACATCCACTCCGCGCGAAGACAGGCTACGGTGGTGGGACCTGCGGACGTTGCGCTCACTCTATCGTAGCCGGGGTTATCGAGATTCCCTCACCGATCGGGAAGTGGAGATCCTTAATGCGCTCCCGCAGCTTTTTTCTGTCGATTCAGACAGGGGCCGGGCGATGGCTCAGGAGTTGGCTGACCTGCGTGGAGAACTAGGGATTCCCGAACGCTAGTGTCTCGTGATCCTGCAGTCGTTACTTTGATCGATGGGGCTCGTTGGTTCTGGCATGGAGCTCTCTGTGGAACAGATCGCTGAGTTGCGGGAGTTGGTGAACAGTCGCGACGTGCCGGCTGTCGTGGCGACGCGAGCGCGGATCGTGCTGTGGTCGGGTGAGGGGCGGCGGCGCAAGGATGTTGCCGAACTGGCCGGGGTTTCC
>NZ_SUMC01000200.1 GCF_005047355.1 Actinacidiphila oryziradicis
GTCCTCGGCATCGTCGGGTCCTCGCTGCTCGGCGGAACGGCGTCGTCGGGCGGAGCCGTCGCAGCCGCCAACTCATCGGGGCTCACTTTTGCGGCCTACAGGGCGCTGTTTGACACCCCAGGCCTGCTCAGTCCCGTGTGGCTGTCCCTTCAACTCGGCCTCGCCGGGGCGACGTTGGCGGTGGCCGTCGGGCTCGTCATCAATCTGTGGAACCAGTACCGGGGCAGGGCTCGCGCCGCGGCGCTGATCGACATCGGCTTGGTGGCGGTGATCGGGCTTCCCTCTATCGTCCTCGCCGCGGGGTTCGTGTTCTTCTACAACCTGCCGGCGGTCTACAACGCCCTGCCGGTCTACAACACGCAATGGCTGCTGCTCGTCGGCTATGTCGTCGGATTCTCCCCCCTCGCCGTCCGGATGCTGCACGGCCCGTTGGCCCAGGCCGGGCGGTCTCTCTACGACGCCGGGCGGGTTCACGGCTTCATCGCTCTCCGTGCGTGGACCAAGGCGGTGCTGCCGCTCATCTGGCGGTCCCTCCTGTCGGTTTGGCTGTTCCTGGTGGCCGTCATCATGTTCGAGCTGCCGCTCTCGGAGGTCCTGCACGCGCCGAGCGGGGAGCCGCTCGCCGTGGCGGTCGCCGTGCAGTTCAAGTCGCAGATCGCGACAGGTACCGCGCTCACGGTCGTGGCCATCGCCGCGATGATCGCGGTGCTCGCAGCGGTCAACGGGCTGGTACGGGCGGCGGGGATGCTGCACCGCGGACAACGCGCCCGTCAAGAAGCGGCCGTCGACTCGTTGGTCGCCGGCCTCACGACCGTAAACACAACACCCTAACCCCAGAGGAAACCTCATGACCGGAAACGGAAACGGAATCGGCTCGCCGCGCTTGATCTTCATGATCGACGGGCTCGGCTCGGACTACCTCGACAGCGGGACGACCCCGTTCCTGCCAAACCTGTTCACCGAGAGCGTGAACTGGCACCTGCTCCTTCCCTTCAACGACGATCGCACACGCTGATGCAGGCCAGGCCCACCGAGGCGGAATCCCGTCCAGCCCCTGCTACCTCCCCCGACAGCCCTCCCCCGTCATCGAGCGCGTTGCAACTCACCGGCCTGACCCGCCGGTTCGGCCACGTCACCGCCCTCGACGGCATCGATCTGACGGTCAATGCCGGGCAGTTCATGGTGCTCCTCGGGCCGTCAGGGTCAGGAAAGACAACGCTCTTGAAGCTCGTGGCCGGGATCGACCGGGCGAGCGCGGGCAGCATCGCGATCGGAACGCGCATCGTGGCGGACCAACGGCTGCATGTGGCGCCTGAACGGCGCGGCCTGGCAATGGTGTTCCAGCAATACGCGCTGTGGCCCCAGGTCAGTGTCCTCGCGAACGTCGTCTACGCCCTGGACCGGCTGCACCTTCCCCGCCAGGAGTCCAGGCGGCGTGCCCTGGCGATGCTGGACCGGGTGGGCCTGGTCCGACTGGCGAACCGTCGCCCTCCCGAGCTGTCGGGCGGGGAGCAGCAACGGGTCGCACTCGCTCGGGCTCTGGTCGCCCGACCGGCGGTGCTTCTTTGCGACGAACCGCTGTCCAACCTCGATGCCGACTTGCGGGAGCGGCTGCGGGCGGAGATCGCCACGCTTGCCCGGGAGAACGACACGACCGTCGTGTACATCACCCACGACCAGGTCGAGGCCTTCGCCCTCGCAGACCGGATCGGTGTACTCCAGGACGGACGACTCGTCCAGTGCGACCTGCCGGAATCGGTGTATCACGCGCCGGCCACGCCGTTCGTAGCTCGCTTCACAGGTGTCGCCGGGGAACTGCACGGCCGGGTTGCCGGCCGGCCGGACTCCGCCGGACGGTTCCTGGTCGACACGCCCAACGGTCCCCTGGCGGCATCCGGGCCTGCGCCTGAGCCGCTGGGATCCGCGGTTACGGTTCTCGTTCGTCCCGCCGCGGCGCGCCTGGTCCCGAGCGTCGACGACGACAGCGGCCTCCTGAGCCGGGTACGGGATGTCGCTTACCGCGGCCACGGATATGACCACCTGGTCGAGCTCGCGGACGGCACGCTCCTCACCGGCGTCTTCGCCGAACAACGCTACCAACGCAGCGAAGAGGTCCGGGTCCGGCTCGACCCCAGCGGGAGCTTCGCCTACCGGGCCGACGCCAGCGCCTGACCCGGAGAGGGGCCGGAACCGCACCAACCCGGGGCGCGATGTGTCCCGGCGTTGGTGTGAACCCACAAGCCCGGCCCCCGCCGTTCGTGACCCGGTCCACGGGTCTACGCAATCAACGCCCACCGTAAGTTGAGGGCAGCAAGCAAGTTCATGCGGGAGGTGAACCGGTGCGGCTTGGTCGCAACAGGCGGATCAGCCGGAAGAAGACGTGAACGGCAGCGGACACCGCTGGCTTGTGCTCGTCTACCAGGTGCCGACAGAGCCGACCCGGTTAAGGGCAGCGATATGGCGGCGCATCAAGGCACTCGGCGCGATCTACCTGCAGAACTCGGTGGCTGCCCTGCCTCGCACAGTCGCCTCGGAAAGAGCCATGCGGATGCTGCGCAAGGAGATCATCGACATGGACGGCACGGCCCATCTGCTCGGCACCGATGTGCTGGCCGGAGAGGCCGATGTCGCCGCCGCCTTCAACGCGGCCCGCAACGACGAGTACGAAGAGATCACCGACCGCTGCCAGGACTTTCTCGCCCAGGTCGACAAGGAGTACGTGGCCGAGCACTTCACGTACGCCGAACTGGAGGAAAACGACGAGGACCTGACCAAGTTGAAGACTTGGTACGAGAAGGTCCGCACACGGGACCTGCTGTCAGCCTCCGGCCGTGCCGAAACGGCCGCGGCCCTCGAACGCTGCGAGCAGGTCCTGGAGGACTACGCCGCCCGGGTCTACCTGGAAGAGGGCGAGACCCGCTGACGGCGGACCCGGCCGGCGGAAGGTGACCCGCACACGGTTGCGGGCCGGCGTGAGCCGGCGCCATGCAGTCCAAGCCTGCCGTAATCGCCTGGAACTGCAAAGTACCTGATCAGAGGCTGCACGTGAGTTTTGGCACCCTACAGGTCACAGGTCAGAGCAGTACGCGTTCCGCAGAAATGCTGAGACCTCACGATCGGCTCGACATGCGACTTTGAGTCTGGTAGATATCTATACATCTAGAAAAGATGAGGTGGTGAGCAGCCCGTGAACGGAGAAGGTCGTGACGTCGGCCCCGGTGCCCGCGAGTCCCGCCCCCCATCCGGCACCCCGCTGGCCCGGCGTGCCGGGGTCGCGCTTTATGAGGAGGTCAAGGCCGATCTGACGCGACGTCTCGTAGCCGGTGAGTCCCCGCCCGGCGTCAAGCTGCCATCCGAGGCCAGCCTCGCGCAGGGCTACGGGACCAACCGGCTGACGGTCCGGCGTGCGCTGGCCGACCTGGCGCGCGGCGGTGTGGTGCGTACCGAGCACGGCGTGGGCACCTTCGTCAGGGAGCCGTCGGTCCGCCATCGCATCGACGACGGCCAGGGCAGCCTGTCGGAAAGCATGGCCGAACGTGGTCTGAGCGTCGTCCATCAGGTCATCGAGGTGACCGAGGAGCCGTCGGCGACGGGACCACCGGAGTTCCCGCGGTGGCCCGGAGCCACCGTCCGGTTACGGCACAGGCGAAGCCTCGAAGACACCCCCTGGTCACTGTCCGAGGCCGTGCTGCCCGCGGCTCTGGCCCCGCGGGACTGGGACGGCACCGAAAGTCCCTTCACGCGACTGACCCGCGACACCGGCATCGCCGTCCGGCGCGCGCGCCGCTCGTTCTCGGCCGACGCGGCCACCGCGGACGACGCGCGGTGGCTCGACATCCAGACCGGCACCCCGCTCCTGATCGTGACCGGCGTCAACACCGATGCGGAGGGTAACGACCTCGCGCACATCCAGCACCACACTCGCGCCGACCGCACCGAGTACGTCGTCAACCTGCTCGTCTGAGAACTCACATTAAGGAAGTGCTTGTGCACGCTCACCAGCGCGTCATCGTGGCGATGATCGATGGTCTGGATCCCGCCTATCTCGACGGCGGCACCATGCCCGTGCTCACCGGCCTCGGTGCCCAGGGGACCAGCGGCATCGTAGACGCGATATCCCCCACCGTGACCAACGCCAACAACGCCGGCATATCCTGCGCCGCCTGGCCCGCCGAACACGGGATCACCGGCAACAGCTACTTCAACCCCGCCACCGGCGAGGCCGACTACATGGAGGACTGGACCCACCTGACCCAGCCCACCCTGCTGGAGCGCGTCACCACCGCCGGCGGCAAGGCGGCACTACTCACTGCCAAGAAGAAGACCGTCCGACTGCTGGGCAACCGCACCACACTCGCCGTCGCCGCCGAGGAGCCCGGCTCCGAGTTCACCGACCGGTACGGACCGGCGCCCGACATCTACTCGGCGGAGATCAACCACTGGCTGTGGGGCGTAGCAGTCGACCTGCTGGCCACCCAACCCGACCTGGACTTCCTCTACGTCCACACCACCGACTACCCCATGCACGCCTGGCCCCCCGGGGACCCCCGCACCATCGCCCACCTCCGCCGGCTCGACGAGCTCATCGGCGAGGCCGTGGCAGCGGCACCCGACGCCGCCTTCTTCGCCACCGCCGATCACGGCATGAACGGCAAGAACCTCGTCCACGACCTGTCCCAGGCATTGGCCAACCGGCACGCACCGGTCCGCTTCGCGCTCTCGGCGGAGAAGGACCGCTATGTCAAGCACCACCGCACCTTCGGCGGCACCGCGTGGATCTGGCTGCACCACCCGGCCGACGAGTCGAACGTCGCCCAGACCCTGTCCTCGCTGCCCGGGGTCGAGACCGTTCTCCGCCGCGAGGAGGCCGCGAGCCGGTTCCACCTCAACCCCGACCGGATCGGTGACCTGGTCGCCCTCGGCGACCGCGACACCGTTTTCGGTGAACTGCCGACCGGCCGCGAGTCCGAGCAACTGCCCCAGGAATATCGCTCCCATGGCAGCCTGTACGAACAAAAGGTCCCGCTCTTCGCGTCCAACAACGCCGACTACCCGTACACCCGTCAGCCGTCCCACAACAAGGACCTGCTCGCGCCCCTGCTGGGCGCCTGGACGATCGATTCCTAGTACTGCAACCGCATTTGGGGGTTGTGGCCTCGGCGTTTGCAGTGGAAGCGGCGGGCCCGGGCCTGGCTGCGTCTGCGCCGGCGGCGTGCGCGTTCACCACCTCGGCCCCGGTCCGGCGCAGCTGCAGCGGCCACAGCAGGGCTGAGCGGCGTGTTGGACAGCCTGTGGGGCTCGTAAAGTCATCGCTGCAGGTGAGCAGCGGTGTCCATGGTTGTCGGTGGTGGCTGGGACGCTGTCTGGATGATCGTGTCGCTGTTGTACCGTGCTGCTCGCGCGCTGCTGTCCATACCGGCTGTCCTCGGCACCACCGCACACTGTAGGTGCCAAGAATCACGTCCGTGCTCGTCACGCTGTATGTTGGTATTCGTGCAGGATGTCGCCAAGGCGGTCGCGTCGGTGGACGTCGAGATGGGTGAGTCGGTCGGGTTCGGTGATCGGCTCGGGAAGTGGGCGTAGCGGCGCGGCGCTGGCGAGGCTGCGGTGGGGCCTGTGCTCGTTGTAGAACGACTCGTACTCGCGTAGCGCGTGGAGCAGGTGGGCTTGATTCCACACGAGGGTGCGGTCGAGGAGCTCGGTTCGGCATGAGCGCACCCATCGCTCCATGATTGCGTTATGCGCGGCATCCGGACGCCGGTCTGGACGACCTCGATGCCCGCGGCCTGCAGGACGGCGTCGAAGGCGGCCGGGTAGCGGATGTCCCGGTCGCGGATCAAGAACTTCACCCTGGCGCCCGTGTCCGGAAGGTCCATCACCATGTTTCGGGCGAGCTGGGTCATCCAGGCTGCGGTCGGGTGCGCGGTCGTCCCGAGGATCCGCACGCGGCGGGTGGCGTGCTCGATCACCGCCAGGACGGTCAAGGTCGCCCCGGTCAGTGTCTTGGTCTCGAAGAAGTCGGCGGCGAGGATGGCGTGTGCTGGGGAGCGCAGGAAGCTCGCCCAGGTGGTGTGGTCGCGCTCGGGTGCGGGGTCGATGCCGTGTTCCTTGAAGATGTTCCACACGGTGGAGGCGGCAACCTTGACGCCGAGGGCCGCGAGTTCGCCGTGGATGCGCCTGTAGCCCCAGTTGGGGTTGTCGCCGGCGAGCCTGAGCACCAGGGCGCGGACGGAGCGCACGGTGCGCGGTCGGCCGGGGCGCTTGGGGCGGGAGACCTTGGCGTGGCGTCGGCGCAGCAGGTCGCGGTGCCAGCGCAGCAGCGTGTCGGGGGAGACGATCAAATGGAGTTGACGAAGGTGTACCCGGGGGAGGTGGTGCAGGAGCGCGGCGAGCAGCGCGCGGTCGGGCCACGTGAGCTTCGGCTTGTCGATCTGCCGTTGTAACACGGCCAGTTGGTGGCGCAGTGCCAGGATCTCAGCGTCCTTGTCACGGTCGCTCATCGGCAGGAGCCGTATCAAGGTGAACATGCTTGTCAAGGCCAGGTAGGGCAGTCGCAGCAGCACCGGACCATCCTGATGCCGACCGGAACCAGCAGGCAATCACCAAGCGAGACCTCCACCGTCACGCTCGACTGGCCGGGCCTCACGACAGCGCCCACATGCCCACTGACCAGCGCGGATGAGGTTTCTGGCACCTACAGGGCTCAGGGTGCCGGGGCCATGGCCGCAGCGCTTCCAGCGCGGGATGCGCGACTTCATGTGCTGTTCCTCCTGGGGTGTGAAGATCCTCGGGCGGGATGTCGGGTGTCGACAGCCCGCCCGACGATTCTGCTGTCACCGGGCGTCGCTACTGTGCTCCGCATGGCAGAGCGAGATCGCGGTGGTACCCGGCGGGTAGCGTGGGTGACCGGGGCGAGCCGGGGAGTGGGACGCGGCATCGCCCTTGCCCTCGGCCAAGCCGGATGGACCGTATACGTGACCGCACGCTCGACCAGTGACGCTCGGACAGGGCACCTACCCGGCACGGTCGAGTCCAGCGCGGCCGCCGTGTCGGCTGCGGGGGGCAAGGGCATCCCGGTGGCCTGCGACCATCGCGATGACGCAGCCGTGGCAGCGGTCGCCGACCAGATCGCCGCCGAGCACGGCAGACTGCATCTCCTGGTGAACAACACCTGGGGCGGCTACGAGCGGCTCAACGCCGGGGCCTGGCAGGAAT
>NZ_SUMC01000201.1 GCF_005047355.1 Actinacidiphila oryziradicis
GGCTTCGGCACCATCCTCAGCGCGGTCAACTTCATCACCACGATCATCTGCATGCGCGAGCCCGGCATGACCATGTTCCGGATGCCGTTCTTCACCTGGAACGTTCTGCTCACCGCAGTACTGTGCTCATCGCGTTCCCCGTGCTCGCCGCCGCTCTGCTGTGTCTGGAGGCAGACCGGAAATTCGGGGCACACGTCTTCGACGCCGCCAACAGCGGACCGTGGTTGTGGCAGCACTTGTTCTTTCCTGATAGACCCCTCGCGGATCAGGCCGTTCCGACCGTGACAGCAGCAGGAGGAGCCGGAGGAAGATCAGATAGAGCATGCGCAACGCCATGCGGTGCGAGCCTGCCATGATCGGGCGGAGACGCAAGTGCCTGATCAGACCCGGTGCGGAGTTTCGGCACCCTTCAGGCAGCTGAGCCGCCTCCCGCCGACCGCGCGGACCGCCGCCTCGGTGATCCGGCCCTCACCGACCTCGCTGTGAGCCATCGCTGCGGCGCCGCACGCCGACCCGGGAGCTTCACCCGGATCCTCCATGTGCATGCGCTCATGTGCATGCACTGCGCACCTCGGGTGCATGCAAACATGCAGTCCCCGGTAGTCCGCCCCGATGCCATGACTTTCAGCCGTCACTGAAAGCTCTGAGACCGAGAGAGCTGCCGGGGGCCTGGCCAGAGCCAACGGGCGAGTCACGCGAGTCGGCGAACGTCTCCACCGACAGTGCGACTCACTCCGGTTTTCTGGTGTATTGCAATTATCCTACCCATTCACTATGAGTCAAGGGTTTTCTTCTCCCTTCCCAGTAAAAATCCGGTTTCCCGACACTACAGCGACTCCGCTGGTTGAGGCGCAGCCATCAGACCCACAGCGCCTCGGCGAACGCCACGCCGTCGTGACCTTCGGCGCCACCAAGGCCGTCACCAACTTCTTCGCCGACACCTTCTCCGACCGCTACGGTCGCAAGCCCGTACTGGTCACCCGCTGACTGATCGCCCTGCCGGTGCCGGCCATGCTGATCTGGGCACCCTCCTGAGGCTGGGTGGTCTGCGCCGGCCGCGCCACTTCCGCACCAGGCAGAGCGGTATCCCACGGTCAACAGCGGGCAGCAGCCGTGACGCGAGCAACCACCCATCGCCCAGCAAATACACCGCCCGAGCTGCGCATACACCGAGCAAGGCCCCTGTGATTCCCAAGCTCAGATTCCCGTCACCCGCTCCAAAAACGAAGGCCCAGGCCAGGGACGTGATCCCCAACCTGGGCCGTTGTGTTGTCTAGACCGATTCAGGCACCGCGCACCGCCTCCTCCGTTCTGAAGTTTCGCCATTACGCGGCGATAGGTTGGCTGGTCGGGTGGCTGGGGCCGAATAGGGTGGATGTGTCCTGGGCTGCGGTGATGTGGGTTATCCGGGTTCGCAGGAACGCGGTGATCATGTCCTCGATGGAGACGTGGCGCTTGTGGCGGTACCAGGGGGCTTCGTGGCGGCGGGTGTTGAGGTCGGTGGCGGGTTGGCCGGCGTGGTCGTACCACAGGACCAGGATGGTGAGGTTCGCCAGGCTCAGGGGTGTGGTGCGTTCGACGGCGGCGGGCAGCCGGTTCTGGGCGTCGCCCGCGCCGAGGAGCTGCTTGGCGTCCTTGATCGATTGTTCGATGGACCAGCGGGAGGCGTACCTGGCCACGATCCGCTCGCCGTTGGTGGTCAGGTCGGTGGTGGCCAGGGCCAGGGTGTAGGGCCGGGTCTCGTCCAGGTCGCGGACCAGGACCACACGGACAGGGGTGCGGTGCAGGCTGCCCCACCACAGACAGGTGATCACCGCGAGGTCCACGGCCTCGGTCACCCCGTAGCGGGTCACCCTGGTACGGGTCCACGTCGCGGTGGCGGCCATCTCGGTGGCGGTGCCCAGACGTTCGCCCTTCCAAGCGGGGTGTCCGCGCTTGCCGGTGCGCGGCGGTTCGGGTGCGTACAGGACCGCGTTGGCGGCAAGCCGGGTGGTGAAGGTGACCCGTTGGGGAAGGCCGCGCCAGGCGGGCCCGCGGTACAGGGCGTCGCCCACCACGTGGATCGTGCGTCCGGGCAGCGTCTGGGCGAGGAGGTCGACCATGGCGCGGGCCTGCTCGGTCTTGGAGGTGCTGGTCTTGTGGATGTGCAGGCGGAACAGGACCGGCAGGCAGACCCGGCGGGCCATGAACGGCACCGCCACCACGATACCGACGATCACGAAGCAGTTGCCGCGCCCGATGCCGTCGCGTCCCTTGGCGGAGCCGTCGTGCTGGTACTTCGCGCCATGGACGTGTCTGCCGTAGCGGTGGAAGAGGGTGTCGTCCACCGCTACGGTGACCGCGGCACCCTCGGGCATGAAGCGTTCCGCGACCGCGCGGGCCAGGGCCAGGCCCACCTGGTCCAAGTCCCACACCGCGCGGGAGAAGAACCGGTGTGCGCGCGACCAGTGTGCCTGCCCGGCCAGGCCCGCGGCCTGCCACATCCCGGTGACTGTGCGCGGGCCGCCCGCCGACAGCGCCCCGGTGACCAGCGCCGACATCGTCGCGAACGAGGGCGCGGTGAAGCACGGCCGCAGGACCTCCAGAACGATCAGCAGGGACGGCGGTACGGTCACCGGCATCAAGGCCCACCCCGGTCAGTTTTGTGCTTCGCCTGGTGTCCTGTGGTGTGGGACCGGGCTGGGAAGGTGGCGCAGGCGTCTGTGGCCGCCGAGCAACGGATCAAAGACGAGGAAAGGAGGCGGGGCAGTCCTGGGGTAGTGGCTCGGGTCCGGGGCAATCTCAACCGGGTGTAGCTCGTGGCTCATCCAAGAGCTGCACCCACGTCGGAAAGCCGTGTGCGGGAGAACTGCATGCTTCACTTGAAGCGGCGGGGAAACGGAGCGCAAGCCACCGCGCCAGTCCCCGACCCTACTCAACTGAGGCGCAGTCCTGAGATAAGGACTTCGACCATACGGCGTGCGTCATACCGGGGGTTGTAGCCGACGCCGATGCAAAGGTTGCCGACGCCGTGCATCAGTTCGTCGGCGTTGATGTCGGAGCGGG
Organism: Actinacidiphila oryziradicis; assembly: GCF_005047355.1. Classification (GTDB taxonomy): domain Bacteria; phylum Actinomycetota; class Actinomycetes; order Streptomycetales; family Streptomycetaceae; genus Actinacidiphila; species Actinacidiphila oryziradicis. The sequence continues at coordinate 3,046 of NZ_SUMC01000201.1, forward strand.
TCTCGCCAGCCGTGACAGCGGCGTCGAGCAGTTGAGCGCATACGGGTACGAGGCGGTCGAGGAAATGGGCGTGCAGGGTCTGGAAGGCGGCGGCGTCGGACCGCAGCGCCTCGGCGAGGCCCTGCTTGGTGACCAGGAAGTCGACGAAGAGGTCGATCCATCGCGCCAGGGCGGTGTGCGGTGGGTTGCTGTGCGCCAACAGTGCCGGGCCGGCCTCGGCGCAGGCCTCGATCTGGTGCCGGTAGACGGCGACGATGAGATCGGCCCGCGTGGGGAAGTGGCGGTAGATCGTGCCGACGCCGACACCGGCCCTGGCGGCGATGTCGCGTACGGGCACGTCGACGCCGGAGGTGGCGAAAGCCGCAGCGGCCGCGTCCAGCAGTTTCTGCGCGTTACGTCGAGCATCGGTCCGCTTCCGCGGGGCTGGCCATCCCGATCCGCTGACGTTGGCCACCGCTCTGTCACCTCCGTCGGCGATTGGCGAACGCCATCGTCTTTGCGTAGCTCGACCCGGCACAGGCCACTGCGGGACAGAACGGCCAGAATGAATATCTCTCACCGGCCTGTCGCGTGCTCGAGCATGGGCCGGGTAGGCGGATCCCCCTGTGGCTGGGTCCTTAGATCCGCGTGGTGATGAGTTCGTCGGCGACCCACTGGGCGACGCCGACGGGGTAGGGCGCCGGCAGCCCGAGAACGATGTGCTGGAAGCCGGCGTCGATCGCCTTGCCGACTGCGTCCCGGGTCGTGCCGGGCTGGTCGTAGGAGACCGGCAGGTGGATCGAGCGGGTGATGGCGGCAGGGTCGCGCCCGTTCTCGGCGCAGTAGCGGTCCAGCAGCGCGCTGCGGCTGACGACGTCATCGATGTCGCCGCCCGGGATGTTTCACAGGTCAGCGTGCTCGGCAGCGATGCGCAGCACGGCGGCCGAACGGCCTCCGATGAGGATCGGCGGGTGGGGACGCTGGATGGGTTTCGGATTGCCGAACGCATCGGTGAGACGGTGGTAGGTGCCATGGAAGTCGAAGGGTTCGGTCTCGGTCCACAACCGCCGGATGACCGTGCACGCCTCGGCGAGGCTGCCCACGGCGTGAGCGGCGTCATGGAAGGGCAGGCCGTGCGCCTCGTACTCCCGCCGAGCCAAGGGCTGGTCCGGTCGTGAGCCGGCGCCGATGCCGAAGTCGAGACGTCCACCGGAGACGATGTCGACGGTCGTGGCGATCTTGGCCAGCATCGCGGGTGGGCGGATGCGGTTGCTGGTAACGAGCAGGCCGAGGCGCAGTCGCCGGGTCTGGGCGGCGAGGGCCGAGAGCAGGGTCCAGCCTTCGTGGGCCGGCCCGTCCGGGTCGGCGCCGATCGGCATGAGGTGGTCGAACAGCCACGCGTGCTCGATCTCGGCGATCTCGTCCGCCTCGCGCCAAACCCGCAGGATGTCGTGGTAGCCGATCTGCATGGGGGCGGTCATGATCCCGAAGCTGGGTCGGGGTGTTTGTGGCATGCAGCCGTCAGTCCTTTGGTTTCGGTCTTTGACCTTCGTCCCCGCGTCAGAGCCGTGCGAGTGCGTCCCGACGGTGGGCCTCACCGAGTGATGCTTTCCTGACGAGCGACTCGGCGCTGAGGGATAATCGCTGCTGGTGGCGCTGCGTCGCCCACGGGTTGGGCTCCAGGCTGCGCTTCACCGGATCGTGGCTGCGGCGGGGGGCTCACTAGGTAGCGGGCGGTACCGCCCGACGCGACTGCCGTCAGCGCGTGATGGCGATGTTGAACCGCATCGTCTGCAAGGCCATGTAGGTCGCGAAGAACAACGGCGCGGCGTGCTCGGTGGCTGTCGCACTGGCCACGCCCCCGAGGTCGAGGATGCTCTCCGTGGTCCACCCCAGGTCGGCCAGCAACCCCTTGACGGCCGCCTTGGCGTCCTGGTTGTCACCGCTGACGAACACCGTTGCCTGCGGGAGCGAGGCCAGCGGGTCCACCATGATCGAGACGTTCATGGTGTTCAGAGACTTGACGACCCGGGCCCGGGGGAAGCGCGCCTGCACCCGCCGGGCGACGCTGTCGTTGGGGTAGGCCAGCGCCATGTCCGGCGTGAAGGCGGCCGAGATGTCCAGCACGATCCGGTCGGCGAGGACATCCCCCCCGATCCCCTCCAACGTAGAAAGGACAGCAGTGCCAGGGATGGCGATGATGACCAGCTCGGCGCCCTGGACGGCCTCCGTCTGACTGACCGACCCGGTGTGGTCCTCGGGGGTACGTGAGCCGTAGGCCACCTCGTGGCCGGCGGACGCGAGCCGTGCTCCCAGAGCAGAGCCCACTTTCCCCTTGCCGATGATCGCGATGTGCACAACAGTCTCCTGACAGTTTGGGCCCAAATAACATGAGCGATAGATGTATTGATTCGATGCCGAACCGCACTGACCGACGGGACACCCATACCGGACGATGCCCGGGGCGGCGTCTGCACGGTGCTGCTCGCGGCAGCCACGTTCAACCAGCAGGTCGTCAACAGAAACCTGCGCGCCCGCGTGGGACTAACCCACCCGCATTTCGGGGATCTCCGCCTACCTGGGCCAGGTCTTGGCAGGACTGTTCCTGAGCATGCTCGCTGGATGACTCGTTTTGAGCCGCGGCGTCTTTACCTGCCATGTCCAGCAGCTCAAGACGGCCCGCGCGATGACCATTTTGGGGAAGAGCATCGTTTTCATGCTGCTGGTCCGACGGACGGATGGGTTTCGTGGGGCCTACTTGGATTCGACCCGGCCGAGTGAGTTGTCTCCGGCGGTCAGCGCGTCACACGCTGCCTGCCAGGCGGAATCTGCGGGATAGAGCTCGGTGCGCAGGTAGGCCCAGGTCAGCTGCTGGATTGCGGTCACCCGCTCGGGGTTGTCGTCCGTGGTCTCGGCGGCGTCATATCCGGAGATCCCGCCGAGCATGTGCCCTGCGTCGAACAGGGTGAGCAGGGACTTGGGGCCGGGAGCGAGGTGATAAGGGTCAGCGTGCCATTCCCAGCCTTGAACCGTCAGGTGAGGCGAGACGTCCTTATCGCCGGCGACCACGAGCGCAGGTGCGGCCATCGTGGAGAAGTCCATGGTCGAGAAGAACGGAAAGTTCTTGGCCGCGGCCTCGCTGAGGGCATCGCCGCCTCGGCCGGGCGCGGCGAGCAGCACCCCCGCCTTGATCCGGGGATCGGCCAGGTTCACTTCCGTTCCGTCCTGGGGATCGGTCAGCCGCGCGCCCAGCAGCATGCTCGCGGTCTGCCCGCCCAACGAGTGCCCGACTACGGCAACCTTGCTGCGGTCCAGGCGCCCTTGCAGCTGCGGGACGGTGGCTTCGATCACGTCGAGCTGGTCGAGGATCCGCGTCATGTCCTGAGCCCGCGTGCGCCAGAACAGCGGCGCCTCGGGATCGTCGGGATCCACACTGCGGGCCAGCGTCTTCGAGCTCAGATGGGTGGGCTGGATCACGACGAAGCCGTGCGCTGCCCAGAAGTCGGCGAGCGGGGCGTAACCGTTCAGTGAGGAGAGGTGGTTCGACCTGCCATGGCCGTGCGAGAGCAGGATGATCGGCAGCTCGGTTCCCGTCGCGGGCGCGGAAACCTTGACCTGCAGGTCCACGGCTCGGCTGGGAGCCGATAGCGCCACCGGACTGAACGAGAGGACAGGAGTGGGCGCGCTGACGACGTCAGTGGGAGTCGACTCGCTCATGATGTTGATCCTCTTCGGGGGCATGCCGCCGGCTCACAAGGCCGACGGCGGGGATGCGGGCGGGAACGCCCGGTTTCGGCTTCGCCGACCGGAGTGTTCCTCCGGAGCGGTGCGGAGCGTTGCCCCGGGCGCCGAAGCGTTGGCCGGGACGGCCGCCGCAGTCGATGAACCTGTTCGAGACGCGCGGGCGAAGCCGTCTCACGCGGCGGGTGATGACCGCCGTGCACATCACCAGGGCACTACGCCGGCGTCCTCGAAGAACTTGCCGGTCGGGCCGTCGTCGGGCAGGGTCGCGAGCTTGATGGCGATCGCCGCGCCCTGTTCGGGGGTGCGCACGCCGCGGAAGCCGTTGAGGTCGGTCGCGACGAAGCCGGGGCAGCCGG
>NZ_SUMC01000202.1 GCF_005047355.1 Actinacidiphila oryziradicis
CACCCCCACCACGGGGGCAGTCCAGCGTCCGGCGGGGCATGACACCACGACACCAGCCGCCGTATCCGGGCCGGTGCCAGGTCATGGAGTACCCGCACCCGGCCGGAGGCGGCTCTCACGCAGAACCTGCCGGCAGCGCACCCGCGCCGCCGAGCGGACCGGCTTCCACCACCTGCACGCCACCGAGGTCCACCCCCTCACCCCGAGGTTCGGACCACCGGACGGCAACCGCACACGGCCACGCCGCGCCCGAAAAGCCTGGAAACCACAGGCACACACAGAGTTCTAGAGACGCTTCGCAGTGCATGTCTGGCTATCACCGGTATGTCAGGATCACCGGTCCCGAATGTGGGAGGACATTCGGCCAGGCATTCTCTACCGTGTAGGTATAGACCAATCCTCAGGGGGGAACCTACCGGATGCACCGTCATGTCCTACGCCGCACCGCGGCGTTCACCACCGCCGCGCTGATCGCGGCCGCCTTCAGCCTCCTGTCCGGCGTCACGCCGGCCGCCGCCGACACCACCGGGCCCGTCATCACACTGCGGAAGCCCGCGACGGTGGCCGTGCCGACCGGCGCGGCCACCGGGGTCGCCGGCACCGTGCAGGCCGCCCTGCAGTTCACCACCGACGCGAGCAGCGTGGCGACCCAGGTCACGCTCACCATCGACGCACAGAAACTGGCGCAGATCGCCGATGTGACCTTTTCCGACAACTGCACGGTGACGAACTCCGTCGCCACCTGCCAGGAGTACTTCTACGACGACAATCCGACGGGGGGCGGGCTCGGCGGCGTCACCGAGTTGACGATCGCCGCCCGCCCCGGCGTCACGCCCGGCGCCGCCGCCTCGTACACGGTGACCGGAACGGCAACGGCCGGGACCTTCGTCGGCGGCAGCGGCTCCGTACAGATCGGCGGGCCGGCCTTCGACCTGGCACAACCCACCCAGCACACCGGGCTCCCGGTCGGCTCGACGGTCAGCGAACCGGTGGAGTTCACCAACACCGGGGACCGTCCGGCGGCCGCTGCCCAGGTGCTGCTGATGGCCTCGCCCGGCCTGACCTTCGCCCAGCACTTCGCCAACTGCACATACAGCTCGGTGCCCGACGACGTCTCGGCCGAGGACGCGCTGTGCACCTTCGCCCAACCGATCCAGGTCGGTGAGCGGGCCGCCCTGGCCACTGCGGTGCAGCTGAACGTCACCTCGGCCGCGTACTACACCTACCTCGACACCCTCACCGCGCCGAAGGGCGACGCGTTCCTGCAGCAGATGCAGGCCGGCCGCACCTGGACTCAGGGCACGGGCAGCAAGCTCCGGCTCGACGTGCTCGACCCGGGCACGCCGAGCACCGCGCCGGCCGGCAAGGTTTCGCTGCCGTTCGCGGACGGGAGCAACGACTACCGCATCACCGCGCTCCAGGCCGCCAACACCGCGGACTTCTCGGTCAGCGGCGCCACCGCGCAGGCGGCCCAGGGCGACACCGTGCAGCTCGACTTCAGCATGACCAACACCGGTCCGGCGACAATCTTCTACCGCAGCGGCGAGCCCATCGGCGTCACGGTCGTCCCGCCGCCGGGCACCACCATCGTGGGCTCGTCCGCCAACTGCCGGCCGCAGACCGTCGACGACCCGCAGACCACGGCGCACGGTCCGTACGCCTGCTCCGAGAGTTACCTCGTCCCGGCCGGGCGGACGGCCCAGTTCAGCCTGACCGTCCGGGTCGACCAGGTCGTTCCCGGCGCCCAGGGCTCGGTGGCCATGGCCTGGAGCCCCGACGCAAGCTGGCGCCCGCCGTTCGACCCGAACGCGGCGGACGACAGCGCGGCGCTCACGCTCAACTGACCTTCCAGGACCGCTGGCGGCGCCGCTGACCTTCCTGCCGCGACGTCAGGCGAAGCCCCCGGGCCTGTCCGGGGGCTTCGCCGTATCAGGAGCATCGCGGCCCCAATCAGCGCCGCAGGGGCGGCAACCCGGTGCCGTCGCGGCCTCGGCCCTGGATCAGGGCGTACGTGCCGCTGGTACCACTTGCCTCGCCGCTCGCGTCGAGCGCCGCGAGCGTCCGGGCGCCAGTCGTGCGGGTGCGTTCAATGAGCCGGCGGTCCTGGAGGTTCTTCAGGACCGTGTTCATAGTCGGGGGTGTGACCCCGCGCAGGCGGGCCAGGGCGGCGGGCGAGATGCCAGGGGGCTCCGCGGGGTGCAGCGGCGCCGCGTACTGCGCGACGGTCAGGGCCGCCGGTTTCAGCACGGCGGACTTCGTCGCGCTGAGAACCCGCTCGGCGCGCGCCTTCGGGTGCCGGGGTCTTTACGCCAGCGCCTTCGATGCGTTAGAACGACAGTCATCCGATGTTAGCTGGCTCCCGCGACTCAATTCGCCCACGAACTCGATCAACTGCGCCACGAAAAGATGCATTCATCGGATCGCTGCTTCACTTCTCTCGGCCGAGCGTCGTACAGCCCTGGAGGGCATCGTGCAGATCGTCCCGCGCCACCGGCGAGCCTCGCTTCGGCGCGCCCTCTCGCTTTGGTCGGCGCTGCTCGCCGCACTCGCAAGCCTCGTCCTGGTGAACTCCGGCACGGCGGAGGGGGCCACGAACGCATCGACTGCTTGGCGCCACGGGGCCTTCCACCTTGACCCGGCCGGGGTTGTCAGCCGTTCCGACATCGTGCTCGGGTCACCGAACCTGACGGGTACCGGGTCCATGCCGCTGGGCAACGGGTCGCTGGGTGTGGCGGCGTGGGCGGCGGGTGGCTTCACCGCCCAGCTGAACCGCTCGGACACCATGCCGGATCGCAAATCTCCAGGCCAGCTCAATATCCCGGGCCTCTCGGTGATCTCGCACGCCGCTGACTTCACCGGGCGGCTGGATCTCACCGAAGGCGTGCTCCGGGAGTCCGGCGGCGGCATGTCCATGAAGGCGTGGGTGGCGAGCGCGAAGGACGAACTGATCGTCGACGTCGCCGGCGCGAACCCCGGCCTCACCCAGACGGCCACGATCAACCTGTGGTCCGGACGCAAGCCGGCCGCCGGAGTGTCCGGCACCGTCGGCACGCTCGCCGAGACCTGGGTGGACGGTGGTCCCCCGACCGGAAGCGGACAGACGTTCGGTTCGCTTGCGGCCATCACCGCAGACGGCCAGCAGGTCAGCACTACGGTGGCGGCCCCGACGCAGGTGAAGGTCAGCCTCAAACCCCATGCCGACGGGACGTTCCGCGTCGTCGTCGCATCGCCGGCGTGGACCGGCGGCAACGCCGCCACGACCGCGGCCAAGCTGATCGGCCACGACGCGACCCTGCGCGAGTCGAGCCTGATGTCAGCTCAGGGCCGGTGGTGGAACCACTTCTGGACGCACTCGGGCCTGGTCGAGATGAACTCGACGGACGGCAGCGCCGCTTACATCGAGAACCTCCGCACGCTCTACCTCTACGAGGAAGCGGCGTCCATGAAGAAGGGCAGCTACCCGGGCAGCCAGGCCGGCGAGGCGGACATGTTCGCCTGGAGCAAGGACACCCAGACCTGGACACCGTCGGCGTACTGGCTGTGGAATCTGCGCACGCAGATCTCGGCGAACATGAGCTCTGGCAACTACGACCTGAACACACCGATCTTCGACATGTACGCCAACGACCTGCCGCAGATCGAGGCGTGGACGAAGGCCGCGATGGGCGGCCTGCCCGGCTCCTGCGTGCCGGAGACCATGCGCTTCAACGGCAACGGCGGCGACCTCAGCCCCGGGGCCAACGCGTCCTGCAGCGAGCCCGGGAGCCCGAACTGGAACGCGCTGAACATCTCCAGCGGGCCCGAGGTGGCGCTGTACATGTGGCAGCAGTACCAGGCCACCGGCGACCGCGCGATGCTGAAGAAGTACTTCCCCTTCATGAAGTCCACCGCCGTGTTCCAGCTGGCGTACCAGACCGTCGGCGCTGACGGGCTGCTGCACGCGAACGCCAACGCACACGAGACCCAGTGGGCCGTCCAGGACCCCACCACCGACATCGCGGTGGACCTCACGCTCTTCCCGATCATCGAGCAGGCCGCGAAGGTGCTCGGCACGGCCGGCACCACCGACGCCGCACTGGTCCAGCAGGTCAGGACGGCGGAGACGCAGATCCCGCCGTACCCGCGGACCGACCAGGCCACCCGGACGCAGCTGCTCAACCCGAACTACACCGCGGCCGAAACGGACGCCGCGGACGCGACCGGCACCGACATGATCGCCATCTCCTACCAGCCCACGGCGCAGCGCAGGAACGGCGAGAACATCGAGCTGGAACCGCTGTGGCCGTGGAACACGGTGAGTGACCAGAACAGCAACCTCTTCGCGCTGGAGCAGCGCAGCTACGCCCACCGGCCCAACAAGGGCGGCAACGACTGGTCGATGGACGCGATCGACGCGGCGCGGCTGGAGAACCCCGCCGAGGTGCGCAGCAACCTGATCTCCATCACCGAGGGACACCAGGTATATCCGAACGGGTTCGCCGACATCGGCAACACCGTCGGCTATCAGCCCTACATCGAGCAGGAGTCCGGCGTCGCGACCGCGGTCAACGAGGCGCTCGCGCAGGGCTACGACGGCATCATCCGCTTCGCACCGGCGTGGCCGAGCGACTGGAACGTCAGCGGAAGCGTCTACATCCAGGGCAACGGCAAGGTCGATGTCCAGGTGCAAAACGGCCAGCTCGTCACCGCCGCGATCGAGGCCGGGACTACGGGCACGCTGCGGGTCAAGAACCCGTGGGCGAGTCAGCAGGTGGAGGTCGTCGATGGCAAGACCGGCCACAAGGTGGTGGCCGGCAGCCAGGACATCCTGACCGTCCCGGTGAAGGCGGGTAAGTCGTACCTCGTACAGCAGGTCTCCGCACCCACCACCGCCCTGCCGTACGCAAAGGTGAGCGGGAGTGCGCCGAGCACGGCGCGGCACCTCGGCGGCGTTCAGATCGGGCTGGACGCGACCGGTCAGACCGGCAGCGCCACGGTCGGGACCGTTCTCGGCGGCACCAACCACGCCTACGGCCTGGCCCAGGTCGACGACAACGGCTCGGCCGGCACGCCCACCACAGCCTCCGTCGTAGGCGGCCTGAGCGCGCGCACGACCGGGACCGCGGCCGGGCACAGCGGCAGCGACATGTACTTCGACATCGACAACTCCGTTGCCGCGACCGGGGCGTACGACGCGAAGGTGGCCGTTTCCTACTTCGACAGCGGTACCGGCCCCGTCTCACTGCAGTACGACGCCGGGCCCAAGGACCCCTACCACGTGGCGGGCAGCATCGAACTCCACGACAGCCAGACCTGGAAAACGGCCGATCTCACCATCAGCGGCGCCTACTTCGGCGGGCTGGAGAACGCGGGTGCCGACTTCCGGCTGCATGCCGACACGAGCATCACGGTGCACAGCGCCGGCGCGACCGTCACCGGTCCCTGGGTGCCCAACCAGCACCAGTTCCCGCCGGCACCGGCGATCACCACCCCGCGCAGCGGTGCGACGGTCAAGCTCGCCTCGTCCATCTCGGGTACGGCGATCCCGGACAGCGTGGTGGCCGTGCGCCAAGCATCGGCGTCCCTGTGCACCGCCACCGCGGACGACTCCGGCGCGTGGAGCTGCGCGCCCAGCGGCGGACTCACACCGGGGCGGCAAACCATCACCGCAACGGTGGCCGACCCGACCGGCCTCACCAGTGACCCCTCGACCGGGGTCAGCTTCGACGCCTCCGACCTGCCGCCCGGCACGGCCGTGGTCGGCTCGGTCCTCGGATCGGCCAACTACGCCTACGGGATGAGTCAGGACGAGCGGCCTTCGGGCGGCTTCGACGGTCCGACGACCGCCTCGGTGATCGACGGCCTGACCGCACGCACCAGCGCCCAGAGCAACATCTACTTCGACGTCGAGGACTCGATCGCCCATGCCGGGTACTACTCAGCGGCCTTCACCGTGTCGTACTTCGACCAGGGCTCCGGTTCGTTCGCCGTGCAGTACGACAACGGCACCTCGGACCCGTACAAGTCGACGTCCAGCATCCCGCTGACCGGGACCAATACCTGGAAGACCGCGACGGTGAGCGCCTCCGACGCCTATTTCGGCGGCCAGCAGCACTCCGGTGCCGACTTCCGGCTCCGCAACGGCGGCGGCCAGGTGACGGTGCACAGCGTCGTCGTGAAGATCAGCGGTGACGGCGTCCCCAACGTCACCGGCTTCGCCCCGGCGGTGACGATCACCTCGCCCGACGCGGGCGCGACCGTCGCTGCCAGCCCGACGGTCTCGGGATCCGGTGAACCGGACGCAAAGGTGACCGTGAAGGCCGAAGGGACGCAGCTCTGTACGGCGACAGCGTCGGACAACGGCACATGGACCTGCACCTCGTCAGTCGCCTTGGACGCCGGAGGGCACACGCTCACCGCGACGGCCGAGGACGTGACCTCGACGCCTGCACCAGAGGCGTCCTTGGCGGTCACCGTGCAGTAAACGTCGAACGCTGGAATCCGGCTCACAGCAGACTGCACGCGCACGCCGGCCAACGGAGGATCACGCAAGAAAAGGAGCACGCAAGGACAGCTGTCCGAACGGTCGGGCCGCACGCTGCCTGGCACGGCGGCCTGGGCGACTGCGCTCGCTGGCCGGGGCCGCCGGCATCCCTTGTCACGAGTCCCCTGTCACGAGTCGAAGGTGATCACATCCGCACTGTCCAGGGCCACGTTGAAGCCGGTGCTGAGGCGGTCGTGCTGCCCGGTCCGGCTGCGGGGGGCAGGTGCGTGCCCGCGGGTGGGCCGCTGTGGTGCGCGGCGCCGGGATCGGGCCGGCTCGGGCGGTGGGGTGTCGGGTGTGTGGTGCTGGCCTGTCATCGATCACGCAATCGTCCGGGCGCCCGGGTCGGTGGGCGCGACACTCTGTCCCTGTCGGTGGCGAGGTGCGCGGGTGATGGTGAAGGCCGCGTGGCATGCGGCCCAGGGCCGGCGACAGCTGTGCGGGTGGCTGCCGCCGGGACGGGGGTCAGGCAAGAATCGGGACCAGGCCTATGGCGAAGACGGCGTAGAACCCAGCGGCCACGGTGAGGCGTGCGGGGGTGAGCTGGTGGGCGCGCATGGAGGCCAGGAGGTAGCCGAT
>NZ_SUMC01000203.1 GCF_005047355.1 Actinacidiphila oryziradicis
ACCTCGTCGCAGACCTGCGTCGGCCCTGGGAGAAGCCTCCCCGGCCGGGACGCGGACTGAGCCCGCACCGAGTACGCCGCGGATATCGACATCTGCGTGAACGGCTGGGCACCCCGAGCCGTCTGCCCAAAACCAGCACTCCCGGTCCCGGCCGCCCCCGCGGCGGCAAGAACACCCCAGCTCAACGACACCCCGTCGCCACCAAGGCCATCAAAACGGACACCGGGAAGGCCAAGGGACGCAAGAAGAAGGCTTAAATCTCAAGCAAAGAGACCCCTCACGAACGGGCCGCCCACCCCCCATAACGGAAAGGGCCCATACCGCTGCGCCATCCCCTCCGGTCGGCGAGCGCACGAGCCATACCGCAGCACAACCAGGGTGGAGGGGGATGGCATCCTCCGGGACGCCAACGGCAGAGTCACAGCACAACGGCGCGGCCACTTGGCCCTGCCCACCTGTCCCACTCGCCGGAGCCTACGACTACAGGGGGTTGCGCCGCTTACCCCCACCTGTGTTATCAGCCGGGTCCTGGAGTCCGAGGCTGCGAAAACCACAGATCAGAGCCCGTGAACACTCACGACTGCCGACCGTGGCCAGCGAACTTGCGCCGCTAACAACGCTTCCCGCCACAGTGCTGCCCGCCACCTGGCACGCACCACGCCGACATCCATCACACCCCACCGTCTGAGCTCCACCCCGCGACACAAAGGGGTGGAGCTCTTCATCCTCCACCCCACCGCATGCGGCGGACCGCCCGCCCATGCCCGACACCGAAGGAACCCCGATGACTCCAGACCCCAACTCCCCGCGGCGCGACGCCCAGCAACGGACGCCGGCGATGCTCACGCCCGCCATGCCGCCCTCGCGGCCGGAACGGCGGCGGGCCGTCGCGGCGGCGGGGGTGTTCGCCGGCGGCCAGGCAGCGGCCGCCGCACTGGCTACTGCGGGGGCCCCGTGGTGGGCCGTAGCAGCCTTCGTGGTGCCGGCCGTCGTCGTCCCGTCCATGGCTCTGCTGGCCCAGGTCCTCATGCCGGAGGAATCCGGACACAAACTGGAACTGTGGCGCGAGATCCTGCAGCACCGCGAGCGCAGAAAGCCTCGGCGCCAGCGCAGCCGACGGCGGCCTGCATGAACACTGCTGTGGCGGCACGTCGGCGGGTGCTTGTGCGGTTGCAGACTTAGTTGCCGACGTGGGCGCGCAGCTGGCGGGCGAAGTCGGCGTCCCCGCGCATCGTGGCGGCCACTTTGGCGTCCAGACCGCCTTGGTGGTCCTCACCGCACTGGCACAGGCTCCAGCCGCCGGCCTCAATGTGGGCGGCGACCCGTTCGAGGATGTCGGCGGCTTCATCCAGGACACCGACGGCGACACGCATGTCGGGACTGTCGAGATTGGCTGAGGTAGCTGCCCCGAGTTCGGTGATCAGGTCCAGGGCGTGGTTGGTGATGCGCCGGTCGCCGTTGCCGGAGGCGTACTTCGCAGCCTGGGCCAGCGCCATCAGTGGGCGCCCCGGGGCGAAGCGCGGCATGACGATCTCGCGGTCGTCGACGCGGACCGGGCGTACGGCGTGGACGTTCTCGGCACCGGCAGTGTCCGGATCCGAGGCTTTCGCGATGGTGTCCGCGGTAGCGGACGCATCGACGTAGCGCAGCGCGGAACGGGGCTGGATGCCCATACGGTCGGCGACCAGGCCCACCATGTGGGCCAGGACGTTGCGGACCGCGACCGGGTCCACTTCCAGGCCGCGGGTGAGGAGTTCGGCGTCCGTCTGCGCGGCCAGGGCCTTGAACGGGGCGGTGTTGCGAATGTCTGCTGCCACATTCGGCAGCGTACGGGCGCAGCTGGACGTGGCGCACCCGTTCCGGGGACGCGTACTCCGCAGGTGGAGCTGTTGGACTGAGTGCGTGGCGACGTGCCGCACACGTCGCGCTGCGGCGCACGTGCGCTCGCCCGCTAACCCTGGGCCGTCGGGGACCTCCACTACCCAGACCAGCACGACGACGGGCCGCCCCTGGAGGTGGGGCGGCCCAGTCGGTTCAACGCGCCCGAGGGCAATTGCGCGGAACCAATGCGGCACACCCCCGCCGGGGGGAGCGGAAGAGGAATGCCGCGCTCCACAGTCTGCATCCTTCCTACGGAAACCGGGAGGGATCCGACACGACGAAATCCGAACATCCCTACAGCACCGCACGCTCCACGGGCCAGCATCACGCGCCAGGTGGCGCGGTCCCTGCCTTACCGGACGCCCCGGCTTCGTCCACGAGTACTCCCCGAAGCAGCACGACAGCCGGCTCGCGCCGTTGCCATCGGCTCGGCGGCCGTGGCTGCGACATCGATGTGACAGGCGCCACAGAGTGAATCGGAGATTTATTGCCGGACACGGGCCGTGCCGCGACCGAGAAGGGAAGCTGTCCCTGATCTTGTTGAGGAGCCCGCACCGCATGACCGCCCACACCGCCTCCGAGCCCGCGGCCGATAGACCGCCCGACCACATCTACATACCGGTCGACAACGGCGCGGTGCCCGTGAACTTCGTGAGCGCCAATTTTGACCGCCGTAGCGTCATCGTCATCGGAGATCCCAATCGTCTCCGCCGACTCGATTTCAGTCCTGCGGTGGTCGCGGTCGAGGAGGACGGCACCCTCTCCCGGCAGCTGTTCACAGACGACCTCGAAGACCAGACCGCGCCACCGGTCAGTTTCCAGGCATTGGAAGCAGGCACGCTTCGCCTCGCGCACGCACTGGGCGCTCGCCAGGCTGCGATCCTGGGAGCGGACCACCTGGTGGATTCCTTCGCGACCCAAGTGATCGGCCGACAGGGCACGAAGTGGCGAGAGGCCGTCTCGACTGCGCTGCTCGGCGACTGGGTCGCTCCCCTCCTGCGCGGTGACCGACTCGGTCCCGAAGCCTTGGGGCACCTCAAGACGGAGGTCGATAAGCTTCACCGCCAGCTGATGCCGCTGTGGCGGCGCAGAACGCGCGGCTCCCGCCTCCTGCTGCTTGACACCCCACTCGGGGACGGACTGTCCCTGTACGACCTGCTCACCGGCTACCCCGACCCCCAGCACACCGTCACCGAGGCAGTCTTAGGTGACGCCCGTCTGAAAGCCTTACTGCGCGTCCTACATCCGGACGAACGCGCGGTCGCGCTCGCCTGGACCCACGCCGACGTCGCCACCTGGACCGAAGCAGCCCTCTGCGCCGGTGCTCAAGACCCCGTCGCCTTCGGCGAACGCGTGCGACGCAAACTCAAGCGCCTCGCCTCCCGAAACCACGACCGTGCAGCTGCACAGACCACGGCGGTGGCCCCGTGAACGTATGTGCCGCCGCACTGCCGGAGTTTCTCGGCAGCCTCTCCACCGCCCTCGTCGTCGCCACCACCAGCTGGGCACTTCGTGGGCTGCGCGCACGGAAGACCTCTCCTCCGACTCGCTCTGCTCGAACTCTTCCCGCCGCGGGGCTGACCGACGGTGCCCTGTTGGCCAGGGCCCGGCTCCGGCAAGGTGGGAGCCTCCGCGAAGCGATCAACGGGAGGGGACACAGCATGACGTACGAGGACCGTACGTACCACGGCATCCAGGGAGTTGGCAGCGACGAGGACGGGTGGCAGCCCGCCCGGCTCCGGGTCGAGAAGCCCGAGGACGGCCCCACCCAGCGCGAGAACGTGAAGGTGCTGCGCGAGCTCAAGGCCAAGGACGAGGACGAGCTCGGCGGATACGGCTGGGGCTACAACGGCGGCGGCACCAGCCGGGCCGCCGCCGCGATCCTCGCCGACGCCCTCGACCTCGGCACCCCGGAGAAGGCCGGCCTGTCCATGAGCGAATGGCCGCAGGACGACACCCTCGTCGCCCTCCGCGAAGACTTCTGCTCCGACGTGCTCTCGCAGTTCTGTGACGAGTGGCGGCTCGGCCGCGCCGCCGTCCTGCGCTGGGCCCGCGGCTGGTACGTACAGCGCGGCATCACCGAGCTGCCAGCCGCGCTCCGGGACCTCCCGCCGCTCGGGGACATCGACATCTGACAAGGGGCAGACGATGACGCGTTACAACAAGCGGATCGACCCGGTCGGCGACAACGGGCTGACCCGCTCCCAGCAAGCCGTCGCCCGGCGCTGGAGCGAGATCCTGGAACATCTGCCCCGGCTCGCCCAGGCCCTGGAGAAGGGCGACTTCGAGACCCTGGCCGACAAGGGCGAGCGCCTGGCCCACCTCGTCGACTACCTGTGGCGGATGCGCGGGCCGCCGACCGTGCACCAGTCCCGGACGACGGCGCGGTGTTCGCCGCAGTCGATCCCCACGCGCTCGACTCAGCGGTGGGCCGGGCACTGCACCCGGACCACAGCCCACGCGACTGATCCCGAGACGCAGCGGAGGACTCCGGCGATCAAGCTGCCGGGGTCCTCCGCTGTCCGGTTCGCCGGACGGACATTGACCGTGCCGGTACGCCCCAGTGCGTGTGGGGTTCAACGGGGCGGGTTGAGGTAGCGGACGATCAGCCGCTTGTCTTCCTCGGCGATCTCCACCATGCACGAACCGCGACCGCCAGCGAACTCAAGGACCCTCGACGACGGCAAGGATGGCAGGAACGTGGGCAGCAGGTGCGGATCATCCGCAGCGTCGTCCAGCGCCATTTCGAAGGAGCGTTGCGCCCAGGCCGGCATTTGCTGGTAGTCGTCGGCAACCTCGTCGGTGAGGTCGATCTCGTAGGGCACCCGGTCAGACTACGGGCGGAGCGCGGGCGCGATGTCCCGAATCTCAGCATCGGCCAGTACGCGGGGGCGGGCGGCTCGTCCGGCTCGCTCGTCTTCGATGCGTTGCGCCATGGCCACCATCTCGGGGATGTTGAGGGCGCGGGCGCGGATGTCCCAGTCGGCGAGGACTTTGGTGATGAGGTGGAGCGGTGTGTGTTCGATCTCGGCCTGGAAGGCGTCGCGGTGCTCCGCAGGCAGGGCGGCGCGGACGGAGCGGATGGTCGGCTCGGGCCGTGCGAGGTGGCCGGTGTCCGCTGGCTGCGCGCTCATGCTGTCCTCCAGGGAGCGATATCGCCTTGATATCGCCGTCGCGGTTCGAGCGTAGCGGGGATGACCGCCATAGTTCCCACCTATCCAGGCAACTATGCGGCCTCGCCGTCCCCGTATGTGGCCTAACCCGCCGTGCGCCCTTCGCACGCATACCGCAGGCTGGCCGTATGCGCTCCATCTGGTCGGGCTTCGTCAGCTTCGGCCTGGTCACCATCCCCGTCAAGCTCTACGCCGCGGCCGAGGACGCCCGGACCCCGCTGCACGAGGTCCACACCTGCGGGTCGCGCATCCGCCACCGGCGGGTGTGTGAGCGGGAGCAGCGGGAGGTGCCGCAGGAGGAGATCCGCCGCGGCTGGGAGGCCCCCGACGGGCGGGTCGTGGTCCTGGACGCCGGGGATCTCGAGCACCTGCCGCTGCCGTCGAAGCGCACCGCGGAGGTCCTCGGTTTCGTGGACGATGGCGACGTTGACCCGCTGCTGTACGACCGCCCGTACTGGGCGGGCCCGAACGGCGACACTGCCCAACGCCCCTACGCGCTGCTCGTCGAGGCCCTGGCTCGGCACGGCACCATCGCCGTCTGCAAGGTCGCCATCCGCACGAGGGAGCGGCTGGCCATCCTTCGGCCGCGGCACGGCATGCTCGTGCTCCACACGCTCCGCTGGCCGGAGGAGATTCGCGACCCCGGCGACCTGTCGTCGTCGGCACCAGTCACTGATCGTGAGCTGGCGTTGGCCGAGCTGCTCATGGATCAGCTGGCCGGCGTCGACATCGGCGACCTGCGGGACGAGTACGCGGTGGCGCTGGAGCAGCTCATCGTGGCCAAGGGGTCGGGCCGGGAGCTGGAGGCGGGCCTGGAGCCGGAGCCCGTGGTGGACCTCATGGCCGCGTTGGAGCGGAGCATCCGGGACGCGCGGCGGGAGTGAGCGCCTGCGGATCAGTGGCAGCGGCGGTTGGACTCGACCGCAGACGGAACCGCGATCCGGGGACGCGTGCTCCGCCGGTGGAGCTGCCGGGCTGAGCATGTGGGACGTGCCGCACGCAGTGCGCTGCTGTGTCGAACGTACGATCGCGGCATGGCCAAGCCCAAGAAGACGTTCGACGTCCCGGAGCGGCTCATCGGACTCCAGCAGGAGTGGTACGCCGCCGATGCGGAGCTCGTCGCGATTCCCACCCCGCCTATTGATCCAGAGACCGGCGGGCGGCCCTGGACGCCGGAACAGCTGGAGCAGATGGCGACTCTGCGCGAGCGACTGCGCGACTTGGCGGGCCGGATCGCAGCGGATGAGTGGTGGGGTGGCATTGCCCGGGAGGACCTGGTAGATGCGCGTTCGGCGGTGAAGGTGGAAGCGCGGCCGAAGACGCCCGCGGCCGGGTAGTCCGGGCTTCCGGGATCAGCCGGTCAGGACGACGGGCCGCTGCGGTGTGCCCTGGTCGAGTACGTCGGCGATCAGGGCGGCGAGGCCGATCGGGTAGACCGTCTCCTGGGTGGCGCGCAGCTCGCCCAGGGTCCACCAGCGGCGGGCACGGATGCCGTCGGGCTGGGTGGCGCGGGCGGGGTCGACGGCGGCGGGGTCGATGCGGGCGAGGTAGTAGCGCTCGACCTGGTGGGCGGGGCGGCCGCCAACGTGGTGGACCTGGCTGCGTTCGGCGAGCTGCGGGCCGAGCTCGACGTTGTCGAGGCCGAGCTCCTCCCGCAGCTCGCGCCGCGCGGCGGTGGGGTAGTCCTCCTGGTCTTCCAGGGAGCCGCCGGCGGTTGCCCAGAAGCCGCCGTTCTCGTCATACGACGTCGTGCGCGGTAGCTGAGACCCCGGTCTGAGCATGCAAACGGCCGTGCGAGACGATCATGATTGTGACGTCAAGAGGGGCCCGCACGGCCTTGAGCCATCGTATCTGCACCGGGATCCCG
>NZ_SUMC01000204.1 GCF_005047355.1 Actinacidiphila oryziradicis
CGCAACCCCGAACTACCAGGAGGCCCTGCTTTCATGCGCACACGAGCGGAAGATCATCCGAACCGGCGGCCCGCCCCGCACTCCCGTGCGACTGACACACGTCAAGATCGGTAAGAGGACAGCTTCTGAGCTCCAGCCATCACAGCCCCTCTCCCCCCACCTCATCCATCGGTTCCCATTCTGCTCCGGCTCGCTCCGGGGAGGGCGTCCCTCGCCCACAGGCTTGGCCCCACCCAGCCGACGAGGATGGGCGAAGGACGGGGCGCTTGGTCGAAGCGGAATGTCTGGGCGTCCGCCGTTGGTTATGGTGGCGACCCGTTCACTGCTGACCGTGCTGGGGTCGGCCAGCAGTCCCCCTCTGGCTTGAATGCTTGTCGCATCAGGGCCGTGCCGGTCAGGTTGTTCCCGAAGCCGAGGGCCCGGACGGTGACGACCTCGACCGCCTTCATCGCGAGAAGCAGGCCGGTTCGTAATGACCGAAATTGAAGACGGTCCGGGTCCCGGCAAGGGCCTCGTCCTCCGCGTAGGCTTCCCCGCGACGCGCCAGGGGGGTAGTTCATGTCCAGCTCCACAGACCATGCCGTTGCGCCTTCCGGGGACGCCTCGGATCTGTTCGTCCGGGTTGTCGTGACGGGCGTACAGCAGCACAGCAGCAGTGCGCCCACCATCGTCAGCGTGGGCGAAACTGCCTCAGGCAGCACCGGGCTTCCGCTTCCCGCCGACTGGCCGGGCCAGCATGTCAGCGCATGGGACGAGCTGGCTGGCTGCATCAATGGCCTTCTGCCTACGGCGCCAGTTTTGCTTCTTCCGTCCTTCACGGCCCTGCATGACCTGGCCCACACCACCCATGGCCCCGACAGGGTGTCGCTGACTGCAGTGCTCAAGGAAGCCATCACGGCCTGCGAGCCGGCATCGGGAGCGCTGCTGGTGATGCTCCTTCCCGCCGTGTACCTCACGTCGAAAGCCAAAGGCAGCGTCGACTTGCGGCGTTACCTGCTCCAACGGTGGACACCTGTTGCCGTCGTGTACTCCACAGGTGCCCTGCCCGGGGTCCATCGTTCCAGCGAGGTCGCGGCCGTGTACTTGCGTCCGCTTTCGGACGGCACATCGAAGCTTCGGCTATTCCGGGTTCCCAGAACCGGCGATGCCGCGGCCGTCGAAGAGGACTTCAGGAAGCTGCTGCGCCAGCCGGCAGGCGGCACCGCACACGGCTACATTGCGGATCCAACTGGCGCTGCAGAGGAGGGGTGGGCCTTCGTCACCCGTGGCGGCTCAGCAGCATCCGGAGGTTCCGCAGCGGTGAGTGACGCGGGCCTGGATCCGCTGGGCATCGGTGGCCCTTCCCTTGCCTCGGTGTTCACCATCCAGCGCGGGCCTTATCTTCGGCCGAGCAAGGGCACTGAGGAGCCTCGTAATGCGGGTGCCGTGCGCGTTCTGCGCATGCGCGATATCAGGCGGCATGGCGCAACAATCGCCGAGCCAGATCCGGGCGCCGCCCTGTGGCATTCCGACGTCCCGGAGCGGTACCGCCTTCAGGCCGGAGACGTGCTGATGGGTGCAGTCCTCCTATCCGATAGTGCAGCGGTTGCCCTTGTCAGGGAGCAGGATTTGCCAGCGGCGGCCAGCAACACCACCATCGTTCTCCGCCCCACCGTCGTCCTTGCTCCCGAGCACATGCGCCTGATCTTGGCCTATCTGCGCTCTGTGGTCAGATACCTTGCGTACGGGGCTGTGGGGATGGGTCGCATACGCCCAAAGGATCTTGCGGCGCTGGCTTTGCCGGGGTCAGATGAACCTCTGGCCGCAGCACTCGACGACCTCGAGGCCGCAAGGCAGCAGATGAATAACTGGAGCGCCGAGGCCGCCGACCTGACCGCATCCGCCTTCGCTGACGCCCGGAACATGGGGCAGGCCCGCCAGCGGATCATCGAAGCGGGACAGATCCTGCGGCTGCGGGCAGAGACCGCAGCCCAACTCGACGACTTCGTGTACATCGTCCGCACCCGCTTCCCCTACCCCATCGCCCTGCGGTGGCGCGAGACCGAGGCCCGCAGGAGCGCAGACGACCTCGGTCCGGCCTACGACGCCGTCCTGGAGACAGCCGAGATCCTCCTGTGCTACAGCGCCCTGGTCACCGCGGCCCTCGCCCATAGCGCCGCCATCGACCTCACCTCCGTGGCCGCGCTACGCAGCAAACTCGCCAACAGCCAGGGCGGACCGGGACTCGGCGAGTGGACAGCAGTGCTCCAGGAGATCTCCGGCAAGAAGAAACGCCGCGGCCTGGAGGCGGAGCATCCTCTGCACGAGCTCGGCGCGTTTTTCGCCGACGAGACGGTCAGCGCCGCCCGTAAACGGCTCTCAGGCCGCAGGAACGACCAGTCGCACCTGCGCCGGGTAGACCCGATCGACCTTCCCGGCGCACTGCGGGAGTCCTACGATGACCTCCGCCTGTTGCTGACCCGCGCACGGTTCCTGGCGGACTGGCCACTGAACCAGATCACCTCCGTGACGTGGAACGCATTCCGTGACCAGGCCACCGTGGGCTACCGGCGCCTCATGGGCGACCACGCGGTGGTACCGACCGAGACGATGCAGTACCCGAGCAGCGCACTGGAAACCGGGAGCCTGTACCTCGCCGATCGCGACCACCGTCCGCATCTTCTCCGCCCATTCCTCACCGGGCAGATCTGCCCCATCTGCCGTACGTGGTCGACCTTCCACGCCGACAAGGGCGACCACAAACTCGTGCTGAAAAGCCTCGAGCACGGCCACTGCCTCCCAGACCCCCCAGACACCGAGCCCCTGCGGCAGGCCGGTCTGCTATAGGAGCCACCCCACCGCCGACCCTGGTGGTCATTCCGGTTGTTAAGCGGCGAGGGCGAGTTCGAGGCGGGAGAGGTGGGTGGTCCGGGTGCGATCGAGTGCGTGGCCGTTCCACCAGGCGTTGAGTCGTAGCAGGTTGAGGGCGACGGCGCTGTAGACATGTTCGAGGTGGGTCTTGGCCAGGCCGCGGTAGCGGGCGTGGTGCATGTCGGTGACGGCGACGGCCTGGGCCATGGTTCCCTCGACCCCGGCGCGCAGGGCGTAGTCCTTCTGCCAGTCACGAGATTCCTGCTGGTCACGGGCCTGCTGCAGGGCCTCGGCCAGTAGGCGGGGATGGAGGGAGAGTTGGCGTCCTCCGCGCTGGGCGGTGGTGCACTGGGCGCGGACCGGGCAGGGGCCGCAGTCGGAGGCGGCGAACTTGACCACGGTAGCCGGGGTGCCGCGCTGCTCGCACGGGCTCCAGGAGGCGCTCAGCCTGCCCTGCGGGCAGGTGACCTGCTGCTTCTCCCAGTCGATGGTGAACGCGGAGGCAGCGAAGCCGGTGCCCGCGCGGGCCTGTCGGGAGGTGTCCAGCAGGACCGGGGTGATCAGTGCCACGCCGTAGCGCGACAGTGACCCGGTGATCAGCTCGGCGGAGGGGTAGCCGGAGTCCAGATAGTGCTCGCCGGGCAGCAGCCCGCGCCGCTGCATCACCCCAGGTGATCCGCGCGTACCGTGCCGAGGCAGCGAACCGCTTCCAGGCGTAGTCGGCCGCCTGCGGATCGGGTTCCGACATCTCGGCAGGGTCGTGGACGGCGATGTGGATAGCGACCAGCCCGTTCGGGCCTGCGGGGTGTGCAGCCATGGCAGCACCGTAGCCGCCGGGTGCGACAACACGGACCGCCCGCAACGACAGGGCCCGGCACCGGCGCGAGGATGGTGCGCGTCGTCTTCTGCCACGGATGCCAACGCAATAAACGCCCCCACGCCTGGTAGCCCAGCCCTTCCGGCATCGTCTGCCCTTCTTCATCCTGAAAATTTCGGTTTCGCTATCAGAACGAGACGTCGAAATAGTCGATGTCGGTGATCGCGACTTCGAGGCCCTGGGCGCGGGCGCCGCCGTCCTTGAAATAGATCTCCTGTAGTCCCTCAGCGACGATTTCACGCAGCTGTCGGTCGCCCGCGCCGTGCTGCTGGGCGGTGAAGAGCCGCCCGGCGTACTCCGGGGGGAGGTGCACGGTCAGCCGGCGCATCCGCGGGTCGTCGGTCGTGCCGACCGGGGCGGTGCATAGGAGCGGTCGTTGGGGGCGGTCTGCCGGGTGGCCGGCAGACCGCTAACTCTTGCCCCGGCCGGGGCCGCTTCAGGGGAAGCGCGTGGCCGTCCTCTCTGGCCGGGGGCCAGACCGGCGAGCGCACCGCCTGGTACTGGCTTGGCAGCCTGGACCGTCGGGTTGACGCGGGCTGCTGCGACTGGAACCTCGTGGACTGATCCGGCGTGATAAGAATCCGGCATGCCAGATGGACGTCCTGACATTCCCGCAGCGATGAAGCGCGCGGTGCTCATCGAGGCTGGCCACCGATGTGCCATCCCCACCTGCAAAGCAGTCCCCGTAGAATTCGCCCACATCGTCCCTTGGGCTCAGGTCCAGGGGCACACGTTCGACAACCTCATCGCGCTCTGCCCGACCTGCCACCGCCGGTATGACAATGGCGACATCGATCGGGTGGCGATGCGGCAGTACAAGGCGAACCTAGCTGTGGTGAATAGCCGGTACGGCGACCTTGAGCAGCGGATTCTTGAGGCTTATGCCGAAGATCCTGAGAACGGCAAGACCTTCATGCTCCACGCGACGTCCCTCCTGCATGTGCGGTACCTGCTCCGCGACGGCCTGATCGCCGACGTCGCCACGGCAACGCCGTCGACCCGCATGACAGTGGAGGATTTGAAACGTTTCGCCACATTTGAGATGTATCACATGTTCATGATCACTGAGGAAGGTGCCAAGTTCGCCCAACGGTGGAGGGATGCTCAGTCCCTCGCCTAGAGATGTCGCCGATCCCGGCCAGCTGCGCATCCTGGTCGACGCGCGCCCCCGCCGCACCCATCGTGCCGGAGTAGTCCGCGGCCGTGCGCGAAACAGCGTCGCGGCCGGGGTTCCGGCGGGGACGCTGCCATCGGGGACGGATCAGCGAGGGAGCGCGTTGTCGCCGCCGGGTGAAATGAGGTTCTGGATCACTTTTGGTGCAGGTGTGACGGACGGTCACCGCCTCGTCGTTTCCGGCACGCGGGTCAGCGGGCGAGGAGGATGCGCTTGCGCAGGAGGTCCACGCCGGCCCGGCCGAACATCTGCCTCTTGAGCATCTTGATCCGGTTCACCTGCCCCTCCACCGCGCCCGAACTGAACGGCAACGTCAACCCCGCCGTCACCGCCCCAAGATCAGACCTGATCCCCACCACAAACGACCGCAACCTTTTGTGATCACTTTCGGTCCCCGGCTGACGGGGCGTCCTCGCCGGTGTGACGATCGGCGGCCATGGGCGACGTGATCGTGGAAGACGTGCTGTTCCCGGACCTGGACGGCCTGCTGGTGCAGGACGTCGAACTCCTCGGAGGTGAAGTGCGGGTGGTGGCACGGGCCTGTGCGACCGGAGCGGGGTGTCCGGTCTGTGGCGTGCTGTCGCTGCGGGTCCACAGCGGCTACGAGCGTCATCTTACGGACACGGCGGTGGGTGGTCGCCGTGTCGCCCTGCGGCTGCGGGTTCGGCGGTTCCGCTGTGCGACGCTCTGGTGCCCGCGCACGATCTTCGTCGAGCAGGTCGACGGACTGACTTTCCGCTACGGTCGCCGAAGTACCCGCCTGCACGCGAACCTGCAGGCCATCGCGCTGATGCTCGCGGGCAGGGCCGGGGCCCGGCTGGCCGAAACACTCGACACCTCGGTCAGCCGCTCCACCCTGCTGCGACTGATCCGGGCATTGCCCGACCCACAGATATCCACACCCCGCGTGCTGGGAGTCGACGACTTCGCCCTGCGCAAAGGGCATGTCTACGGCACGATCCTGATCGATGTCGAGACCCGCAGACCCGTGGACGTGCTCCCGGACCGGGAAGCGGCCACCTTGACCCGGTGGCTGGTCGAGCATCCTGGCGTGGAGGTCATCTGCCGTGACCGCGCCAGTGCCTACGCCGAGGGCTCCCGACTCGGAGCACCCGCTGCGGTCCAGGTCGCTGACAGGTGGCACTTGTGGCACAACCTCTGCGAAGCCGTCGACAAGTGCGTCACCCGCCACTCCTCCCACCTGCGCGAACCCACCCAAGCCCCCACGGAGGCGGCCTCAACGGCCGCGGTCGCCGAACTGGAGAAGACCGCTGAGGCCGGCAAGGCGATGCGGTCGGCCCACCGATGCGCGGACCGCACCCGTGATCGCCACCGGGCAGTCCACGACCTGCTGGACCAGGGGCGCAGTCAGCGGGCGATCGCCCAGGAGCTGGGCCTGTCCCGCAACACCGTGCGCAGATTCGCCCACGCGGCCACCGCCGAGGAGCTCAGCACCGGCAAGTGGCAGGGGCGCTCCAGCGTCCTTGACCCCTTCAAGCCCTACCTGCATCAGCGCTGGCAGGAGGGCTGCACCAACGCCCGGACACTGTTCGAGGAGATCAAGTCCGCCGGCTTCCGAGGCCAGTGCACGATTGTCCGCGAGTACCTGCGCCCACTTCGATCCGGGCTGGATCCGGCCGGCCGCGCCTCCAAGCCGCCCTCGGTGCGCGAGGTGACCGGCTGGATCACCAAGCACCCCGACAGCCTGACCCCGGAGGACAATCTCAAGATCAAGAGCATCCTCGACCGGTGTCCCCAGCTCAGCACTGCCGCCGAACACGTCCGCTCCTTCGCGGAGATGATGCGCGACCGTGCCGGCCACCACCTGGCCGAGTGGCTCAATGAGATCGTTTCATCCTGAAGTTGCTGGTCGGGGGGCTGGTGTGGTGGCGGTGGGGTGTACTCGTGCTGGCAGTGCCGCATGATCGTCGGTCTTGATCATCCGTCAGGGGTCGTTGGGCGCTGTCTG
>NZ_SUMC01000205.1 GCF_005047355.1 Actinacidiphila oryziradicis
TCAGCGCCATTTCCTGGAACGGCGTCGTAGAGCCCCGCGGCCACCACTGCGGCCGGAGCCGCTTGATGGAGCCGGTCGTGTCGAGCTATCCGTCGCCGGCCTGCAGAAACTGCCGACAACTCGGCGGAAGTGCAACCCCGAGCTGCTCCTCCAACTGCCTACTTCCGCCGCTGGCCCTTGGGCCGCCGCGGATAGGGGAACAGCCGCGGTCTGCGCTTGGCCGCCACGTCCTCGACCCAGCCGAAGAGCAGCAGCGCCAGGAGGATCAGCGGAATGGCGACCAGCAGCGGGAGCCACTGGCTCGACAGCAGCCACTGCAGGTGCGTGTAGATGAAGTCGTTGCTCCAGAGCGGGTTGATCAGCGGTTCGGTGAGCACCAGCGCGAGGCTGTGCCACAGGTAGACAGTGACCGCGCGGGAGTTGAGCAGGCTCACCACTCCGTTGAACCGCTCCAGTGGCCGGGGCCACTTCTCCCATGAGGGACTCAGGTGAAGGAGCAGCATCACGCTGCCGAAGGACCAGATCGCCTGGGCCAGTGGCACCGCCTCCAGGTCGGGGCCGACCCGGGGGTTGTCCACCGGCGCTTGCTGCAGCCACCAGTAGCCGGCGGCGAGCACCAGCGGCGCGATCGAGGGTACGACGTACTGGGGGATGCGGCGGAGCAGCCCCTCGTTGTGGGCCATGCCCAGCAGCCAGCAGGAGGCGAAGGTGGTGAAGTCGGTGGCGGCCTCCATCACCCGGCCGGACTGGTCGACCAGGCCGGAGTTGAGGAAGGCCGACAGTGCCAGCGGCACCAGCAGGGTGACCCAGGGAAGCCGGCGCACGGCCTTGAGCATGAGCGGTGACAGCAGCACGAACCAGAGGTACGCACGCAGGTACCACAGCGGCACCGCGACCTGCTCGGCCCAGGTGGAGGGCAGGTGGCCGCCGAATCCGGACAGGTTGGAGGCGAAAGGAGGGGTGCTGAGCGGCAGGATCCAGAAAGCGAGGTGGCCCCACCACCAGTTGGGGTGGCCTTCGGAGTTCGGGCCCCAGCCATCGAGGATCATGGCGGTCAGCAGGACCGCGCCGAACATCCACATGGGGGGAAGCAGGCGACGCATCCGCCCCCGGATGACGCTCAGGGCCGGTCGGCTGAGGGACTTGGCCATCAGCGAGCCGGCCAGCGCGAACATCACGCCCATGGAAGGGAAGACCAGCGGCAGCCAGGTCCAGGAGAAATTGTGGTAGATCACCACCCGGACCAGGGCCAGCGCCCGCAGCAGGTCCAGGTAGCGGTCGCGGCCGGCCTTCGGCTTGGGTGCCGCGGGCCCGGGCCCGGGCTCGATCTCCAGTGGGGAAGTCTGCGCCGGCACCACAGCGCGGTCGGTAACCCGTAGGGCCATGGTGTCGGAGTCGCTTTCGAATCCGAGCCTGCCAGGTTCCGCAATGCTCATGATGACTTCGCCCCCGTGGTGACGTCGAGCCCGACCTCGCCGGTGCGCCGCAGCTTCTGCCAGCGCAGTCGGCCTCCGGTCAAGGCGGTTATCCAGGACTGCAGGAGGACCATGTACATGAGAACCCGGTAGACCACCTGCTGCACGGGCAGGGTGACCAGATGCCAGGGCTTCTCCCGGTCCAGGTGGAAGGACCACCAGGCGAAGATGCCCTGCAGGGCCAGCACCGCGAACCAGGCGCCCAGGGTCTTGTAGGGGTCGACGAAGGCCACGCCATAGACCATGGCGACATCGATGGCGGGTGCGAGCAGCGGCGTGAACACCATGAACAGGGCGACGAAGGGAAGTCCGATCCGGCCGAAGTGTCCGGCCGGGCCGCGCTCCAGCACCGCGTGCCGGTGCTTCCACATCGCCTGCATGGTGCCGTAGCTCCAGCGGTAGCGCTGGGACCACAGCTGGCTCATGGTGCCGGGCGCCTCGGTCCAGGCGCGGGCGTTCTCGGCGTAGACGATCTTCCAGCCGGCCCGGTGCAGCGCCATGGTCACGTCGGTGTCCTCGGCGAGTGTCTCGTCGCTCATCCCGCCCACCTGCTCCAGCGCCGTGCGGCGGAAGCCACCGACGGCACCGGGGATGGTCGGCATGCAGCTGAGCACGTCGTACATCCGGCGGTCGAGGTTGAAGCCCATCACATACTCGATGTGCTGCCAGGCGCCGATCAACGTGTCGCGGTTGCCGACCTTGGCATTGCCCGCCACGGCGCCGATCCGCGGATCGCCGAAGGGCTGCACCAACTCGCGGACGGTCGAGGGCTCGAAGACGGTGTCGCCGTCCATCATGACGATCAGTTCGTTCGAGGCCGCGGCCACACCGGTGTTGAGGGCAACGGACTTTCCGCGGTTGGGCTGGCAGATGAGTCGGACCATCGGCAGGCCGAGTTCTTCCACGATGGCGGCGGTGTCATCGGTCGACCCGTCGTCGACGACGATCACCTCGATGGGATAGTCGCTTCCGGCCAGCGAGAGCAGGGTGTTGGTGATGCACTCCTGCTCGTTGTAGGCGGGTACGACCACGGTGACCGGTTCGATGACCGGATCGCCCCAGGAGAACCCCGGCTTGCGCGTGCGGCGCACATGTATGACCGAGAGCACCAGCATCAGCGCGAAGCGCACGAACACCAGCACACCGACGACCGCGAGCAGAGCGACCAGCCAGGGCATCAACCCCACGGAGAAGGTGGTGCACCACAAGAACGCCTTGCCGGCCCACAGGTTGTAGCCGGTGACCGGGGTGTCCGCGGAGCCGGTGCCGAGCGCCTCGCTGACGGTCTTGAAGGTGTAGCCCTCGGACTTGAGCTTATTGATGATGATCGGGAGCGCGGCCAGTGTCTGCGACCGGTTGCCGCCCGCATCGTGCATCAGGACCATTTCGCCCTGCCCGGCCAGGTCGGGCAGGGCGGCCTTGACGATGGCGTCGACGCCGGGGCGCTTCCAGTCGTCGGTGTCCTTGTCGATGAAGGCGGTCAGATAGCCGTCCGACCCGACCTCCTTGGTCACCGGCCAGGACCAGTCGTCGAGCGCGTCGACGGTGGAGGAGTAGGGCGGGCGGAACAGGCTGGAGTGGATTCCGGCGACACCTGCCAGGGCGAGCTGGGTCTCGCTGAGCTCCCAGGTGAGCCTGGTGCTCGCCTGCAGCGCGAGGTCGGGGTGGGTGAAGGTGTGCACACCGATCTCGTGGCCGCCGGCCACGATCTGGCGGATCAGCGCGGGATTGCGGGTGGCCATCGAGCCGGTGACGAAGAAGTCGGCGTGCACATGCTGGGCCGCCAGCACCTTGAGGATCTTGGGCGTCCACTGGAGGGACGGTCCGTCGTCGAAGCTCAGGACGATGGTCTTGTCGGGGATGGTGTAGCTGACGGGCTTGCCGTTCTTGTCCCCGCGTGCGTCCACGATCGGGCCGCCCTGCAGCACGCTGCGCGGCACGGTTCCCTTGTCCACCGAGACCGCGATGCGCTCGTCGTGGAAGACCTCATTGTTCGCCATGCCCCGCAGCACCAGCAGCGCCAGCAGGCTCACCAACACGGTCACCGGCAGGAAGAAACGCAAGGGGGGCGCAGCGAGTCGGCGCGGCCGCGGGCTGGAGCGCCGGGAGCGTTGGTGGCGGGACATGGACTTCCTGGTCGTTGTCTGCGCGCGTTACGGAGTGGAGGTCGGGACAGTGGTCCCGATCCCGGTCCCGGTCCGGGTGGCGGTCCCGGTGGCGGTCGGTCCGGCGCCCGCGATGGCCGATGGACGGTCACCGCGCTTGGTTTTGCCGGGAGGCGAGGGCGGCGCGGCGTTCACATACTGGCTGGGCGGGGTGGTGTCCGCAGTGTCCGGGACGGCGAAGGCGGGCGCCTGCGACTGGATTCCGAGCAGGCCGGAGATCATGGCCACGCCGAAACCGACGCACACGATGCCGAACACCCAGCCGAGGCCGCGCAATCGCCGACCGCGCCGACCCGTCCGGTCCACAAAGACGGGAGATGGCTCAACTTCCATACGGGGACTGGTCACCGAGGACCTCGGGCTTTCGTTGATCGCGTCTCAGCGGACTCCAGTGTTCGATGAAAGTACTGGAACGAACTATGGGAAGCATGCAGGATGTTCGGTTTGCCAGCCTCTGCCCTCCGGTCCGTGACCATATCGAAATGAAAATGTGGATAATCCGGGGAGGGCTCGTATAGTTTTGGTCCTGGACCTTGCCGCCTGCCCGATCGGACGTTCCGTGCATGGCCAGACCCCCCCGCCCCGGCTACCTCGCGGTCGCAGCGATGCTCGTGGTCACCGGCCTCTTCCTGGTCTACGCCTTCGGCGGTAAGGGAACTGCCGGCGGCACCGGGGCGAGCGGAAGCACCCCCTCCGCCTCGGCGGCGCGCTTCGACGTCTCGTCCATGCTGCACCCGGCCGGCCGGGTACTGGGCGTCGTCGACAACAAGACGCCCTGGCAGTACGGCATCGTGAAGACCTTCACACGGCAGGCGGGGCGCGCCCCCGACATCCGCGAGTACTACGCCTCCTGGGGCGAGGACTTCGACTCGGAGGGCAACGCCTTTCTCTGGCGGCACGGGCAGCTCCCGATGCTCGCTCTGGTGCCCTCCGGCACCCCGCTGGCCGATATCGCCGGGGGCTCCCAAGACTCCTACATCCGCCGGCTGGCCCATCAGATCGCCGCCTACCAAGGCCCGCTGGCCCTCTCCTTCGCCGGTGAGATGAACGGTCCGTGGAACCTCTGGGGGCCCGGGCATGCCAAGGCTGCCGACTTCGTCGCGGCCTGGCGGCACGTCCACGACATCTTCCGCGGCCTCGGCGTCACCAACGTGATCTGGGTGTGGAGTCCCCATGTGGCCGACACGGGCACCACCGCCAGGCTGCGCCCCTACTACCCTGGCGGCGCCTATACCGACTGGATCGGCGTCATCGGTTACTACGGGCCGATCGACGGCGTCGCCTTCTCCAGTCTGTTCACGCCCACCCTGCGGGAGATCGCGCGCTTCTCCGGCAAGCCGGTGCTGATCACCGAGACCGCCGTGGCGCAGAGCAGCCGCAAGGAGGAGCAGATCCGCGACCTGTTCCAGGGCGCCGCCAAAGCGGGCGTCATCGGGCTGGTCTGGTACGACAACCGCAAGACCTGGCCGGGCAGCTCGCTGCTGATGGACTGGCGCATCGACACCTCGGTGGGCGCCGAGGCGGCCTTCCGCGTGGAATCGGCCCGGGCCCGCTTCGGCCACCCGTTCACGAGCGGCTGAGCCGCACCCAGCGGACGCGGCCGGGCGCGGGCCCGGCCGGTACGAAATCTACGATGGCGCGTGAGGGCGGGAGGGCCGCCGCGACGCGGACGACCGAGCGGAGTGGAAGTACGGGGATGACGACACAACCCTCACCGGAGCAGGGCGCTCTTCAGGAGGACGCCGACTGGGCCTTCAGGTCCCGCGGGCCGGTCAACGCAAAGCCGGGCCGCGAACCGCGCCCAGAGTCGCCGGCGGCGCCCCCGCCCGGGGCTACCGCAGTTCTCGGTCCCGGGACGGCACTGATACCCGTGCCGCTACCCGGGCCCGCCTCGGCGCAGCCGCTGCCGCAGCGCGGGAGAGGCAGGCGAGCAGGCAGAATCGCCCTCGCCCTCGCCGTCCTTGCCGCCGCGGGCGGGGCCGCCGCCGTCGTGCTGAAGAAGGCAGACGGCGCCCCCCTCGCGCCGAAGCAGTTGGCGCAGGTGTGGCAGGTGCCCGCACCCGCCGCGGACGACGAGCTGATCGGGAGCTGGCTCACCGGCACGCGGCTGATCCGGGCTTCCACCCGCGGCGGCGTCAGTGCCTACAACCTGGCCGACGGCCGCGAGGTGTGGCGGACCTGGCGGACCACCCCCACGGCGAAGGAGGGCACCGTCCCCTGCGCCATGTCCCCGACGCTCGCCGCGCACGGCATCGGCATGGTCGCCTTCGGCCGGGACGGCAACTCCTGCACCTCGCTGGCCGGCATCGACACGGCCACCGGGAAGATCCTTTGGACCACGCCCCTGGTCAATTCCGGTCACCCCACGGCGATGGCCGCCCAGACGTACGTCCAAGGTGATGTCGCCACGATCGTCAGCGAGAACTTCCTGGGCGGTCTGAACGTCCGCACCGGTCGCCGCATCTGGGGCTTCAAGGCCCGCGGCTCCTACTGCAACGCCTACGACTGGGGCGCCGACGGGATCGTGCTGGTGGACGACTACTGCGCCGACAGCAGCAACAAGTTCACCCTCACCGCGTACGACGGGAAGAGCGGAAAGGTGCGCTGGACCCAATCCCAGAGCGCCCACACCGATGTGGCCCACATCTTCTCCGGCTCGCCGCTGATCGCCTCGCTCCATACGGCGGTCGAGGACAGCGTGCGGGTCTTCGCCCCTTCCGGACGCAGCCGCAAGCTCGCCGTGGGCAACACCGAGGTCGCACCCGGCAACGACTCCGCCGCCGACCACTCCGCACGGCTCGTCGGCAACATCCTGCTCACCCCGGCCCAGACCGCCGCCGGCAGCGAGATCGACGGTTATGACACCGCCACCGGCGCCAAGCTGTGGAGCTACCGCTCAGCCGCGCTCGCCACCACTGCGGCCGGGGCCGACCAGGTGTACGCCCTCTCCACCTCCGGCCGGCAGCAACTCCTCCAGCTCGACCCGCGCACGGGCCACGCCACCCCCCTCGCGCGTCTGCCGGTCGGCACCGGCCACGGGAACTTCACCGCAGGCACGGTGTACGTGACCCCGGACGGCGGGGTGCTGGAGCTCAACGCCCTCGGGACAGCCGGTGGGGTGCGGCTCTACCGGTAGCGTCCGGGGGCGGCCGGCGCGCGAACCGAGGCAGGACGACCGGAGCCGGGCGCGCGGACGGGCAGGAGC
>NZ_SUMC01000206.1 GCF_005047355.1 Actinacidiphila oryziradicis
CGCGAGCCCCTGCTCAGTCGGCAGCCGGTCGCCAGGGAGCAGATTCTGCTCGGCGATGTAGTTCAACAGCCGCTCCGCGACCAGTTCGTACCCCGGACGGTAACGGTCCGACGCATCGTCCGGCCCCCCGGAACCGGCGTTGGCTGTGCCTGGCACCAGGCAACCTCCTCCCTGCTCGCATGAATCAGATCTATTTGCGCGGTCACTATGACATCGGGGTGGCCGAAAGGGAAGAGTTGTACCGAACTCCGTCAGCCAAGCGGGTAAGTCTGTGGAAACAAGCGGACAAAAGACCCCATCGCAGGACCGGGCATTGCACAGCGACCCCCCGATACATATGGTCCTTCCAGCCAGATTGAGCAGATGCTTCTGAAGCGGACGGCCGTCCCCGAGCACACCCGGCCGGACACTGCGGGAGACACCGTGATGAGATTGGCCCACCACGGCACAGCCCGAGCCGAACAACCGCTGGCCGCCGAAGCAGCGGCCGCGGGCGAACGGACAGCCGCACCATCTGGTCCGGTACCTCAGCCGGTTAATGGTGCTGCGCCCTGGCGACGTGATCAGCACAGAACACCGGCCGGGGTCACCCTGGGTCTGTCCGGACAGCCTTACCTACAAGCGGGAGACGCTGTGGAACTCGAGATCAACGGCCTCGGCCGGCAGCGGCAGACGATCGGGCAGGCCTGAGATGGGCGCGTTCGACGGCCTCGCCGCGCTGGTCACCGGCGGCGCGTCCGGGATCGGCCTGGCCACCGCCCGCCTGCTCTCGGCCGAGGGGGCGCGGGTCGCCGTGCTCGACCTGGCCGGCAGTGGCCCGGACGGCATGGCCTACGTCCGGGCGGACATCTCGGACGACGTCTCGGTCAGGGCGGCGGTTGCCACCGCCGTCTCTGCCCTCGGCGGCCTGGACGTGCTGGTCAACAACGCGGGAATCGGCGCCCAAGGCGGTGTCGAGGACAACTCCGACGACGAGTGGCGCCGCGTGCTGGAGGTGAACGTCCTGGGCCTGGTGCGAGTCACCCGCGCCGCGCTGCCCGCGCTCCGCAGCTCCGCGCACGCGGCGATCGTCAACGTCTGCTCCATCGCCGCCACCGCCGGACTGCCGCAGCGGGCGCTGTATTCGGCCAGCAAGGGCGCGGTGCTCTCGCTGACCCAGGCGATGGCGGCCGATCTGCTCCCCGAGGGGATCAGGGTCAACGCCGTCAACCCCGGCACCGCCGACACCCCGTGGGTGGGACGGCTCATGGACCGGGCGCCCGATCCGGCGGCGGAACGCGCGGCCCTCGCGGCCCGCCAGCCGCACGGCCGCCTGGTGACGGCCGAGGAGGTCGCCGCCGCCGTCGGCTACCTCGCCTCTCCGTCAGCCGCCTCGACCACCGGCGCCGCGCTGGCTGTCGACGGTGGCATGCAGGGACTGCGCCTGCGGGCGAAGGACTGAGGGGGATGCAGCGATTCGCCGCGGTCATCCGACTGCTCCCGGAGAAGGAAGCCGAGTACCGCGCCCTGCACGCCGCGGCTTGGCCCGGCGTGCTCGCCGCGCTGAAGCGGGCCAACATCGGCAACTACTCGATCTATCTACGCGACGGCCTGCTCTTCAGCTATCTGGAGTACACCGGCGACGACTATGCCGCCGACACCGCGCCCATCGCCGCCGACCCCGTCACACGGGAGTGGTGGACGCGGACCGACCCCTGCCAGCAGCCGTTGGACAGCGCCGCCGACGGGGAGTGGTGGGCGCCCGCAGAAGAAATCTTCCACCTGGACTGAAGCCCGGTCGCACCTCGATCGGCCACACCCAGCCTCCTACACCACCCCGACCGAAAGGCGGAGCCGTGCGCATCGACGCCCACCACCACGTCTGGGACCTCGCTGCGCGGGAGCAGCCGTGGACCACGGACATCCCGCTGCTGCGAAGGACCTTCACCGTCGACGAGCTGCGTCCCGCCCTGCGTGCGCACCGGATCGACGCCACAGTCGTGGTCCAGACGCTCCCGGTCGAGCCGGAGACGCCGGAGCTGCTCCGGCTGGCGGCGGCGGACCCCCAGGTGGCCGCCGTCGTCGGCTGGGTCGAGTTGACCGCCCCGGATGTGGGCGACCGGCTCGCCCGGCTGCGCGAACTGCCCGGCGGCGAAGCGCTCGTCGGCGTCCGGCACGGCGTGCAGGACGAGGCCGATCCGGACTGGCTGCTGCGCCCGGAGGTCCGCCGGGGCATCGCGGCGGTCGGCGCGGCGGGACTCGTCTACGAGCTGCTGGTCCGCCCCGACCAGTTGGCCGCCGCCGTGCGGACCGTCGAGGACCTGCCCGATGTGCGGTTCGTCCTGGACCACGCGGGCAACCCCGAGATCCTGCCCAGCGAACTCCCGCCGTGGACCGCCCGGCTGACCGCGCTCGCCGCGTGCCCCAACGCCGCGGTGAAACTCTCCGGCCTGGTGACCAGGACCGCGCCGTGGAGCGCGGCGGCGCTGCGCCCGTACTCCGACGTGTTGCTGGAGACGCTGGGTCCCGACCGCCTGATGTTCGGGTCGGACTGGCCGGTCTGCCTGCTCGCGGCGGGCTACGACGAGGTGATCGGCGTCGCCGAGGAGCTCACCGCGGCGCTGAGCCCGCCGGAGCGGGCCGCGGTATTCGGCGCCACCGCGGCCGACTGGTACGGGATCACCGCATGATCGCCCGTCGGCTCGGCCGCACCTCGGTTCAAGTGAGCGCCCTCGGCTTCGGCGCGGCGCCGATCGGCAACCTCTACAGCCCGCTCGGCGACGACGAGGCCCGTGCCACGATCGACGCCGCCTGGGACGGCGGTGTGCGGTACTTCGACACCGCGCCGCACTACGGCCTCGGCCTGTCCGAGCGACGGCTCGGCGCGGCGCTCGTCGGCCGTCCGCGCACGGAGTTCACTGTGTCGACCAAGGTGGGCCGGCTGCTGGAGCCCAATCCCGCGCCCACCGGATCGGACCTGGCCGCCGGGGGCTTCGCCGTCCCCGACACGCTGGTCCGGCGGCCGGACTACTCCGGGGACGGTGTCCGTCGCAGTCTGGAGGCCAGCCTGCGACGGCTCGGACTGGATCGCATCGACATCGTCTACGTCCACGACCCGGACGACCACCTGGATGCCGCGCTCGGCGAGGCGCTCCCGGCCCTGGCGGAACTGCGCGACCAAGGCGTCGTCGGCGCGATCGGGGCGGGCATGAACTCCGTCGCACCGCTGCTGCGGATCGTGACCGAGGCGGACGTGGACGCCGTCATGGTGGCCGGGCGCTGGACGCTGGTCGACCGCACCGCCGGGCCGCTGCTCGACGCGTGCGCCGAGCGGGGCGTGTCGGTGGTCGCCGCCGCGCCGTTCAACTCGGGCCTGCTCGCCCGGCCGTGGCCGCCCGACGACGCCTACTTCGACTACGGCCCGGCGCCCGCGCCGGTCCTCCGGCATGCCCGAGCCCTCGCCCGGGCCTGCGAGCTGCAAGGAGTCACCCTCCCGCACGCCGCGACGCGGTTCCCGCTGCGCCACCCGGCCGTGGCCTCCGTCGTCGCCGGCGTCCGCTCCCCCGCCCAGGCGGAATCCGCCGCGGCCTGGGCCACGACGGACCTGCCCGAGGACACCTGGCGGGCGCTCACGACGATCACCGAGGGGCTGACGGGCTGAGGAGCCCGGAATGGGCCGCGGATTACGGAAGGAAGTGCGGAATGGGCGAAATGGAATCCGACGTGCAGCCTGAGCTGAAGGACGAGCACGAGTTCTTCGACGCGGACGAACTGCCCTGGACGGACGCCGAGGGAGCGCCCGGGGTGTCGGAACGCGTCCTCAGCTCGACGCCCTCCGGCGACGGGGCAGAACTCACCCGGCTGGCCCGCTGGGCGCCTGGGCTCGACACTTCCGCCGCCGGGGTGATCCGGCACGCGTACTACGAAGAGGTCTACCTGCTCGAAGGCGAGTTGGAGGATCTCACGTTGGGCAGGACGTTCACCGCCGGCCACTACGCGTCCCGGCCGCCGGGCATGCCGCACGGCCCCTACCGTACGAGCACGGGGTGCGTGATGCTTGAGATCCGCCACCGGCCGCGATAAGCAACTCACGGGGCTTTTGCCCTCGCGGGGTACACAGCCTTTACCTGACTCTCAGGCTGCTCATATATTCGGTCGCTAAATTCCCGTTATCCGAATATACCGCCTTGAAAACCCCCGCGAAAGGCACTCCCCCCACATGCTCGACGCCTCCACTGCGACCCAGCGAGGGGATATGGTCCGTAATGCGTTGAAAAATGCGCGGACCGGCCTCCTTGAGAAGAGGGGCGGCAGGATCGCCCTCACCGCGGCGATCGTGATCGTCGCATTAGCCGCGCGCGCCGCGATGTACCGGTACCAGTCGGGAGATTACAACTTTTTCGTGCACCGCTGGTACACGTACATCGACACCAACGGCGGGTTCCGCGCCCTCAAGAACACCAGCTTCGCCGACTACAACGTCCCCTACCTCTATCTGCTGGCGATACTGACCTACCTGCCGGTCCCGGCGCTTGTAGGGGTCAAGGCGATCTCGATCGCATTCGACCTGCTGCTGGCGTTCTTCGTCCACCGCATCGTGGCCGAGCGCTACGGGAGGCATTCCTGGCAGCCGATCGCGGCCGCGGCTGTCGTGCTGTTCCTGCCGACCGTGGCCACCAACAGCGGATGGTGGGCACAGGCCGACTCGGTCTACTCCTCTCTGGCGGTGGGCGGGTTCTACTTCGTCGTGCGCCGACGCCCGTGGTGGGCCTGTGTGTTCTTCGGGCTCGCCGTGTCCGTCAAGCTCCAGGCCATCTTCATCTTCCCGTTGCTGCTCGTCCTGGCCCTCTGCCGGTGGCTGCCGTGGCGGTCCCTGCTGGCCATACCGGCGGTGTACCTGGCCCTCGACATTCCCGCGCTCCTGGTCGGCGCCTCGCCCGGTGACCTGCTGACGATCTACGCCCGGCAGACGGACTCCTACCAGTCCCTCACCCTCGGCGCGCCCAATATCTACCAGTTCGTCACGGCAACCGACGGCTCCGGCACCCTGCGGAAAGCGGGTATCGTGCTCACGGCCCTGGTGCTGCTCGCGCTGACGGCGTGGGTCGTACTGCGGCGCACCGGGCAGAAGCCGCTGCGGATCAGCTGGCGACGTCCCGAACTGACCCAGAACCGGCTGGTGCTGTTCGCGGCCGCCTCGGTCATCGTCGTGCCGTATCTGCTGCCGGCGATGCACGAGCGCTACTTCTACCTCGCGGAGGTGTTCAGCGTCCTGGCGGCGTTCCACCTGCCTCGCCGGCTGTGGTACGTGCCGTTGCTGGTGCAGACGGCGTCCTTCGGCGCGTACTGGCAATACCTGTCGACGCAGGGCGACATGGGGTCGGGCGGCGCGTTCGCCGGGGGCGGTGGCCCGGGTGCCGGTGGCGGGTTCCCCCGCGGCGGCGGGTCCGGTGCCGCGGGGGGTTCCCGCCCCGGTGGGCAGCCGGGCGGCGCGGGCGGAGGGTTCGGAGGAGGGGGCGGCGGCGGGGGCGGCGGGATGGGCCACACCGCCCCCGGCGGCTCCGGGGGCGCGACGAACCATGCGGGGGGATTGGGCGGCCGCGTGGCGTCGGCCGCGTCGAGCTACTCGACGGCGGAACTGATGATCTATGCCGTCCTGATGACGCTGGCCCTGCTGGCCGTCCTGTGGACCACCTTCCGCGAACTCCGGAACCGGAAGGCGGCCGTGTCCGCGCCTCCCGCGGTCGGCGACGCGCTGCCCGCGGAGTCCTAGCGCTCCGCACCGATGAGGACGCCCCGCCGGTCCGGACTGGCGGGGCGTCCTCCTCAGTGACAGGCGGCGGACGTGTCTCCTCAGCGTCTCCTGTCGAGCGCGCTGCCCAGACCCACGTTCGCCCTCAGCCAGGTGGACAGGAGGGCGGTGAGCCCGGGGTCGGTCTCCTTGATTTCCTTGGCGCGGGCCGAGGACTGGGTTCGTTTGATGACCTTCTGGTGATAGTCGCGGATGAGCTCGACGGCCAGGGCGGAATCCCGCTGCGCGATGGCCTCCACGATGTCCATCCGGGTCTTGTGCAGGAATCCCGCCA
This sequence comes from Actinacidiphila oryziradicis, assembly GCF_005047355.1. GTDB lineage: Bacteria > Actinomycetota > Actinomycetes > Streptomycetales > Streptomycetaceae > Actinacidiphila > Actinacidiphila oryziradicis. Next base: position 6,066 of record NZ_SUMC01000206.1, read on the forward strand.
CCCGCTGCCAGTCCTCGGTGCTGCCACCGGAGAGTTCGACGGCGAGCCCGATCTGGATCTCCGTGATGAATCGGCAGAGTGCGGCGAGCAGCGGGTTGTGCGAGATCGCGGAGAGGGTCACGAAGTAGTGCTTGAGTGCCGCTGCGGCCGACTCCACATCGACGATCTCCGCCGCCTGCTCGGCCGCACTCCGCAGTGCGGCGATGTCCTCGTCGGATGCCCGCTCCACGGCCAGCTCGACCGCGTAGGCGTTGAGAGCTCCCAGCAGGCCCAGGACGTCCATGGCGCTGATCTTCTCGAACTGGACGACTGAGGCGATGGACAGCGCGAGCAGGGTGTCGCCATCTGCGGTGACGATGGTTCGGCTGCCGTTCCGGGTGCTGAGCAGTCCCATGGCGGTCAGCACCCGGACAGCCTCACGGACGGTCGGGCTGCTGACGTCGTAGTTGGCCGCCAGTTCGCGCTCGGACGGCAGCCGGGCGCCGTCCGGCAGTGCGCCGCTGAGAATCTGGCTGCGCAGATCCTCCACGATCTGGTCAGCCACCCGGCCGCGGTACAGCTTCGCCGGTGGTTGCGACATCGCCATAACTCGCATCTCCTAGTGTCTCGTGATCCTGCAGTCGTTACTTTGATCGATGGGGCTCGTTGGTTCTGGCATGGAGCTCTCTGTGGAACAGACCGCTGAGTTGCGGGAGTTGGTGAACAGTCGCGACGTGCCGGCTGT
>NZ_SUMC01000207.1 GCF_005047355.1 Actinacidiphila oryziradicis
GATGGGAACTAATTGCCAAACTCCCAGCTCAGGCCGCCAAGTTGTAGGAGGATGGAGACCCCGTCGGACCGCGCTCTGACCTCGTGACCTGCGGGTTCTCACCCGTCTGATGCAATTCCCGAGGGTTCTGGTAGTACGTCATCGTGGTAGTGATCTGCCGGTGGTCCATGAGCTCTTTGAGCACGTCAATGGGGATCCCGGCGTCCGCGTGCCGCTGGGCGTATGAGTGCCGGAACGCGTAAGGGAACACCAGCGAGCGTTCGAACGGGAGCCGGTTTCCCTCGGTGTCGAGCTGGTCGCTCAGCAGCTCGGGGATCGACTGCACCCACAGCCGAAGACCCGTCGCGAGGGCGCCTGGGTCCATGTGCCGGAAGCCGCTGCGGGGCGTGATGGAAGGAAAGAGGTACTCCGAGCTCGAGGACGGTGCCGGGATCGAGTCGCGCCAGGCTTGCCAGGTGCGGATGGCCTGAGCCGTCTCGCCGGCGATCGGCAGCTGTCGTCCGTAACGGCGTTTCTTGTGGTTGTCCCAGGTCAGGATGTCGCCGTCATCGTTGGTGCTCAAGCACTTCCGTCGCAGGCTGGCGACCTCGGTGGGGCGCCGTCCCGTGTCACGAAGGACCATGTAGACGGTCGTCATCATCCGGCGGATGTCCTCGAGGGACAGGTCGCCGTAGGGGAACCCGGTGCCGATCGACGCGAGGTGCGCGTCGAGCTGGGCGATGACCGGTTCGGGGATCGCCTTGCCCGCGGAGTCTTCCACGGCTTCCTCGGAGGGGATGACGAGCGACTGGTGGCGGCCGAAGCTGGCCGACATCTCGTCGAGCAGACCGGCGGTCCGACCGAAGTCAAGGAGGCCCAGGAAGGCGCCGTAGGTGGACTTGCGGGTGTTCCGGCTGATCAGCTGCCCGTCTTTTCGGCGCAGGTCACACATCGCCGTGAAGATCGCCTGCATGTCGAGGAACCGCAGTTCAGCGGGCTTGTGACCGCCGCCCGGCCGTGCGTGCAAGGCATCGGACGCCGTCAGGCAGGCGCGGAGGGTCCGGTTGAAGTCGCCGCTGCTGGGCGAGGTGCTGCGTACCCATTCCTTGAGCGCCTCCCGAATCCACGTCTGCCGGACGGCGGTCAAGTCGACCGTCGCGCTCTGTTCCCGCCGACCGCTGCGGGTCTTCGAACGCAGACCGACCGTGGCCAGGTCCCAGACGTCAGGCTCGGTCGGTTTGACCCCGCGGAACTCAAGAGAGGCGACGCGGATCGCCCGGAGGATCTCCCGAAAGTGCGCGATCGGGTTGTTGCCCTTGCTCCGCAGCTGAGCCACCAGCGTGTCGGGGTCGGCGGCCAGCATGCTCTTCACGCCCACCAGGCCACGGACCAGGTGCCGGGTGGCCGTCGGCTCGATCACCCCGCCACGGGCGTCACGCTGCTGGAGCCCGTAGAGAACTTCCCAGCGAGCCGGCTCCTCCAGGATGAGCAGGGAGAACTGATTCGTCCGCTGGAACGGGGCTGCCCGCTCTGCCCAGACTTCCGCACTCGCGGTGGTCCTGCCGGCCCGCTTGTCCCTCGTCCACGTCTCGTTGTGCGGCTTGCACAACACGGTGACGGAACGCTGGCTGCTGCAGCCGCGGACGATGCAGGTGGGCCGTGCGTCGAATGGTCTGAGCGTGCTGGTGGCCAGCCACTGTTCCAGCGGCATTTCGGGGTCCGAGCGCCGGTTCCAGCTGGAGTAGTGCGTCCGGCACAGTTCCAGGCTGTTGGCCGGCCGGGTGCACCGTGCGCCGTCGCGCTCGATGCAGCAGGGGTCGCGTTCTTCTCCCCACGGGGTACGGATCCGCTTCGGGCGGCGGTAGGTCGCGATGAACTCCTCCCTGCTCAGATCACTGCTGCGGAACTCCAGCACGCAGTGACGACACAGCGGCGTCCGGGCGTTACCACCGCCAAGCGGCGCCGGCCATGCTGAGGGCCTCGCTGGCCGGGAGAACCAAGATCGCTTGTGCGGGCCTGCCAGTGGCCACGCCTGCCCCGGAGCTGACGGCAGCGTCCCCAGGCGCGCGTTCGTCGGCATCACGGTGGCCGGGGAAAGAGGGAAGCTCCCCTTCCTGGAGCTGACGAAGAAGGAAGGACAGGCCGGCGTTCGACGTGACGATCTCGGGGATCGGACGGCTTCCATGGCGTTGCGCGTCGGTGGGCTCCGCGCGGAGAGCCCCCGCGTCACCCTTCGAGGACCGGGTCGAGCTGGCTGCGGCTAGATCCGCAGATCCTCCAGCGTTTCTTCGGTGACCAACTGGCGCCCGTGATTGAGAACGATGTCGGTGAAGCGCTGGCTGGGCCGCGGATGATCCGCTCGTGCCGACGGCCGGGACGAATGTGATAGGGAAGTGTCAGTGCTCTGGGCTACGGTCCTGGTGTCCTGCTGGACGCTCCGCTCTCGCCTGGCCTCCAACAGCGGCCAGCCCTGCGCCTCCAACGCATAGGCGCGGTGCCGCACCTTCTCCACCTCGTTCATCCGCTCCGCGTCCCGGCCCAGCGCCCGCGTCAGCTCCTGCGCGGTCACCGGCCCCGGAGCCGCCGCGGCCGCCGCGAACACCTGCCGGTAGACACCCGACAGCACCTCCTCGCCCAGGCCGGCCCGCCACTGCGGTGGCCGCGGGTCGTAGGCGGCACCACCGCCCGCCCCCGCAGACGCCGTCTGCGGCACAGCCACCGGCACCGCTGCACCGGCCGGTCCCGCCACGGGCACTGACGGCAAGTCATTCGCCTTGGCCTGCACCGATGCCGTCCCCGGCCCGCTCTCCCCGCGCCGTTCCACGTCTTCGCCCTCCTCGGCCAGCGCGCGCAGCAACTCCTCGCGGGCGATCCGCGCGTGCTCCACACGCTGCCGGGCCGCAGCAGCGTGCTCCTCGGCCTCCCGCAGGGCCTGCAGCCAGGACTCGAGCTCTTCTCGCGCCCGTGCCTCACGGCACTCCAGCAAAGCGATCACCGACGGCACCACGCACCTCCCGGACAGAACCAACCATCCGCTGGCTGCCCCGCCCCGACCGCCACCACACCCACCCGACCAGAAAACCGCAGCTCATCGAGCTACAGCACGGTTCACCACTACGCTCTCAGCACCCCTGCAAGTCGAGGTCGGTGGTGAGGTAGCGGCGTACGGTCTTGTGGTCCAGGCCGAGCCGTCGGGCGATGGCGCGGATCGTCCAGGTCGCCGCGCGCAGCCGGTGGATCTCGGCGTGCTGCTCCAAGCCGCGATGGACGTACTGTGACGTCGTCGCGGTGGCGTGTACGTAGCGGGGCGTACGGCAGAAGTGTCGCTTGCTGCCGGACGCGCCGGGATCGCTGGATGGCGATGGTGGAGCCATGGCAAACACCACGTCATTTCCGCGAATCGGGAGGACACCATGACCGCGATCCCAGCCTCGACCGTTGCCGCTGTTCGCAGTTCGCGGTGGCTGACCGCCGCCTGGGCAGGGCTGCTGCTGTTCGGTGCGTTCAACGTGTTCGCCGCGGTGATGGATCTCATCGCGGCGACGGGTTCGGGTCTTCCCAGCGACCACACCGGTACCTTCGCCAAGGTGGCAGGGACCACTTGGACCGCCGTCAGGGTCGCGCAGCCGGGAACCGCTCACTACGTCACGTTGCTCGAACGCGGATACGCGCTGCACGAGTTGACCTTCGCGATCCTGTTCCTGACCATCCTGGCCATCCCGTTCCGGGCCCGGCAGCGCTGGGCCTGGTGGAGCTGCTGGGCGCTGCTGATCGCCTACGCCGGCTACACGCTGACCTTCGGCGCGCACGACCCGGTGATCCTGCCGCGCAGCCTGATCGGCCTCATCGGCCTGCCGGTCCTGCTGCTGGTCCACCTCCCGGCGTTCCTGCGCCGCAGTGAGGGCTGAACCATGGGGACCAGGACCAGACGCGGACCCCGGCTGATCACCACAGCCGACGCCGGCATCGGCGCCGTCGGATCACGGCGATGACATCCCGGCGCCTGACGGCTACGGTCGGGGCGGTGAAGACTGTGGTCCAGGCCGGATGGCGGTCGCCCGGATTCGACGCCGTGCTCGCGGCCGCGACACTCGCCGTTTCGCTGGTGCTCGCCTCCTCCGCCGGCCGTGGCCAAGCCGGTACCCGCCCCATGGATGGCCTGGCCTATGTGACGGTCCTCGGGTCCTGCGGGCTACTAACGATGCGCCGCAGGTTCCCGCTGCAGGTCGCCGGCACCGTCGGCGTCGGGCTGCTGCTGTTGTCCGTGCGTGAGTATCCGGGCGGACCGCTGCTCCTGCCGGTGATGATCGCCCTCTACACCGTCGGAACGACCCAGGAGCGGCGGGCGGCGCTGCTGGCAGGTGTGGCTGCCACGGCCGTGGTGGTGATGCGTGCTTGGGCGACGACCGCCGCGCATGGCCAGGTGTCGGCGTTCACGTGGGCGGCGCCGGGGTGGGTGATCGCGTCCCTGGTGTGGGGTGCGGCGGTACGGTCGCGCCGCCAGACAGTCGAGGCACTCCGGCAGCGGGTCGAAGAGGCCGAGCGTACCCGTGAACAGGAGGCCGCTCTCCAGGTCGCCGACGAGCGGTTGCGGATCGCCCGTGACCTGCACGATGTGATCGGCCACTCCTTCACCACTGTGAACGTGCAGGCCCGGGTCGCGGCGACCCTGCTGCAGGACGCGCCGGATCGGGCCCGCCAGGCATTGGAGGCGATCGAGGCCATCAGCCGCGACGCGCTCCGGGAGATCCGGCAGGCGCTGAGCCTGCTGCGCGAGGGCGAGTCCGGCACTCCCGATCGCACGCGGGGCGCCACGTCCAGGGCGGGAACAGCCCAGATCGACCAGCTGCTGGGGCCGCTGCGCACCGCCGGACTGACCGTGGACGCCACCATTCAGCTGCCCAGGCGACCGATCCCGGTGGTCATCGATGCCGCCGTCTACCGGATCGTGCAGGAAGCCCTCACCAACGTCCTGCGGCACGCCGCCGCCAGCCACGTCACCCTCCGCATCAGCACGGACGACCACGGCATGCAGGTGAAAGTCGCCGACGACGGAACCGGCAGCACCCCGCCGCCCTTTGGCGGCACCGGCGCGTCGAGCGGCCGGACAGGTGGGCACGGCATCGAGGGGATGAGGGAACGCGCACTGGCACTGGGCGGCCACCTGGACGCCGGACCGCTGCCCGGCAGGGGATTCGCCGTCACCGCGTACCTGCCTGTGGCAGGCTGACCCGACATGATCCAGGTACTGCTCGCCGACGACCAGGAACTCGTGCGCTCGGGCTTTCGCGTACTGCTGGAGACCGCCAGCGACATCCAGGTCATCGGCGAAGCCACCGACGGCCACCACGCAGTCACCCTAACCCGGCAACTGCACCCCGACGTGGTGCTGATGGACATCCAGATGCCCGGCACCGACGGGCTGGACGCCACCCGGCAGATCACAAGCGACCCCGTCCTCGACACCGTACGCGTCATCATCCTGACCACCTTCGACGAGGACGCCCATGTCTTTGAGGCACTGCGCTCGGGCGCCAGCGGCTTCCTGGTCAAAGACACCCAGACCAGCCAACTGCTGCACGCCGTACGCGTCGTTGCCCACGGCGAAGCGCTGCTCGCACCGGGCGTCACCCGCCGGCTGATCGAAATCTTCGCCTCCGGCCCCCGCCCCGGCACCGCAGCACCGGCCGCACTGGCCATGCTCACCGACCGGGAACGCGAAGTCCTCACCCTGGTCGCCGCGGGACTGTCCAACAACGAGATCGCCGCCCGCCTGGTCCTCAGCCCCGCGACCGCCCGCACCCACGTCAGCCGGATCATGACCAAGGTCGCCGCCCGCGATCGCGCCCAACTCGTCGTCCTCGCCTACGAATCCGGACTCGTCCAACCCGGCCATCACTGAGCGCCGTGACCTGCCCAAGCTCCCCATGCCCGGCGGCCGCACCGGCATCGCCCCCGCTCTACGGGCTCGGCGTCCGGTACGGCGTACTTCGCCCGTCACGTGAGTGAAGTTCCTGGAGGGCTGAGGCGCCACGCACCGGCTCCCTTCCGGGCGCGCTGTTCGGGTACCGCACCTACTCCGGGGTTGACCGACGATGACACCATGGCTGGCGTGAATGTCCGACGGCTCGCGGCGATCGACATGTACGGCACGCGGGGCACGACGCGCCGTCGGCGGATCATCCTGGCGGAGTTCGTCACCGGTGTAGTCGTGCTGGTGGTGTTCGGCATCTGGCTCGTGACACACGCCTCCGGCCTCGGCGATCGCGCGCTGGGGATCTGGCTGATCGGCGCGGGTCTGAACTACGCGCCGCTGGCCCTGTACGCGATCGCGTTGAGCCGGCCCGGCGCGCTCGACGCCGAACTGGTCGGTGTTGACACCGACCAGGAGCTGCGCCGCTGCAGAGTTCCCTGACCAGTGAGATCGTTTCATCCTGAAGTTGCTGGTCGGGGGGCTGGTGTGGTGGCGGTGGGGTGTACTCGTGCTGGCAGTGCCGCATGATCGTCGGTCTTGATCATCCGTCAGGGGTCGTTGGGCGCTGTCTGTTTTGTATGCGCGCCGAGCACGGGCGCGGCTACCATCCGTGACAGTGGAGTCACTCGTGTAGCAGGGGGATCGGTGGAGCCGATACTGGAGCGGATCAATGCGCGCCG
>NZ_SUMC01000208.1 GCF_005047355.1 Actinacidiphila oryziradicis
GATGGTCCGCGCCACCCGCCCGAAGAACATCGCCCCGCTCATCTCCGAGGACCGGTAGAAACTCGCTATCCACAACTCGTTCTCGGACAGTTGGATGTCACTCACGACGTCCTCCCCCACCGGGTGCGCACGAGGTACTCCGCGGTCTGCGAGACCAGCACGTCCGGATCCTGCGCCCGGTAGCCGGGCCACGCCTTGTGCAGCCTGGTGTTGCCGAAGACCTTCGGCCGGAAGAGCTGCGCGGAGAACGGCGACACGGACTCCAGCGCGTCGAGCACCGCTCCGTGCGGCAGGGTGCGCAGCCCGTTCAGCAGGTTGGCGAAGGCGGCCTCGTCGACCAGCAGCGGGCGCAGGATCTGGCGCCTGATGAAGTTGCCGTCCTGCTCGAACGCCGTGAACATCAGGTCCACGATCTGACCGAGCCTGGGGGTCTGCTCCAGGTCCGGGCACACGTGGTAGATGCCGGGCTCGGCGGGGAGCAGCGCCATCGTCGCGTTGACGGTGAACTCCCCGGTCCCCAGGGCCACCGGGATGTCGGACAGGCCGGGCATCAGCGACAGCAGGCCGTAGTAGAGCAGCTTGAGCGTGTTGTGCACCGCGTTGTACTGGCTGACGTGCCCGCTGTCGTCGTCGGCGATGATCGTGGGCACCCGGGCGATCGTGGCAGGCAGTCCGCTGTCCAGGACCAGGCGCTCGGCCGCGTGCTTGGACCACTCGTAGTAGTTGGCGAAACGGACGACATCCGCCGGGTCGTCGGCTTCCCCTGCGGTGCGGGGCTCCTCGACGGCGCCGGCGGGCTCCTCGGCGATCTCGCCGGTGGCGAGACCGGAGGTGTACAGGGTGGAGAGCAGGACGAGGCGCTCCAGGTCCGGGCAGCGCTTGGCCAGTGCGACGACCTGCTCGGTGCCGCCGATGTTGACCGCCTTCGCGGTGTCCCGTTCGACGGCGAACTTGGTCACGGCGGCGGCGTGCACGATGTGCGTGATGCCGGCGGTGGGGACCCCGTCCAGCGCGCCGGGCACCGTGAGGTCCGCCTCGGCGCGGGTGAAGGCGAGCACGTCGCCGTAACCGCCGTGCTCGCGCAGCGCCTTGACGATCAGGCCGCCCACGTAGCCGGCGGCGCCTGTTACCAGGACGGTCATGAGTCGGTCACCTCCGCGCAGCGGTTCAGGGGGTGGCGCTGGTCGCTCACACCGCCTCCAGGATGGTGGCCTGCCAGTTGAGGCCGAACCCGGCCATTGTCAGCAGTAGCCGGTCGCCGGACTTGATCCGTCCGGACTCGACGAGCGCGGTGAGGTTCAGCACGTTGTCGGCGGAGATCACGTGCCCGGCGTCGGGCAGCGTGACGCTCACCACCTTCTCGGTGTCGATCTTGAACAGGTGGGCGAGGACCGTCCAGGCCACGTCGTTGGTGTTCTGGGTGACCACCCAGTCCACCTCGGCGGCCTTCATCTCCGCCCGCTGGAGGGTCTGGGCGATCAGCCGGTGCATGTAGCTGAAGTAGCTGCCCACGGTCTCGTCGTCGCTCGCCATGCCCAGACCGCCGTTGGTGATCTGGTGGCTGGCGACGAGCCGGAACGCGCCTTCGGTCGGCTCCCGGGTGACGACGCAGGCGGCGGCACCGTCGGAGATCACGTTGTACGCCTGCTCGTAGACCGCGTTCTCGGGGAAGCGGTCCGCGGTCACGCACAGGACGCGCTGCCACGAAGGCTCGGTGGCGAGCATCGCGCCCGCGATCCGCAGCGAACCGAGCATCGAGGTGCATGCCTGCTGGTTCAACCCGATCGCGATCGCGCCGTCCAGCTTGAAATCGGCCTGGAGCCTGCTCACCGGAAAGTCCATCAGGTGTTTGACGTCCCGGCTGCTGCGCCATTCCTCTTCGCTGCCCACGTTGGCGTTGAGGGGCAGACAGGTGGCGTACACGATGGCGTCGGCGCCAGCTGCCCTGTCCGCTATCGGACGGACGGCAGCGCAAGCGAGGTCATAAGCCGAGGTTCCGGGCTCACACATGTAGTGCCAGCGGAATCCTGCCGCCTTCATATCCTCGGCGGAGGAGAAAAGCCTTCCCGCCGCCGCAGAATCGTTGACGTGGCTTTTCCGTTCACCGAGCGCGTACTTGAACGAATCGATGTAGAGAGATTCCAAAATCGAGCTCCCGTCTCCGCGCCGGGCCGTTGTCTGGCTCCGCGAATTGTGTGATCGGAATCTTCGATGGGACGAGCATAGGTCCGGCGGTTCAAGCAAATCCCTAGTCAGTACCGGGACTGCGCAGCGCCGGAGGTGCTTCCCGTGTTTTCCTGCCGGCCTCCCGGCCGACGGCCGAGGGCCAAGTTCCGGCGGCAGACTGCCAAGTGACGGCCGACTGCCAACCGCCAACGGGTAACCGGCAACTGCCGATTTCCGGCCACCGGTCGCCGGTCGGAACCGCCACAGCGCCCATCGGCAAACCGCCGGTCGCCAACCGGCAACCGCGGAAACGCGTTCGCCACGTCGCGGACGCCAATCCGCCGACCGATACGCGCCGATATCCGGCGGTGCCGGGTTCAGCTGAGCCGGGTGCCGGGGAGCTTCCCGGCCGACCACAGCTGCCACATCACGCGACGCTGCGGCTTGCCGCTCGAAGTGCGGCAGATCAAGCCGTGCTCGCCGGCGATGACGGCGATCTCGGGGTCGGGCCCGAGTTCGGTACGCAAGGCCTGGTTGACCTTGTCGGCCCAGGGGCCCGGCTCGGCCTCGGCGAAGACGGCGATGCCGGGGCGGCCGCGGTCGCTCATGCTGACCACAGCCAGCCGGTTGAGCCCGGCCGCCTCGCGGGCCTTGAACTCCAGGTCCTCGACGTACACGGTGCGGGCCCTGACCTTGAGGCTGTCGCCCATCCGGCCCAGGACGTACAGGTCGCCGTCGTGCACGAAGCCGGCGTCGCCGGTGTGCAGCAGCCCGTCGAACGGCTCGTCGCCGACATAGCCGACGGCGACCGACCGGCCGGTGATCACGATCTCGCCGAGCGAGCCCTCGGGCAGCGGCTTCCCCTCGCCGTCCGCGATCCGGACCTCGACCTCGTCGACGGGAATCGGCCAACCCTGACCGGCCAGCCACCCCGCGCCGTCGCCGGCTTCGGAGGTCACGGCGTCGGCCGGCGGCAGCAGAAGGCCGGTCTCCACGACGTGGACCGGCTCGCCGAACTGCATCCGCTCCCAGTCCGGCCGCACCACCCGCCCGGGGCGGCCGACCGCGCCTGCGGTGACCGCGGAGGTGTTCTCCGCCAGCCCGTAGGCGGGGTGGATCCCGGCCGGATCGAACCCGGCGGGGGCGGCCGCGGCCGCGAAGGCGCGCAGCGCGCCGGGGTCGGGCACCTCCCCGCCGACGATCGCCGAACGCCAGCCGGACAGGTCCAGTTCGGCCCACTGCTCCGGCCGAACCCGGCGCGCGACGTAGCCGAAGCCGAACGACGGCGAGCCGGCGTGCGACGCCTTGCCGGGGCCGAGGCACGACAGCCAGCGCTCGGGGCCGCGGATGAACTGGTCGGGCCGCATCAGCCACAGGTCGCCCTGCCGTGCGGCCGTCATCACGCAGGCGAGCAGGCCCATGTCGTGGTTGAACGGCAGCCAGGACGCCATCCCGTCGCCGTCCTTCCACTCCATCCAGCGGTAGAGGACGCCGAAGTTGGAGACGATGTTGTCCCAGGTGACCTGGATGGCGCGCGGGCTGCGGGTGGTGCCCGAGGTGAACTGCAGGACCGCGACCCCGCCCGGCTCCACCAGGGTCTCCACGCCGACGCCGTCCCGCCGCACCTCGCTGACCTGCGCCACGCCCTCCAGCAGGGGCGCCGATTCGGCGTCCGCGAACGTCACCGCCGGACGGGCCTGTTCGAGGATCGCGGCGGTGTGCGCGGTGTACTCCGCGCCCGCGCCGTAGCCCGGGACCGGGAGCATCGTCGCGCAGGCGCCCGCCGCCCAGGCGCCGTACAGCGCGGCCAGCCCGTCGCGGCTGCCCGGCAGGGCGATCGCGACGACGTCCCCCCGGCCCACGCCCCGCGCGGCCAGGTCGGCCGCGACCGCACGAGCGTCCGCGGCAAGCACGGCGTACTCCACCCGCTCCCAGCCGTCCCGTTCCCCGGCAAGCCAAACGCCGCGGCCGGGAGTCGGCGCACTCAGCCACCCAAGTATCGACATGTGCCCCATCCTGCACGACACGGCGCCGATATTGACTAGGGATTTGCCTGAGTCACCCGGCCTACTCTCGGCCTGTCGATGATTCCGACCACACAATTCGCGGAGCCCAGGCCGCGCAGACCTGGCACGAAGACGGGAGCTCGATGTTGGAACCTCTCGATATCGATTCGTTCAAGTCCTACCTGGCGCTTAACGGCAATCAAAGCCGCGACGACGATGTTATTACCGTCTCTGGAGGCGACATGAGTGAACGGCTGCATGGGCGCACGGGGGACGAGACATGAGCCTCGCGGAATCCGTAGCGGCGGTGGCTCGGCGGCTCAGCGAGGTGTCCCAGCACTCCTACCAGAACCCGTACACCGCGCTGGACTGGCCGGAAACCGTCGATCCCGACGTCGACTGGTTCTCCTCCCCCGAACTCCTCAGCCTGGCGGGCACCCCGGATGGTGACGCCCTGTCCGAGGTGGGCCGCAAGCGGCTGGCGTTCTACGAGGCGGTGAACTTCTACAGTCTCAACATCCACGGCGAGAAGTCGCTGATGGCCGGCCTCGCCGAGCGGCTCTACCGCAAGGAAATGATCCAGGTAGCCGACTACCTGCACCATTTCCTTGACGAGGAGAACAAGCACAGCATCTTCTTCGGCGGATTCTGCACCCGGTACGCCCGGGTGTACCGCAGCCGCCAGTTCTCCGTCAACGAGGAGGAAGTGCCGCGGGACGTCGGCGACTTCCTCTTCTTCGCCAAGACCATGATCTTCGAGGAGATCGTGGACCACTACAACTGGATGCAGGCGCGCGACGAGCGGCTGCACCCGGTGGCCAGGTACATCAACCGCAACCACCACGTCGAGGAGGCCAGGCACCTGATCTTCGGGCGCCAGCTGGTCACCGAGCTGTGGCGGACGAAGGACTGGGACACCCAGACGGTCGAGGACGTGCGCGGGTACCTCACAGCGTTCATCACCAGCAGCTGGCGGGAGTACTACAACCCCGACGTCTACGCCGACGCCGGACTGGCCGACCCCTGGGAAGCAGCCGAGACCGCCTGGCGGTCGCCGCAGCAGCGGGAACACCGCCGCACGGTCACCGCCAAGTGCCTCGGCTTCCTCGCCACCGAAAAGATCCTTCCCGAGGAGCCAGTCGATGCTTTCTGAGACGGATTTCCGCGCCGAACTGCGCGCGTGGGTCAGTGAGAAGTCGGGCGTCCAGGTCACGGACAACAGCCCGATCTTCGCTGACCGCACGCTGCGGTCCGTGCACATTCCCGAGCTCCTGCTGCTGATGGAGCGCCTGCGGGGCACGCCCATCGACGTCGAGGACCTGCGCCCGACCGACTTCCGCGACATCGACACCCTCGCGACCCGCTTCGGGAAGCAGTCGTGATGCGCTGGCACGCCTCCGGGCAGGCGTCGCTCTCCGGCGACCTGCTACGGCTGGCCGGAGACGCGGACGCGGCGTTCCTCCAACTGGCCGGCGTGTGGGGGGCCCAGGCCGAGCGCCATCCCTCCACGCTGCCGGCCGCGGTGCTGCGCAAGACCGGCTACTTGCGGTCGTTCCCGCACCAGGCCACCTTCGCGGTCGGGCTCGACCCCGACGCGATCAGCGGTTTCGCCCAGGACCCGGACCAGGACCCGCGCCCATTCCTCGGGCCGGCCACCGAGATCCTCACCCCGGCCGCGTGCTACCACCTCTACCCGGCCCACGAGGGCGAGACCCTCGCCGAGCCGCTCTACATGACCACGGTGAACACCTGCTACCGGCGTGAGACGGTCTACGTGCCGCTGCGCCGGCAGTGGTCGTTCACCATGCGGGAGATCGTCTGCCTCGGCACCGCCGAGGAGACCGCGCAGTTCGCACAGCGGACCACCGACGCGGTCACCCGGCTGTTCGAACTGGCCGGCCTGGACGTCGAGTGGGAGCACGCGACCGACCCGTTCTTCGAGCCGGGGCAGAACCCGGCCTTCCTGCTGCAGAAGCTGAGCCCCGTCAAGCGCGAGGCGACGTACGGGGATCTGGCCATCTCCTCGGTGAACCTGCACCACGAGCACTTCGGCGAGGCGTTCGGCATCACCAGGGAAGGGCAGGACGCGCGTTCGGCGTGCGTCGCCTTCGGGCTCGAGCGCTGGCTGTTCGCGATCCTGGACACGCACGGGGACGACCCCCGCTCGTGGCCCGACCTGCCCGCGCTCGCCGCCGAGGTGGTCGCCAAGTGGCCGTCCTCGCAGCCGACTTCGCAGCCGATTTCCCAGCCGATTTCCCAGCCGACCTCGTAGCCGACTTCGTGCACGCCCGAAGGGCGTGCACACCCGATGGGGGAGGACGTCGTGAGTGACATCCAACTGTCCGAGAACGAGTTGTGGATAGCGAGTTTCTACCGGTCCTCGGAGATGAGCGGGGCGATGTTCTTCGGGCGGGTGGCGCGGACCATC
>NZ_SUMC01000209.1 GCF_005047355.1 Actinacidiphila oryziradicis
CATGTGCACCGACAGCAGGTATTGCTTCATGACGTTCTCCTCGTCAGCAGGAGCCGGCGTCTTCCCGGCCCTCTACTGCCACTACGAACGTCCGAGGGCCGGATCGACACTCGGCCCGAAGTTTTTTGTGGCTTCGTCTCGCGGTGTCCTCGGGCTCGGTCGCAAGGCCCAGGTTGGCAGCTCGCCGAGCCCTACTACCAGCAGCTCAAGCCACCGCTCGACGTCTACACCCACCGGCTGGGACATGCCCTCGACATGGAATGCTCAACTGGCCAACTCAAGCGCTCAGTCACAGCACGAACCCGCCAACTGAAGCGCTCAGTCACAGCGACGGTTCGGGCCTCACTGGTGTCCGGGGTCCTACAGGTCGAAGTCGATGTGCTGCACGTCGGTGAAGCGCACCTCCTCCAGGCTGCCGGCGCGGCGGCCGCCGTCCTGGAAGTACACCTCCTTGAGCGCTTCGGCGGCGATCTTCTGGAGCTCGCGGTCGGTGGCTCCCTGCTCCTGGGCGTCGAAGAGGCGGGCGGCGTACTGCGGCGGAAGGGCCACGGTGAGGTGGCGGATCCGGTCCTGGTCGGTGGTGCCGATCGGGGCGGTGTAGCCGAGCCGGGCGCGGGTGTCGATGACGATGCCGCCGGTGGTGGCCGCCGTCTTCTTGGCCTTCTCCCGGATCTGCGGCTGCCACCGCCTCTTGACCTCACCCTCTATGCGGGCGGCGAGGTCCTTGCGGGGGCGCTTGAGCTGGTCCTTCACGTACCGCTCGACGGTGCGCTGCGAGACCCGCAGCATCTGGGCGACCGCCTTGGTGCCCTTGAGCTGCTTGACCAGGTACCGCATCTGGGCGCCGGCCGACTTCGGGATCGGACGGGTGAACGCCTTCTGCACCGCCTTGTCCAAGCCGTCCCCGAACATGCTCATCGCGTGCTACCTACTCCCCGTCGTCCTCGTTGGTGACGTTGCCGTCCTTGATGTACCGGGCCAGGTTCAGCTCCGGGCCGTACTGCTCCCGCACGCCCTCGGCCCACAGAGTGGTCTGGGTGCCCTCGTGCTTGACCATCCCCGGGCTGACACCGAGCCGGAAGCCGCCCGGCAGGGGCTTGCCGTCGGAGTACGGCAGGAAGTCCAGCGGGCTGGGTCCGTCGGCGGCGTACACGGCGCAGTCGGACAGAATCGCGACCGGGTACTGGCCGGTGGCGGCAGCGTGCTTGAGCATCTTGCGGTGCATGTTGATACGGGTCCGGGAGATGACGGCGGCGCGGATGTCCGGGCGCCACGTCGGGCGGGACAGCGCCCGCCACGGCTCGCCGGACTTCCAGCCTTCGCCGCGGGGCCGCTCGCGCAGCTTGCCGATGCCGCCCTTCACCGTGGCCTTCACCGCGGACAGCACGATCGCCAGCTGCGGGTCCACCTGTTTGTGCTCTGCCATCGCGGTCAGGAAGTCCTCCGGTGACAGGTCGGCGGTGACGCCCAGGTCGGCCATCGTCGCCACGTACGCGTCGCGCAGCCGGTTGTACCAGCCGTCCAGGAACCGGCCGTTCTCGTAGCGCACCCACGCCTCGACCGGGGCGACGTCGTAGCCCAGTTCGACCGCGTACGCCACAGTCGGCGTCGCGTACCAGGCCAGGCCCTCGGGCCGGTCGCCCTTGCGCGTGAACGGGCTGGGCAGACGCTCATCCAGCTCCACGTGCGAGAGGTCCACCAGCCACGAGCCGGGCAGCTTCGGGTTGAACGCCGGGCTCTTGACCTGTGTCGGAGCACTGAGGCCGACGATCGTGCCGTTCGCGCCGGCGGCGAAGGCCATGTTCACGTCGATGCCCACCAGGTAGCGCTTGAGGCACTCCTCATCGGTGATCGGGCGCGACCAGTCGTACGCCTCCTCCAGCAGCACCTCGGCCGGGGTGCGCCGGTGGAAGCGCGGCAGATCGGCGAGCAGCGGGTGCCCGTCGGGGGCCTCGCACGGCGCGCAGTCGACCGGGTCCTTCCCCAGCGAGCCCGGGTTGTGCTCGCTGTGCCGCTGGCCGCTGGCGTCCGGCTCGCTGGCCCGCGTGGGCGGGTGCAGGGCGGTCATCAGCTCCAGGCCGGTCACGGCGGTGGAGCCGCGCGGCGTCATCACCCGCGTCGCATACGTGCCCAGCAGGCGGGCGAGTTCCGCCGGCGGAAGCTGCCCGGCATCGGCCCAGTGCCGGGTGTCGAGCGCGTCCCAGCCCGGGATGCACAGCTGCACACACATGCGCTCGGAGCCCTGCGCCGGGCGGTAGATCCGCGCCCACGGCCCGAACCCGCGCTTCGTCAGCTTCCACTCCGCCCGCGCCAGCTGCTTGATGACCTTGTGGCCCTCCGGCAGCCGCCCGGACAGGCGCTCCTCCTCGGTGAGGTGGAGCGGCAGCCCGTACCGCTCGCACGCGGCCTCGGTGAGCACGATCAGCGGGTCGGCGTCCTTGCCCGGCCCGCTCAGCCTGGGCGCGCCCAGCTTCGCCTCCGACAGCGTCCAGTCGACCAGGGCCGCGATGGACTTGGCAGGGACATCGAGGACCAGGCCGCCGACGCAGTACGCGAAGACCTGCCCGTCCTCGACGTCGACGACCGCGAGCGGCCCGTGGGCGAAGCGCGGGTCGACGCCGGCCGCGGCCGGGGCGGGCTTGTCCGTGGCCTTCTTCGCAGCCGGACGCCGCGACGTCGCCGACGGCCTGGTGGCGGCCGCCGTACGGGACGGAGCGGGCGCGGGGCGCTGCGGGGTGTTGTGTTCAGTAGTCATGGCCGCAGCCTCGGTGGCCGGGCCTGTGGACACAGGACGCGCTTGTACGGGCTCGGCCTCGCGCGGCGCGGAGGGGCCGGTGAACGTCTCGGGCACCGCCGTGTCCTCGCCGGGCGCTGCGGCGTTGGCAGGGTAGAGCTCCGCGAGCTTCTCCAGCAGCCGGGCGTAGGCCTCGCGCTCCGGTGGCCGCGGTTCGGTCTTGCCGCTCTCCCAGCCGCTGACGGTCGCGCGGCGCACATTCAGGGCCCCGGCCACCTGGTCCAGGGTCAGCCCGTGCGCGGCGCGCAGCCGCTTGCGCTCCGCCGGCCGCGGCAGCGGGGACGCGGACGCGATCAGCGCGTCGACCGCGTCGAACAACTCAGACATGGAACACCTCCTGACCCTCACCCTACCCAATGAATCGTACGAATCGCGTACCTTTGGCGTACGGATCGCGTACTTGGCGCGTTTGATGGCGGGAACGTGCACACTTTTGTAAGGTGGTGTGCATGACGACGGAGAGCACCTACTCGATCGTGGAAGCCCGCGCCCGGCTTGGCGCCATCGCGCGCGAGGTCAGCGCCACCCGTGAACCGGTCGCCATCACCGACCACGGTCAGACCATCGCGATACTGGTCAGCCCCGCCGACGCCCTCGAACTGCAGGAGATGCGGGCGCTGGCCGCCTACCGCTCCCGTCAGGCCCGGGGCGAGAGTGCCGGCGTCCCGCACGACGAGGCGTACCGCCGCGTGTTCGGCGGAGATGAGGCGTGAGCTACGAGGTCATCTGGGAGCCCGAGGCCCTCGCCCAGGCGGAGCGGTTCGCCAAGGACGATCCCGACGGGGTGCGGCAGGTGTTCACCGCCGTCGACCGTCTCGCCGACGAACCGAGGCCCGACGGCGCTTTCGGCAGCGCTGACGTGCTGCGCATCCACGTCGGGATCTACCGCGTGATGTACGAGATCAGCGACCATCGGGTCCGCATCAGCATCATCCACCTCGGACGCCTGCGCTGAACGATGACCGAAGGGGGGTGGGGGCACTGCCCTTAACTTAAGGGCAGTTTGATGATCTTTCAGTGGCTTCGTCGGTCGGTGGTTGCGGCTTGATCACGATTCGGACGGGCCGCTGAACGCAACGAAGGGGCCTCGCGGTAGCCGGCCGACGCGGTCTCCCGGGTGCGGACCTCGCCCGTCTCCACCGGCGGCGCCGACTCACGCTCCCAGGGCGCTTCTGTCTGCGGGGCCCGCCCGGGCCCGGGCGGCAGAACCCGGATCGCCCTCACCGTCTCGGCACCCGTCTTGGCGTTGATCCTGGCGACCATCTGCCGCCCCAGGCGCCGGGCACGCATCTATCGCGCGGCACTGTCGGCGCGCCGGCTCGGCCAAGCTCAGCCCGGTGCGCAGCTTCAAGCGCCGCAGCTGCTCCCACCAGGACGCGCACGTCGGGGTCCAGCGATTCGGACAGCGGCTGCCAACGGCTCATATCCCATCCCCGTACCTGATCTGCCGATCCGGTGGGACATCCCCGCACTGTGCGGGCTGGGATGTCCCACTTCCTCCCAGAAGCACCCCGATAAGTACCGAGAGGTGTCGGCGTGGCAAAGCTCGAGACCGAGGGATCACCCCCTCGATGTGAAAGGAGCGTTGGACACCATGCCGATCTTCAAGCGCCTGGCTGTCTTCGCCGCCGCGGTCGCCGCCGTTCTCGGGCTGGCCGCAAGCAGCGCGAACGCCGCAGTTCCGCACTCAGCACACCACCAGGCCGCCGCCTACCATACGACGCACCACAGGCACGCCGGTTGGAAGCACCACACGGTCCGGCACCACCACCGCCCCACCGCCAGGCGGCATGCACCGCGCGGCTGCCCCAAGGGCGAGCTGTGCGCGTACACCGGCGCCAACTACACCGGCCACCTGGCCTGGATCGCCCACTCGCATTCCAACCTGCGGCACGCGCCCACCTTCCAGCACGTGAAATCGCTCTACAACAACTCCCGAAGCCGCAGCGTCACCCTCTACGCCCGCTCCCACTACCGCGGACACCAGCTGACCCTGCGCCACGGCACCGGCGTACGGCACCTAGGACCGCGACTCCGCGGTCACATCCGCTCCGCGAACTGGCACTACTGCCGCTACTGGCACTACTGCTGACCACCCCGCAACCACCGCACGGCGCCCGCCCCCTGTACGACAGCGGGCGGGCGTCGAGCAACCTGCCGCACCCGGAGCGCGGCGCTGGAAGTGACGTTGCGGCTCACCAAGACCGACCCGTACGGGCGGAGCACGGACGTCGTGCGGATCATCGCGCAGGACGATCCGGCGTGCCCGGTGGCGGCCTGACGGGCGGTGCTGGAAGCGCACGACCAGCACCACACCGGCCGCTGCTGCGGCGGATCGACCGTCACGGCCGGCTCGGCGGCACCGGCCGGTGCGCGGGCCGTCAGCCCAAGGATCCGCCCCGGGCCGGGACGATCGGGTCGCGGACGGTGCGCAACCTGGTGGGCGACTGCACGGCCGCGGCCGGGCTGGTGCGCGGACTGACCGGGACGAGCGGGCGCTGTTGTCCACCCTCGATGAACGTGCCGAGCTAACCAGCGGGGAGCCGGTGACGCGGTCGACGTCGTCCATGTAGCCGAGCAGCGCCATACTGCCGTCGCCCATCCGCCACCCCGGCCGATATGGATCAGGTCGTGCTCGGAACTACTCATTTCTGCGAGCGCGAAGCGTGACGGTACTCACCAAGCGTGATCATGCGGCCGGAGCGTCGTGAGTCCGGAATCCCAGTTCTGTCCCCGGCCAATGCGGGGGCAGATCACGGCACGGGGACCCGGCGAAGAGCCAACCGGTCAGCGGGCTCTGCGTGAGGAGCGGGGCCGATCGGGGCTGGTCGGCTCGATGCAGCGAGACTGGACGTGCTCGTAGATCATCGTGGTCTGCACGTCGGTGACTTCGCGGCGTTCGGTGAGGCGGTCGATGACGAAGGCGTACACGCTGTCGACGTCCGGGACAGCGATGTGGATGAGGAAGTCGTGAGCGCCCGAGGTGACGAACAGGCCGATCACCTCGGGCAGTCGTGCTGCCCATTCCCGGAACCCCTCGATGACTGGGCGGGCAGGAGGCCGGATGCGCACCGAGATGAGCGCTTGGACGGGTCGGCCGGCGGCGTCGAGGTCCAGGGCCGCGTGGTAGCCGGTGATGGCGCCGCGCTCGCGGAGCAGCCTGACGCGTTCCAGTGAGGTCGAGGGGGAGACCCCGGTCTTGGCCGCCAGGTCGCGGTTGGTCTGCCGTGCATCGTTCTGCAGTTCCCGCAGCAGGGCCCGGTCCAGCGCATCAAGTTCCATGAGATCCACCGTATGCCAGACGAAGTTCGGCAAGCAGTGGACCGTGTCGGATTCCTGCCTAGTCTCGCTGGCTATGGATGCGCGAAAGAACGGCCTGGCCTTCGGCGCGGGTCTGGTACTGGCGGCGGCGGTGCTGTGGGGCACGGTCGGCCCTGCTCAGGTCCTGGCGGCCAGCCCCATGGCGCCGGCGGCCCTCGGCGGGTGGCGGCTGCTCGTGGGCGGGCTGGTCCTCGGGGCGCTCACCGCATGTCGCCCGAAGAAGCTCCGGGTTCTCGCCGCGGGCACGGTCCTGCGCCCGCTGCTGGTCTGCGCGGTCTCGACGGGCGTCTACCAGGCGGCCTTCCTCTCCTCGGTGTCGCGGACCGGGGCGGCTGTGGCCACGGTGATCGCCCTGGGCACCGCACCCGCGGCGACCGGCGTGTGCGCCCGATGGGTCACCGGTGAGCGCATCGGCGCCGCCTGGATGGCCAGCACCGTCGCGGCCGTCGCCGGCTGC
>NZ_SUMC01000021.1 GCF_005047355.1 Actinacidiphila oryziradicis
CGCCGTCGACTGCCCGTGCCCACAACTCCCGGTCGGATATCCCTCCCATAGGTGCGGTGGGACCAGCGTCGTTCAGTTCCATGCACTGTATGTGTCCGGCACCCGGCCGAAGGTTCCCGCTGAACTCGCTTTTTTTGACGGACGCCCCTCGGTGTCAATCGCCCCGGGATTCAGGATCTCGGAGCGGAACAAGGGGGTAAGTCATGATCGGCATCGGACTCGGCGCCTACAGGACCTGGCCGGAGGACGAGTATGGACAGTCGTCCTCGGGATGGCGCCCGGGGCTCACCGACGAGGAGGTGTACACGGCTGCGCGCGGCCGGTGGAAGCTCGGTGTCCGCACGGACCGGGAGCGGTACGTGGTTCTCACCGCCATGGGCATCGTCGTGCTGGCCATCGAGATCGAGAGCATCTCGGATGCCGACCCGGAGGGCCGCCGCACCATCAGCGGCACCATCCTCAAGCCCGGCCAACCGGTGTACGGAGGCCCCTTCGACGACCGGACCAAGATCGTCCACCTCGGCCCGGACGGAACACCACCCATACACCTTCGCGCATGAGGCGGTCTCCCCAGCCAGCCCACTGAGCCCTACGCTGGCACACCTACGAGACAGTCCGATCCACCGACACAAGCTGGGTCTACGCATACGTCGGCGCCGCCCCGACCACCAACAACTGAGGTCCAGCGCCAAACCGCTTGACCGAAACCATAGGGGCACCCCCGACGCCGGTCTCGTCTGCCGGATGTGCGCGCGTCGCGATGGTGGCCGTACAGCGGTCGTTGGCACAACGGTGCCAAGGGTAGCTGGCTGAGGTCCTGGATGGAGCGGCCGAGGCGGTCCAGTGACGGGACGACGAGGGTGTCGCCCTCGCGGAGGAAGTCGAGCGCCTTCCAGAGTTCTTCGCGCTCGGCGTTCTTGCCGGACTTCTTGTCGGCGAAGATCCGGATGCACCCCGCTTCGGTGAGTGCGTGGATCTGCCGGTCGAGCAGTTGCCCCTTGGTGGACACTCGGGCGTATCCCACGAGTCCGCCGGTGGCCGGAGGGGCGAGGAGATCGGCGGTGTCGTCGTCCGGAGGCTGCTGCACCCGCCAGATCGTACAGAAAAGGGGCATGCCGAAGTTCTTGAGCACGCCGACTTTTTGACACCGTTTTATGGGCGCGCTCCGGCGCTGATCCGACTGCGAACCGGCCCTAACCGATCTTGCTCAACAATCGGTCGATAGATCAACAGTCGCATCCCCCGCATGACCCCTCAAGATCACCAACAGAGTCTGGCCATTGCGCCTCCCCCCGCCAGTAGGCGAGGTTGCTGCGGTCGCTCAGGGTGTCGGGGTGGTCTTCGCCCAGGACCCGCGCCACGTGAGGAAGGAGTTCCTCGAACGCGGCCGCAGCACCGTAGGCATCCCCCGTTGCGAGGCCGAACCTCCGCTCTGGGTCTGCGGTCGGGGAACCCGCGACACCGCCGCCCCACCCCTGGTCACTTGCCGACGGGGCGGGCACGCACATGCATCCGCTCGCCCTGCTGTCCGAACAGGCTCAGCATCTCCACCGGCTCCGGACCGGCATTGAGCCATGCGTGCGGGGTGCGGGTGTCGAACTCGGCGGCCTCCCCGGCGGTGAGGACGAGGTCGTGCTTGCCCAGGAGCAGCCGCAGCCGGCCGGACAGGACGTAGAGCCACTCGTAGCCCTCATGCACCCGCTGCTCCAGCTCCCCGCCTACCCCGTGTCCGGCGGGGATGACCTGCTTGTAGGCATGGAGCCCGCCGAGGTGGCGGGTCAGCGGCACGAAGGTCATGCCATGGCGGGTGAAGGGACGGGCGTGGATGCGCGGGTCGCCGGTCGTGGGTGCGTCCACCAGTTCGTCCAGTTGCACGCCGTACGCCTTGGCCAGGGGCAGCAGAAGTTCCAGGGTGGGTTTGCGCTGTCCGGACTCCAGGCGCGAGAGGGTGCTGAGGGAGATCCCGGTCGCTTCGCTCAGCTGGGCCAGGGTGGTGCCGCGTTCACCGCGAAGGGCCCGCAGGCGCGGGCCCACGGCGGTCAGGACGGCCGAAAAGTCACTATCTGCCATTCACCTATTTGCCGTCTCGGCAATAAGGTTTGTCAACCGCTCGGGCGTAGGTGGAGCATCTCCCGTGGACGGAGGTACTTCGCATGACTATACAAACGGAACAAATCATGACTGCCGCCCTCGCGGACGGGGAGCGGCGTTATGACGTCGTGGTCGTCGGTGGTGGAGCTGCCGGGCTGAGCGGGGCGCTGACCCTGGCCCGGGCACGCCGCTCGGTGCTGGTGATCGACGCGGGGCGGCCGCGCAACGCTCCGGCGTCGCATGTCCACAACTACCTGGCGCGTGAGGCTGTAACGCCCTCGCAGTTGCTGGCCGTGGGCCGTACGGAGGTGACCGGCTACGGCGGCGAGATCGCGGAGGGCAACGTCGTGTCGGCCGAGCGCCTGGCGGCCGGGGGCTTCCGCCTCGTTCTCGAAGACGGGTCTGCGGTCGCGGCGGGCCGGCTGCTGGTAACCACTGGCCTGATCGATGAGCTGCCTGAAGTACCGGGAGTGGCTGAGCGGTGGGGGCGCGAGGTACTGCACTGCCCGTACTGCCACGGATGGGAGGTCCGCGATCAGCCGATCGGCATCCTGGCCACCGGGCCACTGGCAGTGCACCAGGCGCTGATGTGGCGGCAGTGGAGCCGGGAGGTGACGTTGCTCCTGCACACCGCGCCCGAGCCCGGCGATGACGAGTACGAGCAGCTGGCCGCCCGCGATATCAACGTGGTGGACGGAAGAGTGTCCGGCCTCAAGGTGACCGGCGACCGGCTCACAGGCGTGACCTTGGCCGGTGGCCGGGTGATCCCCTGCGAAGCTGTGGTGGTCGCTCCGCGCTTCACCGCCCGCGCCGACATTCTTACGAGCCTGGGTCTCGAACCCGTCGAGCAGGAGATGGCCGGACAGGTCATCGGCAGCTACATCGCCTCCGACCCGTCCGGGGCAACGCGGGTACCCGGAGTGTGGGCGGCCGGCAATGTCACCACCCTGACCGACACCGTCATCGGCGCCGCAGCCGCAGGGGTGCGCGCCGCGGCCGCGGTCAATGCCGACCTGATCGCCGAGGACACCCGCCGGGCCGTCGCCGCCCGCCGAAGCTGCTTCTCCCCGCAGATGGAACGAGAAGTCTGTGCGCGCGTGCTCGGCGACCGTCGGCACGGCCTGTGAAGGGGCCAACCGGAATACGGCTGGAACAGGCTTGTAGTTGAGCCAGCTCCAGGCATCGATAACCAGCGTGCGCAGACTCACAGCCCCTCCAGGCAGTCGGCCCCACGCCGCCACCAGGGTACGCGGCCAGGAATGCAGCACTTCGCTGCGGCGACGCCGCACGTGATTGCCCGGACAAGTCCTAGTCGAGCGCAGCTGTCGCGGCTCGAAGTTCGTCGAGTGCGTGGCGTGTGAGTTCGGTGAACGTCTGCTGGTTGGTCGGATCGGCCCGCTGAGAGACTCTGTCGGGGATCTTGGGATAGCGGGGTCAGTGGCCTTGCCGCCACCAGCATTCCCAGGTCAGGCCCCGCGCGTCGAGGTACAGCTGAAACGCTGTCAGTGATCGGGGACGGTCGGTGGTCGGGGGCGCGTGGGCCGAGAGGCGCTCGATGTTGATGGCGATGCCGGTCAGGACGTGCTGTACGTGGGTCTTGGCCAGGCCGTGGTAACGGCTGCGGCGTGCCCGGTGCCCGTTGACGAGTTCGCAGACGGTGCCGCCCTCGACGCCGGAGCGGACGGCGTAGGTCCGCCGCCACTCTTCCTCCTGCTGCTCGGTGCGGTTGTGGGCTTGGGCTTGGTGCAAGTGGCGGGGGAGGAAGGTGATGGTGCGGCCTTCTCGGGACTTGGTACACCGGGACCGGTCGGGGCATGGGTCGCACAGCCGACGGTCGAACTTCACTAACTGGTAGGGGGCTTGCGCGGGCGGCTCCAGCCAGTCTCCGCTGGTCTTTCCGTTCGAGCAGGTCGCCTGGCGGCGCTCGAAGTCGATGGTAAAAGCCTCGCGGGTGAAGCCGGTCTGCTGCTTCTCCTGCCAGGAGCCGGACGTCTTGACCGGGCCGATGAGCTGGACCTGATGGTCTCGGGCGGAGCGGTCCAGCAGAGCGGCGGAGGTGTGGCCGGCGTCGATGAGGTGCTCGGCGGGCAACAGCCGACGGGTGCGAAGCCGCTGGTGGATCCCCGGCAGGGCCTCCCTGTCCCTGGTCGGACTGTTGGTGGCCATGTCCGTGATCAGATTGACGCTGTCGTCGGCGTCGCAGGTCTCGGTGACGTGAAGCAGGTAGCCGCTCCAGCGGGTGTCGCCCCGGATGGACCGGCGGGACTCAAGATCGTAGGGCGAGACGATCCTGAGTGCTCCGCGGGGCTGTCCGTCCTGGTCGGCGCGGGGCCGCGGGCGGCCACGGGTGTCGATGAGGAAGTTCTGCACCATGATCTGACGCAGGGCCTCGGCGCGGGGGCCGCGTGCGGTGGGCGGCGTCGTTTCTCCTGGCCGTGCCGGGGATTTCGTCGTTGACAGGTTTGGATAATGAGATTAGCTTTTAGCTAACAGAATTAGCCAGACCTGGAGGATGTCATGACCGAGTACCTTGCCGTCGACGGCGGCACGATCGCTTACGAGGTGGCGGGGTCCGGCCCCCTGATCGTTCTCGCGCACGGCATGGGCGACAGCCGCTCCGCGTACCGTGCCGTGATCCCGCCACTGGTGGCGGCGGGCTATCGGGTCGCTGCGGTCGATCTGCGCGGCTGCGGCGAGTCCAGCGTCGGCTGGCCGGCCTGGAGCCGCACCGCCATCGCCGGCGACCTGCTCGCCGTGATCCGCCACCTGGGCGGCCCGGCCGTGCTCGTCGGCCACTCGATCTCCGGCGGCGCCGCCACCATCGCCGCGGCACAGGAGCCCTCACTGATCACCGCGGTTGTCGAGTTGGCGCCGTTCACCCGCAAGCAGTCGATCCGCCTCGGCGACCTGCGGGTGAAGCGCTTCCGGCGGGGCATGCTGCGGCTGCTCGGCACGGGCGCGTTCGGCAGCGTGCCGCTCTGGCGCTCGTACCTCGACGTGGCCTACCCCGGCGTGAAGCCGGCCGACTGGGCCGAGCGGCTCGGCCGCATCGACTCCCTGCTGCGCGAGCCGGGCCGGATGAAGGCCATGCAGGGCATGGGCCGCAGCGCCCCGACCGACGCCGGCGCGCAGCTCGGCAACGTCCGCTGCCCGGTCCTGGTCGTGATGGGCACGCTCGACCCCGACTGGGCCGACCCGCACGCCGAGGGTTTGGCGATCGTTGATGCCCTGCCGTCCGGCCTCGGTCGCCTTGAGATGATCGAGGGCGCCGGGCACTACCCGCACGACCAGTTCCCCGACCAGGTGGTTTCGCTCATGCTCGCCTTCCGCCGATCGGACGCCGCTCGTGCCTAGGGTCGGCCTGGACCCGGCGGCCGTGGTCGCGGCCGGTGCCGCCCTCGCCGACGAGGTGGGCCTCGCCAACCTGACGATGGGTTTGCTGGCCGAGCGGGTGGGCGTGCGTACCCCGTCCCTGTACAAGCACGTAGGCGGCCAGGAAGACCTCAACCGGCGCATCGCGGTCTTGGCATTGAGCGAGGCCGCCGACGCCGTCGGCGGCGCGGTCCAGGGATACGCGGGCCGCGACGCCCTGGCGGCCGCGGCCCGCGCCTTCCGCGCCTTCGTCTTGGAGCACCCCGGCCGGTACGCCGCGACGATCGGCGTGGAACCGTCCGGCCCGGACGATCCGCTGGCCACCGCGGGTCAGCGGGCGCTCGGCGCGTTCACGGCGGTCCTGCGCGGCTACGAGATCGCAGAGTCCGACGTGGACCACGCCCTGCGTATGCTCCGCAGCCTCTGCCACGGCTTCGCCACGTTGCAGGCGGCCAACGGCTTCCAGTGGAGCGCCGACATCGACGACAGCTTCGAGTGGCTGATCGCCTTCGCCGACCGGGGCCTGCGCGCTATGTGAGAATGCTGCCGCCGTCGACGATCACCACATTGCCGGTGACGTCGTCCTGCTCCATGAGGCCGACGTACACCTTCGCCACGTCCTCCGGCTCCGCCACCCGGCCCAGCAGGGTGTCGGAGCCGAGCAGGTCGAACGGCGCCCCGTCCGGCCACAGCGGCGTACGCACGATCCCCGGGGCGACGACATTGACCCGGATCGGGGCGAGCTCGGCGGCGAGCGACCGGCCCGCGGCGATCAGCGCTCCGCTGACCGTCGCGCCGAGCAGTCTGCCGGTCCCGCCGTGGAACGCGGCGGGACCGCTGTTAGGCGACAACGGCGTGGGCCACGGCCTCACCACCAACGAACGCACGGTCCGCAACGCCGACGCGACTTCGCCGTTCGGTCCGCATCCACTCGATGCGAGGCACACGGAGAGTCAGTGCAACCGCAGTACGCCGGGCTCGTCTGCCGGGTGTGTGCGCGCCGCGATGGTAGCCGTGCGGCGGTCGTTGGCACAGCGGTGCCAACGGTAGCTGGCTGAGCTCACGGGATTGTTGGGTTGCCACAACCCCAACCCCATCACACCACTCAACCCGCAAGGCTCACCGAGAGCCATTCGCACGCTCGCTGCACGCTCGGCCACCGGACGGCCACCACCCCACGCCGACTAGACCCGAGCGGACCTACTCTTGGGAACAAAAGGCCAGCTCAGAGGCGTGGGACGGCGAGATCAGCCACTCAGCGTCGACCTCGGACCTACGCATTACGATGCGGAGATCGCCAGTGCCCGATTCGCGCAGATTCCAAGGTCACCCGAAACAAGAAACCCCAGGTCAGAGGCTTGACCTGGGGTGCAGCATGGAGCCGCCTTCGGGATTCGAACCCGAAACCTACGCATTACGAGACCGTGAGCGATCATGTTGCGTGGTGCCTGCTCGTGCTGTCTGGTGCCGTTCTTCCTGATCAGAGCACATGCGACTAGTTGACCCATACTGCCTCGTACTGCACCGTCCAAAGGCGTCCGGCCACCGGCTGGCCACCGGAGGCGTCAGGATGCCCGCTCATGAGGGTTGTTGGTCTCACACAGACCCTCCTGCGAGTGGTCATCGGCTCGATCAGGATCTGAGACGTCGTCACGGTGTACTCGCGGCCGGTGCGGGCCTCCCGTTCGGCGACAATCATCACCCTCCGGTCGACGACCAATCCCGCGCTTACCGGTGACCCACAGGGCGAATCGGTCTCCCTTGGAGAGCTCATTCCGGTAGCGAACAACGGTCCAGGACAGCAACACGTGGCCGTCGCGACGGAAGGAGTCCAGGTCGAAGGTCTTGAGATTGCAGGTAAGGCGCCACGCTGTCATGAACGACACCCGTCATTGGCGTAGGTAGAGGTGGTGTGAGGAGATGACGTCGGGCGTCCGACACCTCGCGCCCCACAGGACTCGGCGCACGATCTGCCAACTCCCGGACGGGGGCGTGCCGTCGGCTAGCCGAGTCGGGCGCCTGCGGTCATACAGGTCACCATGGGCCCATGGCGGACGATACCGCCTGTGGTCGGTCGTGGGGGTTGCTGTCGTTCACTGCTCTACCGCGGGTGTCAGTTCCTGTTCGGCCCACACGGTTTTGCCGTCCGGTGTGTAGCGGGTGCCTCGTCGGTGGGACAGCTGGGCGACGAGGAAGAGGCCGCGGCCGCCCTCGTCGGTGGTCCGGGCGTGGCGCAGGCGGGTGAGGCTGTTGCTGGTGTCGGAGACTTCGCAGGTCAGGACCTGGTGCCGGATCAGGCGCAGACGGATCGGGCCGGTGCCGTGGCGGATGGCATTGGTGACCAGTTCGCTGACGATCAGCTCGGTGGTCGTCGCCAGATCCGGCAGTCCCCACTTGGTCAGTTGGCCGAGGGTCAGGGACCGGGCCTCGCTGACGACGGCCGGGTCGCTGGGCAGGTCCCAGGAGACCACCTGCTCCGGGCTGAGGGTGCGGGTACGGGCGAGGAGCAGCGTGACGTCGTCGCACGTTGCTCCGATCGGCAGCGTGTCGAGCACGGCCGAGCCGAGGTCTTCCAGCGGGAGGCGGGGGTGGGCGAGGGCGTTGGCCAGGCGGTGCATCCCGGTGTCGATGTCCTGGTCGCGGGTCTCGACCAGGCCGTCGGTGTAGAAGGCGAGCGTGCTGCCTTCGGGAAGTTCCAGCTCGACGGACTCGAAGGGGAAGGAGGTCAGTCCGAGGCCGAGTGGGGTTCCGGCGGGAAGGTCGGGGAAGGCGACCTGGCCATGCGGGTCGATGATCGCGGGCGGGGGGTGGCCGGCCCGTGCCATCGTGCAGCGCCGGGTGACCGGGTCGTAGACGGCGTACAGGCAGGTGGCACCCACCACGGCGGTGGCCGGGCCCTTGGCATCGGTGTCCTCCTCGGTGAGGCGGATGGCCAGATCGTCGAGGTGGGCCAGCAATTCGTCGGGAGGCAGGTCCAGGTCGGCGAAGGCGTGCACGGCGGTACGGAGCCGGCCCATGGTCGCCGCGGCGTTGATGCCGTGCCCGACCACGTCGCCGACGACCAGGGCCACCCGAGCCCCGGACAGCGGAATCACGTCGAACCAGTCACCCCCGACGCCGCGGTGAATGTCGGCCGGCAGATAACGCGAGGCCACCTCGACCGCGCACCCGCCCGACAGGCGCTGCGGAAGCAGGTTGCGCTGCAGGGCCAGGGCCGCGGTGCGCTCGCGGGTGTACCGGTTGGCCATCGGTCCACCTCCTTGAGGTGTGCGGCCCGCGTTGGGGGCCTTGGGGGGATTGGGGGCCGAGGGGAACGCCCGGCGTGGCGGATCGCTAAACGGAAGGGCGTCGTCGCCCACGGCCCTGCGGACGATTCGCCGTCAGACGCGGTGGGCCGGTTCGTGATGAAATCTACAATCTTAGATTTGACTAAGTCAAGTCTTTGCGCGTGGGTCAACTGGCCGGGGGAGCGACGGTGCTCGCGCTTAAGGTGCACAGGGCTGCGTTTCGCTGGTGGGCGGACGCTGCTGCGACCGGCGTGGGAACGGAGCGCGAGGGCCGGCCACCTCGCAGGGGCGCGTTCACCGTGGCCGTGTAGCGACACGGGCGATCGGGGTGCGCGCGCCCGTGGGAGGCGCAAGGAAGAGGCGCTAGCCGCGGGCGGCCGCGCGCCCGGAGCGGGACGCGGGAGGGGCGGGGTCGCGACGATGTGCGTGCCCGGACTCGACCAGGTGGATCTCGGCGTCGGGCAGGTCCTGCTGGAAGGCGCGGGGAGCGCCAGGGCCGAAGATCTCGTCGTTGTCGGGCCGGTCCAGCAGTGCATGGTCCAGGAGCCAGGCGTAGGGGGCAGATCACGGCGGGGAGTCGGCCCCGCCCGTTCTGGGGGCCACCTCGCCACCGTCACCCCTTCCGGCGCGCACACCCGCACCAGAGTTGACTCAGTCAAGTTTTGAGGTTACGGTTGCAGGCCCAGAACGCCGAGTGCATGCACGCGCACTCCACAACGCTGCGTCGGCCCCGTTTCCCGCCGACGGCCGTCGCGCACATCCAGACGGACGCGCGCAAGGCCCAGCAGCGCGGTGGGGAAATGAGCCTTACCGGCCGAAGCCGGGCACCGAAGGAGTGTGACAGCAGTCATGGAGCAGTCAGCTGGAGACCTACTCAAGAGCAAAGGGCTGCGCAACACGGCACCGCGCCGCGCCATCCTGACAGCGCTTCAGGGTCATCCGCATTCCACGGCCTCGGATCTTGAGAGGCGGATCGGGGCGCGCAAGTCCGGCTCCAGCGGACTGTCCAAGCAGGGGCTCTACAACGCGCTGGAGGTCCTGACGAACGCGCAGTTGATCCGCTGTTTCGAGCCGGCCGGCTCCCCGGCGCTCTACGAGTTGCGCGTGTGCGACAACCACCATCACCTGGTGTGCCGCAAGTGCGGGGTCCTCGAGGACGTCGACTGCCACACCGGGGTCGCCCCCTGCCTGGACCCTGTGGAGAGCAAGGGGTTCGCCATCGACGAAGCCGAGATCACCTGGTGGGGGCTGTGCGCGCAGTGCCAGGAGACCGTCGCAGGTTCATAGGCAGCCACCCCCGCCACCCCGCCGGCCCGCCCACGGACGACACACACGCCCCCGACGCGGCTTCTCCGGCACGGCCCACCCAGCAGCAGAGCAAAGCACTTCTTGGATTCGACCGAGTCGAATCCAAGAAGTGCTTTGCCGATTGCCGATGACACCGACGCCTCCCACCGGCCCGGCGGCCGCACGCGCCAGCACCTCGACCCCGGCGCCTCGCCGCACACTCACCACCCCACAAGACTTGACTCAGTCTAATCTAGAGGTAGTGTGGATGCTACGGGCGGACAGGCCACCACAAGGCCCACTCCCCGCCATCAGCCCGCATCCGCCAGCCACCCGCCCGGCCTGCGGCAAGGATGGTCACATCACGCCGAACACACCCATCCCACACACCGGAGGAACGGTCCGTGAACTGCCTGGAATGCACAACAGCCGCATCGTCGGCAGACCCGAAAGCCACCGTCGGCTGCTGCGCTTACTGCGGTGCCGGTGTCTGCCTCGATCACGTCGTAGGCGTCACTGTCCGCCGACAGCCCATCGGCGTGATCCCACAGTCACAGGCCGGAGCACGGCGGCTGGCCTGCTCCACCTGCTACGCGGCGATCAACCCCCGTCAGGCCAGGAGCACCGATCTCCAGCAGCGCCCCGGCCACAAGGAAAGCAGCCAACACCCTGCCGTCGCCGTCCTCTGACTCGACTGACTCCCCCCGCATGCTGTCCCGATCGCCGTGCCCGAGCCCATGGCTTACAGGCCAGGAGTCCGATCCTGCGAGGTCTGCAATCAGCCCACGACTGCCCCGAGCTTCCATCCCTGTAGGATGCCAAAACTGGCGCGTAGCCTCTGATCAGGCTCCTTGCAGTTCCAGGTGATCATGGCATGCTCGGACTGCATGGCGTTGCGCGTGCTGTACCTGATCTTCATCCGGCTGCTCGGACTGCTCCTGCTGCTGTCGCGCTCGGAGGAAACCAAGAACGTTGAGCTCCTTGCGCTGCGCCACGAGGTCGCGGCGCTGCGTCGGCAGATCGGCACCAGGCCACGCCTGACGTGGCCGGACCGCGCCGTGCTCGCCGCCCTCGCCCGGCACCTCCCGAGCAGGCTGCGCCGCCACCGCCTGGTAACCCCCGGCACCCTCATGGCCTGGCACCGCCGACTGCTCCGGTGGAAATGGAAGCAGAAACCCGCCCGGACCGGACGCCCGCCGCTCTCCGAGGAACTCACCGCCCTCATCCTGCGCTTCGCCCACGAGAACCCGACATGGGGCTATACCCGCATCCAGGGCGAACTGCGACGCCTCCGCCACCGAGTCGGAGCCTCCACCATCCGGCGCATCCTGCGCAGCGCCGGCCTCAACCCCGCACCCCGACGAAGCCGCAGCACCCCTACGTGGCGCGAGTTCCTGCGCACCCAGGCCTCCGGACTCCTCGCCGCCGACTTCTTCCACATCGACACCGCGACCCTGAGACGGCTGTACGTGTTCTACGCCATGGAGGTCGGTACTACCCGAACCGTGCACATCCTCGGCATCACCGCCCACCCCACCGCGGCCTGAGCCACCCAGCTGGTCGCGGCTGCACCTGCGGCCGGGCGGATTTCCCTGGCGTGGCGGGCAAGCGGCTGACCGGCTGGATCGTCATCGACATGGACGCCACCATCATCGTGTCCTCCTCCAAGAAGCAGGGCGCCGCCGCGACCTTCAAGAAGACCCACATGGCGGCGTGCTCGCGCGCGGACCTTGGCGATGGCCAGCCTCACCGGTTCGTCCAGGCGTTCCAGGAGCCGGTGCGTGGTGGAGTCGGAGGCGGGCGTCCCAAACAAGGCCCGCTGGTGCAACTGGAGTTGTTCGGCATCGGCCACGCTCGTGGCCCCGAGGACGATCGCCGAGGACAGGCACAGCAGGACATGCGCGCGATCGCGCCAGGTTGCACTGCCCCCGGCCGGGAACAGCCGCTCCAGCGCCGCCGTCAGCCCGACCCGGTCCGCGACCTGGTGCAGCAGCACCGCCCCCGCGTGCCCGACCAGTCCCTTCCCGTCAGCCACCACACGCAGCCGGTGGCCCCACCCTGTACGCTCACTCACCGAAAAGGTGCACCTGTTCTTGCGGCAGATCCGACTTCAGCAATCGCATCCTTGCAGCTCAGGGGCACCTTTTCCTAACCTGCCGTCAGATCGTCCCGATCGGTTGAATACCCGAGGTCGACCGCCACGTCGAGGACTACACCCGCCTCAAAACGGCCGCCTGAAACTTGACATACATGTGAGGAACTCACCGACCACAGATCGCTAGGCCGGCGGGAGGTTGAGGTGGTTGCGTATGGCTCCGACGAGGAATAGCGATCCGAGCACGACGATCGGGCGGTCGGGCGCCGCGGCCCGGGCGGCCAGGCCGAGCGCCTGTGCGGGATTGTCGGCCACCCCGGCGATGGCATGTCCGGTGCACAGGGTTGCCAGCGCTTGGGGCACGGCGGCCCGCTCGCCCTCCACAGTGGTGACGACGAGCGGCCACGTCCGCGGGATCAGGGCCACCATCTCGGCCAGCGCCTTGTCGCGCATGGCGGCGAACACCACCACCGGAGGCCGGCCCAGCAGGCGCTCAGCCTCGGGTATCACGGCCCGCAGAGCGTGGGGGTTGTGGGCACCGTCGAGCAGCAGGGATCCGTTCCAGCCGGCGCCCAGATCGGCTCCGGTGCACAGTTCGAGCCGGCCGGGCCAGCGCAGTTCGGCCAGTGCGCGAGCCCACTGCCCGTCACTCGGCGAGAGCCGTCCGGTCCGTGCGCACAAGGCGTCGACCGCGCCGACCGCGAGAGCGAGGTTCGCCTGTTGATGCGCACCGGGCAGCGGGGGCCGCAGCGCCCGGTGCCGCGCGACGGCGTTGCCGACAAGCACTTCTCCGTCTGCGGCGGCTTCCGCGGTCAGCGCGCACCGCATCCACTGTGCCCTGACACCCCCGCAGTCGTCGAGCACCTTCGTGATGACCTTCCGCGCCTCGTCGCGCACATCGCCGATCAGCACGTCGTCACCGGCACGGATCACTCCCGCCTTGTGCCAGGCCACCGAGGCGAGCGTGTCGCCGAGGAATTCCTGGTGGTCCAGCCCGATCGAGGTGATGACCTTCACTCCGGGATCGAACACGTTCGTCGCGTCGTCGCGTCCGCCCATCCCCACTTCGAGCACCACCGCGTCCACGCCCTGGCGGACGAAAAAGGAGAACGCGACGCAGGCCATGATCTCGAACTGGGTAGCAGCGTTGATCCCGGCGGCATCGAGTTCGTCCACTGCGAACTGCACCGCGGTTACCGCCTCGGCGAACTGCTCGGCACCGACCGGAATCCCGTTGATCCGGATCCGCTCGGTGTACTGCTGGAGGTGCGGGCTCGGCATGCTGCCCACTCGATACCCCGCAGCCACTAGCCCGGCGACCGCCATCGCACACGTCGAGCCCTTGCCGTTGGTCCCCGCCACCAGCACGCCCGGGATCTCATCGCCGCGATGTCCCAACCGGGACAACAAGGCCTGGGTACGCCCCAGGCCGGGCTCGATGCGGGACCGGCCTCGGCTGGCAAGCCACTCGACGCAATCCTCATACTGCATTCGACATCCCGTTTCTGTGATCACGCCCCGAACCCGCTCAGCACCGGGCCTTCCAGAGGGCGTTTCAAGCTTTCGCCCGCATTTAGAGCGATTTGGTGCCCTGGCTGCGCACCTTGCCGACCTGCAGGTATCGCCCTACGCCGCCGCACGCGGCGCTCGGGATCACAGAAGGCCGACGTTCTCCGCTCCTTGGTGCCCGAAATGACGGCTTTCGCGTGCGGGCGCAATGGATCAAAATGGTGCATTTTCTCTTAAAGCGCCCTCTCGGGGCCGCGACAGCTGGGAGGCCTGTGACCATCCGCCCGAGGTGACGTTGACGCTGCTGGCGGCGCTGCTGTACCGCCGGGTGCGGGAGATCAACCGACGCGCTGGTGGAGCTGTCGACCGTGGCGGACGAGCGAGACACTGCGGCCCCTGCGCGCAGGACGGGACGACGCGCCGTGAGCGCCGGTCACAGTGCCATGAGGGTCTTCTGTGACGACCGTTCGCGGCGTTTTTTGGTCTGTGGCGTAGGAGGTTCGAGATCGCCGATGGCGAGCAGCACTTCGTGCAGTGTGTCTGACGCGGCCTGGCGCAACTCGGGCGGCACGGCCTGGAAGAAGTGGGATTCGGCTTCTGACCATGCCTGCATGGTGGCGCCGGCGGTCTCGATTCCGGTGTTCGTCAGCCGAACCCACGAGCTGCGTCCGTCGGTGGTGTCCTGCTCCCGTTCGATCAGGCCCGCCTTCTCCAGCCGCTTGAGCACGGTGGTGACCCCGCCGGAGGTGAGCAGGAGCCGGGTCTTGAGGTCGCTGGGCCGCAGCTCGTAGGGAGCGCCTACCAACCGCAGGGCGCTGAGCACGCCGTAGTCGCTCTTGGTCAGGTTCCGCGACGCGAGCACCGGGGCCAGCGCGTCCTCCAGCAGGACGCCCAGACGGACGGCACGGCGTGCCAACTCGTACCCGGGCCGGTCCAGGTCGGGCATCTCGCGCTGCCGGGCGTCGACCATGCCGTCGATCAGGTCTCGACCACTCGTTCTGCGCGTCATCGTTCCCCCTGGTGGGTGCAGGCCAAGTCCTCCATTGTGGATGATCCTACCACTGGCAAACCAAAAAGCCATTCGACTATCTATTCAGATAGCTTGTTTGTAAGCTACTTTCTGTTGGGGGCCGAGATTCGGTCGCCAAGAGGAGCAGGAGGCGTCCATGAGCTATGGGGAACGGGAAGACGTCCGAGGCGCGGTGGCAGCGCTGGCGACTGGGGCGAACGTCGAGGTCATCCCCCTTCGGGGGGTGGAGCAGAAGCTGTCCGAGATACCGATCAACACCACTGTGACCGTCACCTGTTCACCGAAGTTCGGACTGGATCGGACACTCGACTACGCGGAACTGGCCGTGAAGACGGGTCATCGGGTGGTGCCGCACCTGGCGGCGCGGCAGGTGGCGGACAAGGCGGAACTCCTCGGATTCGTCCGCCGTCTCGACGCTTTGGGCGTCAAAGACCTGTACGTCATCGGCGGCGACGCCGCCACGCCGGCCGGTGATTACACCTCGGCGGCCGAGCTGATCGAGGCGTTGGGCGCGATCGACCACGGTTTGGAGCGCATCGGCGTCGCTTGCTATCCCGAAGGGCACCCGAAGATCGCCGACAACGAGCTGCTCGATGCCCTGCGGCGCAAGCAGCCGCACGCCCACTACATGGTCAGCCAGCTCTGTTTCGACGTCGACACCCTGGTCAGCTGGTTGCGACGGATGCGTTCGGCGGGAATCGAGCTGCCGCTGCGGCTCGGCCTGGCGGCGCCGATGAACATCCTCAAACTGACGGAACTGTCGATCAAGATCGGTGTCGGATCGTCGGTCCGATTCCTGACCAAGCAGCACGGGCTGGTCGGAAGCCTTCTGCGCGGCAGCTCCTACCAGCCCGAAGAACTGCTGTACCGGATCGGCGCGGAGCTGACCTCTGACGAACTGCGCATCGAGGGGCTTCACCTGTTCTCGTTCAACCAGATCTCGGCGACGGTCGGCTGGCAGCAGCGCGTCGGTGGCGCCGCGACGGTTCAGAGGATCTGACCGCCGCCGTGGTGTGGGGAGAGCCGGACGCCGGAGCGCCCCGGCCTCGGGTTGGAGTGGCACGTACAGGGCGGCGGTCGGTACGACGCCCTTTGGGATGACCGCGATCGGCGGTAGTGGAGGTGCATTATGGCGGAGCAGGCAACCGGCGCAGTCCGGTCGTGGACGGTCGGCGATTTCATCGACGCGGTGGCGGATGAGTCGCCGACACCAGGCGGCGGCGCGGTGGCCGGCACGGTGACCGCACTGGCGGCCGCGCTGGCCGCGATGGCCGGCAGGTACGCGCTGCGGCAGGCCGCTGACTCGGCGAAGTTCGCCGGGCTGGTGGCGCGGGCGGAGGCGCTGAGAGCGCAGGCAATAACGCTGGCCGACGAGGACGCGGCCGCCTACGGCCGGTACGTCGAGGCGTCCCGTCTGCCGAAGGAACCGGACCCGCAGGCGCGGCGTGAGGCGATCCGGGCGGCTTTGGACGCCGCGGCCGATGTGCCCGCGGCACTGGCCACAGTGGCGGCGCAGGTCGCGGAGGTCGGAGCCGAACTGGCCGCGTCCGGCAATCCCCGGCTGCGGTCCGACGCGTGCACCGCCGCCCTGCTCGCGGCCGCGACCGCCGGCAGCGCGGCACTCCTGGTGCGGGAGAACCTACGCGCCCGCCCCGACGATCCCCGATCGGCCACGGCCGAACGGCGTGCCGCCCGGGCCGCATCGCTCGCCGCCGACCTCGTTGCTCCCTCGCACCACCTACCAGATGGGACCACGTCATGACCGCACAGCTCATCGACGGCCGCGCGAGGGCCGAGCACCTGAAGGCCGACGTGGCCCGGGAGGTCAAGCAACTCACCGCGGACGGGATCGGCTGCGGCTTGGCCACCGTGATCGTCGGCGAGGACTACCGGGCCGCTGCATACGAGGGCCGGCTGGCCAGGATCGCGGCCGAACTCGGCCTACCCCACCGCCGGCTGGTGCTGCCCGCGACCACCACCCAGACCGACCTGCTGGCACAGGTGCGTCTGCTCAACGACGATCCCTCGGTCACCGGCATCCTCGTGCTGCGGCCGCTGCCGGCACACATCAGTGAGGCCGAGGTGTTCCGGTCGCTGTCCCCGATGAAGGACATCGAAGCGGTGCATCCGGAGAACGCCGGACTACTGGCACTCGGTACACCGCGCTACGTCCCGTCGACGGCGGCCTCGGTGTTCCACGTCCTCGACGAGTGGCTGGACTCGGTCGGTGAGGACCGGCCGGCCTTCTACCACCGCTCGCTGGTCGTCGTTGTCGGCCGGTCCAACAACGTCGGCAAGCCGGCGGTTTCGTTGGCCTACGAGCGTGGGGCGGCGGTGGAGTCGGTGGACGAGTGGGCCAGCCGGACCGGCCGGCTCGGCTGGCACACCCGACGCGCCGATGTACTGATCGTCGCGGCCGGCGTTCCCGGCCTGATCCGGTCGGAACACGTGCGAGCGGGCGCCGTCGTGCTGGACGTGGGCATCAACCCGATGCGGGACTCGAACACCGGCGCCGTCCGGATGGTCGGCGACGTCGACACCGAGGACGTACTGCCCAGGGCCCGGGCGGTGACACCGGTGCCCGGCGGGATCGGGCCGGTGACCGACGTGTGGCTGCTGCGCAACACCGTCACCGCCGCCCGCAACGCCGCCCAGGCCCAACCATCGTCGGTCTCCGCAGAGAAAGAATGGAGCAGGCCATGACCGCTGCCGTAATGCCGGAATCCCAGGCCACATCGCGGGTGTCGGACTACGTGCTGACCTTCTCGTGCCCGGACCAACCGGCCATCGTCCACGCCGTCGCCACATTCCTGGTCGACCACGGCTGCAATGTCGTGGAGAGCCAGCAGTTCGGCGACCGCGAGGCGGGCACGTTCTTCATGCGCGTCCAGTTCGAGCCCGTCAACGGCACCGAGTTCGATCTCGCCGGGCTGCGGCGTGACTTCGCCGACGTGGCAGGGCCGCTGCACATGTCCTGGCGACTGCTCGCCGCCGCGGAGCGAGCGCGGGTCCTGATCATGGTCAGCAAATACGGGCACTGCCTGAATGATCTGCTGTTCCGGGCGAACAGCGGCTGGCTGAACATCGACGTGGTGGCTGTGGTGTCCAACCACCCGGATCTCGCCGTGTTGGCGGACAACTACGACGTCCCGTTCCACCACATTCCGGTCACCGCTGACACCAAGGCCACAGCCGAGGCGACGCTACTGGAACTGGTCGCCGACCTGCGGGTCGACCTGGTGGTGCTGGCCCGTTACATGCAGGTCCTGACGACGGATCTGTGCAAGCAGTTGGAGGGCCGCGCGATCAACATCCACCACTCGATGTTGCCCAGCTTCAAGGGCGGTCGTCCCTATCAGCAGGCTTACCGCAGAGGCGTGAAGCTGGTCGGCGCCACCGCGCACTACGTGACCTCCGACC
The DNA here is from genome assembly GCF_005047355.1 of Actinacidiphila oryziradicis. Classification (GTDB taxonomy): domain Bacteria; phylum Actinomycetota; class Actinomycetes; order Streptomycetales; family Streptomycetaceae; genus Actinacidiphila; species Actinacidiphila oryziradicis. Next base: position 18,092 of record NZ_SUMC01000021.1, read on the forward strand.
TGGACGAGGGGCCGATCATCGAGCAGGAGATGGCCAGGGTCGATCACTCGATGACCGCGCAGGAGATCACGGCGCTGGGCCGGGACAACGAGTGCCTGGCGCTGGCACGTGCCGTGCGCTGGCACACCGAGAACCGGGTGCTGCTCGACAACGGCCGCACCGTCGTCCTCCACTGAGCCGCGCGGAGAGAAATCGAGCGCCTGCACACGTTTTCGTGCAACCAGATCGCCGCCACCCTCGAGTGGCACAACGACCTTGGTTCACGGCGTGCGGACAGCCACGGCGTGAACCAACCGGACAACCCCTTCCCGGCTGGTCGGCACACCGCCCCCTTCGCCGACGGAGCGGGTGTCAACTCACGGCACACATCACTGCGTGGGGCCCGAATTCGCCGCAGTAGCGGTGAGACAAAGAGAGGTAAGCAACATGTCCAGCGAAAGCCTTGAGTCCAAGATCCAGCGGTCCGGAAATCCGGCGCACATGCTCCGCAACGCGCCGACCGGGGCGTTTCCGTTTCCGATCCCCAGCGAGTACAGCAACTGGCGCGACGAGCAGGAGTCGTGGAACACGACGGCGGTCCTGTTCGACCAGTCGTTCCACATGACCGACATCTACTTCGAGGGGCCCGACCTGGGCAGGTTCCTGTCCGATGTCGCAGTGAACAGCTTCCGCACCTTCGGGAAGAACAAGGCCAAGCAGCTGATCGTCTGCAATGACGACGGCCGGCTGATCGGCGACGCGATCCTGTTCGGCCTGGAAGACGACAAGGTCAGCCTGGTCGGAACGCCGAGCGCGCCCAACTGGGTGGCGTACCAGGCCGAAACCGGCGGATACGACGTCAAGGTCACCCGAGACGAGCGGACCGTTGAGAACAAGGGCAAGCGTCTGATCTACCGCTACCAGCTCCAGGGACCCGATGCCCTCAAGATCGTCGAGAAGGCGCAGGGCGGCCCGGTCGATCGCATCAAGTTCTTCAACATCGGCGAGTTCACCATCGCTGGTCGCCCGGTGCGGGCCCTGAACCACACCATGGTCGGAATCCCCGGACAGGAGATGACCGGGCTGGAGATGTTCGGCCCGGCCGACGACGGTCCGGCCGTGCTGGAGGCGCTCCTGGAGGCCGGTACCGAATTCGGCCTCCGCCAGGGCGGCGCCCTCGCGTACTCGACGACCGCGGTGGAATCGGGCTGGATCGGCACGTTCGTTCCGGCGATCTACACGGGTGAGCGGATGAAGCCGTACCGGGAGTGGCTGCGCGCCGGGAGCTACGAAGGAGTCGCCTCGCTGGGCGGGAGCTTCGCCTCCGACGACATCGAAGACTACTACGTCACGCCGTGGGACCTCGGGTACGGCCACGTGATCAAGTTCGACCACGACTTCATCGGCCGGGCCGCACTGGAGGAACTCGCCGACCAGCCGCACCGCAGGAAGGTGTGGCTGCGCTGGAACGACGACGATGTCGCCCGTGTCATCGCCAGCAGCCTCTTCGGCGGCAGGGACCGAGCCAAGTACATGAGCACGCCCGCCGCCGGCTATGCGACCTTCCAGCACGACAAGGTGCTTATCGGTGACCGGCTGGTCGGGGCGACGTTCCGGAACGCCTACACCGTCAACATCGGCGGCTGGGCCTCGCTGGCGACGATCGACGAGGCCGACGCCCAGGACGGGGCCGAAGTCACCGTCATATGGGGAGAAGACAACGGCGGAACCGAGAAGCCCGGTGTCGAGCGGCACGTGCAGACACCGATCCGGGCCACCATCAGCACTACTCCCCTCGTGTGATGCCCCTCTGCGGGCGGCACTGAAGTCGAACAGGATGGTGACACAGCGATGACCGCGACCCGGATCGGAACCGGCGTGCCCTGGCACCGCCAGCGGGCACTGACCGACCCTGTTACCGGCACGTCGGTATCCGGTCGGGTCGCGGGGCTCCCCGCGCGCGAGCGTTGCCTGGTCATGGGAATCCTGAACGTGACCCCCGACTCGTTCTCCGACGGCGGAGACTACGTGGCGACCGCGCGGGCGGTGGATCGCGGTCTCGCTCTCGCCGCGGCCGGGGCCGACATCGTGGACGTGGGGGGTGAGTCCACCCGCCCTGGAGCGCATCGGGTCCCGCTCGACGTCGAACTGAGCCGGACGGTGCCGGTCGTGCGCGAACTGGCGGGCTCCGGGGTGATCGTGAGTATCGACACCATGCGCTCCGAGGTCGCCCGCGCGGCCCTGAAGGCGGGAGCGCGTGCCGTGAACGATGTCAGCGGCGGGCTTGCCGACCCTGCTATGGCCGCATCAGTGGCGCGGGCCGGGGTGCCCTACATCGCCATGCACTGGCGCGGACCGAGCAGGACGATGCAGCAGCGTGAGGTCTACCGGGACGTCGTCACCGAGGTCAGAGCGGAACTCGACCAGCGGTTGCACGCCTTGGTCGACGCCGGTATCGCGGCCGAGCGCATCATTCTCGACCCTGGACTCGGTTTCGCGAAGAACAGCGCGCACAACTGGGAGCTGCTACGTCGTCTCGACGAGCTGTCCTCACTGGGCCGCCCGCTCCTCGTCGGAGCCTCCCGCAAGTCCTTCCTGGGCGCGCTGCTCGCAACGGACGGGAGCCCGGCCCCGCCACGCGCGCGGGATGCGGCCACCGCGGCGGTTTCGGCTCTCGCCGCCGCGGCCGGCGCCTACTGTGTCCGGGTGCATGAGGTGGCCGAGACGCTCGACGCCGTCCGGGTCGCCGCCGCGTGGACACGGCATGAGCGGATGGCAACGGGCCATTGAGGCCGCCTGCCGCCGGCGCCCGACCGGGTGATGCTCGACAGGAGAACCCGAGTCCGTTTCGACGACGGACGGGAACTGCTGGACCAGGCGCGGCACCGGATGGCCGCGGTGCGGCTCGACGGGCTCCGGGCGTACGTCGACGATCCGGAACACACCTGGCGGTCCCTCGAGAAACCGCCTGCACCTTCTGAACGTCCTTTAATCGGAGATCAGTTGACCACGTCACCCACCGCCTCCTCGGCATCGACCGCAACCGAGCAGGTACCCGCCGCGGCTTCGCATCCGCCCTCGCACCGGCGCCCACCGACGTTCCACCGGGTCGGCGGGCCGCGACGCTGCTGGGACTGGGTGCTCGCCGGGGATCCCGGGCTCGGCCACCTGCAGGCGGGATGGTCCTCGCTGGTTTCCATGACCGTCTACCTCGCCGTGGGCTACGGCATGTCCAACGCCCTGGGCGTCCCGGCCATGCTGGGGATGCTGGTCTGCGGCCTGATGGGCATGGTGAGCTCCTTCGCGGTCGCCGGGAGCACTCCGCTGCGGCTGGCGCGGGCGATCCTGTGCTTGGCGATCCCGTATGCGGCCATGCTCCCGCTTGCCTCGTGGCTGCACCCGGACCGGCCACTCGAGCTCTGCCTCAACGTGTTCACGGTGGCGCTCGGCAACTTCCTGATCCGGTTCGGGCCCATCGGAATGCTGATCGGCATAGCGATGTTCAGCGGCTTTTCGGTTGGCGTGACGGCCGACATCCCGCTCGAGGACTGCGGCCCGCTCTTCGTCATCGCTGTCGTCGCGTCCGTCGCGGTGCTGGCCGCCCGCCTACTGCTGTGCTACCCCAGGCCCCGCAAGGATCTGCTGCGCACCCAGCGCGCCTTCGTCGTCCAGGCGCGCCGGGTCGTGAACGCCGCCGCGACCGCGCTGGACCCGGATGCCGGCCAGGCCATCGCGATCAGGCGGATCAGCCGTGCACTGCACCGGCTGAACGTCACCACCGTCACCATCGACGGGCACCTCGCCCGGCCCGAGGTCGCCGCCGATCCGCACCTGGCCGAGCTGCTGCACCAGTACCTCTTCGACGCCGAACTCGCCCTGCAGGGCATCGGCAAGGCGGTGCAGCAGATAGCCGGCCGCCCGGTTCCGGCCAAGCTTCGCGAGGCTATGGCCGTCGCACTGGTCATCGCCCGGGACACCCACCTGGGGCAGCTCGACGCGCTTGGCCCGGCCGCCGAGCTGATCCGGCAGCAGACCACCGCCATGCCCGACGGTGCGACCGTCAACGAAGACGAGGTCCGAGCGCTGGCACGGCGCGTCGCCGACCTGCTGGACGTGCTCGCCGACGCCCTCGCCCACTGGCTGAACCTCGGCTGGAGCTCGCCCACGACGCAGGCCAAGGTGTCCTTCCAGCCCACTGTCGCGCTAGAACGTAACCGGCCGGCCGGAACCGGGCCGGCCGCCCGGCGGGTAGGCGCCGCCCAGGGCGGCAGCGGCTGGCGGCGGGCCGTCCCCTACTGGCGTTTGACCCTGCATGCCGGGGCCGCCGCCGCGATCGTCTGCCCGATCGCCGACGCCATCAACCCATCCCGCTACTTCTGGGCCCTGATCGGCGTGATGATCACCTTCGGCGGGACCAACACCACCCACGAGCGCCTGCGCAAGCTCGCGCACCGCATGGTGGGCACCGTCGCCGGCGCGGTCATCGGGATCGCCCTGCTGCACCTGATCGGCCCCGGCCACATCTACTGGACCCTGGCAGTCATCGTGGCCGCAATCGCCTTCGGGGCGTGGGGCTTCCAGCGCCGGTACGCCTACTGGCTCACCGGCCTGGTCGCCGCGCTGGTGCAGACGTACGGCCTGACCACGCCGTACCGCGACATGGACTGGCTCCTGACCCAGCGCCTGATGGACAACGCGCTGGGCATCCTGGTGGCCACCGCATGCGCGGCGCTCATCTTTCCGGTGCCGACCCGCAAGGTCGCCCGCGAGGCACAGCGCGGCTACCTCTCCGCGCTGGAGCACTTGGTCGGCCAGGTGGCGGTGCGCTGGAAGGAACCCGACGCCCCGGTGCGCCTGCGCGGCGCGGCGCGCGGCGTGGACGCCGCCCTGCTACAGGTACAGAGCGCGGTCCTGCCGCTGGTGCGGATGCCGCTCGCAATCCGCGGGCGCAGCGGCGAGAACCTGCTGGCACTGCTCGGCACCGCCACGCAGCACGCGCACGAGCTGGCCGCGGCGGCGGACATCGACATCGACCTCGCTCCGCACCTGCGTACCCGGGTAGACCACATCACCGAGGTGTTCGCCTCCTCCCTGCACGCCCTGGACCGACAGATCGCGACGGGTGAGCGAGACGGCACCTGGATACGGGTCAGCCCGGTGATCCACGAACTGGAATCGGTCCTGAGCGGCCCCCCCGGTCAGCGGGCTGACCGCCTGCATGTCGCACTGCGCGAGCTCGCCGCGCTGGAGGAGGTACTCGCCAGCATCGCGGACACCCGCGGCCTGACCATCATCGCCGCCCCGCCCGCTGCGGTGCCTGTGGCGGACGGCGCTACCACCAGCCCGGTCCCGGCCGGCGTGCCGAGCGCGCCTCCTGCCGTCAGCCGTGACGCCGCGTCAGCCCCCGCCGGTTCCACCATAGGCGCGTCCGCGGGCAATAAGGCGGCCCGTCCCCTCGCGTCCGCCGCTGCGGCCGAAGAACCGTTCCGCGGTGCGGCAGGCAACGCAGGAGCCGTGACCCTCACCGGCTCGCTGCGCTGCCCGGAGCATCCGCGCGGCTGCGAGGCGTGGATCGTCGTGGTGACCAGCCAGGGCGAGCGCCGGGCGCTGGCGCAGGTAGCCGGCGGCCGGTACCAGGTCACCGGGCTGACGCCCGGCACGTACACCCTGATCGTGATCAGCACGGCGCACGCGCCGAACGCCCAGTCCCTGCTGGTGCGCCCAGCAGACGGGGAAATACGGCGCGACATCGTCCTGCCGTCCGCCTCCTGACCGACACGTGGCCGGGGCCGCAGCAACGCTGAGAGAGACACGAGATGTTCCCACTGATGGCTCGCTCCACCTGCACGGACCAGGAAGCGACCGCCGCGTTCAACGAACTCGTTGCGCGGACGGGCGAGCAGATCAAGGCGCATGAGCCCGGGAAAACCCATCTGCACCGTGCACCGGGTCGACGGCCGTTGCTGCAGCGGAACTTCGACGGCTGTACCGGGACCACAGTTCAGTGGCGTGATTCGCCGGAGCGCTTCGGGCCGTGGCAAACGGTCTACGGCCGCGATGATGCCCGAGGCACGCACCACCAAAGCGGTGCTGGGCCACAGCCACCTACTCGCCGCCCCCGCCCTGACCCGCGACTACAACCTGTCCACCCGCCCGCACGTACTGTTGCGGGCTGATCAACGGAGACGATGACCCCCCGTGACCACAATCACCTCACTCGACCCTCAGCCGGGGGATCCGCTCGACCCCAAGCACGGCGGCGAGCTCAATGGCCAAGCCGGCATTGACCTCGACCTGGCCGCCCGCCACGCCCGCGCCATGCTCGCCTGTCTGGGCATCGCCTGCGAGGACGAACACACGATCCGCACCCCCGAGCGGTTTGTGCGCGCGATGGCCGAGATGACCGCGGGACGCCACCGCGACCCCCACCGGTTCCTTGATGTCACCTTCCCCGCCGAGCCCACCGACCCCGGCATGATCGTGGTAACCGGTGTCCGTTTCGTCTCGCTCTGCCAACACCACCTACTGCCTTGGGCGGGCACAGCCAGCGTGGCCTACATACCCGCTCCCGGCGCCCGCATCGTCGGATTGTCGAAACTGGCCCGCCTGGTCAAAGAATTCGCCGCCCGCCCCCAAATCCAAGAACGACTCGGCCAGCAGATCGTGCACGCGATCGACACCAAGCTCAGCACCATCGGCGCAGCCTGTGTGATCCGCGCCTCGCACTCATGCATGAACCTGCGTGGCGCCCACGCCCAGGGCGCCCACATGGTCACCACCCACGTGCTCGGGGCATTTCACGACGATCCAACCGTCCGCGCAGAATTCCTGTCCCTGACCCCGACTACCCAACTCGACCACAACTGGTAGCGATGACCGGCCTGGAAGCGATCCTGGCCGACAACAAGCCGGTGTCCGGTGTCCTCGCCTCGATCTCGCTGGGCACCCTCGGACTTCCTGGCTACCAAAACCGCCCGTCACACCGGCAACGTACTCGGTGGATTCGTCACCTACGCCGCAATGGTGAATTGCCGGTGTATGGGTCTGTACGGTCATCGGTGTAACTCCCGATCATGGAAGTAGCACCTGATGAGCGACATGTCTGTCTCCGTTGAGACGGTTGAAGAGGTTCGGCCGGTCGAGCTGTAGGCGGACCTGCTGGACGACCAGTGATCGGGCAGCTGGTCGATCGTGCCCGCGCCGGCGGCCTGCAGTTGACCGGCGAGGACGGGCTGCTCCAGCAGCTGACCAAGCGCATGCTGGAGTCCGCCCTGGAGGGCGAGATCACCGACCACCTCGGCTACGAGAAGCACGACCCGGCCGGTGCGGGCAGTGGGAACTCCCGCAACGGCATCCGCGCCAAGACCGTGCTGACCGAGGCCGGTCCGGTCGGGATCGAGGTGCCCAGGGACCGCGACGGCAGCACGCCGACGTTGAACAGACTGGTGGCCTTGGTGTGCCGGAACCGGTGGGTGCGGTTGAAGTCCACCAGCCTCCCGGCGCTGTCGCGGATGCCGAGGCGACGGGCGAACTTGGAGAGCGTCTGGTGGACGCTCTCCACGGGGTAGGGCTTGTCGGCGTGACGGTTCATCTTGTGCGCCAGGAACAGGTACTTCGGCCTGACTCCCGCTGCCCAGCGGGGTCCGAGGTGGGCATCGGCCCACTGGTACTGCGCATCCTCGACGCCGCGCAACAAAGGGAGTAAGCAGCAAGGGCGCCGATCACGTGCAATAACCCAATTCTTGCGGGCCGAAGCCAGAAGTTCGTCTTGCCGACGGCCAGTTCGCACCTTGCCTCGCGGTGCCCGCCAGCAACAGCCCGACCGACGGGCAGATCGTCGTGCTCGGGCAAGAACGCTGGCCATTGACTCTGGTTCCGACCTCTGGCGGCGGAGGGCCTTTTGCGGCGCGCAGACGTATGGCCCTCCATTCGGTGCAGCCTAGTCTCGGCGAGTCACGCCAGGTGATTGTCGGAACTCGACAACATCTCAGCCCGCGCGGCGTGAGCCCTGGCAGTACCGCTGCACGCTCGCTGCACGTTTGGCCACCGGATGGCCACCGGACCTTCCCTCAGAGCGGAGACGGGAAGGCGAACGGTGACAAAGCCACAGGTCAGAGCGTTGCGCCAGGTAATGGCTGCTGACGGCTAACCGCAGACCTACGCATTGCGATGCGCAGACTACGAGTGTCCGATTAGCCCTAATTCCAAGGTCAACGGAAACAAGAAACCCCAGGTCAGAGGACTGACCCGGAGTTCACCATGGAGCCGCCTTCGGGATTCGAACCCGAGACCTACGCATTACGAGACCGTGAGCGTTCGTGTTATGTGGTGCTGGGTCATGCTTCCTGGTGCTGTTCTGCCTGATCAGAGCATGTACGGCTGGTTGACCGATACTGCCTCGTGCTGCACCGTCCAAAGGCGTCCGGCCACCGGCTGGCCACCGGAGGCGCCGAAGGCCTCGCTCATCGAGATTGTCGTCCTCCAACAAGGGGCGGTCATGCCGGTGTCTGTGGGTCACTGAGCCTGTGGCGTGTCGGTTCGGGTTGTGAGGTGGCACCGGATCTGCTGGTAGAGGTCGGCTATCTCTTGGGGTATTTCGGGGTGGGCGGCGGCGAAGGCGGTACCGATGCGTGGCTTGCTCTTGCGGTGGATGTCGCGGGTCCGTTCCAGCAGGTTTTCGTCGATGCGTTCCAGGAAGGCCTCGAACTCGCCGGACTTGCCTGGGTCCCCGCCGAAGGTATCGGCGACGGTGAAGACGCCGGTGCGGTTCCAGTACTCCCGCCAGACCTGGAAGGCGTCGTCATCGTCGGGGCGCCTGTCGGGGGGTGCCAGCCGGAGCTTGCCGAGCTGTTTGCTGAGCCCGCTGGCCGGCCCGAATGCGGGACCGTCGGCCACAGCCGCCCAGGGGATCTGGAACGCTTCCAGGTAGTTGATGTAGCCACCGAAGTTGTTGTCGCCGCCAACGTCGACCAGGGCGATGTTGGCACCCTGCGGATCACCGAGTCCAGCCGCACCGTCCTGCCACCAGTGCCCGAGCGCGCCGAGCTCGGTTGAGCCTTCGCACAAGATGACCGCGGAGGCGAACAGCAGCGCCCGCACGTCGGTCAGCAGCAGGTTCTGCAGCCACTCACCGAGCCGCCCTTTGTTCTGCGCGGGAAGAGTGGCGACCCGGGTGCCGTCGGGGTGTGGAGTGAGCCGGACGACATGATCCAGGTCATCGATGCTGGAGCACGGGATCAGGTCCGGACTGTGGGTGATGACGATGCCGTGGACATCGGCAAGGCGGCGGGCCAGACGCCGCTGCATCGTGGGGTGCAGGTTCACCGCGGGCTCGTCCAGCACGACGACCCGCCCCGGTTCGCCGGCGAGCAGAGTGGCCAGCAGGAGCGCCTCCTGGATTCCGGCGCCCGCGAACTGGGCGATACGGGCCTGGTCGGCTTCTCCGACGAGGATGTCGACGGCGACAGTGGAGTCGTCCGCCGGCAAACTGCGCAGGTACAGGGACAGCCCAGTGATGCCAGTGAAGATCCCCCTGGCCTGTTCGAAGCGCTGTTGCTCGTCTGGGTCTCCATTCTTCAGCCGGAACAGCTCGGCGGCCACGCCACTGCCGTCGCGCAGATCAACCGGCGCGCCCAGGGCTGCTAGCGGGAAATGCCGCGCCAGCGGCAGTCGGCGGTTGTCGGTGAGGACCAGCCCGCGGCGCAGCACCTCGGCCAGCACAGTTCGGAATTCGAAGCGGACTTTGGGCTGCTGCTGCTCGTGACCCAGTGCCCGGGCGAGCATGCCCAGACTCACCGGCTGCCGAGCACTGCCGTTCGTCAGGGGTTGAACCTGCATGACGAACGCGACCATCTGATCGAGAGTGTCGAGCATGCGACCGAAGTCGACTGCAGAGGGCTGCGGCTTGCCCGCTCTCTCCGACATCTCCTCGCGCAGGAAGGACCTCAGCACGGCGACACCGCCGGTCGTGTCTGCGTCCGGTGTGTGTCCCAGGGGCGGCACCGTGGTGCGGAAGTGATTCACAAGGCCGTCCATCCACGGGAAGATGTGGCCTCGCTGAAGCCGGTTCCTGCCCGGCCCGTCGACCAGGAGTTGGAAGTCCTCATTGGCGTGGCGGAAGTTCCAGGCGGCCCACCACCGTTCGGGCTGCCGGGCGTTGTAGGCGACACACAATGTTCCCCTCAGCAGGGAACGCACGGAGTCCGCAGCCACTCCCAACTCTGTAAAGAGCGCCAAGACAGCCGCCCGCGGGCTTGGATCGCCGGGGGAAACGTCCTCAAGAGCTGCGGAGGCGACGGCCGCTTCGACGAACCACCGCACCAGGTCTTCCTCCCAGGGCTGGTCGAGCTCGATGTCCAGACTGACGGCGTAGGTGTCGGCCCCGAGCCGGCCCGCCTGCTGAAACACCTCCAGCGGATCCGCGTCTGCGCCGCGCAGCCCGCGCTCCAGAACAAGCAGAGGTAGCGCCACAGCCGACGCCAGGTTCGACTTCCCGGCACCGTTCGGTCCGGTCACGATGGTCGTCCCCGGCCGCAGCGACAGGGCAAGCGAGGCGAAGGAGAGGAAGTCCTCGGCGGCTATTGAGTGAATCTTCATGGAAAGAGAGCCGTTCCTCGCCAGTCAGTCAGTGGTGAACACGTCGGTCTGCATCGCCTCAGGATCATTTCAGACGAACTGTTGTCGCACAGGCTCCTGAGCAACGGCTACTGTCCTCGGCGGGAGTGCTCACGTGCGACTGGCCCGAGCCCGGCGCCCACGCGCCGACGGGGTTACCGGGCCGAGCCGGGCCGTTTGCACTGCGACAGCCGTACGGCGCACGCGCGGGCCTGGCAGGAGTCTCGGTGGTGGGCCGCAGCGCGGCTACTGATTGGGTGACGACGGTGGGCTCAGGAACGTTCGCAACGCACGAGGCTCCTGCGTCATCCAGCGCGCCAAGGCCCGTCCCAGTCGGGCGCGTTCCGCCGGGACAGTAAACATCACCCCTGTACTTGTGTTGACGGTCGCTCCCGTGCAGCCTGGGTGACGAAGGCTTCCAGGCCGCTGCAGGGGTGCATGTAGACGTAGCGTCTGGCGGCGTAGACCTGCACGGTGTTGAGCGCCTCGACTTCGGCTGCGGACAGGGTGCCCGCCCTGTTGCGCGGGCCGAGGGCCACCAGATGCTGCGGGCCGATCGGCAGTACCATTGAGGTGGCATCCCCGAAGGGCATCCCCCATTCCGTGACCCCACTGCTCTGGTTCAGGGTCACCGCGGGGTTGTCGCCGATAAGGAACTTGCCCGATGCGGGTGTGTGGATCTCCACCTGCCAGGTCGACGCCTGGGCCTGCACCTTGCGGAAGGTGCTCTCGACGCTGGTGCGGAAAAGCTTCCCACTCTCGTGGTCCCGCACCGTCTGCGAGCGGTCGATGAGCAGTTCGGCGTAGGCGCCTAGGGTCCTGCGGCCGGTCAGGTGCAGTCCGGTCTCGCGTAGCGCCTCATGGTGCAGTTGCTTTCCATAGATCTGGACCAGCGAGCTACGCAGTTCGGCTCGAACCTTCGCGAACGCGCTTACGTGCACCTCTCGGTAGTGAAGGGAGCGGACGAAGTGCAGTACGACCAGGTCACGGAGCACCGAGGCATGGTCCGGGTCCGCGAACGGAACTCCCGCGTGCACCGCAGCGAGCGCCGCGGGCACCTTCCGCTCGATCGAGCCCCACAGGTCCTCTGCGGCCTCGGAGTCGAAGGCGACGAAGTCCTCGACCCAGCCGCACGCCCGCGTCGTTTGCAGCTTATGCCGACGCTCCGGATAACGAAGGTCGAACGGGAGCAGTCGGCAGCCGCTGCCCCTTGGCCCGGGCTCGGTGAACGCTTTAAGGATCACCTGGGACACAAGGTGCTGCCGCGACGTCTGCTGAACCGCTCCCACTCTCCCAATTCTGCCCGAGCCATCTCAATCTCACAGAGCGCCGAGAATTTCAGTGACCCGAGTGAGCCTACGCAGCGGCTGCCCTTCGCGACGCGTGAGCGGCTCGAAACCCTACGAATCAGCGCGATGCGCTGGGCTCACCGAGCGGCATCGAGGAGGTCGAGGACGGCAAGTCTGATCGGCCGGGGTGTCATCAGGGGATTGTCGTGCAAGACGCTGTCGCTGTCGGCGAGCGGCGCCAGGGCTGCGGCTACGTCGGCGGGCAGCCCGGTCGCGGTGCCCAGGATGCCGGCCAGGAGAATCTGGTGGTGGGCTCGCTGGCTGGACGCAGCGGTGTAGGTGTGACCGTCGAAGTCCCATGCGGCAGTGCTGGTGTTCATGGCGTCGGGGCTGGTGATGGCGGCGATCACGGCTTCCTCAGCCTCGAGGTCACGGCGGATGCGGTGGGCGGTGGCGTCGACAAGATGCGGGCCAGCAAAGGTGACGCCGCGGCGCTGTAGCCGCTCGGCGATGCGCAGCGCGAGGTGAGGCACGTGGGCGGCCGGGGCAAGACTGATCGTCACCTCAATGGCCTCGGGCCAAGTCCAATTGAGTCGATAGCCGCTGGCGAGGTCTTCTTGCAACTTGCGGTACAGACTGCGCGCGTGCGGGTCGTCGGGCGAGAGCCGGGCCAGGGCGATGCGACGCCAGCCGGTGACAGCCAGGTCGATGTCATCGTCGCTTATCAGCTGCGATGACGGTGCTCTGCGCCTTGGGTGAGTCAGAAGCTCCAGCAGTTCGCGTCGGTGGGCGTCAGCAGGACGGAGTCTGCTAGCCACGTGGAGGACGGGTTGGGGGTCGTTGTCAGCCTGAGCTGCCTGGACTGCATGGTTGAGCAGGCGCGGATCTTCCGGATTGGCACCGGCATACCAGGCGAATACCCCTTTTTCTCGAAGGAGTTCAGGGTCGTCGCGCACGGCATCGCTTAGGGCTCGGTCGAGATCTGGGTGGCGAGCGGCAACGGTCGCCAGCCGTGACCACACGTCAGTGAGGTCTAGGCTTTCGCGGCGCACTCGTCCGGCGAGACGCTCGACCAAGCGGTTGTCGCTCTGTTGTTGCAGCGCGGTCCAGTGAGTGGCGATCAGTTCGGTCAGTTGGGGGTCGTAGTCCGACACGAGATCGTCGAGTTCGATGGCGGCGGGACGGCCGTCGTAGCGTTCTACAACGCCTCCCAGCAGGGTGACATCGTCGAGCAGGAGCATGATCACCCAGGCAGTGCGGCGGCGGTCGTCACCCATCTCAACATCGTGGGCGAGCAGTTCCTGTCGGCACTCGGTACGCAGGCGCTGGAGTGCCTGTTGCTGGTGTGTTCGCTGCGTCGTGGCGGAATTGGGCAACAGCGCGGCATCAGTGTCGGGCGCCGTGGAGGAAGTCGGGGCGAGCGCGCGGGCGAGCGCTGTTACGGCGGCCCGGCGCACAGGGCCCGAGGTGTCGTGGCGCCAGTCCTTCGTCAGTTCGATCACGATATCGGCGTCGATGCCGCGCCGTGTGAGCTGCTGGGCGATCAGTGCGCGCAGGGCGGGTGGGAGGGGGTTGAGCAGGGCTGTCGCTTCGGCGACGATCTGTGCCGCTTCCGGACTGTCGAGCGGGCCGTAGCCGATGAGAACGGCGCCGGCCTCGGGAGAAGCCCCGTTCAGACACTGGTGGGCGTAGGCCAAGACCTCGGGGACTTCCGGCCACGCGCCGATGATCCAACCGCGCGCGGTGCCGAAGTCCTCGCTCGGCACCGCGTCAAGGCACAGGCTGGCAAGAGCGCGTGCATCGTGACGTTCCAGGGTGCGCTCGGCCTGAGCACGCTGGAAGGGGGAGGATTCACCGCGTGCGGCCTTCTTACAGTCGATCCAGAGGCTGCACAGGGCGGCGATGACGTGCTGGATGCCCTTCTGCGGGCGCTGCTGGATCAGCTCGACCAAGCGGTCGATGCCCTGCTCGGGTCCCAGGGCAGCCGCGACGACCTCCGTAAAAGGCACCGCGTCGTCAACAGGTCCGTTGATCTTGCGTAGCAGTGCTTCCCGCGCGGCAGGGTCGTCGCCGTAGTTGTGTTGCAGTGCCCGGGCCGCCGCGGCTGTGCCGAAGACGGCGTCGAGCGCGTTGATCAGGTGGTCGCGGACCTGGTCGGTCCTGGCCAGCCGGGCCAGGTTGGAGGGATCGTCCCCGAAGTGGGCGGATTCGCGTAGCAGGCGGGTCTGGGCGGCGTCGCGGATGGCGGGCTCATCCGCCCAGTCGGCAGGCGCCTGGGCCAGGGTGTAGGGGAAGTACTCGTCGGAGGCGATTTCGCGGGCCACCCACCTGACCGCCTTCGGGTCGTGCGGGAATGCGGTGAGCAGCACCCACCAGGCGAGTTCCCGTGACCCGGGGGTGCCGGGTCGGCCGGGGCTGCCCGACAGGATGCCGAAGCAGAGGTCGCGCACGGACTCGTCGCCCCGGGCCGCTTCGCTGACCATCTCCACTGTGGCACGGTCCCAGAAGTCCCCTGGGGAGTCCCGTTCCAGCAGGCTGAGCAACCGCTGGCGGTCGTTCTCATCCCAGGCGGGGGTTGTACCGCTGGTGGAAATATCGCGTTGCAGGGCCCGGTGCGCGCGCAGTGCGACGGCCCGGATGCCAATGGCACCCTGGCGCATGCCCCAGGAGACCATCGCCATCGTCCGGGGATGGTCGGGCCAGCCGGTAACCAGTGCTTCGAGGGCAGCGGCTTGGGTGCGGGCCTCGCTGCCCGAAGAAACTACCAAAGCTAGGGACTGTGCCACTTCCTCGGTGCTGCCCATGCGCTGGGCGAGAGCCTGGGCCGAGGCGTGCTTCACAGTGTGAGAGGGGTGTTCCAGAGCCCGCAGCAAGATCGCCTCGGTGTCCGGTGCGGCGATATTCGCGCGGCGCAGCGCCCAGTATGCGTTCGGGTCGTCGGTGGTGGCTATGGCTTTGCGGGCGAACCATGGGAGCAGGACTCGGCTGGCGGTCGTCTCGGTGAGGGCGCCCGTGAGGGCGGCGAGCAGGCGCGCCCTGTGGGGCATCCAGGGGTGGCGTTCGACGCGGTCGTACAGCACCCGGGCGAAGCGGGTGACGTCGCGGGGAAGCATGCGGACGCCAGCTTCTAGGGCTTCTGCGGCCAGTTCGTGACCGCCCATTTCCGCCTGTGAGTTCTCCGGTCCTGCACTGATGGCCGTCTGCAACAGATCGGCGACCTCACTTGGTCGTCCCTGGCCAGCCAGCAGGGCAAGCAGCACGTCGCGCCAGGAGCGGGAGCCCACCCTGGATCGGACGATGTCCTTCTGGTCGGCCAGGGGCAGGGTCGTCAAGTACTCGGCGGCAAGCTGCTCGGCGACGGCACGGTGGGCGAAGCCCAGGGTGTTGGCTCCCTGCGCGACCAGGATGCCGAGATCGCCTTCGGCTGTCTCCATGACCTGCGGGGCCAAGCGGCGGGCTTCCGCAGGGTCGTAGCCGAATAGGTCGTCATCGCACAGTGCCCGGACCACGCTTGTGCGCCACACGCGGGCGCTGGCGGCAGGTCCTGTCTCGGCCTGGCGCAGTTCGTACGCGACAGCGGCGAGAACCTGGCGGATCTCTCGCGATTCCAGCGCGTTGCCGGGTCGGCGCATGTCCCGTCGGCGAATTGCGGGGTGCTGCTCGACAAGGACGTCGACCAGCCGCCGGTAGGCTTCCATGCGTCGTGTGGGCAGCGGGCCACTCGACCACATCCCGGCCAGCATCAGAAGGAACAGCGGCACGGTAGCCAGTGCCTTCAGGTCGGCTACGGCCTTGACCTCGTCCAGGAAGCGGTCAGCGGTGTCTCTTTTGAGGCGTTGGGCGACCTGGCTTGGACCCCGAGGGTCTGCGGAGGTGGTCGGCTCGGCCGGCACGGCCCTGGCGAAAGCGGCCCGTGCCATGCTCTGCTGCTGAGCTTCAGACAGCGAGGCCAGGTTTCCCACCCGCCAGCCGGCCAGCGGCATCAGGCGGCGCAGGGCGTAAGGGCGGCTCGAAACGATGGCAGCGACGTTACGGCTGCGGACGAAGTTCTCAAGGAGGTTCAAGGCAGGGTGGGCGCTGTCCTCGTCGGTCCATTCGTCCAGGCCGTCAACGACCAGCAGCAGCCGATCGTCGGCCAGGGCCCGTGCCACCAGATCGTGCAGGTGCTGCGCGGAGTACCGTGAGAGCCAGGCCCGGACGGCAGACTCGATCGACCGTTCCGCGTCTTCTTTGAGGTATTCACAGAGAAATGAGAAGGGAAGCCACACCGGCAGGCTCGAGCCGAACTTACCCGCCAACGCTGGGGAACGGGGTGTCTCGTCCAGCAGGTCGGACACAACAAAGCGCAACAGTCTCGATTTGCCCGCACCGGGCCCGCCAGCCACGACCGACAGATCACCGGTGGCCAGCCACTCGTCGCAGGCTCTGCGAGTGACGTCCGCGCCGCCCAGGTCCTCCTCGACTCGGTTGAGCTGTAACATGCGGTCCACGGCGAGCACCTCGTCCCGGCCCTGCCAGAGTGTCTTTCTTCCGAAGGTCTTTTCCCCTTGGCGTGCCGAGTTCTCCTCCCCGTCTCTGTGGGGGCGGCGCCCGGCCGGGTGATCGTCCGTCTGACCCTGATAGTCCGCAGCGTCCCGACTGCTGCCGACCCGGGAGTCCTCGCCGCTGTCGGTGATGTCCAGCATGATGTACTCAAGCGGTGCAGGAGCGTGTGTGGACGTCGCCGGGTTGAGGAGCATTGCCCCGGTGTCCTGCAAAGCGAAAGATGCTCGGTAGAGGCTGCGCAGGCGGGTGCGCAGTTCAGTCACGTCCCGACCAGGCAGCCTGTCTGTCAGTGCCTCCGCTGCCTCGGGGCCGCAGTACCGGGCGACCCAGGAACGGCCGAAGAAGTCGTCGACGACCTCAGGCAGTTGTCGCAGTTGTTCGCTGACCGACTCTTGTCCCCAGCGCTCGAACTGGATCCCATTCCGCTCCAGCCTGTCCGCCTGGCGGTTGAGCTCCTCGGCCAGCTTGATGGGTCGCAGGGCGTGAGTGGTGGCATAGATGAAGACTTCCGAGCGTTCGGCCCAGGAACCTCTCAGGAACTTATCGACCGCCTGGACGATTTTCGCCGCGCTCAGCGTCTTCACGTGCTTCGACTGCAGGGTCGTGTAGCGGCGCTCTGGATCTGTCAGGGAACACGCTTCTGTCTCACGGGTGTTGCGGACGAACAGATCAATGCCTTCTTGGCCCTGCCCTGGCGTGCCGTACAGCTCGGCGTGCTCGGCCCGGCCGTTGCGTTCCGCAAGTCGCAGGAACAGGCGTTCCACGTCCGACCACGGAAGCTGGTCCAAGGGCAGATAGTCGACCTTTGTGACAACCGGCGGCGCAACGCTGCCGGACGGAGGGACGCGCAGGCCCGGAGGCACCTTCCCCGAAGACCGCACCGCCGCCGCGCTCTGTCCAGCCACGATCCGTATCTTCGCACGTCGACCTCACCGATAACACGCAGACGACGTAAGCCGTAGTGCGGGCGCATAAAGCACCCGCGCGGCCAGAGTCGACCGCGCCGATCGCTTCCAGGAGCGCGAGGCGACTCGCTCTCGCCCCCGTCTCCGCACCACGGAGGGGCGCGCAGCGCTGCAAATACGCGCCTTGTGGGAACTCGACAACTCTCAACCCAGCGCGGCCTGAGTCCTGACAGCACCGCTGCACGCTTCCTGCACGCATGGCCACCGGATGGCCACCGGGGCTAGCCTTCGGAGCGAAGGCTAGAAGGCGGATAGAGATAAATCCGCAGCTCAGAGCACTGCGCCGAGAAATGACCACTGACGGCCAACCGGAGACCTACGCATTGCGATGCGTAGAGTGCACGTGCCCGATTTACCCGAATTCCAAGGTCGACGAAAACAAGAAACCCCAGGTCAGAGGCATGACCCGGGGTTCACCATGGAGCCGCCTTCGGGATTCGAACCCGAGACCTACGCATTACGAGACCGTGAGGGATCATGTTGCGTGGTGCCGCGCCGTGCTGCCGAATGACGTCCTGCCTGATCAGAGCACGTTCGGCTCGTTGGTCTGTGCTGCCTCGTAATACGTCGTCCAAAGGCGTCCGGCCACCGGCTGGCCACCGGAGGCAGCTAAGGGTCGGCTCAGGAGTGTTGTCAGCATCCCACAGAGGCGCTGCGGGTGCCGATGATTGCGGAGCTGTCCTGCTCACCGCCGTCCCACTCGGGGAAGTAGAACCCGGGGTCGTAGGTGCGCAGCAGCACCCGCTGTTTGCCTGGTTCCCACGCCAGGGTGAACACGTCGTCGCCGCAGCGCACCGGGCAGCGTTCGGCCTGCCAGCTCCAGGCATCGATAACCAGCGTGTGCAGACTCACAGCCCCTCCAGGCAGTCGGCCCCACGCCGCCACCAGGGTTGCGGCCAGGAATGCAGCTTTCGCTGCGGCGACGCCGCACGTGATTGCCCGGACAAGTCCTAGTCGAGCGCAGCTGTCGCGGCTCGCAGTTCGTCGAGTGCGTGGCGTGTGAGTTCGGTGAACGTCTGCTGGTTGGTCAGATCGGCCCACTGGTCGAAGGCGCGGTCGAAGGCGCGGATGCCGAGTTCGGCGGCGAGGCTCGCGGTCGGTTCCCGTACGCCGCGCTTGTGGAGTGCGTCTGCCATGGCTCCGGCAAGTCCGGCACGCTTAAAGGCGGCGCGCTCCTGCAGTTCGCCGCTGCCGGCGATGACCGGACGGAGCTTGGCGCTGAACTCACGGCGGTCGTCGGTAAAGGTAGCCGTGATCGCGTCGAGGGCCGCGCCGACCGCTTCGAGTGGCGTGGCCGGGCTGGGCGCCTCGGTGATCGCGTCGGCGAGGAGCCGAGCGTGCATGTCCTGGCCGGCGAAGAGCACTTCCCGCTTGTCGGGGAAGTGCCGGAAGAAGGTGGTCTTGGTCAGACCGGCCCGATCGGCGATCTCGTTGACGGTGGTGGCGTCGTAGCCCTGTTCGGTGAACAGGTCGAGTGCGGCGCGCACCAGCCGTTCCCGCGCGTTCGGTTCCCATCGAGCCATGGGGACAGCATAAGTGATGTGACTTGGTACCGTCACGTCGACTATGGTGACGGCACCAAGTCACATCACTTCGCTCCGCGCGGGCGGGGCGCCCCATCCCAGGAGAGCTACTCATGCGTGTATTCGTCACCGGCGCCAGCGGCCACATCGGATCGGCCGTGGTGCCCGAACTGATCCACGGACACAAGGTCGTCGGCCTGGCCCGATCCGACGCCTCGGCCGCCGCCGTCAAAGCCTTGGGCGCCGAGGTGCGCCGCGGCGACATCGACGACCTGGACGGTCTGCGCGAGGCCGCGGCCGACGCGGACGCGGTCATCCACCTCGCGTTCAACCACGACGCCATATCCGCCGGGAACTTCGCCGGTGCGGTGGCCGCCGACTTGGCTGTGGTGCAGACACTCGGCGACGCGCTGGCCGGCACGGGCAAGGCCCTCATCGGCATCGGCTTGACGCACACCGGCGACGCGAAGCGCGACGCGGTGATCGACGCCAACCCCCGCTCCGCCGTCGCGCGCGCGATCGCCGGGTTCACCGAACGCGGCGTGCGGACCGTGCTCGTCGCGATCCCGCCGGTCACGCACAGCACGCGGGACAAGATCGGCTTCATCCCCACGCTGATCAAGACCGCCCGCGACACGGGCGTGTCCGGCTACGTCGGCGACGGCACCAACCGGTGGCCCGCCGGTCACGTCCTGGACATCGGCCACCTCTACCGGCTGGCGCTGGAGAAGGCCCCGGCCAGCTCGCAGCTGTACGCCGCGACCGAAGAGGGCATCACGGTACGCGAGATCGCCGAGACCATCGGCCGCCACCTGAACGTCCCGGCCGTGAGCATCCCGGCCGAGCAGGCCGCGGACCACTTCAAGGCCTTCCCGTTCATGACGCTCGACATCACGATGTCCAACGCGGACACCAAGCAGTTGCTGGACTGGGAGCCGGTCCACCCCGGCCTGATCGCCGACCTCGAAGACGGCCACTACTTCACCACCGACTGACGCCGACCCACCCCACCAGCCCAGCCGGCGGTTAGTCCGCCGGCAGGGCTGGTGGGGGCTCCGCGCCCCCGCCACATAATCGCCCGGACAGGCTCCAGTCGTACTTCACCCTTCCGTGGGGCGGGCGGTGTTGAGTCGGCTGATGGCCTGGCGGTTGGCCGCCCGCGCGGCCTGCAGTTCCTCGTCACGTTCCTCAAGCTGGCCGGTCAGGTCGATCACCTGTGGTTCCAGCGTGGTGATCCGGCTCTTGAGCTGCTCAACGTC
Organism: Actinacidiphila oryziradicis; assembly: GCF_005047355.1. Classification (GTDB taxonomy): domain Bacteria; phylum Actinomycetota; class Actinomycetes; order Streptomycetales; family Streptomycetaceae; genus Actinacidiphila; species Actinacidiphila oryziradicis. The sequence continues at coordinate 38,266 of NZ_SUMC01000021.1, forward strand.
ATCGGGATCCCCGAGCCCGGACTCCCGCCACGCCTGCTCGCCAAGGAGTTCGGAGAGCTTGGTCTCCAGGTGCCTGACGCGGGCAGCGCGACGGGTGCCGCAGTCCAGTGCATTCGCCAAGTCTGCCTGGAGCGACGCCCGGCTGACGACGGGGCCAGCGTCGTCGCCGGGCGGTTCGGCACCAGCGGCGTGGACCTGGACGAGCAGGTCCCACCCACGAGGGATGACGCGGGTCGTCGATCACCGCGAAATGATCGACCAGATCCACGACCGTCGTGTCCAGGGCCAGGTCATCGCCCTGACCACCGTCAGAACCGTCATCGCCGGCCGACAACGATGACACCAACACCGACCAGACATCCGCCTCGTCGGACGACAAGGTGGCAGAATGCACGGACAACGGAACTCCGGTGATGAGAGGTCTTGGCGGACGTCTCTGGAGGACCCCGAGGGCGTACGTCCTCGGATCTTCTTTCAGCAGGTCCCCGAGGGCCGCCAAGAACCGCCTGCACCTGGACGTACGCGCCGCACCCGGCCTGCACGGCGACGAGCGGATGGCCGCCCTCGAAGCGGAGTGCGAGCGCCTCGTCGGTCTCGGCGCCACCCGCTTGCGCCGCGACGAGCCGGCGCCTCCTACCAGCGCGGGCTACATCGTGATGGCCGATCCGGAGGGAAACGAGTTCTGCTTGGACTGAACGACGGGGAACTTCACCCCGGTGAGGTCTTCGGAGACGGCCCACAGCCGCTGCTGGACGGCTACCTCGTACGACTCCGGGCTGGAGGTGACCAGCCGGGGGTGGCCCATGACCTCGTTGCGTCCGCCGGGACCGTAGTACTGGCCGCCGAGCGCGGCGGGGTCGGTGGCGGCGCGCAGGGTCGGCAGCGCGCCCATCGCCGGCGTCTGGGTGATCAGCGGCGCGAGCCAGGTGAGCGGAAGCCGGAGGGCCGCGGGGGTGTTGCGGGCGAGCTCGGTGCTGGACATGCCGGGGTGCGCGGCCACCGCGACGGTGGTGCCGTGCGTGGCGAGCCGGCGCTGCAGCTCGTACGTGAACATCAGGTTGGCCAGCTTGGACTGACCATAGGCGGCGGCCCGGCTGTACGACCGCTCCCACTGCAGGTCGTCGAAGTGGATCGCGGCCCGGATGCGGTGGCCGGTGCTGCTGACCGTCACCACGCGCGAGCCGGGCACCGGCAGCATCAGGTCCAGCAGCAGCCCGGTGAGCGCGAAGTGGCCGAGGTGGTTGGTGCCGAACTGCATCTCGAAGCCGTCCCGGGTGGTCTGCTTCGGGGTGTACATCACGCCGGCGTTGTTGATCAGCAGGTCGATCCGGTCGAGCCGGGACCGCAGCGCCGCCGCCGCGGTCCGGACGGAGTCGAGCGAGGTCAGGTCCAGCGCCTGCACGGTCACGTCGCCGGTCATGCGGGCCGCGGCCTGCTCGCCCTTCTCGACGTTGCGCACGGCGAGCACCACGGACGCCCCGCGCTCGGCGAGCGCCTTGGCGGTCTCGTACCCCAGTCCGGTGTTGGCCCCGGTCACCACGGCCACCCGCCCGCGCTGGTCCGGAATGTTCGCCGTCGTCCACTTCTCGCTCATGTCAGGCTCCCAACTAACTAACGTACCGAAGGTATCTTGTGTCGACGACGTTAAAGTACTTGCGGTACGTTGTCAACGTACCGCAGGTACCTAAGTTAGGCTGGCGATCGTGACTTTCCAGCGGGCGCGAACCGAAGAGCAGCGGGAGATCCGCCGACGGGCGATCCTCGACATGGCGTCGGCGATGCTCGACGAGATGCCTGTGGCCGCGGTCACCCTAAACGAGCTCAGCCGCCGGGTAGGCCTGGCGAAGCCGAACGTGCTGCGCTACTTCGAGTCTCGCGAGGCGGTGCTGCTAGAACTGCTGGACCACTTCCTGCAGGAGTGGCTGACGGAACTGGCAGGCGAGTTGGCCGCCGGCATCGACGAAAATCTACCCATGGCCGAGCGAGCGGCAGCGGTGGCCGAGATCCTCAGCCGCTCACTCTCCGGCCGAGTGGTGCTGTGCGACCTCTTCGGCGCACAGGGCAGCGTCCTGGAACACAACGTCTCCGTCGAGGTCGTAGCACGCTACAAGCGCGCCTCCCTGGACCGCCTGACAACCATGACCGCCCTTATCCAGAAGTACCTGCCGGAGCTGGGCGAGAACGCAACACTGTTCAGCCTGCAAACCATGGTCATGGCCGGCGCGCTGTCGGCGTACAGCACACCCCCACCCAGCCTGCAGGCGGCCTACCAGGCCGAGCCCGACCTGGCCCGCTTCCACTTGGAGCTGAAGGACTACTTGAAGCTGGCCCTGACCGCAACCCTCCTGGGCGTGCTACCCCGCCGCTGACCTGCGTTGCACTGGACAGGCCAAAACCCCTGTATTTCTCGCGCTCGGACGGTGGAGGGGCCGGGGTGCCCAAGCTCGGGCTGCTGGCCCTGACCACTTCGGACTCCGCGTCAACGCTCTTCCTCCCTCGGCGAGCAGGGCGCGTCGCTGCTGATGCTGATGGCGAAGTCCCGGCACAAGAAACCGGAGAACGTCCGCCGTTACTTCAAGCCCTCCCCGGAGGCCATCGCGGAGCTCACCGGCCTGCTTGCGCCGGGTGACAGCAGGCGCTGAGTCACCCGGCAGCCGGAAGTCAGGCCGTCAGGGCCGGCTTGAGTACGTCCTGGCACCACTGGCGGAAGCTGGTCGGGCCGGCGGTCTGCAGGGTGCGCTGCTCGGCGTCGTAGATGCCGTCGTTCTGGGCTGTGGCCATGTCGACCAGTCCCTGTGTGAATCCGTCGGTCATCCCGTACTGCAGCATCGTCGTCTTGTATGCCTCGTTGCTGATCTGCTGGAAGCGGACCGGTCGTTCCAGGACCTCGGAGAGGACCTTGGCCATGTCGTTGGGGGACAGCGCGTTGGGGCTGATCACCGGGACGCTGCCCTGTCCGCTCCAGGAGTCGTCGAGCAGCAGGTCGGCAGCCGCCGCGGCGATGTCGCGGGTGGCGACGGTCGCGAGCGGGCGGTCTGTGGAGTTCGCCAGGAAAAATATCCCCTGACTCTTGATCGCCTCGACCTGGCTGAGCAGGTTCTCCATGAAGAACGGCATGGCCAGCGACCGGTAGTTCACGCCGGTGCTCTCGATCAGCTCGTCCATCGCGAACGCGGGCGACAGAAGCCCGGCGGGCTTGCCGTACGCACGGCCCAAGCTGGAGACGCCGATCACACGCTTGACTCCTTGGCTATTGATCGCGTCGCATGCCGGCCGGGTGAAGTCCAGGTAGTAGTCCTCGATGTCGTCGGCGCGGGGGTTCGGGGGCACCAGCCACAGCACGCTGTCAGCGCCCGCGAACGCCTCGGTGACAACGTCGCTGTCGCTGTGCGACCCCTGGACGATCTCGACGCGCTCGCGGACCTGCGGGGAGAGGCGGGCGGGGTCGCGGGCGATCACGCGGATCGGCTGACCGCTGTCGAGGAGCTTGGCAAGGGTCTGGTGGCCGATCTGGCCGGTGGGGGCGGTGATGACGATCACGGAAACCTCCGGGAGGGATTGCTTCGAGGATGTGACGGTGTGCCTTCGGATCGCTGCCCATCGACACCGTTTCCGTCGATAACGAAAACACGTTATCAATGAGTTCGCAAATCGCTAACGAGCTTCCGTTAACATTGGAAACATGGAGACCGATCGCTCTGCCTCTGCGGACAGCCACCGTGCCCGAATCATCACCGCCGCAGCCCGGCTCCTCGCCGAAAGCGGCCGCGAGGCGGTGTCGACCCGGGCAGTGAGCGCTGCGGCCGGCGTCCAGGCCCCGACCATCTACCGGCTCTTCGGCGACAAGCAGGGCCTGCTCGACGCGGTGGCTGCCCACGGGTTCGCCGCGTACCTGAACGAAAAGACCGACCTCACGCCCAGCGGCGACCCGGTCGAGGATCTGCGCACCGGATGGGATCTGAACATCGGCTTCGGCCTCGCCAACCCAGCCCTGTACGCCCTCATGTACGGCGAGCCCCGCCCCGACGCGACTCCGCCGGCAGCGCTCGCCGCAGCCGAAGTCCTCGCCGCCCACATCCACCGGATCGCCGAGGCGGGCAGGCTTCGGGTCGATGAGGAACGCGCCGCGCAACTCGTCCACGCCGTCGGCGGCGGCACGGCCCTCGCGCTGATCGCCACTCCTGAAGACCGACGAGACCTCACCGTGTCCGACCTGGCACGGGAAGCGGTCATCGCCGCGATCATCACAGACGCCCCCGCCCTGGCCGTGCCCGGGCCGGCCGGCGCCGCGGTCACCCTCCGTGCAGTCCTCCCGCAGACTTCCGCACTGAGTGCCAACGAGCGCAGCCTGCTTAAGGAATGGCTCGACCGCATCGCCAGATGCTGATGCCCCTCCTCACTCGTCGTCGGTAGCGTCCGGATCGCACAGCGGCCGCAGACCGCCAGGCAGTTCGGGAAGCTGGAAGGAGTACCGGCCGAGCATGTTGTGTGCGACATCCGTGGGTTCCCCTGAGCCCCGCTGAGTCCCTGACCCCGTGGCCAGGGGGTTCTTCCTCCTTCGGGTGCTCTGTGGCCTTGTGACGTAACTTCGGGATTCTTGAAGCGTTCTCACCTCGTCCGACCGATCCACAGTCGGGCCGAAGGCGAGGAGGCTCGGGTTGGCAGCACTGGCAGTCGTACGGGACCTGTGTGAACACTGGGCGCCCGCGTCGGCGGAAGAGCTGGAGCAGTTCGAGACCGACGTGCTGTCCGGGTTCGTCCTGGCGCAGGCCTCGGCGGGCCTGGCGGACGGCACCATCCGCGGCGACGTGGGGCACCTGGAGCAGATCAGGACCTGGTTCGGCCGACCACTGTGGGCCATGGAGCCCGCCGACGCCGACGCGTACTTCGGGAAGGTGCTGCGGAACTCGCCGAGCGGCACCCGGCTGGCCCGGTCGCAGGCGCTGACCACGTACTTCATGTTCCTGGAGCTTCGGCACAAGGTCGAAATCCACCGGATGACTGGCCGGGTCGTCGAGTGCCCGATCGACGAGATGAACCGACCGCGCGGGGCCAAGGACGCCCAGTTGCGGATCCCGCCGAGCGAGCCGGAGGTCGGAACCCTGTTCACCGGCTGGGGGGGTGAGCTTGCCACCTGCCGCAAGTTCGCCCCTACCGCCAGGAACTACACCGCCTCGAAGCTGATGTCCCAGGTCGGCCTGCGGGTGAGCGAGGCATGCAAGCTCGACCTCGCCGACATCAAGTGGGACCTGGGCCGCTTCGGCAAACTCCACGTCCGCCACGGCAAGGGCGCCCGCGGATCGGGTCCGCGTGAGCGGATGGTGCCGCTGATCAACGGCGCTGACCGCACGCTGCGTTGCTTCATCGAAGATGTGTGGGGCCAGTTCGACGACGACCACACCCGCCCCGGCGCCCCTTTGTTCCCCTCCGAACGCAAGAACACTGACGGCACTTCGCGCCGGGTGGGCGACGACGCCCTGCGCAACGGTCTCAGGGGCGCGGCCACAGCGCATCTGCCGAGGTGGGGAGAGAAGCTGACGCCGCATGTTCTGCGGCATTTCTGCGGCATTTCTGCGCGTCCCAACTCTATGGAAACGGCCTGGACTTGCTGGCAATTCAGGAGGTTTTGGGGCATTCCTGGATCGCCACGACGATGCGATACGTACATGTCCAGCAGACCCGGGTCGAGGACGCCTGGACCGCCGGGACCGAGCGGGCCGCGAAGCGGCTGGAAGGGCTGATCCGATGAGGTGGAACCTGCGGCTGACCGCCGCGAACAAGGGTATCTGGAAGGCATCCGAGCTCCAGCGAAGCCTGGCTGAGCACGGGCTGGTGATCTCGGCGGGGAAGATGTCCGGGCTGTGGTCCGGCCAGCCGGTGTCCCTCAAGCTGGAGGACCTGGACGTCATCTGCGTCGTCCTGGGCTGCGAGATCGGCGACCTGTTGGTCCCCGAACCGGACAAGGTCCGCCGCCCCGGCGAGGAGAGCGGACAGCAGGCCGCCGTCGGCGCCCCCGTACCGGTGGTGGTGCCCCGCCGGCGGGACGGCCGTTCCCTGCCTCCGCGGTGACGGGCCGGTTGGCACGAGGGTGGTAACTCCATGCTGGAGCCGAAGAGTTGCCCGCACTGCCTGGGCTGGGGACTGCTGTTCATGCGGTGCTGCGGAGGATGCTCCTCCTTCGCCCGCCCCGGTTCGGACGGCCGGTGCACCGGCTGCACTGGATACGGCCCGCTACGGAAGGGGTGCTGCCGGCTGTGCTGGTGCCAGGCGCGTACGGATGCTGCGGCCGCCGGTGCCAGGGCGGAGCCACCTCTGCCGACGCTGCGGCATCACCAGTTGTTCTTCGCGCACATGGCCCCGCTGTGGGAGCGGGTCCCGCGTCCACAGCAGCCGAAGCACGAGCGGCGGGGGCGCCCCCGCAAGCCCGACCCACCTCCTGCCTCACCGCCCGGCGGCTGGCTCCAGCCCCCTCTGTTCGCGGCCTGCCGCAACTTCACCCACATCGACCCCGACCAGCACACGGGCCCGGACAATCCGTGGCTCGCCTGGGCCCGACACACCGCCCACCGCCTGGGCGAGGCCCGCGGCTGGCCCCGCAAGGTCCGTTTCAGCGTCGACCGAGCTCTGATCATCCTGATGTCCCGGCACGTCGGCGGCGTTGTCGTGCGCTATTCGGAGCTCTATCCGGCCCTGCAGCCGCGTCGGCTGAACATGGAGCTGACCATCGAGGTCCTCGACCACATCGGCGCTTTCCTCGACGACCGGACGCCGTCCTTCGAAACGTGGCTAGAGTGGAAGCTCGACGGCATCACCCCCGGCATCCGCCGCAACGTCGAGCACTGGATCCGGCTCCTGCACGACGGCGGCCCCCGGTCGAAGCCCCGGGACGAGGCCACGGTCTGGAACTACCTCAACCGCATCCGGCCCGTGCTGATCGACTGGTCCAGCCGCTACGACCACCTGCGCGAGGTGACCCGCGACGACGTCCTCGCCCAACTCGACGCCCTGAACGGCAGCCAGCGTCAGCACACCCTCATCGTGCTGCGGTCCCTGTTCGGCCGGGCCAAGAAGAACGGCACCATCTTCAAGAACCCGACCGGCCGCATCCGCGTCGGCCAACGTGAGCACGGCATCATCCAGCCCCTGGAACCCGAGCACATCGACAACTCGGTCGCCGCGGTCGCCAAGCCGGCGGACCGCCTGGTCCTCGCTCTCGCCGCCGTGCACGCCGCACGGTCGGACGAGCAGGTCATCGCAGCCGGAAGCCTCCTGCGGGCCCTGCACGACGCCACGAGCGGCAGCGACCTCGTCGGCCGGTTCCCCGTGGTCTGCCACCACGATCCCGGCCCGAACAACACGATCTTCCGCAACGGGACGCCGGCCGCGTTCATCGACTTCGACACCGCGGCGCCCGGCTCCCCGTTGGAAGACCTCGCCTACATGGCGTGGATTCTCTGAACTGACTGGTGGGCGGATGGCTCGTTCGGGACCGTGCGCATCGCGACCCGTAACTCCTGTGCTGTACAACCCTCGAGACTCCTTGCCGAACGCGGTCAGGCGACGCCGATGTGCAGGACGTGGCCCCCGGCCGGTTCGTAGACGGGCCAGCCGGGATCGCCGGCCAGCTCGGTGAGCAGGCCTCGCAGCGGCAGCGGGACCAGCCCGCTGCTGTCCACTTCTTCGATCGCGGGCTCCACGTCCGCGTCGGTGAGTGAGGGCTTTGCGCTGGACACGCATGGCTGCCAGTCGCTCGTGGCGGTCATTGGCTGCTGCGCATCCGCCGGTCACTGCTCGCGCCGAGGCTGAGCATCGCGAGGGCGATGAGGGACCTGGGGTCCTTGAAGCCGAAGGCGATGCGGGCACGTCTGTTTGTAAGCACCTCAGTTGGCCCCGGTGTACGGACTTGTTTTGGCTCCACTCGCACGTTCGACGGCGGGTGCCCACCACCCCCTGTAGCTGCGTCTTTTCGCTCGAACGGGACCGAACGAGTGGGGCCACTTCTGATCCGTGCGGTGGGGCCAAAACAAGTGCTTACAGACAGGCACGTCGATCGTCGGGTCGAGTTCCTTGAGTAGGTCCAGCGAAGCCCAGTGCGTTGTTGCGCGAGGACGTCCTCGCGGGAGTCGGCCGGGTTCACGCCGGGGGGTGGAGGTGGGTGCGCTGTCCGTCGTGGTCGAGGATGACGAGAATCTCTGTCGGACCGCCGTGTGCCTTGATGGCGTGGGGGATCATGGTGGAGAACTCGGCGGCCTGGCCGGTCTCGACTCGTATGGCGCGCTCGCCGAGGATCAGCGCGACGGTTCCCGACAGGACGGTGAACCATTCCTTGCCGGGGTGCACTCCGAGCTGATCGGCCCCCGGTCCGTGCGCCTCGTCGGTGATGCGCATCTTGGCGACGGTGACACCGGCGGGCGCGGATCCGCGGCTCAGCAGCCAGGTGGTCAGTCCACGCTGATCGTCGCGCTCGGGCCTGATCACGACGTCGTCGTCATTGACGGTTTCCACCAGCTGGTCGATCGAGGTTCCCAGGGCGCGTGCCAGTGAGGTCAGCTGGTCGAGGCTGATGCGCTGGCGGCCGGTCTCGATGCGGCTCAGGCCGGAGGGGCTCATCAGGGCGCGCTCGGCGAGGTTGTCCAGAGACCAGCCGCGTGCCTGCCGCAGACTCCGGATGCGCATGCGGACCGTGCTGTCCAGATCGCCTTCTTGCGTCATATGCAAGAGTGTATGTGATCCATGCAAGGCCGCATTACGGTCGAAGTATGAACAGCACCGAAACCAGTCCGTTTCACCCGCACCAGAACCACACCGGAGCCGACGCCGACGCCGTCGCGATGGCCGAGCTCCTGGAACTAGATGCCGAGGTCCTGCGGGCCTACCTGTCGGAGCTGACCGACTGGCTGGGCGAACTGTCCGACCGGGAACCGGGCCGCATCGTCGACCTGGGCAGCGGGACCGGGACCGGCACCCTCGCCCTCGCGCAGCACTTCACGCAGGCCGGCATCACGGCTTTGGATCTTTCCCCCCAGATGCTCCACCGGCTCTCGAAGAAGGCATCGGGGTCCCGCCGGTAATGCTGCTGAATTGAACGCTAAGCCGCAGTGTCCGTCTCCTCGGCTTCGGCGAAGGCTCGGTAGGGGGAGGCGACCGAGGGGGACTTGCCCGCGTTCTTGCCGGTCTTGATGGTGAGCTTCTTCGCGATGTCTGGGACGGGGGTGCCCTTGTCCTTGAGGGCGCGGGCGAACAGCAGCATGTCGTCGTCGATGACCTTCGGGCGTCCGCCGTGGTTGCCCTTGCCCGCGGCGGCGACCTGGCCCTCCAAGGTCTTTTCGCGGATGTAGTTGCGGTCGAGCTGGGCGGCGACGGCCAGGACGGCGAAGAGCATGGAGCCCATGCCGTTGGGGTCGTAGACGCCGGTGAGCGGTCCGGTGAGGAGTTCGAGCTGGATGTCGCCGGCCTGGAGCGCGGCGGACAGCGTCATCAGCTCCGCCGCGTTGCGGGCGAGTCGCTTGAGCTCGTGGACGGTGAGGATCACCGTCTGGTCGGGCGCCGCCTCCTTGAAGTCGTGCGCCAGTTTGAGCGCCTCCTCCAATTCGGGCCGGACCTTGACGCGGGTGCTGATCTTCTCCGAGAAAACGCGCTTGCAGTCGGCCCGCTCCAGGGCTTGGAGCTGGCTCGCCAGTTCTTGCGTGGCAACTGAGCACCGTGCGTACCCGATCCGGATCGGCTTGGCCACGCTCGCGGCGGCGGGCACCTCCGGGGCGGGCGGGCCCTGCTTCCACGGCCGGCCCGGCTGCCGGTCGGCCGGAACAGGGATCTCCAGTTCCTCGCGGAGCGCTGGGACGAGGATGAAGCGCGCCGTGTGGTACTTCACCGCGGTCTTGCTGGCCCGGGTGCGGCACGGACTCCCGGCGGGGACTTCGCACTTGGGGCAGTTGTGGCGCTCTACCGCATGTGCCGCTTGATCGGGCGTCAGCTCCATGCGGGAAGTCTCTCAGAAGTGCTTCTCAGAACGCCGGAGTTTTGAGAGGTTTTCTGCGAGCGATTCCCGGGGCAAACCGGGCACGATTCGGGGGTCTCTCAGAACTGTCTCAACTGTTCATTTATGAGAGTCGCCGAGCGTCACACCTGTTGCGAAGAGTTGCGGACGGACCGCTCGGCGGCCCCACGATGCGGTCGCCAGCAGGGACCACCAGGGCTGTCGCCCAGATCGCCACGACGGCCTTCGCGAACGCTTACGGGCAGTGACACCACGTGCGACGCCGAGACCGTCACCGACCGCCTGGCGGCGGCAATGGACGCCCTCTGAACGCCCTGGCGACCTGATCACGCGGGGGCCGTGGGGCGGGCGCACACTGGCTCGGGGCTCGCGTATTGCGGTCGCTTACCCCGCTCCGGCGCATGCCTCCGCCTCAGCCAGGTAGCGCGCCACCGGGCCCAGGGTCAGCATTCCGCTGGCGGCGCCGGCGTGTTCGGCACGGGCATTGCGCAGGGCAGCCTCGGCGCGTGCGGCGATTCCGCGCTCGCCGAGGCGTACGGCGGCGCGGGCGGTCAGGCACCACAGCGCTTCCTGCATGTGGTCACGCGGTGGTTCGGGCACCGCGGCGAGGGTGGCACGGGCCTCCTCGACTCGGTCCTGGGCGAGCAGCACGAGGGGTCGCGCCCAGGGTCGGTACGGGCCCCAGTCGAGGTGCGGGTCGGTGGGCGCGGGCCGGTCGTGCAGCAGGCGCAGCCCCAGTAGGGCGAGCGGGAACAGGCCCCGGTGCAGCCCCGGCATTCCGGCCGTCTGGAGGGCGTCCTCGGCAGCGCGGTAGTGCGCTGCGGCCGTGGCGGCGGTCGGTCCGCCGGATTCGGCGCTGCGGGCGGCCGTGGCCCGGGCCCTAAACCACCCGGTGAGGACGGAGACGAGGGGCGCTTCGGTGGTAGCGGCGAGCTGTTCGGCTGCCTTGGCGTGCGAGGTTGCGGCGTCGAGGTCGCCGAGGGCCGAGGCGGATTGCAGGCGGACGAGTCGGCCGAGTACGGCGAAGTTCGGCAGCTCGTGCCGGGTGGCCAGGTCGAGGATCTCGGCGCCGATCCGGTCCCGTACCGCCGCGAGCCCGGGGCGGGTGAAGGACTGCAGGAACACCCCGTTGAGGGCGAAGGCCAGCAGGGCGGGATCGGCCAGGTCCCGTGCCAGTGCCTCGGCCTGCAGTGCCGCCTGCTGCGCGCGCTGCAGCTCGGTCCTGGACAGATCGGCGCTGCGGCTCTCGACGGCGATCGTGGCCAGGAGGCGGGCGGGCAGGTCGGCGGGGCCGTCGGGACCGAGCGCGGTGAGCGTGCGCTCGGCAGCCGCGACGACGGCGCGGGACTGCTCGGGGTCGTCGGCCCGGCTCCAGATGGCGGGCACGTCGTAGGCGCCGATGATCCGGGCGGTCAGGGAGAGGTCTCCCGTGCTTTCCGCCGCCTGGACGGCGGCGAGGCGGTCGCGCCGCGAGTGGACGAGGGCGTCGCCGCCCGCCAGTGCGAGGGTGCGGGCCAGATCCACGGTGGTGCGCGGGCCGAGACGGACGCCATGGCCGGTCCACGCGGTACGTGCGCCTTCGGGGGGCACGGACCCGTTGAGGATGTCCGTCTCCAGGCGTTGGAGGTCGGCACCAGGGTCGAGCCCGAGTTGATCAACGAGCATCTTGCGGGCGCGGCGGAGGGTGGCCAGCGCGTCGGCCTGGCGGCCCGCGCGGTGGAGCGCGCGGGCAAGGAGCCCCCAGGCCGGCTCGCGCCACGGATGTTCGGCGACGTGGGCACCCAGTTCGGCGACGAGGTCGGCCCCTTCCCCGGAGTCGAGGAGGATGCGGGCGCGCAGTTCCGCCCCCTCCAACCTCAGCTCCTCCAGTCGGGTCCGCTCGCGCTGTGCCCATGGGGAGCCGGTCACATCGGCGTAGGCGGGTCCACGCCAGTCCGCGAGTACCGTGCCGAGGTCGGTCACCGCGTCGGGGTTGCGGCGGGCGCGGGCCAGGGTGTCCTGGAACCGATGGACGTCCACGTCCTCGCGCGGCAGGCGCAGGGCGTAGCCGGGACCTTCGGTGACGAGTACGCGCGGCGGATCGCGGGGCGGCCGGTCGGGTTCGAGGGCGCGGCGCAGCGCGGCGACGAACGTACGCAAGGCGCCCACGGCGCGGGCCGGCGGATCGGTCCACAGGTCGTCGACAAGGCCGTCGGTGGTGACCATCCGTCCCTCGGCGGCGACGAGCCGGGCGAGTACCTCGCGATGGCGGGGTCCGCCCAGGTCAACCGGACTGCCGTCGTCGCGGAAGGCCCGCACGGCACCGAGCACGTCGATTCGCATGACCCCATCCTCTGCGCCTGGGGTCGGCTGCGCCCAACCGTACTGATCGGCTGCTGATCGCCGTCGCCCAGGCTGATCCGGTCAGTCCCCCACCCGAAAAGATGGCCTTCATGACGCTCACCCTTCCCGGCTTCGATCACATCCGCCTGCCCGGTGCGGACGGTGTGGAGCTGGCTGCCGCTGTCGGCGGCAGCGGCAGTCCGGTCGTGCTGTTGCACGGTTTCCCCCAGACCCACCTGATGTGGCGACACGTCGCCGAGCGGCTCGCCGACAAGCACACGGTGATCTGTCCTGACCTGCGGGGCTACGGCGCCAGCGACAAGCCGACGGTCACCGACCCCGATGTGTACGCCAAGCGCACCATGGCCGCCGACGTCGTGACCCTGGCGGCGGCCCTCGGCCACGAGCGCTTCGCCCTCGTCGGCCACGACCGGGGCGCCCTGGTCGCCTTCCGGGCGGGGCTGGACCACCCCGAGACCATCACGCACCTGGGCATCCTCGACATCGTGCCGACGCTCGACATGTGGAACGTCCTGCGCGGTGCCTCGGCGGCGGTCGGCTACCACCTCTTCCTCATGGCGCAGCCGCCAGGCCTGCCGGAGGCGATGATCGCCAACAGCGCGGACGCGTTCTTCGGCTCGTTCCTCGACGCCTGGGCCAACGACCCAACCGCCATGCCGGAGGATGTGCGTGCCGAGTACCTGCGGGCGAGCGCCGCGGCGGTGACATCGATCGTCGCGGACTACCGGGCCTCGGCGGGCATCGACGTCACGCACGACCAAGCGGACCTGGACGCCGGGTCGCAGCTGGCCATGCCCGTGACGGTCGTCCAGCAGGACTGGGGCGCGCAGCTGGGCTATGACGCTGCCGCGGTATGGAAGGCGTGGGCGCCGGACCTGGACCACCGGCTGACCCGAGCGGGGCACTTCATGGCCGAGGAGGCACCCGACGAGATCGCCGAGGCGATCCAGGACCTGCTGGCCCGCTGAGCCTCCTGTTCCCGATTCGCCGGCTGGGCCACGGTCGGTCGGCGAGCCCTAGGTTTTCGGCAATGGACCGGTCCCGGGCGCTGCGAGAGGCCAGGAACAGCTCCAGTCCCGGGTGTGGACGCACCCCCTGGCCATGCCCCACATGTCCGTTGCCGCGGTGGCCAGCACGCCGGACAAGGTGAGAGGGAGAGAAGGCGAAGGCCGCAGCGGCGATCGCGACGGTACTCACGATGTCGACAGCGTTCGGCGCGGGGCCGTCTCCCCCCAGTAGGAAGCGGGGGGAGACGGCCCTTCGTTGTACAGACGTACCCACAGGCCGCCGCCCGATATTCCCGATCCCGGCCCCGGACTCCGCCCCTCCCTCCGTGGGGCGCCGCCGGGCCGACTGCCGCCGGGGCTATTCGTCGGTCGCGGCCGGGTCGCGCAGCGGGCGCAGCGAGCCGTCGCCGTGGGAGCGGACGATCGGGTACCGGCCATGGAAATTGATGTGTTCATGGACCAGTGGAGAGAGCCGGGAGCGGATCTCGGATGAGATGGTCAGCCCGCCGGCCTCCAGCTCCTTGACGGCGGCGTCCATGTAGAGGGTGTTCCACCAGACCACTGCGTTCAGGGCCATGCCCAGTGCCCCCAACTGATCCTCCATCCCCTCCCGATAGGCGTGCCTGAGTTCACCGAGCCGTCCGAAGAAGATGTTCCGGGCCAGCGCGTGGCGGCCCTCGCCGATGTTCAGCTGGACACCGATCATGCGCCGGTAGGCTTCGGAGTCGATGAACTGGAGCAGGTGGAGGGTCTTGAAGATCCGGCCGTAGTGCGCGAACGCGTCGCCCAGGCCCGTCATGCGGTCGCCGCTGGTCATCATCCGCAGCAGGTCGTACGCCCGCACCTTGCCGGTCGTGAGCGACCCGGCGACGCGGAGCATGTCCTCCCAGTTCTGCCGGATCCGCTCGACCTGCACACGCTGGCGGGAGACTGGCTGGAGCGGCCCGTAGTCCCTGGCCATGTCCAGGCGCCACAGCCGGGCGTCGGAGATGTCGGCGATCCTGGGGGAGAACTGGTAGCCACAGATCGCGAAGAGCCCGAAGACCAGGTCGCTGTACGAACCGGTATCGGTGATCACGATCTCCGGGCGGACCGGGCCGTCGAGGTTGAACATCGCGTCCAGGATGCCGAGCGAATCCCGCAGCGTGCCGGGCATCACGATGCCGCCCAGGCCCATCACCCGGTCCGAGACGACGTTGAGCCAGGTCGCCCCGCGACCTGTCGAAAAATACTTCCGATTCGGACGGGTATATATAGATCTGAGCGGGACAGTGAAGCGCATCCCGTCGGCAGAGGCAACGTGCCCGCCACCCCAGTCAGAGGCGAGGTCGATGTCGCCCTGCCGGGCGACCAGCAGCCCGGAGGCTGCACTCATCCCGGGCAGGTTCCAGTAACCCCACTCCGCAGCGGCCAGCCGCGAGCGGGTCAGCGCCTTCTCGCCGGGCTTGATGACCGGCTCGAACCCGATGTTCGTGGACTTGCTGACCAGGAGCGCGGTGAGCTTCTCCGACGGCGACCGGCAGTGGATCATCACCGCCTACGCACTGGCCTTCGCCTCACTGCTGCTGCTCGGCGGCCGCCTCGCCGACCTCTTCGGCCGCAAACCCGCCTTCCTCATCGGCGCGGCCGGCTTCATCGGCGCGGCCGGCTTCGCCGCCGCCTCCGCCGTCGGCGGCATGTCGACCAGCTTCGGCATGCTGGTCAGGAGAATGTAGGCGCGACGGTGGCTGTCGGTGCTGTTCCCACGGGAGTAGTAGAAGGTGGCGCCGCCATAGGCTGCGGCTTCGCCGGGGTTGAGGGGGACGGGGGTGGTGAAGTTCCCCCCAGATCGCCGCCCGTGCCGATCACCCGCCCGACGGACCACGCAACGGAACCTCACTCTTCGGCGATCCATTGGGCGAGGGAGATCAGGGTGGCTTCGACGCTGTTCGTCATGTAGTCGCGGAGTGCGTCGAGGTCGCCGCGGGTGGTGCCCAGCACCGGGTCGAGGCGGAGGAGTTGCCAGGACTGCTCGACGACGGTTCCGCGTCCCTGGGGGTGGAAGGCTTGCGTGATCCAACTCGTAGGCGACAACGGCATGGACCACGGCCTCACCACCAACGAACGCACGGCCCGCAACGCCGACGCGACTTCGCCGTTCGGTCCGCATCCACTCGATGCGAAGCACACGGAGAGTCAGTGCAACCGCAGTACGCCGGGCTTGTCTGCCGGGTGTGTGCGCGCCGCGATGGTGGCCGTGCGGCGGTCGTTGGCACAGCGGTGCCAACGGTAGCTGGCTGAGCTCACGGGATTGTTGGGTTGCCACAATCCCGGCCCCCATCACACCGCTCAACCCGCAAGGCTCACGAGAGCCATTTGCACGCTCGCTGCACGCTCGGCCACCGGACGGCCACCGCCCCACGCCGACTAGACCCGAGCGGACCTGCTCTTGGGAACAAAAGGCCAGCTCAGGGGCGTGGGACGGCGAGATCAGCCACTCAGCGTCGACCTCGGACCTACGCATTACGATGCGGAGATCGCCAGTGCCCGATTCGCGCAGATTCCAAGGTCACCCGAAATAAGAAACCCCAGGTCAGAGGCCTGACCAGGGGTCCACCATGGAGCCGCCTTCGGGATTCGAACCCGAGACCTACGCATTACGAGTTGTCTGATCTTGTTCCGGGGACGTCCGACACGGTCCGCCCGCCGCTCAGCTCCGCAGGTCACCGGCCACGACGCACGTCTGTGGACGACTACGGACTGCGCCAGAACCCGAGGCATTCGAGACCAAAACTGAGACCGCCTTCTCGGCCCTGGGCAGCGGAGCTTCCCGCGAGTGAACGACGGTCGTTGGAGGTGCTCATTGGTCGTTGTCGGCCGCCTCCGCACGGCCCACTGGCGGCCCCGCTCAGGGCTCTGAAGGGCAAGGCGCCGATAATTCATTCACGAGGGTTCAGCCCTCGCATCGTGGCGCCACCGCAGCGGAGATACACGTACGGCCCGGACCCCGCGCGGGTCCGGGCCGTACTCAGGTCATCAGCGGAAGAGGTGGACCGGCACGGAGAACTGGTCCTTCATGTCCTTCCACAGGGCGTCGCCGCTGACGGCGGGCAGGCCCAGGTGCTCGGCGAGGGCGACGCACAGGGCAAACACGTTTTCGCAGGTCGGCCCAGAGGCGCAGAGATAGGCCGAAAAGATCACATCCTGACGACCAGGGCATCGCCTTGCATGACATTGAAGCGCTAGTGTGGGGAGACCATCGGTCTGGGGGGGCAGTGGCCAATAACACCAATAAGCGTCGTACCAGGCTCGCGGACATGGGTGCCGAAACTGCCGTGAAGCAGTACAAGCCGCCATCGTGTCCACCTGCGGAAGAGCTGAACTTTAGGCTGGAGTTCACAGAGACGGACGAGTTTCGCGTCCGGCAGGTGCTGTATCGCGACTTCATTGTTGACTTCGCGATCATGCAAATGGTCAGGGAAGATGGTAGCTGGGTCCACGTGGCTCGTATCGACTGCTGCCACAGTACGATCCACCGCCACCAGTTCACCCATGCTGGTGACGACCTGTACGACCACCTTGAGATCACAGCCATACCCCCCGATGGTGGAGACAGGTGGAGCATCGTCCATGCTGGCTACTTCAGCGCTCTAGGGACGATGCAAGAAGAGTGGGCAGAGAACCTGCGGAGGTGGCGTGATGGCCGGTGAGCGCGAGCTGCGGCTTAAGGCAGGGTTCGCGCTGGCGCGCGCGCTCGGTGACAAGGCCACTCGGAAGGTCTTCGACGACAACGGCTACAAGTCTGAGCAGGTAGTCATCGCCTTGGAGTCGGACACGGTCGAGGAAGTCTTCCGCAGGATCGAGCGGTACGCGCCACCAGTGGTTGTCGCCATCTACTGGCCGGACGAAGACCGCTTCGGCTTCACGGCCCTGGCCCCCACAGAGCCCATCGCCAGCTATGTCCCTTCCCGCGATGACGTGGGCGGAGCCAGCACGATCGGGATGCTCTACACACACGTGGATCGCCAAACGAATGCCAACTTCAGGTTCCGTCTCACCTGGGGCCAGCCATCAATGAAGGTAGTAGCGAACTTTGCCGTTCCCGCCTAAGCCTCGTCTGCGTCTGCCGGCCATGAGATGGCCGGCAGACGCAGAAGCAGGCACACGGTCGGCTTGGGCACCACCCCCGACCTGACGCCCGCCAAGGGCGGGCATGAGGTCGCCTTGTCAGCATGTGCTCGCCTTCCCCCTCAGCCATCTGTCGCCGCGGCCGCGCGGCAGCCTCGCGCACATGATCCCTCGCAACGAGCAGACTCCAGACGAGGTGGCAGGGTCACAGCGAACGGCACCGCCGCTGTACTGCGTGAGGCCTGCCAGGCTGCACAGCTGGATCCGGCGGGCGCCAGGCAACCTGGCCCGAGGCCGCCATGGTCCTGCCGTCGTCTCTCACCCCGGGGCCGCGATGCCTACTGGCCGCCTTCGAAGCGTCGCCGCTCTTCTGCCTCCGCGGCAGTAATCACTGGGCGCAGCAGAAGCTGCGTAAAATCAGTGACCTTCAGATGGTGGGGGGTGTCGTCGCGAAGGAGGAGCGGCAGGGTAGGGGTGATCCCAGGGAGGAGTTGCGGAAGCCGGGCGTTGATTTTGATTCCGTACGGTGGCGTCACCTGCGACAGGTAGTGGGCGAACAGGACCGTCTGCGTCGGCAGGGGCACCAGAACCACGTCGTGAACGGTAGCCCCGGGTGGGGGCACCAAAGTGGGCAGGCGGCCTACAGCGGCTGCATTGAGGCCGAACTGCCCGGCCATCCCGGCAATGAATTGGTCGAGGGACTTGAGGTCGAACCGTCGATCCGGATCGGGCTCGCTCTTCTCAAGCGCGCGCAACGCCGCAGCAAACGGGCTGGTGGCGAAGCCAGGGCCGTAGGCGAGCGTGCAGGCGCCGAGAGCTGATTTGATCGCAACCCTCTCGGCAGCCTGATACGGGTACCTCAGGTTCATCGATAGATGGGTGTAAGAGACCCGGGCGACGGCCTCAGGCGGCAGGTTTTTGAACTCCGGGATCCGCTCGAAGTCGGGCTGACGGCTTCGCCACTTGTTGAATGCGGCCTCCGCCTCGGTCGGCGTGCCCTCAATGCGGATAGAGTTCGCAACGGACTTGTCCACCGTGGGATGGGCAAACACAGTTCCTTGCTGAGGATCGAACAGCGCCTTTCTCCCGGAGGAGAATGTCGCCGGGATCCTCTGGGCCTTGAGCCCGTGGTTTGCCTTGATCAGGTTGAATATGGTGTCCGGGCGCTGCAGGGCCCCTTCAGCGCCCGAGCCGCTCTGATTGTTGCACGACTTGTGCGCGGTGACGAGGGTGCGCCCGCCGAGGGCTTCGCCGAAGATGTGGTCCAGGCTCAGCTCTTCCCGCTCTGGGAACATCTCCAGACCGCAGAACGGACAACGTTCCCAAGCGGGTGCAGGCAAAGGGTCCATAGCTCAAGTATCAGACATCGTGGCGCAGTTCATGGTCCAGAAGCCGGATGCATCCTCCGCGCGCCGCGTGAACTCCCCTTTCTGCCCACGCTCCTAGCCGGGCCGCTGCTCGCTGCGGCTGGCGTTCGCTGCTGGGGGCAAGGCCCTTCATATCCGCATGAGTGGACGGGTAGACCAGTTCGCAGAACCGCCGGCAGGATTGGGACTTACGCGCACGGCTCCGGAGAGCATGCAGCCCTGCGCTATAACTCCCCGCACGGAAATCGCCGCCTCACTGGACCGGCTCACCGTCGTCGAAATCAGTGACGGGGGGCACCTTGAATCTCCGAGGTGCCCCCCCTTGCAGCGGATCACCCCTGGTCGGTCTCCCCGCCGGCTGTCTCGTCCGGGTCATCCTCTCCGGGGTACGCCTCGTCCGCTACCTCAGCGATGGCGGCGTACATCTTGAGACGGCCGCTGATCTTGTCGAGTCGCGCAGCCAGATCCTCAGCGTGTACTTGTGGCCATCCGCGTTCCTTGACGAGAGGTCGGCTTCGCCCCTGGACGGCCTCCGCCGCCCTAATGGCGTTCTCCAGTGAAGCGACCATGCTGGCGAAGTGGCTCTTCGATTGTTCGAACCGCGCCTCCGGCGTGTCGACGGTACCCTCGATGGGCGCGGCGGGCACGTTCTCACCGAGAGCCGGGAAGGTGGTTCGCAACCAGTCGTCGGTGGCGGCGAGCGGTTCTCCTCGCACGTTGTATCGGAGCGAGCCGCTCTTGTCGACCTGCTGTGGCTCGTTTCCCTGCCGACCGTCGAGGATCGCGCGGTGCAGAGCCCTCAGGCCCTGAGGACTCTCGGTCATCCGCTGCACCACGGAGGAAGGCGCGCGGTAATCCTGCGTGCGACCGCGTGCCTCGCGTACGAGCGAGCCGTGCACGGCAAGGTAGTAGCCGCCTCGCACTCCCAACTCGACACCCGCCGCTCCTGAACTCCCGTCGGTCGACAAGTCTTTGAGGGCGACCTCAAGCATCTTGTCCGGATCGTTATCGCCGCCGCGGCGCCAACCGGATTCCTGCAAGATGGGCCACTTAAGCATGCGTTGGAGCGTGCTGCGGGCACCACTTACCCTGTCGACTCCGTCCGCGTCGGGGTGGGCTGACCGCCACGGCCTCAAGACCATCTCAGTGACAACCTTGGCCTTGAAGTCAGATGTCACCTTGCCCTTTGCGGTGATCCGCAGTACTCCCTTGCGGAAGACGTCGTGCTCGGTTTTAGGTAGAATCCTGCCGACGATTTCAGCGACCCGGGTGTCGGGGTTCGGGTCGAGACCGCGTGCCTGGACCTGGTCGGGGCTAAGGTCCGCAGCGAACCACTCCGCTTGCGACTGGTTGATGCGTCGAGCGGCGAGAAACTCTTCAATCACCGGATCCGCGAGGGCATCGTTCTCGCTCGCCATGCCCCACGGCTTGGGCGGTTCGACATGTGTGATACCCACGATAAACCTGATGGCTTGGTCGAAGCGCAGGATTGATCGTGTATCCGGCCGGAAGCGCAGGATGAAAGTCGCAGGTGCGACCAGAGCTTGAGCCCGTTTGACGTCCTCGGGGCCCAGCTCGTCGCGGCTCTTTTGAGTGCTAGCGAGCACCTCGCTCAACAGCCCTCGGTACTTACGGTCTTCGGTAGCCAGGGCGTAAACGACATCGCTCGCTCCCAGTCCGTGAATGCGGTGACCGGCCGAGATCCGGCTGCTGCCGTCCGCTCCCGACAGTGTCCAAGCCGGGTCCTCCCCGTTCGTGTGGTTGATCCTAATGACCGTTAGAAGCAGTTCCCGCAGGATGCCGTGCTGCCCGATGGTCTCTTCGAGGTCGTTGTGCCGGGCGAGGAACGCATTGGACTGGTCGAGCGCGCTGACGACGTGAGCTCGAGATTGGGCAGTGAGCACCAGCTCACCGGTCTCGCCCGGCGTAGCTTCCAACCCTCGAAGTGGCGGGTAACTACCCGGCTGAAGCTCCCCAGACAGAGGGTAAGTACGGTGACCGGCTTCTCGGTTGTTTCCGGGGAAGTGGCTGACGGACGGGAGCCAGACCTGGGTGGTAATGGTCTCCAGGACCCCACCGGGGACGCGCATGATGTCTGGGTTCTGAAGGCGCTTGCGGGCCTCCTCGGGACGGGCGATTGCCCTCGCTACAGCGGTGGCCGCACCTTCGCTGTAGCCATAGCTGACTAGCGCACCGGCAAGTTTGCGGACGGCTGCGGTCTTGGGCAGGGCCGGGAGGCCGTAGGGCAACGCCGGCAGATCCTCGTCAGAGTCCTCAGGCTTTTCGGCCTCGACGGTCTCCGGTGACTCGTCCCCGGTGCCGGAGTGCTCGTACTCACTCGCCGGGGGTGCTGAAGGGCCAGGGGGAGCCGTTTCGTGTTGAGGCTCCGGCACCCCGTCCGCATGACCGTGGCTGTAGTCGTCTTCCATCAGGTTCCTTCCGCGATCGCTGTTGTTCGTGGGGCACAGCGATGCTGTGCTCCGTCGAGGCGCGCATAGGGACCTGTGGGTATCGCATCGATAAACCAATGCGAAATGACAAAGACCTTCGCGCCTCAGTCTGGAGAGCGAAGGTCGTGTGGACCTTGATTCCCCGTCGTGGCATCCCACGGGTGTGGTGTTGCCAGACGGCCATACGCCGAGCCAATCGCCCGTCAGGTCCTCCGCGTTGCATCGCGGTGCGACCTCCGCCAACAGAAGGGTTGTGGGCCTTCTGTCGCGACGTGTTGAGGCGACGTATGTCCAGTGGGCCGACACTCTGTCACGAGTTGTGAATGCAGCGCAAGTTGCTCCCAGGAGTCGCGGACCGTGGGGCGGCGGCGCCGTTGCAGTAGTACAGGCGTGCGCTCGTGCGCGGCCGGATACGTGATCGCGTAGCCAGGGAGTACGGTGATCTGCCACGGTGAGCGGAGCTGGGAGCCGGTCCAGAGTGAGACGCAGCGGGCCGCCGCTGCCGTGGTTCGCATCACCAGTTCCGGCCGTTGGGGGGTGAGCGGTTAGGCGAGCTCGATGGTGGTCGGAGGGTCGGACTAGTACGCATGCTCGTCAACGCCGGTGCCCCTCGAATCCATGTTCTCCGGAAGTGACCACCACCTGCCGGTGTGCATTGGCCTACAGGCGTAATCCGACCTATTTTTAACATCGAAGGAGACATGGATGGAGCAGAGATCACGAATGGCCGCTAAAGTGGATGCACTGCGCGAACGCGGCTTGCATCCGGAAACACCGGTACCAGAGGCCGAGCTATGCATGGAACGCGCCCGTGAGATAATGGAGAAATATTCTCTCGCCGAAGATGAAATAACCTCCCCCAAAGACGGCGGAAGCGGCAGCGAATGTGCGATCGCCCTTGTGATAGACAATATAGGCGGCCGGGGTCGGCAATGGCTTTTGTTTTACGAGGAAATCGCCGCCGCCGTTGGCGCCTACCTTGTCTATGAAAGACACAAGGCCTCTGACCGTAAGATCTTTGTCGAACTTTGGGGTGACCCCCGGGAGATCGAGATTCTTAAGGTCTTGATACCGGACCTATACCTCCAAGCGGAGTCCGCTATGGACGTGGCGGCCGGATGGTTCAGGGATAGATACCTGGACGGCTGCGGCGCAAGCCGCAGGAATCAGCGTATGCGAGAGTTCAGGCGCAGCTATATCGTCGGCTATGGTCGCGGAGCGGCCAAAAAGATAAGAGCTTCGCTCATTGTTCCTGAGACGCGTCACGCTCCCGTAAAAGCTGATGACGAGAGCGGGGAGGAATGGATTGAGTACCTTGAGGGGATTGCGCCTGGATATATCCAACAACCTCCGATGGACCGGCCATCATATGGAAAAGGAAAGCGTGACGGCGTGAAGGCATCCATATCCCTGAATCAGTTGCGCTCATGACCGCACGGCTCCGGGGGGGACGCCTCGCTTCCGATCGACTATGGCGCTGGCCTGCGTAAACGCCGACTCCAGATCGTGTACTGCTGCTGCTTGTCGCCGCTCGTGCTCGTAGCCCGGCCCGCGTGTCTCTCGGGCAACGTTGGACACTGCGGTCTGTAGGTCGCGGACTCAGCCTTCCGACCTCACGCCAAGCGTCGGAGGCGCGCTGAACGGCGCAGTGATGCTATTCGTCGGCGGGTTCCTCTTCGATCTCGCCGGCTGGTTCGGCCTCCGGGGTACTGGTGACCACGTCGGTACCCCGGTAGTAACGCCACCCGCTGGGGTAGTCCACGCGCGCGTCCTCATACATGATCGCGTAACCCATGAGGGCGCTTATCTGCCAGTCTTCGGGAAGGACTGGGGCGATGAGGCGGAAGAGCTCGTCGGCGGTCGTCCGCGCGTCAGGCACGGCTACGAGTGCGTCCTTGAAGGTTGTCGGGGCCTGGTAGCGGAAGTTGTAGGGAAGCCCCTGCTTCACCGCTTTGAGGAGCTCATGCAGCTTCCAGGGCCCTGCGGTGACCCCTTCGACGGTCCGACCCAGGTCTATCGGGTGGAGCATGTCGAAATGATTGACCTTGAGGGCGGTGTGGTCGCGCTTGCGTCCGGGGTCCTTGTTGCCGAATCCGTTGGTGTTCCAGGGGATGCGCCCCTCGGCCTTGTGCCGCTTGATCAGCAGTTTCTCGGGAGCCACGGCGGAGAAGTCCTCCGCGACGTAGAGGCACGCGAAGGACACCGCCTCTATGTCGAGTTCGCGGCGACTGGAGAGCTTGCGCAGGTGGTTGCCCAGACGGGACGGCAGGGACTTGTCGGCCTTGCCAACGTAAACGAACTGATCCCGCAGATAAAGCTGATACACCCCGGGCTTGGCCTGTAGCACGTTGAGGTTGTCCTGCGTCAACGGCGCCGGCCTCAAGGTGGTTAGCGCGTCGGCCAGTTGGTCACCGAGCGCCCTGGTGATACTGAGCCTGAACTCCTCGCTGAAGGGAGTGTTCATCGGTCGCCGGACCTCCTTGACGTGAGTGGGTTCGATCACTCTAGGGCCTGGCCACGTCCCCGATTGATCTCAGTTCGCACAAGGCTTACGTAGATCAACAACTCCGCGGTATGCTTTCGCCATGGTTCACCATGGAGAGCTCCCCATCGAGGTCGGCGCCAGTGTCGAGCTGTTCACCGGCGGCGGCGGACTGGCAATGGCACTGCACGAGGCGGGCTTCCGGCACCTTGTGGTCAACGAGTTCGCCAAGCGCGCCTGCGAGACCTTGCGCAGCAACGTCGCCGTGGACCGCAAGGGGGAGGACCACGTGCCCCAAGGGATGAGCGACCCCTGGCCGCTCATCGAGGGCGACGTCCGCTCGGTGGAGTTCGCCTACCTCCGCGACAGGGTCGACGTGATCGCCGGCGGTCCGCCCTGCCAGCCCTTCAGCCTCGGGGGCGCGCACAAGGGCGACGACGACGAGCGCAACATGTTCCCCGAGCTCTTCCGCGTCGTCCGGGAGACCCGCCCCAAGGCAATCATTTGCGAGAACGTTCGCGGACTGCTCCGAGCGTCCTTCCGCCCCTACTTCGACTACATCTTGCGTGAGCTGGCGCTGCCCTTCGAGGAACGAAGGCCCGGCGCCACCTGGACCGAGCACGACGAGTATCTGCGTGCCAGGGACGCACTCATCCCCCAGGACTCCCCCCAGCGGTACATCGTGACGCCGATGCCGGTCAACGCCGCCGACTTCGGTGTCCCGCAGGTCCGCAACCGCGTCATCATCGTGGCCTTCCGCGCCGACCTTGGAATCAACCGGGAGACCTGGCAACGGGACTTCATGCCCCAGCCCACCCACTCCGAAAACGCGCTCCACCTGTCCATGAGGGACAGCTCCTACTGGCGGCGTCACCGTGTCCCGGCCGACGCCCGTAAGCGCGCCATGGACGCCTTGCCCCAACGCCCGGCCAAGGATGACGGCCTGAAGCCTTGGCGGACGCTGCGGGACGCCTTGTATGGGAATCCTGACCGCCCTTGGGAGCCCGCACTTCCCACTGACCTCCTGGAGAAGAAGGAGCACCGGGACCCTCGCTTCGTCCACCACCAGGGCTGGCCCGGCGCCCGCGTCTACGCCGGCCACACACCCAACGTCCTCGACCGGCCAGCCAAAACCGTCAAAGCAGGCGTGCACGGTGTCCCTGGCGGCGAGTCCGTCATGCTCCTGGACGACACCACACATCGCTACATGACAGTGCGCGAGACCGCCCGTGTCATGACCTTCCCCGACTGGTGGCGCCTGGAGGGACCCCGAGGAGAGCAGATGCGCCAGCTCGGCAACGCCGTCCCCGTCCAATTGGGCAAGGTCTTCGCCGAGGCAGTCGTACAAGCCCTGCGCTCGGTCAACGCCCTGTCCGCCAGCGACTGAGCCGGACGAGGAACCGATCATGGCGCGCACCTGGAACGACCGGCTCCCTCCGGAACAGTCGTGGAAACCCCGCAAAGGCATGACCGCCGCCCTCAGGACGGCCGAGCAGGACAAGGCCGCCAGTGGCCCCGAGTACCGCCGCGTTCCCCTCCCGAACGGCGGCGACGCCACGGGATCAGTCGCCCTGCGCCTGTACCAGCGCACACGTCGGGTGCGCGCCTACCTGCGCTGGTCTGAGCACGGCCGTACTCGTGAGCGGTATATCGGGGAGGTCCGGCAGGCCACCCGGGCGGCCAACTTGGCCGACGCCTGGGCTCTCGCACGGCAACGCGGCCTGACACTCGTCCCCCGAGTCGGTGTCGAACCCCAGTCCTGGGCGTCCTCGCCAGCCGTCCGCGCGGTCATGCGCGCCAACCGCGGGCGGGACACGAAGCCCGAGATGCTGCTCCGATCTCAACTGCACCGCATGGGACTGCGCTACCGCGTGGCCGTGCGCCCGCTGTCACAGGTACGCCGCACGGCCGACGTGGTATTCACCAAGGCCAAAGTCGCGGTCTTCGTCGACGGCTGCTACTGGCATGGATGCCCAGAGCACCACCGGCCAGCAACAAAGAACGCGGCCTTCTGGTCCGAGAAGATCGCTGGTAACAAGAGCCGCGACGCCGAAACGGACCAACTCCTCATCAATGCCGGATGGACCGTCATCCGAATCTGGGAGCACGAATCCCCTGACGCCGCTGCCGCGACGGTGGCAGCCGCCGTCAAGAGCCGAGAAAGTGATACGACGGGTCCCTGACCTGGGCCGAAGCGACGGCATGATGCCCCATGCCCTCCCGCCCGATCGGCACGCCGCGTCGCCTCGATGCGGACAGCCAGCGGTGCCCACCCGTCCCCGGCGCGTCTCGCCTCATACTCTCGGGCCCACCCGGGCCGATCTGTCTGGATGAGCAAAGGAGCGGGCGGCCTGGAAGGTGAGCACTCCGTCACGCAACGCAAGGATTCAATCGGGCGAGGCGCGACCTCGCAGGTGCCGTTAGCCTGGTGCGTACCAGGTGAGCGAATCGGGAGTGTGCTCAGGGAATGGGACCGAAGACCGCGCGGGTTGACCGGACGATCCGGGAGTGGATCGCTACGGGGAAGCTGTCGCCGGGCGACAAGCTGCCGTCTGAGCGCACGTTGACCCAAGAGTTGGACATCGGACGCACTGCCCTGCGCCAGGTTCTCGCACGGCTCGTGGCTGAGAGCGTGCTTGAGGTACGGGGGCGCAGTTCCTACCGGGTGCCCGATCGCGACGTGCCCGGCACGGCGGTGAGCGTTACCCCGCCGGCCAGGCTGGACCCGTGGCAGATCCATGGCGAGCGAACCCTGTACGACAACCGATGGGTAAAGCTAACGCTAGTTGACGTAGAGCCGCCCGGCGTTGAGCGGTTCGAGCATCACGTCGTACGGCTAGATCACGTCGCCATCGCGGCCGTGATGGATGAGCACGACCGCGTGCTCATGCTCTGGCGCTACCGCTTCGTACCTCAACAGTGGGGATGGGAGCTCCCGGGCGGCATCGTGGACCAGGGCGAGGACGCTATGGCGTGCGCGCTGCGCGAAGTCGAGGAGGAGACGGGCTGGCGACCTGACTCCCTTGAGCACGTCGTCACCTATCAGCCGGTGGTCGGCATGGTGGACTCGCCTCACGCCATCTTCGTTGGGCACGGTGCGCAGCACGTCGGGGAACCGACGGACGTGGAAGAGGCGGGGCGCGTGGCGTGGGTACCGTTGGCGGACATTCCCGGGCTCATGGCTCGTGGTGAACTGATGGGGTCGGGCACCCTGGTTGCCCTCCTGCACATCCTCGCGTCACGTCGGGGAACGGCGCCTACAGCCGCGCCGTGAGCTGTTCGATACGCCGGCGGTAGCGCACCGAGCCCGTGCGGTTGGCAACCAAACGGGCTGCGCGCAGGTGCTCTTGGGCCTGCGCATACTCCTCACGGGCGAGGTGCGCCGTGGCGAGGTCGAGGCGCAGGCCGGCGGAGGCCCTGACGAATGTGGGGTCCTGGGTGCCGAGGGCATCGTAGAGGCTGCTCACCGCGTCGTCGTCGCCGAGCAGGGCGAGCGCATGGCCGCGCCAACGGGCCAGGTGTCCGGTGTTGAGGAAGATGCTCAACATATCGGGGTCGCGTGCCTCCTCACCGTCAGGGAGGTGCGCGTCCGCCAGTTCGAGGGCCTGCCGGCACTCTTTCGGCTTTCCGGCCCTCGCGCACAGTTCGGCTTCGCCGGCGAATAGCCAGGCCCGGAGCCGTGGCGACATCTGCCCGCCGCCTACCCGCTGGGCACCCCGCATCAGCTCCAACGCCATCTCTGGCCGCCCTGCTTCGTCCAGAACGTAGGCCTGTTCCGCCATGGCGTGCGCTAGGTACATGGGCTCTTCGGCCTCTTGGGCGGCCCGCTTGCCTAGTTCGTAGTGCCGCCACGCCCGCTCTACGGCGCCAACGTCCAGCGCTTGCCAGGCTGCCAAGGTTGCAGCCCCTGCGAGTGCGAGTGCGACAGGGCGGCGCGTGTCGGGAAGCACCGCGAACGTCAGTGCTTCTTCCAGCGTCGCCAGATGCCCGGTCATCTGGTCCACCAGGCTCACAGCGCCCATCTGACGGTCCATCGTACGTAGCAACTCGGTTTGATCCATGAACGTCTTGACCATGGTCAGGCTGACGTTCCGTGCCGAGTCGATGCAGCCCAGTAGCTCGTCATACCCGCCCGCGGTACTGGGCGCGTCCAGCTGGCCGCGCCGCCCCGAGAGTTCGGCGTGCGTCACACCGAGCAGGGCACGCAGGATGGACGCGTACCGCTCTGAGAGCGACCGCCGACCGTTCTCCCACTCCGAGAGGTAGACCCGCAGGCTCGCCGTAGAGGCGATGTCGAGCATGTGCTGACGAGCGTGGCGCTCAATCTCGCGCACAAGGCGTTCCTGGGACCACCCTCGCGCGGTCCGCGCTTCTCGCAATCCTGCGCTCACGCGTGCTCCTCCTGCCGCTGCTGCGGTGACCACTACCAACAGCATGCCTCACGTTCTCGCAGGTCGTCAGAGGTTAACCCGCTTTGGGTTAACCCCTGTTGGCTACCGGCCGGGTGCACGGGGGGCTTCTCTGGGAGGCGTCACAGGGAAGCCCTTGACATCTGGTGCGCACCAGATAGAGACTTCTGGTGCGCACCAGATGGGGCGTCTTGGTCAACTGACCAGGGCCTCTCTGTCGGTGCTCAACAACAGGGGATGTCACCCACACGGTCACCCGGACCAGAACACGGGAGGTCACGCAGGCACCTAGCCGCCTGGACCTACGCAGATGGGGGTCACATCCCGGGCGCCGAAGAACCGCTTCGCAGGCGGATGACCAAAGAACTAGGAACCCAAAACCCAAGCCATTACAGGGCCCACGTCGCCATCACGGGCGCGGCCCCGGTGCTGACACACCGGGGCCGCTGTTCGGGCCGTCCCTTCGAGAGGACTACGACCCATGAGCAACATCGTTCCTGATCAGGAGGCTGTTACCGCCTCCGATTTCGACCGCGAGCCGACCGAGGCCGAGCTTGCCGACATCGACCTTGAGATGCCCGTCATCCTCGCCGAAGTCGAGCTGCTGGATGTACAGATCAGCCTGTTGGACCGTCCGCTGCACCCGATCAACTGGCGTCGGCTGCGGCGGGCGGAACACCGCCTGCTCGCCGCACGCTCCTGGCTCGCCGCCGCCGAGACCGAGCTTGCTCAGTTCCTGGGGGCCAGGGCATGAACATCTCTTCCCCACGCGGACTGGCGCTGGTGCTGGTCATGCTCGGCAGTGTCATCGCCGTCACGGGTTCCGTGAGCGCCCTGGTGACCGGCGACCGGCACCTGATGGGCATCGCCGCTGTCGGGTTCGCCGTGCAGTTCGCCGGATGGGTCCTGCACGGCCGCCGGAACGGCGGTGCGCGATGAGCACCCTGATATCCGCCGCCACGATGGCCGGCCCGCTCGCCGCCGGCTGGTCCGTCCACACGCTGTGGATGCGCCGCCGGATCGAAGCGGCGCGGCGCGACCCGCTCACTGGCCTGCTGACCCGCGACGGCTTCACCAAACGTGCCGAGTGGCTGATGAACCGCACCCCGGTGGCGGTCCTGGTCATCGACCTCGACGGCTTCAAGGCCATCAACGACACCCACGGCCACCACGCCGGCGACGCGATCCTGACCCAGGCCGCCCGCCGCATCTCCACCACGACCATCGGCGGTGTCCGGGGACGCCTGGGAGGTGACGAGTTCGCCGCCGTCGTCCCGCTGCCCGACCCCGCCCGCCTGCCAGCGCGGTTGCGGCAGACCCACGAATACCTGACCGCGCCGGTGGACTTCGAGGGTGACGAGCTGCTGATAGGCGCCTCCATCGGCGGTATCTGGAGCGGCACCTACCCCGTGGACCTCTCGCGGGCACTGCGGCGGGCGGATGAGGCGATGTACGCCGTCAAGCGCACCGGCGGCGGATGGATGGCCGCCACCAACCCCGAGCCCACCCAGCCCAGCGTCAACGGCCGCCGCGACGGCCGCCCCGGCACCGGCAACGCCCCGGAAGGAGCCACACCATGACCCCCACACCGGATGCCGCCGTGCGGGCGGCGGTGCCGCCGCTGAGCAGGGCGGAGAAGTTCTTGCTCGGCTTCGCCGCCGTCTTCGGCGTCGGGGTCGGCGGGATCGGCCTGGTCGCCTCCTTCGCCACTGTCACCGCCGCCGGCGCCCGCTGGGGCTTCGCCACCCCCCAGACGCTCCCGATCGGCATCGACACCGCCATCCCCGTCTTCACCGTCGTCAACCTCCTTCTCATCCGAATGGACATGCCCCTGGCATGGGTCCGCTGGGTGCCCTGGGCGCTCACCGGCGTGACGTGCTGGCTCAACATCGCCGCCGGACAATCGATGGTGGCCAAGCTCGCGCACGGCACCATGCCTCTGCTGTGGGTGGTCCTCTCCGAGGTCGCCGCCCACGTCTACGCCTCCCGCATCGGCGCGGTCACCGGACGCCGGATGGACAAGATCCGCCGCTCCCGCTGGATCCTCGCACCGCTGTCGACCTTCACCCTGTGGCGCCGCATGACGCTGTGGGAGATCACCTCCTACGACACCGCCCTGACCCGCGAACGCGACCGCCAGTTGGCCCGCGCGGACCTGCGCGAGACCTACGGCCGCAGGTGGCGGCGATCGACCCCGCGCCGCACCCGCGTCCTGCTCAAGCTAGGCGAACTCGCACCCGCCGCACCGCCCGCGATCGACCAGACCGCAAACCAGGATCAAACGGCGGCAACGTCCGTAAATCAGTCGGGGTATGACCTGCCCGAATCGACCCCCACACCCGCCGCCCCGGTGGTCGATGCATCGGCCGGCAGCGTGCCGACCGCCGCCCCGACCGAAGTGGAGGCCGTGGCCGATCGATCGGGCCTTCCCGTCGTCGCGCTCGCGACGACTACGGCGGCGCCGCGTCGGGCGACCGGTCGGGTACCGGCCGCCGCCCGCACCCCCCGACCGCGCCGCACCGCCGACCAGCTTCTGCTGGAGGCGCGGGAGGTGACGGCCGGGTGGGAGGACGACGCGTTGACCGGTGAGGCGATCCGCAGGGCCCTGCGTACCGCGCCGGACAAGGCCCGTGTGCTGCGCGAGACGCTGAAGGCTGAGCGCGCCGCCGTGGGCGCTCCGGCGTCGTGAGGTTCTACGACCCGACCGGCGCGAAGTACGGGTTGCCCACTTACCCGTTCCGTCTCGCGCCGGACGAGTACGCCACCCGCCGCCAGCTGAGGGCGGCCGGCCTGCGGCCGGGCGGGCAGGACGTCGCCGCTCAGCTCATGTGGCGCTCGCGCCGCTACGGCCGCCGCGTCCGCATCGCCTACCTGTACCGCACCGACCGCGCCAAGCCGGTGCGGCCGATGACGCCCGCGAAGTGGGCCGCCCTGGCCCTGGCGAACGCCGCCCGCCGCGTCTGCCCGCAATGCCGCACGGATGCCGGATACATCATCTCCACCTCGCTCGGCATGTGCGTGACCTGCGCATTCCCCGAAGAACAGCGCGCCGCATAACCCCCTCCCGCCTACTCGACCTGAGGAGCAGACCAACCGTGTCTGAGAGCAACGACTTTGACCACAAGCCGGAGCCGGAGAGCTCCGGGGCCGCGGTCTACGACATCACCACCAAGCGTCCCGCGTCCCTGCCGGCCGATGCCCCGATAACCGAGCAGGCCGCGGCGCCCGTCGCCGCGCCCGACACGGAAGACGACGGGGAGCAGGTGGAGCCGCACGCGGTGCGGCTGGTGGACTCCCCGGACCTGCCCTCCCCGGGGATCCGGGTGGACAAGCGCAAGCCGATCGTGCCGACCTGGCTGCGCTCGAAGCCGGGGTTCGTCTCCACGGTGCAGCGGGCGGCCGGCAACGCCTTCTACGCCACCGTCTTCCACGGCATCCGCACCCCCTGGTACGCCCTCCAACTGGGGGTGCTCGCCCCGCGCGGCGTGGCGCGGATGGTCGGTGACACCCGGCGTTGGGTGTGGGACGCCGAGGGCGCGCCGTTGCGCGCCTATGAGGTGGCCCACGAGCGCACCGCCGAGTACCTGAAGCTGTCCCGGCAGCGCGATGACCGGGTGCGGCTGCGGGTGCTGGTCACCACCGTCGCGGCCGTGTTCGGGACGGTGTTCGCGCTGGCCCTGTACGTGATGGCGCCCTTCTGGCTCGCGGTGCTGGCCTCTGCCGCGGTGCTGGTCGCGGGCTTCTGGGGCTCGCCGAAGGACCACCCCGTCATCGGGCCCGCGGTGCTGAAGACCGAGGTGCAAAAGCTCACCGGATCGATCGTGATGCGGGGTCTGGACAACATCGGAAACGCGAAGATCTCCGCCGCCATCAAGAAGGGCGGTGACATGAACGGCATGCGGTTCACCTCCGAGATCACCCGGGACGGGCCCGGCTACCGCGCCGACCTGGACCTTCCCTGGGGTGTCACCCCGGAGGACATCATGGAGTCCCGCAAGGCGCTGGCCTCGGGTCTTCGCCGCAAGGTCGGGTGCGTGTGGCCGGCCGCAGACCCCACCGAGCACGACGGACGGCTCATCTTGTGGGTGGGCGACAAGCCCATGAACGAGACGAAGAAACCCGCATGGCCCCTGCTCAAATCCGGGACGGTGGACCTGTTCCGGCCGGTGGTGTTCGGCAACGACCAGCGGATGAGCGACGTGTCGGTGACGCTCATGTTCGCCTCCGTCGTCGTCGGCTCCATCCCCCGCATGGGCAAGACGTTCCTGATGCGCCTGTTCCTGCTCATCGCAGCCCTGGACCCGCGCGCGGAGGTCTACGCGTTCGACTTCAAGGGCACCGGCGACTTCGGCGCCCTGGAACCGGTCTGCCACCGCTACCGCGCCGGCGACGAAGACGAAGACATCCTCTACGTCCTGAACTCCCTGCGGGAGCTGCGGGAGGAGCTGCGGCGCCGGGCGAAGGTGATTAAGTCCCTGCCGCGCTCGCGCTGCCCGGAGTCCAAGGTCACCCCCGAACTGGCGAACGACAAGGCGCTCGGACTGCACCCGATCGTGGCCGGGTTCGATGAGTGCCAAGTGCCGTTCGAGCACGAGAAGTACGGCGCGGAGATCGAGGACATCGCCACCGACCTGGGTAAGCGCGGTCCCGCGCTGGGCATCGTGACGCTGTTCGGCACGCAGCGCCCGGACGCGAAGTCCCTGCCCACCGGCATCTCCGCAAACGCGGTGCTGCGGTTCTGCCTGAAGGTGATGGGCCAGCCGGCCAACGACATGGTGCTCGGCACCTCGATGTACAAGGCGGGCTACCGGGCCACCATGTTCTCCCGCACCGACCGGGGCATTTGCTGGATGGCCGGTGAAGGCGACGACCCCCGCATCGTGGCGTCCGCGTTCGTGGACGCGGTGGGAGCCGAGCAGGTCGTCACCCGCGCCCGGAAGATGCGCGAGGCCTACGGCAACGTCACCGGCCACGCCATCGGGCAGCAGCCCGCCGCCAGTGGAGCAGGGTTCGACCTGCTCGCCGACGTGCTGCGGGTCGTGCCGGCCGATGAGGACAAGGTGTGGAACGAGAAGGTCGCCGCCCGCCTGGCAGACCTTCGCCCGGAGGTCTACGGCGGATGGAAGGCCGCGACCGTGGCGACGAACCTGCGCACCCACGGCATCGCCGCCCTGGACGTGTGGGGCACCACCGAGGCCGGCAAGGGCACCACCCGCCGCGGCATCGCCCGCGCCGACCTCACCACCGCAATCACCCAGCGTGACAAGGATCAGTCGCGGAGCTGACCCCGGTCCGGTGCTAGGTCTAGCACCCCCGGGTGCTAGACCTAGCACCTCTACTAGCACCCCATCCTGTGCCTGAGCTGTGATCTCGTACCTAGCAGCCGACCTGCGCAAACACCCGAAACCTTAGCCGGAAGGCACCCCGTGACCCCCTTCCTCCTTGCTAGTGCCTGCCTCCTCGCCGTCACGCTCTGTTACGCGGGTCTGTGTGCGGTGCAGCCGTTCGCGGACTGCCGCCGCTGCCACGGCATGGGCCACGCGACCAAGACCACCCGCCGCGGCACCCTCAAGCGCGGCAAGGACTGCCGCCACTGCAAAGCCACCGGCAAGCGCATACGCACCGGCCGCCACCTGTACAACCTGTGGCGCCGCACCCACCGCGACGGCACCCGGTAACCAACGTGTCCGGTCTCATCCCCACCGCCGACCTCCCCGGCCTGTGGGTCAGCGCACCACCGGACCTACGCAACTGGCAGACCCTCGCCACCACCCCGCGCGCGGTGTTCGTCTGCCGCTGCGGACTCACCCGCCGCGCCACCGGCACCGCCGCGGTCGCCGCCCTGGTCGCCGAATGGAACAGCCACCGCGGCGACTGCCCGGCCGTGCCGCTGCGGCCGTGCCAGCACTGCGGCACCCCCACCACGGGCCGCTCCCACCGCACGCAGAGCTGGCCCGCCTGCCCCGACTGCCACGCCGCATGGCAGCTGCGCCCCGAAGAGCAGCGCCGCCGCGAGCAGGCGGCCAAGTCCGTCGGGCGGCGGGAGCGGCAGCGCCGACAGACCCGCCGCACCCGCCGCTATCTCGAATCGACCGGCGTCAGTGCGCAGGTGGCCGCCGCCATCGTCAGCGGCGCACTGGCCGAGCCCGACGAACCCACCCCCTGACGCCGCCCCACACGCCCGGAAGGAAGCACGCCCGTGCTGGTCTCCATCTCCCTCGCCCTGCTCTTCGGCGGCATCCTCGCCGTCCTGCTCAAGACCGGATCGCTCAAGGGCGGGAGCGCCTTCATCGCCACGATGTTCGGCTTCTACCTCGCCTCCACCGGCCTGAACGGCCCCATCACCGAGCTGACCATCTCCACCGTCCACACCCTCAACGGCCTGCTCTAGGACCAGATACGGGAGCCCCCGCCATGACCGAGCACTTCACCCCAGCCGGGTCGGCCGGCCGCCACTGGCTCGCCGACGCCGTCCCCAAAGCCGCACCCGCCCTCGCCACCTCCACCGTGCTCGCCCTCGCCCGGATCTGGAACGCAGGCGGCGCCGAGCACTCCACCGGTGACGCCTGGCTCATGGGCACCCTCGCCACCGGCACCGCCGTCGCCGGCGGCCTACTGTCCACCGGCCAGCATGGCGACAGCACCGCCGCCGCGATCGTCTACGCCGGATCCGGGGCCCTCGCCTTCGGCGGCATCGCCGCCTACACCGACGGCCTGCCCCTGCCCCTGCTGCTGTGGGCCATCGCCACCGTCCTCGGCTACACCCTCGCCGCCCGCTACTGGCGCACCGACCGCCGCGAAACCATCGCCTACCAGCGCCGGACCGAAGAGCGTCGCGAGACCCACCGGCACGTCGAAACCGTCGAAGCCATCCGCGCACGCGCCCAGGTCGATATCGCCCGGGTGCAGATCGACGTCGCCAACGCCGGCGTCGCCCAAGCCACCGCCCTGGTAGAGGCCATCACCGCCCGCAACGCCCTGCCCGGCTTCAACCCCGCCGCCCTCATCGGCAACCACCTGCCCGAACTCCCCGCCACCATCACCACCAAGGAGCACTGACCCCGTGACCGACCCGCACACCGGCGCCGGATTCGACGCCCCCACACCCGCCGCCGCCTACGCCGACGCACCACCCCTCATCCGCGAGATCAGCACCGTGCTCACCCTGACCGTCAGGCTCGTCAGGCCCGGGGAGCGCACCGGTCAGGCCGTCCGTGAGCAGCGGCTGCGTAAGGCAGCGGTGTTGGACCGGATCGCGCTGCAGGAAGCCGACACGTACGCGCCCGCGGTTGCTGCCGACGCCGTCACCACCGCGGCGGCCGCAGCCCACGCCCTCGCCGACTACGACCGCGAGCACGGCACGAGCGCCGGGCCCATCGGCCCCGGCTCGCCGGAGTGGGACCCCTCGCACCGGCCCTACGTCCGCCAGGAATACGCAGCCTGGCACAACGCCACCCGCACCTAGAGCCGCCCGGGGCGGTCGCCCGATCTCGCCAAAGACACGCGACCGCCCCGGCTCTCACCCCTGCTGCACAGAACACAGGAGGAACCCCAGCATGACCCAACTCCCCCCCTTCCGGCGATCCCGCCGCCCCCGCGTCCTTGACGCTTTCTGCTGCCAGGGCGGCGCCGGCAAGGGCTACCACGACGCCGGATTCGACGTCACCGGCATCGACATCGCCCCGCAGCCCCGCTACCCCTTCACCTTCGTCCAGGGCGACGCGGTGGAGTTCATCCGCGAGCACGGGCACGAATTCGACCTCGGCCACGCCTCCCCGCCCTGCCAGGCCCACACCCGGTGCCAGCAGATCCAGGGCCGCCACCACCCCGACCTCATCGACCCCGTACGCGACGCCTTCGAAGCCGCGGACATCCCCTACATCATCGAGAACGTCCCCGGCGCACCCCTGCACGACCCGGTGACCCTGTGCGGCGCGATGTTCGGCCTGCGCACCTACCGCCACCGCCTGTTCGAGACCACATTCCCCATGGCAGCGCCGCGCCACCCGCAGCACACCGCGCGCACGGCCAAGATGGGCCGCCCGGCCCGCGAGGGGGAGTTCCTGCACATCGTCGGCAACTTCTCCGGCGTCGCCCTCGCACGCGACGTCATGGGAATGCCCTGGGCCAACCGCGACGGCCTGCGCGAGGCCATCCCGCCCGCCTACACCCGCCACATCGGCCGCGCCTTCCTCACCTCCCGCGCGCAGGAGGTGGCCGCGTGAACGGCCACCTGCGAACCGCCCTGGAACTGGCAGCAGCGGGCGTGCCGGTGCTGCCTCTGCGGGAAGGGAAGCTGCCGTTCGGGAACTGCCGTGCGTGCGCGGGCTGCGCATGTGGCGGGCGTCCCCACATGAAGAGCACGGGAGAGTGCCGTTGCCCCGCCGTGTGCCACGGCTGGGCAGCTGCGACGACCGACACCGCAGTGATCACTTCCCCCGCGTGGACTGCGCCGTGGCGTGAGGCCCAAGCCGTCGCCTACCACCCCGCAGGAGCCGGGCTGACCGTCGTGGACCTCGACGACCTACAAGCCGTCGCGTGGGCGCGAGAGACCCTGCCGCCCACCAGGACCGTGCACACAACACGCGGGGAGCACTGGATCTACCGGGGCGTCACGCGGTCGGCTAACTCCGTCCGGCACGGTGTGGACATCAAGTCGCGCATGGCCTACGCCCGCTGGCTCGGACCCGGCTCCGGCACCATGGCGCACCTGCCGTCTGCCGTCCGTGACCTCCTCGCAGGGCAAGAGACCACCCCAGCCCCGGGGAGGGTGGTCTCTTCGGTCCCCGAACGCGCCGAGTGGGACCCGGCCGTGGCCACCGGATGCCGACACACCCGCCGGTACGTGCGCACCGGCCTGGAACGCGGTGTGGCCATGGTGCGAGCCCGCACCGAATCCGGCGCCGGATCACAGGCGTTCGGAGTGGCCCAGTTCCTGGGCGCTCTGCACGCACAATGCCCCGGACCATGCGACCTGGAGACCATAGGGCGGCAGATCATCGCCGCGGCCGTCTCCGTCGGCGTCCCCCAAGCGTACGCGGAACGCGCCGTCACCAACGGCCTCAGCACCGGCACGGGGAGGGCGGCATGACCACCCCCTCCCCCCACCGGCTGGCACACGCCCCCGCCGCCGACACCCCGCACGGCGGTGGCGGCCGTTCCTGGAAAGCCGTCGGCCGTCAGGCCGTCCTTCTCCGCCTCTCCGCCCCGCACGTCCCGACCGCCGAAGCCGTCAGCGGCGCCCTGGCGCCCTCAGGGCTCACCGGCACCCCAAGGGAACTGGAGTTCGATGCCACGGGCCGTAGCGGGCCCTACCGGGGCGCCACGGGGCAAGGGAGCACGACATGACCACCCAACACGACCTACCCGCCGGCGGCCTGTGGGACGGCTTCGCCCTCGACACCGCCCCGGACGCGCCGGAAGTGTGGGAGGAGCCCATCCCCCTGACCGGCAAGCGGGAACTTCCGGCGTTCCCCTCGCACGTTCTGCCCGGGTGGCTGCGGGAGTTCACCGAAGCCGTGGCGCAGGAGACACAGACCCCCATCGACCTGCCCGGCTGCATCGCCCTGGCGGTGCTCGCCACCGCCGCCGGGGGCCGCTCGGTCGTGCACGTGCGGGGCAACTGGAGCGAGCCCACCAACCTGTTCGTCGTGGTCGCCCTCCCGCCCGCCAACCGCAAATCCGCCGTCTTCGCCCTACTCACCGACCCCCTCTACGACGCCGAAAAGCAGCTCAAGGCCCGGTTGCAGCCGGCCATCATCGAAGCGGAGATGACGGCCCGGATCGCCAAGGACGCCGCCGACAAAGCAGCGGCCAAGGCAGCGTCCGCCGCCGCCGACAAGCGCGACGAACTCATCCTCGAAGCCATCGGCATGGCCCAGACGGCCGAGACCGTCACCATTCCCGCCGAACCCCAGCTCTTGGCGGACGACGCCACCGCCGAGACCGTCACCTCCCGCATGGCAGAGCAGGGCGGCCGGATCTCGGTCATGTCCGCCGAAGGCGAGATCTTCGACATCATCGCCGGCCGCTACTCCGGCGCCCCCAACATGGGGGTCTTCCTCAAAGGCCACGCAGGCGACCGCCTGCGGGTGGACCGCCAGACCAGGAAGGAGTACATCGACCACCCCGCCCTGACTATGGGCCTGTCCGTCCAACCGCAGGTGCTGCACGACATCGCGAAGGTGAAGGGCTTCAAGGGGCGCGGCCTGCTCGGCAGGTTCCTGTACTCCATGCCCACCTCCCTCGTGGGCCACCGGGACATCATCACCGACCCCGTCCCCGCGGATGTCGCCGCCGCCTACGCCGCCAACATCACCGACCTGACACTGTCCCTCGCAGAGTGGACCGACCCCGCTGTCGTCCAGCTCACGCCCGCCGCCGACGCGGCCCTGATCGCCTACCAACAGCGCATTGAACCCAAGCTCGCCGCACGCGGCGGCACGCTGGGGCACATCAGCGACTGGGCCGGGAAACTCGCCGGCGCCACCGCCCGCATAGCCGGCCTGCTCCACCTCGCCGACCACCCCCACGACGGCCACGCCCACCCCGTCCCCGAAGCCACCATGCACGCCGCCATCACCCTCGGGGACTACTTCACCGCCCACGCCCTCGCCGTCTTCGACGCCATGGGCGCCGACCCCACCATCAACCGCGCCCGCACCCTCCTCGACGTCCTACGCGCCAACCAATGGGACGACGTCAGCCGCCGCGACCTCTTCGCCAAACTCAGCCGCACCGAATTCCCCACCGTCACCGACCTCGAACCCGCCGCCACCCTCCTCGAAGAACACGGCTACCTGCGCACCTACACCCCCGAACGCACCGGCGGACGCGGACGCCCACCCGCACCCCGCTACCAAATCAACCCCGCCACCCACACCGAACAACCCCCCGCATGACCCGCCCCCACCCCCCGACCCCGCCCGCACAAACCGCAAAATCGCAAAAATACCCGGACACCGGCACTGACCTGCGGCGACGCCCCGCCCCTGCACCCGCAGGGCGGCTGCCGCACAAGTCGCAGAAACCGCAAAAATCCCCGGCACCCGGCGCCGCCGAACGGCCGACCCATGTTTTTGCGGATTCTGCGGATTCTGCGGCAGACCCGCCCCCACACCCGGGCCCACCGCATCCCCGCAGGTCAGCAGCATCCCACCGGGTTTCTGCGGATATTGCGATTTCTGCGGCGGGGGTGCGGGGCCTCTTCCTCTCCCCCAAGCCCGCCATAGCGAGGAGGCACCACCGGTGAGCACCGCTACAGCGCCCGTCGCGCCGCTCCTCTACACGCCAGAGGAAGCCGCCGAGGCACTACGGATAGGACGTTCCACGGTCTACGAACTGATGGCAGACGGGACGTTGAAGTTCGTCAAGCGCGGTCGGTCGCGCCGCATCCGCGTGACCGACCTCGAAACATACGTGGCCGGGCTAGCCACGGAATCCAACTGAACACAGAGCAACCGAGGCGGGCCGGTCACACCGGCCCGCCTCTCGCATTGGAGGAAGCGTGAGCTCCCGCAAACCCAACATGGAATCGTCCGTCTACCTGGGGAATGACGGGTGGTGGCACGGTCGCGTCACGATGGGGATGAAGAGCGACGGGACACCCGACCGCCGCCACCGTCGCGCGAAGACCGAGGCGGAAGTCCGCCGCAAGGTCAAGGAGCTGGAGAAGCAGCGCGACGCCGGCCGCGCGCCCAAGGCGGGCCGCATCCCGACCGTGGCGAAGTGGATGGACACCTACCTCGGCACCATCGCGGTGCACAAGCTCAAGCCCCGGTCGCTCGATGACTACTGGTCAAAGACCCGCAACGACATCATCCCCAATATCGGCGCGCACCGCCTCGACCGCCTGCGGCCGGAGCACCTGGACGAGATGTACGCCGCCCTGCTCAAGAAGGGCCGCGCGCCGTCCCACGTGCTGAAGGTGCACCGCATCCTCTCCCGCGCGCTGAAGATCGCGCACCGTCGCGAACTGGTCGGCCGGAACATCGCGACCCTGGTGGACCCGCCGAGCGTGGACGAGGAAGAGGTGAACCCGTTCACCCAGGAGGAGGCGCGCGCCTTCCTCCATGCCGCCACCAAGCGGCCTACCGCACTCCGGTGGGCCCTCGGGGTGGGTCTCGGCATCCGGCAAGGAGAATCGCTGGGCCTGCGATGGACGTACGTCGATCTGGACGCCGGGCACCTGAAGACGCTGTGGCAGCTTCAGCGCCTCACCTGGCGCCATGGGTGCGAGGACCCGCATGCCTGCGGCGCCCGGCTGCACCGGTTCGAGCCGTGCCCGTCCGGCTGCACCACGCATAAGGACTACAAGCGAGGGTGCCCGAAGCCATGCCCGCCGAAGTGCGCGAAGCACGCGAGCACCTGCCCGGACCGGCAGGGCGGCGGTCTGGTCTTCACCCGGCCGAAGACCAAGAAGAGCCGCCGCATCATCCCCATCCCGCCGCCGCTCATCCCATTCCTGCGCGAGCACCGCGCCCGCCAGGAAGAACAGCGGGCGGCGGCCGGTGAGGCGTGGGAGGAACACGACGTGGTGTTCGCGCGGCCGGACGGTAGGCCGCTTGACCCGCGCCAGGACTGGCAGGAGTTCAAGGACCTGCTTGAGGAGTCGGGCATCTCGGACCGGCGCCTCCATGACAGCCGCCACACCGCAGGCACGATCCTGAATGAGCTGGGAGTGGACATCCGGACCATCATGGAAATCTTCGGCCACTCCGGGCTCAACATGACCCGCCGGTACGTGCACGCCACGACACCCCTCACGGAGGAGGCGGTCCGCCGGATGGGAGACGCGCTCTGGCCGGAGCCTGAAGCCAAAACTGAGACCAAGACTGAGCCCACGCCATCACGCGACGCTCGCGCACGCCGCCGCAGGCGCATCCAGTAATGCCAAAAGCCCAGCTCAGATACCCTCTGAGCTGGGCTTTATGTGAGCCGCCTTCGGGATTCGAACCCGAGACCTACGCATTACGAGTGCGTTGCTCTGGCCAACTGAGCTAAGGCGGCGCGCTGCCGGGCCACGGTGGGCGTGACATCAGCAGCGGCGCCAAGTCTACACAGTCCGGAAGGGTGCTCCTCACCGCTCAGCTGCAGGTCTTGCCGTTGGCGGGGGTGGCGCCGTCGAGGAGGTAGTGGTTGACGGCGGTGTCGATGCAGGCGCTGCCGCGGTTGTAGGCGGTGTGGCCGTCGCCGTTGTAGGTGAGGAGGACGCCGGAGGTGAGCTGGGAGGCGAGGGACTTGGCCCAGGCGTAGGGGGTGGCCGGGTCGCGGGTGGTGCCGACGACGAGGATGGGGGCGGCGCCGGGGGCGGTGATGCGGTGGGGGCGGCCGGTGGCGGGGACGGGCCAGTAGGCGCAGGGGAGGCTGGCCCAGGCGAGGTTGCGGCCGAAGTGGGAGGAGGCGCGCTCGAAGGAGGGGAGGGCTGCTTCGACGGCGGCGGGGCCGGTGAAGGCAGGGGGGAAGTCGAGGCAGTTGACGGCGGCGTTGGCGTACATGAGGTTGGGGTATTTGCCGGAGC
The DNA here is from genome assembly GCF_005047355.1 of Actinacidiphila oryziradicis. GTDB lineage: Bacteria > Actinomycetota > Actinomycetes > Streptomycetales > Streptomycetaceae > Actinacidiphila > Actinacidiphila oryziradicis. The sequence goes on from NZ_SUMC01000021.1 coordinate 79,947, forward strand.
TGGTGCGCTCGTAGTACGCGTCGGAGAGCTGGAGGAGGCCGCTGCCGTCGCCCTTTTCGGCCTTAGTGAGGGCAGTGCGGAGGGAGGGCCAGAAGGCGTTGGTGTACATGGCTTCGACGACGCCGGTGGTGCCGAGTGCCTCGGTGAGCTTGCGGGTGGTGCCGGTGGGGAGCGGGTTGGCGTCGAGCTTGGTGAAGAGCTGGTCGAGGCGGTGGCCGGCGTCGGTGGCGCTCTTGGTGCCGAGGGGGCAGGCAGCGAGCTTGACGCAGTCCGCGGCGAAGGAGTTGAAGGCGGTTTGGAAGCCGCCGGCCTGGGCGCGGCTGGAATCGAGGGCGGATACGGAGGGGTCCACGGCGCCGTCGAGGACGAGCCGGCCTACGCGCTTGGGGAAGAGCCCTGCGTAGGTGGCGCCGAGGAAGGATCCGTAGGACTCGCCGACGTAGGTGAGCTTGTTGTCGCCGAGGAGTGCGCGCAGGACGTCCAGGTCGCGGGCGGAATCGACGGTGGAGACATGGCCGAGGAGCTTGCCGGAGCGCTTCTCGCAGCCCTGGTCGAAGCTCTTGTCGGCGGCGACGAGCTTGTTGATCTCGGACTGGTCGTCGGGGGTGACGTCGGTCGCGGTGTAGGCGTCCATCTGCTGGTCGGTGAGGCAGATGACCGGCTCGCTGCGGGCGACCCCGCGCGGGTCGACGGCGGCCATGTCGTAGCGGGCCCTGACCGCGGCCGGGAAGCCGGAGGCGGTCGCGGCGTAGCGCAGGTAGTCGATGGCGGAGCCACCGGGGCCGCCCGGGTTGACCAGGAGGGAGCCGAGTCGCCCGCCGGGGCCGGAGGCCTTCTTACGGGCCACGGCGAGCTTCAGGTCGGTTGCGGAGTCTGGGTGGGCGTAGTCGAGCGGCACCTTCATGGTGGCGCACTGGAAGCCGGTGTCGAGGCAGGAGCGCCAGGTCAGCTTCTGGCTGTAGTACGACGTCAGGTCGGCGGCCGGGGAAGCGGCGGCGGACGCTGCGGCGGGCTGCGTCCCCGAGACGTTCGGTGGGGAGGAGGCGACGGCGCTGTGGCCGGTGCCGTTGGCGGAGCAGGCGGAGAGCAGCGCCCCGGCGACCGCCAGGACAGTGCCGCAGGTGCGGAGCAGGCGAAGGGTATCCATCGGTTGCTTCTGGTTCCTCCCGTCGGGTGGTTGGGAGCGTATCCGTCCGATGTGGGAGGACCGTCCTCTGCCACCCACTTACGAGTGAATACGATCAGGTCCGGTCAACTTCTCGGTCAAATATCCCGCTACGGCGCCGAAGACGCGACTTCGCTGCCCGGCCCCGTCCGTGACGCGGATCTCGGTCCGGCCGTGCCGGCCGCGCAGCGCCTCCCTGAAGCGGCGGGCGGAGAGCCGGGCGGCCTCGTCGCCGGAGGCTGTCGCCAGCAGCAGATCGGTGCCGGAGCCGGGTGGCAGCCGCGCCGGGTAGGTGCCGGAGACCCCGACGGCGGCGCGGTAGCGGTCCGGGTGGGCCCAGGCGTCGCGTACGGCGCAGGCCGCGCCGTCGCCGACGCCGAGCACGCCGCGTGCGGCCTGGCCGGGGACGACGCGGTAGCGATAGCGGCGGGCGACGACCGACGGGGCCCGGGCGTCCCGGGCCGTTGCCTCGCAGCGGGCCGGCAGGACCAGCACGAACGGGTCCGCGAGGCCTTGTGCGACGTGCGCCGCGAAGCCCTCGAAGAGATTCCGGTCGTCGGCGCCGGACGCGGATGCGTACGCCACGACGACGGGAAAGGCCACGTGGGCGGCCTTGCGGTAGGCGTATTGCGGCGGCAGCCAGACCCGGGTGCCGTCCGCCAGCCGTTGCAGGGTGCCGTGGGCGGGGTGGCCGATGGTGCGGGGCGGCGCCGCGGGCGGCTCAGGGGCGGGCGGCGCGGGCCGGGACCGCGCAGGTGCGTGGACGGGGGCGGCGGCGAAGCGGGCGACCGCCGGGGGCGCCGCATCCGGTGCGGCCGGCAGTGCCGCCGCCACCGCCAGGGCCGTCGCCGCCGCTGTTGCCGCTCCCGCGGTGCGCAGAGCCGTGCCGAAGTGCCGTACCGGCAGCTCGTACGGCAGCCCGGCGCGCTGGGCCCACCGGTAGCGGAGCGCCGACCGCGCCAGCGCGGCGGCGGTGATGCTTGCCAGCGCCAGGAGGGCGATCAGGACGACATGGGCCACGTTTGCAGCGTGCGCCATGCGCTGGTGTGCGGGGGGCGGCGACGCGGCGGGGGCCAAATGATCACCCGCTTGCAGCAGCCTCCGCCTGCCGCTCCCGGACTACGGGCGGGGCTGGGCCGCTCGGCGGGAAGCACCTCGCGGCGTAGGCGCGGCACCTGCCGTCAGCCGGCGCGCAGCGCCAGGGTCATGGCCTCGACGGCGAGCAGCGGGGCCACGTTGCGGTCCAGGGCCTGGCGGCAGGCCAGCACCGCTTCTATGCGGCGGAGGGTGTTCTCGGGCCGGGAGCCGGAGGCGATGCGCTCGATGGCGTGGCGGGTATCGATGTTGGCGAGGGCGACCCGGGTGCCGATCTGGAGGGCGAGGACGTCGCGGTAGAAGCCGGCCAGGTCGGTGAGGGCGAGGTCGAGGGTGTCGCGCTGGGTGCGGGTGGAGCGGCGCTTCTGGCGGTCGGCGAGGTCCTTCATGACACCGGCGGTGCCACGGGGCATGCGGCTGCCCGCGCCGGCACCGGCGCCGAGGGCGGCGCGAAGCTCTTCGGTCTCTTTCGTGTCGACCTCGTCGGCGACCTGTTTGGCGTCCTCGGAGGCGGAGTCGACCAGCTCCTGGGCGGCCTTCAGGCAGCCCCCGACGTCGCCGACGCGCAGCGGCACCTTCAGGACGGCAGCCCGGCGCGATCGGGCCCCCTCGTCGGTGGCGAGGCGGCGGGCCCGGTCGATGTGGCCCTGGGTGGCGTGGGCGGCGGCTTCGGCGACCGCGGGCTCGATGCCGTCCCGCCGTACGAGGAGGTCGGCGACGGCCTCGACGGGAGGGGTACGGAGGGTGAGGTGCCGGCAACGGGAGCGGATGGTCGGCAGCACGTCCTCCAGGGAGGGGGCGCAGAGCAGCCACACGGTGCGGGGCGCGGGCTCCTCGACTGCCTTGAGCAGCACATTTCCGGCGCCCTCGGTGAGGCGGTCGGCGTCCTCCAGGACGATCACCTGCCAGCGGCCGTTCGCGGGGGAGAGATTCGCCCTGCGTACGAGGTTACGGGTGTCTTTCACGCCGATGGAGAGCTGGTCGGTGCGGACGATCTCCACATCGGCGTGTGTCCCGATCAGCGCCGTATGGCACCCGTCGCAGAAGCCGCAGCCGGGCGCACCGCCCAGCGCCCGGTCGGGGCTGACGCACTGCAGCGAGGCGGCGAACGCCCGCGCCGCGCCGGCCCGCCCGGAGCCGGGCGGGCCGGTGAACAGCCAGGCGTGGGTCATCTTCGACGCGGACGAGGCGGCGACCGCGTGCGACACCACGGCGTCGGCGTCCCGCGCGGCAGCGGTGAGCTGCGCGGTGACCCGTTCCTGGCCGACCAGGTCGTCCCACACTGCCATTGCCGTCCCCTGGTTCCTTCGGTGTCCTGGGTTCCCATTGTGGGGGACAGCACTGACAGTGACAGTGACAGTGACGGTCCCGGTCACAGCGAAAGCCGCTGCACGCCCCCCGCTACCGCACGCTGCCCCGGCGCGTCCGTTCCGGTCCAGCACGACCCGCGCCGGGCGAGCAGCCGCCGTAGCCACACCTCGGTGCCCACCAACTCGGCGAGCCCGTCCAGCGGAAGCGGTTCACCGGCGGCGGCAGCCCGGAGCGCGCCCTGTACGACGCGGGCCTCTATGAGCCCGGCGTCGGCGAGGAGCGGGGCCTCGAAGAGCTGGACCAGGTCCTCGACGGAGGTCCGCAGCCCGGCCCGGGCCGCGGCAGCGGTCGAGGCGTGCGAGTTGGCGCCCCAGCCGGGCGGGAGGTCGCGGATCCCGGAGGCGGCGAGGACTGCCCGGAGGACGGCGGAGCGGGCGCCGGGCTGGACGCGCAGGGCCTCCGGCAGGGCGCGGCAGGCGCGGACGACCTGGTTGTCGAGGAAGGGGGCATGGATCCGCTGGTCCGGCACGGCGACGGCCTGCTCGAATACGCGGTGGTCGGCGGCGTACCGGGCGAGCGCGGCGCGGGCGCGCCGTTCGCCGGGGCGCTCGGTGGGGGCGGGACGGGCCGCCGCGTCCTGGAGGCGAACCGATACTTCGGCGAGTGCCTCGCCGGTGAGCCAGCGGGCGGCGGGCCCGGGCCGGCACCAGGCCATGGCTGCCAGCGAGGCGAAGAGCGCGCTGCCGGCCCCGGAGCCGGCGGCCAGCCCCATGGAGCCGGCCGACCCGCCGCTGACGTCGTCGTCGAAGCGCCCCTGAAGGAGCCGCGCCGCGACGTCCTCCACACCCTGTTGATAACCGGTGCGGGCCAGCCGCCGCGCCGCGCGGTACACGGAGAGCGGCGCGAGCGCCCCGTCCGCCTTGGCCAGGGCGGTGACCGGCCGCAGCAGATGGCGCCGGCGGCGGTCCATGAGCAGGTCCGCCAGCCGAGCCGGGTGGGCGTCCAGCACCTGCCGGGCGCCGTGTCCCACGAGATGATCGGCGCCACCCGCGAGCAACCGCGCCCGGTGCCGTTCGGCTATGACGAGTGCGGGGCCGGGCTCGTCCGTGAGGGGGCCGCTGCCGAGGTCGGCGTAGGGCAGCGCGTCCGCGCCGCCCTGCACCACTACGTGGTGCAGCCGGGGGTCGGCGGCCATGGCGTGGGCCCGCTCCAGCTCGGCGGCCCGGCCCGGGTCCCTGCCGCCCGCGAGGTCGTTGAAGGTGACGGCCAGCAGCCGCTGCCCGGCCTGGCCGCCGAAGCCGAGCGGCATGCCGGGTTGCCCGGGCAGCCCGGCGGCGAGCAGTGCGAGGGTCCCGGAGGCGCTGCCGCCGGACAGGTCGGCGCCGATCCCGGGCGCGGGCGCCTCCTCCCCGGACCCGGGATCGGGTACGAAGCGGGGCTGCGCGAGCCGGGTCCGTACGGCCTCCACGAGGGCGTCGCGCACCCCCGCGACCGCCACGTCGGGATCGGCGACGGCGGCGCTGACGACGAGGGACACCGCGGGTTCGTAGTCGGCGACCTGCGGCACACCGTCCCGCAGGATCAGGGCGTGGCCCGGAGGCACGCGGCGGACGCCCGCATATGGGGTGCCGTCGCCGAGTGCCTCGGGCGAGTCGGGGCAGGCGAGGGTGGCCGCGAGATGGGTGACGTCGAGCGCGGCCTCGGTCAGGTCGGCGAGCGGGAGTGCGGCGGTCGCATATGCGGTGCGCCCCTCCCAGGGGGTGTGGAAAACCGGCCGCGCGCCGGCGAGGTCGCCAAGCACCGTGATACGGCGCCCGATCTGGAGAACCACCGTATAACTGCCGGGCCAGGCCGTCAGATGCCGCAGCGCTCCGCCGCGTGCCGCGAAGAGGCCGACGCGCAACTGGGCGTCGCTGGCGCGGCACTGGCCGAGGACGGCGAGCCGGGTGATCCCGGAGTAGGCGTCACCGGTGCCGTTCCGCCGCCCGTTGGCGCCGCCTCTGCCGCTGCCGCTCCCGTCGCGATATCCGGCCCCGTACTCATATCCGTACCCGCCGCCCTGACCGTCGCCGCCACCTGGTTCGGCATGCACGACGCGCACTTCGTCCGGGCGCCAGTCGCCTACGGCCCACAGGGGATCGGGATCGCCCCACAACACCTGTGCGCCTACCGGCAGTACCGTGCGGGCCCTTGTACTCCGGGCCCCCGGAACACCCCCGGATCCCGGAACTGGGCCCGCGGCGGCGCTGCTCCACCCCACCAACCACCGCATCGCCGCCTCCAGCTGCTGTGGACAACTTGTAGACATGCTGCCACGGAGCGGGGCGCAAGAGGGCGCGTGGAGGCATGCAAGAGCGCCGGGCCGCGCTTTTCGCGCGGTCCGGTGGGGCCTCGGCCGGTCGACCCCAGCCGTTTCGAACGCTCTTACAGGCTTGAAACGTCGTAATCACGCCAAAATGCGCGTGGGCCATGGACACGCGTTTGTGCCACAGTCCGGGAGGTGCCGATACACCTCCCGGACCGGTCCGCCGCCCGCGGGGATTGTGGCGGCGGAGCCCCCTGGCCCGCCGCCGCCCCCCATAGCCGCTAGTGGGAGCTGCGGGCCGACCCACATCACCATGGAAGCCCGGCCCACCATCCGGGCACAGAGCGCGCGGCCGGGCGCACAGCCGCATACGCCGGTAGCACACGCCAGGTGCAGGGCAGTAATCCCGCCATCGTCACGACAGCCCTTAACGGTAGGGATGCGGCGAACTACTCTGGGTGTACCCGATAAGCGAACGTCCCGGTCAGTCCTCCACAAGGGGCCACCGGGGCGGCCGTTGTTGCGTCGAGGGGGTGTAGTAGGGCGTGAGCGTGGTAGCAACAGACGTACGCAGCCCTCTCGCGTCCGGCGAGGAGTGCCCATGACCGTCATGAACAAGGAACACCGGGGGCCGAACGAGAAACTCGGCAGCCTTCTCGCCCTGGCCGGCATCAGTAACGCCGGCCTCGCCCGGCGCGTCAACGATCTCGGAGCCCAGAGAGGTCTGACGCTCCGCTACGACAAGACCTCGGTCGCCCGCTGGGTCACCAAGGGCATGGTGCCCCAGGGCGCCGCCCCCCATCTGATCGCGGCCGCCATAGGCAGCAAGCTCGGCCGGCCCGTGCCGCTGCACGAAATCGGCCTGGCCGACGCCGATCCGGCGCCTGAGGTGGGCCTCGCCTTCCCGCGCGATGTCAGCGAGGCGGTGAAGTCCGCCACCGACCTGTGGCGGCTCGACCTCGCCGGGCGGCGCGGGCCGGGCGGCGGCGGGATCTGGCAGAGCCTCGCCGGGTCCTTCGCCGTCAGCGCCTATGTGACCCCCGCCTCGCGCTGGCTCATCACCCCGGCCGACGCCAGAGTTGCGCGGGACGCGCCCGCACCGGGGACCGCCCATGTGGGGCACTCCGATGTCTCCAAGCTCCGCGAGGCCGCCGAGGACGCCCGCCGCTGGGACTCCAAGTACGGCGGCGGTGACTGGCGTTCCGGCATGGTGCCCGAATGCCTGCGCGTCGAGGCGGCCCCGCTCCTCCTCGGCTCGTACACCGACGAGGTCGGCCGCTCCCTCTTCGGGGCCACCGCCGAACTGACCCGGCTCGCCGGCTGGATGGCCTTCGACACCGGGCAGCAGGAGGCCGCCCAGCGCTATTACATCCAGGCGCTGCGGCTCGCCCGCGCCGCCGCCGACGTCCCGCTGGGCGGCTATGTCCTGGCATCGATGTCACTGCAGGCCACGTACCGCGGCTTCGCCGACGAGGGTGTCGATCTGGCCCAGGCCGCCCTGGAGCGCAACCGCGGGCTCGCCACCGCCCGCACCATGAGCTTCTTCCACCTAGTCGAGGCCCGCGCCCACGCCAAGGCGGACGACTCCGCCGCGTGCGCCACCGCCATCACCGCCGCCGAGGGCTGGCTGGAGCGTTCGCGCGACGGCGACGGCGATCCGGCATGGCTCGGCTTCTACTCCTACGACCGGCTCGCCGCCGACGCCGCCGAGTGCTACCGCGATCTCCGCGTCCCCCGACAGGTCCGGCGCTTCACCGAGACGGCGCTCGCCCGCCCCACGGAGGAGTTCGTCCGCTCGCACGGCCTCCGCCTGGTCGTCTCCGCCGTCGCCGAACTGGAGTCCGGCAATCTCGATGCCGCGTGCGCCGCCGGCACCAAGGCTGTGGAAGTCGCCGGCCGCATATCGTCCGCCCGCACCACCGAGTACGTCCGCGATCTCCTCCACCGCCTCGAACCGTACGGGAACGAGCCCCGGGTCGCCGAGCTCCGCGAACGGGCCCGCCCGCTCTTGGCGGCCCCGGCGTAGCGTAGCCCTCGCCGGGCTGGCCGATGCGGTGCCGGGGCGCCCCGGTGCGGGGTTGCCGTTTTGTCCTCAAGCGCCGGACGGGCTGGGTTAGCCCTGCTGGGCCAGCACGGTCCCGCCCCCTCTGCCGGGCGTACCAGTTCCTCCCCCAGCTACCTCCCCCAGCCTTCGGCCGGGAGGCGCCGCCAGGAGGTGCCCCCACAAACGCCGGACGGGCTGGGTGGTCGTGCGTGCCGGCGCGCGATGTGGTGGTGGGGGTCGGGGCCGCTGTGGGGTGATCTCCTCGGGGCTCGCACGTGCGGGTCCGCAAGACACGCACCCGGGGTGCATGTGCTCGTCCCCTGCGGGGACACCCCGGCGCGTCCGCTCCCGGCCGGACAGGCGCGTGACGGCCTCGCCGTGGCGGAGACCGTAAAACCAACGCACCCCAAGCCGGTGGTCTGCACCGCAGGACACCACGCACCGCAAGGCGCTGTGACGGCCGGAGGGGGCGGTGCAGGGGTGTCTCTGCAGACTGTGTCGCCCAAGTGCCGCCGGCGATGGCGCAAAGCACGCCGGGTCCTGGCACACAGTCGTGGGGGCACCTCCCGGCCGAAGGTTGGGGGAGAGTCACCCCGGAGGCGACCCCGACCCCAACAACCGAGCAAGCGCACCCCGGCGCGGAGGCCGTATCGCCCATTTTGGCCGGTGATGCCGCATGCTATGACCCAGAGTCCGGTCAAGGGAGGTTTGCGGCCACTGTCAGTGGGCCAAGGCATCATCGTGGTGAAGGGTCCGACAACGGGCCCGGCGCAGAACCCGACAACCCCCGGGGAGGTGCACCGTGGACACGACGGACGTCGTCATCATCGGCGCGGGCATCGTCGGCCTCTCCACGGCCTACGCGATCACCCAGGCCGCGCCCGGCACCCGCGTCACCGTCCTGGAGAAGGAGCGCGGCCCGGCCCGCCATCAGACCGGTCACAACAGCGGCGTGATCCACAGCGGGATCTACTACAAGCCGGACTCGCTCAAGGCCCGCTTCGCGGTGCAGGGCGCCGCCGAGATGGTGAAGTTCTGCACCGAGCACGACATCCCGCACGAAGTCACCGGCAAGCTGATCGTCGCGACGGAGCGGGACGAGCTGCCCCGCCTCCATGCCCTCGTCCAGCGCGGCCGTGAGAACGGCATTCCCGTCCGCGAGCTCGGCCCCGCCCAGATCGCGGAGTACGAACCCCGGGTGTGGGGACTGGCCGCCATCCATGTCGGCACCACCGGCATCTGTGACTTCGGCGCCGTCGCCACCACCCTCGCCCGGCTCGCCACCGACGCCGGCGCGGATATCCGCTACGGCGCCGAGGTCACCGCGATCATCCGCCGTGGCCCTGACGTCCTCGTCGGCAGCACCGCCGGGTCCCTCCGCTCCCGGTCGCTGGTCAACTGCGCCGGTCTGCACTCCGACCGCGTCGCCCGCCTCGCCGGCGATCACCCGCCCGTCCGGATAGTCCCTTTCCGAGGCGAGTACTACGCGCTGACCCCGCCCCGCAACGGCCTCGTGCGGGGCCTGGTCTACCCGGTCCCGGACCCCGCCTTCCCCTTCCTCGGCGTGCATCTCACCCGCGATGTCCACGGCGGCGTCCACCTCGGGCCCAACGCCGTCCCCGCCCTGGCCCGCGAGGGATACCACCGCCGCACCATCCGCGCGCGTGATGTAGCCGACACCGTCCGCTTCCCCGGCACATGGCGGGTGGCCCGCCGCCACTGGCGTTACGAGACCTCCGAGATCGCCCGTTCCCTCTCCAAACGCGCCTTCACCGCCTCCGTCCGCCGTCTGCTCCCCGAAGTCCGTCCCGAGGACCTCATACCCGCCGCCTCCGGGGTCCGCGCCCAAGCGGTCCACCGCGACGGCACGCTCGTCGATGATTTCCTCTTCTCCGGCAGCGCCCCCTTCACCCACGTGCTCAACGCGCCTTCGCCCGCGGCCACGGCTTCGCTCCCGATCGGCCGCGAAATCGCCGACCGCGCGCTGGCCGCCCTGCAGACCGCCTAGGGCCTGTCCGGACAGGCCCTAGGACCTGTCCGGACAGGCCCGCGCCGTAGAATCAACGCATTGTGAGCACCTCCCCAAAATTCCCCACCGGCCCGGCATCGGACCCCGCCACCTCGCACCATGAGCGCCGTATCCGCACGTTCCACGCCCGCCGGGGGCGTCTGACGCGAGGCCAGGCCGCAGCGCTGGAGCGCCACTGGGCGGAGTGGGGTGTGGAGATCGACGGCACTTCCCTCGACCTCGGCAAGCTCTTCGCCGGAGCGGGGCTCGCCCCGGACAACCCCGTGATCCTGGAAATCGGCTTCGGCATGGGCGACGCCACCGCCCGGATGGCCGCCGATGCCGCCGCCGAAGGCATCGGCATCCTCGCCGCGGACGTCCACACCCCCGGCCAGGGCAATCTGCTCAACCTCGCGGATCAGGCGAACCTCACCAACATACGGATCGCCAACGGCGACGCGATCATCCTGCTCCGCGAAATGCTGGCGCCCGCGTCCCTGGCCGGCCTGCGCATCTACTTCCCGGACCCCTGGCCGAAGGCACGGCACCACAAGCGCCGCATGATCCAGCCGGAATTCGTCGCGCTCGCCGCCTCCCGGCTCCGCGCCGGGGCGGCCTTCCACTGCGCGACCGACTGGGAGCCGTACGCCGAGCAGATGCTCGAGGTCCTCTCGGTCAGCCCGGACCTGATCAACCAGTACGGCGACGGCTACGCCCCCCGCCCGGCGTTCCGTCCGATGACCAAATTCGAGCGCCAGGGCCTTGAGAAGGGCCATGTCGTTCATGACCTGCTCTTCACCCGCACACCGTAATCCCGCTCGCCCGACCGGCTATGGTCGAGTGGTGCCGCTCCCTCCCTCGTACTCACATTCGCCCGGCCCCGAGCCAGGGCCGGGCCTGGCCGTCCCGGAGTACCCCGGACAGCAGCAGCACCAGTTCGCTCTTCCTGAGCAGTACCGCTGGCAGTACAGGCCGCGCCGCGCGTTCTGGGAGAGCCGGAAGCTCCGCATGGCCGCCATTTTCGCGCTGCTCGCGCTCTGCGGAGTGATCATTCTCGCCCTGGTGCGCCAGCAGACCGGGACCGAGGGCTTCCTGGTCGGCCTGACGCTGGCGATCCTGCCGGTGCCGCTGCTGCTCTTCGCGTTCCTGTGGCTGGACCGGGTGGAACCGACCCCGTGGCGGAACGCGGTCTTCGCCTTCGCGTGGGGCGCCTGCGCGGCGACGCTCGTCGCGATCCTCGCCAATTCGTACGCGACCCATCTGCTGGCGACGACCTTCACCGCCACCCCCAGCCAGACCGACAGCTGGGGTGCCACCTTCGTGGCGCCTCTGGTCGAGGAGTCGGCGAAAGGCTCCGCCGTCCTGCTCCTCTTCCTCTTCCGCCGCCGGGACTTCACCGGCGTCGTGGACGGCGTCGTCATAGCCGGCCTGACCGCCACCGGCTTCGCCTTCACCGAGAACATCCTGTATCTCGGCTCGGCGTTCAGCGAGGACCAGGCCTACAGTGCGGCCGGGCTGTCCAGCTCGACGACCGCGGCGACCTTCTTCGTGCGCGTCGTCATGACCCCCTTCGCGCACCCCCTCTTCACCTCGCTCACCGGCATAGGCTTCGCGATCGCCGCGACCAGCCGCCCCGGTCAGGCCCGCCGCTGGCTCGCCCCGCTCGGCGGCTGGCTGCTCGCGATGACGCTGCACGGCACCTGGAACGGCTCCGCCTCGCTGAGCCCCGTCGGCTTTCTGGCGATCTACGCGACGCTCATGATCCCCGCCTTCGGGCTGCTGGTCTGGCTTGCCGTCTGGTCCCGCGCCAACGAGCTGCGGACCATCCGCACTCAGCTCCCCGTCTACGCCATGGCCGGCTGGCTCACCGCCCCCGAGCCGTTCGCCCTCGGCTCGATGAAGGCCCGCAGCCTCGCCCGTACGACCGCCCGCCGCGTGGGCGGGGAGGCCGCGGCCCGTACCGTCCGCGAGTACCAGTCGTTCGCCACGTCCCTCGCGTTCCTCCGCGCCCGCGCCGCCCGCGGCACCGCCGGCCCCGACTTCGCCGCCCGCGAGCAGGAGCTCCTGCATCACCTGTGGCAGCGCAAGGCCGTCGCCCAGCCCGCTCTCGCCCACGCAGCCTTCACGCTCCGGCCCCCGTACCCCCCGCCGGGCTGGGGCCGCCCGTGGCCCGGCACGGCGCCCGTCGGGCAGGCATGGCAGCCCTGGCAGCCGCACGGCCGGCATGTGCCGCCCCAGTACCAGTTCCCGTACGTGCAGCCACAGCCGTACGTGAATCAGCCGTACGTGAATCCGTACCCTGATTCGAATCCCTACAGCTACTAAGTCCTCCGGTTGCCGCGCCTCTGCCCCGGGGTTGCAATGGCGGAATGAGCACTCCCCGCGCCCGCCGTCCGTCCGGCCGCACCAGCTGGATACGGCTCGCCATCGTGATGGTGCCTACCCTGATCGTCTCCGGCGCCGTGCTGGCCACCGTGGCCGCCGGTCTGCTGCCGGTGTCACTCGCGGTGTCCGCACAGCCCGGCGCGATCTCCGGGCAGAGCTTCCAGGTCGCCGCCGACCGGCTGGAAGGCACTGGCTTCACCCAGTACGTGGCCGTGGACAAGACGACCAAGGGCGACTTCCCGGAGGCGGTGTCCGGCATCAAGTCGGCCGACCTCCACAACCTCTGCCAGTCGGTGGTCACCAAGATGCCGGTGATGGGCTCGGTCACCCTGGTGATCAAGGCAGGCGGCGGCAGCAAGCCCGTACACGCCGACCGCCTCGTCGTGAACACCGACGATCTCGCCGGCGACGCCGAGTTCCACAACATCATCTTCGGCCAGGACGCCTCCACCCTCAGCGGAGTGAGCGACGGCCCGGCGGGCACCCTCGGCCAGCAGGCCGACACCGTCCGCATCGACCACCTGCGCCAGACGGCCCGTTCCGTCAGCGCGGCGACCTTCCGGCTCACCGACCTGCACCTCACCGTGCGGAAGGGCTCAAAGCCCTGCTTCTGAGCCGGTCAGCACCACCTTCCGCTCTGACGCCGGCGCACCACCATCACCGCCAGCACCGCTACGACGACACCGGCGGCGACCAATACGGGCCCCCGATTGCTGCGGCTGGTCCGCGCGACCTCCGCCCCCGCCGTCTGTACGTGCTCCGCCGTCCTGCCCCCGTGTACCAGGTGGAGGACCTGGGCCGCCCTGTGCTGCACCTCGTCCTTCGCATGCGCGGCTTTCTCCTCCGCCCTGCCCTTCAGATCGACCTTGGCGGCCAGCGCTTCGACCGTCTCGCCCAGTTGCTCGCGGGTCCGCCTCACCTGTTCGCGCAGCTCTCCCGGGTCGTTGCCTGCGGGACCCGCGCCAGGGCTGTTCGTCATCGGTGTGCCCTTTCCTTGATCTCATGGACGTCGGCCTTCACACTGCCGATCGCCTGCTCAGGGGTGGGGGGCATGGCGCGCCCCATCTCCTTCTTGCCGGCCAGCGCCAGGATCCCCGCCGCGGCGAGCAGCCCACCCGCGACGATCAGCGCGGCGGCCCAGACAGGCAGCACGAGGGAGAGAGCCGCGATCGCCGCCGCTGCCAGCGCCCCCAGCGCGATGAGCCCGAACACCGCGGCGACGCCGAACATCCCGCCACCGATGCGCGCGCGCTTGCCCTTCGCCGCCAGTTCCGCCTGGGCCAGCCGCAGCTCGTCGCGGACCAGCTCCGACAGCTGCTCCGACGCTTGTTTCACCAGCTCTCCCACCGATTGCCCGGCCGTCCCGACCGGCTCGACCGTTCGGTGGTGTGCAGACCCGATCATGGGTGCACCTCCCTTTTGGGGGCTATTGACCGTTCTGTTGATCGCCTCACCCACTCCTGCCGTCGTAAACCGGCCTGGTCCATCCGGGCTACAGCCACGTACCGATGGAGTGATCAGCAGCTATTAGGGGCCACCGATCGCGGTCCCGCACGTTTGCCACCATGTGACGAGTACCGCCCGCATCCGCTCTACGGGCCGCACCCGCTGGAAGCGGCTGGCCCTCGTGATGGTGCCGACCGTGACCGCCTCCGGCGCCCTGCTCGCGGCGATGGCCAGCGGCGCGCTGGCCTCGTCCTTCGGAGTCTCGGCCAATTCGTTCACCGTCTCCGGACAGAGCTTCCAGATCTCCGCCGACATTCTCGACGGCCATGACTTCATCCAGTACGGCGTGGTGGACCGAGGCACCGACAAGTCCTATGCCGAGGCGTTGTCAGGTATCCGCTCGGCGGACCTCTACAACCTCTGCCAATCGGTCGTCCAGGACTTCCCCTTCCTCGGAGAGGTGACGATGCGGCTGAACTCCGGCGGCGACGGACACCCGCCCGCCCACGCGGACCGCCTCGTCGTCGACGCCCACGACCTGCATGGCGAGACCGTCTTCCACAACATCAACATCGGCCAGGACGCCTCCACCGTCGAAGGCGTCCCAGGTGTCCAGGGCTCCCCGGGCGGCTTCGGCGAGCAGGCCGACTCCATCCGCATCGAGGACCTCCGCCAGCTCACCCGTTCCGTCAGCGCGGCGACCTTCCGGCTCCCGGGGCTCCATCTCCGTGTGGAACGCGGCGACGACTCATGTTTCTGAGCGACTTCCGGGATCATTTCCGCGCCTGGCGCCGCAGCAGACCCTTCTGGGCCGGGGTGTGGACGCTGCTCTCCGGGCTGGAGATCCTCTCCATTCCGCTGGCCCCGGTCGACCTGATGATCCACGAGGGCATCGCCGGCGTCTCCGGGCTGCTGATGGGCATCTTCCTGGTCATCCTCGGCCTGACGATGTGGCTCGCCCCCGACCACCGAGTCTTCGCCGGTATCGCGAGCCTGATCTTCGCCGTCGCCTCGCTCGTCCTCTCCAACTTCGGCGGCTTCCTCATCGGCTTCCTCCTTGGGATCCTCGGCGGCGCCATGGCGGTCAGCTGGGTGCAGGACCACCCAGACGATCGCTACGGCAAGCCCCCCGTCGCCCCCGACTGGGGCGGCGGCTCCCCCACCCTTACGAGTCCCCCCGGAGGACCGGATGACCGGGGCGGTCCGGACGCCGGCGACAAGGCAGCGCCCGCCCGGCGGACGGGGAGTGCCCCGTGCAGGCCGGCGCCGTCCGGCCGCCGTGGAAGCCCGTCGGTGGCCTTACGGGGCAACCGACTGCGGGCCCTCGGGGCCCTGCCGGTCGGCGGAGCCCTCATCGCAGGCGGACTGCAGCCCATGTCACCCCCGGCGCCCCCGGCGCACCCCGGCCGGCCGCCCGCACCGGCTGACCGTCCCAGCGACCCGCAGCTCAGCGTCTGCTCGCTCCTCGACGGCCTGCTCGGAGCCGGAACCGGGGCCCAGACCGGCTCCGGCACCGGCACCGGCCACACCGCACAGCAGCCGCACCCCCGCAACGACGGCAACGGCCTGCACGTAGGCGTGAGCGTGCCGCCCCTGCACGGCTCCCTCAACCTCGGCAAGGGCGGCGCAGCCGACCCCCACCCCACCACCGTCCCCGGCCAGCGCGCCGCCGAGCCGCGGTCCGCCGCCCCGGGCGGCCTGCTCGGCACCGTAACCGGACTCCTCGGCCTCAATGGATCCCCGACCCCGCAAGCCGCACCATCGCCGCCGCGGTCCTCCCCGTCATCGTCAGCGCCTTCCGTCCCCCGCGCCACCAAGCCCCATCCCGGAGCGCGCCAACCCGCCCGCAACCAGCCCACCCGCAACCAGCCCGCCCCGGACCAACCCGAGCCACCCCAGGACGGCCTCACCGGACTCATCTCCGACCTCCGCCTCACCCTCCCGCCGCTCCCCCGGGACGGCGGCATGGACGAGCCGATGTCATTGCTCCCCCTTGGCCTCCCCCTCCACCTCGACACACATACCAGCGAGGCCAATTCCCCCTGGTGCCTCCCCCAGATCTCCCTTGACCTCTCCCTGGGCGCCGTCAACTACGCCGACATGGCCACCGCCGCCGCCCAGCCCTTCCGGGTGCGCACCCCGCTCCTCGTACTCACCGGCCTGACCTATCACGGCATCGCCGCCACCCCCACCCGCTACGGCCGCCAACGCCTCCTGGTCTTCACCGCCTTGCGCGTCGACATCGCCTCCCTGCGCCAGACCGCCCCGCTCCTCGCCCCCTCCTGCGCAGCGAGCCACCACCCCGAAACCAACCGGGAGCCCCCTTTCCACGGCCTCCCCGGCATCGGTATCCCGGGCACCGGAATCGGTCTGCCCGGCATCGGTCGGGTCGCCCCCACGCCCACCCCCTGGTTTCCCTGCCAGCGCCGTCTGGAGAGCGACGCAGCCCCCTGGAGCACGACGACCGCCACCGGCCGCCCCGTCGTCCTGCTCACCAGAGTGCTCAGCGGCAACCTCCTCGGCCTGCTCCCCGTCACCTTCACCCCCGGCATGCCCCCGCCCCTGCCCCCTGGCCTCACGGTGCCCATTCCGCTCTTCTTCACCGGAGTCACCACCTACAACCAGCTCCTCCGCGCCGACCGGCTCTCCGTCCCTGGCCTGCACCAGCACCCCTACGACCCCCCGAGCGACAACGACTGAGGCCGCTTGGACGACCTAATTACCCCTAGTAGTCACTCGCATCCTCTAAGTTAACGGCCATCGATCCACCACAGTTCCCGACTCGAAAGGTGAGTTCATGCCCCTCCTCAAGAAGACCCTCTTCGTCGCCGTCCTCACTGCCGCCCTGCTCGCGAGTGCCATCACCATCGCCTCCGCCGCCCCCCGACCCCTCGGCCCCGGCAGCCCCGGCAGCCCCGGCCGCCCGGGCAACCCCGCCGGCCTGGGCTTCCTTTCCGGAAACGCCTGACGATTTCCGTCACTGCCGCGCCCCCGCCGCGCCGGCCACGGCGGTCGCTGTACCGGCCGCCGTGGCATCACCGCCGCTACCCCGCAGCGGAACGCCTCGCACCCCGTCAGCCCGCGCATCACCCACCTGAACTCCCGTGCGAAAATGCTTTCCTGAGCGCTACTCAGGAGCTACGGACGCAGCTACGAGGCAGGCGCAGCGAGCGGAGGGCACCATGACGACCACGAGCAGCGGCAACAACGGCACACCATCCGAGGACATCGACACCAGCCGGCCGCACCCGGCCCGGATGTACGACTACTTTCTCGGTGGCAAGGACAACTACGAAGTCGACCGTGCCGCCGCCGAACGCGTCGCGGCAGCGGCCCCGGAGGTCCGTGCCAGCGTCCGCGCCAACCGTGCCTTCCTGCACCGCGCCGTCCGTCACCTTGTCGCCGACTGCGGCATCCGCCAGATCCTCGACATCGGCACCGGCCTCCCCACCGCGCCCAACGTGCACCAGGTCGCGCAGGCGATCGCCCCGGACACCCACGTCGTCTACGTCGACAACGACCCCATCGTCAACGCGCACGCCAACGCGCTCCTCACGGACACCGGCAACACCTCGGTCCTCCTCGCCGATCTCCGCGATCCGGGTGCCATCCTCGCCCACCCCGACGTCCGCAAGCTCATCGACTTCGACGAGCCCGTCGCCCTCACGCTCCTCGCGATTCTCCACTTCATAACCGACGCCGAGGACCCCGCCGCCATCCTCGCCACCTTCCGCGATGCCCTACCCGAGGGCTCCTACCTCGTCCTCTCCCACGTGACCGGCGACATCCACGACGACCGCACCGAGGCCGCCGCTGTCTACAACTCCTCCACCGCCCCTCTGACCCTCCGCACCCGGGCCCAGATCGTCGACCTTTTCACCGGCTTCACCCTCCTCGACCCCGGCATCGTCCAGGTGCCCAGCTGGCGTCCCGACGGTCCCCTCCCCGCCGACTCCCACACGGTCGGTTTCTACGGCGGCGTAGCGCGCAAGGACCGGTGAGGTCCGGACGGCGGCGGGTGTGAACTCCTGTCAGGGACCGGTGGGCCGCGCGGCCTGCGGCCGCTTGTCCTCAATCGCCGGACGGGCTCATTTTGGGAGCGCCCCCAGCTGCCTCCCGGAGATAGCTGAGGGAACCGGCACCGGACGGACCCGGTGAACCAATGCGGCGGCTCAGCACCACCCGTGTGTCACGTGCCGCGCGGACGGCCGACGCGGACATGCCCCCAGCGATCTCTTCCATGCCCCCACGCAAAAACCTTCAGTCTAAACTGTCCAGTCCAGCCTGCTCAGTCTGTGCTGAAAACCATTCGGCGCAGCAGCGTGCCCGCGGCCCGCCGAGCGGGTCGCGGGCAGCGGCGTGCGTGTGTGAGTGAGTGCCTGCTCAGGCCGCGAGTGCCGGGTGCAGCACCACCTTCGTGTAGCCCTCGATCCGCTTGTCGAACTTCTCGTACGCGACTGGCGCCTCGTCGAGCGGAATCTCGTGCGAGACAACGAAGCTCGGCTTGGCCCTGCCGGCGATGATCAGGTCGCGCAGCTGGCGGTTGTACCGCTTGACGTTGGTCTGCCCGGTGCCGATGCGCTGGCCCTTTTCGAACATTCGGCCAATGGAGACCAGCAGCTGGCCGTGCTTGGCGGCTTCGTCGGGTGCACCCGGGTCGGACGGGACGTAGAGGCCGGGCACGCCGAGCTTGCCGGTGGCCCGTACCGTCTCGACGAGCGAGTTGAGCACAACCGCCGGCTCCTCGTGGCTGGCGTCGTGGGCCTGGGCCTGGTAGCCGACCGCGTCCACGCCCTTGTCGGTCCCTTCGCCGTCGGTCTGGTCCTTGATCTGCTCCGCGGGGTCGCCCTTGGTGAAGTCGATGGGAATGGCCCCGATCTCCTTCGCCTTGTCGAGCCGCTCGGGCACCCGGTCGACGCAGAACACCTTCGCTGCTCCGCGCAGCAGCGCGCTGTAGGCAGCCATCAAGCCCACCGGACCGGCGCCGTAGACGGCCACGCTCTCGCCGGGGGACACTTCCGCGAGCTCACAGCCGTGGTAGCCGGTCGGGAAGATGTCCGCGAGCAGGACGAAGTCGGTCTCGAACTCCTCGCCCGGCGGCAGCTTCAGACAGTTGAAGTCGGCGTAGGGAACGCGCAGTTTCTCGGCCTGGCCACCGGGGTAGGGGCCCATCGCCACATAGCCGTAGGCGCCACCGGCGAAGCCCGGGTTCACGGTCAGGCAGAACCCGGTGTAGCCGGCGAGGCAGTTCTTGCAGAATCCGCACGCGACGTTGAACGGCATGACGACACGGTCGCCCGGGGCGAGCGAGGTCACGCCCGAGCCGATCTCCTCGATGATGCCAAGGTTCTCGTGACCGAACACGATGCCCGGCTGGGCTGCGGTACGGCCCTCGTACATGTGCAGGTCGGACCCACAGATCGCACTCGACGTGACGCGTACTATCACGTCGTTCGGGTGCTGGATCTGCGGATCCTCGACTTCCTTCACCTCTACGGCAAAGGGGTGTTCATAGACAACAGCCTTCATCTCCACCACCTCCGGGTCGGCCGGACCGGCGGGTGAGAGCAGGCAGCGCCAGAAGGCGCGGCGGGAGCGGCCGGCTTTGTCGTCATCGGTCTGTACCGCGTCCCTGGTACGACCTCGCTCCACTGCCGGATACTTCCAGGTAACCGCCGTTCGGCGGCCGGCGCAAGTGCGGCCGGTGGTACCCGAAGGGCCAGGGATACGGCCGGGACTACGGCCGGGAGTACGAGCCGGGAGTACGAGCTGGGCGCCTACTCGACCTGCACCCAGTCGAGGGTGCGCTCGACCGCCTTCTTCCAGCCCGCATAGCCCTCCTCGCGCCGATCCTCGCTCCACTGCGGTTCCCAGCGCTTCGACTCCTGCCAGTGGGAGCGCAGTTCATCGGTATCGCGCCAGAAGCCGGTGGCGAGGCCGGCGGCGTAGGCGGCACCGAGGGCGGTGGTCTCGGCGACGACCGGGCGGCTGACCGGCACACCTAGGACGTCGGCCTGGATCTGCATGCACAGGTCGTTGGCGGTGACACCGCCGTCGACCTTGAGTACGTCGAGGTGGACCCCGGAGTCGCGCTCCATGGCCTCCACCACGTCGCGGCTCTGGTAGCAGATGGCCTCCAGGGTGGCGCGCGCCAGGTGGCCGTTGTTGTTGAAGCGCGCGAGGCCGACGATCGCGCCGCGGGCGTCGGAACGCCAGTACGGGGCGAACAGCCCGGAGAACGCCGGGACGAAGTACATTCCGCCGTTGTCCTCGACCGTACGGGCGAGCCACTCGCTCTCGGCCGCGTCGCTGATGATCTTCAGCTGGTCGCGCAGCCACTGCACGGCCGAGCCGGTGACGGCGATCGAGCCCTCCAGGGCGTAGACCGCGGGGCTGTCGCCGAACTGGTAAGCCACCGTCGTGAGCAGGCCGTGTTGCGAGCGGACCAGCTCGGTGCCGGTGTTGAGCACCAGGAAGTTGCCGGTGCCGTAAGTGTTCTTCGCCTCGCCGACCGCGTAGCAGACCTGCCCGACAGTGGCGGCATGCTGGTCGCCGAGCACGCCGGTGATGGGGACGGCGGTGCGCAGCGGCCGGGTGGTGCGGGTGCGGCCGAACGCCTCGGCGTGGGAGGAAGGGTTGATCTTCGGCAGCATCGCGCGCGGGATGTTGAAGATCTCCAGCAGCTCGTCATCCCAGTCGAGGGTCTCCAGATCCATCAGCATCGTGCGGCTGGCGTTGGTGACGTCGGTGGCGTGGATTCCGCCCCGGGGGCCGCCGGTGAGGTTCCACAGCACCCAGCAATCCGTGTTGCCGAAGACCGCGTGGCCCTGCTCGGCCGCCTGGCGTACGCCGTCGACGTTCTCCAGGATCCACTTGATCTTGCCGCCGGAGAAGTACGTGGCCGGCGGCAGGCCCGCCTTGCGGCGGATGGTGTCGCCGTGGCCGTCGCGTTCTAGGGCGGCCGCGATGGAGTCGGTCCGGGTGTCCTGCCAGACGATCGCGTTGTAGTAGGGACGGCCGGTGCGGGGGTCCCAGATGACGGTGGTCTCGCGCTGGTTCGTGATGCCGATCGCGGCCAGATCGGAGGCGTCCAGAGACCCCTGCCGTATCGCGTTCTGCATCACGGAGTTGGTGCGCTCCCAGATCTCCACCGGATCGTGCTCGACCCATCCCCCGCGCGGCAGGATCTGGGTGTGCTCCAGCTGGTACTTCGCCACTTCGCCACCGTCGTGGTCGAAGATCATGAATCGGGTGCTGGTGGTCCCCTGGTCCACCGCTCCAACGAAGTCGGCCATGAGTGGTGCCTCTCTGGGTGTGTGCGGGCGGACAGGGCCTAGGCCCTGTCCGGGCGATCTCCGTGGGAGAAGGAGCGGGGTCTGGTGCCTGCGATCGCAAGGCGGAGGAAGGAAGCGACGCGGAGCGTCGTTGACTGACGACAACGCCGCGAGCTCCCCCAGCTACCGCTGGGAGGTGCCCCCAGTGCCAGACCCCGCGACGCCGCGGAGATCGCCCGGACAGGGCCTAGTCGCGCGCGGGGGTCCGGCCGGGCTCCTGCTGACCCGGGACGGGGAGGTACCGGCTGACGAGGAACTTGTACAGCGCGGCGCCGACCAGACCGCCGACCAGTGGCCCGACGATGGGCACCCAGAAGTAGTAATTGCCGTACTGGTCCCGCCACGCACCGCGATAGCCCGTGATGAACTCCGCCAGCCTCGGGCCGAAGTCACGCGCCGGGTTGATCGCGTAGCCCGCGTCCGTACCCCAGGCCATACCGATCGCCACCACGATCAGACCGGTGATGAACGGTCCCATGTTCCCCCCCGGCGGCGTGTTCAGCAGGTCGGTGATCGCGAAGATCAGCAGCACGAGGATCGCCGTACCCATCACCTGGTCCCGCAGCGCGCCCAGCTCACTGACCGGCAGGACGCCGTTGCCCGGAAGGGTGGAGAACACGAACTGGGTCTTGAGCGTGTGCCCCGGGTCGGCCTTGGCCAGTACCTCCGTATAGTTCCAGCGCACCAGCAGCGCCGCGACAAACGCCCCGGCGGTCTGCGCCACGGCGTAAGGCACGACCTTCGGCCACGGGAAGCCCTTGAAAGCGGCGAGCGAGAGGGTCACCGCCGGGTTGAGGTGGGCGCCGCTGATGCGTGCGGCCACATACACACCGAACGTCACGCCCAGACCCCAGGCCCAGGAGATGCTGTCGTGATTGCCCAGCCCGCCCGCCACCACCTGGGCCACCACGCCGGTGCCGAACAGGATGAGGATCATCGTGCCCGTGAATTCGGCGGAGAGCTCTCCGACCATTCCCGACGTGCGTATACCTTCAGCCACGGGTGCCCCACTTTCCCAACGGTTCCAGGGACGGCCACGGGGGGGCGGCCACATCCAGATCCACCCCATCGTGCGCACGCCCCCACCTGGGTGGCTCGCGATACTCCGCCGTTCGGGTGACACAGAAACGGTTTTGGCGCCCACTCACAATGCCGCCCGCCGCCCGGCCGTGGCACTCTGACGACATGCGCCAGCAGCCACCCGCATCGTCCCGCGCCGCCCGGTCCGTCTACCGGTACCCCTCATGAACCTCGTCGGACAGATCGTCGACCGCATCCTCGGCCTGCCGCCGGCCCGGGTACGCGAGGCCGCGATCGAGGTCGAGCGAAACCTCGCGATCCCGATGCCCGACGGGGCGGTGCTGCTCGCCGACCGGTACCGGCCGTCCGGCCGCGCGGCCATGCCGGCGGTCCTGGTGCGCACCCCTTACGGCCGGCGTGGCCTCGGCGGCGCCGTTTTCGGCGCCGCGTACGCGCGCCAGGGCCTGCAGGTGGTGGTGCAGAGCGTACGGGGGACCTTCGGCTCCGGCGGCGAATTCCGCCCGCTGCACCAGGAGAAGGAGGACGGCCTGGCCACCGCGGCGTGGCTGCGCGCCCAGCCGTGGTGCGACGGCCGGCTGGCCACCGCGGGCCTCAGCTACTTCGGCTACACGCAGTGGGCTCTGGGCCCCTACCTCGACCCCCCACTCGAGGCGGTGTGCCTGGGCGTGACCACCTCGGAGTTCAACAGCCATCACTACCCCGGCGGCTCTTTCGCCCTGCACGGCGCCTTGTCCTGGTCCGCGCTGACGAGCCTGCAGGAAGCGGCGCCGCTGGGCGGCATCCTGCTGGGCCGGCGCCAGGCCCGGCGTACCGCACAGGCCATGGCCCACCTCCCGCTGCGCGAGGCCGACACCGTCGCGATCGGACGGCCGTCGGCCTTCTGGCAGGACGTGGTGGGACACAGCGAGCCGGGAGACGGATTCTGGGCCGCGGCGGATCACAGCGCGGCGGTCGCCGGTCTTACCTCGCCCGCGACCATGGTCACCGGCTGGCACGACCTGTTCCTCCCCTGGCAGCTCCGCGACTTCCGGACCCTGTCCGACGCCGGACGAACAGCGCGCATCACCATCGGTCCGTGGGCACACGCCGACCTGCCGGCGCTGAAGGCCCAGATCCTCGACCAGGCATCCTGGCTCCGTGCCCACCTGCTCGGTGACGCCGTGCCCGAGCGTGCCCCGGTGCGGGTCCACCTCCAGCACGCGCGTTCCTGGCGGGAGTTCACGCAGTGGCCGCCGCCGCAGTCCACCCCCACGCCGCTGTATCTGCGCCAGGACGGCGCCCTGGACTGGCGTTCGCCGCCAAGCGCCGGATCCGACCGGTTCACCTACGACCCGGCGGACCCGACCCCCACGGTCGGCGGCCCGCTCATTGACGGAAAGAACAAGCAGCAGGACAACCGGGCCATCGAGGCCCGTCCCGACGTCCTCGTCTACAGCACTTCCCCGTTGCAGCGTGACCTGGATGTGCTCGGGGAAGTACGCGCGCGCGTCCATGTCCGCACCGACCCCGGACACGCCGACGTCTTCGTCCGGCTGTGCGACGTCGACGAACGCGGCGTGTCCCGCAACGTCTGCGACGGGATCCTGCGGCTGCGACCGGGCAGCCCGCCTCCGGGCGAGGACGGTGCCGTGGCCGCGGACATCGAGATGTGGCCCACCGGGTACCGGTTCCTGCGCGGCCACCGCATCCGGGTCCTGGTGGCCGGCGGCGCCTTCCCCCGCTTCCCCCGCAACCACGGCACCGGCGAGCCGGTCGCCGACGCCGTGACCATGCGGCCCTGCCTGCACGAGGTGCTGCACGACCCCGCGCACCCGTCCCACGTACTGGTCCCGGTCCTGGCCGACGGGGACCGCTGAGCTCGCACCCGGTGCCGGCGTCCTCAGGCCCCGACGGTCCCGTCGATGCCCTCGCGCAGGAAGTCGGCGTGTCCGTTGTGCCGGGCGTAGTCGTGGATCAGGTGCAGCATCACCAGCCGGAGCGACACGTCCTCGCCCCACCTGGACTGGTGGCCGGTGACATCGAGCGACTCCGCCGCCGCCTCGATCCGGCGGGAGTGCTCGACCTCCCGCTGCCACGCTTCGAATGCCTCCGACCGGGTGGCCGCGCTCGCGTCGTACGCCACCTGGTAGTCGTCCTCTTCCGACCACACCAGCGGGATGTCCTCCCCGTTGATCACCCGGCGGAACCAGGTGCGCTCCACCTCGGCCATGTGCCGCACCAGGCCGAGGAGCGAAAGCGTCGAGGGCGGCATCGACTGACGGCGCAGGTCCTCGTCGGAGAGGCCGTCGCACTTCAGGGCGAGCGTCGCCCGGTGGTAGTCGAGGAAGGCGCGCAGCATCTCGCGCTCACCTCCGGTGAGGGGCGGGCCGATTCGTTCGGTGGTCACTGCTGAGTCCTTTTCGTACGGCGTCCGGGCACCAAGATCGCTTCATTGTGACGCCCGGCTCACCGAGCCGGCACCCTGATTACCGCCGTGCAGCGGAGCGTTGCTGGGCGGGCAGCAGCCGGCTTTCTGTGCAAGGCCGGCCGACGGACATTCCCAAAAGCCTCACAAGGCACACTCAATACCTTCGACAGGCGCAGATAGCGTTGTAGGCCGTGTGACCCCCTGGCATCCGGCAACCCCGCGAACCCGCGACCCCGCCATCCCGTCATCCGGAGTACAGAAAGATCGCAGATGGACTACTGCTCTTCGTGCCTTCGGCACACCAACGGTGCACTGGTGTGTCCGGGATGCGGCGCGTACGCCGCAGACATTGCCACCCCGCCTGCCCACGGCCTCCGCACCACGGCGGTGATACCCGCGGCGACGAGTGACGGGTACCGCACGGAGGAGCCCTCCTCCCCGGCGCCGTACCCCGACGGGGACTGGCCGGCGGCCGGATCGCGCGCGGCCGGATCGCGCGCGGACACCTCCGGCGAAGCCGAATACACCGCCCGCCCCTCGCAGGGACGGGCGGCACGGCGCCGGCAAGTGGCGCGTTGGAAGAAGAACCGGCGCCGGGCGGCGGCCGCCACCGCCGTCGCGCTCATAGGCGGCGGCCTGACCATCACTGCGATGCGGAGCGCGTCTTCCACCGGCTCCGAAAAGCAGTTCTCGATGCCCGAGCCGGTGGCTCCGGCCGCGGATGCCACATCGACAAGCACGGGACCTTCATCGGCGACGCCGACCACGCCCATTGCCTGGCACTCCAGCACTCGCGCGGCCGCAACGACGAGTTCGCGGCCGATCACCTCCGTGGCACCGCGCTCCATCGCGACGACGAACCCGCAGTCGGCCACAACAGCGGCCGGGACGCGATCCGCCAGGGTGTCCAGCCCGTCACCGAGCGCCTCCCCTACGGCGACCTACGGGGCAAGCTCCACCTCCGCCGCCGCGTCCGGCACCACGGCCTCGCAGACCACCACCCCCTCGTCCGCAGCCTCATCCACCGCCGCGACTCCGACCCCGAGCGCCACCACACCGGCAACTTCGTCGCCGACGCGCCTGTGCCTCCTCGTGGTGTGCCTCGACTGACCCCGCTGTGGGCAACCGGCCGCGCCGATGGTGCCGGGCTCAGTGAACGGAGAACCCGCCGTCCACGAAGATCGCCTGCCCGGTGACGTAGGCGGAGGCGCGGCTCGCCAGGAACACCGCCGCGCCCGCGAAGTCCTCGGCCAGACCGTTGCGCCCGACCATCGTGCGCGCGGCCAGCGCCGCCACTTTCCCGGGGTCGGAGGAGAGCCGCGCGTTGAGCGGCGTCATCACGAATCCCGGCACCAGCGTGTTGGCGGTGACGCCGTAGGGCGACCACGCCTCGGCCTGTGAACGGGCCAGCGACTCCAACGCCCCCTTGGAGACGCCGTAGGCGCCGCTCTGGACGAACGCCCGGTGCGCCTGTTGGGAGGTGATGTGGATGATCCGCCCGAAGCCCCGTTCGGCCATGCCGGGGCCGAACCGCTGTCCCAGCAGGTAGGGCGCTTCCAGGTTCACCGCCATCGTGGTGTCCCACACGTCCTCGCCCAGCTCGCCCATCGGCGGCCGCAGGTTGACCCCCGCGCAGTTGACGAGAATGTCGGGCTCCCCGAACGCCCCGGCTGCCTCCTCGGCCGCCGCGCGCACGCCGTCGCGAGTGCCCAGGTCGGCGCTCACCCACGCCGCCCGGCAGCCGTCGGCCGCCAGCTCGCCGACCGTAGCAGCCAGCTCCGCCTCCTTGCGCGCCACGATCACGACGCTCGCCCCCGCCTTCGCGAGGGCCCCGGCGACAGCCCGGCCGATGCCGGAACTCCCCCCGGTCACGACGGCGACCCGGCCGTCCAGCGAGAACAATTCGGAGAGGTAATCCTGCGACGTCATGCCTGCACGCTAAGAGCTTCCCGGTGGCGGTGATACGGCGGGGTCCGGCCGGGGGGCTGTGGCGGTGCTGGTGGTGGTGGTCTTGGATCAGAGCTGGGCAAAGGCCGCCTGGAGAAGGCCGGCGAGGAGGGCTGCGCAGGAGCCGTCCGGGTCGAGATCGGGGTCGTAGATGGTGAGGTTGAAGCCGACGCAGCGCTCCGACCGCACCAAGGCCCGCAGCAGCGGGGCGAGTTCTTCGGGCAGGAGGCCGCCGGGGTCGGGGCTGTCGACGGCCGCGTCCTGCAGGGCCTGGGCCACCTCGGCTGGTGGATCCTGACGGGCTGCGGCGCCCTGATCGCAACCCTGGGCATCCTGACCACCACCACCCGGGCCACCGCCAGCGCCGCAGGGATCTCCGCCCGCTTCCCGACCGAGCCCCCACCCCAGCCCGCACCCCCACCCCACCCCGTCGAAAGCCGCACACCGGCACGGTGAACCCACACCCATTCGAAACATATATATTAGAGGTATGGAAACTTCGGCGACGCCGGACGTGCAACGGATCGATCAGGCCACAAGAGGCCTGCTCAGCGGTATCGGACGCCTTTCCCGCGTCCTGTTCCGCGCAGGCGAATACGGGGTGCCGCGCAGCTACGCCAGCGCCCTGGACGCCCTGGACGAGGGACCGCGCCGGGTCACCGACCTCACCGGCTACACCGGGCTCACCCAGCCGCGGGTCACCGTCGTGCTTCAGGAGCTGGAGGAGCGCGGGCTGGTCCAGCGCCAGCGCTGCGCCGAGGACCGGCGAGTGATCAGGGCCTCCATCACCCCCCTCGGCCGGGAACTGCTGGAGCAGGCGCGCCAGCGAATGGCCGCGACCCTCCTCGAAGCGCTGCACGCGAATCTCGATGACCCGGAAGCAACCGTGACAGCCGCCAACAAGGCTGTCTGCGCCCTCGTGAAAGCATTGGAACCGGGAGTCTCTTGAGTACCCCTGCCACCACATCTGCCATCGACTCACCCGCCCCGCCGCCTCCTACGACGTCGGCTGCTCCGGGCCCGCACACCCCCCACCGGGTCGGCGGGCCGAGGCACTGGTGGGATTGGGTGCTCGCCACCGATCCCGGACTCGGCCACCTGCAGGCCGGCTGGCGCTCCCTGGTGTCCATGGTCGTCGCCCTCGCCGTGGGCTACGGGATGGCGCACGCCCTGGACATCCCGTCCATTCTGGGCATGATGGTCGGCGGCATGATGGGCCTGATGGGCGCGTTCGCCATCGCGGAGAACACTCCACTGCGGCTGGCGCGTGCCAGCCTGTGGATGCCGATCCCGTTCTCCGCCGCACTACCGCTCGGCGCCTGGCTCCAGCCGCACCGGGTGCTGGACCTCTGCCTGATGGTGGTGATGCTCACCCTGGCGTTCTTCCTGGTCAGGTTTGGGCCGCTGGGCATGCTGACCGGCATGATGATGTTCAACGCCTTCTTGATCGGACCGATAGCGGTCATCCCGCTGGACGACTGCGGCCGGCTGTTCATCGTCGCCCTGGTGACCGCGGCGGCCGTGCTCGTCGCCCGGCTGGTGCTCTGCTATCCCATGCCGCGCGAGGACCTGCTGCGTACCCAGCGCGCCTTCGTCGTCGAGGCGCGCCGGGTCGCGGACGCGGCCGCGACCGCGCTGGACCCGAACGCCGACCAGGACGTCGCGATCAAGCGGATGCGCCGCGCGCTGCGTCAGCTGAACGTCACCACTCTGACCATCGACGGGCGGCTGGCCCAGCCCGAGGTGGCCGCCGAGCCCGACACGGCCGAGCTGCTGCACCAGTACCTCTTCGACGCCGAACTCGCACTCCAGGGCATCGGGCATGCCGTGCGGGAGATGACCCGTCGTCCCGTCCCCTCCGCGCTGCGCGAGGCGATGGTGGTCGGGCTGGTCATCGCCCGGGACACGCCCCTGGGCCGGGCCGACGCGCTACGCCCGGCCGCCGAGCTGATCCGTCAGGAGGCCGCGAACGCCCCCGAGGGGACAGGCTCGGACGAGGCCGAGCTGCGCGCGCTGGCCCGACGGGTCGGTGACCTGCTGGACGCACTCGCCGACTCGCTGGCGTGCTGGCTCCAGCTCGGCTGGAACACGCCCACCGCCAGGGCCAAGGTGCCTTTCCAGCCCAGCGTCGCGCTGGAAAGGGGGCTTCCGCCCGGGACAGGACCGGCTGCCCGGCGACTGGCAGCCGCACAGGGCGGCCGGGGCTGGCGCCGCGCCGTCCCCTATCTGCGCGCCCCGCTGCAGGTCGGGATCGCCGCCGCGATCACCCTGCCGATCGCGGACGCCATCAACGGGCGGCATTTCTACTGGGGACTCATCGGTGTGATGATCACCATGTTCGGGACCAACACCACCCACGAGCGCCTGCGCAAGCTGGGGCACCGTGCGGTGGGTACGGTCATCGGCGCGGTAATCGGTATCGCTCTGGTCCACCTCATCGGCCCCGGCCACATCTACTGGACGCTGCTGGTCATCGTGGCCGGGATAAGCATCGGCTCCTGGGGCATCCAGCGCCAGTACGCCTACTGGGTCATCGGCCTGGTCACAGCGCTGGTGCAGCTCTACGGGCTGACCACGCAGTACAGCAAGATGGACTGGATGCTGACGCAGCGTCTGATGGAGAATGTGCTGGGCATTGTGGTGGCCACCATCTGCGCCGCGCTGATCTTCCCGGTGTCCACCCGGAAGGTCGCGCGTGAGGCCGAGCGCGGCTACCTGTCCGCGCTGGAGCAGCTGATCACCCAGGTCGCCGAGCGGTGGAAGAGCCCCGAGGCGCCGGTGCGGCTGCGCGGCGCGGCGCGTGGCGTGGACGCCGCGCTGTACCAGATGCAGAGCGTGGTCCGGCCTCTGGTCCGGATGCCGCTCGGGACACGGGGCCGGGGCGGCGACAATCTGCTCGCACTGCTCGGAACGGCCACCCGGCATGCGCGCGCGCTGGCCTCGTCGGCGGACATCGACATCGACCTCGCCCCGCAGCTGCGCGGCCGGGTCGAGCGGATCACCGAGATCTTCACCAGCTCGCTGCACGCGCTGGACCAGCAGGTCGCCACGGGCGAGCGCGGCGGTACGTGGATCCGGGTCAGCCCGTTGATCCGCGAACTGGAGTCCGTGCTGCGCGCCCCGGCCGGACCGCGGGCCGACCGGCTGCGCATTGCGCTGTGTGAGCTGGCCGCGCTGGACGAGGTGCTGGCCAGCCTGGCCGACAACCGAGGACTGACGATCAGGACCACCGCCGCTGCCCCGTCCCCGGTCGCGGCGGGAGTCACCTCGCCCGACTCGCCCGACCCCCGCATGGCCCTGACCGGCACGCCGGGCGCGCCCCCGGCACTGCGGAAGGCCGCGGAGGCGACCTCCAACGGCAGCGGTACCGGCGGCACAAGCGTCCGGACGGAGAGCGGCACGGTGACCGTGCGCGGTGCGGTTCGCTGCGCGGAGCACAACAGGTGCGAGGTGTGGATCACCATCGTGACCGACCGGGGCAAGCGCCAGGCGATGGTGAAGGCCGGCAATGGCAGCTACGCCGTCAACGGGCTGACGCCCGGCGGGTACACACTGATCGTCTCCAGTTCGGCACATCCGCCGCACGCGGAGTTCCTGCTGGTGGACCGGCCGGGCCGGGATCTTCAGCACGACATCACGCTGGGCCCGGCGTCCTGACCGACGCAGGGCCGGGACGAGGTGGCCCCCGCTCAGCACAGAGCTGTCAGCACAGAGCTGTCAGCCTCAGCAAAGCGCGCAGGGGCCACCCGTCAGTGCCCGACGTCGCCGGACAGGCAGGTTGCAGGACTCGCTGTCAGAGAGCCGGCGTGCTGACCGGGAGTTTCCGGGCCTTGGTGGCCTGCTCGTAAGCGTAGGCAAGCGAGAGCAGCAGCGGCTCGCTGAATTCACGCCCGAGCAACTCGGCGCCCACCGGCACGCCGAGCGGAGCTGACGCAGTGGGAGTGGAGAACCCGCCGGGGAAGCAGACGGCCGGGAACCCCGTGCCGTTGGACAGGGTGCCATTGCGTTCGGCCTGCGGTACGCCGACCAGGGAGACGAGCACCTTCTGCAGCGGATACAGGATCGCCTCAATGTTCAGCTCGGCCATCTTGGCCGAGACTGCCAGCCGAAGCTTTTCACGGTTGACGAAGTGGTCCTTGTAGGTCGCGTTGTTCAGGCCGTCCACGATCGCGATTTCCGCCTCGAGCGCCGCCTGCGCCTCCGGCGTCGCCGTCTTGGAGGCGACCAGTTGGTCGAAGGTGTGCACGGGAGCGTCCGGGCCGAGTGAAGCGAAGTACGCGTCCATGGCCGTATGCGCTTCCCACGTGGAGGTGACCACGATGGACTGCAGGGTGTCGTACGCGGGCAGGGTGAAGCGGACGATGGTCGCGCCCTGCGCCTGCATGCTGGAGATGACCTCCTCCATCACACGATTGACCTCCTGGTGGCGTGCCTCGGTGCCGAACAGGTTGGTCATCACGCCGATGCGGGCGCCCTTGAGCGCGTCGGCTCGCAGGTGGTCCGCATAGCTGCGAGGAGGGACGCCGACGCCGTATCCCGTGACGGGGTCGGCCGGGTCGAAGCCCACCATGACGTCGAGCATCTTGGCCGCGTCCTCCACCGTGCGGGTGATGGGTCCGAGCTCGTCCTGCGTGATGCTGGCCGGTATGACGCCGCTGCGGCTGATCAGGCCCCTGGTGGAACGTACACCGACGAGGCTGCAGGCGGAGGCGGGCGAGCGGACCGACTGACCGGTGTCACTTCCTGTGCCCAGGACGGCGAAGTTCGACGCGATCGACGCGCCGGTGCCGCCGCTGGATCCGCCCGGTGTCCGGGTGAGGTCGTAGGGGTTGAGGACCTGCCCGCCCAGCGAACTGAGCGAGTTGCCGCCCCGGGCGAATTCCTGCAGGTTGGCCTTGGCGAGGATGAGTGCCCCCGCCTTGCGCATCTTGTCGACTGTGAACGCGTCGGTCGGCGGCACGGAGGTACGCATCGCGGTGTTGCCGCCGGTGGTCGGCAAGTCGAAGGTGTCGTAGTTGTCCTTCAGAATGACCGGGATGCCGTGCAGCGGGCCGGTCAGGCCGGAACGCCTGTACTGGCGATCCAGTTCGTCGGCGACCTCAAGCGCGCGCGGGTTGACGGTGATGAGCGCCGTCAGGGACGGCCCTTGCTTGTCGTAGGCAGCGATCCGGTCGAGGTATTGCTGCACCAACTCCCGGCAGGTGAGCCGACCGTGGCGATAGGCATCGTGAATGTCGGCAATGGTCGCTTCCATCAGCTCGAAGCTACCCTTGCTGGACCGCGGCCCGGACGTACCGTTCGCCGCCTTTGGAGTGGCCGTCCCCTGCGCGGAAGCCGAGACTCCCGTGCCACCCACGATGCCCAGCGCGCCGGCCGCGCCTGCGGCGCCGATGAAGCTACGCCTGTTCAGATTTCTCAACTTGCTCAACGCGTCTCACTGATCCTCGGTCATGCGAAACCACAGATCGGACAGCGGCACGTTATTTGCTGTATGTTACAAGCGGATATCGTCGTGTGCTCTGGGCATCACGAGGTTGCGCGGATCTCCCAACTGCACTGTCTGGCCACTCAGTTGGTTTCTCAAAAATTCTCGTACTCCGTCCCGGCGCTGGGGCCGACGCGACGTCCGGCAGGACGGGCCCAGGCCGAGCCCCTACCGCAGGACGGCGATCTCCTGGCCCCGGCGTCGCGGGGCATCGCCGAGATACCAGGTGCCCTCACCACCAGCACCGCCACTTGTCGCAGTGGTCCCAGCCGTGACGGTACCAACCATCACGGTTCCAACCATCGCGGCTCCAACCGTCACGGCCGCGTATGCGACGGTCCCTTTCCCTGTCCCTGTTCCTGCCATCTGCGGGAAGCAGATGCTTAAAGATTTCCATGATCTTTTGCCTTCCTCGGGTACGGCTCAGTAAAGATACGTACGAAAGAAGGCAATAGATGGGTATTTCTTGCGGAATCTCCCAGTTTGTTGTGCACCAGCGGGGCACATGGGTTTGTGTCACTGCGCGAGGGTGCGGGTGAGGGTGGTGGCGGTGCGTACGGCGCTGGAGATGGCGTCTTCGGGGTCCAGTCGGCACAGGTCGGTGAGGGTGAAGAGGGCCGTAGCAGGTGCTCGGTCGGCCTGGAGACCACAGGGTTGCGGAACCGGCGAGCACGCACGCTTCCTCTCGGAGCGGGGCTGCTCGCCCTGGCGCTGCTGCGCCTGGGGCTCGCGGCCGGCCCGGAACCGGCGCCTGACGCGACCCCGAAGAGACCTCCATCGGGAGCACGTCCCGTTACACTCTGCCGTGAAACAGTTACACTGGGTGGGCAGGCCGGTGTCACTCAGCGAGGACTCAGCAGAGAGGGACGCTACGATGCACGCCTCAAAAGGGGACCGTCTCGTGATGCACGGTCGAGTCGTAGGCAAGCAGGATCGAGTCGTTGAGATCATCGAGGTTCTCGGTCCGAATGGAACCCCGCCCTTCCGGGTGAGGGCCGAAGACGGCCGCGAAACGATCATGTCTCCGGGGCCGGACACCATGATCGACCACCGCCGATCGCCTGAGCCGGCCTGACAGGCGAGCACTGCCCGGGACGTTGGTAGCGGGTCGGCGTCCCGGGCTGCGGGTGTCAGCCGGCCGTTCTTCCAGGTCCGTCCCTAGTGCCGGCGGCCCGGTCACGCATGATGGAACCGGGGGATGTCAGCTCCGAAGTCGGCCCATCTCCCGTTCCGCAAAGGCGCGGAAGCTGCGCGGCGGGCGGCCGGTGAGGCGCTGGACAGTGTCGGTGGTGCGGTCCTCGGTTGTGGAATCTCCTTCACAAGAGTTGACTCGCATGACCATAAAGGGCTCTCGCCAGATTGTGCAAGTCTACTTTCATCACGAGTGGTAGCTCGCACATTCGCCCACCAACTCCCACGCCGTGGCGGCACGCGATCTGCCGCCGCAGCCCGTCCGCCCGCTCACCGCCGCCAGTTGTGGTCCGCCAACGCCTCAGCGGGACCGTCGAAGCCTGGTTCCTCTTCCTCCACGTGCGGCCTGCGCAAGGACACGGTGTCGAAGGCCCCCGCACCGTGATAAGTGAGCCTGACCGTTGGACTGTCGTCCCTGGTGTAGCTTGCCCAGTCCAATCTGGGGTCCCGTTTGGCACCGTGCCAAAACGGTAGGCGTTCTGGTGCGGGCGGCAGTTGGGGTGTGTACGGGGCATAGGCCGGGTACGGCGGTATTTCTTTACGGTGTCTGCCTTGCTGTGCTGCGGCTTGTTCCCCGCTGCCGCTCGTCACCACGACCGTGACGCCGATGATGATCAGCAGGAGCCCGGGCATGGTCGCGGCCTTGATGTGTTGCCCCAGCAGCCACCATGCGGTGAGCGCGGCCACGGGGGTCTCCAGCAGGAGGAGGACACTCATCGTCGTCGCCGATGTCCTACCGAGGGCGAAGTTCAGTGAGCCGAGCCCCAGAATCTGGGGGAGGATCAGCAGCCCGAGCAGCGACAGTTGGGTGGTCCTGTCGAAACCTGTGAGCGGGATGTGGGCCAGCCAGCAGACGGCGAGGAGTTCCAGACCGCAGACCAGCGAAGTGACCGTCGAATACAGCGGTGTGCTCACATCCGCGCGCGACCGTTCGCTCAGGGCGGTGTACCCGGCCTGAGCGATGGCCCCGACGACGGCGAGCAGGTCACCCAGCAGCGCCGTACCGCCGGACTTTATGTCGAGACCGCCGGCCGCGGCCGCTCCCACTACGGAGAGCGCGAGACCCGTCCATGTCCTGCGAGATGTACTGACGCCCTGCCCCGCGGCGATGAGGGCCTGCCAGACGGGCTGGGTGGCGACGAGTGCCGTGGACATGGCGACCGAGGTCAGCCGGGTGCTCGTCATGAAGGCCGCGAAGTGGAGAGCGAGCGACGTGGCCGCGAGGAAGCCGAAGACCAAGGGCCGCCACTGCTCCCGGCGCAGGATGCCGCGCTCGCCGCGCGCGACGCGCACCACCTCGCGGCGGCGCAGTATCAGGAGGAACGGCCCGAGTACGGCGAAGCCCAGGCAGTTGCGCCAGAAGGCCATGGCGAGCGGCGAAGCGGAGGCGGCGGCGGTGAGAGGGGCGGTGGCCGAGATGGAGAGTACGGTGACCGCCATCGCCGCTATGGACAGCGGATCGGGTCTGGATTTCACGTGTCCGTACCGCCGTCTGCGGTCGGACCGTTTTTGCCTAACGCGGCGATTAGGTCGTCAACTGTCTGTCCAACATTGATCATTGAGTACGCGGTTTCTGTGCCGTGGGGGGAACTGGGGAGCGGCTGAGGGCTTCGAGAGCGGAGGTGGGACCGGCCGACGCCGACGTGTCCTCGTCGGTCGGTGTCACGGACGCGAGCGGCGCAGCTGCACCACGTTCCACCACGTCACGCAACGCAGGACCCACTCCATCGGCCCGTACTGGAACCGGGCCAGCCACCAGCGGCTGCAGACGGTCTGCACGGCGAGGACGACGACCGCCAGGGCCATGGCGGTTCCCCAGCGGGAGGACTCCCGCAGGCCGAGCGGGCCGGCTGCGGCGACCACCAGGAGCGTGGCGGTGAGGTAGTTGGTCAGCGCCATCCTGCCGAGGGGCTCGAGGACCGCCGACAGCGGGCGGCCCAGCCGGGTGCGCAGCACGAGCAGCAGCGCGGTGGCGTACGCGAGGGCGCCGACGAGACCGGCCATCGCCGCGATCCGCGTGGCCAGGGGCCCGGCGGCAGGGTAGGTGTGCTGCCACCATGCGGCGGCGGCCGCCGCCGGGACGGCGAGGGCGAGCGTGACGGCGAGCTGTCCGGTACGGCGGTCCAGCGTCCGGGCGATACCGAGGCGGGCGACGGCGAGACCCAGCAGGAACAGCCCCGGGATGCTCAGGATGCCGCCCGAGGCGATGGTGAACGAGGCGACGAGACCCAGCAGCCCCGCGGGTAGGACCAACCACGTCGGCAGCCACGAGGCGGGCAGCAGGATCAGCAGCCCGATGATCGCGTACGGCAGCAGCGCCTCTCCGGGGTGCAACTGCTGGTGGGCGAGGCCGAGCAGACCGAGGGCCACCAGCCGGCGGGCCAGCAGCAGCCGGGGGTGCGACGACCGCCGCCCGGCGCTCTCCAGGAAGATCGCGAAGCTCAGCCCGAAGAGGAACGAGAAGATCGGGAAGAACCGCTGATGGACGAACAGCTCCAGGAACGCGGGTATCGGGTAAGTGTGGTGGGCGCCGTCGTAGCTGACCATCCGCGTGATCTGATCCGGGATGTTGACCAGGAGGATGCCGCACAGTGCGAAGCCGCGCAGCGCGTCGAGCGCGGTGATCCGGCGTGGCGCCTGCGGGCTGAGCTCCGAGGCGGTGGCGTTGGGGGCCTGGGTCGTTGTGTTCATGGCATTTATGGTGCGGCGGCGGCATACTCCGGCGCTTCGGCCGGACGGCCGGACCGCATCGGTCGAACGGCCGATGCCCGCCGTCGGCCCCGGGCCGCCCAATCCGGCGGACCGCACACCCCGGCGGACCGCTCACTCCTGGAAGCCGGGCCCCTGGGAGACGGTGCCCGTTGCCCACGCCCAGGCGGCGATCTCCACCCGGTTGCGCACGCCCAACTTGGACTGGATGTTCGTCAGATGCGTTTTGACGGTCCCGAGCGACAGGAACAGATCGGCGCAGATCTCCTGGTTGGTGTGGCCCATCGCCACCAGCCGCGCCACGTCCAGCTCACGCTCCGTCAGGGCCGTCCTCGGCGGGCGCCCGGCGGCGGAGGAGGCCTTGCGTCCGTCCTCCAGTTGGCGCAGCAGCCGCACCGTCACCGCCGGCGAGATCAGCGCGTCTCCGCGCTGCGCGGCCCGCACCGCCTCTATGAGCAGGGCCGGGCTGGCGTCCTTCAGTAGGAACCCGCAGGCGCCGTTGTGCAGCGCCCGGTGGACGTAATCGTCCTGGTCGAAGGTGGTCACCACGACGACGCGCATTCGGTCGGCCGACTCGGGCCCGGCCAGGATGCGGGTGACCTCCAGGCCGTCGAGTGCGGGCATCCTGATGTCGATGAGGCACACGTCGGGACGCAGCCGCCTGGCCATCTCCACACACTCGGCGCCGTCGGCCGCCTCGCCCACCACCTCGATGCCCGGCTGGGCGTCCAGTATCAGGCGGAATCCGGCACGCACCAGGTGCTGGTCGTCGGCGACGAGCACCCTCGTCGTCGAGGACGCCGCGGAACCCGTTGTCGTCGCAGCCGTCGCGTAGCTCACCCGGCCGATCCTGCCACAGCCAGCACAGGAAAGGTGCCGGCTACCCGCCATCCGCCGTCAGGCGTCCCGCCTGCCTCCAGCGTCCCGTCCACCGCTGCCACCCGCTCCCGCAGGCCCACCATCCCGAAGCCCCCGCGGCCTCCGACCGGGGCGGCGGACCGCGTCGCGGCAGGCGGCGCGGCGGGCGGCGCGGCGGGTGGCGTGTTGCGGACCTCCACCTGCAGCCGTCCGTCGTCCATGCCCATCCGCACTGCCACCAGCGCACCGGGGGCGTGCCGCCGCGCGTTGGTCAGCGACTCCTGTACCACCCGGTGCACCGAGGTCTCCACCTCGGGCGCGAGCCGCGCCGCGCGGGCCGGGGCCGCCACCGACAGGGTGGCGTCCTGGGCCTCGCCACCGCAGAAGTCGGAGACCATCGCGGCCAGTTCGGTGAACAGCTCCCCGGGCCGCCGGGGCCTGCCGTCCACCTCCCGCAGCACCCGCACCAGGCGGCGCATGGAGTCCAGCGTCTCCATGCCGGCCTTCTGAATGTTCTCCAGGATCGGGTCGATCTGGTCCGGCGCCGTCTCGCGGATGGCCCGTCCAGCGTTCGCCTGCACGACGATGCCGGTGACGTGGTGGGCTACGAAGTCGTGAAGGTCCCGCGCCAGTTCCAGCCGCTCTCCCTGCCGGACGGCGTCCACCGCGCGGGCCCTGTGCCCGTCCTGCGCCCGCAGATAGCAGCCGAGCCCCACCGCCACGCCGACGGCGAAGGTGAGCGCGAAGGCGAACGACAGCGAGTCCGGGTTGTCCACCATCCGCGCCGGGGCGGCGATCACCGCGGCCCCGAGTGCGACGGCGGCGAGCGGCCGCCTGACCCACCGGCAGGTCCGCGCCAGCATGATCAGCAGGCAAACCGTCTCCAGCAGGCCCCAGCTGCCGCCGCCGCGCTGTCCGGCGAGCAGCATCCCGCCCGTCACCGCCAGCGAACCACACGCCGCAGCCCAGGCGCGCCGCTCAAGGGACAGCCACCGGTCGGGCACGAGCAGCAGCACTGCGGCCGCCGGCCCGGTCAGCAGGGGAGGCAGCCAGTCGTTCTGCGGGGTGCGCAACCCGTCGCTGGGCACCAGGTCGAGCAGCCACACCAGGGCGAGCACCGCGTACAGCGCGAAGGCGAGGAGCCTTTGTACGGGCCGGGGAAGCGGGTTGGTCTCCGCGGGGTCCGCGGTCAGCCGGTCGTGCGCATTGTCCACGCGGCGAGGCTATGCGATGCAAGCCGTCCGGCGGGTCGGCCGAATGGCCGATCTGGTGCGCCCAAGCGCTCGGTACCCAACAAGCACAAGGGGACGGCCGGGGGCCCGGCCGTCCCCACTTCGCCACCGGCGGGCCTCGGCTTCGCCACCTACGGTGAGTTCGCTGCCCTGCGCCACTCACTTGCCAAGAGACCGTAGATCACGACATCACGTCGTTCGTCGGTGAAGGCCGCTGCTTCACGCAATACGCCCTCCTGCGTGAACCCCAAGCGCTGGGCCACGCTCCGACTGCGTTTGTTGTCGGTGGTGGTCCGCAACTCGACACGATGCAGACCGAGCGGGCCGAACGCGTGATCGAGCACGGCCGTGACAGCCCTGGCGACCAATCCACGTCCCTCGAAGCCGACGCCGAGCCAATAGCCCACCTCGGCCGACCGCGCCGGACCGTTGATCAACAGGTTGACCCAACCAGCCAGGCGCCAGCCGTCCTCAGCCTTCACCGTGATGGCCAGCGGCAACTGCGATCCCTCGAACCAGGCCTGGCCGCCCCGCTCCAGGTCCGCACGAGTCCCGTCCAGCGTCGGCGGCTTGTCGAATGCACGTGGGAACCAGCGGGCGAGACGCTCGTAGTTGACCTCCAACAGCGCCTGATAGGCCTCCGCGATCGTGACCGTGCGCGGTATCAGGGCGGCATCGTCCCCCAGCGGGCAGGTGAACAACGCAGCGGTGACGGTAGACACATCTGCTCCCAAGTCGGTGGCCGTGACCGACACCCTAGAGCGACTGCCGCCCGGACAGGTCTGCCCGGCGGCGATCTGAGTACGGATGCTCATGTGCGGTCCCGCACGCGGCGCCATGCTGCGTACTGGACGCCGTGTCCGACACGGCGATGAGAGCCGGGAGGCGTCATGCCCGACCATCTGCCGCCGGCGGGGAGCTACGACTCCCGGCCGGTGCGGGGTTACTACAGCGATCCGGGGAAGCCGGCGCGGTCCGGGTGGTCACACTGTCCGCCACCACCGTAAAACTCGTGGCGTTCGCGGCACCGAACTTCACGGCGGTCGCACCGCTGAAACCGCTGCCGACAATCGTGACCTGCGTGCCGGCCGTTGCCGTGGATGGTTGGACGACGAGGATGGTTGGCATTGTGCAGGCTCTTCCTTCTGGATGTCGATTCCAGGCGGAGGCCCACTGCTCCTGTGCGAGTGACTGGTCAACTCCGTGCGTTTACCAGGCAACACGGCAACAGATCGAGGCACGCGAAAGGATTCGGCGAAAAGCAGACCGCCGCGTGGCTCGATTGAACCGAGTAGAGGACACGCACCGGAAGGTGTGAAACCATACCTAAAGATGCAAAGGTAGCGAATAGGACAATCCGATGAAGAGTCGGAGTGAGTCGTTTCTGCGCCGGAGTGCGCCGGCACCACCTGGCGGATGATCGCAGCAGATGATCACGCCCCGCAGCGGTTGCGCTCGTGCCCCCGCTTCTCGTGCTGGGCGCAGTAGGTGTCGAAGTCGCCGTTGCTACGGCTGCAACGCCGGGCGGGTGGGGGGGGGGGGGGGCCCCCCCCCCCCCCCCCCGGCTCCCGTCCCGCTCTCAGCTGTTGCGGAGCACCGGCAGCAGGACATCGTCGACCAACCGGGTCATGTACAGGGAGAACCCCGGTCCGTCGCCGAACAGCCCCATTTCGATTTCCCGTGTTGCCTTCATCGCG
The DNA here is from genome assembly GCF_005047355.1 of Actinacidiphila oryziradicis. Taxonomy (GTDB): domain Bacteria; phylum Actinomycetota; class Actinomycetes; order Streptomycetales; family Streptomycetaceae; genus Actinacidiphila; species Actinacidiphila oryziradicis. Next base: position 119,607 of record NZ_SUMC01000021.1, read on the forward strand.
TTCAGCCCGGCGTCACCGCGAATTCCCTTGAGCCGCCTGAATGCCCACCAGGCCAAGTGGTAGGCGCCCGTGCCCTGTGCCGGGAACTGGTGGCGGTCAGGCCAAGACGGTGGTCACCGTTTTGATTCCTGGCCCACTCGCTCCAGGCGGCTCCTTCCGGCTCTCGGAGCCGACCTGGCGCTTCGAGGTTTAACGGTGAGCCAACCATCGTCACCGAGTGGAGTCATCTTTCCGCCGTTCGGCCCAGCACAGCAGGCCCCCTCAGAACCACTCCCATAGCGTTCAGGCGCAGGGGGATTTAACCGGTTCAGCGGGGGATTCAACCAGGCTCCCCCACGGTCATAAGGAGTCTTCCGTGCAATTCGCACCTAAAGCGGGCGGCGCACTCGCCGCCATCGTGCTGGCCCTCGGGTTTGCCGCCCTCCCCACCCCGGCCTCCGCCGCACCGGTCACCTGCGACAAGGCGGCCCTCGTGGCCGCCATCAGCGCCGCCAATCTGGCGGGCGGCGGCACCATCGACCTGGCCGCGAACTGCGTCTACTCCCTCGACACGGTCCAGCCTCCCGTCGGCGGCAGCGGACCGAACGGGCTGCCGGTGATCACCGAGCCCATCACCATCAACGGCTTCAACTCCATCATCGAACGCGCCGCCGCCCCCCTCACCCCGAACTTCCGCATATTCGAGGTCGGCGGCACGAACGGCAAGCTCACCCTCAACAGAGTCACCCTGCACAACGGCAACCCCATAGTCCTCGATACCGAGTACGGCGGCGCCATCCTCGTCAACAGCGGCCGCGTCCTGGCCGTCAGCAACAGCATCCTGACCAGCAACACCGCCCATGAGGGCGGCGCCATCGCTTCCTTCAGCGGCAGCAGCACCACGATCTCCAGCAGCACCGTCAACGGCAATACCGTCGACTGGGGCGGCGGCGGCCTCTACACCCTCGGCGGCAGCATCACGATCCGCTCCACCACTGTGTCGGGCAACAAAGCCCACCACGGCGGCGGCATTCACAGTCTCGGCACCCTGCTCGTGCAGTCCAGCATCGTGCGGGACAACTCCGCCCAGGCTGCTCAGGGGGGCGGTATCTCTAGCACCGACACCGGGACGATCGACAGCAGCAGCGTACAGAACAACACCGCCGGCACCGGCGGCGGCGTCTACAACTTCCCCGGCGCCACTCTGACCGTCAAATCCAGCACCATCAGCGGGAACACCGCGGCCGACCAGGGCGGCGGGATCGGCAACGTCGGCACACTCAACATCAGCTCCTCCCAGCTCTCGGCCAACAAGGTCACCGCTGCCGGTTCCCAGGGCGGGGGGCTCTACAACGGCTTGGGCACGGCGACCCTCACCAACAGCTCCGTGGCGGGCAACAGCGCGGTGCTCGAAGCCGGCGGCATCTTCAAGAACCCCGGCAGCACGGTCAACCTGGTGACCAGCTCCGTCTCCGGCAACACACCCAACAACTGCCGGCCCCCCGGCGCCGTCCCCGGCTGCACCAACTAGCCCCACCCGCTGCGCAAGACGAAACCCCGGCGACCGGACTCGAGTTCCAGCCGCCGGGGAACCTACCTCCATGTGAGTGGCTGGATCAAGACACTCATCAAACTACAGACTGGGATCCAGGCACGCTCCGGGGCTCATAATGTCGGGAATCCCGATCATGGAGGACCTCATGAGTGCCATAGACGCGTACCTGGGCGCCGCAGGTCAGGCAGTAGCCCTGCTGCGGAAGCCGGAAGTTGCCGCAGCGTGGGAACAGCCCAGCGCGTTGGCAGAGATGACGGTCGGCGGCCTGGCCGGCCACCTTGCCTATCAGATCTTCAGCGTCGGCTCCGCGATGCAAGAGCCCACGTCCGAAGCGGCGCCGATTCCGCTGCTGGAACACTATGCGCGTGCCGTGTGGATCGACGCGCCGCTCGACGGGGAGATCAACGTCGGTATTCGGGCGAAGGGCGAGGGCATCGCGTCCGAGGGAGCACAGTCGTTGTGGAAGCGCGCCCAGGCTTCGTTCGCTGAGCAGCAGACGAATCTTGCGGGGCATTCAGGCGACCAGGCTGTGTTCATGCCGCAGACGGGTTGGGCGCTGAGTCTCAACGATTTCCTCGCCACGCGGATGATGGAGCTCGCCGTGCACATGGACGATCTCGCTGTCAGCGTGGGGCTCGCCGCACAAGAGCTCCCGGACGCCGCCTTCGACCCCGTGCTCGTGCTGTTGGCCCGGCTCGCCGTCCGACGGCATGGCCAAGCGGCGTTGCTGCGAGCGTTGAGCCGGGCGGAGCGAGCGCCAGCGGTGATCAACGCGATCTGACCTCATCGCGGCGCACCTAAAGGTTGTCCGTGACTCTCTGGGCGCTTGCGCGTTGGTCAGGTCGTGGGTGTATCGGTGACCTCGTGGATCCGCGCTGTCGAGCACGAGCTCAACCGGACGGCGTGACCGAGGACCACACGCCGAACCACTGCTCGGCGCCCCACTCCTCGAACCGTTGCACCTCCGTGAACCCCAGCTTCGCCGCGAGGCGCATCGAGCGGTCGTTGGCGGTCTGGGTGCAGAGCACCACCGGCTCGCCGGGAAGCGCGTCGGCGAACCAGCCGAGCGCCGCCGCGCACGCCTCGGCGGCGTACCCGCGTCCCCACGCCTCTGGCAGGAGCAGGTAGCCGAGTTCGGCCTCCCCGGCATCCGGACGGACATGACTCCGATGCTCCGCGTCGCGCCGGTTGAGCTCGATGGTGCCGATCACCGCTCCGTCGAGCTCGATCACGAAAAGGCCAGGGCGCCGCCCGGGCACCTCAGGCACCGCGCGCTCGAGCTCATCACGCGGTCGAGGGCCACCGAGGTAGGTGCCCACCTCTGGCGAGGCGAACAGCTCGATGAACGCCGCACGGTCCCGGGCCTCGGGCTCGCGGAGCACCAGCCGCTCGGTCCTGATCGGGGCAGGTGGCCAGGCGACGGGTCCGAGCTCAGTCATGGCGGGCAACCTATCGCACGCCCGCCGGGCAGGAGCCTCAGACGACCCACAGCGGCAGCAGCTTCAGTCGGACAGATCGGTGCGGCGTCCGGAGGCATCGACCACGAGGTCCGCGGTCCAGGTACGGCCGTCGGCGGTATGCACGCCGATGACGCGGCACGGGTCGTCCGGGGCGGTGATCAGCCCGACCACGCGCGCTCCCCTGACGGTGCGGACGCCGGCCCGCGCCTCGGTCCGCTCGCGCAGGACGAACTCGAACGTCGACCGGCGGGCGAGCACCATGCCCCTGAGACAGGGGATGGGCCGACCGTGCTGTATCTGGGATGGAGCCGTCACCTGTCTGTGAGTTCCCGTCAGGATCATCGCGGGAGTCAGAACTTGAGCGTCAGCCTTATGTGGAAGGCACCTGCCTTGCGTACCAACCGACCGGCCCCCGTCCTTCTCATCGCCTCCGCCGCGCTGGCCCTGGCCCTGACCCCGACCCTGACCGCCTGCGGCGGCTCCGGTTCCGGCTCCGGCTCGGTGTCCGTGGCGGAGTCAGGGGCGGCCCCGACGAGCGCGGCACCGAGCCCGAGCGCGAGCGCGAGTTCCTCCCCCTCCGCCGGGAAGAACGCGGGCCGGGCGGTGGACTGCACGGTCGCTCGCCTGACCCTGGTGGTCAAGAAGGTGTCGAGCCCGGTCAACCACATCGTCATCGAGGCGGTCAACAAGGGCTCGCGGGCCTGCCGCCTCTACGAGTTCCCGTACATGAGGTTCACCGCCGACCGGGAGGAGCCGGTGGAGCCGGTCGAGGAGAGCAACCCGCACACCATCGTGACGATCGCCCCGGGCGCCACGGCGTACGCGGGCGTGACGATCGCGTCCGCCGACGGCAGCGCCGCCGGCAGCGGCCACAAGGCCGCCACCCTCGGCCTGGTCCTGACGGGCGCGGGGGGCGGCGCGGTAACGGATGAGTTGCACCTCCCCCTGCCCGGCGGTTCGCTCTACGTCGAGGACAACGCGGCGCGGGTCACCTACTGGGAGAACTCCCTGGCGGAGGCCCTGACGTGGTGACCGGCCGGTCCGGGCTCACCGACCCGGGCTCACCGACCCGGGCTCACCGACCCGGGCTCACTGGTCGGGGTTCACTGAGAGGGCGGTGAACCCGGCCATCGCCACGATCGCGTCCTTGACCAGGAGCACGCCGGCCGCCCCGTCCATGCCGTCCCCGGCCTGGACCCCGGTGCTGTCCAGCGCCGTCGTACGCCACAACTCCGCGCCGCTGCCCCGGTCCAGGGCCAGCACGCTGCCGATCCGGGTGGCGAGATACACCCGCCCGTACGCCGCCGACAGCACCGGCGCCGACAGGTTCTCCAGGCCCGTCGCGCGCTGCCACAGCCGCTTGCCGTCGGCGGCGGACACGGCCGTGACGGTGCCGTTGGTCCCGGTGAAGTACACGGTGCCGTCCAGCAGTGTCGGCGTCCCGCCCGCGACGTTCACCGGGTGGGCCAGCGTCTGGCGGCGTACCGCGCCGGTGTCCGGGTCGACGCGGAGCAGGGCCGTGAACCGCTGACCGCTGGTGCCGGGGGCCACGTAGAGCAGTTGACCGCCGGACGCGCCGAGGCCGGTCGCGCCGGCCGGCAGGGTCGCGAGCTTGCGCGCCGTGCCGTCGGCCGGGTCGAGGCGCTGCAGGGTGACCGGGCCCCTGACCACGTCGTTGCCGGTCGCGCATTCGGCGTACGGGACGCCCCCGGCCACCGTCGGCAGGCAGTACGAGGGGACCCCGGACCGCCACAGCTCCTTGCCGGCGGTGTCGTACGCGACGAAGCCCCGGGCGTCGCCGGTGGCCGTCAGCAGCCCGCCGCCGAACAGCAGTGCCGGGTGGTCCTGTGGGTTGTCCGCGAGCCACCGCCGCTTGCCGTCCGCGGTGTCCAGGGCCGCCACCTTCCAGCCGCCCCCCACCCACACGGGCACGTAGACCAGCCCGTCCCGCACCCCGTAGGGCGTCACGTACTGCGAGGTGTCGCCGGCCCGCCACTTCACCCGCCCGGTGGCCGGGTCGATCTTGGCGAGCGTGAAGCCCTCCCCGCCGCAGTACAGGTCGCCGCCCCCGGTGACGCAGCCCGGTGTGCCCCAAATGGCGGGTGCCGCCTCGGCCGACACCTCGTGCCGCAGCGTCGTCCGCCAGGCCCGCCACCCCGCGGGCAGGGAAGCGGTGTGCGCGGCGGTCGGGCCGTACGAGCCGCCCAGCGCGAAGACGCCCGCGACGGTCAGCCCGGTGACGGCGACCGCCGCGCCCAGGACGGTGAGCACCCTGCGCCCGCGCTGCCGGGGTTCGGTCTGAGCGTGGGTCCGGGGCTCGACGGCAGCCATGGTCGCGGGCTTCCGGCCGCCCGTGACCACGTCGGCCGGCAGCGGCTGGAGCTCGTCCGGCAGCGCGCGGAACAGCTCGCGGAGCTCCGGCAGCGCCGGGCGCGCGGCCGGGTCCTTGTCCAGGCAGCGCGCCACGATGCCGCGCAGCGGCTCCGCGACGAGGTCCAGCCGGGGCGGCTCGTACATCACCTGATACCCCGCCATGTACGGGGTGTCCGCGTCGAACGGCCCGTGCCCGGTGGCCGCGTACGCCAGCAGCGACCCGAGGGAGAAGATGTCGGAGGCGGGGGTCACCTCGCGCGGCGACCGCAGTTGCTCCGGTGACATGAACGGGGGCGTGCCGATCACGCTGCCCGTGACGGTCAGCGGCTCGTTGCCGGCGGCCCGCGAGATGCCGAAGTCGATGACGCGCGGCCCGTCCTCGGCCATCAGCACGTTCGCCGGTTTCAGGTCCCGGTGCACCACCCCGGCCCGGTGGATGTCCCGCAGCGCCTCCGCGAGCCCGAGCGCCAGCGCCCGCAACCGCGCCCCGCCCAGCGGACCGTCGCGGTCCACCAGCCCGGCCAGGTTGCTGCCCGGCACGTACAGCGTGGCCATCCACGGCCGGTCGGCGTCCGGGTCCGCGTCCACCACCGACGCCGTGAACGCCCCGCTCACCCGCCGTGCCGCCTCGATCTCCTGCCGGAACCGGGTACGGAACTGCGGGTCGTCGGCGTACTGCGCGTGCACGACCTTGACCGCGACCTGCCGCCCCGACTCCGACCGCCCCAGGAACACCGCCCCCATGCCGCCGGTGCCGAGCCGGTCGACGAGAACGTACTCACCTATCGCACCAGGATCCCCGGTGTTCAACGGCATGGACGATCAGACCTTCCCCGCACGCCTGCTTTGGGCAGCCCAGCCTAGCCCGCGCGGGCCGGGCCGCCGGTCCGGGTCCCATTCCCTGTCAGATCATGGGAGACCGTGAAACGAGGACCCATGGATCCGGTCGTCGTCACCTCTGCCGGGACGGTCAAAGGGGTGTCCCAGGACGGGGAGAGGTGTTTTCGTCAGGTCCTGCCTGCGGCAGAGCAGTTCCCGTCTCTGACGGTCGGCTCCGTCAGACCCGCAGCCAGCTGGCGATCCGATTCAGGTGGAACTCCTTGGACGTCGTACTCGCGCCGGTCCACGCCAGCAGTGTCGAGGGCGGTCAGCAGCTCGTGGTGGTTCATCAGGAGTTCCTGTTCGGTGGTACTGGCCGGGCCCTCCGCCCCGTCGGTCAGCGGGGCGGAGGACGGTGGGGGGCGCTAGCGGTGGTTTGTTGGAGGCGATGGGGATCTGGAGCGACGAAATCCATCGCAGCAGGTGCGTCATGTCCTGTATGGCGGCGCGGATCTCCTCGATCAGAGGGCGTTTGTCAACTTTGGCCCAGCGGTCTGGGGGGATCTTGCGCTGAGAGGTGTTCGGGGTGGGTCATGCCGTCGATCAGGGCCGTGGTCAGGCGGGTGAGAGTGGGTTCGAAGTCGATGCCGATGTGGGCCATGGCGGGCTCTTCGGCGTAGAGGCGGGTGAGTGTTTCGGCGGGGTGGCCGGCCTGCCACAGCGGTGCGGTCATCGCGATGACCCCGGTGATCAGGTCGCTCGCCTGGTCTTGGTTGAGTGTGCTGGCTGCGGTAATGGCGTCGGCGAGGGTTCCTACGGCGATGATGGCGACGCTTTTGAAGGCGTGTACGCGTTCGAAGGAGACCTCGCGTTCGAGGCTGAGTGTGACATGGGTCAGCAGGTCGCAGAAGAGTTGGCGCTCGGCGAGCGAGGCCGTCAGGATGCGGGCCAGTTCGCCCGAGGTGACGTCTTGGCGGCCTGCCAGTCGCGTGGCGATGTCGTGAGCCCAGTCGCGGTATCCCTCTTCGGTGAGGGCGAGCAGGATTTCTTCGCGTGAGGCGTAGTAGCGGCGTACGGCTGAGGCGTGCACGCCGGCCTGGGTGGCGATCGCCGTCAGGGTGACCGCGCGCACGCCGTCCCTGGTGCCCAGGGTGCGGGCCGCGGCCAGGAGGTCGGCGGCCCGCTGTTGTTTGTGGTGGCGGGAGTAGGCCCGCTGGAAGGGGTTCGCCTCTGTCATACGGCGATAGTAGCAACGCAATGCCCTTGCGTTGTTTACAACGCAAGGGCATTGCGTTACTGTCGCGGTGTCGGCGCTCGCAAAAGAACAGCACGGAGTCGACGTCCACAGGGTGCGCCGGAGCAGCAGTGAGAGGCGCGCCTCCCCGTCGGCCGGACGGGGAGGCCCATCGGACTTCATCGATGGCCCCCAGCGCCCGAAGGCCGCCCCGGCCCCCGGGGCAACTGATCACACCCGCAGAGCACGAAACAGGAGTTTTCCCATGCACGCGATGACCATCAGCGAGATCGGCGGACCACAGGTCCTGGTCCCAGTAGAGCTGCCTGACCCGAAGCCGGGGCCCGGACAGATCAGCATCGACACCAGCCACGCCGCGGTCGGCCTGGTCGACGTCCTCTTCCGCCGCGGCGATCTGGCCGGCCGGCCCGGATACCCCCGGCCACCCTTCGTGCCCGGTCTCGAAGTCGCCGGAACGGTCCGTGAACTGGGCGACGGCGTCAGCGATTTCCAGGTCGGCGAGCCGGTCGTGACGCTCTCCCAGATGTCTTTGGGCGGGTACGCCACGGTGACCCTGGCCGATGCGGCCATGACCGTGTCCCTCAAGGACGGCGGTGTGGACCCCGCCCAGGCCGTCGCGGTCCTGCCGAACGCGACCACGGCCTATCTGGCGCTCACCCGCGTGGCCCACCTCCGAGAGGGGGAGAAGGTGCTGGTGCACGGAGCGGCAGGCGGCCTGGCCGCCGCGTTCCCCGCGGTCGCCCGCTTGCTGGGCGCCTCCCACATCACCGGTACCGTTTCCTCACAGGCCAGGATCGCGGACACCGAGCACCTGGACTACGACGAGGTGGTCACCAGCGACCAGTTCGTGAAGGCCCTGGACGGCCGCCCGGTCGATGTCGTGGTCGACCCGGTCGGCGGCGACGTACGCACCGCCAGCCTGGACGTCCTGGCTCCGCTCGGCCGCATCCTGCTGCTCGGACACGCTGCTCGCACCCCGGACACCCCGGTCACCGGCGACGACCTGTGGAGGAGGAGCGCGGGCATGCTCGGCTTCGCCGTAGGCCCCTACCTCCAGGACAACCCCTCCGCCGCACGGCCGGCGGCCGAGAAGGTCGTAGACCTCCTCGCGAGCGGCCGGCTGGCCCAGCGCGTCGACGAACTCCCTCTCGCCGAGGCCGCAGAAGCACACCGCCGGCTGGAAGCACGCGAGGTCCCCGGTCGCATCGTCCTCACCGTCTGACCGGCCGGCCCACCCAGAACCGAAACCGTCCAGTCCCGGAGCCCCGCGGGCCCACCGCGAAGGCATCGCACGTGGGAAGGCACGCATGTGCCGAGCGCCCCTCTCGGCCCCCTCCCCGAGAGGGAGCACCCGATCGTGGGCCGCAGTTATTCCAGCAAATCGGTGCCCGTTTACGCCGACGGCGACGGGACGTTTGTGCGCCTAGTTGACGACGGCGATGAAGTCTTCGTCGAGCAGTTCTTGACTTGCCAGTCGTCTGGCCGAGCCGGTCCCGGCTGTCTACGGCAGGGTGTGCAGCGGGGCGTGGTTGGCTTTGAAGAGTCGCTCGCCGACGAGGCGGAAGGTGAGGTTGCGCAGTGGAGTGGGGAGTTTGCGGGCCTTGTCCCGGCGGTGGTTCTGGTCCAGTACCCATTGGACGCGATCCGCGCGGCGGGCCTGGAAGGCGGTGAGGGCCGCGGTGACGTCGTCTTCCTCGCCGAGCAGTTCTGCGAGGACCAAGGCGTCCTCCAGCGCCATGGCACCGCCCTGGGCCATGCTGGGGGAGCAGGCATGTGCGGCATCGCCGATGAGGACTATGTGCGGTCGCGTCCAGTCCGCACCGACGCTCTCGTACAGCGCTGCGAAGTGGGCGTCCGCGCCCTGCTCCAGCAATTGCGGAACCGGGGCCGCGAAATCGGCGAAGAGGCTGCGCCAGTCGCCGTCGGGGGCGGACGGGTGGGGGCTGTTGACGTCGGCGTAGCAGTACACGCGGCCACCGCCGAGCTGAACGGTCAAGAACCCACGACCGCCGCTTCCCAGCCGGCCGGTCCAGTCGGAGATCCCCGCGATCTCACTGTCCTCGGCCAGGAACCGCCAGCACAGCTGGCCCAGGAAGCGGGGCTCCGGACCGCCGAAGGCGCTGCGCCGTACAGCTGAGTGGATGCCGTCCGCGCCCACTATCAGGTCGTACGACTTCATCGATCCGTCCGCGAAGGTCACTGTCCCTTCGGCGTCCACGCTGCTCACTTCGGCGTCGAAACGGACGTCCGTACCAGCGGTTGCCGTACGCAGCACCTCATGCAGGTCGTTGCGGCTGATCGCCAGGCAGTCGCCGACATCGCCCCAGATCCCGCTGACGTCGAACTCCGCGAGAGCGCGCCCTCGGTGGTCGTGCAGCCGCTGCCGTACGACGCGTTCCGCACGCTTTGCCACCTCGTCACCTATGCCGAGGCGGTACAGCGCACGGACCGCGTTTGCCGGAAGATACAGACCAGCGCCCGACGTTTGCCAGTCGGCACTGCGCTCCACAACTTCTACCGCGAGCCCGCGGTCCATCAGGGCGCGGACCAGAGCGAGCCCGGAGATTCCGGCGCCGACAACCAGTACACGAGGCTTGTCCATGGGGAGTTCCTTGTCAGTGCGTGAATGACGTGACGATGTTCCGACTGCCGGTGAAGGGACAAGGGCCAGACCGGACAAAAACCGTCCGTGCACATGGGCACTGCCAACCAGCCATCTGTCGCAGACTATCGAAGCGCTGATCCGGGGCTGCCCGCTGCCTGCGTCAAGGGGCGCTGGTGAGCTCGCCTACAACAAGGCGTCCTCACGTTCAGCTACGCGACCTTCCAGGCCAACGACCACCCGGCACTGAAACTCTCCATCTACACCCCGCTCTGACGTACCCCGGCGACACGAATCCGGACGCCTCGATCAGGCCGAGAGGATGCGCAGGATCAGCACGGCAGCCGAGGCAAGAAGCAGCATGGCAGGGCTGGGTATGCCCTTGAAATCGTTCTTGCGCAGGTGGGTTCCGACCGCGCCGACGAAGTAGAGCACCAGGCCGACAGCGGCCGCGATGCCCAGTGGCACCCACCAGATACCGATCACCAGGCCGACCGCACCGGCGATCTCGCAGGCGGCCAGGAACGGGAACAAGCCCAGTGGTACGCCGAGGCCGGTGAGGCCGTCGACGAGCTGCTGATTGCGGGTGAGCTTGGCGTACGCCGACAACAGCACCATCAGGCCCAGCGCGATTGCGACGATGTCGTAGGCGAGAGACATGTGTACTCCAGGTAGTGAGCAACGACTCATCGTGGAGGCTAGCAGATAGTTGAATATCTTCAATGATCTCGGATAGTAAATTGTTCGAGGACTGATAGCATCTGTTCTGTGATGGAGAAGCGGCCCGGACTGGCACTGGCTTTCGCAGGCCAGATCGCCGGTATGCGCATACAAGAGGCGCTGCGGGCGCAGGGCCTCAAGAACAACCACGCGCACGTGCTCATGTTGCTGGCCGACCAGGGAGCGACCGGCCAGCAAGCCCTGGTCCAGACCCTCGGCGTGGACCCGAGCGTGCTGGTCGCGATGCTCAACGACCTGGAAAACGCCGGGCTGGCCGAGCGGCGACGCGACCCCGCCGACCGCCGCCGACACATCGTGGAGATCTCACCACGCGGAACGCAACTCGTCACGGACATCTACGCCGGCATCGCGTCCGTCGAGGCCGAACTGTTCGCCGCCCTGGACGCGCACGAGATCGACGTGCTGCACAAGATGCTCATCCGCATCAACGCCACCGCGGGCGACCAGACCTGCGACGCCGCCAACGACGCACCCTGAAGCGGCGCTGCTCCACGCCACTTCGCCAGTCATCCGAAGCGCCCGGAGGCGGCCGGCACGAGTCCCATCTGATGGTCCGTCAGCCATCGAGCCCGGCCAGCAGGCCGGTGACCAGCTCGACGTACTGGGGTGTCTCCGCCTCCTCGTACGCGGCCCTGGCCTGCCGCCAGTAGTCCCGGGCCGCTTCCGGCCGGTCCAGGGCGAGGGCGAGCCGGCCCAGGTGCTCAAGTGCGCGGGCCCGGCCCATGGCATGGCCCAGCTCGCGGTAGCTCTCCAGCGCCTGTTCGAAGCGCTCCTGGGCCAGCGCGTACCGCTCCCGTCCGCGCGCGGTGCTGCCGAGGTTGTAGACGGTCATCGCGACGCTCACCGACTCGTGGAGTTCGCGGAAGAGGGACAGGGCGGCGGTGTAGTACTCCTCCGCCTGCTCGTACCGGCCGTGGCGGCGGGCCGCCGTCCCCATGCTGTGCAGGGTCATCGCCTCCCGCTTGCGGTCGCCGACCGCGCGGTACAGGTCGAGCGCCTTCGCGAACACGCGCAGGGCCGAGTGGTAGGCCTGCATGTTCTTGAGGAAGTCGCCGTGGTTGTAGTGGGCCAGCGCCAGCCGCGCGCTGTCGCCGTCATCGCGGGCGAGTTCCACCGCCTGCTTGCACACAGCCTCGCCGGCCTGCCACTCCTGCTGCCGGCGCAGGAACCAGCTCACGTCGTGCGCCAGCGAGAGCAGCATGTCCACCGGGCCGGTGAGGCCCAGGGCGAGGCGCAGGTTGAGCCGCTCGGTGTCCAGCCACTGCTCGGCCTCCTCATCACGTCTGCCCGCGCGCGCCATCTCGACGATCCGCTCGACCGCCGACCGGGCGCTGTCACGGTAGTGGGCCAGCAGCCGTCGCTCGGCAGCCTCCCGCATCGCGTGCTCCTCTTCCGCCGCGCAGCACCGCTCGGCGAACAGCCGCAGCAGGTCGTGGCAGCGCACCCAGCCGCGCGGTTCGCCAGGCTCGATCATGTGGGCCGCGCGCAGCGCCTGCAGCAGCTTTCTGGCCTGCGGAGCCTTCAGCCCCGTGAGCGCGGCCGCGGCCGCCACGCTCACCTGCTGCCCGGGGTTGATTGACAGCAGCCGGAACATCCGCGCCTCGTCCGGCGTCAGCCGGGCGTAGGACAGCGCGAAGGCGGCGGCCACCGAGCGGCCCGCGCTGTACGACAGCTCCTCCAGCCGGGTTGCCCCGTCCCGCAGCGCCTCCGTCAGCTCGCCGATCGACTGCTCCGGGTCGCCCGCCAGGATGGACGCCGTCACCGCCAGGGCCAGCGGCAGGTACCCGCACAGCAGCGCGAGTTCGCGGACCGCCGCCGGCTCCTCCTCCGCTCGGGTGTCCTCGGGGCGGCGGACATTGAGCGTCCGCGCGATCAGGTCGACCGCCTCGGACTCCGGCAGCACGTCCAGGTCCAGGATCCGTGAGCCCAGATCCAGGGTGTGACGACTCGTCAGCAATACCCGATGGCATGTCGATCCCGGCAGCAGCGACCTGACCTGCTCCGACGCCGAGACGTTGTCCAGCACGATCAGCACCCCCCGCCCCTGCGCCGCAAGTTCGGCGAGCTTCGAGCGGTAGAGCGAGAGCCGCCCCTCAAGGGTCCGCGGGAACAGCTCGTCCGGTACGCCAAGCGCGCTCAGAAACGCCGACAGCGCCAACTCGGCCCGCACATAACGGTTCCCGTCGTACCCCTGGAAGTCGACGAAGAGCGCCCCACCCGGAAACCACCCGGCCGCTACCGCCTCGTGCGCCGCCCGCAGGGCCAGCGCCGTCTTCCCCACGCCCGCCGTCCCCACCAGCGCCAGCACCATCCGTGCCGTCCCGTCATCGGCAGGCCGCAGCGCCTCCGCAACCCCCTGCAGCGCCGCCTGGCGCCCCGCGAACTCCTGCGAAGCCGGCGGCAGTCCCGCGAGCGCGGTGGGCATCGGACGGGCAAGGTTCAGCTGCTCCACGTGCCCCGCCTGCACCACCGGGCCCGTGACGGTACCGCTCAGATCATTGGACGAATGGTTCACGCCCTCATTTCTAGCCCAATCGGGTGGGGGACGGGCACCACTCCGACTTCTGCTGTCGGGCAATCGTTCAGCGCCAGCGGGGCAACGCGCGCCGTGCGGTGCGGGCGCGTTGGCTCCGGGGATCGGGCGCGGTCAGATGCGCAGTTTCGTTGGTGTGATGATCACCGCGGTGGAGAAGAGTTCTGGACGAAGACGGCACTGTGCGCGGCTACCACAGCCCCCACCAGGAGATTTTCGCCACCCAGGACCTCGACCAGGTGCTGTACTTCGCTGCCGAGGAAGCGGTCCGTAATCTCGCCGAGCACATCGCGGCCCGCTCCCCGGGCCACCGTCGCGGAGGTGATCCTCCAGCACCGGTCATGGTCAGATTTTGCTGTTGGTGTCGCTGTCTCGGCGCTGTTCGTCGCGGTCCCCGCACTCGTCGTGTGGCTGAGAGGGCTTCGTAAGAGCTGAGGCGCGGGCGCCTTCCGCACCCTGACCCGTTCTCCGCCTGTAGGGGCCCACCGGTTTTCCGGCAGGCCCTACAGGCGTTACGGACGCGCTCGGTATCGCATGTCGGCGTCGTCTGAACCGTGACCCTCTGACGGCGGATTAAAAATGACCCGAAACGTGGCATCCATACCAACCTGACCCGGCCCATGCCGCCGACGCCCAGACGTCCGAGCAGCCGGTAGTCCCCGACGGAGCGCGGATCGTCCGGCTCCAGCCCTGCCAGAATGCCCTCCTGGCGTGCTCGGCCCCCGCGACCCGTGTGGCCCCCCCTGCGGGCATGCTCAGCGTAGGGCGGGGAACCGGCCGGCGAGACGAACTCCCATTCCTCAACGACCTGTTGGGGCTCCGAACGTCACGGAGAAGCGGGCCCCTGGTCCGCATGGTGGCCCGCGCCGTCGCGGACGGCTTGCGTTCGAGAGGTCGAAACGCCGGGCGAATCGAGTGTGCGAGGCGAAGAAACGATTCACGCTTGGCCCGGTTATTCACGCGGAGCGGCCAGGACCGGTGGAACCGCAGCGAGGTCATAAGCGATCGAACGTCAACCCGCGCATTCCGCGCCTCCGATGGGGTGAAAACACTGGACAAGGGCACCTTCGAGGAGACACGCTGGACAACGTCTTCCTCATATATGAACGTCAGGCCATACGGCCTACTTCCCATAGGGAGCTCGCTTAGTGGAATCGCGGTCGAACAATCCGACCTTTGAGCAGCGCGACGGATCGGATTCGTTTTCTGCCATCCAGAGGTCAAGGTCCTCCGCACCGATCACGACCGGAGCGCCGCAGAGCGGATTATTGCTCGATGCGTTCGACGCGAAGCTTCTCCGGGATAATTCGGAAACGGCAGTAAGCCGGTTGGAAGACCATCTGGCTGATTTATCGGTCAGGGGTCTCGACCTGATTGATCCCGCAGCGTTGTCGCAGGCCGCGAGAGCATTGATGACCACCGAGCACGAGAGTATCGCACCCTTCGACGAGAAGCGGCTGAACGCGATCATCGACCTGTACATCAGGACGGGGATCCAGGTCCATTCGCCCGGCTACATGGGACGACAGTTCTCGGGCGTCGTTCCGCTCGGCGGCGTCATCGACTTCGTGAGTGCGGTGGTCAATCAGCCGTCGTCGTTCTACGAGGCGGCCCAGTTGCCCAATGTGGCGGAACGGATCATGGCCGACGAACTGAACCGGTTCATCGGATGGGATCCGGGAAGCTTCGCCATGGTGACCACCTCCGGTGGATCACTGGCCAATCTGACCGCGCTGCTGGCGGCCAGGAACAAGATGTTCCCCGACTTCTGGTCGGACGGCAGTCCGGCGCCCGCCGGGCGGGCCCGTCCGGCCATCGCGGTGGGCGCCGACGCCCACTACAGCGTCTCGCGGGCCGCCGGCATCATGGGGATCGGCGAGGGGCAGATCGTGCGCCTGCCGATCAATCGCGACCATCAGATCTGCATGGACCGGGCACGGCCCACCCTGGATGAGGCCGAGCGGCGGGGGCTGAAGGTGTTCTGCCTGGTCGCCTCAGCCGGCACCACCTCCGTCGGCGCCTTCGACCCGATCGACGAACTCGGCGACCTCGCCCGGGAGAAGAACATCTGGCTGCACGTCGACGGCGCGCACGGAGCGAGCCTCCTGGTGTCGGACAAGCTTCGCCGGAAACTGGAGGGAATCGAGAAGGTCGATTCCCTGGCGTGGGATGCCCACAAGCTGATGTTCGTTCCCGCGCCGTGCACGCTGCTGTTCTACCGGAACAAGAAGGACAGCCTCGCGGCGTTTCGGCAGGAAGCCAGTTATGTGTTCACCGAGGATCCGGACATCTACACCGAGCTCGACAGCGGGGACAAGAACTTCGAGTGCACCAAGCGCCCCATGATCATGGCGCTCTGGGCTTTGTGGGCCGTCTACGGCCGTGCTCTTTTCGCCGAGAAGATCGAGTACCTCTGTGAATTGACGGAGGAGATCCACCGAGTCCTCGTCGAAGAGACCGATTTCGAGACGGCGCACCGCCCGGAGGCCAATATTCTGTGCTTCCGCTACCGCCCCAACGGCGTCGGGGACAAGGACGTGCACCGCTTTCAATTGGCGATCACGGACCGAATCAAGCGGCAGGGTAATTTCTTCATCTCCAAGGTGAACATCGACGGTACCGCCGCTTTGCGTGTGGTAGTGATGAACCACCGGATCACCACCGAGCACTTCCGGATGCTGCTGGATGAGATCAGGCGGGTCGGGCGAGACCTGCTCCGCAGCGGCGAATGAACAGCGGAGTCAATATGAACAGGCAATCGATGGTGAGTTCCCTGAGTGTTCCGCAGGCTCGGCTGGCGCCCGGAGACGCCGTCGAACTGGCGAGCCGGCTTATTCCTGACTGGGAGTTGAAGCCGGATTCCGTCGACGCCGTTGAGAAGCTCCCCTCTTTCGCGAGCAAGATGCGGGAGTGCGAGCGGGTCTGCAACGCGCCGTACAGCGAGCTCTCCCACAATGTCCAGGACGCCCTGGTGCTGCGCCGCCTCCAGCAGATGCTCAACACGGTGATGCTCAATCCGCTGTGGCGCAGCCGTCTGGCCGGCGCGGGGGTCACCCGCGCTCCAGAGACGTACGACGCGTGGCAGCGGATTCCGCTGTCCGGCAAGGACACTCAGCGCGACTTCTTCATGGACTCGCGTCCGGGCATGGTGGTCCCGCTCGGCCGTGGCGGGTTCGAGATCGTGGCCAGCGGCGGCACCAGCGGCGGGAGTCCGCTGGAGACGGTGTACTCGCTGAGCGAACTGCGGGACACCTACGAGGTCGCCGGCCGTTTCATGGGGACCTATCAGCTGAGCGAGTACCTCCCCGGCACTGACCCCAAGTGGCTCTGCACCACGCTCGCCGACTACCAGATGTGGAGCAGCGGCACCATGGTGGGCGGTGTGCTGGCCAACGTGCCGGGCGTCAACTACATCGGTGCCGGCCCGGTCACGGCCCCGGTGCTGGAGCACATGTTCTCCTATCCGGGCCCGAAGGCGCTGATGGGGATCACCGCGGGCATCGCGATCCTGAGCGACCTCGGCGCGGGTATGAGCCGGGAGGCGAAGGACAGCTTCAGGGTCGCCCTGTACGGAAGCGGTGTGCTGCCGCAACGCAAGCGGGTGGAACTCCAGGCGATGTACCCGAACTTGGTGATCCTCAGCTACTTCGCCGCCACCCAGGCGGAGACCATCGGGTTGCAGCTGCGGCACACCTCTCCCTACCTGGCGGCCGTCCCAGGGCTGCACCTCGTCGAGATCGTCGACGAGAACGGCCGCTGGGTGGCCGAGGGCGAGGAGGGCGAGCTGGTGGTCACGCGCCTGCACGCGCACCAGGCACCGCTGCTGCGACTCAAGCTGGGGGACAGGATGATCCGGCGGCCCAGGGTCGACGGGCCGGGGCTGAAAACCCAGCAGTTCGAGTTCGCGGGCCGCACCGGCGACATCCTTCACCTGAACGACAGTCAGTACTCCGCTTCGCGCGCCTACGACGCGCTGCGCGAGGACCTGCAGAAAGTGGCGGCGGTGGATCTGGACATGGTGGCTCATGAGACCCAGTTCGTGAACCACCGCGAGAGCAAGACCATCACGCTGCTCGCGTCGGTCGACGATGTCCACGGCCTGACATACAAGATGGACGCCGCGCTCGGCCCTTACGGAGTGCAGCACCTCTTCGTCAACTCCCTGCCCCGCTCCCTGTCGCTGTTCAACCAGGGAGAGGCGAATCCGGACTCGATCGAGAAAACGGGGTACCGCTTCCAGATCAAGTTCGTGCACAAGTCGTCTGCGGAGATCGAGCGGACGGAGGTCGGAAAGGTACCCCTGGTCCGGGACCGGGGCTGACACAACAACCAGTGCGACAAGCAGTGCGACAACACGGTACGAGGAATGGAGTGAGTATGAAGCCGCAAGTCAATATCGCCGTCGTCGTGGACGTCATCGGGGCGCTCTCGGACAAGTCATTGCTCAACGGCAATCTGTGCATGGTGGATGACGGGTCGTTCGACAGCACGGGCCAGGGAACGTCCGAGCTGTGCACCGTGGTCGTGCCGGGCCAGGTCGTCCAATGGTCAGCCCTGGCGGTGGACCTCCAGACGCCGGTCGAGATCAAGAGCATCACGTTCCTCGGGCCGGGTGACGGCGAGGACGGAGACCGCGGCGGGGATCACAGCCTGGACGGCGACCACCTGGATCTCAACGTCTGGGCCGGAGTGGTGCCGCCCTTCATGGCGCCCGGGGTGCCCCACAAGTACCAGCTGGAACTGCAGATGTACGAGGGCGGGCACAGCGTGCTGCACATCGACTCGCCCGCCCTGATGCGCCTGTAGGCGATATGTCCATAGGCGGAATCCCAACGAGGAAGGCGGGCTTATGACCCAACAGCTAGCGATCATCCTGCTCGTGGACGTCGGCAACGCGCTCGCGTCCCGGACCCTGGAAGGCAACACCTACCTGTTCGACAACATGAAGCTGCACGGCTCTGAGAACCAGGGCACTGGCGACCTGGTGACCGCGGTCAACGGTGCCTACTGGAGCGATGGGTCGCAGGCGGGCGAACAGGTGCTCAACTGGCTTCCGTACAGCCTGGGATCGATCCCGCCAACGGTCCCCCGCGGTTACCACGCCTCCCGGGCCCGGGAGGCCGACCGGCAGGCCCTGGCCGAAATGACGGTGCTCGCGAACCGGCCGACGGCCGGCGGCGAGGACAGCGAAGCCGCGCTGGCCCTGATCCGGAAGAACATCGGTGCGCCGGTCAAGACCATGTCGCGCACCCGCGCCCTCTCCGGGCAGCAGGTCTTGGATGTCACCGGCGAGGTGGTCGCGGACCACACCCAGGGCGCGCACAGCTACCCGACCCCGATCATCACCGACATCTTCGGTGAGGCGGTCGACGAGAAGGTCATGTACCCGGCCGAGTACGGCTCCCCGGACCTGGTGACCGACGGCTGGTACTGGTCCGCGACGGTCGACACGTCCCGTCCGGGAACGTACGCGTACAAGATGAGGATCCAGCTCCACGAGCTGATCCAGCGGGCCGGCGAGTGGACCTGGGAGCCGGTCAACCTGACGTGCGAGTCAAAGCTCTGTATCACGTCGGAGCCAAAGCGGAACGGCTTCACCAAGGCAGGCATGGGCTATCTGCCCCTCAGTCCCGCCACGTGCGCGTAAAGCCACTGATCCAGTAAGGACGAGGAGGAGCGGATGACCACCAAACCGAGGCAGCAGAAGGCGACGCCGAAGCGCCCGATCTCGATCACCGCCGTGGTGGACTGCGTGGGCGCGCTGGCGGCCCAGAGCACGCACGGCAATCTGTACCTGTACGACACCAACAAGGCCGGGGGGTCCGCCGGATTCGGCACCGAAGAGCTGAAGACCAAGGTCAAGGCAGGTGACCAGCTTCTCTGGGCCGTCCTGGCGCTCGAGTGCGAGGCGTTCGTAGCCATCGAGGACATCGTGATCGACAAGGAGGTGTGCGAGCCGGTCCGGAAGGTGTACCCGGGCACCGACGTGGCCTACTGGATCGGGACGGTGAAGAAGGACGGCGTGGCGGTCGTCCCGTACCAGATCAAGTTCAAGCTGGGCACGCAGGTCGAACCGATCACCACCACCCTGTCGCCGGCTCTGGTCGGCTAGGCGAAGGAGGAACGTTGACGAACAGTACGCGCGACAGCGCTGAGGAAAAGCAGAATCCCGGACAACTGAACTCAGTACAGCTCAATATCGTCACGCTCATGAACATGGAACGGGCGGCGGCGACGGGCTCCCTGAGCGAAGCGATGTTCATGATGGACAACAGCGTCGGCGGGGCGGGCCAGGGCACCCAGCAGCTGGAGACGGTCTGCAAGCAGGGCCAAGTCCTGAACTGGATCATTCGCCCGATCGACATGGAGCGGCGGCTGGACGGCACCTGGCCACCGATGCCCAAGATCAACAACATCGTCGTCCTGGACACCGACGCGGGTGACGAGGAGGACGTCGCCGAGCGCAAGCTCTTCACCGAGCTCAAGATCTACGGGATGCCCGACCGCATGCGGTCCCAGCTGACCCCGGTCTACTACTACTGGGCCGGCACGGTGCTGAGCACCGCGAAACCCGGTGTGTACAAGTACCGGCTCGTCCTCGAACTGGAGCAGGAACACACCAAGGAGAAGCTGTACCTCAACACGATCGACCATCCGTCGATCCGGGTGATCGGGGTCTGACGCCACCCGGCCCGCAGCTCTTCCGGGGGGCCGGCTGTCGACGAAGCGCGACACCGTCCCACCGGAAGTGCTCCGGTGGGACGGTCAGGCGCGTGCGGCTTCCCGGCCCGCTTCGGTGCTGGAGAAGATGTTCGGCTTCTCCAGCGAGGCGCCACCGCGGACGGCGTCGATCCACTCCGAAGTGGTGCCGACCGACGCGAAGTGGGACTGCATGACGACCAGGACGGCACGGTGGAGTTCCTCGGCGGTCAACGCGCCGACGCGGTTGGACATGGCAAGCGTGCCGGTGGCGTCGGACAGGAACTCGACCGCGAAACCACGGTCCATGGCGTCACGGGCGGTGGACTCGTCGCAGTTCTGGGTCATGTAACCCACGATGGCCAGAGTGTCGATCTCATGGGTGGCGAGCCAGTCGGCGAGGCCGGTGAGCGCGAAAGAGGAAGCGAGCGTCTTCTCCACCAAGTGGTCGTAAGGGCGCGAGGTCACGATCTCGTGGAGGGCGAAACCATCGCTGCCACGCGCGAAGATCGGCGACGCCTCGGGGGCGGCATGCTGAATAATCACAACGGGGATGCCCGCCTCAGCCGCGGCGTCCATCGCCGCGGCGATGTTCTTGAGACTGTGGTCCACATTCGGATAACCGATGGGCAGATTTCCGCTGACGTATTCGTTCTGGACATCGATCACGACAAGGGCACGCTTCATGGCTGTATCGCTTTCTTGCCCACATCCGATGGTGCGGGTTGGAGCTGTCGATGGAACAGGCCCTGGAATCGCGGGCGTTCAACGTATGCGTTCAGAGCGTGCGTTGAGTCAAGAGTGTCTCCACCCAGGTGTGATCTGTCCAGCTATATCACTCTAATGGCTGACTGTGTACTCCGCCCAGCGCCGAGACCGGCGGACCTGTTCCGGCTGTCCTCGGCCCAGGTCGTGGTCCCCGCGCACGGAAGCGCCGGGGTCACCGTCACGATCGACGCCGCCCAGGGGACCGGCAACGGCCGCTACACCGGCCAGGTCCTGGCCACCGACCCAGGCTGACGCTCAAGTTCTGACACCCGCGATGATCCTGACGGAACCCCACAGACGGGTGACGGCTCCATCCCAGATACAGCACGGCCGAGCCTGATATCGGCGACCAGCGCCGGCCGGGGCCCCTGCCCAGCCCCCGTGCGGGGGGACGTCACAGGCCGGCCGCCGGTACCCGGCCGCCGTCTGGTCACCGTCGGCACCGGCGCCGTACTCGCCACGTACAGCAGCGAGGTGGAGGACAACGAGCCGTACGTGGACCTGGAGTACGGGTCAGCCGAACCGCGTCAGGCCCGTCAGGCGCGGAAGTAGGACCCGGCGTCCAGGTCCTGAATGAGGGTCGGCCCGCTTGGGGCCCAGCCGAGGAGCTCCTGCGTGCGAGCGCTCGAGGCGGGGATGTCCATGGCGAAGAAGTGGCCGATCCAGCCGAAGTGCTTCTGTGCGTCCTGCGGTGCGATCGAGGTCACGGGAAGGTCGAGTCCTCGTCCGATGGCCTCGGCGATCTCCCGCGTGGGGATTCCCTCCTCGCTCACCGCGTGCAGGAGCGTTCCCGCCGGGGCCTTCTCCAGTCCCAGGCGGGTGATCCGTGCGGCATCCGACCGGTGGGCCGCCGGCCAGCGGTTCGTGCCGTCGCCGACGTGGCCCACGACCCCTTTCTCACGGGCGATGGCGACCAGGGCCGCGATGAACCCGTGGTCGCCGTCGCCGTGCACGGTCGGGGCGAACCGCACGCTGACCGTGTTCACGCCGCGATCGACGAACTCCAGCGCGAGGTTCTCGCTGCCGCCCCGGGGGGACTCCAGGCCGTGGAACGGTGACCTGTCCTCCTCGGTCGCCACCCGGCCCTGCGCCGGGCCGGCGACGCCGGACGCCAGGAGGAACGGACGGCCTGATCCGGTCAGGACGTCGCCGATCGCCTGCACGGCGGCCCGTTCGGCCTGATTGGAGACAGCGGGGTTGGTGAAGTCGTGCTTGTTGGCGAGATGGACGACGGCGTCAGCGGTCGCCGCGCCCTCCCGGATGCTGTCGAGGTCGTCGAGGTCGCCGCGGCGGACCTGGGCACCCTTCGCGTCGAGGGATGCGGCCGAGGTGTCGGAGCGGGCGAGCCCGACCACCTCGTGGCCGGCGGCGAGCAGCTCGTCGACCACGGCCGAGCCGATCCACCCGGATGCTCCGGTGACGAAGACGCGCATGTGAATGATCTCCTTCGATTTCGATGGTCAAGCCTGTTGAACGAGCGAGCGATGTCAGTCGCTGACGTCAGTGACTGCCGTCACTGTAGCTGCCATGTCGGCCGCTGTCATCACTACAATGGCGGTCATGGTGCGATGGAAGCCCGGGGCGCGGGAGCGATTGCAGGCGGCGGCGATGGACCTCTACATCAGTCGCGGCTACGACAGGACGACCGCGGCCGACATCGCCCAGGCCGTCGGTCTCACGGAGCGCACGTTCTTCCGCCACTTCGCCGACAAGCGTGAGGTGCTGTTCAGCGGGCAGGAGCTGTTGGAGCAGGCCTTCCTGGACGGCGTGGCTACGGCTGTGCCGCACGCGTCGCCGCTCGAGATGGTCGAGTCCACCCTGTCGGCCGCGGCGACGTTCTTCCCGGCCGAGCGCCGCGACCACTCCAGACGACGGCAGACGATCATCTCCGAGAATCCCGCGCTGCGGGAACGGGAGTTGCTGAAGATGGCAGGGCTGGCCACGGCGCTCGCTGCCGCCCTCCGATCGCGAGGCGTCCCCGAGGCGACGGCCACGCTCGCCGGGGAATCCGGGGTGACCGTGTTCGGCGTGGCCTTCGGCAAGTGGATCGCCGAGGGTGAGGAGCGGTCGTTCCTCGACATCGAGCGCGAGGTACTGGGCGAACTCGTAGCGATGACCGCCGGCACGACGCGACCAGCGTAGCGACTAATCAACCAGGCGAACTGCCCGACGACACCCTGGCCTCACGGCCGGATCACTACCGCATTCGGGCCCCGGCACCGGTCCGGCCGGACCGGCCCCGATGGAATCGCGGTGATCACCCGCGCCCTGGTTGCCGGAGCCGCGTGGCTCGCGGCCGAGGAGATCCAGCACGCCAACACGTTCGACCGGTACGTGCGCGCCCTGACCGGGATCGAACCACGTGCCTACAAGGCCCTGTTCGACGAGCGGCTTGAGGTCGTCCGCACCGACGACCACCCCTACGTCAAACTGGTCGCGCTGTGTTGTTCGGCCTACGTGGGCGAATCGGTAATCACGATCTTCGAGCACCGCACCGACAACCTCGACCCGCGACGCACCCACTTCTTCACCCGCCTGCTGCACACCCACGGCCTGGACGAGGTACGCCATGTGCAGATCGACCACGTGGCGATGAAGATGATCTACCCGGGTCACCGACGGCCACGCACCCGGCTCATCGCCGACCCACGTGTCAGCACTACCTGCGATGATCTCCAAGGCACCGCGACGGGAGGGATCATGGGCATCGGCTACAAGACTTCATGGCTCGCAGTCCAGGACGCCGCGCCGGAGGAGGTCGCCGACGCCCTTGGCCTGCAACACCGGCACATCATGGACTGGGTAGGCGGCACGAGCGCTGCCTACCGACAAGGAGTCTTCGTGGCCAGGCCGGTCCCCGACTGGACGATCGCCCACAGTCGGATCCACCTGCCTTCCGGGAGCGACGCCACCGATCCACGCTTTCCCGCCTGGCTCCAGACGCTCAGCACGCAACTCGGCGATGTCCAATACTTTGCTACCGACCGTATCGGCGAGTATCACGCCTGGGCCAAGGTCGAATCCGGCGAGCTGACCCGCGCCTACTGCTACAGCGGCATGCAAGGCGACGTCCCCCTGCATCTCGGCGAACCCACTGAGGTGGAGAGGGAGCTCGGTGTCGGTGGGCACTGGCTCGAAGACGGATGGCAGGAGTGGCAGGAACCCGAATGGGACGCCTGGCTCGCCGCGATGCCCCGAGAAGGCGATGTCATGCGAATCGCCGAGCGCTGGGGCATCTGCCCGCTCGACATCCCGGACGACTCCGTCGACCCCCCAGGGATCTACGGCTTCCCGTCAGGCGTCGAGCCTTGTTGCAGATCCCGGCTTTAGTCCGAACGGGCACTCACTTTGCCAGCGTTGGGTGGCCCGGGATCGTCGGATGAGGCTACGGACAGTTGATCGGGTCCGCGAGGTCGAAGAAGGCGTCGATCACGGTGGCGCACCACCCGCCGGGCGGCCGACCGCCGCCGCACGCCCACAAGCAGGCCCAGCACAAAAGCACAGGTGACAGCGAGCTCTTGGCCGACCGACGCGTCCCACGGCGTCTCATTGATCCACGCGGGCATGACAACCGCACCGGCGACCGCGGCCTGCATGGCGACGAAGGCCACCCAGGCCCACACCCGCGAAAGCAGGACCGGGCAGGCGACCAACGCGATCACCCACGCCACCATCGCGGCCGCCGGCCAGGACAACCGGCCGAACAACAGGAAACCCGCGTTGGCGGTGAGCACCAGAGTCAATGAGACAGCCGGCTTCCAGCGGATCAACGCCAGCGGTGCGGTAGCCAGCAAGCCGAGCGGTTCGGTGAACTCGAAGCCGGTCGCATGACGCCCGACGCCCAAGGCCATCGCCGTGACCGCGAGCACGGCTGCCACCGTCACCGGCGCCGTGGGCCTTCGAGACCAGCTGAGCAGCGCCGCTACCGAACGG
Organism: Actinacidiphila oryziradicis; assembly: GCF_005047355.1. Taxonomy (GTDB): domain Bacteria; phylum Actinomycetota; class Actinomycetes; order Streptomycetales; family Streptomycetaceae; genus Actinacidiphila; species Actinacidiphila oryziradicis. The sequence continues at coordinate 144,324 of NZ_SUMC01000021.1, forward strand.
TCGATCCATGCGCCATGCCACCACGACGACTTCGGCTCGCTGACCAGCGGCAAGTGGACCGACATCGGCGTCAGCGGAGGCGGTGGGGGCGTCAGCGACGTCTACCGGCAGCCGTCGTACCAGAAAGACGTCGTCCCGGCGTCGATGGCACGGGTCAAGGTGGCCCACAAGACGGTGCTCGGCCGGACCGTGCCCGACATCGCCGCCGACGCCGACCCCGACACCGGCATGCTGGTCGGCTACACCGGCACGGACAGCCACGGGAACCCAGGGCCCTACCGCACCGTGTCGAGCGCCGGCACCAGCCTGGCCACCCCGCTGGTCGCGGGCCTGGTCGCCGACGCCCAGCAGGGCCAAAGGTCGCCCTACGGCTTCATCAACCCGCTGCTCTACCGCCTGGCCCGCACCCAGGCGTTCCACGACGCCCTGCCGATCAGCACGTCCACGCCGCAGCGGAACCGGGCCGCGTACATCGCGCCCGACGACACCTCCACCAGCGCGGACGTCGACGTCTTCGACGCCCAGAAACGCCCCGACACCCAGCAGGTGACCGCCAAGGGCTACGACACCATGACCGGCATCGGCACCCCAAACGGCGCCGCCTTCATCGCCGCCCTGCGCCGCGGCCTGTGGATACACCCCGGCGGCTCCGGCCACCGGGGTGTATCCGGCGAGCGAGGCCATGTCGGTAGGCAGTCACGTGCTCATCCGACCCGACGCCAGTGACACTGGGCTCCCGCTGACCCGTGGTAACGACCCGGCCGACCGCAAAGCTGGCGGAGCAACGCGAAGCGCCCCGCACAGGTGAGGTGCGAGGCGCTGCGGGGCTGTGCTCCTCAGCGGACGTCGACGTAGTCGCCGGCCGAGGTGGTGTTGAGGTACTGGCTGGTTGCCGCGTAGGTCGCGCTCCAGGTGCCGTCCTGCTTGGCTGTGAGCTTGACGGTGAATTTGCCGCCGTTGCCGGTCGTGGCGGTGGCCATGCGGGTTCCGTCCTTGGCACCGGGGACGCGGAAGTAGATGGCCACCCGCTGCCCGGACAGGCTCGTCCAGCTGGAGCCGTTCTGACGCTGCAGGTTTCCCGTCACAGTCAGGGTGCCGCCCTTGCGCACCGGCTCAGGTGAGGCGTTGAAGCCCGTGATCCGCGTGACGGAGCGGGTTAGGTGCACCTTGCTGGTTACTGCCGCGGTGGCGTTCGCGCTGCCCGAGTAGTGCAACCGCAGATACCCGGTGGGGTGTTTGAGGGTGTGCCAGGCATCGAAGGCGCCCGCTGCGTTCGGGGTCACTGTTGCCACAGTGGTCCACCCGGTGCTGCCGTTCTGCGACTGCTGCAGCTCGACGCGGCCGGTGGGGCGTGGGCCCGCGGAGGCTGTGAGACTGCCCTTGACGCGGATGGCTCCGGCGCCGGTGAACGTGTGGTCGCTCCATGCGAGGACGGAGCGTGAGAGTGCGTGGAGGTGGGCGTCTGCGGTGGACTGCGCGAGGTAGCCGTAGCCTCCGGTCAGCGCTGACCAGGTGGTGTCGCCGGTCACGGTGTCGAGCTTCTCGCTGAACCGGCCTCCGGAGGTGAGTTCGTAGGCGTGGTTACCGTTGGGGCCCTGGAGACCGACTTCGATGTCATGGTCGGAGGCCGGCAGCGGTGTCCAGGTGTTCGTTGTGGGGCTCAGGTACTGCGCGGTGCCGCTGACGGTGTACGCGCTGCCGTACACGGCGGTGTCGGTGGGCTTGTCGAAGACGATCCTGGTCGGGCTTGCCGTCATGGACACCTGCACAAGCTCCGTGTTGACGGTTTGACTGTCTTGCTGGACCGCGTACACGTACACGTATCCGTGGACCGGACCCGTGACCTGGTAGGTACCGTCGGGCTGGACGGTTGTCGCGACCTCCCACGGCCCCGACCCCCGAGTCCCCTCCAGGTAGACCGTTCCTCCGGTCCAGCCGGACGTGGTGACGCCGGTCGCCGGGTCGAAGGTTGAGACGCTGCCCGTAGCGGTGACCGACTGGTGCTCGAAGTCCAGCGCGGTGCGGTCCAGCGCGGTGTCGCTGAAGACGGGCAGATCCACGTAGCGGACCACGGCACGGCCGAGGTAGGCCGGGTGATCGCCGTCGGCATCAGCGAGATCGACGACTGCGTCGTAGTCGCCGTGGGCACCCAGCGCCATTCGGGCGGTGGTGCGCCACGTACCGTCCTCCGGGGTCCCGGAGACCAGCGTGAACCCGGTGACGGTCGTCACGGGCCGTTCGCCGGAGACACGGAAGGTGAGCTGCGCGGTGACGGATGCGGGGTCGATCGCGGAGTCGGAGGTGGCGTGGAAGTCGAGATAGCCAGCGTCGTTCGGGTCGGCGCCGACGGCGGATATGACGGGTAGTACGGGCGGCGTGTCTGCCAGGGCAGGGCTCGCCGAGGCAAGAGTCGCGAGCCCTGCGATGAGCGCGAGCGGAGCGATGAGGGGTCTTCGCACGAGGGGTCTCCCCAGGGAACCGGCAAGGTGGGTGGTGTAGGGCAGAGCCGCCGAATATTAGCGCATGAGCTTACTGACGGTTCGTGGGGGGGTTCCCCTCGGACGTCGTCTGGTTGCTGATGGTCTACGGCGTCGACCTGGTCGTCGGGAACCTCATCGGAGGGCGAGCCGCCGACCGTAACCGTGACCGCGCCCTGGTCCTCGCCCTGCTCGGACTCACCATCACCCTGGCCGTGTTCGGCCTGCTGGCCGGCAGCGCCACGGCGGGAGCTCCTGGTGAACGTGGATGTCTTGGTCGACTACACGTCCTACTGGAGTTCCGTTGCCTTGTCAGCCCACGATCACCTCAGGCACTTGACGACGGCCCGGAAACCTTAACTACCCGGCCTTGGCCTGCCGCCACCTGATCAAGGACCAGCTCGACATCACCGGCGCCCGCTGGGGCCCAGACGGCGCCGAAGTCGTGCTACGCCTGCGCGCCCTGCGCTCCAGCGGCGACTTCGAGACCTACTGGGCCTACCACGAAGCCCGCGACTACCAACGCAACCACCTCACCCGCTACAAAAACGGGATCCTGCCAGAAACCGCAGAACCCTAGACCCGGCTAGGACCTGCACCCATCGACGAAAACAGCTATAGCAAGTGATCGCCAGGTTGCGCGGAGAGGCTCATTGGGTCATAGGCGCTTCCAAGTGCCGGAGGATCCGCGGCGATGACTGTCGAGGAGATGGGTGTCAATCATGCCGATGGCCTCCATCAAGGCGTACATGCTGGTCGGCCCGACGAAGGCGAAGCCCTTGCTACGCAGCGCTTTGGCTAGGGCCTGGGATTCCCTGGACCGCGTGGGGATATCCGAGAGTATGCGCGGCCGTGGTGTCTCGCGCGGCTGGTGAGACCAGACCAGGGCCGGTAAGCCCCCCTCGGCCCGCAAAGTGACAGTCGCACCGGCGTTGCTGATGGTAGCCAAGATCTTTTGCCGGTTGCGTACGATTCCCGAATCGGCCATCAGACGCTCGATGTCGCGGTCGGTGTAGGCGGCGACCTTCTCCGGGTCGAATTCGTCAAATGCCTCGCGGAACGCCGGCCGTTTGCGGAGGATCGTGGCCCACGACAGACCAGCTTGGAAAGCCTCCAGGCTGATTCGCTCGAAAAGGCCTTGTTCACTGCGTACCGGCATGCCCCACTCGGTGTCGTAGTAGGCGCGCAGTAACGGATCGGTCGCCGCCCAAGGTGGTCGGGCCAACCCGTCTTCGCAGATCAATGCCCCGCTTTCCGCGTGCCGGGCGGCGATGGAAGGGGTCTGCAGGCTCAAGTTACTCCTTCTTGATAGCAGTGAGGTTTTTCGATCGTGGTTTCGCCGGGGGTCTTACGACGTCGTGCGCGGTAGCTGAGACCCCGGTCTGAGCATGCAAACGGCCGTGCGAGACGATCATGATTGTGACGTCAAGAGGGGCCCGCACGGCCTTGAGCCATCGTATCTGCACCGGGATCCCGCGCCGTCGCCTCGGCAAGCTGATCGCGGAGTTGGCCGAGCCGTGGGTGGCCGGGCAGGAGTCCCAGCTGCGTGAACGCCGGGGCCATGACCGGCTGCGCGCCGCCGGAGCAGGT
>NZ_SUMC01000210.1 GCF_005047355.1 Actinacidiphila oryziradicis
CGCACTGGTCGACGCGGGCATTGATGCGCCACCTGAAGCGCACCGAGGGTATTTCGGTGTCGTGGCACTACATCGCGCGGGTATGGCGCGAGGAGAAACTCCAGCCGCACCGTTCGGGGACCTTCAACGCCAAGACCGGCAGCGAGACCGTCCGGTCGATCCGGGTCCTGCCGCCCGGCGGCGGCCAGACCCTGCAGACCGAAACGCCCCCGGAGTCGGCGCCACCGGTGGAGCCGGGCCCGGTCCGCACCCGGGCGACCGCGTCAGCCGGCTACCGCGAGGCCCTGGCCGCGTTCCAGGCGACCAAGCCGGACAGTCCGGCGAAGCCGACGATCCGGGCGGCGGTCGAACGGCAGGACCAGGCACTGCGCAGCAAGCGCGAACCGGAGAGCCGGCGTTCACCGACGGCCAAGCCGTCCGTGAGCAGCTGATCGCCCGGGCGGCGGCCGATGACGACAGCCGGGCTCGCGCCCTGTGCAGGGCGCGGCAGGAAAAGGCCGGACGTCTGCCCGAGGTCACCCGTGTCTTCAATCGCACCGCCTAACGATCTGCGGGACCAGCTGGGCGGTGAACGCCGTCTCCGGTTCGCGCTTGCTGCGGTCTGATCGAGTTCGGGGCATCAGGCGAGGATCGCCTTGAGCTGCTGTGCCCTGTCGTCGCCGAGGTTGTCGGGGTGGCGGGTGAGCCAGCTTGTCACGTCCCGCACCGACGGGGGCCTGCGCGGCGGATCCGCGCGAAGTCACCCACGGACCGAGGGCTGATGATCGTGTTGGCCACCGGTTGGGGGAGCGGTGTCTACCGTGCGGGTTTGGTGGCGGTGGGTGAGCAGCTGGTAGCCGACCAGCACGACCAGTACAGCGAGCAAAGCGGCGGAGGTGATAGTGGTTCCGACGCCGAGTCCACCCTGCGCGACGGGTTTCTCGACCGCGTTCTCCGCGACTGCCCCGAGTGGGCGGGTCAGCACATAGGCCGCCCAGAACAGCACCGTGCCCGAGATGGGGGTCCAATAGTGTGCGGCGAGGATCAGCAGCATCGCCCCGGACAGCAGCAGAGCGCTGTCGCGGAAGCCGATGTCCAGACCGTTGGACAGGAAATCACCGCTGGAGGTGCCCAGGGTGTTGGACACCAGTGTCGCGGTCCAGTACAGGACCTCGCCCTTGGTGGTGGCGATCCGTTCCACGTCCATGGTCTGCCCGGTCACCCGCCACCCGATCAGCACGATCAGCAGCAGGGTGGTCAGCACGATCGCGCCGCCGGCGTAGCCCAGCCCGGCGGTGCGGTTCATGAAATCCGACATCGCGGTGCCCACGATGCTGGTCGCCAGGATCACCGACCAGAACACCGCCGGCCGGAACCGGTCGACCTTTAGCTGCATCGTCAGGGTGAGCGCGAACGCCACCAAGAAGATGATCGCGCAGGTGGCGTAGCCGAGGTTCAGCGGCGCCATCGAGACGAAATTCGATGCCGACTCACCCAACGTGGTTGCCACGATCTTGATCGTCCAGAACAACGCACCGACCATCGGCAACTTGCTCACAGGAACCTTGCTCACCGAAGCTCCCATCCTCACCACCACGAGAGCTGCCAGCTCCTTCGTGGCGGACCGCAGACGTTGCCCACGCGTTCCAATGACTCCCCTCGGAGGGCGCTTAATCCCGGTTCATCTCACTGATCCACCCGACAGGGTGATGGCCAACGAGCGTGCGGCGTGTCACCGTGCCGTCGGGCAGGTCTTCAAGGGGATCGGGGGGAGTCGCGGGTTGGGAGGGGTGTGGCGACGTCACGCCGAGCAGGTTGTCCAAGACCCCGCCGGTGGGAGATCCGTCCGGGTTCGTCCCCTGGGCCGGTGGCGGCACCTGGGTGAGATTGGCGAACCATTTCCCTGGCTGAAGGTGAACGGGCTCGGCTGGTCGCCGGAGTGTTCGAAGGTGACCTTCATCGGCTGGTTCCACGTCTCGATGAGCTCTCTGGCAGTGATGCGGATCGTGCCGTTGGCGGAGTCATCGATGTCCGGGGCTCGGAGAGTGACTTTTCCGAACAGCTGGTGCCCGGCTTCCATCTCAAAGCGGAGAGTCTGGTAGCAAGCCGCTGACCAGCAGCGCTTGACAGGAGGGGCCGCGGGCGCTGTTCGACCGGGCGGTGACGTGGCTGCTGCGTAACCGGGTGCTGATGCCGGGGCTCACTCAGCTGGCCCGGCTGGTCGGTGAGGTCCGTACCGGCGAGCCCGCGGTGCCGCCTCACCCGGAGAGCGGCGAGGCGGCGGTCCGGAAGGTTTCCGGACCGCCGCCAGGAGTGCTCTCGGTTCAGAGGGCGATGGACTTGGGTTCGAGGTACTGGGACAGTCCGGCGGCGCCGAATTCGCGGCCGATGCCGCTGGCCTTGTAGCCTCCGAAGGGGGTGTCGAAGCTGCTCACTGCGCCATTGACGGAGAAGGTGCCGGTGCGGATCCGGCGGGCGACGGCCATACCGCGCTCAGGATCGCCGGTCCACACGCCGCCGCTGAGGCCGTACGGGGAGTCGTTGGCGATCCGCACCGCGTCCTGGTCGTCCTCGTAGGGGATGACGACCAGGACCGGGCCGAAGATTTCTTCCTGGGCGATGCGCATGGAGTTGTCGACGTCGGCGGAGACGGTGGGCTTCACGTAGTTGCCGTTCTCCAGCCCGGCGGGGGTCTCGGGGCCTCCGGTGACCAGGCGGGCGCCTTCTTCGATGCCGGCGGTGATGTAGGACTGGACCCGTTCTTGCTGGCCCGGACGGACCATCGGGCCGATGAAGGTGTCAGGCGAGGCGGGGTCGCCCACGGTCAGGCTCTCGGCCAGGGCTGCGACGGCGGTGACACGTAGCGGCTGCGGGGGGCCAGGATGCGGGTATGGGCGATGCAGGCTTCGCTGTTGTTGCCGAACGAGAAGAACCGGAGACCGGCCGTGACCGCGTCCAGGTCGGCGTCGTCCAGGATGACGGAGGCGGACTTGCCGCCCAGCTCCAGGCTGACGCGCTTGAGCTGCTCGCCCGCGATCGAAGCGATTCGGCGCCCGGCCGCGGTCGAGCCGGTGAAGGCGATCTTGTCGACGCCGGGGTGGGAGACGAGATACTCACTGGTCGCCCGGCCTGCGGGCAGAATGGAGATGACCCCCACTTTTGTCACCGAGATGAGTCAGGGCCGCGGCCGGGCCCGCCGCACGGGCTCGGCAGCGTGCAAGCAGGCCGCCCACCGTCGCCGCCAGGCCGAGCAGGTCGCCCAGCTCCGCGCGGTGGCAGCGCGGCCCGCGCCCACCGCCACCTCGCGGACACCGGAACCGGTGGAGCTCCCCGTCCCCGATGACGGCCCCGCCGGACGCATCCGCGCCGTCGGCGTGCGGACACGGCCTACCGGAGACCGGCTTTCGTCCAACTGGTCGACCCCACCGACCCGAACATCGTGCTGGCCCTCCCACGGCGGCGGCCGCGAGCGCGGCGTCGTCACCAGGCCGACATCGACCAGCACGGACAGCTGCAGAGCTTGCTCGATGCCCTCCGCCCACGCCTCGACCCTCGAAGGGGTCACCGGATGAGGGCGCGCAGGACGGGGACGGTGCCGCCGACGCTGGTCATTCCGGCAATGACGGCAGCGGCGGAACCTCTCCCCGATCGGCCGCATGGCTGGGGTGGGCCGTGCAGCCGTCGTCAACTGGCGCCGCCGTCACGATGACTTCCCCGAGCCCGTCGGCGGCACCGGGACCAGCCCCACCTTTCCCCGCGCCGCCGCCGGCAGTGGCTGCGCGACCACGGCAAGATCCGTCAGCCCCCGCCGTCGACTGGTGCCGCTGGCGAACGGCGGGACCCGGGGCTGCTGCCCCGCCCTGTCGGGGCGAGGGGCCTCCTCCTGGCGGTGTGTCAGCAGATACTGTCCGTGGGCTTGGGGTTGTGGAGGCCGAACAGCGGGCGGAGCCGGAGGCCGACCCAGGTACCGGCCAGCGCGGCCACCCCCCAGACCCAGCCCGAGAGGCTGCCGGAGGCGATCCCGGCGAGGTAGGCTCCGATGTTGCAGCCGTTGGCCAAGCGGGCGCCGATGCCCAGCAGGATGCCGCCGAGCAGCCCGGCCACCGCGGTCCGCCATGGGATGCGGCGGTGGAGCGTCCACGCGCCGCCCGCGGCCGCCGCGACCGCGGCGCCGACCATGATGCCGATGTCGGTGAGGCTGTTCTTGTCAGTCAGCACCGGCCCCGACAGGCTGGCCGCCGAAGTGGGCTGCCGCCAGAACGCCCAGTTCTCCGGGTGGCCGCCGAGCGCCTGCACGATCTTGGCCCCCCACAGCCCGAACGCGCTGGTCACGCCCCACGCGCCGCCTGAGACCAGCAGCACGCCCGCGCCCAGCACTGCCAGCACCACGGCCCCGACCCACAACGGCCACGAGCCGCGCACGATGCGCAGCACACCGCGGGCGGTGGGTACTGCGTCGACCGGCGGCGGGTTGCGTCGGCGCTGCACGGCCAGCGAGACGGCAACGACCGCGGCGAGCGCCACGATGGTGATTGCCCAGGACCCGGCCCAGCCAACGTGGTCGGACAGCAGGAACGGCTGGAAGGCCGGCAAGTTGTCGACCAGGGAGTACTGCCAGGTGTACAGGGTGGAGCCGATCACGAATCCGGCGAGGGTGATCAGGATCGACGTCTGCCCGGAGCCGACCGCGAAGAGGGTGCCCGAGGCGCAGGCGCCACCCAGTTGCATGCCCACGCCGAAGAGGAAGGCGCCCAGCAGCAGGCTGACCCCCAGCGGCCCGGCGGAGGAGGCCGGCTTGCTGCCGAACAGTCCTGTCCCAGTGCCAATGATCAGGGCGAACAGCGTCGCGCTCGTGCCCAGCAGCAGCGCGTGGGCGCGCAGCCCGGTGCCATTGCCGACGCCCACCAGTTGCCGCCAGGCGCCGGTGAAGCCGAAGCGTGAGTGGAAGAGTGTGAAGCCCAGACCGCTGCCGAGCAGCAGCAGGACGCCGGGCTTGGCGCCGTGCGCGGCGAATACCGACACGGCCAGAGTGGCCAGCACGATCAGGGCGAGGACCAGCGGTATTCGGTTGATCGGCGGGGCGGTCGGCGCGGCGGGCGCGGGCGTGATGGTCCGGCCGGCCAGCGGCGCGGCGCGCCGGGTCAGCAGGGTGTTGAGAGCCATGCGGGAGTTCTCCCAGGGATCGAGTCAGTACGGAGCGCGGTGGACGGCAGGCGGTGACGGGCAAGCTCGATGTGAGGTCAACAGCTGCTGGCTGTGATGCGGAGGAAGTCCACGGCGCGCCGGCTCACCAGGAGGAGGGTTCCGCGGTACATCGGCCTCTTCCTCCCTGTGCATCGGCATCGCTGTACTGGATCGTTGGAATACAAAGCCATTGGCGATGGACGGGGCAAACCCGTCTCACGTTCTGGCCACCCTCAGCCCACGCAGGTAGTACCCAGCCGGCCAGGAGACGTGGGCGGTACGACGGTCCAGGCCGCAGATGGTGGTGGCGAGCAGCACGAGCGTGCTCTATGACAGCGACGGCGCTCTGCTCGGCCAGGGCAGCGTCCACGGCACGGACACGGTCTCCTGGGAACGCCGCCGATTCCGCGACAATCGCGAGGTCCTCGTGGGCCTGGCGCTGCTGCTCTCCCACCACACCACGGCCGGGTCGACGCGGCTGCTCCCGGGGGCGAGTCGGTTGCCAAGAGGACATCGCATGTCGGTATGGAGGGACGTGATGGCCTTGCTGCCGCATGTCTCTGTCGGCGTGGTGGCCGCGTTGACGCTTGCTGCGCTTGCACCAGGTCGTCAAGGTACCGGGCCAGCGCCCGGGATCCGGGCACGTACCGGGCGTGCGACTCGATCACGTGCCGCGGAGTCTTGAGCCGCTCCAGGTGGCGCGCGCAGCCGCGGCGCATCGAGTGCCCGGAGAACCGCTGCAGGGACCGCCGCAGCGACCGCCGGCGACGGCGCCTGTCGGCGGCGATCACCTCGCGCTCGGCGTCGTCGGCGGCCGCCGCGAGCTCGGCGCGTTCATCGAGGGTGGACAACAGCGCCCGCTCGTCCCGGTCAGTCCGCGCACCAGCCCGGCCGCGGCCGCGCAGTCGCGCACCAGGTTGCGCACCGTCCGCGACCCGATCGCCCCGGCCCGGTGCTGGGCTGACGGCCCGCGCACCGGCCGGTGCCGCCGAGCCGGCCGTGACGGTCGATCCGCCGCAGCAGCGGCCCGGTGTGGTGCTGGTCGTGCGCTTCCAACACCGCCCGCCAGGCCCGCCAGGCCGCCACCGGGTACGCCGGATCATCCTGCGCGGTGATCCGCACGACGTCCGTGCTCCGCCCGTACGGGTCGGTCTTGGTGAGCCGCAACGTCACTTCCAGCGCCGCGCTCCGGGTGCGGCAGGTTGCTCGACGCCCGCCCACTGTCGTACAGAGGGCGGGCGCCGTGCGGCGGTTGCGGGGTGGTCAGCAGTAGTGCCAGTAGCGGCAGTAGTGCCAGTTCGCGGAGCGGATGTGACGGCGGAGTCGCGGTCCTAGGTGCCGTACGCCGGTGCCGTGGCG
>NZ_SUMC01000211.1 GCF_005047355.1 Actinacidiphila oryziradicis
CGGGGACACTTCCAGCCTCGCGGCTGCGTCACGGCGACAGGAGAGGCCGCAAGTCCCTACCGGGGGCCGAAAGGCCCACACGGCGGGCGGCCCTCGGCTCCGAGACTGACGGAATGGGGCATGGGGGTACAGCTGCTCCGCGACGCCCTGCGCCGACGACGCACGAAGTGCCCGGCGGTAGCGGTGACCCCGGACGTCCGGCTGCTCGGCGCCGCCCAGGCGCTGGTGACTGCCTCGGCCCGCGCGGACCTGCTGGTTATCGGGCGCGCCCGCCGGTGCCTGGACGGCGTACCGCACGCCGTCGCCCACCACGCCTGCTGCCCGGTGGCGCTTGTACCGTACAGCTGAGCCGCCGCGCTGCGGTCGGGTCGAGACCGTCCCCCGGCCGACGGCTGAGGAGTGAGGCCTACCCGCTGCCCGGCAGGTCCAGAGCGCAGGAGTCGCCCGGAGCGACGGTGAATTCGCGGCCGGGGAGGACGACGCGGATGGGCACCTCGTCGGAGGCGGGCACGCTGATGCGCAGGCGCCCGGCGCTGAGGTCCAAGCGGATGCCCCAGTGGCCCCGGTAGCGAATGGCGAAGCCGTACTCCTTCAGCTCGGGCAGCGGTGCCGGATCGAGCCACAACGCGTCCTCACGGGTTTCCAGGCCGGTCAGGCCGCGCTGGACAAGGTCGAGGGTGCCGCCCATTGCGCCCAGGTGGATGCCCTCGGCGGTGGTGCCGCCCTGAAGGTCGAGCACATCGCCGGTGAGGGCCTCCTGGCAGTACTTCCAGGCTCCGGAGCGGCGGGCACGGGCCAGCACCCAGCCGTGCACGAGGCCGCTGAGGGTGGAGCCGTGGCTGGTGCGGGCGAGGTAGTGATCGACGGTCGTACGCCAGGTGTCGTCGTCGAGGGTGTGCCCCAGGCGGGCGAGGAGCACGGAGAGTTCGGCGGGCGAGAAGAGGTAGCCGAGCATCAGCACATCGGCCTGCTTGGACGCCTGGTAGCGGTTGACGGTGTCGCCCTCGGCCTCCAGGATCCGGTCCAGGCGCCGGATGTCGCCGTAGCGGGCGCGGTAGGCGTCCCAGTCCAGCTCGGCGAGGTCGCCGTACCCCTCGAACTGGCTGATGACGGGCCCGTGGTTGTGGTGGAAGGGCACCCGCAGCCTACGGGAGACGTCCTCCCAGAGCTCCAGCTCCGCCGGTTCCAGACCGATGCGCTCGAACAGTTCCTGGCGGCGCGGGGCGGGCAGCGCGGCGGCGAGGTCCAGGGCGCGGCACAGTACCCAGGCGGCGGTGACATTGGTGTAGGCGTTGTCGTCGAGGCCGGGCCCGGCGGCGCCGGGATAGGCGTCGTGGTACTCGTCGGGACCGACGACCCCCCGGATCCGGTAGCGCTCGTAGGCCGGATCCCAGAGGGCGCTGTCGGCCCAGAAGCGGGCGATCTGCAGCAGCATCTCCGCACCCGGCCCGTGCAGGAACTCCGTGTCCCCGCTGGCCTGGCAATACTGCCAGATGTTGTAGGCGACCGCCGAGCCGACGTGGTGCTGGAGTCGTGAGTGGTCGGGCAGCCAGCGGCCCGAGCGGGGGTTCAGGTGGAATGTCTGGGTCTCCTCGCGACCGTCGCTGCCGCTCTGCCACGGGTACATGGCCCCGGCCCGCCCAGCGTCGGCCGCCGCGCGGCACGCCTGGCCCAGCCGCCGGTGGCGGTAGGACAGCAGAGCCCGGGAAACCTCCGGAAGGTGCAGGTTCAGATAAGGCAGGACGAACAGCTCGTCCCAGAAGACATGGCCCCGGTAGGCCTCGCCGTGCAGCCCGCGGGCCGGTACGCCCACGTCGAGCCCGGCGGTGTGCGGCGAGAGGGTCTGCAGTACGTGGAAGAGGTGCAGCCGCAGCACGTGTCCGGCCTCGTTCGGCACTTGCAACTCTGCACGCTGCCACAGCCGTTCCCATGCGGCACTGTGGGAGGCGAGCAACGTCTCGAAGTCCGGTGCCCGCTGCACCCGGTCGATCGCGGCGTGCAGGGGGTCACTGATCGCCGGGTCGCGTGAGGTGTGCAGGCCCACCGTCTTCTCCACGACGACGGGATGTCCGGGCCCGATCGGCACCGTCAGCCGGTGCACGACGCTGCGCTCGCCGGGAAGGAGCCGCACGGCCGCCGGGGCGGCGGGCAGAGCCCGGGTGCGAGCGGCCATGGCAATGCGGATGTCGGAGGCGGAGGTACGGCAGCGCAGCCATACGGTGTCCGGTTCGGTGACCCCGGTGTGCCAGTGGGCGAGGTGGTGGCCGTTGAGGTCGCGGTATCGGTCGACGCCCGCGTTGGTGACGTCACCGTCGAGCGCGGACTCCACCTCCAGCTCGCCCGCCCAGTCCTCGGCGGTGAACTCGGTGCGCAGCGCGGCCAGGTGGGGGTCGCCCATGTGCACCAGGCGGCACTGCTCGACCGTCAGCCGGCGCCCGTGCGCGTCGCGCAGCCGCATCTGCCGGGTTAGGGTGCCCCGGCGCAGGTCCAGGGTCTGCCGGTACTCCAGCAGAGTGCCGTCGTCGGGGGTGAACCAGGGGCCGGGCGGGGTGTCGCCGGCGCGGGCGCGGAAGCGCAGCGGGAGCCAGTTCGGCAGGTTGACGATGTCCTCGTGTCCGACCTGCCGTCCGGCTACGGTCGTGATCAAGCGGTTGTAGCAGCCCGCGGCGTAGGTGCCGGGGTAGTGGGCCGGGCCCGCGGTCGTCTCGGGGGCGGCGCCCCGGGTGGCGAAATAGCCATTGCCGAGGGTGCACAATGACTCGCGCAGCCGCTCCTGCGCCGGGTCGTATCCCTCGTAATTCCAGGTCCAGTCGTCCGGCATCGTCATCCTTCCGTGGTGGTCAGCAATTCGGCCAGGTCGCCGACCACCAGGTCGGCCCCGTGCCCGCGGAGGTCGGCGGCGGTGGTCGGTCCGGTGGTGCGGTCCACGCCGATGACGAGGCCGAAGCCGCCGGGCCGGCCGGCCTCGACCCCGGCCAGCGCGTCCTCGATGACGGCCGCCTCCGCTGGGACCGCGTCCAGTCGCCGCGCCGCCTCCAGGAACAGCGCCGGGTCGGGCTTGCCGGGCAGCCGCAGCCGGGCCGCCTCGTTGCCGTCCACCACGGCCTGGAACAGGTCCCGCACCCCCGCCCCGGCCAGCAGCTCGGGGGCGTGCCGGGAGGCGGAGACCGCGGCGCACGGCACGCCCTGGGCCCGCAGGGCGTACAGCAGCCGTACGCTGCCGGGCCAGGCGGCGATGCCACCCTCCCGCAGCCGTCGCACGAACAGCTGCTCCTTGCGGGCGGCGACGGCCCGCACCGTGCCGGTACCGCGCGGGTCGTCCGGGGCACCTGCCGGCAGCCGCAGCCCGCGCGAGGCGAGGAAGGCGGCGGCGCCGTCCAGCCGTGACTTGCCGTCGACGTAGCGGCGGTAGTCCTCCACCGGGTCGAACGGCTGGTGCTGCCCGGCCGCCCGCAGGCAGGCGTCGAACGCCTCCTGCCAGGCGGCGGCGTGCACCCGGGCGGAGTCGGTGATCACCCCGTCGGTATCGAACACCACGGCCCGCACCGTCCGCAGACGCGGTACGAGCGGGGACGCGGGTGCCATGACAAGATCCTTTCGCGGCGGTGACAGCGGGGAGTGCTTTCCCCCCATGGCACCATGGCCGGCGCTGTTCACAAGTGGGTAGCGAGCTTGCGGGCCAGGACGCTGCGGAGGAAGTTGCGGCCGATGCGGGCGAATCCGTTGATGCCTATGCGTACGGTCATGGCGGTTCCTCTTCTTTCCGTGGAAGAAACCCGGCCCGGGGGATGCGGTACCCCGGGCCGGGCGTGTGGTGGGTGGTGCTCAGTGGAGCCAGGTGTGGTCGCGGACGATGGGCAGCCGGGCCCAGGCTTTGCCGAGTCCCCAGGTGGTGCCGGCGGAGGCGACGGCGAGGGCGATCATGACGGCGGCGTAGAGGACGTGGTAGTCGACGAGCGGGTTGGAGGACATGCTGGGCGTGCCGTCGGACAGGTGCTGGGCGGGCGGCCACTCCGCGATCCACATGAAGGCCATCAGGGCGGTACCGGCGACGGCGGCGGGCCGCAGCGCGATGCCGCTGAGGAGGGCGAGGCCGACGCCGAGCAGGGCGAGCATGAACAGCCAGTTCGCCCAGCCCGCTCCGGCCCAGCTGTGGAAGGTGGACTCCATGGGTCCGGCGGCGACGCTGCTGAGGAAGCCCTTGGTCGGCGAGCCGCCGTCGATCCAGCCCTTGCCGGAGCCGGTCGCGTAGCCCCAGCCGAAGGTCTTGTCGAGGAAGGCCCACAGGAAGACGAACCCGGTCACCAGGCGGAGGCCGGCGAAGACCCGGGCGCGGGTCGCCGTTGCGGTCGCGATCGCGGTGTCACCGGACGTGGTAGCGCTCTGGTTCGGGGTGGGGAGGTGGAACCCGGTGCGACGGTGGGCCTGCGGGCTCTCGTGGACTGCCATGGTGCTCATCCCTTCGGGGGCGGTGCGCGGTATCTGATGGCCTGTCGTTCGTTGCGTCCTCACTGTCCCGCCGTACCTGCGGGCCGCGCTGGGGGCCGATGGCCCGTACCCATGGGGCCGAACGGCACTGCTTCGCAAGGCCTGTTGGCGCGCGGGGCCGGACAGAGCGAGGGGCCGCCCGGCGTGCGGGCGGCCCCTCGGGGGTGGGTGCGGGTGGGTGCGGGTGGTCAGCCGTTCCAGGTCCAGTCGGCGACCTCGGGCAGGTCGGTGCCGTGCTCGCGGATCCAGGAGTGGTGGCGCAGCCGGGTGTCCTCCATCAGCTGCCGTACGGGGGCGGCGCGGACGGCGAGGCCGGGGACGCGGTCGATGACGTCCATGACCAGGCGGTAGCGGTCGAGGTCGTTGCGGACGACCATGTCGAAGGGGGTGGTGGTGGTGCCGATCTCCTTGTAGCCGCGCACGTGCAGGTTGGCGTGGCCGGCGCGGCGGTAGGCGAGACGGTGGATCAGCCACGGGTAGCCGTGGTAGGCGAAGATGACCGGTTTGTCGGGGGTGAACAGTGCGTCGTAGTCGGGGTCGGACATGCCGTGCGGGTGCTCCTCGTGGGGCAGCAGCCGGGCCAGGTCGACGATGTTGACGACGCGGACGGCCAGCTGGGGCAGGTGGTGGCGGATCAGCTTGGCGGCGGCCAGGATTTCCTGGGTGGGTACGTCGCCCGCGCAGGCCAGCACCACGTCGGGTTCGGCGGTGCCCTCTTCGGTGCCGGCCCATTCCCAGATCCCGGCGCCGCGGGCGCAGTGGGCGCGGGCGGCGTCCAGGGAGAGCCAGTCGAAGCAGGGCTGTTTGCCGGCGACGACGACGTTGACGTAGTCGCGGCTGCGCAGGACGTGGTCGGCCACGGACAGCAGGGTGTTGGCGTCCGGCGGGAGGTAGACGCGTACGACTTCGGGCGCTTTGTTGAGGACGTGGTCGATGAAGCCGGGGTCCTGGTGGGAGAAGCCGTTGTTGTCCTGCCGCCAGACGTGTGAGGTGAGCAGGTAGTTGAGGGAGGCGATGGGACGGCGCCAGGGCAGCTTGCGCGTGGTGCGCAGCCATTTGATGTGCTGGTTGACCATGGAGTCGACGATGTGGACGAAGGCCTCGTAGCAGGAGAACATCCCGTGCCGGCCGGTGAGGAGGTAGCCCTCCAGCCAGCCCTGGCAGGTGTGTTCGGACAGGATCTCCATGACCCGGCCGTGCCGGTCCAGGTGCTCGTCCACGTCCAGGGTCTCGGCCTGCCAGGCCTTGCCGGTGGCGGCGTAGACCGCCTGGAGGCGGTTGGAGGCGGTCTCGTCGGGGCCGACGAGGCGGAAGTCGCGGCGGTCGCTCGTGTTCTCCATGACGGCTTCGAGCAGCTCGCCCAGGACCCGGGTCGGCTCGTGCATCGTCTCCCCGGGCTTGTCGACCTCGATCGCGAACCGCTCCAGCGGCGGGACGGGCAGGTCGTGCAGCAGCAGCCCGCCGTTGGCGTGCGGGGTCGCGCCGAGCCGCAGGTCACCGTCGGGGACGCAGGCCAGCACCTGTCCGCGCGGGCGGCCGTGCTCGTCGAAGAGCTCTTCCGGGCGGTACGAGCGCAGCCATGTCTCCAGCTGCCGCAGGTGCTCGGGGTTGGTCCGGACGGCCGACAGGGGGACCTGGTGGGCCCGCCAGGTGCCTTCGACGGGCACCCCGTCGACTTCGGCGGGGCCGGTCCAGCCCTTGGGTGTGCGCAGGACGATCACCGGCCAGCGGGCGCGTTCGGTGACGCCCTCCTCACGGGCGGTGCGCTGGATGAGGGCGATACGGTCCAGGGCGGTGTCCAGGGCGTGCGCCATGGCGCGGTGGACGGTGAGAGGGTCGTCGCCGGTGACGTGCAACGGCTCGTGGCCGTAGCCGCGCAGCAGGTCGTCAAGCTCGGACTCGGGGATGCGGGCCAGGACGGCGGGGTTGGCGATCTTGTAGCCGTTCAGGTGCAGGATCGGCAGGACGGCCCCGTCGTGGACCGGGTCGAGGAACTTGTTGGAGTGCCAGGAGGCGG
>NZ_SUMC01000212.1 GCF_005047355.1 Actinacidiphila oryziradicis
CGGACGACCCGTGCACTGGCCACCTCGCCGCCCGGCTGCCCGCCGAGCCCGTCGGCGACCGCCACGACGAGCGGTGTGCCGAGAGGGAACTTCGCCTGCCCCGTCAGTTGGCCCAGCGCGCATGTGCCTCGAAGCGTCGTGTTCATGCCCTGGCGGCAGGACCCGTCGGGGCGCTGCTTGCGTTCAAGCTCGTCAGGCGCAGCGTGTGGTGAGGGTCTGTTCACGGCCAGGCGCGGGACAGCGGTGGTGACGTGGCCGTACACAGTGATGCGGGGGACAGCGAACAGGTCAGCGATCTGCTGCACGGTCCGCTCGCCGGAGTCGTGGAGCTGCTGCGTGAGCGTGGCCTGCTGGGCTCTACCGCCAACCTCATCAGCAACGCCGCCCCGGACCGGGCGCACCTCGCGGACAAGGATGTGGCGCCGGTCGGCGACCAGCGGAGGCAGCAGCCGGGGCCCCCGCCGGGAGGATTGTTCCCGGCCTCCCCCGGACGTCATCGGGGGCGCTTGGGTGACCGGTATGAGAGGAGTATCCTGGCCAGTAGGCAACCCGCACCCTTACATTTCGTGGCAAGGCAGGGCAGGGCGAGATAAGGCTCGGCGTGGCTGGGCAAAGACTCGGCGTGGCTGTTTTGGAGAGGCCCTCCGGCGACAACCGGGGGGCCTTCTCATGCCCAGGGCGCGCCTTACCCCCGCTGAAGGGTGCCGGGACACCACTGCGGTGGCACTCCGGGCGAGCCCGGATGCCAGCGGTAGAAGGGAGCGGGCCCGTCCGCCGCTTCGGGGGACGTTACGTCGGCACCTCTTGCACTCTCCGACTTGACATCCTCACGCCGCCCGCCGCCGCCGGAGACCAGTGCGGGACCCGCACCGGTGCCGACCGCCCCGCATGCAGTGCGCCGCCCCGCACCCGCCCGGCCAGCGGTCGCCGGCAGCCCCGGCTTTCCAGCCCCGGCGATTAGGCCGAACGGGTGACTGCCGCACCGCCCGGCGATGCGGCAGCGCGGGCGCTCATCCCCTGCAGGGCCAGATGAGCCTTGACCCGCCCGTAGGTGTCCCGGCCGGCGAAGAACGGGTGCTCGGCCACGGCGGCGGACAACTGCGACTGCCGGGCCCACAACATGTCAATCACCCGCTGCTCGTCACCACCCCGGCGGGAGAAGGCCTGCGGCCACCCCACGAGCTCGCCCCGCACCCCGTGCAACTCACGCTGCAGCCCGCAGGAGATCGGCCGGGAAGTCGAAAGCGTCGTCCGCATCGGTGTCATCCACATCCGGGATCGTAGGTCGTCCGCCCCCAGGCCGGGCAAGTGACACCAGGGCATCCAGGGCAATTCAGGTCACGTCGAATTTACGTAGCATTTTCGCGGGGGGTCGTGCATGGGAAGGTGCTGTCGCCCGGCGCCACCCCGGAGCAGGTCGCCGCCACCGCCCGTATCGTGCACGCCTGCGGTCGGCGACCCCGTGCGGCCTGGGGGCGCGTGCTCGCCCGGCTCGACCTGGACGCAGGCGTGGCGGCCCTCGACGCACCCACCGCCGTGCTCGTCGGCACCGCCGACAAGCTGACCCCGCCGGTGCACGCCCACGACATCGCCGCGCGGCTGCCGCACTGCGTCGGGCTCACCGAACTCGCCTCCGGGTCCTCCAGGGGGGTCATGTGGCCGAGCCCGGGGTCGAGGTCGAGCCCCAAGCCGAGCCCCAGAACGAGCCTGCCGCCGAAGGAGGCACGGTATGAACGGCCAGGTCGTCGTCGTCACCGGCGCCGCCCGCGGTGTGAGCGCGCTGCTCGCCCACAAACTCGCCGCCCGGGGCGCCCGATTGGCGCTGGTCGGCCCCGGACGAGCTGAAGGCGGTCGCCGGGGCGATCGGCCCCGACACCGGGTACTGGACGGCGGACGTGAGCGACCGGGACGCGATGGCGCGCGTCGCCGCTGAAGGGGTCGCCCGCTTCGGCCGCGTGGACGCCGTCGTCGCCAACGCCGGCGTCGCCACCGGCGGCCCCTTCCTCGACTCCGACCCCGCCGGCTTCGAACGCGTCATCCAGGTCAACCTGCTCGGCAGCGCCACCACCGCCCGCGCCTTCCTGCCCGCCCTGCTCGAATCGCGCGGCTACCTGCTGCAGATCGCCTCCCTCGCCGCGATCGCCCCCGCGCCACCCGACCTTCAGGCCCGCACCAGCGCCGCCGCTGGTGCTACCCACTGGCGAGCCTCCTCATCGCTGTGGCCGACATCGGTCTCACGGTCGTCGTCGCCACCGGGCCGGACCGGCGGATCGGACTGGTCCTGCTCGTCGCCGCGGTCCTGCTGGGGTACGGCGTACACCGTCGCATCCGCGCCCTCGTCGGGCCACGACCTCCACGACGGTGACCGCGCGGACCCGACGCGAGGATCGGCGCCCCGGAGGAGGACATCGCCCGCCTGTGCCCGCTCAAGGAGAAGCACCCCTGGGCCGCTATGCCTTCACCGCCTCGCAGCCCGGCGAGGGACTGCGTCCCCTGCGAGACGCGGTCGAGCGAGGTGGACGAGGTGTGACCCGTGCGGGTCACGTCCTCCAGCCCGGCCGGATCGTTATCGCTGTTGGACGCCGGGCGCCGTGCGTCCTCGCGCCGCGCTGAGAGGGATGAGCATGGGCAGGCACAAGAAGGTCCGCAACCGGCGGACGGGGCCCCAAAATCCCGCCTCACGAGCCGCCGGGGGGTGCGCCGAGGATGACCACGACCCGGCGGCCGGCGCTGGGGAGGACCGGCTCGATCCGGTGGAGCTGCTGCTGGCGGTGGACGGGACGTCGTCCGTCGCGGACCTCGAGGCCACCCACCCCGACCAGTGGCGCATCGACGGCCGCCAGTTGACCCGGGAGGAGCTGAGGGCGATCCACGACATACAGCCGCCGGACTTCATCCGCTACTACCTGATCCAGGACCAGCGGAACGCCACAGCCCTGATCGGTATGGACCGCGACGAGCTCAGCGAGGATGAGATCAACGACCTGCTCCGCTGTGAGGCCGACGACGAGGCCGGATGGGATGAGGGCGACGTTACGACTGGGTGCAGTGATCAGCGGCCGTCCCCGGTGCGGCGGACGCTCGACCCCGCCTGATCCCGGACCCGCGTCCCGGGGTTGCCTGGCGCCCGGGCGCCGGCGGGGGCAGGCTGGAAGGGCAGACCACCAGGGAGGCGCGAGCGTGGCGATCACAACCGCCGGAGCGGCGGCACAGCTGTCCGCGCGGCCGTACGCGGCTGGCGACCAGGACACGGTGCTCGCGCTGGTGGAGGCCGACCGGCTGCCAGGGCAGCCGGAGGCCACGCCCGCGATGCTCGCCGAGGCACTGGCCGGGCGCTTGCCCGTCCACGGCGGCTGGTGGGCCGAGCTGAACCAGCCCCGCACCGACGTCATACACGACCCGTCCGGGCGGGTGCGGGGGGTAGTCTCCTACGCCACGCGCCCCGGGGACGGGGCCGGACTGATCCTGTGGCTGCACACCGAGGAGGAAGACCAAGCAGTCGCCGAGGCCCTGGTCGGCCACGCGCTCGGCCAGCTCGGGCCGCGCACGGTGCACGCGTTCGAGTTCGCCTGCGCACTCACACTCGGGCTGGAGGGCCTGCCGGTGTGCAACCGCCCGGCGACCCGCCGGGCGCTGGAGGCGACCGGGTTCACCGGCCGTGACCTGTGGCGCTACATCCACCGGGGACTTCTTGGAGTCCCCAACGTCGCCGACGCACGAGTCTATCGGATCGCGGATGTCACCGAGTGCGCCGACCCGCCCGGGTGGCAGCTCGACCTGCGCGAGACCGATGGCACCCTGGTCGGCGAGGCCACCCTCGGCCGCCCCGTCGACGGGACCGGCGTGCTGTGGTGGATCAGCACCGACCCCGCGCACCGCGGCCGCGGGCTGGGCCGCCGACTGCTCCGGCAGTGCTTGGCGCACCTGGCCGCCGAGGGCGCCCGCGAGGTGATCGCCTACGTCGACGACGACGCCCCGCCCGGCAACCTCGAGCGCGACCGCCTCGCCGCCAACCGGCTCTACGACTCCATGGGGTTCACCGAGCTGGACCGGCTCTGGTCCTTCACCCGCCGCCCGTAATAGGGCGTTGTTAGGTCCTGTGGTCGGGCGTCCTGGGGTACCAGGCCCGGCCTGGTACCCCAGGACGACGGGGGGAAAGTGTTTGAGGCGCTGAGGAAACGGCCGGAGTGGATTGTGCCGTTGATCAAAGTCGTCCTGCGCGGCCGGCGCGCTGATGCCAGCGCTGTCGTTGGGATCGGACTTGTCCGTGCGCTCACGTAACCGCTCGGACGGCGCAGGGCCTCGCCGAGCGGTGCCTCACCCCACAACAGCGGCAACCGGTCGGCGAGCGCCTGGGCGGAGCGTCTCGACAGCGTCCTCGTGCGCGATCGCCCCGTCGGGGATGCCCCGGGAGCGCGGACCGACCAGCCGTACCATGATGCGCGCCGGACGGGGGTGGTACCGCGGTCGCGCGCCATCGTCATCACGGCCGCGGGGCACGCCCTCACCTGAGTGGCCAACAACGGCATCGGCTTTCGTGGCGGGCCGGAGCCCCCCGGTACACGGCCTGGGGCCTGGAAATCCTGCCGCACACCGGTACCTCCCGCTCCTGGAGCGACCCGAGGAGGCAACGCTCAGCTGCAACGGCTGATCTCCCGCAGCGGCCAGCGCGAAGTGCAGCAACTGCCGCCGCAGTCGCAGGCTCGGCCCGTACCAGCACCACGGGAGCGTCCGCGGCGGCGGCGAGCTCCATGCCGACCGACCCGAGACGGGGCCGGTTCAGCAGTTCGAGCGGAGGCGGCCCCGCGGGGGTGGCCCGCCAGTTCCCGCGGGCTGCGTCGCAATTCTCCGATGCCGCTTCCCTGCGGCGAGATCACCGGAATCAATCTCGGAATATTTTGATGCATGCGAGCGTGTATACTTCGTAGTAGTTGAGTGGGTACTGACTACTGGAGGTGACCCTTGGAACTCGACGAGGACTTGGTCGCCCAGCCGGCCATGCTTGTACTGGCGAGAGAATCTCGTGGCTGGACCCAGGCAGACCTGGCGGCCGAGATGTCGAAGGTTGATCCGGACGGGCGCGTCTCCCAGGGGTACGTGAGCCGAGCCGAAGCTGGTCGGCTTCCGGTGTCAGGAGAGCGGTTGCACCTGTTCTCTGCGGCTCTGCGCTATACGCCGCAGATGCTAAGCAGGACCACTGACCTACACGGAGTAGGGATCGGCCTGGTGCACCACCGCAAGCGTGCCTCGCTGGGGGCGATCGCGCTGCGCCGCATCCACGCGGTCCTTGCTCTCACCCGGTTGCAGACCGATGCACTGACGCGCGCGGCAGGACTGTCCGGCGAGAACCGTTTCCGCCTGATCGAAGTGACTCCTCTGGACACCCCGCAGGAAGCCGCCGAGACCTTGCGTGAGGACTGGGGCGTTGGCCCTGGGCCGATCGAAGATCTGGTCCAGCTGATCGAGGCTGCCGGCGCCCTGGTGGTGGTACGTGATCTGGCAACAACCGAATTGGATGCCGTGAGCCAGTGGGTGCCCGGCGGCCGGCCTCTGTTCCTGCTCAACTCCCACGCACCGCCTGACCGCTTCCGCTTCAGCCTCGCGCACGAACTGGGTCATGTAGTCATGCATACTCAGCCGGGCGAAGGGCGCCGGCAGGAAGACGAGGCCGACCACTTCGCGGCAGAGTTGCTCATGCCCTACGCCACGATCCGTGACGAACTCAAGCAGGGTGTGGACATCCCCCGGCTGCTGGAACTCAAAGCCCGCTGGGGTGTCTCCATGGCGGCCCTCATCCGCCGGGCCTCTTCCTTGAACGTGATCACCGACTGGCAGTACCGCAACCTCATGGTGGAGATGTCCGCTCTTGGCTACCGCACGACCGAGCCGGGAGTGGTTCCCCGCGAAACCCCGCAACGCCTCGCTCAAGTCGTGACCCGGCTGGAGCAGCAGCACCTCGGCCAGGATCAGGCGGCTCACCTCGCCGGCCTGGGAGGCGAGGAGTTCCACGAGATCTACCTGTGCGCATCCCGCTCAGCCGGGGCCCTGTGTTCCTCGGTCAAACCGTGAGGTGAACTCGATGACTGAACCCTTCGTCCCCGGCCAACTTCCACCAGACCGCAAGGCAGCGGGCGGTGGTACCCCCGCCGTGGAACTCCTGAAGGGGCGGGTACTGCTCCATGAGAACGCCCGCTTCGTCCCCCACACGCGCCCGCTGATCGATGAGGATCTCGGTGGCGTCATTGTCACCGGAGCCGGCGCGGAGGAGCGCGCCTTCCAACTACGCCATCAGGCGGGTTACAACGGGGTCCTGCTCATTGACAGCGCTGCTTACACGGGTCTTCGAATTTAACCGGGCTTGGCCTCTCTGCGGCTCCGCCTGGTGGTCGCGCAGCGTGACCGTAGGCGTTGGTGCTCGCGGTTGCGGAAGCCGAAGGCGTTGCGGGCTTCGAGC
>NZ_SUMC01000213.1 GCF_005047355.1 Actinacidiphila oryziradicis
CCGCAAGAGGTGGACCATGCGCTGGAAGGCCCCGCTGAACGCCTTCCAGATCGCCTTCGAAGGACGCCTGACCCCCGCCAACAACTAGAACTCGACAACCCAGATCAGCCGTTAAGTTGACACTCCCACGCGTGGAGAACAGCCCTGACCAGCAGTTGGACGTTGGTGCTGTCGATACCGGTGAGGGCATCTCGGAGATCGACGGGGATGCCGTCCGCCAGGCCGGCGGTGAGCCTGAGCATCCGTTGCTCGCCCCCGGAACAGGCGAGGTCGCCAGCATCGAGGGCATTGATCGCGGCTGGCCAGTCGACGCAGGCCGTGGTCCTGTCGTCGAAGGCCGCAGGGCCGATGGTGATGAAGCGATCGGTGAAGTCTCCGCGATGCAACCAGCGCTGAGAGATCAGCAGGTCTGCGGCGGCGGCCAGACAGTAGGAGCCCTCGGGGTGGTGGCGGAGCGCTGAGGTGAGGGCGGCGGGCGAGGTCATGTCGGGTCCGTTTCGGGTGCAGTTTCGCGGCCGGCGATCTCGGGGAAGGTGGGCATGCCCAGACCGACGGCCGTGTCGCGTCGGGCGATGGTGCCGTCGACCTGGGCGAGCTTGGCGTTCGCGGCGGCGAGGCTGACCTTGAGTCCCTCGGCCTCACCGGCCCAGCCCTCGCGCTGGGCTTCGGCGATACGGGCGATGAGGTTGTCGCGGATGTCCACCAGCCGGGAGCGCTGGGCGGGATCGGTCCGAAGAAGGGGGCACCTGACGCAACTGTGCTCGTGAACACAGCTGGTCCCATAGGCGCGTCCGCAGTCTCCGAGTGCGACCTTGCGGTGTTCGAAGTCTCTCTGCACTTGTCAACCTTGATCTTGGATAGGGTGTCAAGGTTTGCGGACGCGGGTCGCACGGAAGCGGAAGCTGTCCTGCTGGGCCTCTTCGTAGGTGAACTCGACCCGCTTGCCGTCCATGGGTCGGCGCGCAGCAACAGTGCCTCGGAACATCCGCTATTGCCGATGAGCGGACACCTGGCCTTGGGCTGGCGCGGAAAGCCGCAGCTTGCAGGCTGGATCGAACCAGGGTATTTTCGATACGAAACGGTAGCGTAGCGAAAGTGAGTGCCGGGTGGGTACTTCGGAGTCCAGCGGCATGACTCAGCCCTCGGTGATGGGACGGCCGCGGGATTCCAGCCGTGACCTGGCCATTCTTGACGCGACACTGTCACTGCTGACCGAGGTGGGATACGAGCAGCTCTCGATGGAGGCGGTGGCTGGGCGTTCCGGGGCAGCGAAGACGACGATCTACCGCCGGTACCGCGACAAGGCGGCGCTGGTCGCCGCAGCGGTCGAGCGCCGCGCGCCCGCGAAGCCCCCACAGCCTGCGGGAGAGAGTCTCCGGGAGGACGTGCATTCCCTGGCGGCATGGCTCGCGCGGAGCATCTCCGAACAGGACGTGGGTCTGCTCGGGGCACTGTTCGCCGGCATGCGCAACGACGCGCGGCTCGCCCAGGCGATGCGGCGGATCCTGCGGCGGGACGAGACCGCGATGACGGACGGACTTGTTCGCCAAGCGGCCGAGCGACTGGCGCCCGGGGCGGCAACGCTCTTTGCCGAGGTCGCTTCCGCGGTGATCGTGCATCGCATCGTGGTCGTGGGCGAGCCGTGCGACGCCGCCTTCGTTGCGCATCTCGTCGACGACATCCTCTTGCCACTCCTGCGCCGTACCTGAGCGTCCTCTCGCGCGATCCGGCCGATTCGAATCGCTCGCAAACTGGGAGACATGATGAAAGCAGTACGCTATGACCGTTTTTCGGGCATCGACGGGATTTACCTCGCGGACGTCCCCGAGCCCGTGGCCAGCCCGGGCGAGGTGGTGGTGCGGGTCGAGGCCGGTGCGCTCAACCCCGGGGCGCTACCGGCGCTGCACGGCAGTTCGTATACGCCGGGTCGCGATCTCGCCGGTGAAGTCGTTGCGGTCGGTGCCGACGTGCTCGGCTTCACCGTCGGTGACGCGGTGCTGGGCAGGCTCCAGAGCTGGGACGCCCACGCCCAGTTCGTCGCCATCCCCGCAGTCCAGCTAGTGAGCAAGCCTCAAGCCCTCTCCTGGGACGTGGCGGGCTCGCTCTATACCACACCGATGGCGGGCCTCGGTGCCATCCGGGCGGTTGAACCCCGGCCGGGCGAGACCATCGTGATCTCGGGCGCATCGGGCGGCGTCGGGTTCACCGCCGCCCAGCTCGCACTCCGTGCCGGAGCGACGGTGATCGGTCTGACCAGCGACGCACATTTCGACCTGCTCCGGCAACATGGCATCCGGCCTGTCCAATACGGCGACGGCGAGCAGGAGCGGATCCTCGCCACGACCGACCGAGCCGATGCCTTCATCGACGCCGTCGGTGGCGGCTACATCGACCTCGCCATCAACCTCGGCGTTCCGATAGACCGCATCGACACCGTCGTCGACTATCGCGGAGCGAAAGAGAAGGGCGTCAAATCTCTCGGAACGACCGATGCCGGCGGCCCCCCGGCGCTGGCCGAACTGGCCGCCCTCGCCGCTACCGGCGACCTGCACATCCCCATCGCCGCAACGTACCCACTCACCGCCGTGCGCGACGCCTATCAGGCCTTGGCCGACCGCAAGACCCACGGGCGCATCGTGCTGCACCCCCAAGATCTCGTCTGAACCACCCTCGTCCCACATCCGCTCATGCCGCGATGAGGGCGTTCAATGGTGCCGTCGGCTGCCACCGCAATGCATTCAGGGCGATCCAGCCGGGGCCGGTCATCCGGACGTGGTGATCGTTGGTATGCCCAGGTCAACTGGTGCGACACGGGCAAGACGTTTGGTCTCCTCCCGTTTCTGCCGGAGGTAAGTGAGGGTGAGGTCGATACCATCAACCTCACCGAGCCACGCTTCGCGTTCGGCGCGGGCTCGGCGGGCCAGCAGGTCGTCCTCGATCTCGTCGAGGCGGGGCAGCATTTTCGGGTTTATGGCGAGCATGGGGCAACGCAAACACGAATGCTCATGTTGACAAGCGGAACCATACGGTCGCGTGCAACCACCTAGTACTCCAGCCGTAGTTCGTGATCATCATGCTGGATGGCCACGCTCCAAGGATCCCTGGCTTACCGGCATCTATCAGCTAGCTGTCGGTCGTGTTGTGAGTCTCAGTACGGTCGACGCCCCTGCGGCCGGCGCGCTGTCCGTAGCCCAGCGCAGTATCCCGGGCAATCCGTACTATCACGGGATTCTCATCAGCTTCGCGCAGGCAGCGAGGATCCTATTCCTCCCGCATTGCCCGCCCGGGTTAACGCAGGGCGACCGCGAGTGCCTCGGCCAGGGTCACGGGCGGGCGGCCGATCAGGCGGCGCAAATCGCCGGAATCGGTGTACATCTCGCCGCGGCTCATGCCGAGGTCGGCGTCAGCGAGGACCTCCGCCAGCACGGCGGGTAGGCCCGCGGCGGCCAGTGCCCGGGCGAACTCGGTCACCGGGAGGTCGGCGTAGGTGACCTGATTTCCGGCCGCAGTGGAGATCGCGGCGGCGAGCTCAGTCAGCGTGAAGGATTCGTCGCCGCCGAGTTGGTACACGGCGCCGGTGTGGCCTTCGGCGGTGAGGACGACCGCCGCGGCCTCGGCGTAGTCGGCGCGGGACGCGGCGCTGATCCGCCCCTCGCCCGCGGCGCCGACGACGGCGCCGTTCTGCAGGATCTGCGGCAGCTGGCTGGTGTAGTTCTCCAGGTACCAGCCGTTGCGCAGCAGCACGCTGGGGATTCCGCGGTCCCGCAGGTACTCTTCCGTCTCGCCGTGCGTGGCGCCGATGATGGTGGTGGCCGTGTCCGCGTGCGTCGTGCTCGTGTACGCCATCAGCGACACGCCCTCGGCCGCCGCGGCGTCGATCACGCGGCGGTGGTTGGCGACCCGCTCGTCCACGGGGACCGAGGCCGAGATCAGCAGCAGCCTGTCCGCCCCCGCGAAGGCCTCGGCCAGGCTGTCGGTGTCCGCGAAGTCGGCGCGGCGTACCGTGATGCCTCGGTCGGCCAGGTCCTTGATCCCGGTGATGTCCCGGCCGGTCGCGATGATGTCCGCGGCCGGGATCCCGCGCCGCAGCAGCGCCTCGACGGTGAGCCTGCCCAGTTGGCCGGTGGCTCCGGTGATGACGATCGACATGATGGTCATTCCTTCCTTCCGCGCGTGCTCGCGCGCCTGACGCGGTCCGTCCGCGGCGGGATGGAATACAGGATGACCTGGACACTCTCTATTAGGAAGTAGCCACTTCTTGGTAGGGTACTTACCCGAACGAAAGCATTGAGGTGAGCCGTATGGCGGCTGTCGAGAACGCGACCGGGCCCATACCGTCATTCGATCCGTACGAGCGCGGCTGCCCCTCGCGCGACCTGCTCGATCAGATCGGCAGCAAGTGGGCGGTCCTCGTGCTGGGCGAGCTCGGCCGGAACGGGACCTCCCGGTTCAGCCAGCTCCGGCAGGCGCTGGCGGGCGTGAGCGAGAAGATGCTCACCCAGACGCTGCGCACCCTCGAACGCGACGGGCTGGTCAGCCGGACCGTCTACCCAGAGGTGCCGCCGCACGTGGAGTATGAACTGACCGCGCTCGGCCAGACGCTGCGGGAACCGCTGAAGGCGCTCACGGAGTGGTCGGTGCGACACATCGAGGAAGTCATCACCGCCCGCGAGGATTACGACGACCGCACTGAGCGCACCCGGTAATCGGCGGCGGCCGGAGGTCTGGTGCTCGCTGGCTCCTGCCGTAGGCAGCGCTAGCTAGGGCTCCGCCGCGGGCCCGGTGTTGCCCCGGGGGCTGGTGACGACACACGTACGGCCACCGCTGATCATCGGCGTGTGAAGAAAAACGATCATGTGGTGGCCACAGGTCACAGCGTAGACCCTGCCCGCTGGCAGGAGGCGTTCGAGAGCCTGATGGCCCGGATAGCAGGCCGGTTCAGACGGGTCGAACCCCGACGTCGGGTCGGCCGGTTGGTGCTCGGGCTGCTGTCGGACCTGCCGCGCAAGAACTGCTGGACCATCGCCGAGTGGACCGGGGAGAGTACCCCCGAGGGCATGCAGCACCTGCTCGGGCGGGCCAAGTGGGACGCAGACCAGGTCCGCGACGACGTGCGTGCCTACGTGGTGGAGCATCTGCAGGACGACCAGGCGGTTCTGGTCGTCGACGAAACCGGCGACGTGAAGAAGGGCACCGACACCGTCGGTGTTCAGCGCCAGTACACCGGCACCGCGGGCAGGATCGAGAACGCCCAGGTCGCCGTCTACCTGGTCTACGCGGGTCAGCGCGGGCACGCCGCAGTGGACCGGGAACTCTACGTTCCGCGTTCCTGGACTTCCGACCCCGACCGCTGCCGGGCCGCCGGACTCGGTGAGAAGACCGGGTTTGCTACCAAGCCGGAACTGGCCGCTCGCATGGTTACCCGGTTCCTAGACGCCGGCCACCGGGCAGCCTGGGTCGCCGGAGACGGAGTCTACGGTGGCAACCCGACCCTGCGCACTGCGCTGGAGGAACGCGGCACCGGCTACGTCCTCGCGGTGGCCTGCTCGCATGAAGTCACCACCGGTGCTGGGAAGTCCCGTGCGGACACTCTGGCCAAGAAGGTGCCCAAGCGGGCCTGGCAGAAGCTCTCCGCAGGGGCCGGGGCCAAGGGCCACCGTTTCTACGACTGGGCAGTCATCGACCTCGCCGACCCCCGACCCGGGAGTCGTCAGCTGCTGATCCGCCGTAGCCGCAGCACCGGCGAACTCGCCTATTACCGCTGCTACTCGCCCGAACCCGTGCCGCTGACCGAGTTGGTCAGAGTCGCTGGATCAAGATGGCGGGTGGAGGAGTTCTTCCAATCGGGCAACGGCCTGGCCGCACTCGACGAGCACCAGGTCCGCCGCTATGCCTCCTGGTCCCGCTGGGTCACCCTCGCCATGCTCGCCCACGCCTTCCTCGCCGTCGTACGCGCAGACGAGTACACCCACCCCGCACCCGATGCCCTCATTCCGCTCACCTGCAACGAGATCCAGCGCCTGTTCATCACCCTCGTTGTCCACCCCGTCCACGATGCCGCCCACCGGCTCGGTTGGTCCGACTGGCGGCGCCGCCACCAGGCCCGATCCCAGGCCAGCCACTACCGTCGACAAGCTACTCAGGCATGAAGATCACGATCTACGACTGGAGTACTAGCCCTGGATATTCAGCGGAATTGGGTGATCTGACGCCCCGATAGCAGAATGGTGCCGCTGACCTGCGAGGATGCGAGTGTCTACGTCGTATCCGCTGCAAGAATCAGGGCACCAATCTGGTGAGC
>NZ_SUMC01000214.1 GCF_005047355.1 Actinacidiphila oryziradicis
AGGATAACCGCGATGACATCGTTCATGCTCGTCAGCTCCTGGCGACCGGCTGGTTGGGCGGCGTCGGCTCCGGCCCGTACGGTACGTCGTCGGCGTCGTCGCCCTTGGCCCAGCGTCGATGCATGGACCGCAGTACCAGTACGGCGGTGACGCCCACGGCGAGGTAGATCGCCACCGCCGCCCCGAAGAACGGCCAAAGGTTTCCGGTGGTGGTGACGGCGTCCCTGGTGAGCAGCAGTCCCACCACCGTCCAGGGCTGGCGTCCCACCTCTGTCGTCACCCAGCCGCTCTCCAGGGACACGATCGACACCAGGCCCGCGACCGCGCATGCGCGCAGGAACCAACGACCGGTCGGGATGTCGCGCCGCCGCCACCAGAGCAGACCGAACCACACAGCCAGCAAAAGCAGAGCGGACGCGGTGCCCACCATGACATCGAAGGCGAGGTGGACGACGCTGACGACGGCGTCGGCGGGCCGAACGGCGGATGGGATCGCGTCGATCCCCTTGATCCGTGTGGAGGGAGTGAATCCCGCGAGTACGGAGGCGATGTCCGGAAGTTGGATGCCGTACCTCGCTTTGCCGTCGATCAGTACGCCCCCGAGGGTCTCGGGGACATGGTCACCGGTCTTGGGGAGGATCTCGATGGCGGCGAATTTGGCGGGTTCCTTATCGAATACCTGGCGGGCGATCGTGTCGCCGACGATGAACTGCAGCGGCATCGCGATGCTCGCTACGGTGAGGGGGATGAGAAATCCCAACCGGTGATAGCGGTCGCGTCGGCCCTTCAGCATTCCGGCGGCGTAGACCCCGGCGACTGTGAAGCCCGCGACGATGTACGCGGCGAGCAGCATGTGCAGGAATTCCAGCCAGAAGGCCCCGTTGAAGAACACCTTCGCCGGCGACACGTCCACCACCCGGCCGCCGTGTACGACGATCCCTCCAGGCTGGTTCATCCAGCCGTTGGCCGCGATGACCGCTCCCGCCCCGCCCACGCTGGCCAGTGTAACGGGAATGCCCGTCCAGAAGTGCGCCCAGGGCGACAGCCGATTCCAGCCGTAGATATAGACGGCCATAAAGATGGCTTCCAGGAAGAAGAACAACCCCTCGATCGCGAAGGGGAAGCCGAAGGCCGAACCGTACTTCCCCATGAGTCCTGGCCAGAGGATACCCAGCTCGAAGCTGAGCACCGTGCCGGTAACGGCCCCCACGGCGAAGAGCACCGCGGCCACTTTCGACCACCGTTGCGCCAAGA
Organism: Actinacidiphila oryziradicis; assembly: GCF_005047355.1. GTDB lineage: Bacteria > Actinomycetota > Actinomycetes > Streptomycetales > Streptomycetaceae > Actinacidiphila > Actinacidiphila oryziradicis. The sequence continues at coordinate 1,255 of NZ_SUMC01000214.1, forward strand.
GCATCGCCTGCCGATCGTTACGGCGCAGACCCCGGAAGTTGGCGACCAGCATGAGAAAGGTGAAGGCTACGCCGAAGGGGACCAGGATGATGTGGAACCCGAGAGTGAACGCCATCTGCTCGCGCGCCGGCAGCATCTGCGAGGGTTCAGATGCGATCGCCAGCATCTGCGACACAGCGCTATATGTCGGATATGAGGGGTCCATCACTGCATTATCTGATCCTTTCGGTGATCGCACAACTACTGAAAGTGAGTTTGGTGCACCGTCGTCATTACCGCTGGTCGGTCGCGGCCGCGAAGTCAGGCGTGTGGCGCAGCCGGTCCCCGCCGTGGAAGCGACGGCCCCAGGTATCAGAGCTGCTGGCCGCCCTCAAAGACCCGGACCGCGGCTTCACGGCCATCGTCGTCGGCGAGCCGCAGCGGGTCTTCTACGACAACCAGCTCACCTACCCGCTGTTCGTCCGCTACCTGAACGGGGTGGAGGAGTCACGTTCTCCCGGAACCAGCGGTCGATGAGGGATGAAGCGCGCGTGATCAGGTCTTGGGGTACGAAGGTGTGAGGGCATGGGTCCTCCGGGGGGTTGCCGGGGACGTCGCGGGCGAGCACGTCCGCGCCGGCCTCCATAGCACTTGCGGTGATCGAGTGGCCCATGCCGAGCGAGGAGATGGCCGGGCGGCGCGGACGGCCACGGCCATGTGGTGCCGCGTCGGAGTAACGAGCTGGTCGATCTCCTCGTGTTGGCGGGGGTTCGGGATGTAGTCGTCTGGTATCCCATCGAGCCGCACGGTGTCCGGCGAGGGCGAGCGTCAGGGTGCCGGCGTGGATTTCGGGCTGCTCGCTGTCGGTGATCTCGGCCGACAGCGAGCTTGGTGGATGACGCAGACGGTGATGGCGTGGGGCTGCTGGAGTTCGTAGCGAGGGCCTCGTGATGCCGCGGTTCCCGCCGTGACCGTTGACGATGAGCAGCTGACGGGCGGGGTGGCACGGACGAGCGTGGCGGTGTTCAGAGAGACGGTGCCGGCAGACCAGGCGTACTCAAGCGACAGGCCGTACGGCAGAGCGGGCAGCGCTCACAGGTCGTGACGGTCGCCGTAGCGCTCGATCAGCCGCTGGGCGAATCGTTCGGTCGGTGGAGAGCCTCGTGTTCTGACCATCACCCTGCTGACTGGCGTCATCTCCACGCCGCCCTGGCCAGCCTTGGGGGGCGTCGCCGTGAAGTGATCGCCGTCGGCTTCGCTGGCACCGTGCCGGAGTTTTCGGTAATGATGGAATTGATGCTGCCGCTGTTGCCGCAGAGCGAGAGCGAGGTGAAAACGGTGGTGGAGTTGTGGGATGCCGACCTGGCTCGCGACGCTTCGGACCGGCTGCCGAGGGTCGACAAGCCGCCTCTGGTGATCGGTGGCGGGCAAGACTTGGCGGCCCCGCTGTGGCAGTGCCGCAAGGTGCCGAGCGGATCCCGGGGGCCACGTCGAAGATCTTCACCGGGCCGGGCTCCAGCCACGCAGTGGGGCCTGGAACGCACTGAGGAGTTCCTCGCCGAGGTCCTGGCCTTCTTCGCCGCCCAGCCCGCTCCCGCCGCCACTGGCTGACCGGTAACCCCTGGCCGAGCCCTGCTCCACGTAGCGCCTCCACGACCCCCCACCGGTCATCAGACCCGGAAGGAAAGGCCATGCCACTGCAGTATTTCGACGTCATCGAGGGCCGAACACCTGGTGAGATCAGAGCGCTGCTCGACACAACGCACGCGGCCACAGTGGAGGCGTTGGGAGTGCCCGAGCGGGACCGGTACCAGGTAGTGAGGAGCCACCCCGCCGGCGAGATCGTTGCACTCGACACCGGTCTGGGCATCGATCGGTCCGACCGGCTGGTAATAATCCACGTGGTCAGCCGCAGGCGCAGCCGTGCGCAGAAGGAGAGGCTTTACGCGCTGCTGGCCGAGCGGCTGCGACGCGACTGCGGTCTCGACCCGGCCGATCTGATCGTCTCGGTGACCGAGAACGATGACGAGGACTGGTCCTTCGGGTCGGGCCGAGCTCAGTTCCTGACCGGAGAGTTGCACTGAGCGCTCGGCGTGATTCCCTCTGTTGTCGCCGGCTCGCTGCCTTGCGGTAGCAGTGCTGCCAGCGGATTGTCTCCGCTACCCGTTGCCTGGCTGCGAAGTCCCCAGGCCCAGGCTTTGGGCGACGCGCGTGCCGAGGTCGGGATCCACTTTCGTCCAGTAGTCGTTGACCGCGCGCTCCTGGATGAAGCGCTCCACTCCCTGGTTCAGCTGCCAGACGATGTTGTCGACCAGATGGTCCCGGTCGTTCGGTGTCATCACCTGGCGGTAGAGCGTGCCGGGCTGGATGAAGTCGTTGTCGTCCCTGTGCGCCTCGTAGGCCGTGCGCATGATCTCGCCGGCCTCCACAAACCAGCTCGGATCGCGGTAGCGCTGCGGATCGGCCTTGGGCCCGCCGTAGCTGTTCGGCGCGTAGACCGGCTGGTTCCCGTTGTGGTGGTAGCGCATCGGGCCGTCCTTGTTGTAGTTGTGCACCTCGTTGAGCGGCTGGTTGACCGGAAGCTGCTCATAGTTCGGGCCGGTGCGATAGCGGCTGGAGTCGCCGTAGGCGAACATCCGCCCCAGCACCATTCGGTCCGGGCTGGGCCCGATGCCCGGGACGAAGTTCGCCACGTCGAACGAGGCCTGCACGATCTGGGCGAAGAAGTTCTCGGGGTTGCGGTCGAGCACCAAGCGCCCGACGGTGATCGGCGGGTAGTCCTCGTGCGGCCAGACCTTGGTCACGTCGAAGGGGTTGAAGCGGTAGTCGGCCGCGTCCTCGTAGGGCATGATCTGCATCTCGAGGCGCCAGGACGGGTGGTCCTCGCGGGCGATCGCCTCCCGCAGGTCGCGCCGGTGGCAGTCGAGGTCCTCGGCGCGCATGGCCCTGGCCTCGGCGTCGGTGAAGTTCTCGATGCCCTGCTCGGTCTTGAAGTGGTATTTGACCCAGAATTTCTTACCCGCGGCGTTCTCCCACATGTACGTGTCGCTGCTGTAGCCGTTCATGTGGCGCCAGGTGCGCGGCGTGCCGCGGTCGCTCATCAGGATCGTCACCTGGTGGGCCGACTCCGGTGAGAGCGTCCAGAAGTCCCACTGCATGTTGTTGCTGCGCAGGCCGGTGTCGGGCATGCGCTCCTGTGAGTGGATGAAGTCGGGGAACTTCATGGGGTCACGCACGAAGAAGACCGGCGTGTTGTTGCCGACGAGGTCGTAGTTGCCCTCCTCGGTGTAGAACTTCAGGGCCCAGCCGCGCACGTCGCGGTCCGAGTCCGGGTAACCTTCTTCGCCGGCCACCGACGAGCAGCGGAGAAGTATCGGCGTGCGCTTGCCGACCGTGTTGAGGAAGGCGGCTTTGGTCCACTCGGTGACATCGGCAGTCACCTCGAAATAGCCGAAGGCGCCGCCGCCCTTGACGTGGTACACGCGATCGGGGACGCGTTCGCGGACGAAGTGGGCCAGTTTCTCGATCAGGTAGGTATCCTGCAGCAGGACGGGGCCGTTGGCTGCGACCGTGAGCGAGTACTCGTCGCTGGCGACGGGGCAACCGGAATCCGTGGTCGTGACTGGCGGTTGATTGCTCATCTCTTCATCCTCTGCTCGCGGTGGAGTCCCCCTGTCGTTCACACGGGTCGGCTGAAACATGCAATAGTTTCCGCCAGCTACTCTGGCCAGGAGTTGCTCTGAATGACCTCGACGAAGTCGATGCGCTGGAAGCCGGGCACGAAGTGGGCCAGTACATCGGCGTTCACGGTGCCGAAGGTTGTGTCGGGCCGGTCCTTGAAGCCTTCGGTGAAGGCCTCCAGAATCCGGCGCTTGAAGTCGGGGCGCGGGTGCGCATCGGTGACGGCTTTGAGCGCCGCGGGATCGAGGTCGTCACGGCCGATCCCGAGCACATCAGTCTCCACACCCGCGGTGACCAACGCGATCTCGGGATCCATGAACTCCGGGACACCGGGCGTTGTGTGTAGGGCGATAGCCGTCCATACCCGGCGGACATCGTCAGCGCCGACCCCGTGCTCGGTAAGGAACCGACGCGCCTCGTTCGCACTGTCGATCTCGAAGCGCTGATGAGTGGTCCGGTATGTCTGGGTCAGACCCAGGTCGTGGAACATCGCTCCGACGTAGAGCAGTTCCGGGTCGGGCTTCAGGCCGCGCCGTAGCCCTTGCAGCATCCCGAACAGGTAGACCCTGCGCGAGTGGTCGAACAGTAGCGGCGGCTCAGCTTCGCGAACCAGTTCCGTGGCCTCGGCTGCCAGTCGCGTATCGGGTATATCGATACCGGCGATCTTCTCGCTCATAATTGGTTCTCTCCTGCGCGCGGCCCATGGACGCGGGCGTGTCTACGGATCCGATATCGGAGGTGCCGATTCGGGTAGGCGGTAAGTGCGGCGCTCATCATCAGTAAGGTCTCAACAGAAAGCATTTCAGCATTGTCTGCGCCTGTCCTGTCGTGCCAGCCACCCAACGTCCATCCGGGTGAACGGCCTAGCCCGAGTTTCCTCGCTAGCTCGGGATGTGTGGATGTTTCCGCTGCTCAGGGGCGGTTTTCCCGGCTTCCGCGGTCAGCGCGCACCGCATCCACTGTGCCCTGACACCCCCGCAGTCGTCGAGCACCTGCGTGATGACCTTCCGCGCCTCGTCGCGCACATCGCCGATCAGCACGTCGTCACCGGCACGGATCACTCCCGCCTTGTGCCAGGCCACCGAGGCGAGCGTGTCGCCGAGGAATTCCTGGTGGTCCAACCCGATCGAACCGGAAACGTATGGCCACGCTGGCCTGCGTGTTCGATGTCGATCCCGCGGTGCGTCGTCCGCACGACATCATCGCCCCACCCGAGGGACGCGGCGGGGACCGACCGCCTCGGC
>NZ_SUMC01000215.1 GCF_005047355.1 Actinacidiphila oryziradicis
CGTTCCTGATGTCATCGCTGGTCGCGTTCTTCTTCTACATCCAGTACCGCAAACGAGGACTGCGCGCCCAGGACCGGCGCGATGCCGGCATCGCGGAGACCGCCGGCCGCCTTGCCTTCTTCCCCCCGCGCAGCGGCTGGCCGGCGACCATTGCCGTCGGCGTCACGCTGCTGGCCCTGGGCGTGGTCTTCGGACTGTGGCTCTTCCTCATCGGCTGCGCACTGCTGGCCGGCGCCGTCTTCGGCTTCGTCTTCCAGCACTCCGACCGCTGACCCCACCCTGCCCCACCCGCGCCCCTTGTGGGGGCGCCGTCCGTGGGAGGCGGCCGTCTCAACAACGCTCCGTACCCCAGGCCCGAGGCCAGCGGAAGTACCAAACCAGTGTCGTGGCATAGCCGAGACCGGTCGCGACCGTCGTGACCGGTGTGTTCCGGATGAGCCTGGCCTGCTGGACCCAGCGGGCCACGCATGCCGGTCGCCGGGCTGAACCACCGTCCCTGCGCTGCACCTCCCCCCCCACCGAACCCCGGTGCGGGGCGAGCAGCAGCGCCGGCCCGCGGACCCGCTCCGCGTAGTACTCCGCGTTCGCCGCCGGCGGCACCGGTATTCTGCGGGACGGGTCACCCGAGTGCCCGCCTTCCCCGCGCAGCGTGGCTAGGTTCTGTCCGGCCGATCACGTAACTCGTTGCGGTGGCACTCGTTGACCTGTACATGGAAGATCGTGGGGAGTTAACGGATGCGGAGTGGGGGCGGATACGGCCGTTCCTGCCTGTGAGTAATGGTCGTTGTGGCCGGTGGCGCGATCACCGTCAGGTGATCGACGGTATTTTGCACCGGATCCGTACCGGGGTGCCGTGGCGTGACCTGCCGGAATGCTTCGGGCCGTGGAAGACGGTGCATGGGCGACACCGCAAGTGGTCGGCGGACGGCACGTGGGAGCGGCTGTTCCAGCAGGTGCTGGCGGTCGCGGACAGTGAGAGTGACATCGACTGGGAGGCGGCGGTGGACTCCAGTACGGCGCGAGCACACCAACACGCTGCCGGGGCCCGCAAGGATCCGCCGTCACCCGTTGATTCCTCAAAGGGGGATCCAAAGGTTCTAAACCGGGGCAAGATGTCCCGCTGACCTTCCGTCCGGCGGGCGGCGGAGGAGCTCCCGGCGAGGCCCTGGGGCGGTCCCACGAGAGTCTGACAGGGAGGGTCCCGCGGCGGCCTCACCACGAAGATCCACCTGTGCGCCGACGGGAAGTGCCGCCCGCTGTCACTGGTCATCACTGCAGGCCAGCGGGCCGACTGCACTCAGTTCAAGCCGGTCATGGACAAGATCCGGGTGCCTCGCATCGGGCCGGGCCGACCACGCACCCGGCCCGACAGCATCAGCGCCGACAAGGCGTACAGCAACCGGGCCACCCGGCGTGACCTGCGCCGACGCAAGATCCGGCACTGCATCCCGGAAAAAATTGATCACCGGGCGCACCGTCTCAAGCGCGGCTCCGCCGGAGGCCGCCCACCCGGGTTCGACCGCGAGTTGTACCGCTCGGGCGATTAACAAGTTGAAGCAGTTCAGAGAGCAACTCGCTACGACAAGCGCAGCTACGTCTTCCTGGGAACGGTGGCACAGCGGGCTCTGCTGCGGCCTCCGCCCCGCCGGGTCGGGCCGTTGCGTGTGGCCTGGCTGTATCTGGCGGCCGAGGACGAGACGCAGATCGGGGGCGACCTGTTTGCGGTCGCCCGCGCCGCCAATCCCTGCACCCGGGTGGTCATCGGCGATGTCCGGGGCAAGGGCCTGGCCTCGATCGGTGAGGCCTCGATGGTGCTGGGCGCGTTCCGTGAGGGCGCTCACCGGTACGCCATCTTGCCCGGGCTCGCGGCGGCCCTCGAAGAGAGCGTCTGCCGGAACCTGGAGGAGGTCGCCGAGATCGAGCAGGACGTTGGCGAGCACTTCGTCACCGCCCTCATCCTGGACATCCCCGACCACGACCCACAGGCCGAGATGATCGACTTCGGCCATCCCCCGCCCCTGCTGGTGCACGGTCACCAGGTCATGGCCCTGCACTCCCGCAGCCTCGCACCCCCCTGGGCATATGCGAACGGCCCCTCCCCAGCCGACGCACCGACCGTTCATCTTCGAAGCCGGCGACATGCTTCTGCTCTATACCGATGGCGTCATCGAGGCCCGCTCACCGACCGGGGCCTTCTACCCCCTTGCCGAGCGGGTCGCCTCCTTCCCCGCATCCGCCCCCGACGCCCTGCTGCACCGCATCCACCGCGACCTGCTCGCTCACACCGGTGGGCCACTGGACGACGACGCCGCCCTCCTGGTCATCGAACGCACCCACTCCCACCACCTCCACCGGCCGCACGCTGTAGCTCACCCCCACCACGGCCACCGTCAGCTCCACCCCAGCGGACCGCTCCCACCCACAGACCGCTGCCGCTGACCGTTGCCGTCGACCCCGCCGTGCTGCGGTCGGCGGCGGTTCGTAGCACGTGGAAGAGGAACGGCCCAGACCGCCGGGAACCATCGAGCCGCACGTGCCCACGCGAATCGTCGGCGAGCGAGCACGCGAGGGCCGGGCGCTGGAACCGCTCGATGTGGCGGCGGCCCGGGCTATGACGGCTGGCATCCGGGAGGCAATCGCCGATCTCCGCCACTCGGTCGCCGTCCTCGCCGACCGGGTCCGCGCCGCCCATGACGCCCGGGTGTGGGTGGCCTTGGGGCTCTGGAGTGGGCAGCGTATGCCGAAGCCGAGTTCGGCAGCGGGTTTTCACGGTGCCCCCCTTGCGGGCCGGGGACCATACGCGGCCCGGGCCCGGTCACGTTACTGCGTCGCGCCGCACGACCGGCAGCGCTGCTGGCCACTCCACTGCACCCAGTCGTGATCGCACGCGCCCGTGGTCCCCAGCTGTTCGACCTGTCGCCTGCTCATCAGGGTCTCCGATCCTGTGTTGGCCGTTACACCGATGAGGCGGCTCCGACAATCCGGACGTGATCACCTCAGACCGGTCAGCGCCTCTGTCGCGGCGCACCTGCCCACGTCAGGCCAAGAAAAACGGCGGCCACCACAGCCAGCAGCATGCAGGTCAGCCAGAACGTGTCGGAGAACATCGACGTCGACTTCACCCCCTTCGACGCGGACCCTGCGGTCGGGGAGTGGCTGTTCTCGCTCTTCCGTGACAACGGCGAGATGACCACTGAGTGCCTCGCCCCCCACGTCATGGCACGCCGTACTCAACTGGCCGAGTCCGCGGTCGCCGCGTTGGAACGCGACATCCTCGCCGCCGGACATCCGCTGCCCGACATCGTCATCGACGCCATGGACCCCAACCAGAGTTCAGTCTGGGCATAATCCTTGTGGAGGGCACCCACATCCAGTCGATCGACGCGTAGGGCGTTCTGGCCGAGGCGGCGGACGGGGTCCAGACCTACGTGACGTACCCGGGGTGGACCGTGTGGCCCACATGCCCGGAACACGGGCTCGGCGTCCATCCGTGCGAGGCCTCGGGGGTAGCCATGTGGGTCTGCTCCGCCGGCCACGTCCTCCGCCCCATCTGCCGGGACCTGGGGTGAAGGCTCACCTACCTTCCGCTACCTCCGCAGTCTCATTCTGAGTTGCGGCGTCAGTTCTCGGCCGCCGGCGCTGGCGCCGCAGCGCCGGGCAGGCCGCATCTGCGGCCGACCTTGGTCAGGCATTGGTCTTGGGACGGCACTCGGTGGCGGGGTGGCGCAGTTCTTCGTTGATGCGCTGGGCTTCGTCGAGCTGGTTTTGGAGGATGACGATGCGACAGGCCGCCTCGACCGGGGTGCCCTGGTCGACGAGCTCGCGGGCGCGCGCAGCGATGCGCAGCTGGTAGCGGGAGTAGCGGCGGTGTCCGCCTTCGGAGCGCAAGGGGGTGATCAGGGCTTCGCCGATGGCCCGGAGGAAGGCGGGGGTGGTTCCGAGCATGTCGGCAGCCCGTCCCATGGTGTAGGCGGGATAGTCGTCGTCATCGAGAGGACCGAAAGAGTTTTCTATGGTCACTTGCACCTCTGTTGGGGAACGCATCGAGGGGCCCTGGTGCCGTACGACACCAGGGCCCCGAGGACTGCAACACCATCGGTCGGCTTACTGCCGTGCCGACCTGTCGTTTCCGCAACCTCGCCCCGGAGGGGGTGGGAGCGAGTGCGGGGATCGCGGATGCGTGACCGTGGGACCACCTTCCGTTCCGGGGCCTGCGGTACCCGGGCCGAACACGCGCTCGCCCGGGCGATCCTGATGGCGTCTGCCTCCTTCTCTTACCTCTGGTCAACCTGGTTACCGCGGTTCCTGCGTAACGCCGACGGCCCCTGTGAGCCGCCCGGCCCGACAGCCAGTGACGGAGCCCCGACACGCTTCCGGCCCCGCCGCTCCACTGCCGTGCCACAACCTGCTGTTCCTGCATGCGAGGCAGTTCGTCTCTGCCGCGCCTCACTCACTGTCTTGGCTACGAGGAAGACATTAACCCCCGGCAAGCCCACATGTCTACTTCCGCCACGACAGATTTTCCGTGGAGCAGAGGGGAGGCTTCTCTCGCCCGCACCCATAGGAAAACTGCACCAAAGGTGCGCTGCCGGGGTTGAAGGCCGACGGAGCGGGCACGCTGACTGCCTGGCACCGTACAGCGGGTACAACCGATACAGGCGGGAGGTGCGCGCTTGAACAGCACGAAGATCACCGACATCCCGATTCCCGCACCGACCGTGGTGGTGCAAGGGAACAGCCCGGACGCCATCCACCGCACCCGCGACGCCGCCCGCGCTTTCACCGACAGCCTCACCCCGGCGCCCGACCCCACCACGGCCGACACCCTCGTCCTGGTGGTGTCCGAACTTGTCACCAACGCACTGCGTCACGGCGGCGGCCGGTACACCCTCGCCTGTCCGCCGGCCCAGACACCGTGACCGTCTCCGTCAGCGACCCCAACCCGGCACCCCCGCGCGAGCGCACCCCCGACCTCAACGACAGCAGCGGCGGCTTCGGCTGGCACATGGTCCGCCACCTCACCAGACAGCTGTCCATCACACCGGACCGCCCCGGCAAAACCATCCACGCCCGCCTCACCCGATAGCTCCGCCCGCAAGGCCGGAGGGGGAAGCTGGGGGCAATGGACCGGCCCACGTTCGTCGACGACTACCCGCCCGGCATCGCTCACGAGGGCGGTGCCGCCCGGTCCGCGCCCAGCGCCTTGATGAGGTCGGCTCGGGCCCGCGCGACGCGGGACCGGATGGTCCCGGCCTTCGGCTTGGTGCCCACGATGGTCTTAACGACGCGCCCGCACTGATAGACGTTCAGCACCGGGATGGGCAGGTCCCTGTATCTCGCAGCGGTCTTCGGGTTCTGGTCGATGTTGAGCTTGACGATCTCGATCTGGTCGCCGTGCTCTGCGGCGATCGCCTCCAGGCTCGGGGCGATCTGTCGGCACGGGCCGGACCACTCTGCCCAGAAGTGGACCAGGACGGGCTTGTCGCTCTTGAGGACATCCTCGTCGAAACTCACGTCGGTAACGGTCTTCAGCGCCACGTATGACTCCCGTTCGCGGCCGCGGCATGTGCTTGTGCCCTGTCTCCAGCCGTGCCCACCCGATTCGCCTCCGCACCGGCAAAGACCGGCGCCGTCATGGGCGGCGCCTGGACCACCGCTGGTCGCCGCGGGAGCCGGTGGACAGGGGGTCCGGGTGCCCGACAGACTCCCGGGCACCCGGATCAAGCAGCGGGCTGCGTGCTGACGGTGGGCTGCACTGTGCCCGGCCTACCAGCGGCCGCCGTGACCCCAGCCACCGTGACCCCAGCCGCCGTGACCCCAGCCACCGCCCCAGCCGTGGCCCCAGCCGCCGTAGCCACCGCCCCAGCCGCCGTAGCCCCAGCCATAGCCGTCGCCCCAGCCGCCGCCCCAGTTGGGGCTGTGGGCCGCAGCTACCACCGCGGTGGTAGGCGCGTGGGTAGTGGCCTGGTTGGTGGCCGCGCTAGCGCCGGCCGAAGCTCCGAGAGCGATGATAGGTGCCGCGCATACCGCGGCAACCACTCGCCTGATCTTGGACGCGCGCATGATGTCCCCTTCTTCCCAGGGGTTGAGTATCGGTTCCTCGCGCCGGAGTGACCGGCGCTCCTGCGCATCAGATCCCGCGCGCGGATCCGGTGCAC
>NZ_SUMC01000216.1 GCF_005047355.1 Actinacidiphila oryziradicis
CGAAAACGCCGGGACAGCCGAGGTTCCCGAGCGCCAGCGCGTCCTGCGGCTCCTCGTCAAGGACGTTCTCGTCGGCCCCGAGAAGATCACCATCCGGCACCGCATCCCCATCCGCGAACACGCCGCCAACGACGGCCAACATCAAGATCAAGACGCTACGGAGGGTGACTCATGCCCGAGTTACCCATTGCGTTGGGGGCGTGATCGCCGACCCTTGCGGGGTTCCACGGTTTCGTTCAGCCAGGCTCCCGTTGGAAAGCTGCATCGGTGCAGTCAGCCACCGCTTTACATACAGCACCACCCAACGGGCGTCGGTGTGTGCCTCCACCGCCTTGACGATGAGGTCATGCGGAACGCTGTCGAAGAATTTCTGGATGTCGAGATCGACTACCCAGTTGGCCTTCCAGCAGCGTGTCTGACATGCCGCGACGGCGTCGAGCGCCGACCGATTTGGCCGATACCCATAGGAGTCGGGATGGAACATTGGCTCCACCTGCTTCTCCAAATGTGCGGCCACTACGGTCTGAGCGATTCTGTCTGCCACCGTGGGCACGCCTAGAATCCGCGTACCCTCGCCATGCGATTTCGAGATTTCCACCGCCAACACCGGGGGTGGGAAGTAACTTCCTGACGCCATCCGGTTCCAGAGTCTGTAGAGGTTGTTCTGCAGATCCTCCCCGAACTCCGTCAGCGTCACCTTGTCCACTCCCGGTGCACCCTTGTTCGCCTTGACCTTCTGGTATGCCTCCCAGACTTCCCACTTCGAAATCTCAAACGACTTGCCTGGCGATTTCAGCTCGCCCATACCGCTCCTCCCGGGCCATCGCCCGGTTGACGTAACAAACGAACTACGGATGAACCGGCCCCTTCGCTCCGCCCCCACCGCGCCCAGCAGGTGCTTCATCGCTACTACGAACCGGTCCGCCGGCGCGCTCCGCATCGGTACTCAATCCCTCGCAGCTTCATGCTGCTTGAGACACTCCCTCTCGCTTGCCTGTTAAAGGCAGCAATATCAGAGCACGCCTTCCCACGTTCCACACGAAAGCCGCAGATCAGTTTCACGCCGCCATTCACGCCGAGCACCACCTGGCCAGTAAACGGGTGTCCGCCAGGCTCATCCCAGGTGAAGATCCGCACCCGGTTTCGATGCCCCTTTACTTATAACGACGAGTCAACGGCGATCCCGATTCGGGACTGCGCAGCGTCTCCCTGATCCCCACCTGACGCCTCTCGGACGCCTTTTCCCACATCGCTCACCACGACAGTCTTCGGCTAACGCAGCAGTGGGTCGAGTAGCCGGGGGGATTTTCACCCCCCGGCCCTCACAGATCCCGGCGTGACAGTCTCCCGTCACCGGGCTCTTGTCATCCTGGTCACCAGAACGTGGGAACCCATGCCCAATGGGCGAATAGCCTGGGGTACTGGCGGGTGATACGCCGCCAACACGCGTGGGCCTTCTTGAAGGTCCGCAGCCGCTTGAATTTCTTGCGGATCCAGCGCATCAAGTAGGAATTGATGCGCTCCAGGAGGGGAAGCAGTGCTGTCCGGTAAAACGCACCGTAGTACTGCATCCAACCCCGAACGATCGGATTGATCGCCCGCGCGAGTTCGGCGAAAGTCCGGCCGATCTGCCGGTGAAGCCTCCACTGTCGGACTTCACCACTGATCTTCTTCAAGGCTTCCTTGCTGATCCCCGGCAGGAGTGAACCTCTCCCCGTTCCTGTCGATGGCCTTGCGAGCCCGAAACGTGAACCCCAGGAAGGTGAACTCCGTCTGCCCGAAGAGGCGTCGGCGTTTCCCGTCCCGACAGTACACAATCTTGGTTTTGTCGGGGTGCAGTCGCAGCCCGACCTCCCGCATCCTGTTCGCGATCGCCTCCCGCAGTCTCCGGGCCTGGCTCTCGCTGACGCAGTGCACAACAGCATCGTCTGCATACCGCTCGAACGGTACCCCCGGATACTCCCGGGCGATCCACGTATCGAGCGCGTAATGCATGAACAGGTTAGCCAGCACAGGCGAAATAGCAGAACCCTGTGGGGTTCCACGTTCGCGCTGTTGCAAGGTCCCGTCAGGCAGTTGCAACGGAGCCTCAAGCCACCTCCGCACATACAGCACTACCCAGGGGAGATTGGTGTGCGCCTGAACCGCTTTGACGACAAGGTTCCATGGCACGCTGTCAAAGAATTTCTGGATGTCCAGATCGATCACCCAGTCGTACTTCCAGCAGCGTTTCCGGCATACCGCGACCGCGTCCAGCGCGGACCGCCCAGGACGGTAGCCATAGGAGTCTTGATGGAAGATCGGCTCGACCTTCTCCTCAAGACGCCGGGCTACCACTGTTTGAGCGATTCGGTCGGCCACGATGGGCACACCGAGCAAACGAACCCCATCACCGTGCGACTTCGGGATCTCCACACCCTTTACCGGAGGAGGAAAGTAACTCCCCGAGGACAGCCTGTTCCAGACCTGATAGAGATTATTCTTCAGATCCTTCTCGAAGTCCTCGATGGAGCGCCCGTCCACCCCTGGCGCACCCTTGTTGGCCTTAACCTTCTCGTACGCCTCCTGAACCTCCCACTTCGAGATCTCAAACGACTTGCCTGGTGATTTCAACTCGCCCACCCAGCTCCTCCCGGAGAACTTCCGGTTGACCGAACGAACAATAGTCACGGATGACCCGGCCCCTTCGCTCCCCCTTCATTACAAAAGGTTCATCACTACTACGAGCCGGTCCGCCAGCAGGCCCCGCATCGGTACTCAAGCCCTCGCGGTTCCTCCGCTTGGGCCGCTCCCTTTCGACACCCATATCAACGAGCGTCAACATCGAGACCAGCCTTCTCACGTTCCATGCGAAAGCCGCAGATCAGGCTCACGTCGCCTCTGTGCCGGACACCACCTGGCCAGTAAACGGGACTCCCGCCAGACTCATCCCGGAGCAACCACAAACCTCCGGTTCTGATGCCACTTATCTACTAACGACACTTCAGCAGCGATTCACTTGCGTTCGTCTTCCTGATCCCTACCTGACGGCTCTGCCGCCGCCTTTTCCACATCGCTCACCACGACGGTCGGCCGAGTAGCCGGAGGGGATTTCACCCTCCGGCTCTCACAGATCCGTACGTGACAATCTCTCGTCATACGGCTCTTGCTACCCTGATCACCAGGCTACGGACGCCACTGTGGTCCATTGCCAGTGCGCGAACATGCGGGGATACCGCTCCGCAATGTCCCACATCTTCTGGAGGGCCTTTCGCAGCGCCGCGAGCTTCTTGTATTTCTGCCGGATCCACCGCACCAAGTAGGCATTGATACGCATCAAGAGGGGCGACAGTGCCGACCGGTAGAACCGGCCGAAGTACTGCATCCAGCCCCGCACGATCGGATTGATCCGCCGGGCGAGCTCTACGAAAGAGAGGTCGGACCGAGTATGGAGCCGCCAACTGCGGACTTCCGCACTGATCCTCTTCAGAGCTGTCTTGCTGATCGCCGGCTCGAACGATGTGGACCGTAGTCCGTGTTTGTTCCAGCTCTCTCGCGCGCGAAACGTGTACCCCAGGAACGTGAACTCCGTTTGCTCGAAGGCGCGTCGGCGTTTCCCGTCCCGGCAATACACGATCTTGGTTTTGTCGGGATGCAGTCGCAGCCCGACCTCCTCCATCCTGTCCTTCAGCGACGCCAGGACCTCGCGGGCCTGACGCTCCGACACGCAGTGCACAACCGCATCGTCGGCGTAACGCTCGAACGTGATACCCCGATACTTCCGGGACAGCCACATATCGAAGGCGTAGTGCATGAACAGGTTCGCAAGCACGGGCGATACCGCTGAACGCTGTGGGGTTCCCCGATCTCGCATCTGCAAGGTGCCATCGGGCAGTTGCAGTGGCGCTTTAAGCCACCGCTTAACATATAGAACTACCCAACCGGCATCGGTGTGCGCCTCCACAGCCTTGACGATGAGGTCCCACCGGACACTGTCAAAGAACTTCTGGACATCAAGATCGATGACCCAGTCCCTCTTCCAACACCGTTCCCGGCAGCGCTCCACCGCATCTAGCGCCGACCGTCCAGGGCGGTATCCAAAAGAATCCTCGTGGAATATGGGATCAACCCGTTCCATGAGGTGCCTGGCTACCACGGTCTGGGCGATTCTGTCGGCCACCGTGGGTACGCCCAAGATCCTCACGCCACCTTCGGGCGACGACTTGGGGATCTCCACCGCACGCACCGGCGGGGGAAAGTAGGTCCCTGACGACATTCTGTTCCAGATTACATAAAGGTTACCCTTAAGATCCTTCTCGAAGTCTTCTATGGACCGACTGTCCACGCCCGGAGCGCCTCTGTTCGACTTCACTCCTTCGTACGCCTCCCAAACCTCCTGCTTCGAAATATCAAACGGCTTGCCTGATGACTTCAACGTGTCCATGTAGTTCCTCCCGGAGCACATCCGGTTGTCTAGACAAACAACGTCACGAGCAGCCCGGCCCCTTCGCTCCCCTCCCATTACAGGAGCTTCACCACTACTACGAGCCGGTCCGCCAGCACGCCCCGCGACGGTACTCATCCCCTTGCGGTTTCAGCCGCTTGGGGGACTCCCTCTCGCCCATCCCTATCAAGACAGGCAGTAACGGGGTACGCCTTCTCCTGTTCCATGCGAAAGCGGCAGACCGGGCTCACGTCGTCTACATGCCGGACACCACCTGGCCAATAAGCGGACACTCGCCAGGCTCATCCCGGAGCAGGTTGAAGACCCCGGTTTTGATGTCATCTCTCTGCTTAACGACACTTCAGCAACGATTCGCTTGCGCTCGTCTTCCCGATCCCTACCTGACGCCTCTTACAACGCCTTTTCCTCAATCGCTCACCACGACAGTCGTTAACTAACGCAGCATGAGGCGGTTTGGAACCTCCCCCGCAGGGCGGCTCCGAAGGGCCACAACTCCTTCATCTCTCGCACAGCATCGATCCCAGAAGCTGACCTACAACCAACTCCCTTTCACGTTCAGGACACAATCAACCAACGCAGCATGTGGCGGTTTGGCACCATCCCCCGCAGGACGGCACCGAAGGGCCAACCATCCTTCATCTCTCGCACAGCACCGCATCAAGAAGTTGCTCCTACCTGAACTCCCCTCTGCGTTCGTGACACACGCGGTTTGACGCCTCCCCCCGCAGAGCGGCGCCGAAGGGCCAACAATCCTTCATCTTCCGTGCAGCATCGCGCTCAGCTCCTGCCTACACCAGCAGCCTCCCGCGTTCGTGGCACACGATCCTGTACAGGTTGCCCCGCAGGTCCTTCTCGAACTCCTCGATGGACTGCCCGTCCACACCGGGCGCTCCCTGATTGCCCTTCACCTTGGTCCAGGCGTCCCACACCTCCCGTTTGGAGATGCGGAACGGCTTGTCAGATGCTTTCAACTCGTCCATCGGGCTCCTCCCAGAGCACTTCTGGTTGACCGAACGAACAAAGCCACGAACGACCCGGCCCCTTCGCTCCACCCCCGTTACAGGGGCTTCGGCACTACTACGAGCCGGTCCGCCGACGTGTCCCGCGACGGTACTCACGTCCCTACGGGGAACTCCCGACTCGGGCACTCCCGGTCACCGCGCGCTGAACCGCGGCAATGCGAGGACACGCCTTCTCACGTTCCTCGCCCGCACGTCGGTCCGGAACGTGCGCTCCAGGTCTTCGGCGAGCCGGGCCAGGGGCCGGTGCAGTTGGTCCGCGCCATCGAGGGCGAGGGAGGCGCCGTCGGCCAGCAGCGGGTGCAGGCCGGCGGGCTGGAGGCGGTGCCACACGGTGTGGCGGCGGGTGGCCACCGGCGTGGCGTAGTCCGACAACGGCAGCGTCTGCCCGTCGCGGGCCAGCCGCAGCCGGGGCGGCTCCCAGCCGGTGCTGGGTCAGGATGCGGTCCAGGTCGTCCCAGGTCATCAGCCCGGCGACCTCGACAGCTTCGGGGAGGTGGCGGTAGTCGCGGTGCAGCGCCTGGGCGAGGAAGTCCTCGCCCAGGCGCTCCGCGATCGACAGGTTCGTCATCGCGTCTTCGGCTTCGGACTAGTCGTTGCCGTCGCCCTTGCCGGTGCCGCCGCCGTCACCCATCAGGGTGTTGCGGCCGCGAGC
>NZ_SUMC01000217.1 GCF_005047355.1 Actinacidiphila oryziradicis
CGGTCGGCCAGTCCGCGCACCAGCAGCACCGGCATCCCCGATTCGGCCTCCGGCTCCTCGACCGGACCCGGCGGCAACCAGGTGACGGCCGGGCCGAGCCGCCCGGTGAGCTGCCGCAGGCCCCAGCCGGCCAGGTCCACCGGGATCCCGGCCAGGCGCCGCGCGGCCCATCCAGCCTCCACGCCGGCGCCGCGCGCGGTCGTCAGCCACGGCACCCACAGCTGCGGCCTCCACGGAATGGTCGTGGCGTCCACCTTCTCTAAACGACCCCGACGTTAATGCTGCGTAAATTCATGATTACACGCGCTGCCCTGGACGTGCATCCCGAGTGATTACTCGCGCCAAGGGCGGTGCGGCGGCAGTAGCCCGGCGTGTCCGTCGACAGCGCCTGTCAACGGCCAGTTCGTATCTACTGGCCGCCGTCAAGTCCCCTGCCCGCTCCCTAATCGTCATCAAGCCCATCGACCAGGGTGAAAGCACCCCGACACGGGCGTGCGGTGCCGTGCGCCACAGCCAGGACCGGGCCCGCACTGCTCGCCCCGGTTCTTGCTTCCGCCGTGGTCAGGGCCTGCACGGCCGGCAGGAGGCGACCCTAACCGATCGACCGTTTCCCGCCGCCGGTCGGCCACCGGTACCGTGGAATCCAGGAGACGCTGGAGGCGCCCACCGCCCGCCGCGACCGAGCAATGGCAACGCTGAGCCCGCCGTCACCTCTCCCTCGGCTCCCGGATGCTCCGCTCCAGCGCCGCCACGAGGTCGACGGCTGGCTCGGGCTCCGGGGCGGCGGCCAGCTCTCGGCCTGACACCTTGGCCATGATGAGCTGCTCCAGTGCCGACGCGTACTCCTCACGCAGCTCGCCGATGTCGACGCCGGCCAGTTGGTTGATGAACAGCGAGGCGAGTTCGAGTTCCTGGCCCGTCACCGGCGAGCTCGACGCCAGGCCCTCAGGCTCCCGTAGTTCCTCGGGCCATAGGAGGGTCTGGACAACGAGCGCCCCGTGCCGCGGCCACAGGACGGCGATCCGCTCCCGGGACCGAATCGTCACCTTGGCCACTGCCGCCTGTCCGCAGCGGTCCAGTATGGCGACGAACAGGGCATACGGCCGCTGCCCGGCCGGTGCGGACGCGCCCGCGTAGTAGGCGCGGGAGAGCGTGATCGGGTCCAGGCCCTCCACTGGCACGAGGCCGAGCACGTCGATGACGCGTTTCGTCGGCAGTGGCAGGGCCTCCAGATCCGCATCCCGGAGCACCACCACCTGGCCGTCCGGGGCTTCCCCGGCGTGGGCGATCTCCTCCTGCGGCACTTCCCGGCCCTCGGCCTCGCACATCCGGTGGTGTCGGATGCGGGACCCGCAGGTGTGGACCTCGTCCAGCGGGGTGTGGGCCTCCTCCGTCGCCGTGTACAGGCGCACAGGGATCGTGACCAGGCCGAACGAGATGAAGCCCGACCAGACGGCCCTCATGTTGACTGCCGCGTCCACGTGAACTTGTCGCCCCCCACCCACCTGATGACCGACGGGTCGTCGAGGTCGACGTGTTCCAGCCCGGAGCGAAGAGAGAACTCGATCACGTCCACGAAGGAGAACGCCTCGCCGACCGGCTCCCCGTTGACCAGCACGATGCGGAACGGCGGCTCGCCGTGCTGGACGCCCGCCACCACGATCGGGACGCCTGGACTCTCACTCCCGGCCATACATCCATGGTGCGCCTGGCGCGGCGCCTACGCACGACAGCCGCTGTCAGACCCGGCGTTGCCCGCCCTGCTCAGAGCACGGTGGACCCGTCGCAAGCGTCGGCGGGTTCGGTGCCGGATTGGTGCGCATCTCCAGCCACGCATCCAGCCTGTTGCCCGGAACCTGCTTGGACAGCGCCTGCCAGCCCACCGTCAGTGTTACGTGCCACCCCCTCCTGACCGGCCTCCCGCCGCAACGCCGGCGAACAGCGCTTTCCACGATGCCGTCGAGAACTTCCTCGGACTCGGCAAGCTATCTCGGCGTCGCCGTCAACCCGGGATTAACTTCACGGAGTACTGGGGGAAACTCGAGCCGACGGTCGATCTCTTCGGCAAGACCGCCATGAACCGGCTCAATAACGCGTGCGTCGGCCTGAAGCACCACGGGGGACTTCCCCTCTCCGCAGACCGTCGAGCAGTCCCGGGAGGCAGTGCTGAACTTCTTCACCACGGCGGCGCCGAAGGTCTTCAACGTCGGGGCTCCGACACCGTGGACATGGCCGACCTCGTCAGCCAGCCGGAGGTCTCCAAGCTCCTGCGCGAAGCGCAGACGCACGCGGACATCGGCGACTACATGCAGGCCATGGCAGCCCGGTCACTGGCATTCACCACGCTGCTCGATCAGTATTCTGGCGGCCTCGGCGCCTACGACTGGGAGCAGACGCCGTTCTCGTTCGGACCGCGGTTCGAGGGGCGCGACCGGGCCCTCGTCTTTCCGTGGCCACGGAAAGACCCGGGGGACAGGATGCGACGGGTGACCATCGACTACTTCCCGCCGCCGGTCGGTCACCGGTACCGTGGAATCCAGGAGATTGTGGAGGGGCTCACCGCCAGCCGCCGCCGAGCGTCGCCAATGGTCCCTGCCGACGGGGTAGGGAGACCCTGATGACCGCGAGTGCACGCTGCGCCCACCTACAGCTGGCAGCGGACCTGTACGCCGCCGGTGTGGCGACGATGCGAACCGCTGCCTGCAGGATGTCCTGCGCGGCCAGCTACGCCAGGACCGCCTCCCGGGGCGGGTGGCGGGCGAGGCCAAGCGCGGCAAGAGCACACTGTTCAACGTGCTGCTCGAGTGTGGTGTGCTGCCCGAGCTGGATCCGTCGGCATCTGCCGGGCGACTACGAGAAGAAGCGGTTCCGGGTCCATCTGGCCCGGGAGACGGCGGACCTGGTCCCCCCGGTGGGCCAGGTGCGGTTTGATCTTCACCAGCGCCTCGCCGAGTGGACCCGGGAAATGGAGCGCGCCGTCGCCGCCCGCCGCGAGGCCGTCGCCCACAGGCTTGAGCAGCAGGATTCCGTGCCCGTCGGCCAACGCTGCGGCAGATCCCGGCCGCACTGGACAGCAGCCCCCCGGTGGCCCGCAGCATCCTCGGGCGGTGAGCCGGGTGCCTGGGACTGAAGCGGAGCCCACAGGTGGTGTGTTCCGCCGGATCGTGGTCGCGTACGACGACTCGCCGCAGGCGCGCCGGGCACTGGAGCGTGCGATCGTCCTGGCACGCAACCACGGCACCCGGTTGATCACCGTGGTGGTAGAGGCGCACCTGCCGCACCGCCCCGCGACGATGGGCGAGGTGGAGGAGGAAATGGTGGTGGGAGAGCGGGTAATCCGTCCCTGGCTGGCCGCTGCCCGTGCGTTCGCCGACGAGTACGGCGTGCAGGTGACCGTGGAGATCCGCGCCGGGCCAGTGGCACGGGAGCTGGTGCGGGCCGCTGAGAAAGTCCACGCGGACTTGATCGTGCTCGGTCGCCGCGGCCGCCGCGTGCCGTGGGTGCCGCATCTCAGGTCGACCGCGCGGCAGGTCAGCCGCCGCGCGTCGTGCCCGGTGCTGGTCGTGCCATGACCGCGCCGTTCGGCGTAGCGCCGGCACCGGCGGTACCGCCGAACCGTTCGGGTTGCCGGTGGAGGATGCTGGCGCGTGGCCTGATGCCCTGGGTGGCGGTGAGTCGGAGGTCTTCCTTCTCGGCGCGGGCACACAGCTGGTAGAGGTCGGCTGCCGCGTTGAGTCCGAATCGGGCGGCGACGGGCAGTAGCGCACGGGTGCGGGAGTGGAGTGGCGGTGCGGCATCCGCGAGGGCAGAGTGGCGCGGCGAAGGCGGTGGGCACCGGTGCGGAGGAACGATGGCGCGGCTCGTGGTCAAGGGCGGGGACCTCATCGTCCGTCTGTCATGGTGGGAAAAGGCGGCGGCGCGGCGCCGCAACGTTCACGTGCCCTTGTCCGCGGTCCGCCAGGTGGCCATCGAATCCGACTGGTGGCGGGCCCTGCGCGGCGTACCCGGCCGGGGCACCTTCATCCCTGGCGTGCTCTCCCTCGGCACCCGGCCACACCCCTGCGGAAAGGACTTCGCGGCCGTCCACGCTCCCCGGCCCGTCGTGTGCGTCGAGCTACGTCACCCCTCGCCCTACTCCCGCCTGGCCGTCACCGGCCCCGACCCCCAAGCCACCGCACGCACCCTGCGCACCGTCGCAGGAATCTGACCACCCAAGGAGGCGGTCCGCCAAGGCCCCCCGGTCCGGCCAACGGTGGGGTCCCGCGTATAGCCGCCTTCCGCCACCGCCCGGACGCCTGTCGATCAGGCCGCAGGGTCGACCTGGCCGTCTGGGTCCGTCGAGGGCTGGAGGGCCGCCACCGGGGGTCCGGGGAGCCGGGCTCTCGGTCGCGAGCAGCGGATCCTCTCGGAGATCGAAGCCGCGCTGGGGAAGGACGGGGAAGTGGATCGAAGCCTGCGCACCCTGTGCCTGAGCTCCCGACGCCCCCTCTGGGAGGAGATTCGCAGGCCACACGGTGTGTTCGTGGCCGCGTTGGCGGCGGCGTCGTTGTGCCTGCTCGTCGCCGGGTCGCTGACAGCGGTGGCGGCGCTCATCTGGGTCTGCGCAGGCGTACACCGACATCCGCGAACCGCGTGAGGCCATGTCCCGCGCTCGCCGTCTCCTGCTCGACCGCGCACGGAGCGCCCAGGCCTGGGCGCCGCCCCAGGATGGTTGCGCATCGGCGGGGGCGGCGGTACCGCGCGTTGCAGCGCTGCGGCGACTTCTCGTCCTGGGGGCGTCCGTCGCCAACGTTGACAGCGATGATTGACAGCGATGATGCGGTGCTTGGTCTGGCAGGCGGGGCAGGCGTGCGCGGTGTGGGACGGTCCCGGAGCCCTGCTCAACGATGCCGGGCGGCGATCGGGTTGCGGGTGGTCTGCCGGCACCAGCGGAGGGCTGCAATGTGGGGATGTTGCAGCCCGTCGGTCGCCCAACTTCTCGGCGAGGCCGGTTACCACGTCGAACACCTGCGGCTTGGCCTTCGGGGATGTGCCAGCAGAGTCGGACGCCGGCTGGGGGAGGGTGTGACGTCCACGTCCAGCAGCACAGCCCCGGCTTCTGGAGCCGGACCGCTGAGCCATCCAGCGGTTCGGGCCGTTACCGCCTGGGCCGCCGATTTGGCTTCCCGGTGGCGGACGACGTCCTGCTCGCGACCCGCACCCCTCGCCGATAGGACCCGAGATCGCCCGACGACAGATGACGCGCGTCGCCGAACGCGTGGGGTTCTCCACGGCTCGTTAGCAGACATCGAGTTGGTGGATCTCGTCGTGGGTGAGGTCGCCGGAGGCCTCGGACTGGTACCGGTGCGGGGATCATGTCGGAGGTGACGACCAGGTCGGCCGGGCGCCCCGTGGTGTGACGGTGATCAGCGTGTCGTAGGCGGATGCGCTGGCGGTGACCGGCTTCAGCATCGACTGGGCGTACATCTGTCGGTGGGGGATGGTGGTGGTGAAGACGCTCCAGCCGTCTTCCCATGGCGGTCACGGACGGCTCCTGAGGTCGAAAAGAGCCTCGGCGTTGCCGCCGAGGATGAGCTGCTGCGACGCCTTGTCGACCGGCAGCTTCTCGATCATGCGGATGCACTCCTCCAATGGCACCGACAGCGGCGGCGAGTCGGTGCCGAACAGCATCCGCTCGGGCCCCAGCACCTCGGCGTTGAGGCTCAGGTGCGCCGGGCTGAGCGGGCTGGTGTCGACGTACATGCGCTGCAGTGCCGCGCCCGGGTCGGCCGCCGGCGGGGCGGCCGACTGCGCCGGCGGCGCGCCCCCGCCCCAGTGCCGGGGCCGCGCCGCTGTCTGGAGGCGCTCTGGCAGCAACGCCATCGCACCGCCGCCGGTGGCACCGATGAGTCGCAGCCCGGGATACTTGTCCAGCCATCCCGCGAACGCGATCATGGCCATGCCCATGGTGAGGTCGCAGAAGCGGCCGATCTGCTCGACGAAGCCGATGTCGTCGACCCGCTCTGTGCCGGCCGGTTCGGCCGGGGCGTGCACCAGGACCGGCACTCCCGTCTCCGCGGCCAGCGCGAAGA
>NZ_SUMC01000218.1 GCF_005047355.1 Actinacidiphila oryziradicis
TCGTCGACCAGTTCGAAGAGCTCTACACCCTGTGCACCGACCCCGCCGAACGCACCCAGTTCATCGACCGGCTCCTGAGCGCCACCGACCCGGCCGCCCGGCTGCGGGTGGTCATTGCGGTCCGTGCCGATTTCCTCGGCCGCTGCGCCGAACATCCGGGACTCACAGCCGCCTTGCAGGACGCCACCTTGCTCGCTGGGCCGATGGGCCGCGACGAACTGCGCGAGGCGATCGTCAAACCCGCCCAGACCGCCGGACTGATCGTTGAACGCACCCTGACCGACCGCATCCTCACGGACGTGGAAGGCGAGCCCGGCGCCCTGCCACTGATGTCCCACGCCCTGCTCGAGACCTGGCACCGCCGCAAAGGCCGCGCCCTCACCGAAACCGCCTACGAAGCAGCCGGCGGCCTGCACGGCGCCATCGCCCGCACCGCGGAACACCTCTACACCCGCCTCACCCCCACCCAGACCGACCTCGCCCGCAGCATCCTGCTGCGCCTGATTACCCCCGGCGACGGCACCCCCGACACCCGCCGCCCCACCTCCCGCACCGAACTCGATTTCGGCGACCCCGACGAGACCACCACCGTCCTGGAACACCTCACCCGTGCCAGGCTGCTCACTCTGGATGACGACGCCGTCGACCTGGCGCACGAAGCCCTGATCGCCGCCTGGCCCCGCCTGCGTACCTGGATCGACGCCGAACGCGACCGCCTACGCATCCACCGACAACTCACCGAAGCCGCCCGCAGCTGGCACGATCTGGACCGTGACCTCGACGCCCTCTACCGCGGAACTCGCCTTGCGGCGGCCGAGGAGGCGTTCGCCGGCGCCGGCCCTGGACTCGGCCTGACCACGATGGAGGCGGTGTTTCTCGCGGCCAGCCGTGACGAGCGGCACCGTGAGGAGCAAACGGCCGTCCGCAGGGCCCGGCGGCTCCGGGGGTTCGTTGCCGCCATGTGCATCCTCGCGCTGCTCGCGTCCGGCGCAGCCGTCTTCGCCTTTCGGCAACGTACTTCCGCGCAGGAGGAACGTGACGTCGCTGTCTCCCGTCAGATCACCAGTGAAGCGGAGCAGTTGCGTGGAACCGACGTCGCCCTCCAGACCCAGAACGCCTCGCTCGCGGCTCAGCTCGACATCGTCGCCGATCGCGTGCACCGCTCACCACAGACGTACACCGACTTAATCAGCACGACCACCACCGCACTGTTCTCGGAAATCCCCAATCCAAGCGCTCCGGTGGATTCGGTGCCGTCCGTCTCCAATAACGAAACGGTGGCGTACAGCCCTGACAGACGACTTCTGGCGATAGCGGGCGAAGACGAGAAAGTGCGCCTGTGGGACGCGCATGACTTCGCCCGTCCCAGGCGGATCGGTCATACCCTGCCAGGTACTGTCGCCGCATTCAGTCCACGCGGACATGTTCTGGCCGTTGCGGACGGAGGCTGGACCATCCGGATGTGGGACACATCCCACCCTGCTCGGCTGACCCTGCTCGAAGTTCTCCATGTGCCTGGCTACTCCGGCGCGGGATCGTTGGCTTTCAGCTCCGACGGGCGTGTCCTCGCCGCCGGTACCGACCGCATCTTCTTGTGGGACGTCCGTGACATCGTTCACCCGAAGCGAATGGCGCACTCCCTGCCCGGCGAGATGATGGCGTTCAGCCCTCATGGCCGAGTAGTGGCCACCATGGAAAACGACACCGTACGGTTGTGGGACCTTTCGCATCCGGCTGACCCGGCTGTCCTGTCCACGCTCAACAGGAAGTTGGTGTTCAACCAGACGCTGGTGTTCAGCCCCGACGGAAAATACCTGGCCACCGAGGGCACCGGTATCGGTCAGGTCTGGTTGTGGAACATCAAGAACCCAAGACGCCCCACGCTTCTTGATGAGCCAATGAGCACCGGGGACAACTCCAATGTCCACGCCGTGGCATTCAGCCCTGACGGGCACATCCTGGCCGTAGCAGGAAGCAACGGAGTCCAACTGTGGAACGTCACCGGCCTCGCTGATTCCGCAGAAGTCTCCGATCCTCTCTTCCCTCTGGGCAGACCGCTGGGTCACCCCACAGACGCAGGAGTCTCCGTGGCCTTTGGCCCCGGCGGTCGTCACCTGATGACCGTCGGCAGCACGCTTCGTATGTGGCGCCTCCCCCCGACTGTCCTGGCAGGCTGCTCGGATGTCTCTCCGGCGGCATTCAGCCCGGACGCCCGGATTCTGGCCACATCCTGCGTCGGGGGAACAGTCCAACTGTGGGACACCACCAACCCCGCCAACCCAAGGCCTCTCGGCCGTCCTCTCCGCGGTACAGCCGCAGCGTTTGCACCCCGACGACACATCCTGGCCATCGCCATGGACGATCCCGCCAACGTCGACGACGGAACGGTCGCACTATGGGACACCACCGATCCGGCTCATCCCAGACCTTTCGGACGACGCCTTACCACCCCGGAGGACTACACCGTCGGATCATTGGCGTTCAGCCCCGACGGACGCACCCTGGCAACGGCGGAAGACGGCTCGGGCACCCGCGTGTGGCTGTGGGACATTGCCGAGCCTGCCCGCCCCAAGCGCCTCCGCCGGACTCTCGCAGCCTCATACGACTACGTCTACGACCACCTACTGTTCAGCCCCAGCGGGCACACACTCGCCGTTACAGCAAGTGGCGACACGGGTGATCGAGTCTGGCTGTGGGACACCACCACACCCGTCCACCCGAAGCACCTCGCCAACTCCCTCAAAGGCATAATCGTGGCCTTCGCACCTCGCGGGCACTTGCTGGCCGCCGCCTCCATTTCGGGAACCATCCAACTGTGGAACGTAAGCGCCCCCGCACACCCGACGCGAATAGGAGCCCCCTTCACCGCCAACGGGATCCTCGCCGCCACGTTCAGCGCTGACGGACATACCCTGGCCATCGGCAGTGAGGACGGCACCGTCCGGCTGTGGGACACCACCACACCCGCCCACCCGAAAATGCTGGGGAACCCCCTCACAGGCCACACCAACAGCATCACGTCGATGACGTTCATGCCAGACCACCCCAACCTCCTTGCCACTGGAAGCACCGACGGCACCGTGCGCCTCTGGGACCTGGACCCTGAGCACGCCACCCGACGCATCTGCTCAGTCACCCGACACGTCCTCACCCGCAAACTGTGGCGACAGTATGTCGGAACCCTTCCCTACCGACCACCCTGCTGACGAAGGTGGGCTGACGGGGAGTGTCATGAATCAGGCTCTGACAAGAATTTCGTAGCCGGTGAACGAATGCATCGAGGTTCATGGTTCCCCCTCACAGCAGGCGACACAAAGCACCGCCGATGCTTCTCTGCTGCCCCTCCCCGCACCGCCAGATCAGGCCCCCACCATCCATCCGAGCGACCCCACGACGATCAACGAAAACGTCGAAAGTCGAGCTTGTCCCCGCGATCAATAAATCTGGCTGGCCAGCAAGCAAGCTCGCTGGCCAGCCACCGGTTCTGTCAGAACCATGGCCAGGTGCAGTGGGTTACCCCGCCCGAGTGCGCGCAGGCCCGCATCTTGGCCCCGCCGCCGTCGTAGTAGGACGGTGTGTGTGTATCCGACCCGGATTTCACCGTTGTCGCTCCGAGGTGGTTGTAGGTCTTCCCGTTGTCGTACGTCCGGTCGACCCACACCTTGTCGTTTTTCTTCGCGTTGATGATCCTGCCCCAAGCACAGTGAGTCGTCGTGCTGTACCGCAGCTGGACCGTGGCACGGCCGACCTTCACTTGATGCACCCCAGCCGGAACCGGGTGGGCGAAGGAGCAGGTGCCCAGCGGGACGATGACATCCGAGGCTTCCCCTGCATGGGCTGTCCCTGCGGTCAGGCCGCTCAGAGCCAGCGCTGCCGTTGCCATGCCTATGGCTACTTTCTTGATCATTTTTCTCCCTCGTTGGTAATCCGTGAGGCGCAGGTTCGGTTGCCTGAGGACTTCCTTCCTGGCAAACGGATGGGTGGACACCGGCCGATCCACGGTCCTGTGGCGGACCCGGCCGGTGCTTGTGTCATCGAGTTCAGCGGTCTGGGTATTGAATGGGCAGCCGGTCTTGCCACCCTGATCAATGGCCGCGACGCAGGTCACGGGCACGGCGTCGCGGTGCTGACCAAAGAACGCGCCTCTGGCTTGCCCTCCTGTCACGGGCGCGCCTACCTTCTGGGGCCACAACGCCGCGTCCACGGGGGAAGCGGGACGGGAGGGGAGCTGTTGATGGCGGGGCGTCCGGAAAGCCCGTTGGATCCGAGTGCGGGGCCGGTGGCGCGGTCTGCCGCGGAGCTACGCAAGCTGCGGGCGGAGGCCGACAGCCCCACGTACCGGCTGATGGCCAGGCGCACCGGTCAGGGGGCGAGCACCCTGTCGCAGGCGGCCGCCGGCGAGCGGCTGCCGACCCTGCCGGTCGTGCTGGCCTACGTCCGAGCCTGTGACGGCGATCAGGCGGAGTGGGCGGCGCGGTGGCGTGAGGCGGCCGCGGATGCAGCGGCCGAGCCCCGCACCGAGGACGAGGACGCTGAGCCCCCGTATCGGGGACTGGCCCGCTTCGAACCCGACGACGCCAACGTCTTCTTCGGCCGCGATGAGCTCACCGACCGCCTGCTCAATCTCGCCTCATCCCGCCGGTTCACCGCGGTGTTCGGCCCCTCCGGCAGCGGAAAATCCTCCCTGCTGCGCGCTGGACTGATCCCCGCCCTGCAGGCCGAACCATCCCCGCACCTGCGCCCGGCCGCCATCCGTATCCTCACCCCCGGACCCCGCGCCGGTGAGGAGGTAGCGGGCCGCAAGCTCGCCGGGGAGTGACGTGGTGTGTTGCTGGAGCCCGGCGAGATTCGCCGGACCGCACTGGTGGATGACGTTGGCCTGCGACAGCAGCCACGGCAGGATGTCGCGCACGAGGCTGTTGATCTGCTGCGATCCCTGAGCGCCGCCGGTGATGTAGACGGTGGGGCGGTGCCGGTCGAAGCCTTGCAGGCCCAGGGCCTGGATCGCCTTGTCCGCCTGCCCAGACAGCACTTCGGGCCGCACCGGGTTGCCGGTGACCACCGCAGTCGCACGGGCCGACTCCGGCAACAGCGGCAGAGTCGATTCGGAGGACACCGCCACGCGCGTCGCCCTGCCAGCGAGCGACCGGTTCGCCAGGCCCAGCCGGACCGTCTGCTCGTGGACCACCAAGGGACGCCGGCACAGCGACGTAGCCGCCCGTCGCCAGCACCACATCAGGGTGGAAGTCGGAGACAATCCTGCGGGCTTGGACGACGCCGAGCGGCACGCGGCCCATGTCCCGCACATTAGCCGGGGAGACGAGCTTCAGCGGATTGCTGGAGCGGCGAACCTTGCCGGTAGCGACCGCAGCGAACCCGATCCCCTCGGCCGCCGCGACGCGGGCCTCCAGGCCATCCGCCGTTCCCACCTACAGGACGTCCAACGCCCTGCCGGTCGACGCGAGCCTGGCCTGAAGAGTGCGTACCGCGGTGAGAGCAGGGTAGGTGTGGCCGCCAGTCCCGCCGCCCGTGACGATCAGGCGGAAGGTCCCCTCCGAGTCGAGCGGGAGGTTGACGTCAGCGTTCACAGAGAAGCTCCCCATCTGGCGCCCGGACTCAACCCGCGCCACACCGTTCCTTGATCCCTACCGGGGTGTCCCGCAGCTCGAGCGACACACGTCGCCGTGCGCTCGACCGACAAAACGTCGCCGTGCGGCCGCAGACCCACACCGAGCCTCCCACATCGCCGAGCAACTGCAGCGCCAGTCAGCACGCGGCCACGTCACCATGCGCTCCGTCACGCAGGTCGCCACGAAAATCTGCCCTCGCCACCAGGAATTTCAGCGGTAGGGAAGACACCGGATTTCCTCCCTTTGGATTTTCTCTAAGCCATTTACCGGGCCATTACTGCTGACCTCGATTCGTCAGCGGGATTCGGTCGCTGACCTGCTCGGCGGTTCGCCCCGTAATGTCCTCGGGCCGTTCGAGGTGGGCCGTCGCGTGACGCCGCGGGTGCGCCGGGTTCCACGGGCCCGGAGTG
>NZ_SUMC01000219.1 GCF_005047355.1 Actinacidiphila oryziradicis
CCGCAACCCCACCTCATCCCGCGCCGACACCACCACCGGCACCACCGGAAGACCCTTCCCCCGCTCCAACTCCAACTCCTCAACGACCGCCGGCGCCTCCTCCAAAATCACGTGCGCGTTCGTGCCGGAGATCCCGAAGGACGACACGCCCGCGCGGCGGACCCGCTCCCCGGCCGGCCAGGGCTGCGCGTCGGTCAGCAGCCGGACCGCGCCCGACGTCCAGTCCACGTGCGAGGACGGGGCGTCCACGTGCAAGGTCGCCGGCAGCACCTCGTGCCGCAGCGCCTGCACCATCTTGATCACCCCGGCCACACCGGCCGCGGCCTGCGTGTGGCCGATGTTCGACTTCATCGAGCCCAGCCACAGCGGCCGGTCGGCGTCGCGGTCCCGGCCGTACGTCGCCAGCAGCGCCTCAGCCTCGATCGGGTCACCCAGCCGGGTGCCCGTGCCGTGGCCCTCGACCGCGTCCACCTCGTCGGGCCGCAGCCCGGCCACGGCCAGCGCGTTCCGAATGACCCGCTGCTGGGCGGAACCGTTCGGCGCGGTCAGCCCGTTGGAGGCGCCGTCCTGGTTGATCGCCGAGCCGCGCAGCACCGCGAGGACGCGGTGGCCGTGCCGGTGGGCGTCGCTCAGCCGCTCGACCGCGATGACGCCGGCGCCCTCGGCCCATCCCGTGCCGTCGGCCGCCGCCGCGTACGCCTTGCAGCGGCCGTCGGGCGACAGGCCGCCCTGCCGGGAGAACTCGGCGAAGATCCCGGGGCTGGACATGACGGTGGCGCCGCCGGCCAGTACCAGCGAGCACTCGCCCTGCCGCAGCGCCTGCGCGGCCAGGTGCAGCGCCACCAGCGACGACGAGCACGCGGTGTCCACCGTGACAGCGGGCCCCTGCAGGCCGAGTGTGTAGGCGACCCGGCCCGAAGCGACGCTGGGGCTGTTGCCGGTCAGCAGGTAGCCGTCGTACCCGTCTGCCTGCTCGTGCAGGCGCGGGCCGTAGTCCTGAGCCATCACCCCGGTGAACACGCCGACCTGGCCGCCGCGCAGTGTGGTGGGGTCGATGCCGGCGTCTTCCAGCGCCTGCCAGGCCGTTTCGAGGAGCAGCCGCTGCTGGGGGTCCATGGCGGTGGCTTCGCGGGGGCTGATGCCGAAGAAGTCCGGGTCGAACTCGTCCGCGTCGTAGAGGAATCCGCCGTTCCTGGTATACGACGTGCCCGACCGGCTGCGGGCCGGGTCGTACAGCGCCGCCAGATCCCAGCCGCGGTTGCGGGGGAACTCCCCGATCGCGTCGCGGCCGCCCGCGACGAGCTGCCACAGCGCCTCGGGCGAGGTCCCGTCGCCGGGGTAGCGGCAGGCCATGCCGACGATCGCCAG
This sequence comes from Actinacidiphila oryziradicis, assembly GCF_005047355.1. GTDB lineage: Bacteria > Actinomycetota > Actinomycetes > Streptomycetales > Streptomycetaceae > Actinacidiphila > Actinacidiphila oryziradicis. The sequence continues at coordinate 1,369 of NZ_SUMC01000219.1, forward strand.
CGGCTCCGCGCTCGCCGCCACCTGCCCGGCCGGCTGGTGGGCGGCCGTGTCCCCGGCCAGTTCGGTGCGCAGGTGGCGGGCGAGGGCGTCCGGCGTCGGGTGCGCGAACACCAGCGTGTCCGGCAGTTCGAGGCCGGTGGCGGCGGCGAGCCGGCTGCGCAGTTCGAGCGCGGCCCCCGAGTCGAGCCCGAGGTCCTTGAAGGTGCGGGTGACGTCGACGGAGTGCGGTGTCGCGTGCCCGAGGGTGATGGCGGTCGCCTTCTGGACGACGTCCACCAGGTCCTCGACGCGGCCGAAGGGGTCGGCGGCGGGCTGCTGTTCGGGGCGGTCCGGTTCGGCCGGCCGCGGCTGGACCGTTCCCGCCGGGCGCGGCAGACCGTCGGAGTCGGCCGGGACGCCGAACCAGTAGCGCTCGCGCTGGAAGGCGTAGGTCGGCAGGTCGACCACGCGGCCGGCGCCCGGCGCCGGCTCCCAGTCGAGCGCGCCGCCCTGCACGTAGTACTGGCCGACCGAGGTGAAGAACTGCCGGAGGCTGCCGTGGCCGCGGCGGAGGGTTCCGGTGACGAGCGCGTCGGTGACCTCCGCGGCCCGCAGCGTCTCCCCGATGCTGCCGACCAGTCCCGGGTGCGGGCTGGTCTCGACGAAGGCACGGTTGTGGTCGGCCAGCGCGGCCCGGACCGCGGACTCGAACTCGACGGTCTGGCGCAGGTTGCGGAACCAGTAGGCGGCGGTCAGCTCGGTGGTGTCCAGCAGGTTGCCGGTGACGGTCGAGTAGAAGGCCAGCTCCGAGTGCCGGGGCCGGATCGAGCCGAGGAGCCGCATCAGGTCCTGCTCGATGGCGTCGACCTGCGGCGAGTGGGAGGCGTAGTCGATCGGGACCTCGCGGACGCGGACGCCGTCCGCCCGGCAGGCGGCCATCAACTCCGCGAGCTCGGCGGGGTCGCCGGAGACCACGGTGCTGCCGGGGCCGTTCACCGCGCCCACGCCGAGCAGGCCGGTGCGGCCGGCGATCCGGCGGCGGACCGCCTCGACCGGCTCGGCCACCGACACCATCCCGCCCAGCCCTGCCACGGCCTTGAGGGCCTGGCCGCGCAGCGCGACGACGGCGGCGGCGTCGGACAGGGAGAGGGCGCCGGCGACGTGCGCGGCGGCGATCTCGCCCTGGGAATGCCCGATGACGGCGTCGGGGGTGACGCCCTGCGCCTGCCAGAGGCGGGCCAGCGCGACCATCACGGCGAACAGCACCGGCTGTACGACGTCGCCCCGGTCCAGCGACGGCGCCCCGGGCACCCCGCGCAGCACGTCGGTCACCGACCAGTCCTGGTACTCGGCCAGCGCCTTCGCGCACGCGTTCAGGTGCTCGGCGAAGACGGGTGAGGTGCCCAGCAGTTCGCGGCCCATCTCGGGCCACTGCGAGCCCTGTCCGGGGAAGACGAAGACGGTGCCGCCGACGGCGCGGGCAGTGCCTTCCACCACGTTCGCCGCCTGGTCGCCGGCTTCCAGGGCCGTCAGCCCGGCGCGGAACTCGTCGTGCCCGGCGCCGAGGACGACGGCGCGCTGCTCGAAAGCCTGGCGGGTGGTGGCGAGGGAGAGGCCGGTGTCGGCGGTGGGCACGCCGGGCCGCGACTTGACGTGCGCGCGCAGCCGGCCCGCCTGGGCCCGCAGCGCGGGCGCGGTGCGGCCGGACAGCGGCCAGCCGTGCGCGGCGACGTGGTCGGCGGGAACAGCCGACGGGGCGCGCGTGCCCGGCTCGGCCGTCGCCCCCTCGGCCGCCGGCGGCTCGGCCACGATGAGGTGGCAGTTGGTGCCGCCCATGCCGAACGAGCTGACCCCCGCCACCAGGCGGTGCCGCTCGTCGGGCCACGGCCCCTGCTCGGTCGGCACGCTCAGGCCCAGCTCGTCCAGCGGGATGGCCGGGTGCGGCTTCTCGAAGTTGAGGCTGGCCGGGACGCTGCGGCGCCCGATGCTGAGCAGCACCTTCAGCAGCCCGGCGACACCGGCGGCACCTTCCAGGTGGCCGATGTTGGTCTTCACCGAGCCGACGAGCAGCGGCCTGTCCGCCGGCCGGCCCGCGCCGAGCGCGGCGCCCAGCGCGGCCGCCTCGATGGGGTCGCCGACCCTGGTGCCGGTGCCGTGCAGTTCGACGTACTGGACGTCGTCCGGGCGGACGCCGGCCGCCTGGACCGCCAGCCGGATGACGTCGCGCTGCGCCTGCTCGCTGGGGACGGTGAGGCCGTCGGTGAGGCCGTCGTTGTTGACGGCGCTGCCCAGGATCAGGCCGTGGATCCGGTCGCCGTCGGCCCGCGCCCGGTCGGCGTCCTTGAGCACGACGACGGCGCCGCCCTCGCCGCGGACGAAGCCGTTGGCGCGGGCGTCGAAGGTGAAGCAGCGCCCGTCCGGGGACAGCGCGTTGAACTGCTCCGTCATGGCGGTGCTGCCCGGGTCCAGCATGAGGTTGACCCCGCCGGCCAGGGCCAGGTCCGCCTCGCCGCGCCGGATGCTCTCCGCGGCCAGGTGCACCGAGACCAGCGAGGAGGACTGTGCGGAGTCCACGGTCAGGCTCGGCCCCCGCAGGTCCAGGGTGTAGGAGACCCGGTTGGCGATGATCCCCCGGTTCAGGCCGGTCAGCGTGTAGCGGGAGATGTCGCCCTGCTGGCGGGCCATCAGCGTGGCGTAGTCGCTGGCGATGCTGGCGGCGAACACGCCCGCGCGGCCGCCGGCCAGGTCGGCCGGCACGATCCCCGCGTCTTCCAGGGCCTCCCAGCACAGCTCCAGCATGACCCGCTGCTGCGGGTCCATCGCCGCCGCCTCGTTCGGGGAGACCCCGAAGAAGGCGGCATCGAACGTGTCGATGCCGTCGACGAACCCGCCCGGCCAGTCGGCCCCGTCCGGACCCGAGGTCCGGTTCCGGACGGACGCCTGCCCGATGGCGTGGCGGCCGTCGCGCAGGAGTTCCCAGAGTTCCTCCGGGGTGGAGGCTCCCGGCAGCCGGCAGGAGATGCCGACGATGGCGATTTCCGCTCCGCTGCCAGTGGGGGATTCAGTCATCACTATCTCCACAGAGGTCCGACTACTGCCAGGACCGGAGCCGGGAACGATTCCGGTGTGCTTTCGGTCAGCCCGTCCCCCCGGCGGCCGTCGTGCACGGCTCGCCGGGCACGACGGCCGAAGCGGAGCGGTACCGCCTTCGAGGTCAGCCGAGGGTCACGGGCAGGTTCTCGTACCCGCGGATCGTCAGGCGGTCCCGCCGGGTCGGCTCACCGGCCGGCGCGATCTTCGGGAACCGTTCCATCAACTCGTCGAATGCCACGCTGCCTTCGAGCCGGGCGAGCGGCGCGCCGAGGCAGTGGTGGATGCCGGCGCCCATCGACACCGGCTGGATGGCCGTGCGGGTCGGGTCGAAGACGTCGGGGTCGGAGTAGCGCTTCGGGTCGCGGTTGCCGGCGCCGAGCGCGAGGAGCGCCCACTCGCCCATCGGGATCCGCGTGCCGGCGATCTCCGCGTCCTCCCGGGCCACCCGGGCGATGAGCTGGACGGGCGAGTCGAAGCGCAGGACCTCCTCGACGAAGTTGTCCGCCGCGATCTCCTTCGCGTGCAGCCCGGCGGCGACCTCCGGGTGCTGGAAGAGCAGGTTCAGCCCGTTGCCGAAGATGTGCGTGGTTGTCTCGATCCCCGCGGCCAGCACCACGCCGAGGTTGCAGACCAGCTCCTCCGCGGTCAGCGGCGCGTTCTCCTGGTCGGTGATCTGCACGACCGCGCTCACCAGGTCGTCTCCGGGGTCGGTCCGGCGCTTGGCCACCAGCGCCTCGAAGTACGTCTCGAACTCCGCGTACGCCGTGTCGGCGATCGCGGTGTCCTCCTCGGTCGGCGTGACCTCGAAGACCAGCGTCCAGTCGTTGGCCAGCTGCTTGAACCGCGGCCAGTCCTCCTTGGGCATGCCGAAGAGCCCGCCGACCACGCCCACGGACAAGTTGAAGGCGAACCGGTCCATGAAGTCGACCGAGGAGCCGTCCGACGCCTCGTCGGCCATCTCGTCGAGCAGGTCCCTGGAGATCTGCCGGATCATGGGTTCGAGGGCGGCGACCCGGCGGGCGCTGAACGCCCGCGCCATCACGTCGCGCATCCGGGTGTGGTCCGGCGGGTTGGTGTCCAGAATGCTCTTGGTCAGCGCGATCACCGACGGGTGCAGCTTCCACTCGGCGGCCGTGAACAGCCGGTTGTACCGGTCGTCCCAGGGGCCGAACTCGCTGGCCCGCAGCGTCTCGTTGATCGCGTCGTATCCGGGTACCATCCACAGCTTGTCGCCGAGCGGGGCGACCGGGCCCAGCCCGTGCGCGGCGGCGTAGTGCGGGTAGGGGTTGTCGCGGCCCTCGGGGGTGAGAAGTTCCCCCAGAATCTCGTTTGCGTCCATGCGCTGACTCCTCAAGTTGCCTGTTCACGGTGGCTGTGGGGCCGGGAGCGGTCGTACGGCGGGTTCCCGGAGCCGGCCGAGCCGGCGCCTCAGACCCGGATCACTGGTTGGCGAAGCGTTCTTCGAACTCGGCCATGGCTTTGCCGTAGATCTCGACGTCGGCTGCGGTGTAGCGGGCGAGGGTGTCCTCGATCTCCTGCTTGCCGTAGCGCTCTTCCAT
>NZ_SUMC01000022.1 GCF_005047355.1 Actinacidiphila oryziradicis
CGCGAGCCCCTGCTCAGTCGGCAGCCGGTCGCCAGGGAGCAGATTCTGCTCGGCGATGTAGTTCAACAGCCGCTCCGCGACCAGTTCGTACCCCGGACGGTAACGGTCCGACGCATCGTCCGGCCCCTCGGAACCGGCGTTGGCTGTGCCGCGCACCGGCAGCCCCCTCGCTATTCACTTGAATCAGATCTATTTGCGCGGTCACTATGACATCGGAGTGGCCGGAAAGGAAGCCTCGGGCCAAACTTGGTCGGCCGAGCGCATAACTCCGTGGAAATAAGTGGACACAAGAGACCATCATCGGACCAGGCATCGCAGAGAGATCCGCCGATACATATGGTCCTTGCAGCCGGATTGAGCAGATACTCGGAAGCGAGCAGCCCAGGCGGCGCGACAGACTGCCGTCAACGCAAGCCCTGGACACCTCCGCCCGTGACTGCTCCGGGATCCGCCGCCGCTCAGGCAACGGATCCCGGGAGTCCCACCGGCTAGCTCAGGGTCCACTTCTGATTGGCCGCGGTGCCGCAGGACCAGAGGATGAGCTTGGTGCCGTTGGCGGTGGCGGCGTTCGACGCGTCGAGACAGAGACCGGCGTTGACGTTACTGACCGTGCCATTGGTGTTCACGTTCCACTGCTGGTTGGTCTGGCCGTTGCAGTCCCAGATGACGACCTGGGTGCCGTTGGTGGTGCCGGCGTTGTAGGCGTCAAGGCACTTGTCGCCGTAGACAACGAACTCCTTGCGGGTGGTGTAGGTCCAGGACTGGTTGCGGCCGCCTCCACAGTCCCACAGCTCTGCCTGGGTGCCGTTGGTGATGGTGTTGTTGAAAACGTCGGCGCAGCGGCCGGAGCCCTGCCCGACGATCTGGTTGCCATTCGTGCCGGGCAGCGGCCGGACCTCGATCGCGTCAAGATCCGGTGCCCAGGCCGAGGAGTTGGAGAAGGTCAGGGTGTTGGCGGAGCCCTTGGCCAGCGAGACCTCGACCGAGACGGTGCCGGGGGTGGTCCAGGAACCGGTCGGCGGGAAGGAGACCGTGGTCGCTGGCTGCCCGTTGATCTGGAGGACCGCGGTGCGGGCCGTGCTGTCGCCGTTGGTGTAGGCGATGTCCACAACCTTGAGGCCGGTGTCGGCCGCGGTGACGGCGTTGAACGTCAGGGTGTTCGCGGCGCCATTGCCGATGCCTCCGACCTTGGTGGTGCCCGAGCAGCCCGCGCATACCGAACAGCGACCGGCTTGTCGAACTGCTTCGCGCTGAAGCTAGGGCCGCCGCCGCCCGCAAGTCAACGGGTCGTAACGCATCGATTTCCTGGAGGCTGCCCGTCGCCCGCAGTTGCCGGAGCGGCCGCGTCAGTAGTGGATCGCGCCGGGTATTCCGCCTCCGCAGGCGACGGCGTCGCCGTTGATCGCGACGCTCCGCGGGGAGGCCAGGAAGGCGACCACGGCGGCGACCTCCCCGGCGTCCACGATCCGGCCGAGCGTGTTGTGCCGGGCGAGGCGCCGCTCGGCCTCGGCGCGCTCGATGCCCTGAGCCTCGGCGATCGCCGCGACGGTCGCGGGGAAGGCCTCGGTGCGGGTCAGCCCAGGGTGTACGACGGTGACATTGACGCCCTGCGGCCCCAGTTCGTCGGCCAGGTTCTTGGTCATCGCGGCGACGGAGACGTTGCGCATCGAGCCAATGGCGGAACCGGCGGTGCGGGCGTTCAGGCCGCTGATATTGATGATGCGCCCCCAGCCGGCCTCGATCATCCCGGGCGCGAGGGCCTGGGCGCAGCGCAGGTAACCGAGGACCTTGATGTTGACGTCGGCCCAGAACGCCTCCGCGGTGATCTCGCCGAAGCGGGGTGCGCGGGACTGACCGGCGGGGGTCGCGGCGGCGTTGACCAGGATGTCGACGCCGCCCATCGCGTCCCGGGCGCGCCCGGCCATGGCGGTGACCTGTGCGTCGTCGCCGGTGTCCACGGGGATGGCATGGACGGGACGACCGGTGTCCCGGCTGATCTCCCTTGCCGCAGCTTCCAGGGGCTCCGGCGATCGGGCGGCGATCGCCACGGAAGCGCCTTCGGCGGCGAGCGCCATGGCGACGGCCTTGCCGATGCCACGGCTGCCGCCGGTCACCAGCGCTCGCTTGCCGGACAGTTGCAGATCCACAGGTTCCGTTCCTCGTCTTTCGTCAACGGCGAGCGGGAGGACTCCGGCTCGATCACGTTGGTCGGGTTTCCGGGGAAGGCCGCGTCGGCCTCGGCTATGAAGCGCCGCTGGACCTTTGTGTCCGGGGTATCGAACCCCACGCCGAGGCGGTCAGCTCGGTGTTTTCCACCATCATACGGAGGCGGCGTCGCAGGCCTCCGGCACCCGGCGGAGGCTCCCCGAGCTGTGGAGGCGGGTCATCACGCTGGACGTTGCGACACCAGTCCCTGCCCGATCGTCCGCGGCGGAAGGGCCGTATGGATCCGCTGTCCGAGGTCTTCTCCCTGCTGAACGTGGAGGACACGGTCTCCGCCCGGCTGGAGGCCGGCGGGGCCTGGGCCATGCGCATCGACGGCTACCGGCAGGTGAATTTCGGGGCGGTGCTCCGCGGCTCGTGCTGGATCTCGGTGACCGCGGCCGGCCCGGCCGAGCCGGTTGACGGCCGCACTGTCTTCGCCACGGCGGCCAACGGCACCGTCCGTTACGGAGACGGCGACGACACGGTGGTCATCGGCGCACAGTTCGTCTTCGACGAGATCAACGCCAAGGTGCTGCCGGACTTCCTGCCGCCGCTGCTTCGTCCAGGCCCTGCGCGCCTATGCCGCGTCCGAGCAGCGCCCCGCGAACGGCTGGCTCGGCGCGCTCGCCGACCCGCAGATCGGGGCCGCCCTGGAGCTGATGCACCGCCACCCGGCCCGCAGGCGGACCGTACAGGCCAGGAGGCTCACAAGGTGACGGCGGGCCGCTGACGGCTCGCTGACACCGGGCGCCCTCACGCCGAGGTCGGCGGCGGCCCTGAGGTCCGCGACTGTGCCGACGCCGGCGAGCTGTCGCCGGCATCGGCGCCGCCCGCCCGGTTCGGGGCCGGACTCAGGACCAGCGGCAGGTACACGTCATCCACGATGTCCCTGATGATCTCGTCCTCGACGGGTGCGCCGAACAGCAGGAACTGGTTGCGCAGCAGGTCGGTCGCGACCGTGGCCCGACGGGAATCCAGGATCCAGCGCTCGACCTCGCCGCGCTCGACGGCCCGCTCCAGGATGACGTGGATCGTCGCGGGGCCGAGGGTGTGGACCCGTTCGCGGATCAGCCTGGCGAATTCGGGATCGCGCGTCATCTCGGCGAGCAGACCGCGCAGGATGCTGCCGAGCGGGCTGGCCATCTTCGCGGAGATCTGCCGCAGCAGGGCCATCACGTCCGTGCGGAGTGCACCGGTGTCGGGGAGGTCGACGTCGGAGATGCTGCGCAGCTTGCAGGCGTCGACAACCAGTTCGGCGCGGCCGGGCCAGCGGCGATAGAGGGCCGCCTTGCTGGTGCGGGCCCGGGTGGCCACCCGTTCCATGGTCAGCGCGGCGTAGCCCACCTCGGTGAGTTCCTCCAGGGCCGCCGTCAGGATGGCGTTCTCCAGCTCCTCACCGCGTCGGCGGGGTCTTTTACGGTGGTCAACGACCGATCCGATGCTTTGATCGACGTTCAGTGACAGGGTGACTCCCCAGAGTGTACCGAGAGGCTGTTGCGTCTCCTGTGATTGCAGCCTAGCCTCCTAATTAGAGAACTGACCGTTCTTTAATGTCAGAGTTTCGAGGGTTCAATGACTGAGACCGTTGCGACGCTCCAGACCGAAGACGCCCCCGCCTTCCCGAACGACCGCACCTGCCCCTACCAGCTGCCCGAGGGGTACACCAAGCTGCGGGACGGCCAAGGCTCACTACGAAGGGTGACCCTCTACGACGGCCGCCAGGCATGGCTGGTGACCAAGCACGAGGCGGCACGAAAGCTGCTGGCCGACCCCCGGCTGTCCTCCGACCGCACCCACAGCGACTTCCCCGCCACCTCGCCGCGTTTCCAGGGCCTCCGGGACCGCCGCCCGGCGTTCATCAGCATGGATCCACCGGAACACGGCTCGCGGCGGCGGATGCTGATCAGCGAGTTCACCGTGAAGCACATCAAGGGCATGCGCGCGGACATCGAACGGATCGTGCACGGCTTCATCGGCGAGATGCTCGCCGCAGGGCCGCCCGCCGACCTGGTCAGCCAGTTCGCACTGCCGGTGCCCTCCATGGTGATCTGCCGGCTGCTCGGCGTGCCCTACGAAGACCACGACCTCTTCCAGGACGCGAGCAGGCGGCTGGTGCAGGCGACGGACGAGGCAGGTGCGATCACCGCGCGCGACGACCTCGATCACTACCTGGACGGCCTGATCACCAAGCTGCAGGCCGAGCCCGGGCCGGGTCTGCTCGGCAGCCTGGTCGCCGAGCAGCTGGCCAACGGCGAGATCGACCGCCAGGAACTGGTCTCGACCGCGATGCTCTTGCTCGTCGCGGGCCACGAGACGACGGCCTCGATGACCTCGCTCAGCGTGATCACCTTGCTGGAGCACCCCGACCAGCACGCCATCCTGCGCGCCGACCCCAGCCTCGTTCCCGGCGCGGTCGAGGAACTGCTGCGCTACCTCGCCATCGCCGACATCGCGGGCGGGCGCATCGCGAAGGCCGACATCCAGATCGAAGGGCAGCTCATCCGGGCGGGTGAGGGCGTGATCGTCACCAACTCCATCGCCAACCGTGACGGCTCGGCGTTCGAGGACCCGGACACCTTCGACGTGCACCGTTCGGCCCGCCACCACATCGCCTTCGGCTACGGAGTACACCAGTGTCTCGGTCAGAACCTCGCCCGCCTGGAGCTGGAGGTGACCATCGCCGCCTTGTTCGATCGCATTCCGACGTTGCGTCTGGCCGTCCCGGTCGAGCAGCTGACACTGCGCCCGGGTACGACGATCCAAGGGGTCAACGAACTCCCGGTCACCTGGTGACCGCGGCGAAAGGAGTGGTCATGCGGGTGACCGCCGACCGGAACATCTGCATCGGCGCCGGCCTGTGTGCGCTGACCGCACCCGAAATCTTCGATCAGGACGACGACGGCCTCGTCACGGTGCTCAAGGCCGACCCCGAAGGTGACACCCAGCCCGCCGCGCGCGAGGCAGGCAGCCTCTGCCCGTCCGGCGCCATCCAGATCGCCGAATAGCCCCCGCCGGGACCCGGTCGCCGGCGGATCCGGTCCGGGCCGGAGTCCAGGTGGTCGCGACTTGGGCGACGGCCCGTGACCCCGGCAGGAGAAGTGCCGGGCGCCCGGGGCCCAGCTGCCCGGCCGCTTTCCTGCGTGGCCGAGGGGCAGGCGCCGCGATGCTGCGGGAGCATGGACTTGGGGCATGTGCGCCGGAGTCGGCCGGCGCGTCCGGGCGACAGCAGGAGGGAGAAGCCGGTGGGCTCCGCGCTCTCGGTCGTCTTCGCGCTGGCTGCCGCGGTCAGCAATGGGACGGCTACCGTTCTCCAGCGCCGCGCGGCGCTCGGCGTGCCGCTCTCCGAGGGTTTCCGCCTGAAGCTGTTCAAGGATTTGCTGCACCGGCCGGTGTGGCTCGGCGGCATGGCCGCGGTCATGGCGGCGGCGTGTTTCCAGGCTCTCGCCCTGGTCAACGGAGCTCTGGCCGTGGTGCAGCCGATCTTCGTGCTGGAACTGCCGTTCGCACTGCTGATCGGCGGCGTGGTGCTGCGGCGCCGGGTGCCCCGGCTCGGCTGGGTCGCCGTGACATGTATCGCGTTGGGGCTGGGGACGGCGCTGGCGGCCGCGGCCCCGTCCGCCGGGACCAGCCATCCCAACCCGCGGGGCCAGGTCCTGGCGATTGTGTGCTGCGCCGGCAGTATGGCCGTTCTCGTCCACACCGCGCTGCGGCGTCCTGCGGGCCGCGCCCGCGCTGCCTGCTTCGCCGCTGCGGCGGCCATCGGCTACGCGCTCACCGCGGCCCTGATCAAGGACGCCACAGACGCCTGGCGGACCGGCGGCGCCACCGGCTTCTTCCTCGCCTGGCAGACCTACGCCTTCGCCGCAGCAGGGGTGTGCGCCCTCTTCCTGCTGCAAAACGCCGTTCAGTCCGGCCCCCTGGTGGCTTCCCAACCCGCCCTCACCCTGGGCGACGCCCTGGTCAGCCTCTCGCTGGGTGTCACCCTCTACGGAGAGGAGGTACGCACCGGCTGGTGGCTGATCCCCGAGGTGATGGGGGTCGCCCTCATCCTTTACGGAGCGGTACTCCTCGCCCGGATCCCACTCGCCCAAGTGCTGGTCTCAGCGCCCGCCGGCTCCGACCGCACCAGGACCTGACACCCCACGTCCGCGGCCCGGTGCGGTCCGCCGGGGTGGCGGACCGCACCGGGCCGTGACTCAGCCAGTACTTCGGCGACGGCCTCGGTCAGAAGCCGACGGCCACCTCCAGCCACTGCGGGTTGGCGTGGGAGATGAAGGAGGACTGCCCCGCCACATCGTCGTAGGGGAAGCCGTAGGCGAGGTTGTTGATGGCCTTGTCGTGCCAGAACTTGGCGTAGTAGTTGGCCGGCCCCGACAGGTAGAACTTGGTCGGGTCCGACTGGCTCGAGGACGGCAGTGTGGCCACGTGGCGGTTGAGCGCCGCGCACATGGTCGGGTTGCTGGCCATGGTTCCGGCGCAGCCGAAGATGTACTGGGTGGTCTCGTTGACCCCGGCCGACTGGGCGTAGGAGGTGAAGTAGTTCGCGTTCACCCCGCCCGGCTGGAAGCTCGGGTCGCTGCCCGGGGCGATGATCCGGTACGGGGCCTGGGTCTTCGCCAGCACCTGGAACGGCTGCGGGACGGCGTTGATGAAGTCCTGGAAGACCTGGGAGCGGGACTCGTTGAAGATCGTCTGGGTGTCGCCGACCTGGACGTCGTAGCCGTCGGAGGCGTGCAGCCGCATCGCGAGCGGCAGGCCCCAGGCGTCCACGCGGGTGGTGTTGCCGTTGAACACGCCGCCGCCGACGGTGAACTCGATGAAGTCGTAGTACTGGCTGGCCGCCGAACCGACGTAGAAGTACATCCGGCCGGAGGAGTTGGCGGGCATGTCCAGGTAGGGCTGGTCCGCGATGGAGTGCGTCTGGCCGTTGAAGCTCCAGTACACCTGGCTGTCGGGGTAGGCGCCGTTGGTCCGGTTGAGGATCTTCACCTCGATCGCGTTCTGGGCGGCCGGGATGGTGCTCGTGTCACCCCAGAAGGCGTCGGTCGGCGGGGGCGTCGTCGTTCCGCCGCCGGTGCCGTAGACCTGGAATTCCCACAGCGAGTAGCCGTACGGGGTGGCTCGGGCAGTGCCGTACAGGCGGACGTAGCGGCCGCTGCCCGTGACGTTGAGCGTCTGGACGCCGCCGGTGCCGGTGGTGGTGGAGTAGATCGAGGTCCAGGTGGTGCCGTCGGCGGAGGTCTGGATCTGGAAGGCGGTCCCGTAGGCGGCCTCCCAGTTGAGCACCACCTGGCTGATCTGGGCCGTGGCGCCGAGGTCCACCTGGAGCCACTGCGGGTCGCTGAACGCGCTGGACCATCGGGTGGTGGTGGAGCCGTCCACGGCGGCCGAGGCGGCAGTTCCCACCGCCTCGGTGGACGAGGCGGTGGCTGGCTTCCCTTGGGAGAGAAGGGTGCCGGCCGCGTGGGCGGAGGGCTGGGCCACGGCGACGAGGAAGGCCGCCAGCAGGGCGACCAGCACTGGGAGAACGAGGAAGGGTTTGGGCCGGTGCCGTACTGGTTGCTGGTGCGCCAGCACGGGAATGTTGCTCGGCATGGTGTCTCCTGAACAGGGTGGGGGTCCTGCGGATCCTGACGTGCCCGGCATGCCTCAGTTGGCTCGGAAGGCGTGAGAGAGCGCTCTCTCATTGGGTTGTTTACCTCCGCTGTCGCCTCGACGTCAACGGATCTGTCAAGAAATCAAACAAAGGACTGGTCATCTGGCGGGATTTCAGGCCCCTTCGCTCCGGGCAATGAACAATCGCCTGACATCAGGTCGTCCGGGTCGACGGCGAGATACGGCCAGGTGCCGGCGCTGTTCGCGGGTGATGTCGAAGCCGTCGGCGTCCTCGCCTTGCTGGCCCTTGTCACGGCCCACCGCGCTGTACGGAGCCACAATTGCCTCCCCCTTGGGGTCTGTCACGATCTGCTCGATGCGAAACGCAGTTGCGGCAGAGCCGTCACCTCGGCCTGGATGCGGTGTGCGGAACTCCGGACCGGGTTCGCCAGTTCGACCAGTCCAAGCCGCCGCGACTCCTCGCGGTTGTGCTCGACCTCCTCGCACACGCGCTCGGCCTGGGCATCGACGCGCGCCTGCCAGGCAGCTTCGCGCACCTTCGCCTCATCGTCCCGCCCCCGGATGTCGTTCTCACGGCGAGCCACCTCAGCCAGGGCTTCGAGATGGCTACGACGCAGAGACCCCACCAGCACTGAGCGCCACGGCGTCGCACCGGCGTTGATGCGCCAGAGGGGAACAACGAACGCGTGGAGGCAGGTGCGGGGGAACGGGGCATAAGAGACCTCTGAGTTGGCTGAGAGTATGCGTCCGGCTTAGGCCACCCCGGCAGGCGTCAGTGGGAACGCCGACAGCAGGGGGCGGGGCTGACCAAACAGCAGCACGTTGCCGGCTCCGCCGCACCGTAGCCCTGTAGGTGATTCACTGAGTGAACTTCCCTCGTGCGCAACGTTGTTGGAAGATCTATATCCACCAGCAATACGCCGGGAAGCTTCTTGTCCACGCCCGGTCACCGCCTGCACACACCCCCCTCAAGTGTGAAGCACCTCCGGGAGGCGGCGCGGCGCATGAGGGTGCGGGCACGCGGGTACCGGGGCGGTCAGCGCCAGGGGGTGGTGACGCAATGGTGACGCCAAGGTGCCGGGGGCCGGTCACCATCGCGTTATGCGGACGAGAAGCAGCAGGCGCTGATGGCGGGTCGCGCGGATGCGGTCCGGAACCCCCGAGGCGCTCTCGTCGGGGTCGATCCGGGGAACCCGCTCGCCAGCCTGGTGGTGTTCCAGTACAACCCCGACGAGATGACCCGGCGGCTGGTCGCCCGGGCCGCAGGCGGCGACGAGTCCCCTGGTGCCCGTAGCGAGGCGCTCCGCATCGAGGGAGCCCCGATCGAGACGATCACGCTGGCTGTCGAAGTGGACGCCGCCGACCAGCTGGCGGAAGGGGATCCACAGGCCGCGGCAGCCGGTGTGCACCCCCAGCTGGCGGCGCTCGAGATGCTTCTCTACCCCAAGAGCTCGGTCGTCATTGCCAACACGGCGCTGACGCTGCTCGGCACGATCAGGCGGCGAAGGTGCCTTTCTCCAGGACGAAGGGGAAGGTCAGCCAATGGGCGAGGTCGTCCTGCGATACGGCCGGGGGACCCCACAGGGATTCCAGGGCCTGCGTGGAGACGTGCAGTTGGGCGATGTAGCTCTGACCGCTTCGGGGTAGCCTGACAGGGCAATCCTAGGCATCAGCGCGCCTCCGTGACCTGCGCACCGCAGCCAGGGCGAGCTCTGCTTGGAGATGTGGCCGTGCCGGACGGTGAGGGTCCGAGCCGCGGACGCTGGGCGTCGGCCCCGCCCAGGCGGCGAGCTTGCGGGCGGAGGGGAAACGGGTGACGCCGCCGACCTCGGCCGCGATGATCAAGGCGGTGAGCGTACCCACGCCGGGCAGCTGGGTGAGGGCCTTGACCCGCGGATCACCGCGCGCGAGCGCGAGCAGCCCAGACCTAGCGCCGGAGGCCCACGAGCGTCACGGTCCTGCGTGAGCGTCGTCCCGGCCAACAGCTCCCGAAGTCGCGTTCCTCCCCCAGCTGCTCCGTCCGGGCCTCGGCCGCGGGGAGTATGCCGGAGGCTGCTCCCCGCCCTTCCCGGCATTCCCCCGGCTCGGACTGCCTCCCAGCTTCACCGGCCAGCTGCGACTGACCAGCGGCGGAGTCCTGGCTCGGGATCCGGATCACCGACACATGACCGCCGGGCTACCGGGATCAGGCACACTTCTGACGAGCCATCAGAACGAGCGTCAAATGAGCGTCAAGATACTTCGGCGAGCGTCATTTCAGCGTCAGGATATCGCCCATAACGGACACAACGCCTATACCGCACATCGCCCAAACCCGCTGGTCAGACCTGCTCTGCCGCAGGTCCAAGGATCGCCACGCACTCCACATGGTGGGTAAACGGGAAGAGGTCGAAGGCGCGGAGCGAGATGGACCGGTAGCCCTCGGCGGCGAAGTAGGCGAGGTCGCGGGCGAGTGCGGCGGGGTCGCAGGCGACGTAGGCGATACGGCGGGCATCGAGTGAGGCGAGGTGCTTGACGGCGGCCCTGCCGGCGCCGGCGCGGGGCGGGTCCAGGACGATGAGGTCGGCCTCGGTGATGCCGGTACGGGGCAGGATCGTCTCGACCTTGCCGTGTTCGATACGGACCCGGTCGAGGTCGCCGAGATTGTGGCGGGCGTCCTCGACGGCACGCTTACCGGATTCGATGCCGAGTACGGCACCGCGCTCGCCGACCCTTTCTGCCAGGGCGCCCGCGAAGAGCCCGACGCCGCAGTAGAGGTCGAGGGCGGTCTCGCCGTCCCGGGGTTGGAGCCCGTCGAGCACCACCTCGACGAGCAGGTCGGCAGCCTTGAGGTGGACCTGCCAGAAGCCTCCGGAGCCGACCCGCCAAGTGCGGCCGACGGCCCGCTCACGGACGAAGCCACGGCCGTGCACACGGTGCACGCCACCCTGCTCGTCGACCCGGAGTACGGAGACCGGCCGGTCCAGCTCGACGATGGGCAGCCGTCCGCCGGGCTTCGGAGTCAGGATGACCTGACGGTCGGACGACCCGGTGGCGGTGATGGCCTCGACAGAGGCGATGCCCGGCCAGTCACGGGACTCGACGCCCAGTTCGGAGACACCGGGGGCGGCGATCAGGCAGTGGTCGATCCGCTCGACTTCGTGCGAACGGTGGCGGCGCAGCCCCGCGTGTCCCTCGGCGTCGACCGCGTACTGCACCCGGGTGCGCCAGGCCGGCACCTCGCCCTTGGCGACCTTGTCGCCGGGCACGGGCTCTACGGTGCCGTCCCAGCCGGCTTCCTCCGGCGTGAGCCCGGCAAGCCGCAGCAGCTGTTCGGTGATGACCTGCGCCTTCAGCCGCCGCTGGGCGCCGGGGGCCGCATGCTGCCAGTCGCATCCGCCGCACCTGCCCGGCCCGGAGAAGGGGCAGGGGGCCGGGACCCGGTCCGGGGAGGCTTCGAGAATCTCCACCGCGTCGGCCCGTAGGAAGCTCGAGTCCGGCCCGCCCTCGGTGACCTGCGCGATCACCCGCTCGCCGGGCAGCGCGTGCCGTATGAAGAGCACTTGGCCCGCGTGGCGCGCGATGCAGTGCCCGCCGTGCGCCACGGGCCCGACCTCGACCTCGTAGCGCTCGCCGACGAGCACGTCGGCTTGTTCTTTCGTGCGGTGCTGCATGACGGGACGGGCTCCTGGCGATGGGGGGCGGTACGGCTGGGGGACGGGGCAACAGCGCCCCAGCTTACTTGCGCCGGCCGGGACCACGGCCCTACTCCTTGGCGCTGGGCTCCTTTGGCCGCGCGGGCGGCCCCACAGGGCCGCGTCGCACCGAGCCCGGGGCGCTCCACTCGGCCTGCCTGCGCTGCCTTACCTTGGCCCGCTCGGAGGACTCCAGCTGCCACGGTACGGAGGTGACCATGACGCCCGGTGTGAAGAGCAGCCGCCCCTTGAGCCGTAGTGCGCTCTGGTTGTGAAGCAGGTGTTCGTACCAGTGGCCGACCACGTACTCCGGGATGTAGACACTGACGACGTCGCGCGGGCTGTTGCGCCGCAGGCTCTTGACGTACTCGATGATCGGCCGGGTGATCTCGCGGTACGGGGAGTCCAGGACCTTCAGCGGCACATCTATGCCGCGCCGTTCCCACTCCTCCTGCAACGCCTTGGTGTCGGCCGGGTCGACATTGATGCTCAGCGCCTCAAGAGTGTCGGAGCGCATCAGCTTGGCGTAAGCGAGAGCGCGCAGCGTCGGCTTGTGCAACTTGGAGACCAGCACGATGGAGTGCACCCGGGAAGGGCGCACCTCCTCGTCGGCGACCTCGTCGCCGGGGGCGATCTCGCCGGAGACCCGGTCGTAGTGGCGCCGGATGGCGGTCATCACCGCGTAGAAGGCGACCATGCCGAGGACGGCGACCCACGCTCCGTGCGTGAACTTGGTGAGCAGCACGATGATCAGCACAAGTCCGGTGAAGAAAGCGCCGAAGGCGTTGATCGCGCGGGAGCGCACCATATGGCGGCGCTTTCCGGGATCGTTTTCCGTCGCCAGGTGACGGTTCCAGTGCCGGACCATGCCGGTCTGGCTGAGCGTGAACGATACGAAGACACCGACGATGTACAGCTGGATGAGCCGGGTCGAGTCGGCGCCGTAGAGGTAGACGAGGACGGCGGCGAAGCCGGCGAGGAGGACGATGCCGTTGGAGAAGGCGAGCCGGTCACCACGGGTGTGCAGCTGGCGCGGCAGGTAGCGGTCCTGGGCGAGGATCGAGCCGAGCACCGGGAAGCCGTTGTACGCGGTGTTGGCGGCCAGGAAGAGGACAAGCGCGGTGACGGCGGCCAGGAAGATGAAGGGGATCGACCCCTTGCCGAAGACCGCCTCGGCGACCTGGGCGATGACCGGGTTCTGGGTGTAGCCGGAGCCGACCGGGACGCCGTTCTTGAGCAGGTCCGTCGCCGGGTTCTCGGCCATGCGGACCTTGGTGTTCATCGCCAGCGCGATGATGCCGCAGAACATGGTGACGGCGAGCACGCCCATGGCGAACAGCGTGGTGGCGGCGTTCTTGGACTTCGGCTTGCGGAAGGCGGGGACGCCGTTGCTGATCGCCTCGACGCCGGTGAGCGCGGCGCACCCGGAGGAGAAGGCGCGCAGCAGCAGGAAGAGGAGCGCGAAGCCGGACAGGCCGGTGTTCTCGGCGTGGATCGTGTAGCTCGCGGTCGGAGCGCGCATGTCGTCGCCCGAGACGATCCTGAAGACGCCCCAGGCGATCATGCAGAAGACGCCGAAGACGAAGGCGTACGTCGGGATCGCGAAAATCGTGCCGGACTCGCGCACGCCGCGCAGGTTCATCAGCATCAGCAGCACGATCATGCCGACCGCGCCAAGCACCTTGTGCTGGACGAAGAACGGCACGGCCGAGCCCAGGTTCTCCACCCCGGAGGCGACGGACACGGCGACGGTCAGCACGTAGTCGACGAGCAGCGCGCTGGCGACGGTGAGTCCGGCGCGTTGGCCCAGGTTGGTCGTGGCGACCTCGTAGTCGCCGCCACCGGACGGGTACGCGTGCACGTTCTGCCGGTAGGAGGCCACCACCGTGAACATCAGCACCACGACCGCGACCGCGATCCACGGGCTGAAGCGGTATGCGGACACGCCTGCGATGGACAGGACCAGAAGCACCTCGCCGGGCGCATAGGCCACTGAGGAGAGTGGGTCGGACGCGAACACAGGGAGCGCGAGCCGCTTGGGGAGGAGCGTTTCTCCGAGCTTGTCGCTGCGCAGTGCGCGGCCGATCAAGATCCGTTTCGGCAGGTCGGTCAGATTGGACACTCCTGGATGTTAAGGGATCGTCAAGGTTGACGGATCCTCGCCTCCCTATCGTCAGTGTGCGGGCGTGTGTACCTTTGGGCGCGGTCTGAGACCCTAAGAAGGAATCGGGCAAGATATTGACAGCCGGAAGGACGGGCGTGCACGTCGTCATCATGGGTTGCGGGAGAGTGGGATCCACCCTCGCGCACTCGCTCGAACAGCAAGGTCATACGGTCGCTGTGATCGACCAGGACCCGACCGCCTTCCGCCGCCTGGGTTCCGGGTTCAGCGGGCGTCGGGTTACCGGGATCGGGTTCGACCAGGACACACTGCGCGAGGCCGGCATCGAGGAGGCGGGAGCCTTCGCCGCGGTGAGCAGCGGCGACAACTCCAACATCATCGCGGCCCGCGTGGCCCGCGAGATGTTCGGCATCGAGAATGTCGCCGCCCGCATCTACGACCCACGGCGTGCCGAGGTCTACCAGCGGCTCGGCATCCCGACCGTCGCCACCGTCCGGTGGACCGCCGACCAGATGCTGCGCCGGCTGCTCCCCTCCGGGGCCGAGCCGCTGTGGCGGGACCCCAGCGGCGGGGTACAGCTCGCCGAGGTGCACATTTCCTCGGCGTGGATCGGCCACAAGGTAAGCCGGCTGCAGGAGGAGACCGGAGTACGTGTGGCGTTCCTCACCCGGCTGGGCGAGGCGATGCTGCCCAACTCCAACACCGTCCTGCAGGAGGGCGACCTCGTGCATGTGATGATGCGCGTCAACGACGTTGAGAAGGTCGAAGCAGCGTTCGCCGAGGGCCCCGAGGAGAGTCACTGATGAGGGTCGCCATCGCCGGAGCCGGCGCAGTGGGCCGCTCGATCGCGGCCGAGCTGCTGGAGAACGGCCACGAGGTCCTGCTGATCGACAAGAACCCCAGCTCGATCTCGGTCGAGCGGGTGCCGCAGGCCGAGTGGCTGCTCGCCGACGCCTGCGAGATCACCTCGCTGGACGAGGCGGCGCTGCAGCGCTGCAATGTCGTCATCGCGGCCACTGGTGACGACAAGGTCAATCTGGTCGTCTCGCTGCTCGCCAAGACCGAGTACGGGGTGCCCCGGGTGGTGGCCCGGGTCAACAACCCCAAGAACGAATGGCTCTTCAACGAGGCCTGGGGTGTGGACGTCGCCGTCTCGACCCCGCGCCTGATGTCCGCGCTCGTCGAGGAGGCCGTCAGCGTCGGCGACCTCGTACGGCTGCTGCGCTTCAGCCAGGGGGACGCGAACCTGGTGGAGCTGACCCTTCCGCCGGAGGCCGCGCTGGTCGGCACGCGAGTCGGCGAGGTCGAGTGGCCCCAGGACACCTCGCTGGTCACGATCATCCGCGGCCACCGGGTGCTCACCCCGTCCAAGGACGACGTACTGGAGGCGGGCGACGAGCTGCTCTTTGTCGCTGCCCCGCACCGTGAGGAGCAGCTGGAGGACCTGCTGTCCCTGCAGCGGAGTGCTGCGGACGGCTGAGGCCGTCCCACCGACCGCGCCCGGGCGGGGCACCGGAGTGCCCCGCCCGGGCGCGGTTCGTGGCGCGGGCGGAGGCCCGGGCCGCATCCGCCGGAGCCGGCGGCCTTGGCCTGCGAGGCCCACCCGACCCCCAACCCCGGATCGCCGGCCAGGATCTCAGCGGCCTGGCGGCGCCTGGCGGGTGGCGGCTTCGGCGACGCCGACCGCGTCGGCGCCGAGGTCGCGGATCTCCGGCTCACCGGCTTCCTTCGCGGCGCGCTCGGCCTCGTCCCTGGCCTCCATCTCGGCGATCACGTCGATCGGCGGCGGCGCCTTGGCCAGGAAGATCCAGGTCAGGTAGACCGAGAGCAGGAACGGCGGGATACCGAGGGCGACCTTGACCCAGCCGAGCTGGGTGGCGTTGCCCCACCAGTAGAGGGGGAAAAGGATCGCGGACTTGGCGAGCAGGATGATGCCCCACGCCCAACTGGCCTTGGTGTAGGCGACCCTGCGGCCGGGATTGCGCCGGCGCCAGGAGAGGTTCTCCTTGAAGATCGGGCCGAGAATGAGGCCCAGCAGCGGGAATCCGGCGGCGGCCGAGACGCAGTAGGCCACCGCGAGGCCCAGCGTGTAGAGCATGCCCGGCAGGTAGAAGTTCTTGGCATTGCCGGACATCATCGCGAAGACCGCGCCGAAGGCGACTCCGAACACCCCGCTGAAGGCGTGCTTGAGGGTGTCCTTACGGGCGAGCCTGGCGACACCCATCAGCAGGGACAGGGCGAGCGCGACGATGGCGGAGATATGGAGATCGTGGTTGACCGTGTAGATCGCGACGAAGACCAGGCCCGGCACGGTGGTCTCCACCATGCCACGCACCCCGCCGAACGCCTCGAAGAGGGCCGCTTCTGTGACGGCCCTCGACTCGTCCGTGGACTCGTCCGTGGACTGGTCTGTCTGCTTGTCGTTCGACGCCACCCGTTACTCCTGTCCGACCGGACGCAATTCGTACTTGGGGTTGAACAGCACCGGCCGGCCACGGTTCATGGAGATCCGTCCCGACGCGATGATCATGCGACCCGGCTCTATGCCGACGATGCTGCGACGGCCGAGCCACACCACATCGAGCGCGGCGGACCCGTCGAACAACTCGGCTTCCAGCGCGGGAACACCGGCCCGCGGCCGCAGGGTGACCGCACGAAGGGTACCGGTGACAGTGATTATGTCGCGGTCGTGGACGTTGCAGATCGGTGTGCAGCCAACTGCCAGGGCATCCTGCTGGAGCTCGTCGGAGTGCAGCTCCTCCTGGGAGGAGGAGAGCCGGTCGAGCATCCGGCGCAAGCGACCGGCGGGACGGTCCGAACGGGTGGTACCACTCATACAGGAAGCCTACCCGGCCGGGGTGACAGGATGGCGGCGATCCTTCTTCCGGCGGCGCTGCGGCGCCGCCCGGGCGCTGCCGGACGCTGCACGGGCCTCCCCAGGGCGCGCCCGGGGAATCAGCGTTCGAAGCGGTAGCCCATGCCGGGCTCGGTGACGAAGTGCCGGGGGTGCGAGGGGTCGGCTTCCAGCTTTCGGCGCAGCTGCGCCATATAGACGCGGAGGTAGTTGGACTCCGTGCCGTAGGCAGGACCCCAGACCTCCTGGAGCAGCCGCTTCTGGCTGACGAGCCGGCCGGTGTTGCGGACCAGCACTTCCAGGAGGTGCCACTCGGTGGGTGTCAGCCGGACATCGGCACCGTCCCGGTGGACCTTCTTGGCGGCCAGGTCGACGGTGAAGGACTCGGTCTCGACCGTGGAGGCGTCGTCGTCCGGTCCGGTCGGCGCCGCGCGCCGCACCGCGGCGCGCAGCCGGGCGAGCAGCTCGTCCATGCCGAACGGCTTGGTCACGTAGTCGTCCGCGCCGGCGTCGAGGGCCTCGACCTTCTCGTCGGAAGTCTGACGGGCGGAGAGCACGATGATCGGGACCCGGGTCCAGCCGCGCAGGCCGCGGATCACCTCGACGCCGTCCATGTCGGGAAGGCCGAGGTCGAGGACGATCACGTCGGGGTGGCGGGCCGCGGCGATCTGCAGCGCGGTCGCACCGTCGTGGGCGGCGTCGACCTCGTATTTGCGGGCCCGCAGATTGATCACGAGAGCGCGCACGATCTGCGGCTCGTCGTCCACCACGAGCACCCGGTCCATTGAGGTCCCCTTCCCATGTTCCTGACGATTCCTGACGATCACGAGGTGACATCGGCCGGCAGGTCCGGACGGCTCCACTGACCGCCGAAGGCGGCTTGGACGGTGAGGACCATGGTGAGACCACCCCCGGGCGTGTCCTCCGCGACCAGGCTCCCGCCCATCGCCTCGGCGAAGCCGCGGGCGACCGCGAGACCGAGGCCCACGCCCCCGCCTCGCGGCGCGTCGCCGTACCGCTGGAACGGTTCGAAGATGCGCTCCTTGGCGGTCTCGGGTACCCCGGGGCCGCGGTCGACCACCCTCACCTCGACACGGTCCCCCAGGGCGCTGGCCGCGACCAGCACCTTGGCCCCGGCGGGGCTGTACTTGACCGCGTTCTCGACAATGTTGGCGACGCTGCGCTCCAGCAGTCCGGGATCGGCGGCGACCATGGGCAGCGTTTCGGGGACGTCCAGGGTGACGCTGCCCTCGGGGACTCCGCCGAGCGCCATCGGCACCACCTCGTCGAGGTCCACCTCACGGATCAGCGGGGTGACGGTGCCGGTCTGCAGCCGGGACATGTCGAGCAGGTTGCCCACGAGGTGGTCGAGCCGGTCGGCGCCGTCCTCGATACCTTCCAGGAGTTCCGCCTCGTCCTCGGGGGACCAGGCGACGTCATGGGAGCGCAGGGAGGACACCGAGGCCTTGATGCTGGCCAGCGGGGTCCGCAGGTCGTGCGAGACGGCGGCGAGCAGCGCGGTGCGGATGCGGTTGCCCTCGGCGAGTTCGCGGGCCTGCGCGGCCTCGACCTCCAGCCGCTTGCGGTCGAGCACAACGACGGCCTGCGCGGCGAAGGCCGACAGCACCCGCCGGTCGGAGGCGGGCAGCACCCGTCCGGTGAGCGCCAACGACAGCCGGTCATTGACCGGCACCTCCACGTCGGCGTCTTCGGGACGCACGCAGGGGTCGGGCCCCACGCTGGCCGCACAGGTCCACACGGCGTGCTCTCCCGTCCGTTCCAGCAAGGCCACCGAATCCATGCCGAAGGTCTCCCGGACCCGCGCCAGCAGCGCGCCGAGCGAGCTCTCGCCGCGCAGTACGCTGCCCGCGAGGTAGGAGAGGATCTCGGCTTCGGCGCGCAGCCGGGCGGCCTGCTGGGTGCGGCGGGCTGCCAGGTCCACCACGGACGCCACCGCGACACCGACCACGATGAAGATCGCGATGGCGAGGATGTTCTCCGGCCTGTCGATCGTGAACGTGTGCGTGGGCGGGGTGAAGTAGTAGTTGAGCAGCAGCGATCCGCCGAGCGCGGAGACTAGTGCCGGGAACAGGCCGCCCACCAGCGCCGCGGCGACCGTGAGGGTCAGGAAGAGCAGCATGTCGGTCGCGAGCCCGAGGCCGTGGTTCCAGGTGGTCAGCGCCGGCGCCAGCAGCACCGGCCCGGCCGTGCCCAGCAGCCAGCCGGCGACAACCCGGGAGGTGCCGAGTTTGGCACCCCGGGCGGTCGGCAGGCCGCGGCCCTTGGCGGCCTGCTCGTGGGTGACGATGTGCACGTCGATGTCGCCGGCCTCGCGGGCGACCGTCGCGCCGACGCCCGGCCCGAGGGCGTACTGCCAGGCCTTGCGGCGGCTGGTGCCCAGCACTATCTGAGTGGCGTTGATGCCTCGTGCGAAGTCCAGCAGCGCGGTCGGGATGTCGCCGCCGACAACATGGTGGAAGGAGCCGCCCAGGTCCTCCACCAGGGTCCGCTGGGCAGCCAGCTCCTTGGGTGAGCCCGAGGCCAGCCCGTCGCTGCGCACCACATGCACGGCCAGGATCTCGCTGCCCGAGCCCTTGGCCGCCATCCGGACGGCGCGGCGGATCAGGGTGCGGCCCTCGGGGCCGCCGGTGAGGCCGACGACGATGCGCTCACGGGCCTGCCAGGTGGAGGAGATCCGGTGGTCGGCGCGGTACTGCTGGAGGTACTCGTCGGCCCGGTCGGCGACCCAGAGCAGCGCCAGTTCGCGCAGCGCGGTGAGATTGCCGGGACGGAAGTAGTTGGACAGCGCCGCGTCGACCTTGTCGGAGGCGTAGATGTTGCCGTGCGCCATACGGCGGCGCAGTGACTGCGGCGACATGTCGACCAGCTCTATCTGGTCGGCGCGGCGGATCACCTCGTCCGGGACGGTCTCCCGCTGCCGTACGCCCGTTATCGACTCGACGACGTCCCCCAGCGACTCCAGGTGCTGGATATTGACCGTGGAGACGACGTCTATGCCGGCCGCCAGCAGCTCCTCCGCGTCCTGCCAGCGCTTGACGTTCCGTGAGCCGGGCACATTGGTGTGTGCCAGCTCGTCCACGAGCGCCACGGCGGGCTTGCGGGCGAGCACCGCGTCGACGTCCATCTCGGTGAAGGTGCCGCCCCGGTGTTCCAGCGTGCGGCGCGGCACCACTTCCAGGCCGTACAGCATGACCTCGGTGCGGGGCCTCTTGTGGTGCTCCACGAAGCCGGCCACGACGTCCGTGCCCCGCTCCAGGCGGCGGTGCGCCTCGGAGAGCATGGCGTAGGTCTTGCCGACGCCGGGGGCGGCTCCCAGGTAGATGCGCAGCTTGCCGCGTGCCATGGCTCCATTGTTCTTCCCGTGGGCCTTTGATTCTTCCCGAGGGCCTTTGAGAAGACCTTAGAGCGACCGAAGGGGGCAAATGGGGGTCCGAACCGGTGGACCGGATTACTTTGACGAGGCCTTGACGCCGCGCTCCTTGTACTTGTACTTCTTCCCCGAGCTCAGCACATAGGGGACGCTGGTGACCATGACGCCGGGCGTGAAGAGCAGCCGGGCCTTGAGCCGCAGCGCGCTCTGGTTGTGCATTATCCCCTCCCACCAGTGGCCGAGCACATACTCCGGGATGAAGACGGTCACCACATCGCGCGGGCTCTCGTGGTGCTTTCTGCGTACGTAGTCGAGGACCGGGCGGGTGATCTCGCGGTACGGGGAGTCGAGGACCACCAGCGGCACCTCCAGGCCGTGCAGTTCCCACTCCCTGCGCAGCGCCTCGGTCTCGGAGTCGTCGACACCGACCGTGAGCGCCTCGATGGAGCTCGGGTGGATCGACTGGGCATAGCCGACGGCGCGCAGCGTCGGCGCGTGCATCCTGGAAACCAGGACGACCGCGTGATTGCCGGACGGCGGCTCGGGACGGGCGCCTGCGTCGACCCTCAGCTCCTCGGCGACGCTGTCGTAGTGGCGTCGTATGGCCTTCATCAGCAGGAAGAGGACGGGCATGGCGATGGTGACGATCCACGCGCCGTGGGTGAACTTCGTGACCAGGACGATGACCAGCACGATCCCGGTGACGACCGCGCCCGAGGCATTGATCGCCTGCGAGCGGCGCATATGGCGGCGGGCGGCGGGATCCGTGGTCCCGGCCAGCTCCCGCTTCCAGTGGCGGACCATGCCGCCTTGGGAAAGCGTGAAGGAGATGAAGACGCCGATGATGTAGAGCTGGATGATCGACGAGAGGTCGGCCTTGAAGGCGATGACCAGGCCTATGGCCGCGAGTGCCAGCAGGATGATGCCGTTGGAGAAGACCAGCCGGTCGCCGCGGTTGTGCAATTGGCGCGGCAGATAGCGGTCCTGGGCGAGGATCGAGGTCAGCGGCGGGAAGCCGTTGAAGGCGGTATTGGCGGCCAGGATCAGGATTCCGGCGGTCACCGCCTGTACGTAGTAGAAGAGGAATGTCCAGTCGCCGAAGCTGGCCCTGGCGATCTGGGCCAGGGCAGTGGGCATGTCCGCGCCGGCCGGGAGGCCGAGTTCGGTCGGGTCGGACGCCACATGCACCTTGTAGACCAGCGCGAGCACGGTGATGCCGGCGAACATCGTGATCGACATGATGCCCATGATCGTCAGTGTCATCGCGGCGTTCTTCGACTTGGGCTTGAGGAAGGCCGGTATCCCGTTGCTGATCGCCTCGACACCGGTGAGCGCGGTGCAGCCGGAAGCGAAGGCACGCATTCCCAGCAGGACCAGGGCCAGGCCCGTGTAGGTCCCCGCGGAGTGCACCGGCAGGATGGCGGATTCGGCGCGAATGGTGTGCCCGAGCGCCATCCGGACGGCCGCGAAGGCGAACATCGCATAGATGCCGATCACAAACCCGTACGTGGGTATCGCGAAGATCCGGCCCGACTCCTTGACGCCGCGCAGGTTCATCACGGCCAGCAGCACGGTGAAGCCGACGCTCAGCGCCACCGCGTGCTTCGAGAGCGAGGGCGCGGCGGAGGTGATCGCGGCGACACCGGCCACCACGGACACCGCGACCGTGAGCACATAGTCGACGAGCAGCGCGCTGGCGGCGGTGAGTGCCGGGTTCCGCCCGAGGTTCTCGGCACTGACCACATAGGCCCCGCCGCCGTTGGGGTAGGCGTAGCAGGTCTGCCGGTACGAGGCGATGACCACGACGAGCAGCACGATGATCGCGACGCCGACGTACCAGGCCAGGTGGAACAGGGCAGTGCCACCGAGCGCCAGGATCAGCAGGATTTCCTCGGTGGCGTAGGCGACGGAAGAGAGTGGGTCGCTGCAGAAGACCGGCAGGGCGAGCCGCTTGGGGAGAAGGGTCTCCCCCATCTGGGAGGAGCGCAGCGGCCGGCCGAGGAGGAATTGCTTGGGGAGCGTGGACACGAGCAGGAAGCCTAAGCAGGACTTCCCGCATTAACCCTGTTCAGAAGCCCCTTCGGGCGTTAAGAACGCGTATGGAATCGGCGGGTCCGCACGGCGGCCGGGTCGCAGGAGGCCGGCTCGGCCGAGGCCGCGGCGCCACCCGTCGGGCCGAACGACCACTGGTGGAGGCGCTCCAAGGATCACCGCTGCGGCGAGAGGAGCCGTTCATGACCGCCTGGTCGCGACCGCTGCCGCGACCGGGCGAACGCAGGAGGCACCTCCGAGCGGTGGCTGGGGGCAGGCACATCAGCCGCAGCGGCCGGACCCGGCCCCAGGCACCACCACCGCTCTCCGCGGGGCCGGTGCACCCCCCGGAGGACCGCCGCAGTTCCGGGATACGGGCCAGGACAGCCCCGGCGTGGTGTCCGGGTCAATACATGGCGCACCGGAAACGCCGTTGGCCGGAACCTGCTCGAACAGGTCCCGGCCAACGGACTACTCGTGGCGGAAGGAATTCTTCCCGCCACGAGGCGGGGCTCCTAGTGGACCTCGGTGATCTCCGGTCCGCGGCGCAGCGGGTCGATGCCATCGGCGAACCGGGGCTGGTCACCGTCCTGGGCGACACTCTCGGGCACCATCTGCGCGTCGTTCGGCAGTTTGAGGACGATCGGATCGCGCGGCGCCATCGGCGAGTCTCCGCGCACGACGACGGTGTCGCGGAAGATCTGCTCCAGCAATCCGGCCGCCTCCGGCTGAACCGCGCCCTGTCCGGAGATCACTCCGCGCAGGAACCAGCGCGGGCCGTCGACGCCGACGAAGCGGACGAGCTGCACACCATTGGTACCGTCGGGCAACTGCACGGGCACCTGGGCCCGAAGCTCCCAGCCGAGCGGGCCCTCGACCTCGTCGACGATGCCACCCTGCTTGGTGATGCCGGAGGCGATCTCCTCGCGCACCTCGCCCCAGATGCCCTCCGACTTCGGTGCGGCGAAGCCCTGGAGCTGTACGGCGCTGTCGCGCAACACCACGGTCGCGGCGACGATGGACTCGCCGGCCACCTCGACCCGCAGCTCCATGCCCTCGACTCCGGGCACAAAAAGGCCGCCGAGGTCCACCCGGCCGTCACCGGGCTGCTTGACCTCGCTCAGGTCCCACGGACCGTCCGGCCTCGGGGCGGGCGGAAGGTTGTACCGACGGGACCCCCCGGAGCCGTCCGGCTCCTCGGCGTCTTCGGCCAGCTCTTCGGGGCTCGCGCCCTCGAGCTCGTCGAGGGCGTCTTCGCGCTCCTTGCGACGACGACGGAACACGTCACTGTCCTTCCCGGTCTGCGATGACCGATGCGTATCCATTCGTGGCCGTGCCACCTGCCGCGGCATGACCCCCCGTGGAGCCGAAGCCCCCCGCGGCCCTGGCAGAACCGGGAAGCTCCGCCACCTCGTGGAAGCGGACCCTCTCGACCTGCTGGACGACCAACTGGGCAATCCGGTCACCCCGCGCGAACCGCACGCTCTCGCGCGGGTCCAGGTTGACCAGGATCACCTTGATCTCCCCACGGTACCCGGCGTCAACCGTTCCCGGGGCATTCACGAGTGCCACCCCGCAGCGGGCCGCCAGGCCGGAGCGGGGATGTACAAAGGCGGCGTACCCCTCCGGGAGTGCGATGGAAACCCCGGTCGGCAGCACAGCGCGCTCGCCGGGAGCGAGTACGGCGGCCTCAGTGGTGACCAGGTCCGCCCCGGCGTCGCCGGGGTGTCCGTAGGAGGGCACCGGTACCTCGTCATCGAGGCGGCGGATGAGGACATCCACCGGATTGCGCATGCTCACGGGTTCACCTCGAAGGCACGTGCGACCTTGCGCGCGTCCGGGTCGGTCATAGCGACCTTTACCTCGTCCGGGCGGCCGTTCTTCGTGAAGTGTTCGACCTTCACCCGTATGAAGACGGCGTCCGCGCGTACGGCGACGGGGCCGTCAGGGCTGCCGATCCGGCCCACAGCACTTGAGTAGATCTTGCGCCCGGCCACAGCCGTGCACTCGGCCCGCAGGTGCAGGGTGGTGCCGACGGGCACCGGCCGCACGAAATCCGTCTCCAGGCGCCCGGTGACGGCGATCGCCTGCAACAGCCAGTTGACAGAACCGAGCGTCTCGTCCAGCGCCGAGACCAGGATCCCGCCGTGCGCGAGGCCGGGGGCTCCCTGGTGCGCGGGCTGCACGGTGAACTCGGCCGTGACGGTGACACCCTCACCCGCGTACGACCGTACGTGCAGCCCGTGCGGCTGTCCGCCGCCGCAGCCGAAGCACAGGTCGTAGTGCGCTCCGAGCGGCTCGCCGGGGGCGGGTGCGGCGGGGTGCCGTACCGGCGGCCCGGCATCCGGCGGCGGGGTCAGTCCCGGACGGCCCGGGCTGTCGGTTGTAGCTCCACTCACGCGGGAGACCCTACCCTCTGCGGGATCCTTTCCCGCCGTGTGTCCGTTGGTCCCTGGTATCTTGCGCCGCCTTTCCCCACCCTTTACCGGAGCACTCATGAGCCCCAAATCCGTCGTCGTCACCGGAGCCGGCAGCGGTATCGGCCTGGCCGTCACGCTTGAACTCGCGCATGCCGGGTTCGACGTGATCGGCACCGTAAGGTCCGAGCAGAAAGCCGAGGTGCTCCGTGCGCGGGTGGAGCGGACGGGCGCCGCCGTCCGGACCGTCCTGCTCGACGTGGCCGATGCGACCTCGACGGTCCAGGCGCTCACCGAGATCGCGATGATGACGGATGGCGGTCCCTGGGCCGTGGTCAACAACGCGGGCTTCGCCCAGCCAGGTGCGATCGAGGACGTCGACGACGAGCAGGTGCGCCGGCAGCTGGAGACCAATCTGGTCGGCCCGGTCCGTATCGCCCGCCTGGTGCTGCCCACGATGCGCGAGCGCCGGGCGGGCAGGATCGTCAACATCTCCTCGATCTCGGGCCGGGTCTCCAGCCCGATGCTCGGCTGGTACTGCGCCAGCAAGCAGGGCCTGGAGGCGGTCACCGACGCCCTGCGGATGGAGACCGCGCCCTTCGGGGTGAAGGTGGTGCTGATCGAGCCGGGCGCGTACGCCAGCGGAATCTGGCAGCAGGGCGCGGGCCTGCTGCCGGACGCGCAGTCCTCCGCGTACAGCGACCAGTACGCGGCGGTCGATGACTTCCTGCGCCGAGAGCTCCCGGGCCCGCGCCCGGTCGCCCTCGCGGTCCTGAAGGCGCTGACCGCGCCCCGGCCGCTGCCGCGCTACCTGGTGGGCAGCGGCGCCCGTTCCTCCGCCGTCCTCGACGCCGCGCTTCCGACCGCCGCGACGGACCTGGCCAAGCAGCTGGCCACGGGCCTGCGGACGGCTCCGCCACGGCTCACCCGGGCGATGGACCGGGTGCGGGGTGTCCTGAACCGGCGGACGAACTAGGCAGCCGGGCGGGGGTAAGGACAGGCGCCGGTTTTCGCGCTACCCACGCATGCCAAGCTGGTGCCATGCAGCCTTACGACGAACGTCTCACCGTGCCGCGCTCATGGTGGCTCCTCGCCGCGGGCGCCGGGGTCTCTCTCGCACTGATCCTGCTGCCGTTCGGCACACTGCCGCTACTGGCGGGCCTGGTCGGCGGAGCGGTGCTGGCGGGGGCGGGGGTGAGCGCCTACGGCTCCGCGCGGATCCGGGTGGTGGCCGGCTCACTGGTCGCGGGCGACGCCCGGATCCCGGTGGAGGCGCTGGGTACGGCCACGGTGCTGGACGCGGCGGAGGCGGTGGCCTGGCGCTCGTACAAGGCCGATGCGCGGGCATTCATGCTGCTGCGGTCCTACGTGCCGACCGCGCTCAAGGTCGAGGTGACGGATCCGGACGATCCGACGCCGTACATCTACGTGTCGACCCGTTCGCCGGAGCGGCTGGCCGCTGCGCTGGAGGCCGTTCGCGCCTGAGGGCGCCGAGGGACCGCCAGGGCCGGGCCTAGGCCGCGCCGGGCGGGAGACCGGGCGGCGCCGGAGGGGGCTCGGAGAGTGTGCGATCGTCCTCGCCGGAGACCGGCGGGAGCGCCTCCCACGGGAGCTGGTGAGCCCGCAGGTCTTGACGGACGCGCTCGGCGAGCAGCCTGGTGTCGCGCCGGTTCAGGAGGGCACCGACCGCCGCGCCGACCAGGAAGGGGGTCAGTGTCGGGAGGTTGCGCACGGTGCGCTTGAGGAGCTTCTGACGAAGCTCCTTTTTCATTTTGCCGCCGAGTGCGGCGTTGACCGAGGACAGCTTGAGCACGTCGATGCCGCGCTGCTCGGACCAGGACCAGAGATAGGCGCTCGCGCGCTGCCGCGCGGTGCCGGGAACCCGCAGCCCGTAAAGCTCGTGCAGTTCGGCGATGAGCTTGTACTCGACCGCGGCCACCGCGAAGGTCTCCGTGGCAAGCTCGGCCGCCATGGCGGGCGGGGTGGGCAGCATCGCTGCGGCGCCGACGCCCGCGCCGACGGTCGCGGTGCCCTTCATGGCGGCGCCGATCAGCCGGTCGGCTATCTCCTCCGGGCCGAGACCCGGGAACTGGCGTCGCAGAGTTTCCAGGTCCCGGACGGGGATCCGCGGGGCGGCCTCGACCAGCCGCTCCGCGAGGGACGAGACCCCCGCCTTGCCCATGCCCAGCGCCCTCCGGGCCCGAGAGCGCTTGACACGGCCGTCTGCCATGTCGCCCTCCCCTTCTGCGCTGTCCACACCCGCGAGCGAGGCCCTCCGGCCTCGCTCGTCGCCGCTACTCATGTCCGTCAGGCCGCACAGTCGCGGCAGATGGGGTTGCCGTTCTTCTCCGTGGCCAGCTGGCTGCGGTGGTGTACGAGGAAGCAGCTCATGCAGGTGAACTCGTCGGCCTGCCGGGGCAGGACCCGGACCGACAGCTCCTCGTTGGAAAGGTCGGCGCCGGGCAGTTCGAGGGACTCTGCCTGGTCGAACTCGTCAACGTCCACTGCGGACGTGGACTTTTCGTTCCGGCGAGCCTTCAGTTCCTCGATGCTGTCCTCGTTGACGTCATCGTCGGTCTTGCGTGGTGTGTCGTAGTCGGTAGCCATGTGGTCGCTCTCCCCCTCTGGGTATCTGCGGTGTCTCCAGCGCACGTAACGCGTGGGAGGCCGGTCTTGTGCCCGACCCGAAGCGGAGATTTTGCCTTACATCAAGTGCCGTTACTCAATCGACACCCAATCGCACCCCCGAAGAGGTGATCGGGCGGGTCGTTGATCATGACCGTTCTCGGGCCGGATGTCACGCTTCTCGCATGCCATCACGTCTACTTCCCGTGATCACGACCTGCGGAAACATAGATTTTGTGGGTCTTTTCACGGATATGGCGATCACACTGAGTACACCCGGTCGGATTCACATGTGTGATCGGTCACAGCATCCTCCAGTCAGCACCAGACCGCAAAATTCCGCGCAAAGCGAACACCACCCGGGCCCGTCGCCCGACTGCTGAGACTTAGGTCATATCGGGATCGCAACCCTCATGACCAGGCCTCCTCCTTCTCTGGGCACCGCCGAGATGGTGCCGCCGTGGGCCCGGGCCACCGAACGGGCGATCGACAGTCCGAGGCCCACACCCTTGTCGCTGCCCGTCCGCTCGGTACGGAGCCTGCGGAATGGCTCGAAAAGATTGTCGATCTCATAGGCCGGGACAACGGGACCCGTGTTCGAGACGATGAGCAGCGCCTGCCCCTGCCCTGTGGAGGTCTCCACCTCGACCCAGCCGTCGGGAACGTTGTAGCGCACCGCGTTCTGCACCAGGTTGAGCGCGATTCGCTCCAGAAGCACGCCATTGCCCTGCGCCACCGCGGCGGACAGCGAGCTACGCAACTGCACGCTCTTGGCCTGGGCCTCGGTACGGGTCTGGTCGAGCGCCTGGGAGGCCGCCTCAGCGAGGTCCACGGGCTTCCGGTGCACGATCTCGTTGTCACTGCGGGCGAGCAGCAGCAGACCCTCCACGAGCTGCTCGCTGCGCTCATTGGTGGACAGCAGGGTCTTGCCGAGCTGCTGGAGGTCCGGGGAGACCGCCGGATCGGAAAGCTGCACCTCCAGGAGGGTGCGGTTGATCGCCAGTGGCGTACGGAGCTCATGGGAGGCGTTGGCGACGAAGCGGCGCTGGGCGTCGAAGGAACGCTCCAGCCGCTCCAGCATGTCGTCAAAGGTGTCCGCGAGCTCCTTGAGCTCGTCGTCCGGCCCCTCCATGTGAATCCGCTGCTTCAGATCGGAGCTCACCACACCGCGTGCGGTACGGGTGATCCGGCCGAGCGGGGAGAGCACCCGGCCGGCCATGACGTAGCCAACGGCGAACGCCACGACGGCGAGGCCGATCAGTGCCAGCAGCGAACGCTTGAGCAGGTTGTTCAGCGCCAGCTCACGCTGGGCCTGCATACAGGCGCCGATGGCCCGGGTGAACTCGTCGTTGGTACTGCCCGAGGGCGGGAGCTGGCAGGTGTTCGTGGTGGGGGCCAGATAGCCGGTGATCAGCTTGAAGGGCAGCTCATTGCCCTCGTGAAGGGCCCCGGCCGCCAGCAGGTAGATGATCCAGAGCAACACGACCCCGGCGATCAGGAACATCCCGCCGTACAGGACGGTGAGCCTTATCCGGATCGTGGGCCGGAACAACGGCACCGGGCGGGAGTGCCCGGAGGGCCGTGGGTCCCAGGTCGGCTTGGGCGGGACCGCTGGAGGCGAAGCGTGCGGCGGGGTCGCCGGGGAAGCAGCCACCGCGGATCAGATCCGGTAACCGGAGCCGGGCACGGTGACGATCACCGCGGGCTCGCCGAGCTTGCGGCGCAGCGTCATGACGGTGACCCGCACCACATTGGTGAAGGGATCGGTGTTCTCGTCCCAGGCCTTCTCCAGGAGCTGCTCGGCGGACACCACCGATCCCTCGCTGCGCATCAGCACCTCCAGCACCGCGAACTCCTTCGGCGCCAGGTGGATCTCCTGACCGTCCCGGAAGACCTCCCGCCGGTTGGGGTCAAGCTTGATCCCGGAGCGTTCCAGGACGGGCGGCAGCGGGGCCGTCGTACGGCGGCCGAGCGCCCGTACCCGGGCGGTCAGCTCGCTGAACGCGAACGGCTTGGGAAGGTAGTCGTCGGCGCCCAGTTCCAGGCCCTCCACGCGATCGCTGACATCGCCCGACGCGGTCAGCATCAGGACCCGGGTGGGCAGGCCGAGCTCGACGAGCCTGCGGCAGACGTCGTCCCCGTGGACGACCGGAAGGTCGCGGTCGAGGACCACAACGTCGTAGTCGTTGACTCCTATCCGTTCCAGGGCGGCGCCGCCGTCGTAGACGACATCGACGGCCATGGCCTCACGCCTCAGTCCGGTGGCAACCGCATCGGCGAGCAGTTGCTCGTCCTCGACGACCAGTACGCGCAAGGCGCTGTTCCTTCCAAGAGCAGGGAAACCCAAGAGCAGGGAAAACCAATGTCCATCCTGCACCGAAGCCCCGTAAAACAGGGGTAAGCGGGGTGGGGAGGAGGTGGAGCTAGGGGGTGGGAGCTGAGGGGCTGGAGAGGCGGGGCAGGGGGCCGGGACAGGGGGGCCGGCAAAGTCCTCCGGAATTCTTTCCGCAAGTTGAGGTTTCCCTTCCGGTGGGCCGGGGGAGGACGAGTTCACACCCCCCGATCACGCCCCACTGGGCGTTCATACTCGTCCCGTGGCAGCAGCCGCTGCGTGGTCCGAGGGGTCCTTTGACACCCTTACGACGACCGATAGGGGGCGCCAGATGGACGCGTTCACCACCGGAATCCTCCAGCGCATACACAGCACTGAATCCGACCTCTTCCATGCCCGCGAGACGGGCGACGACTTCCTCGCCGAGGTCGAGGAAGCCGAGCTGGCCGACCTGCACCGCCTCGCCGCGGAGCATGGAGTCCAGGTATTGCCGAAGATCGCCTGACGGGTCGGCCCCGACAGGCCGCTCGCCCCGGACACCGACAAGGTGCCGGGGCGTTTGCGGGCCCGCCTCTACGCGGGTAGGACCAGCCCTGGCGGACATCGTCGGACACCTCAGTCGTGCCAGGCCCCCAGCTCCTCCAGGAGCCTCTGCAGAGGCTCGAAGAACCCGGGCGCAGCGGCGACCGTCAGCTCCGGGGACGGCGGCTCCCCCGGCCTGCTGCCGGTGAGCGCGCCCGCCTCGCGGGCGAAGAGGGCGCCGGCCGCGAAATCCCAGCGATTGAGCCCGCGCTCGTAGTACGCGTCCAGCCTGCCGCAGCCCACATCGCACAGGTCGATCGCGGCGGAGCCGGCCCGCCGGATGTCGCGCACCCTCGGCAGCAGGGAGCGGGCGACCTCGGCCTGGGCGGCCCGGCGCTCGGTGAGATAGCCGAATCCGGTGCCGACAAGCGCCTGCTCGAAGGCCGGACCGGGACGGCAGTGGACCCGCACGCGGCTCCCGGACGAAGGCAGCACATACGCGCCGCCGCCAAGCACGGCCTGGTAGGTCTCGCCACGCAGCGGGGCCTCGACGACGCCGACGACCGTCTCGCCGTCCATCTCGGCGGCGATGCTCACCGACCACGAGGGCAGCCCGTAGAGATAGTTCACGGTGCCGTCCAGCGGGTCGATCACCCAGCGCACACCGCTGCTGCCCTCGACGCTCGCGCCCTCTTCGCCCAGCAGGCCGTCGTCCGGACGGTGTCCGGCGATGAAGCCGGTGATCAGCTTCTCGGCGGCGATGTCCATCTCGGTGACGACATCGATCGGGCTGCTCTTGGTGGCGGCCACCCCGAGGTCGGCGGGGCGGCCGTCGCGCAGCAGCGCCCCCGCCCTGGCGGCGGCTTCCAGGGCGAGAGCGAGCAGCTCCTCATTGAGCTCGCCGGTCATCGCGCTCCTTGCTCGTACGGAGCCGCCGCGGGGCGGGGATTGCCTGGCGCGGGACAGCAGTCCGCCTGGCAGACGTCGTGGCTGGGACCGAGCGAGCCCAGCGCGCAGCGCTCCGTAATGCGGCCGCGCTCGGTGCCGGCGCGCTCCAGGACAAGTTCGCGTACTGCGGCGGCGAATCGGGGATCGGCGCCGACAGTGGCTGCGCGAGCGACCGGGAGACCCAACTCGGCGGCCTTGGCGGCGGCCTCCGTGTCGAGGTCGTACTTGACCTCCATATGGTCGGAGACAAAGCCGATCGGCACCATGACGGCGGCGGGCGCCCCGGAGGAGTGCAGCTCTTCCAGGTGGTCACAGATGTCGGGTTCCAGCCAAGGGATGTGCGGGGCGCCGCTGCGGGACTGGTAGACGAGCTTCCAGGGGCGGTCGGTCCCCGTGGCCGACCTTACGGCGTCGGCGATCACCTGGGCGACGTCCAGGTGCTGGGCGACATACGCGCCGCCGTCTCCATGGCCCTCGGCCGGGCCGGAGGCGTCCGCGGCGGCGGTGGGGATCGAGTGGGTCGTGAACGCCAGGTGCGCGCCGTCCCGAACGCCCTCAGGGAGCTCCTCGAGGGCGGCGAGAGCGGCGTCGATCATCGGCTCGACGAAGCCGGGATGGTTGAAGTAGTGCCGCAGCTTGTCCACCCGGGGCAGTGGCCTGCCCTCGGCCTCCAGGACGGCGAGAGAGTCCGCGAGGTTCTCGCGGTACTGGCGGCAGCCGGAATACGAGGCGTAGGCGCTGGTGGCGAGCACCAGGATGCGCTGGTGTCCCTTATCGGTGATCTCACGCAGGGTGTCGGTCAGGTAGGGCGCCCAGTTGCGGTTGCCCCAGTAGACCGGCAGGGCGATGCCCTGCTCGGAGAAGGCCTCCCGCAGGGCCTGGAGCAGCTCGCGATTCTGCGCGTTGATCGGGCTGACGCCGCCGAACAGGAAGTAGTGGTGCCCCACCTCCTTCAGGCGCTCGCGTGGGATGCCGCGGCCGCGGGTGACGTTCTCCAGGAACGGGACGACTTCGTCGGGCCCCTCGGGACCGCCGAAGGACAGCAGGAGCAGAGCGTCATAGGGCGCGCAAGGACCGGCCCCGATGTGATCGGACATACTCCCGATGTTGCCACTCGCCGGCGACAGCCGGGAAAAGCCCTTGCCACGGCTCGTAAGCTGTATGGGCGGTGGACAATCCTTACTGACCACACGTTTCACATGTATTACCGATCACCGACCTTCGGCGACGACGCCGTGGAGTACCCGTGCCCAGCCCGTACCGTGCGATCTTCGCCGTCCCTGGTACCAAGCGTTTCTCCGCCGCTGGATTCATCGGGCGGATGCCACTGTCCATGCTCGGCATCGGCATCGTGACGATGGTGTCGCAGGTCACCGGCCGCTACGGACTCGCAGGGGCGCTGTCCGCGACGCTGGCGCTGTCCAGCGCGGCGCTGGGGCCGCAGGTGTCGCGGCTGGTGGACCGGTTCGGGCAGCGGCGGGTGCTGCGGCCGGTGAGTGCGGTGACGGTGCTGGCGGTGGGCGGGCTGCTGCTGTGCTCGGAGTACCGGGCCCCTTACTGGACGCTCTTCGGCTGTGCCGTGGTGGCGGGGTGCATGCCGAGCCTGGGCTCGATGGTGCGGGCGCGTTGGGCGGCGATCTACGCGGGCACCCCCGGCCTCCATACCGCGTACGCCCTGGAATCAGTGGTCGACGAGATCTGCTTCATCATCGGTCCGATCCTGTCCATCGGGCTGTGTACGGTCTGGTTCCCCGAGGCCGGTCCGCTGCTCGCTGCGGGCTTCCTGGCCACCGGAACGTTCCTGCTGACCGCTCAGCGCTCCACCGAGCCCGCACCGCACCCGGGGGGGCAGCACGAAGGCGGCTCGGCACTCCGCTCTCGCGGTCTGCAGGTACTGGTGATCACCTTTGTCGCCACCGGCGCGATCTTCGGGGCGGTGGACGTGTCGACTCTGGCCTTCGCCCAGGAACAGGGACACAAGGCGGCGGCGAGCCTGGTGCTCGCCGTGTACGCGTCCGGTTCATGCCTCGCAGGGGCGATTTTCGGACTGCTCAGGCCGAAAGGGCGGGCATCTCACAGGTTCGTGCTGGGCATATGTGTGATGGCCGTGAGTATGATCCCGCCACTACTGGTGGGGAACCTGGCTTTCCTGGCGGTG
This sequence comes from Actinacidiphila oryziradicis, assembly GCF_005047355.1. Lineage (GTDB taxonomy): Bacteria > Actinomycetota > Actinomycetes > Streptomycetales > Streptomycetaceae > Actinacidiphila > Actinacidiphila oryziradicis. The sequence goes on from NZ_SUMC01000022.1 coordinate 32,896, forward strand.
GCGCTGTTCGTCTCGGGCCTGACCATCGCACCGACGATGGTCACCGCCATGGCCCTGGTCGAGCAGCTGGTACCGCGAGCGAAGCTGACCGAGGGCATGACATGGACGAGCACAGGGCTCGCGGTCGGTGTCGCCCTCGGGGCCTCACTGGCCGGGTCGGTGACCGACTCGTCCGGGGCCCGGGCGGCGTTCGTGGTGCCGGCCTCCGGCGCGGCCCTCGCGGCGGTGGTGGCGTTCCTGGGATACCGCCGGCTGCGCCCGGCGCCTGGCCTGGAGGGGCAGCGAACGTATGACCAGCACAATGAGCGGCACCGCGACGAGGACTACGTGGCGTAACTGGGCGGGCAATGTCTCCGCCAGCCCGCGGCGGGTGGTTTCGCCCGCTTCCGTGGATGAGCTGGCCGCGGCCCTGCGCATGGCCGCCGAGGACGGACTGACGGCGAAGGCCGTGGGCACCGGGCACTCCTTCACCTCCGCCGCGGCGACCGGCGGCGTACAGATCCGCCCCGAGCGGCTCAGCGCCATCAGATCGATCGACCGGGGCGCCGGGACGGTCACGGTGGAGGCGGGGGTGCCGCTCAAGCAGCTCAACGCGGCCCTCGCCGCCGAGGGACTGTCGCTGACCAACATGGGCGACATCATGGAGCAGACGGTGGCCGGTGCCGCCAGCACCGGCACCCACGGCACCGGCCGGGACTCGGGTTCCATCGCCGCCCAGATCAAGGTCCTGGAGTTGGTGCTCGCGGACGGCTCGGTTCTCACCTGCTCGGCGGAGGAGAACCCGGAGGTCTTCGCGGCCGCCCGGATCGGGCTCGGAGCGCTGGGCGTCGTCAGCGCGCTCACCTTCGCCGTGGAGCCGGTCTTCCTGCTCACCGCCCGCGAGGAACCGATGGCGTTCGACCGGGTGATGGCGGAGTTCGATCAGCTCTCGGCCGAGAATGAACACTTCGAGTTCTACTGGTTCCCGCACACCGACGGTTGCAACACCAAGCGGAACAACCGCAGTCACGGACCGGCCCGTCCGCTGCCTACCGTCCGGGGCTGGATCGACGACGAGCTGCTCTCCAACGGGGTTTTCCAGGCCGCCTGCACGATCGGCAAGGCGGTTCCCGGCACCATCCCGGGCATCGCCAAGATCTCCAGTCGGGCACTCTCCGCCCGTAACTACTGCGACATCGGATACAAGGTCTTCACCAGCCCGCGCCGAGTGCGCTTCGTCGAGATGGAGTACGCGGTGCCGCGCGAGGCCGCGGTGGCGGCGATCCGTGAGCTCAAGGCGACCGTCGAACGCTCCTCCTTCCGGATCAGCTTCCCGGTGGAGGTCCGGATCGCGCCCGCCGACGACATCGCCCTGTCGACGGCCTCCGGGCGCGACACCGCGTATATCGCCGTGCACGTCTACCGCGGCAGCCGCTACCAGGAGTACTTCACCGCGGTCGAGAAAATCATGACCGCTCATCAGGGGCGGCCGCACTGGGGCAAGATCCACACCCGCGACGCGGGGTATCTCGCCGACGCCTATCCGCGCTTCGGCGAATTCACCGCGCTGCGCGACCGCCTGGACCCCGGCCGGCTGTTCGCCAACGACTACCTGCGGCGGGTGCTGGGCGAGTAGGAGTGGCTGCCCGGGGGCGCACGGCTGTCCCGGGCAGCCACTGCGGCAGCCTCGAACTGGATGCCCGCCCTAGCGAAAGAGATCGTTCCGCTTTGCGCCCCTCTGCGGAGATCTCATCCCCAACTCCCCTGCGCCCCGAGAAGTTCGACGGCGCGGCGGCCCACCGGCGTGGCCCCAAATGGAGTACTGTGACAAATCGTGGGAGGGGAGCCCAGCGGCGGCGCTCGTCCCGGGGTGCTGTCGAGCAGGCAAGAGCGCAGCTGACTCGGAGTGAGGTTTGATCACTCAGAGTTGCAAAGAGGTAACCATGCCATAACGGCGGGTCACGGCACATGCCCGACACGCCGGAAAACTCAGCAAGGTCGTGGCAGGCTGCACCCGGGCAGGTCACACTCGTCCATCGGGAGCAGCGGCGCACGTGACGTCGGCAGGCACCACCCGGGAGGTAACCGTGCCCGAATTGCGTGTCGTGGCTGTCAGCAACGACGGCACACGACTGATTCTCAAGGCTGCCGACAGCACCGAATACACCCTTCCCATCGATGAGCGGCTGCGTGCCGCCGTGCGCAATGACCGTGCGCGGCTCGGCCAGATCGAGATCGAGGTGGAGAGCCATCTCCGCCCCCGTGACATCCAGGCCCGGATACGAGCCGGTGCCTCCGCCGAGGAGGTCGCTCAGCTCGGCGGCATCCCCGTCGAGCGGGTCCGCCGCTTCGAGGGACCCGTCCTCGCCGAGCGTGCCTTCATGGCGGAGCGGGCCCGCAAGACCGCCGTACGGCGGCAGGGCGAGAGCACCGGGCCACAGCTCGGTGAGGCGGTCGCGGAGCGGCTGCTGCTGCGCGGCGCCGAGAAGGACACCGTCCTGTGGGACTCCTGGCGGCGCGACGACGGCACCTGGGAAGTCCTGCTCGTCTACCGCGTAGCGGGCGAACCGCACTCCGCGAGCTGGACGTACGACCCGCCGCGACGGCTCGTCCAGGCCGTGGACGACGAGGCACGCGCACTCATCGGCGAGACCCAGGAGACGCAGGAGCCGAGCTTCCCCTTTGTGCCCCGGATCGCGCGGCTGCCGAGGGACCGTCCGCTGGACCGGGCCATGGACCGGCAGCTGGACCGCTCGGATCGTGCCGACCGCTCCGAGGAGCGCGCCGCCGAGGACGAGCGCGACTCCCTGACCAGCCTGCTGGAAGCGGTGCCCAACTTCCGCGGTGACATGGTGGTGCCGTCCGCCCCAACCACCCCCGAAACCGGCTCCCCTTCGGCGGAGCCGGACGACGAGCCCGAGGCCGAGGAAGCCGCCGCGCCTGCCGCCAGCGCGGGCGCGGGTTCCGCCTACGCCGATGTGCTGATGCCGCGCTCCGTGGCCGGCCACCGCGACCGGCTGGTCGGCACGACCGACCGGCAGGCCGAGGCGGACGGCGTACGCCCCGGCCGACGGGCGACGGTGCCGAGCTGGGACGAGATTGTCTTCGGCAGCCGGCGCAAGAAGCAGGAGTAGCGCGTAGCTCGCGTGGTCTCCCGGCTCCCCCGCCGCCGGCCGGGAGCCGCTGATGCCTGGCCGTCCCCTCCCCCTGCCCACGCCCGTAGCAGGCCAGAGGCAGGCTGTCCGGCCGAGCGGCAACACCAGGCGGATCAGCCGGGGTGGGGGCCGGTGGCGACGGGGCGGGTGAGGTCGGAGGACCATTCGCTCCAGGAGCCGGGATAGAGGGCGGCAGGGATGCCGGCGACGGCCAGGGCGAGCACTTCATGGGCCGCAGACACGCCCGAGCCGCAGTAAACGCCGATTTCCGCGTCGGGACCGGCGCCGAGCTTGGCGAACCGGTCCGCGAGGGTGGCGGCGGGGAGGAAGGCTCCGTCGTGGGCGACGTTCTCGGTGGTGGGGGCGCTGATGGCGCCGGGAATGTGGCCGCCGACGCGATCGATGGGCTCACTGTCGCCGCGGTAGCGCTCGGCCGCGCGGGCGTCGAGGAGAAGACCGCGACGGGCGAGTGACGCGGCGTCATCGGCCGTGAGGAGGGGGATGGCGCCCGGGGCCGCGGTGAAGGCGCCGTCTGCCGAGGCGGGAGTGGCGGAGGTGAGAGGGTGCCCGGCGGCGGTCCAGGCCGGGAGACCGCCGTCGAGGACGCGGACACGGTCGTGGCCGGTCCAGCGGAGCAGCCACCAGGCGCGGGCGGCGGCCCAGCCGAGGCCGCCGTCGTAGACGACTACTTCGCGGCCGGAGCTTACGCCCGCCCGGCGCATGGCGGCCGTGAAGACGCCGAGGTCGGGCAGCGGATGGCGGCCGACGGTGCCGGGTGGCCCGGCGAGCTCGGTGTCGAGGTCGATGAAGTAGGCGCCGGGGAGGTGGCCGGCCTCGTACGCGGGACGACCGGGCGGGCCGCCGAGCTCCCAGCGGATGTCGAGGAGGATGATGTCATCCGGGGCGCCCGCGAGGTCGGCTACGGTGATGAGGGAGTCCATGTGTCCATTGTGGTGGTGTCGGCTGGCCGTTTGGCGGAGCGTCACCGCTCAGCAATGACCTCGAAATGGACCCGAAATGCCAAATCAGGCATTCTCATTCGGGAACGCGACCACTGCGGCGCGGCCACCGCGCCCCGCGTACCAGGTGGTGGAAGCATCGGATCCGGCACCTCCACCCACAAGCCCCGCGTGCTGGTCCCGAGGAGAAAATCGATGACCGAGGTAGCGACCCGGCGCCCCCTGGGCGCGCCCTGCTGGGTCAGCCTGCTGGTGCGTAATCTGGACGCGATGGAGGACTTCTACGGTCACCTCTTCGGGTGGGAGTTCAGCATCGGCCCAACGCCGTTCGGCTCGTACGTGAGGGCGACGCTGCACGGCCGGAGTGTGGCCGGGATCGGCGAGATCCCGAAGAACCGGCATCTCCCGGTCGCCTGGACCACCTATCTCGCGACCGACGACGCGGACGCGACGGCAGAGCTGATCCGCGACTGCGGAGGCACGGTGGGAGTCGGGCCGCTGGACGCGGGCGCGGCGGGCCGGATGGCGCTGGCCTCCGACCCGGCCGGCGCCGTGTTCGGGGTGTGGCAGCCGCTGGCCCAGCACGGGGTGGAGGTCATGGGCGAACCGGGCACACTGGCCTGGAACGAACTGATCACGCGCGAGGCGTCGGGGGTCGGCAAGTTCTACGCCGCGGTGTTCGGCTACGACCTGGAGGCGGTGGTCTCCGCGGACTTCGACTATCTGACGCTTCATCTGAACGGAGAGCCGGTCACCGGGATCCACGGCGTCGGCCGGGCCCTGCCACGTGACCGCGGCGCCCACTGGATGACGTACTTCGCGGTGGAGGACGTGGACACGACGGCCCGGCAGGTCGTGGAGCTGGGCGGGCATGTGGTGCGCGCGCCGCGCGAGTCCGCGTACGGGAGGCTGGCCACGGTGGCCGACCCGGAGGGCGCGGTGTTCACGGTGATCCGTACAACCGGCTGAGGGCGGCCGGGCCTGGCGCGCCGGGTGACCAAAGTCACATCCGCCTGGTCCCACGCCCGCGGAGGCCGGTTGCCGCTTGGTGCGGCGTGGCCGGAAGGCGCTGTCCAGCTACGCGGAAGCACACATTCCGGCGTAAAGCAACGGGTCCAGTTCCAGCCAAACTCCCTGAGTGATCTTGTACCTTGCAACAGGAATATTGACCATGAATGCGTCGGCCTGTCCGGGGACGAGGCGGGCGCTACCGCACCACCTGTACGCCGATCCCGGCGGACAGGCGACTTGCGAGGAGGTCTCCAGATGGACGGCTACTTCACTACGAAGCGTCATGAGCGCCTACGGGAAGAGGTCCGTACCTTCGCGGAATCCGAAATCATCCCGCTCATACCGGAGATGGAGGCGACCCGGACCGTCCAGCACGAGTTGTCACGGCTGATCGCCCGCCAAGGCTGGATAGGCGTCACCATCGGCCGGGAGTACGGCGGAATGGGCCTGGGACACCTGGCGAAGACCATCATCATCGAAGAACTGTCGAGGATCAGTGGCGCGATGGGCGCCATGGTGCAGGCATCCCAGCTCGGCGTGGCCAAAATCGTGCACTTCGGCAACGCGGAGCAGAAGGACGCCTGGCTGCCGGCCATCGTCGCCGGCGACTGCCTGCCCACCATCGCCGTCACCGAGTCCGAGGCCGGAGGCCATGTGCTGGGCATGACCGCGAGCGCGGTGCGCGACGGAGACGACTACATCCTCAACGGCAGCAAGGTGTACGTCGGCAACAGCCACGTGGGCGACCTGCACGGCGTCGTGGTCCGCACCGGACCGGGTTCCAGGGGCCTGTCGGCGTTCCTGGTCGAGTCCGACCGGCCCGGCTTCTCCCTCGGCCCGCAGCAGCCGGCCATGGGCCTGCACGGCTTCAGCTTCGGCGAGCTGATATTTGACAACTGCCGGGTTCCCGCCTCCAACCGGCTTGGCGCGGAGGGCGACGGACTGTCCGTCGCGTACTCCTCCAGCGTCCTCTACGGCAGAGCAAACCTGACCGCGGTCTCCCTGGGCATCCACCAGGCGATCCTTGAGGAGACCACGGCGTTCTGCATAGAGCGGCACCGCTATGGCAAGCCGCTGTACGAAGTCCCATCGATAAAGCTGAAGCTGGGCCAGATACAGTCCCGGCTGATGACCGCCCGGCTGGCCGCCTACTACGCGGTGCACCTACTGGACAACGGCCTCCCGTGCGACGCCGAACTGATGAACGCCAAGCTGATCAACGTCGAGTCAGCCCTCGATTCGGCGCGCAACGCCATGGAGATTCACGCCGCCTGCGGGCTGTTCACCGACCGGCCGCTCGAACGGTTCCTTCGCGACGCGCACCACATCTTCGCCCCCGCCGGCACCTCCGACGTGCAGCTGCTCCGCCTCGGAGAAGTTGCGCTGGGCACGTCGAAGGGGCAGTGGTCGGAGCGGCTTGCCGACCTCGTACGGACAGAGCCAGAGGCCCTTGCCGGGGCCGGGGCCGGGGCCTGACTATTCCAGGCGTCCTTCGCGCTGGTGGATCCGCTCCATCAGCTCAGCGGCCATCGACTTGATGGTTTCCAGCCCGGGACGGCCCCAGGGGCGCGGCTCGACGTCCACCACACAGATCGTGCCGAGAGCCGTGCCGGTGTGGTCGATCAACGGGGCCCCCAGATAGGAGCGGATGCCGATCTCGTCCACTACCGGATTGCCGGCAAACCGCGGGTAGTCACAGACGTCCTCCAGCACCAGAGCCTTGCGCCGGACCACGACATGCGGGCAGTAACCGTGGTCACGGTCCATCTCGCGGCCCGGCTCCGCAGTGGCGGCCGCAGCTGCCGCGGAGTCGAGGTCGGAGCCGGTCTGCGAACCGGAGGGGGTGTACAGGCCGGCGAAGTACTGACGGGTCTCACTGATGAAGTTGACCATCGCGTAGGGGGCGCCGGTGGTCTGGGCGAGCTTGCGGGCGAATTCGTCGAACTCCGGGTCCGGGCCTTCACCCAGGCCGAGTTCATGCAGCCGCATCACTCGCTGCGGCGCCTCCTCGTCCACGGGGGTCAACAGTTGGTGGCCTGCGGGGTCATAGGTCATGACGGGCTCCGTATCTGGCAGGTCTGGAGGGACGGTCTAGGCCGAGTAGGACGCGGTGGCGGCGAGCAGGTGCTGGATCAGGGAGGCCAGCACGGAGGTGGCGGAGCGGCCGTGACGGGCGTCGCACAGTACGACCGGCACACGGGGCTTCAGGTCGAGGGCGGCCCGCACCTCATCCGGCTCGTAGTGGAAGGCGCCGTCGAACTCATTGACCGCCACGAGGAAGTCGATACCCCGGAGTTCGAAGAAGTCGACGGCGGCGAAGCAGTCCTCCAGGCGGCGGGTGTCGGCCAGGACGACCGCGCCCAGTGCCCCGCTGGACAGCTCGTCCCACATGAACCAGAAGCGCTCCTGGCCGGGAGTGCCGAACAGGTACAGCACATGCTGGGGGTCGAGGGTGATGCGGCCGAAGTCCATGGCCACGGTAGTGGTGGACTTGTTCTCCACCCCCGTCAGGCTGTCGGTGCCGACGCTCGCCGAGGTGAGGAGCTCCTCTGTGCTGAGGGGCTCGATTTCGCTCACCGCGCCGACAAAGGTGGTCTTGCCAACGCCAAAACCGCCCGCGATCAGGACTTTCAGGGCGGTGGGGAGCTGCTCAGAGGAGTCGTTGTAGGCCATTGAGCACTGTCTCCAGTACGGATCGGTCGGTGGGATCGGCTGCGGGGCCGGGAGCCCGCGTGGTCACTGCTCCGCAGTCGACAAGATCGGACAGCAGGACCTTGGTGACTACCGCGGGCAGCCGCAGATGGGCCGCCACCTCCGCGACCGAGGTGGGGTCGTGACACAGGTCGAGGGCCCTGGCGTGGTCCGGGTCCAGATGTGCCTCGGGCACCCGGCCGGTGGCCTTCACCATGGACAGCAGATCCAACGCCGTCGTAGGGCGGGTACGCCCGTTGCTCACCGTGTACGGGCGCACCAGCCGCCCTGCGTCATCATCGAGCCAGGGCCCGTCCTTGGGAGCCGTCATGTTCATCGGACCGCGTCACCCGGACCGGATATCGCGTGCCGCGCCGGCGTGATCAGGTACGGGCGGACGCTCTTGACCAGCTGCCCCATCTCGTACCCGAGGACGCCCGCGTCCGCCTCCCGGGCGGCCAGCACGGCCAGCACGGTGCCGGAGCCGGCCGTCGAGACGAACAGCAAGGTGGCATCCAGCTCCACCACCACCTGCCGGACCCCCTCACCGCCCCCGAAGTGGGCTCCGACGCTGCGCCCCAGGGAGAACAGTCCGGAGGCGACTGCGGCCAACTGGTCGGCACTGTCGAGATCCAGGCCGTGGAAGGCCTTCACCAGCCCGTCAGAGGACAGCAGCGCGGCGCTGCGGGTGTGGGGAACGCGCTGGACCAGGCCGCTCAGCAGCCACGCGAGATCCGATGGCTGGCCCTGGGGGACATCGCTCACCATGATGGGTGGATTCTCCTTGGGGAAAGGGTGACGCATGGTCAGCTTGCGCCGTTGGTACGGCCCGACGGACCATTTTCCTCGTCAGCCGGGGCGACATCCGCGAGGCTGATGCCGCGCTGGAAGGCGGCCATCAGGCCTGGATCGTGGCCGACGACCGGTTCGTCGTGCGAGACGGCAGGGGTATCGCGCAGCTGAGGCGCCAAGTGTGTCTGCCCCTGGCGCTGCGGCAGTTGCGGGCGCACGTCATGGGCGGTGGGCCGGTGGGGAGCCGCATCACCGACGGAAGCCATCGGCCCGGACGGCACCGCCCCGCGCGCGGACTCCCGTACGCCGGGCTGCGCGCCGGACTCCCGTACCGGCCGTGCCGGTTCCCGGCCTCCTGGTGCCGCTGCCGGCGGCCCGTACGAGGCACTGTCCGGGACGCGCCGGGCGGCTGGCGGCGCGCTCTGTCCGCTACCGTGGCCGGCTACGGGGAACGGCGTCTTCGCGGGGAACGGCATCTCCGCCGGGAGCGGAGCGGGAGCAGAAGCGGGGTGCGGCCGAGGAGCCGTGATCGCTGCCGGGGTGTGGGCGGCGGCACTCTGTAGCGGCGCCAACTGTGCCGGTTGCCTCGTGCGTTCTGCTTGCGCCTGCTGCCTGGGCGCCCGTTCCAGCGGTGCGGCACCGAGCAGTGCCTTGGGCAGCACGACGACGGCCTGGATACCGCCGTAGATATTGCTCTGCAGCTTCACTACGACGCCGTGCCGACGGGCGAGGGCCGAGACCACGAACAGCCCGATACGGCCGTCGTGCAGCAACTCGCCGATGTCGACCCGGTCGGGGTCGGCGAGCAGGCCGTTCATCCTCTGCTGGTCGGCCTGCGGCATGCCCAGGCCGCGGTCCTCGACCTCGATGGCGAGGCCGGCGGTGACGTTCTGGGCACGCAGCAGCACATTGGTGCTGGGCGAGGAGAACATGGTGGCGTTCTCGACAAGCTCGGCGACCAGGTGAATGACGTCGGCGACCGCGTGGCCGCGCAAGGTCCCCTCGATCGGCGGCACGAGTTTGACCCGCGAGTACTGCTCAACCTCGGCGATGGCCGAGCGCAGCACCTCGGTCAAAGTCACCGGCCGGCTCCACTGACGCCGCGAGACGGCGCCGCCGAGCACCGCGAGGTTCTCCGCATGGCGGCGGATGCGGGTGGCAAGGTGGTCGACGTAGAACAGACCCTTGAGGAGGTCGGGGTCCTCAACCTGGTTCTCCAGCTCGTCAAGGAGCTGGATCTCCCGGTGGACCAGGGACTGAAGCCGCCGGGAGAGGTTGACGAACACCTCCACCCGCTGGTCGGATCCGCCCCCGGGCGTCAGGCTTGATGCCTGGACGACAGCCGTTCGAGCCGCGTGCTGTGCCTGCTGCAGATCATTGGCCAGGTGTGCGAAGGCGTCGCCGTCCTCGGCAGGCAGGGCTTCCGGACCGAGCTGCGTGGGGCGTTCGCCGTTCTGCACCTGTTCGAGCAGCCGCCGCAGGTCTTCCTGACCGCGGGCATTCAGGGAGCGCAGGGCGCCCACGCGGCCTTGCACCCGCCGGGCGGCGGCGCCGGCTCCGCGGACTGCCGCGAACAGGATGACCACGCACCCGGCCACGGCTGCGATCAGCACCAGGCGCGTAGCGCCGTCGGATGGGTTCGCGACGACCAGATACGCCACCGTGGCGACGCCCAGCAGTGCCATGACGGCTGTGGGAAGTACAGAGACCCACAGGTGGCGGCTCCGTATGCCGCCCTCGACGTGGCCGCCGCGGGCGGGGGGCCTGCGCCTGCCGTGCCGTCTGCCGTCCCGCTGAACGGCGCGCACGTCGGGTGAGGAGAGTTCAGACATCAGCGTCCTCGGTACATGGGGACCGGCCGGCGACGTACGTCACACCGCAATTGGTTGTGCGTCACCGCATGGGGACAGATGAGGCTTGTGGCATTTGTGACACACATATGATCACACGTGGGCAGACTACTATCAGTCCGCCCCAAGATGATCAACAGCGTGGCACAGAAGTATAGTTGAGCGCGAGTTTCGGCATCATCGGGGGCAACCTGGGTCGAACGGCCGGCGCGGCGTGCGCGACCGGTATGGCCGGTCCGGCAGGCGGGGACGGAGCGACAGGGCCGTCCAGGAGCGGCAGACGGCAGCTCAGGCGTTGGCGACACCAGGTCCGGAATGATCACGGGACCGCTCGTGTGACCTCATGGCTACCGAACGTATATTCACTCGAAAGAGTGACTTCTGTACTGACGTTCGAACGGTGAGCAATGCCGGCACCCCGGCCGTCACTCGGCTGCGACCGGCAGAACGTCCGGCGACAGCGCGACCGCGCGAGCTGCCTCGGCGGTCATCCTGCGCCGGTGATGCCGTCGGCACAGCACCTCGTAACCCACCTCGCCCGCCAACTGGTTCACATCCCCCACCACCACCTGGGCGCCTTCGACGACCATCTCCCCGCCCACCGTGCGGGCGTTGTGCGTGGCACGCGCGCCGCACCAGCACAGCGCCTCCACCTGTAGGGCCTCTATCCGGTCGGCCAGCTCGATGAGGCGCTGCGCGCCAGGGAACAGCTTGGTCCGGAAGTCGGTGGTGATGCCGAAGGCGAAGACGTCCAGGTCGAGGTCGTCGACGATACGGGCGAGCTGGTCGATCTGGACGGGGGCGAGGAACTGGGCCTCGTCCACGATCACATAGTCCACCCGGCCGCCACGCGTGACGCGGTCGACGAGATAGGCGTACAGATCCATGTCCTCATCAGCTTCGACCGCGTCAGTGACCAGACCCAGACGCGAGGAGAGCTTGCCCTCGCCCGCCCGGTCGTCGCGAGTGAAGATCACACCTTGGAGACCACGAGCCGAACGGTTGTGCCCGATTTGTAGCGCCAAAGTACTCTTCCCGCAGTCCATCGTTCCGGAGAAGAACACAAGCTCGGGCATGAGAGCTGCAAGGCCTTTCGGACAGGGCGGATTGGGAGGTCACGGACGTACTTCGAGCAGCGGCACCAGTTGCTCCACCGGGGTCATCGAGCCGTGCAGGCCGACCATCTGGGACTCCCCCGGCTCGGTGCGGTTCGCGACGACCGCGATATCGTCACGCGCGACGGCGACCACATCGCCGATCCGGGCGTACACCCGCTCGGCCACGCCGTCCTCGGGCCGGCCGAACCAGCCCGCCGCGATGGCCTCGTCGCGGGTGGCGACCCACATCTGCTCGCCCAGCACTTCGCTCCATACGGTGTACACATCGGAGGCCGCACCCGGCACCGCGTATATGTGCCGGGCGCGGGCCTCACCGCCGAGCACCGCGACTCCGGCGCGCAGTTCCCAGTCCTCGTCGAAGTCGATCCGGGACTCCGGGTCGAAGGGGATGTCGATCATGCCGTGATCGGCGGTGATATAGAGCGCGGAGCGCGGCGGAAGCTGTTCGGCGAGGCGCTGGGCAAGCCGGTCGATCATCATCAGCTGGCCCCGCCAGGCGTCCGAGTCGGTGCCGTGGCGGTGGCCCATGGAGTCGAGTTCGCTGTAGTACGTGTAGACCAGCGCGCGGTCGGCGGCGGCGAGCCGGTCGGCGGCGAGATCCATCCGTTCCTCGCCGGTGAGCCGGCCGTGGAAGGTGCCGCCGGACAGGGCGATCTTTGTCAGCGGGGTCTGGTGGAAAGTGGGGGACGACACCTGGCAGGTCGCGATCCCGGCGGCGTCGGCCAGCTGGAAGACGGTGGGGTGCGGTTGCCAGGCGTGGGGGTCGGTCCAGGGCTGCCAGCGCAGCTGGTTCATCAGCTGGCCGGTGGCGGGGTTGAGGCAGGTGTACCCGACGAGGCCGTGCGCGCCGGGCGGCAGACCGGTGCCGACCGAGGCGAGCGAGGTCGCGGTGGTGGAGGGGAAGCCGGCGGTGAGCGGGCGGCCGGTGCCGTTCAGGGACGTCACCAGCAGGGAAGTGAGGAACGGCGCCTCTTCGGGGTGGGCGCGCAGCAGCTCCCAGCCCAAGCCGTCGACGAGGAAGACGCACACCCGGTCGGCGGGGGCGAGCTCCAGGCCGGTGGGCGGGGCCGTGTTGAGGCCGAGCCCCACAGCCAGGGCGGGCAGGACGTCGCCGAGCGAGCCGGTGCCGTAGCGGGGAGCGGGGGCGGTGTTGGGGTCGAGTGGCTCGTACGCCTGAATGGGCTGGACCATCAGTGGTCGGCGGTCGCTTCGGAGAGGGCCTGCGCGAAGGCGAGGGTCTGCCGCACCGTCTCGGGGCCGTCGCCCGCCTCGCTGACCCGCAGGCTCAGGTCGTCAGCGGTGGAGGAGCCGGTGTAGCCGTGGTCCGCCTCGCAGTTGGGGTCGCCGCACGCGGCCGGCTCCAGGTCGAGGCGGCTGACGGCACCCCAGCCGATGGTGAGCACGACCTCGCGGGGCAGGGTGCCCGGCTTGTACGACTCCGGGTTCGCGACCACCCGGCTCAGGACCACGGAGGAGATCCGGGCGAGCTTCACCGATTCGGTGGAGGTCGTCGCGTACGGGGACGGGGAGGTGTCGTCCGCGGCCTGCTCGTCGGTATGGCTGACGATGAACCGGGCACCGGTCAGCACCAGGACGGTGACATGGCGGCGCACCTCGTTGGCGTCAAAGGTCGTCTCCTGGTGCACCAGATACGACGCGACCGGCTCGCCGCCGACCGCGGCCTCCACAGCCTCGGCCACAAGGGCCGGGTAGTAGCCACTGCGCTCGATCGCCGCGCGGAGCCCCTGGGTCGTCGTACCGGTCTTCGCCATGGGCACCATCCTAGGCCGTGTCCGGGCGGTGCTGCTCCCCTGCTGCCGTCCCGGAAGCCGGACGTTTCCCGCTCGGCCGGCCCGGCGGCCGCGGTGCCCGGCCGGACGCGGCCGGCGCGGGACAGCCGCTCAGAAGGACGACAGCGCGCGGGGGCCGAGGTCCGTGCGGGCAGGGGGCTGCGCGAGGCGCACGGTGGCGCCGAGCACGGTGAGGCCACGCTGTGCGACGACGACCGGCTCCAGCCCGACCGCGACCACCTCCGGCAGGTCGTCCACGAGGAGCGACACCCGCAGCAGCAGTTCTTCCAGGGCCCCGGTGTCCACCGGTTCGGAACCGCGCCACCCGAACAGCAGCGGCGCCCCCCTGATCGAGCGCACCAGTTCCGTCGCGTCCCGGTCCGTCACCGGTACGAGGCGGTGCGCGATGTCGCCCAGCAGCTCCGACGGCGCTCCCGCCAGCCCGAACGACAGCACTGCCCCCGCAGCCGGGTCCACCGTCGCCCGCACCACGGTGTCCACCCCGCGGCGCGCCATCGCCTGCACCACCAGTTGGAGTTCCCCGGGCTTCCCGAGACGCGCCGTCAGTTCCTCGTACGCCCGCTTCAGGTCGTCCTCGTCAGCGATGTCCAGCCGTACGCCGCCGAGGTCGGCCCGGTGCCGCAGATGCGGGGCGGTGGTCTTCAGCGCCACCGGGTAGCCGAGGCGGCCGGCGGCTTCGAGCGCCGCGCCCGCGTCCGGCGCGGGGAGCGACTGCCGCACGGCTATCCCGTAGCGGGCCAGCAGTGCCGCGGCCGCCGGCTCCTCGAGCGTTACGACCCTGCCGGGTGCGCCGTGGAGCAGCCGCGTCACCTCGGCGGCTGCCGCGGCGTGCTCCACGTCATCGAATTCCGGCACTTTGCCCGGCTTCGCCGCGTCCCTGCGCCACCGGGTGTACGCGACCGCCTCCGCGAGCGCCCGCACAGCCCGCTCGGCGGCGGGATACGCGGGGATCCTGGACCCGGTGGTGCCGAGGCGGCCGGCCATCCTGTCCAGCGCCAGGTGGACGACGGCCACGGGTTTGGCGGCGGAGCCACCGGCCGCCTCGCCCACCGCGTCGCAGAGCGCGGCGGCGAGGGCGGGGTCGTCGCCCGATTCGGGGCCGGGGAGGGACTCGGAGCCGACCCGGGGGATGGCGGTGACGACCACGGCGTCGCAGGCGCGGTCGTCGAGGGCGCCGGTGAGGGCGGTCCGGAAGTCGGTGGGGGTGGCGGAGGTGGTGAGGTCCAGGGGGGCGACGGGGTCGAGACCTGCGGTGAGGCAGGCGTCGTAGGCGAGCAGCCCGAGGGATTCGGAGTTGCCGAGGATCGCGACCCGGCCGCCGATCGGGAGCGGCTGTGAGGACAGGAGGAGGCCGACGTCGATCAGCTCGGTGACGGTCCCGACGCGGATGATGCCGGCCTGGCGGAAGAGCGCGGAGACCGTGCTGTCCGGGATCCGCGTGGGCGGAACCGTGTGGCCGGGAGGGACCGCGCCGGAGTGGCGTGCGCCCTTGACCACGACCACCGGCTTGACGGCCGCGGTGCGCCGGGCGAGGCGGGTGAACTTCCGCGGGTTGCCGATGGTTTCGAGGTACATCAGGGCGGCGTCGGTGGCCGGGTCGTCGTGCCAGTACTGCAGGATGTCGTTGCCGGAGACATCGGCGCGGTTGCCCGCCGAGACGAAGGACGAGAGCCCTGCGCCACGCCGGTGCAGCCCGGTGAGCAGGGCGATGCCGATCGCGCCGGACTGGGTGAACAGGCCGAGCCGCCCGGCGGCCGGGAGTTCGGGCGAGAGCGAGGCGTTGAGCCGTACCTCCGGCGCGGTGTTGAGGATGCCGAAGGCGTTCGGGCCGACGACCCGCATGCCGTAGGAGCGGGCCTGCCGTACCAGCTCGCGCTGCCGTTCCCGCCCTTCGGGACCGGACTCGGCGTAGTCGGAGGTGATCACGAGCAGGGTGCGCACTCCGTGCTCGCCGCACTCGGCGACGGCCGCCGGGACGTTCTCGGGCGGCACGGCGATGACCGCGAGGTCCACGGGCTCCACGATCGCGGCGAGCGAGCGGTGGGCCGGGACGCCGTCGAGGACGGCCTGTTTCTCGGGGAAGGAACGGTTCACCGCGTACACGGCCCCGGTGAAACCGGCGGCGGTGAGGTTGTGCAGCAGCGTACGGCCGACCCCGCCGGGGCGGCGGCCGGCGCCGATGACGGCGACCGAGCGCGGCGCGAGCAGCCGCTTGACGGAGCGGGCCTCGGCGCGCTGCTCGCGGGCGCGCATGACAGCGACGGACGCGTCGGTGGGTTCGAGATCGAACTCCAGCCGGACGACGCCATCGGTGAAGCTGCGTTCCTGGGTGTATCCGACGTCCGTGAAGACCTTGATCATCTTACGGTTGGCGGGCAGCACCTCGGCGATGAAGCGGCGGATACCGCGTTCACGGGCGACGGCGGCGATGTGCTCCATGAGCGCGGAGGCGACACCGCGGCCCTGGTGGGCGTCCTGGACGAGGAAGGCGACCTCGGCCTGGCTGCCTTCCGTACGGTCGTAGCGGACGGTGGCGATGAACTCGCCGCCGATGGTGGCGGCCAGGCCCACCCGGTCGTTGTAGTCGTGGTGTGTGAAGCGGTGCACGTCACGGTCGGAGAGCCGTGGGTACGGGGCGAAGAAGCGGTAGTACTTCGACTCGTCCGAGACCTTCTCGTAGAAGCTGACGAGTCGCTGCGCGTCGTGCGGCGTGATCGGGCGGACGTGGGCGATGCCGCCGTCGCGGAGCACGATGTCCGCCTCCCAGTGCACCGGATACGGAGGCGCGGACGGAGTCGTCATGGGGTCAGCGTATGCGGACGCCAAGGGCCGGCGAGGCCTCCTGGACCGGGGCACCAAGGGTTAAGTGCGACGATATGACCGAGCACAACCGCTACGAACCGAACCGAAAGGCAACACCATGGCTGAGCGCCGCGTCAACGTCGGCTGGGCCGAGGGCCTGCACGCACGTCCCGCTTCGATCTTCGTCCGGGCCGCGACCGCCGCCGGCGTCCCGCTGACGATCGCGAAGACCGACGGCAACCCGGTCAACGCCGCCTCCATGCTGGCCGTGCTCAGCCTTGGTGCGCAGAGCGGCGAGGAGATCGTGCTGGCCTCCGACGCCGACGGCGCCGAGGTGGCTCTGGAACGACTCGCCAAGCTGGTCACCGAGGGCCTCGAAGAGCTCCCGGAGACGGTCTGAGGCAGCCCTTTCCGCACTGACGAGGTGGGGTCGTGAAATCCGTCCGTATTTCACGACCCCACCTCTTCCCTTTTCCGCAGGCGAAATACCACGTGCAAACCCGACGCATACCGGCCACGCAATTCTGCTAATTTGTATACGTCACTTTCGTTAAATGCGATGGCATGTCATGTGTACGTGGTGTTTCCAATCCCTCACCTTGACGTTGCCCGGCGTAGCCGGTGGGCCGCCGCCGACCGCTCCACATGACCGGTTGCCAGCTTGCGCGCCCGCTCCGCGTCCCCGCGCGCCACCGCGTCCACAACCGCCCCGTGCTCCTCCCAGGACTCCACGGCCCGGCCCGGCGAGTCCACTGCGTACACCCACGCGATCTTGTGCCGCAACTGAGTGAGGAGGGCGACCAGGGTGGGGCTGCCCGACGCCTGGACCAGCGTCTCGTGGAACCAGCCGTCCAGCGACGGCAGATCCGACAGCTGCCCCTGGAGGGACCGCTCCTGACCCAGTCTGACCAGCCCGCGCAGCACCTTGATGTGCGCTTCCGTCCGCCGCTGCGCGGCGCGCGCGGCACTCAGCGGCTCCAGCAGGCCGCGGATCTCCAGCAAGTCGGCGGCCTCCTGCTCGGTCGGTTCGGCCACCGATGCCCCGGCGTGCCTGCGGGTGCGTACAAACCCCTCCGACTCCAGCGTGCGCAGCGCCTCGCGCACCGGTACCCGGGAGACCCCGTACCGCTTGGCCAGCAGCTCCTCGGTGAGCCGGCCGCCCGGCGGGAAGTACCCGCTGACGATATCGTCACGGATCGCCGTACACACCGCCTGAGCGGAAATACGACGCCCTGCGCCGCCCGCCCCGTTCACATCCGATCCCACATCGCCGGTCCCCTTCTTTCTCCGCCGACAGGGGCGGATTAATCCCCGCGTAACGCACCCGTCGGCGTTTCTTCGGCGACTCTATTCCAACACACCCCGGATTCCGACGGCAGCCCCGAATTCATGGAACGTTTTTGGACACTCCAGGACAGCACGAAGGCCCCCGGTGAACGGGGGCCTTCGCTGTGGGGGGAGATGCGGGGGCCTCGTGGAGATGCGGTGAGAGGCGCCGGCGGTCAGACGGAGACGCCGTGCGAGCGGAGGTACGCCACCGGGTCGACGTCCGAGCCGTAGCTCTGGGTGGTGCGGACCTCGAAGTGCAGGTGCGGGCCGGTGACGTTGCCCGTCGCGCCCGACAGGCCGATCCGCTGGCCCGGGATCACGCTCTGGCCGACGGAGACATTGATCGAGGACAGGTGTCCGTACAGGGTGTACATGCCGTCCGGCATCCTGATGATGACGTCATTGCCGTACGAGCCGTCGTAGCCGCCTTGCACCACGGTGCCCCGGCCGACGGACCCGACAGGGGTGCCGCTGGAGGCGGCGAAGTCGGTGCCGGTGTGGTAGCCGGAGGACCACAGGCTGCTGGTGGCGTGGTACGGGGTCGATATCGCCGCGCTGACGGGCCGCACCCAGGTGGTGAGCCTCTTGCGGGCCTCCGCGGCGGAGCGGGAGGCCCGCTTCTGCGCCGCCTTCGCCTCGCGCTCCCGCTTGGCCCTCGCCTCGGCCTCGGTCTTCTTCCTGGCCTGCTCGGCCTGCTTCTTCGCCTGGCCGGCTGCCCTGCGCTGGGCATCGGCCTGGGCGGCGAGACGGGCGGCGAGACTGTCGTTGACGTCGACGGCCCGCATGAGTGCGGTGTCGTCCGCCTTGCTGGCTGCGAACGCCGTTCCGGGGGTGGTGAGGGCGCCGGCGGTGAACGCGGCAAGGCAGGCCAGAGCGGTACGGGTACGGGTGAGCGCCATGGGCAGGCGTGTCCTTTCCTTCCTTCTCGCCTACCGGGTTAGCTGACGGGTTCGGAGCAGGAAGGTCTCCTACGGACGGCCGCGCTGCGGGCGGCGGGCCCGATTCACCCCAGGGGGACTTCGATTGGGTCCCCGGCTCCCCAGGCTCGCGCCCTGCGGGGACTCGGCGATGGTTGCCCGGTGCCGCGGACGCGGCTGGTGCTGACGGGCAACGCCCCGCGACGCTAGCCGCGGGGCACAGGGAACACCAAAAAAATCAGCCGATATGTTGCGGACGCCACACTTGGGACGTAGCGGGCCGGTGCGATGCCGCGGGGAGCCGGTCCGCGCGCCCCGGCGCCCACTGCGGGCGCCGGGCTGCGGGCCTCAGGCCGCGATGACCTCCACCGGGCCGATGCCTACCTCCCTGACCGGGTCCGCGATCGCGGAGGCGTCCCCGACGAGGACGACGACGAGCCGGTCGAGGGGGAAGGCGCTGACGGCGGCGGCGGTCGCCTCGACGGTGCCGGTGCGGGCCAGGCGGGCGTAGAGATGGGCCTGGAAATCGTCCGGCAGGAATTGCTCGACCTGGTCGGCGAGGGTGGCGGCGACAGCCGAGGCGGTCTCGTAGCGCAGCGGCGCCACACCGACGAGATTCTGTACGGCGACATCCCGTTCGTCGTCGGTGAGGCCCTCGGCGGCGAGGGTGCGCAGCACCTGCCAGGTATCGGCGAGGGCCGGACCGGTGACCTCGGTGGCGACGGAGCCGCTGATGCCCAGGAGCGAGGCGCCGGTGCCCTCCGGGGTGGAGAGCAGCACCTGGCCGAAGGCCCGTACGCCGTAGGTGTAGCCCTTCTCCTCGCGCAGGACACGGTCCAGACGGGAGGTGAGGGTGCCGCCGAGGCAATAGGTGCCGAGCACCTGGGCCGCCCACACCGGGTCGTGCCGGTCCGGGCCCGTGCGGCCGATCAGCACCTGGGTCTGGACGGCGCCGGGGCGGTCGACGATCATCACCCGGGCGGTGTCATTGGCGGTGATCGCCGGGAGCGGGCGGGGCTCGGCGGAGGCGCCCTTCCACTCGCCGACGGTGTCAGCGAGCAGTACGTCCAGGTCAATGCCGGTCAGGTCGCCGACAACGACGGCGGTCGCGCTCGACGGCCGTACATGGGCGTCGTAGAACGCCCGGACGGCGGCCGCGTCGATCCGGGCAACGGTCTCCTCGGTGCCCTGACGCGGCCGTGAGCAGCGCAGCGCGGGCGGGAAGAGCTCCTTGGACAGGGCCATGGCCGCGCGGCGAGCAGGGTTGGCGAGCTCGTGCGGGATCTCGTCGAGGCGGTTGTTCACCAGCCGCCCGACCTCACCGTCGGGGAACGCGGGGGCGCGCAGGGCGTCCGAGAGGAGCCCGAGGCCCTTGTCGAGGCGGGAGGCCGGTACCTCCAGGGAGAGCCGGACGCCGGGGTGGTCGGCGTGCGTGTCGAGTGTGGCGCCGCTGCGCTCCAGCTCGGCCATGAACTCCTCGGCGGAGTGCTTGTCGGTGCCCTCGGAGAAGGCCCGGGCCATGATCGTGGCGACGCCGTCAAGGCCCTCCGGCTCGGCGTCCAGGGGGGCCGCGAGCAGCACCTCCACGGCGACGACCTGCTGACCGGGACGGTGGCTGCTCAGCACGGTGAGGCCGTTGGGCAGGGTGGAGCGCCCGGGGGCCGGAAAGTCCCACGGCTTGGGGGCGCCTGGCTGCGGCTGTGGGTGGAACGTCATGGTCACATCGGTCGCTGCGGAATCGCTCACTGGTCCGCGCCTTCCTGCTCGGTCTCGTCCTCGGTGCCGCCGGTCGGCTCGTACACCAGGACCGCGCGGTTGTCGGGGCGCAGCCGCTCGGCGGCGACTGCCCGGACCTCCTCCGGGGTGACCTCCAGCACTCGCTGTACGGCGGTCAGCGCCAGTTGTGGGTTCTCGAAGAGCACAGCGAAGCGGCACAGTTCGTCGGCGCGGCCGCCGACTGTCGCCAGCCGGTCCAGCCACTCACGCTCCAGCTGGGCCTGCGCTCGCTCCATCTCCTCGGGCGTGGGTCCGCTCTCGGCGAACCGGGCCAGCTCCTCGTCGACGGCGGCCTCGATGTCGGCCACCTCGACCCCGCTGGAGGCCTTGACGTCCAGCCAGCCGAGCGACGGTGCGCCGGACAGCCGCAGGAGCCCGAAGCCTGCCCCGACCGCGGACCGGTCGCGCCGGACCAGGCGGTTGTGCAGCCGGGACGACTCCCCGCCTCCCAGGATGGTCAGTGCCAGGTCGGCGGCGTCGGACTCACGGGTGCCGTCGTGCGGCAGCCGGTACGCCGCCATCAGCGCCCGGGACGGCACATCCTCCTCGACGACCTCGCGCAGCTGGCCGCCGACCGATCCGGGGAGCGCGCCTTCTCGCGGCACGGGCTTGCCGTCATGCGACGGGATCGTCCCGAAGTACTTCTCGACCCAGGCCAGGGTCTGTTCCGGGTCGATGTCGCCGACCACCGCGAGGACGGCGTTGTTGGGCGCGTAGTAGGTACGGAAGAACGCCCGGGCGTCCTCCAGGGAAGCGGCGTCCAGGTCGGCCATCGAGCCGATCGGGGTGTGGTGGTACGGGTGGCCGTCCGGGTAGGCGAGGGCGGTGAGCCGCTCGAAGGCGGTGCCGTAGGGCACGTTGTCGTACCGTTGGCGGCGCTCGTTCTTCACCACGTCGCGCTGATTGTCCAGGCTCTCCTGGTCCAGCGCGGCGAGCAGGCTGCCCATGCGGTCGGCCTCGAGCCACAGGGCGAGCTCGACCTGGTGAGTGGGCATGGTTTCGAAATAGTTGGTGCGCTCGAAACTGGTGGTGCCGTTGAGGGAGCCGCCGGCGCCCTGGACGAGTTCGAAGTGACCGTTGCCCTTTACACTCTTCGAGCCCTGGAACATCAAGTGCTCGAAGAGGTGGGCGAGTCCGGTACGGCCCTTGACCTCGTGGCGGGAGCCGACGTCGTACCAGAGGCAGACCGCGGCGACCGGTGTGAGGTGATCCTCCGAGAGCACCACGCGCAGGCCGTTGGCCAGGCGGTACTCGGTCGCTGTCAGGCCGCTGGAGTGTGCCTCCGGCGTGGCCGTGTGACCCATGGGCAAGCTGTCCTTCCAATACGGTGTGCTTCGCGAACCTCAAACTGCTGCCACTCTAGGCAGCGAGCCGGTAACCCGCGAAGTTCCCGTGTCCCACGGGCTTCACCCCGGGGGGTGGTCCGCAGTGTCAGTGAAGCGGTCCACAATGGTCGGCATCAATACCCGTATCCGTACCGGTCCAGCCGAAGGAGCAGCGCCGAGATGGCCCGCCGCACCACGAAGACCCCGCCGCCGGACGACTTCGAGGAGCGCATCCTCGACATCGACGTCGTCGACGAGATGCAGGGGTCCTACCTCGAGTACGCCTACTCGGTCATCTACTCGCGCGCACTCCCCGACGCCCGCGACGGGCTCAAGCCGGTGCACCGGCGCATCGTCTACCAGATGAACGAGATGGGGCTGCGCCCCGAGCGCGGCTATGTGAAGTGCGCCCGCGTGGTCGGCGAGGTGATGGGCAAGCTGCACCCGCACGGCGACGCGTCGATCTACGACGCCCTGGTCCGGATGGCGCAACCGTTCTCCATGCGCCTGCCGCTGGTGGACGGCCATGGCAACTTCGGCTCGCTCGACGACTCGCCCGCCGCCATGCGGTACACCGAGTCGAAGATGTCCGGCCCCGCCTCGCTGATGGTCGAGTCGATCGACGAGGACACCGTCGATTTCGCGCCCAATTACGACGGCCAGGAGCAGGAGCCGGGCGTGTTGCCCGCCGCCTACCCGAATCTGCTGGTCAACGGCGCATCCGGGATCGCCGTCGGCATGGCCACCAACATGCCGCCGCACAATCTCGGCGAGGTCATCGCCGCCGCCCGGCACCTGATCCGGTATCCGAACGCGGATCTGGACGCCCTGATGCGCTTCGTGCCGGGCCCCGACCTGCCCACCGGCGGCCGGATCATAGGGCTCTCGGGGGTGCGGGACGCGTACGAGAGCGGCCGCGGCGCCTTCAAGATCCGCGCGACTGTCTCGGTGGAGGACGTATCGCCGCGCCGCAAGGGTCTGGTCGTCACCGAGCTGCCGTTCACGGTCGGCCCGGAGAAGATCATCGCCAAGATCAAGGACCTGGTCGGCGCGAAGAGGCTTCAGGGCATCGCCGACGTCAAGGACCTCACCGACCGCGAGCACGGGCTGCGGCTGGTCATCGAGGTGAAGAACGGCTTCAACCCGGAGGCGGTGCTGGAGCAGCTCTACAAGCTGACGCCGATGGAGGACTCCTTCGGCATCAACAATGTGGCACTCGTCGACGGCCAGCCGCTCACCCTCGGGCTGAAGGAGCTCCTCGAGGTCTATGTCGACCACCGCTTCGAGGTGGTCCGGCGGCGCAGCGAGTTCCGGCGCCGTAAGCGCCAGGAACGGCTCCACCTGGTCGACGGCCTGCTCGTGGCGCTCGTCGACATCGACGAGGTCATCGCGATCATCCGTTCCTCGGACAATTCGACGCAGGCCAAGGAACGGCTCATCGAGCGTTTCTCGCTCTCCGAGATCCAGACCGCCTACATCCTGGACACCCCGCTGCGCCGGCTCACCCGGTTCGACCGGATCGAGCTGGAGTCCGAGCGGGACCGGCTCAACGCCGAGATCGCCGAGCTCACCCGGATCCTGGAGTCCGACGCCGAGCTGCGCAAGATGGTGTCGGCCGAGCTGGCCGCGGTGGCGAAGAAGTACGGCACCGAGCGGCGCACGATCCTGCTCCAGTCGGCGGGCACACCGGTGGCCGCCGTGCCGCTGGAGGTCGCCGACGACCCGTGCCGGGTGCTGCTCTCCTCCACCGGGCAGCTGGCCCGTACGGCGAACGGCGCGCCCTTCGACGACGGCGACGGCAAGCGCTCCAAGCACGATGTGATCCTGTCGGCGGTGCCGACGACCGCGCGGGCGGATATCGGTGCGGTCACCACCACCGGCCGGCTCCTGCGGCTCACCGTGATCGACCTTCCGGAGCTGCCGGACACGGCGGGCGCGCCGAATCTGGCCGGGGGCGCCCCGGTGTCGGAGTTCCTCTCGCTGGACGAGGGTGAGCGGGTGCTCTGCCTGACGACCCTGGACGAGTCCTCGCCGGGGCTGGCGCTCGGCACCGAGCAGGGCGTCGTCAAACGCGTGGTGCCCGACTACCCGGCCAACAAGGACGACCTGGAGGTCATCGGCCTCAAGGACGGTGACCGCCTGGTGGGGGCGGTCGAGCTCCGTACCGGCGAGGAGGATTTGGTCTTCATCACCGACGACGCGCAGCTGCTGCGCTACCAGTCTTCGCAGGTTCGGCCCCAGGGCCGCCCGGCCGGCGGCATGGCCGGCATCAAGCTGACGGAGGGCGCCAAGGTCATCTCCTTCACGGCGGTCGACCCGGCGGTGGACGCGGTCGTCGTGACCATCACCAACACCGAGGACACCCTGGACGGTGCGGTCCAGGGCACAGCCAAGCTGACACCCTTCGACCAGTACCCTCGCAAGGGCCGGGCGACCGGCGGCGTCCGCTGCCAGCGCTTCCTGCGGGGCGAGACGGCGCTGGTGCTCGCCTGGGCCGGCCCGACTCCCGCGCGGGCGGCCACCGCGAGCGGCACGCCCGCCGACCTGCCGCCGAAGGACCCGCGCCGGGACGGCTCCGGCGTCGCCCTGCCGAAGGTGGTCACGGTGGTCGCGGGGCCGGTGTGACGTCTGGGACGGTTAGGCTCCCCTATGTGAACACCTGCACCACCCTCTCCTCGGCCCTCGCCGAGCCGGTGGCCGCCACCGCGGCCACCGCCCGGACCTGGCTGCTGCTGGAGCAGCCGGGGCCCTGGGGTGCGAAAGCGCTGACCGCGAGCCACCTCGCCCCCGAGACCGGTCACGCGCTGGAGCGCGCGGCCGAGGGCACCGGGGTGCGGGTGGCGCTGATCCGGCGGCCGGGACGCCATGCGGACTTCCGCCAGCCCCGGCAACGACGGGTGTTCCTGGCGCACACCCTGCCGGGGCGGTCATGGGTCCGGACCACGCGGCTCAACGATCCCGCGGATCTGCTCGGCCTGGACTTCACCGCACTGGGCCGGGGCGATCACCTGGGGTTCGGGCAGTCCTACGAGGAGGAGCCGCTGGCTCTCGTCTGCACCAACGGCAGGCGGGACCGGTGCTGTGCCGTGTACGGGCGGCCGCTCGCCGCCGAGCTGGCCGCCTGGGAGGTCACCCATCTGGGCGGCCACCGCTTCTCGCCGACGATGCTGGTGCTGCCGTACGGGTACGCCTACGGGCGGCTGGACGCGCACCGTGTGAAAGAGGTGCTCACCGCGGCCGCCGAAGGCCGGGTCGTCCAGGACGGCTGCCGGGGCCGTTCCGCCTGGGACCGGCCCGGGCAGGCAGCGGAACTGGCGGTGCGGTCCCTGACCGGCGAGGAGCGGGCCGAGGTCCTGACGGTGCGGGGCACGCGGGTGCTCCACGCGGACGGCCGGGCCTGGGACGTGGACGTCGTACCGGCCGCCTCGCAGCCGCCCCGGCCGGAAAGCTGCGGCGCGGCCCTCGGCACACCCGCCCGGATGGAGGTCACAGGGATCCGGACGGTCGCGGCCGAGAGCCGCTAGGAGGAGCGTCAGCTCGCGTTCTTGACGAACTCGGTGGTCTTGATCGACTCTGCGTAGAGCGCCTTGCCGCGCTGGCCGTCGGGTCCGTCGTCATGCCGCCTGGATGGAGCCCTGCTGGAGAGCGGAGATGAAGGTCCGGCCCGCGCCGACCGCTACCGGCGTGCACTCGCTCGTCCTCACCCCTGCGTTGACCGCCAGATACGTCGTCAGGAAGTCGGCGGACGACCCGAGACCCGTCACGCCGAGCTTCTTGCCCTTGAAGTCCTTCGCGGTCTCGATGTCGGCGGCCGCCTTGTTGGATACGACCTGGACCTCGCCGGGTGCCTGTGCCGGCTGCACGACGGACTCCACCTGCTTGGGACATCACCGGAGACGAGCGAGGCGGTGGCCTGGACACCCGCCGGCTCGGTGAGGAGCTGAACGTTGACGCCCTCCTGCTTGAAACAGCCGAGCTTCTGGGTGAGCACCCCGGCTGCGGCAGAGTCATCGCCACAGGCGGTGAGGGTGGTGCGGGCGAGTGCGCCCGCGATGGCCGCCGGGACTCTCGCGCTGCCGCGCAGGTTCGTCATGTCCTTGTGAAGAGATTTACGAGGAGGGTTCAGCGGCCGGGGCCGGGCTCGGCCGGCCTCCAGCGGAAGAGCCGGTTCTCCAGGAAGGTCAGAAGGTCAGCAGCCCCTCCGCGAGCAGGGCCACGACGGAGAGGATGACCGTGGCCGCGTACACACCGGCGGCGTTGAAGGTGCCCTGCGAGGCCGCGACCAGCAGCCCGAGGTCCTTGGTGGCGCCGATGTACTCGCCGACGATGGCGCCGGTCGCCGCCCGGGCCCACACCGCCGCCCAGGCGCTCGCCACCCCGGAGCGGATGCGGGCCGACCTCGTCCTGCTCGACCGCTATCCGCCGGACGTGACGGACCTGACGCTGGTGCGCCGCATGCGGCAGCTCGGCCATCACGCGGACGTGATCATGGTGACGGCAGTAGGTCAGGGCCGCCTGGCCAGCTCGTACGATAACGCCCGCGCGGCAGCGCAGACGACGGGCGCGATCCGGTCCAGCCGCAGTCCGCGGGTGGCGCCGGTCACGGATATCGCGGCGACGGGCAGAGCCCGGGTGCCTGTCCGGGGGCCATAGACCGGGGCGGCCACGGCGGAGACGCCGGCTTCGGCTTCCTCCCAGTTGACGGCGAAGCCGCGGGCGCGGGTGCGCACCAGGTCCTGCTGCAACAGGCCCGGCAGCACGATCGTGCGCGGGGTGTGGCGCTGCAGGCCTTTGCTGATGACGGCGGAGAGGCCGCGGCCGGCGCCGTAGGCGAGCAGGGCCTTTCCGGTGGCCGTGCAGTACGCGGGGAGCCGGCCCCCCGCGTGGGAGGAGATCCGCATGGAGCGGTGTCCGCTGAGCTTCTCCAGGAAGAGGGCGTCGGTGCCCTCGGCGACGGCCAGGTGCACGTTTTCGTGGGTCGCCTCGTACATCTCCTCCAGATACGGCAGGGCCGCCTCGCACAGCCGCCGGTACGGCACCCGTTGGCCCAGCTCGAAGAGGCCGAGGCCGAGCCGGTAGCCGCCTTCGCCACGCTCGACCAGACCGGCCTCGGTCAGTTCGGCGAGCAGCCGGTGGACGGTGGACTTGGGCAGCCCGGTGCGGGCGGCGAGGGCGCCGAGGCCGACCTCGTCCTCGCCCTCGTCGAAGGCGTGCAGCAGCGCCGCCCCGCGCGCCAGCATGGACTGGCCATCGCTCATGTGCGCATCGTCCGGCTTCATCGGTGGCCCCGCAAGGGGACTTCGACAAGCAGGGGTCCCTCCAGCGCGGCGACGGTGGCGACCGCCTCGCCCAGCTCTTCGGTGTCCCGCACCCGCCCGGCCGGTACGCCGAAGAACTGTGCCGCCAGCCGCCAGTCGAGTTCTCCCAAGTCCAGGCCCACATAGCGGCCCTGGCTTGCGGAGCGGCCGCCGCGCGCGTCCAGGGTGTCCTTGAGCGTGCGGTACTCACCGTTGGCGGCAACGACGAAGAGGACAGGCACCTGGTAGCGGGCGGCGGACCACAGGCCCTGCAGGCCGAACATCGCGGAACCGTCACCCAGGACCGCGACCACGGGCCGGTCGGGCGCGCCGAGCCGGTGGCCGACAGCGGCACCGATGCCCCATCCGAGCCCGCCACCGACGGTATGGACATACCCTCCCGGCCGGTCGCGGCGGAGCACCCGGCGTAACTGCACCCCCGTCGTGATCGCCTCCTCAACGAGCACCGCGTCGTCGGGCAGGGAGGTGGCCAGCGCGTGGGCGGCGGCCAGCGGGTCGAGCGGCGCCCTGCCGCGGGCTGCGAGGGCTTCGAGTTCCAGCTTGCTCCACTCGGCGGTGTGGCTCTCGGTGGCGGATTCGGTACGGCGCCGGGCGAGTCGCGCGGGCACTTGCTGCCCTATGTGCCCGGCGAGCGCGGCCAGTGACGGCTCCAGCGCCCCGGCCAGTCCGAGATCGACGGGAAAGTTTCGGCCCGGCTCGGCGGGGTCGGTGTCCAGCTGAACGACGGTCAGGTGCTCCGGCACCGGCGGGCCGGGGCTCTAGTGGTGCGGGGCGAAGGCGCGGCAGCCGGCGATGAGCAGGGCGTCGTGGCCCAGAAGGGCCTTGTGTATCCCCGCGTTGACGGGTGGCAGCGGTCCGGCGTAGAGGGGATGGCTGCCGGGGAAGTCCAGACAGTCGTTCATCGGCTGGTGGTACGTCACCGCGCCGAGCGCCTCCGCGACCCGCACCAGTGCGCCGACCGCGCCGTCCCGGCCCACTCCGTCCCCGGCGATGATCGCTGGACGGTCGGCCGCCGCGAGCAGCGCCGCCGCCCGGTCGAGGCCGGCCGCAGCGCCTGGCGGCACCATAGGAGACCGTGCGGGCACCTCCACGGGCGTGTCGTCGTCCAGGACGTCCATCGGTACGCAGACGAACACCGGGCCCTGTGGCGGGCGCTGGGCGAGCGCGAACGCCCGGCGCAGCACCACCGGCAGGTCCTGCGGGCGGTGGACCTCCTGGGCGTGCTTGGCCGCGCCCGAGGCGAGGGCGACCAGGTCGCCGGAGAGCATCGGGTCCTGCAGCAGGTGCCGTTGGTCCTGCTGCCCGGCGACGACCACCAGGGGCGTACGGGACCGGCGGGCGTTGAGCATGCCGATGAGGCCGTTGGCGGTGCCGGCGGCGACATGCAGGTTGACGAATGCCGGGCGGCCGGTGGCGCGGGCGTAGCCGTCTGCCATGGCGACGACGGCGGCCTCCTGCACCCCGAGGACATACTCGGGGGCCTCGCGGCCGGCGAGCGCTTCGGTGAAGGGGAGTTCGGTGGTGCCCGGATTGCCGAACACCCGGTCGACCCCTTCGTCGTCGAGGATGTCCAGCAGGGCCTGCAGTGCGGTCGTGGTCATGACCGGGCGCTTCCTCGTCTCGGTGAGTTCATACGCTCATGCCGCCGTCGACCGCTACGGCGGCTCCAGTGGTGAAACTGGCCTCGTCGCTTGCCAGATGCAGCACCGTGCGCGCGATCTCCTCGGGCGTGGCATGCCGCCCGAGCGGAATCATCGCGTTGAAGGCCTTGGCCGCGTACTCAGGGGCCTGGCCGGTCGCGGCCGTCTCCATACGGCGCATGAACGGCGTGTCGGTGGGGCCGGGATGGATGGTGTTGACCCGGATGCCACGGGCGGCGGCCTCACGCGCGGCCACCCGCATCAACCCGACCTGGGCGTGCTTGGCCGCGGCGTAGGCGCTGATACCCGGGTCGGCGGTGAGCCCCGCCACGCTGGAGTTGATGATCACCGACGCGCCTGGACCCGGGAAGGTGTGTTTCAGTACCAGGAAGGCGCCGGTCACATGGACGTCCAGGACCTCGCGGAAGAGATCCTCCGGGTAGTCCTCGATCGCGGCGACGGCCCCGGTGATCCCGGCGTTGCTGAAAACGATGTCGAGCCGCCCGAAACGGGCCAGTCCCTCCTCAACGGCCCGGGCCACCTGTTCCCCGGCCGTGACATCGGCGGCCGACCCATGGCAGCGCTCGGCACCGACCGACTCGACCACCGCACGCAGCGCCGCCTTGTCGAGCCCCACCAGGTGTACCTGGGCCCCCTCTGCCGCGAAGAGCCGTGCGGTGGCGAGCCCGATGCCGCTCTCCCCGCCCGTGATCAGAGCGACCTTCCGGTCGAGGCGTCCCATCAGGTGATCTCCCTTGGTGTCCCTCACGTGCCTGTGGTGCCGGCGAAGCCGGCGTTCATAGCGACGCTCAGGCCGCGCTCCGTCAACTCCGGGCCCGACAGCTCCCGTACGATCCGCCCCCGTTGGAAGACCAGCACCCGGTCGCACAGCTCCACCAGCTCGGCCAGGTCGGTCGAGGCCACCAGCACTGCCTTCCCGGCCTCCTTCAGCTCCCGCACGATTCCGTGCATTTCGGCCCGCGCGCCAATGTCCACACCCCGGGTCGGGTCATCGAGGACGACCACCTGTGGATCGATGTCGAGCCATTTCGCGAAGACGACCTTCTGTTGGTTGCCACCGGACAGCGACCGAACGGGCGTCAGCGCGTGGCCGTGCAGCCGCAGGCGTTCGGCGTGCGCGGTGGCGCGGGCGATGTGCCGACCGCGGTGCAGCCAGAGCGGGCCCTCGCCGCGGGCGAGCCAGGAGACGGCCGAGGTGTTCTCCCAGACCGTACGGTCCAGCATCAGCCCGTAGCGTTTGCGATCGCTGGGGACGAAGGCCACCCCGGCCCTGACCGCCCGGCGCACGTCGCGCGGCGGAGGGTCGCCGCCAGGCAGGACCACGAGACCGGAGGTGGGCCGGGCGCGCCCGCACACCACTTCCAGAGCGGCAAGGTGCCCGGCACCCTGGAGCCCGGCGAAGCCGGTGATCTCTCCGGGAGCCGCCTCGAAGCTCACATCGTGCAGCCGTCGCCCGACGCTGACCTTGGTGAAGGCCAGCCGCCGTGCCGTGGGCGGTCCCTGCCCCGCACCAGGATCCGGTTTTCGCAACTCCCCGGGCGTGTCGCCGAGCATGGCCTCGACCAGCACGTCCAGCGGCACCTGGGCGACCGGGGTGCCGTCCATGACGTTCCGGCCGTCCCGCAGGACACTGATCCGGTCCGCGAGCTGCCGAACCTCTTCCAGGAAGTGGGAGATGTAGAGCACTGCCAGGCCTTGGCCCACCAGCCTGCGGACGACGGCGAAGAGCCGTTCGACGGCGTCGACGGGAAGCGCCGAGGTGGGCTCGTCGAGGACCAGGACGCGCGGGTGCTCCAGCAGTGCCCGGCTGATCTCGACCAGTTGCTGGTCGGCGAGGTCCAGGCGGCCGAGCGGGGCGCGCCAGGAGATGCCCGACAGCCCCAGCTCGCCAAGGACCGTACGGGCCTTCTCCCGGGCTCGGGCCGGGCTGGTCAGCCCTGCCCGGCGCGGCGGGCCGTACGGGAACAGGTTCTCGAGCACGGACAGGTCCGGGAAGAGGCTGAGCTCCTGGGCGACGACGGCGATGCCTACCTCGGCGGCCTTGCGCGCCCCGGCGAAGGGGACCGGCACGCCCTCCAGCTCCACGACGCCCGCGTCCGGCCGTTCGATGCCGAGCAACACCTTGACCAGGGTTGACTTGCCGGCGCCGTTCTCCCCGGCCAGGGCATGCACTTCACCGGCGGCCAGCGCGATACCCGCCCCGTCGAGGGCCAGGACGCCGCCGTAGGCCTTGGTCAGGCCGCGGGCGGCGAGTACGGGCGCCATATCAGCGCTCGTCCTTCAGCGGCTGGAGATGGTCCGACTGGTTGGCCAGCAGTTCGTCGATCTGCTTCTTGGACCAGTGGTAGGCGGCATCGGTGCTCTTCTGCCGCGCGATCACCTCGTCGACATTGCTCTTGTCGACGACGAGGCTCGGCATCCTGAACCAGCCCGTGGGCAGCCTCTTCCCGTTTTTGACGGCGTCGATGAGGACGGCGGTGGCGATGTAGCCCTTGAGAAAGTGCTCGGGGTCGACGGTGCAGAAGTTGGCACCGCTCTTGACGTACTCAAGGGTCTTGACATCCACATCCGCGGCGGCCACCAGATATGTCCCTTTCTCCCTCTCCTTGATCTTGCCGAGGTTGTAGCTGTCGGCGTCGCCGGCACCGAGGAAGGCGAGTGCCTTGGGGTTGGCGTGCACCTGGGAGAGCCAGGCCCCGTAGTTCTGGGCCGGGTCGCTGTATGTCTGGAAGGGGCCGAGCACCTTGATGCCGGGGGCCTTGGCCGCGAAGGTCTCCTTGATGCCCTTGGCGCGGCTGTCGAGTACGGGAGTGCCGGGATTGGGCACGCCGACCACGACCGTGCCGATCGGATTGGCCGGCAGTCGCTTCAGGGCCTCCTGCGCGAGTTGGGCGCCCATCTCGTAGTTGTCGTTGCCGACATAGAAGGTGACCTCGCTGCCGTCGAGCGGCGCGGTGTCCAGCGCGACAACGGGGATGCCCTGGCCCACCGCGGTCGCGGCGGGGCGTACGAAGATCGGCGGATCGAGGTTCTCCAGGACGATGCCGTCCTTCGCCCTGGTCGTCAGGTTCTGGAACAGCTGCGCCTCGGCCGGGCCGTCGGTGTTGGGCGGACCGACCGCCTTGAAGTCCACCCCGCCCGCGTGCTCGGCGGCGGATTGGGCCCCGTTCACCATCTCCGAGGCGAAATTGAGGGTGATGTTCGCGACGGCGATTCCCATGTGCAGGGTGCCGCCCTTGCCGTTGCCCGATGAATTGCCGGAGCAGGCGGCGAGCAGCACGGCAGGAGCGGCGGCGCCGGCGACCAGGACGGAGCGGCGGGTGGGATTGGAGCGGTGAGGGTGCGCCATCGGAGCCCTCCGGGCAGGGGATTCGGGTTATCGGGAGTTCGGGTCGTGCTGGCCGCGGATGCGGCGCAGCGCGCTGTCGGCAGCGACGGCGGTCAGGATCACCGATCCGGTCGCGAACGTCGTCCAGTTGATGGGTACGTTGAAGAACACCAGGGCGGAGGCGACGGCCGAGAGGATCAGTGCGCCGATCACCGCCCCGGGGACCGAGCCGCGGCCGCCCGCCAGCGGGGTGCCGCCGATGATGGCTGCGGCGATGGCGCTCAGTTCATAGCCCTGACCGATGGTCGGGTCGCCGGAGATGAAGAAGGCCAGCGCGAGCACCGACGCCAGGCCGGCCATCGACGCGGAAAGCGCCATCGCCTTGATCCGCGTCCATACGATCGGCAGGCCGGTGAAGAGCGCAGCGTCGGGGTTGGAGCCGACGGCCCGGACCTGCGCGCCGAACCTGGTGCGGGTGAGCAGCACGGCCAGACCGGCGGTCGCGGCGAGCAGCACCCACACGGCAACCGGCAGGCTGCCGGCGTCTGCTCCGACGATCCGGAAGAAGGCGTGCTGCTGCGGCATGCCACTGATCTGTTTACCGTCGGCGAGGGCGAGGCCGATGCCGCGGAAGAGCATGGCGGTGGCGAGGGTGACGATGAAGGTGGGCAACCCGACATAGGTGGCGACAATGGCGTTGCCCGCGCCGAGCGCGGCCGACAGCGCGAGCACGGCGGCGGCGGCCGCCCACGGCGACCAGCCGTCCCGGATACACACCGCGCCCACGGTGACCCCGAGCGCGTACACCCCGCCGACCGACAGGTCCACCTCGCGCATGGCCAGGGCGAAGACCATGCCGGCGGCCATCAGGCCGACGTAGGCGGCGTTGTGCGCGGTGCTGGTGAGATTGGAACGGGTGAGAAAGTCGGGGTGCGCGATCCCTACCGCCAGCACCAGCAGCACCAGGACGGCGGCCACGCCGGTCTCGTCCCGCAGCAACTGCCCTGCGCTCCAGTGACGCACCCCTGACCCGTCGGCCCGGGGACGCGGGACGAGGAGGCGCAGCCGGTCCCAGGAAGGCACTGGCGAAGGCATGGTCGGCGGCTCCTGACGGCTCGTACGCGCAGCGGCGGCCCGCACTGCGCGCTCAGGCCGTTTGCCGCCCAGCCTGGGACCTGCGCCGGGCGGTGGCAACGCAGCCGTTCCGCCTCACGGAACGGCCGCCTCACACCGCCCCGGCGCCGGTCAGCGCCCGCACCTCCGCTTCGGCGTGCCGGCCCTCGTCGGCGGGTACGGGCGAGAGCACGGTGCCTAGCCAGCCGGCCAGGAAGCCCATCGGGATGGAGACCAGGCCTGGGTTCTGGAGGGGAAAGACCTGGAAGTCGACACCGGGGACGACCGACCCGGGGCTGCCGGAGACAACGGGTGACAGGACGACCAGGAGGACGGAAGGGACCAGCCCGCCGTAGACCGCCCAGAGCGCCCCTCGCGTGGTGAACCGCCGCCAGAACAGGGTGTAGAGCAGCGCCGGGAGGTTGGCGGACGCGGCGACCGCGAAGGCCAGCCCGACCAGGAAGGCGACATTCTGGCCCTGGGCGAAC
Organism: Actinacidiphila oryziradicis; assembly: GCF_005047355.1. Classification (GTDB taxonomy): domain Bacteria; phylum Actinomycetota; class Actinomycetes; order Streptomycetales; family Streptomycetaceae; genus Actinacidiphila; species Actinacidiphila oryziradicis. The sequence goes on from NZ_SUMC01000022.1 coordinate 66,319, forward strand.
AGGCTCAGTGTGATCGACAGCGCCCCGATCCCAATTGCGGCGATGCGCGCCACCTTCACTTCCTCGTGCTCCTCGCGCTCGCCGGGCTCGTTGTGTGCCTCGCGCTTCGCGTGCCGGCTGTTCTTGCCGTTTCTGGTGTTCCTACGGCTCCGGCGCAGGGTGGCGTACAGGTCGTGCGCGACCGACGCCGACGAGGCGAGCGTGATCCCGGCGACCACCGCCAGGATCGTGGCGAACGCGACGGCACCCACTACGGCGAACAAAACCGTTCCTTCGGTGGAACCGGCGCCACCGCCCAGGTTCAGGGCGAGTAGCGGCACCGCCGTGTTCCCGGCCCTGTTCGACGCCCGTACCGCGTCCGAGCCCACCAGCGCCGCCGCACCGAAACCCAGGGTGATCGTCATCAGGTAGAACGAACCGATCAGCCCGATCGCCCACACGACCGACCGACGCGCCGAACGCGCCGTCGGCACCGTGTAGAAGCGGGACAGGATGTGCGGCAGTCCCGCCGTTCCCAGTACCAAAGCGAGCCCGAGGCTCATGAAGTCCAGCCGCGAGGTCCAGTCGACGCCGTATTGCAGGCCCGGCGCCAGAAACGCCTTCCCTTGTCCGCTGCCGTCCGCCGCCGAGCGCAGCAGCCCGCCCAGATCACCGTGGAACCGGACCACGAGCAGCACGACAAGCGCGATCGAACCACCCATCAGCAGCACGGCCTTCACGATCTGGATCCACGTCGTCGCCCGCATCCCGCCGAACACCACGTAGAAGACCATCAGGCCGCCCACGCCGATCACCGTCCAGGTGCGGGCCGCCGCGCTCTGCCCGCCGAGCAGCAACGACACCAGGCTCCCGGCGCCGACCATCTGCGCCACCAGATAGATCACCGACACCACCACCGAGGACGCGCCCGCGGCGATCCGTACCCGGCGCTCCCTCATACGGGCGGAGAGCACATCGGCGAGGGTGAAGCGGCCTACGTTGCGCACCAGCTCGGCAACGAGCATAAGGACGACCAGAAAACCCACCAGGAATCCGACGCAATACAGCATCCCGTCGTATCCGACCATTGCGATCAGGCCCGAAACACCAAGGAAGGAGCCCGCCGAGATGTAGTCCCCGGCGATCGCGAAACCGTTCTCCATGGGTGAGAAGAGCCTGCCGCCCGCGAAGAACTCGACAGACGAACTCCGCCGCCGCCCGGCCCAGGCCGTGATCCCCAGGGTGACCGACACGAAACTCGTGAACAGGACCAGCGCCAGTCCCTGGTGGTCCCCGCTCATCGGACACGCTCCTGGCCCGTGCGAGTGGCCAGGGACCAGCGCAGATCGAGCGCGGCCCGGTCCCTGCGCAACCGCGCGTGCCGCGCGTACGCCCAAGCCAGCAGAAACGTTGTGGCAAACTGCGCGAGCCCCGCCGTCATCGCCACATTCAGCTCGCCCGCCACCCGACGCGCCATCAGCCCCGGTGCTGTCATCGCCAGCACGACATAGAGCAGATACCAGAGAAGAAACCCGGCCGTCGCGGGAAAAGCGAATCCGCGGTACCGGCCCCGCACTTCCTGGAAGGCCGCGCTGCGCTGTACCTCCAGGTAAACCGCCGAGCGGCCGTCGCCGGTGCGCTCGGCCTGCTCCCCCGTGGGCGGTACCGGGGCCGGCTCCCACTGCGCCGCCGCCAGGACGTCATACCAGGGGTCGTCCATCCGGAGCGCTCCCGGCTCGCCGCCGCCGTGCTCTTTCACCCGTAACTCTCCTCGCTCCACGGCCTGGCTGGCCGTGTGCCCAGCATGGACAGAACGGGAAGATCCGGGACCATCAAGCAGAAACCTTCACTCCATCAGGTGACGACCTCCCGGAATACGCAGCGACGGAGCACCCAACAGACTTCACCTCGCGTCAGGCGTCGATCCGCGAACGGTCCAGGGTCGCCGCCGAGTTGCTGATGAACTCCTTGCGCGGTGCCACCTCGTTGCCCATCAGCAGGTCGAAGGCCTGCTCAGCGGCCTCCAACTGGCTGATGTTGATGCGGCGCAGTGTGCGGTGGCGCGGATCCATAGTGGTCTCAGCGAGCTGATCGGCGTCCATCTCGCCAAGGCCCTTATAGCGCTGGATGCTGTCCTTGTAACGCACATTTTTGCGTTGCAGATCCATCAGCGTCTGCCGCAGCTCGCCGTCCGAGTAGGTGTAGATGTACTTGTCCTGCCCCTTCCGGGGGTTGGACAATTCGATCCGGTGCAGCGGCGGTACTGCTGAGAAGACCCGTCCCTGCTCCACCATCGGACGCATATACCGCTGGAACAGGGTGAGCAGAAGGCATCGGATATGAGCGCCGTCCACATCAGCATCCGCAAGGAAGATGACCTTCCCGTACCGAGCCTGATCGATATCGAAAGTCCGGCCCGACCCTGCTCCTATGACCTGGATGATCGCGCCGCACTCGGCATTCTTCAGCATGTCGGACACTGACGACTTCTGGACATTCAGGATCTTGCCACGGATCGGCAGCAGCGCCTGGAACTCGGAATTCCGTGCGAGCTTCGCCGTGCCGAGCGCCGAGTCGCCCTCGACAATGAAGAGTTCGCTGCGGTCCACGTCATCACTGCGGCAGTCCGCGAGCTTCGCCGGCAGGGACGATGACTCCAGCGCGGTCTTCCGGCGTTGGGCGTCCTTGTGCTGACGCGCCGCGATGCGGGTGCGCGCCGCCGCGACGGCCTTCTCGAGGACCGCCCGGGCCTGCTGCTTGTCGTCGCGCTTGGTTGACGTCAGGAAGGCCTTGAGCTCCTTGGAGACGACATTGGCGACGATCCGGTTGGCAGCGGAGGTGCCGAGCACCTCCTTCGTCTGCCCCTCGAACTGCGGCTCGGCCAGGCGCACCGTCACAACCGCGGTGAGGCCCTCCAGAGCATCGTCCTTGACGATGTCGTCCTCCGCCACGCGCAGCAGCTTGGCGGCCCGCAGGGCCTCGTTGACGGTCTTGGCGATCGCACCCTCGAAGCCACGGACGTGGGTGCCGCCCTTGGGGGTGGCGATGATGTTGACGAACGACCGCAGGATGGTGTCATAGCCGGTGCCCCAGCGCAGGGCGATGTCGACGCCGAGTTCGCGGGTGACCTCGGTGGCGGTCATGTGGCCGCGGTCGTCGAGGACAGGGACGGTCTCTTTGAAGGTGCCGGTGCCCGTCAGCCGGAGGATGTCGCAGATCGGCTTGTCCTGGGCGAGGTAGTCGCAGAACTCGCTGATGCCGCCGTCGAAGTGGAAGGTCTCCTCGGACGGCCCCTCGCTCTCGATGCCGCGACTGTCCCGTACGACGATGGTGAGCCCGGGCACGAGGAAGGCGGTCTGGCGGGCGCGCTGGTAGAGCGTCTCCAGGGTGAGCTTGGCGTCCTTGAGGAAGATCTGGCGGTCGGCCCAGTACCGTACGCGGGTGCCGGTACGGGTCCTGGCAACCTTCTTGGTCTTGCGAAGGCCGCTGGCGGGCTCGAAAGCACCCTCGGGGCCGGGACCGGCGAAGGTTCCGGGGACGCCGCGGCGGAAACTGATGGCATGGGTGTGGCCGCTGCGGTCGACCTCGACGTCGAGACGGGCGGAGAGGGCGTTGACCACCGAGGCGCCGACGCCGTGGAGGCCGCCGGAAGCCGCGTAGGAGCCGCCGCCGAACTTGCCGCCGGCGTGGAGCTTGGTCATCACGACCTCGACGCCGGAGAGGCCGGTCTTGGGCTCGACATCCACCGGGATGCCGCGGCCGTTGTCGCGGACCTCGACCGAGCCGTCCTCGTGGAGGATGACCTCGATGTAGTTGCCGTGTCCGCCGAGGGCCTCGTCGACAGAGTTGTCGATGATCTCCCAGACGCAGTGCAAAAGGCCGCGGCTGTCGGTGGAGCCGATGTACATGCCAGGGCGCTTACGGACTGCTTCGAGGCCCTCGAGGACGAGCAGGTGCCGCGCAGTGTAGTTGGAGCCGTCGCGATCCGCACCGGTCAGCAGCGCAGTGGACGGCACAGATGTTTCGGCGGTCACGCGGACGTCTCCTCGATGAAGTTCTTCAGCCGTATCGGTGAGAGGGTACCGAGGCTCGGCGGGGCGGTTGCGCCGCGACCCGGTTTCGGGACTCCATTCTAGCCTCCACTCGATCAAGCGTTCGATCCCTCGTTCGAGTGATACACATGTCACGTTCCCAATCACGCATGAACCATTTAGGCTCCGGGCACGTCCTCTTCAACAACCGGCAAGCCAGCCGGAGGGGACCGAACCGGACAGAGCGACCCAAAAGCGACAAGCAACGACAACTAGAGCGCCAGAGGCTTATTCGCCGCCAATCGGTATCATTCGACCCTCTCGAAGTGAGTTTTCGAGAAAAAGCCACGAGCGGGAACGTTTTCGGCCTGGTTGGATGTTGACCCTGGTACGACAGCTCGTCGAGCTAGAGAAGAGGCGACGTGACTACTGTTCTGACCCCCGCGAGCCCGCTGACCGCTGCGGACCGCTGCGACCGTTGCGGCGCCCAGGCATATCTGCGCGTCGTCCTGATCAGCGGCGGCGAACTGCTCTTCTGCGCCCACCATGGGCGTAAGTTCGAGCCCGAACTGAAGAAGATCGCTGCGGAAATACAGGACGAGACCGGACGGCTGACCGATACCCCGACGATGGCGGTCGAGGACTAGCGCTGACGCATCGCATCTCCGACCAGCTCGGGTCGGCGGGCGGCACTCCCCCGTGGGAGGTGCCGCCCGTTGGCCTGTCCGGACGCCTCAAGGAGTGACGGTCAGGAGTGCTGGCCGATCAGTGCTGCCACCGCCGAGATCCGGGTGTAGACACCAGGGCGGCCTGCTTCGGCGCACCCGGCACCCCAGGAGACGATCCCGATCAGCCTTCCCCCCGCCACCAGCGGCCCACCGCTGTCCCCCTGGCAGGCATCGCGCCCACCGACGGTCTCGCCGGCGCAGAGCATGTCCGAGCGCTGGTATTTGCCGTCCGCACTGCCGGGGTAGGCGCTCTCGCAGACCTCGTCGGACAGAATGGTCACCGATGCGGACCGCAGAACGGACGAGTAGCTCCCGTATCCCGTGGTGTCCCCCCAGCCGTACACCCGGGCCACCGCACCCGGGCGATAGCCGTTCGTGTCACGGGGGCCCGCCATGACGATCCCCGCGCCCCGTGCGAGAGGCCTGTCAAGTGTGACAACCGCCACATCCCCGCCATTGGTCAGGGGGTTGTACGCCGGATTGGCCCAAACCGAACGAATCGGGATCTCCGCTCCCACCCCTCCGCGCAGGTCGGTACGGCCGGTAATCACCCGCAGGTCGGGCACGTCCCGCCAGTCAGCGCCCAGCGCCTGTCGGCCCAGGCAGTGCGCAGCGGTGACCACAGTGGTGGGGCTGATGGCCGTGCCACCGCAGAACTGCCCGGAACGCGCTTCGCCGAACCGGTCGCGGCTGGCCAGCGCGACCAGCCAGGGGACCTGTGCCACGTCGGCGGGAGTGCCTCCCACGACGACACGGTCGGCGGTGGCCGGGGCCGCGAACGGCACCGTCAACGCGGACAGCAGCAGCGCCAGCGCGACCGGCAGCGCGCGGAGTGAGGAAATCATGCACTCTCCCTCTCCTGACCCTCCGAAATCCCCTGGGTACCCAGCGTGATCCATCGCGGCCAGGTGCGCATCCCGAGAGCTCAGCAGAAGTGGACGGGCCCGCGACCACCGGTGGCGGTCACGGGCCCGTAGAGCACTCGGAGGGCTTGCTCAGTCCAGGCTCAGTCCAGGTAGTCCCGGAGGACCTGCGAGCGGGACGGGTGGCGCAGCTTGGACATGGTCTTGGACTCGATCTGCCGGATCCGCTCACGGGTGACCCCGTAGACCTTGCCGATCTCATCCAGTGTCTTCGGCTGGCCGTCGGTGAGACCGAAGCGCATGGAGACCACGCCCGCCTCACGCTCGGAGAGCGTGTCGAGCACAGAGTGCAGCTGTTCCTGCAGAAGGGTGAAGCTGACGGCGTCGGCGGGAACCACGGCCTCGGAGTCCTCGATGAGGTCACCGAACTCGCTGTCGCCGTCCTCGCCGAGGGGGGTGTGCAGGGAAATGGGCTCACGGCCGTACTTCTGGACCTCGATGACCTTCTCGGGGGTCATGTCGAGTTCCTTGGCCAGCTCCTCCGGGGTGGGCTCGCGGCCCAGGTCCTGGAGCATCTGACGCTGGACACGCGCGAGCTTGTTGATGACCTCGACCATATGCACCGGGATACGGATGGTGCGGGCCTGGTCGGCCATGGCTCGGGTGATCGCCTGGCGGATCCACCAGGTCGCGTACGTGGAGAACTTGAAGCCCTTGGTGTAGTCGAACTTCTCGACCGCACGGATGAGGCCCAAGTTGCCCTCCTGGATGAGGTCCAGGAAGAGCATCCCGCGGCCGGTGTAACGCTTGGCGAGGGAGACCACGAGGCGGAGGTTGGCCTCCAACAGGTGGTTCTTGGCCCAGCGGCCGTCCTCGGCGATGATCTCCAGCTCGCGCTTGAGCTTGGGCGCGAGCTTGTCGGCGGCGGCGAGCTTGTCCTCCGCGAAGAGGCCGGCCTCGATCCGCTTGGCGAGTTCGACCTCCTGCTCGGCGTTGAGGAGCGGGACCTTGCCGATCTGCTTGAGATAGTCCTTGACGGGGTCGGCGGTCGCACCTGCCGCGGCTACCTGCTGGGCAGGAGCGTCGTCCTCGTCATCGTCGGAGAGGACAAAGCTCTCCGCCTCGGGCTGGTCGGGGCCTTCCTCACCCTTCCCGGGTGCGGCGTCATCGGCAAGCTCTTCGCCCTCGACGACTTCGTCGTCCTTCTTCGCCTTGGCGGTGGTTTTCTTGGCGACCGCCTTCTTGGCGACGGTTTTCTTGGCGACCGCCTTCTTGGCGACGGTCTTCTCGGGTGCCGCGGCTTCGCCGGCCGCGCCTACCACCCCTTCGGCCGCGACAGCTGTCACGGGGGCCACGGCAGTCTTGGCCGCGACGGTCTTTTTGACCGGGGCAGCCTTCGTGGCAACGGTCTTGGTGGCAGTACGTTTCGCCGGGCTCTTGGCTGCGACGCTCTTACGGGTGCGCTTCGGCGCCTCAGCGGCACTAACCATCAGCGTCACACCCTCCTCGTCGAGGACCTGGTTGAGGCTGCGCAGAACGTTCTTCCACTGGGTTGCCGGAATCTGGTCCGCTTCGAAGGCGCGGCGCACATCGTCGCCGGCGATCTGCCCCTGAGCCTTACCCCGCTCGATGAGCGCCATCAGAGACTCGGACTCTGCGATCTCGGGCGGGAGCGTACGGGATGTGCTGGCCGACACGAACAACCTCTCGGAACGATGGGAACGACTCGGGTGGAACCGCACAGGAACACAGCGTCATGTGGGTCGCGGGTATTCCGTCTGCGGCTGCCACCTCTTACCTCATCGCGCTGCTCGGCAGAGCGTTACGCCCGATCCGCGTGGCCCGAGTCACACCCCGGATCATTGCCAACCGTCTGATAGCGGGGCAGGTACCCGCAAACACCCTGGGCGGTTCGTGGGCAGTTCCGCCGCCGGCCCGGGGCGGGGCCGGCGGCGGCCGTGCCGCACGGTCAGTGCTCGCGTGGGGCGGGCACCACATGGCCGGGATCTCCGGGGCTCCCGGCGTCGGGGTGGACGGCGAGCAGCTGACGCATGGCAGTCTCGGCGGCTGCGCCGTCTCCGGCCGCGAGGGCTTCGACAACGCGGCAGTGGAGAGCCACCGAGTGGTCGCCGGGGCGCTCACAGGCGGTGACGGGGCCACCGGAGACCTGGAGGGCGGCGGAGACGATGCCCGAAAGGTGCTCGAGCATGCGGTTGCCGGCGAGCTGCAGGAGCAGGGCGTGGAACTCCGCGTCCGCGCGGGCGAAGGTGAGGGAGTCTCCCTGGGTGGCGGCGTGGCTCATGATCTCGGTCATGTCGGCGAGGCGCTGCTGGATCTCCTCGCGGACGTGACCGGCGGCGAGACGTGCAGCGAGCGGCTCGATGGTCCAGCGGAGCTCGAACAGCTCGCGGCGCTGGTCGTCGCGCTGCGGGCCGAAGGCCCGCCACTCGATGATGTCGGGATCGAGCAGATTCCAGTCGCTGACCGGGCGGACCCGGGTGCCGACGTTGGGGCGAGCACTGACCAGGCCCTTGGCTTCGAGCACGCGGAGGGATTCCCGTACGACCGTGCGGGAGACCTCGAAGCGCTGGCCGATCTCCTCGGGGACGAGCGGGCGGTCGGCGCCGAGATCGCCGGACACGATCATCTGGCCGAGCTGCTGGACGAGTTGGCCGTGCAGTCCACGGCCCCGGCTGCCACCGGCACGGCGGCCGACGCGGGCCAGGTCGGATTCGACGCCGTCCCAGGAGGATCCGCCGGGACGGTCGGTGGCGGGGGCATCGGCGTAGGGGTAGCGGTCGAGCTCGCCCGGGCCGACGATGCCCGTGTCGGCGGAGCGAGCGGCGGTCATCATGGTGTGCGCAAGGGTACTCACGCATCCTTTGTCGGCGATGGCGCCCGACGCCTTGAGGGCTTTGCTGAAAAGCACACGAAAGGGTGAGCGCTCATCACCTGATAATTGACGCTTTATCGGAGGGAAATGGGACTTCTTGCAGGACCCACAAATGGTTCGGTTTATCTGACCGGTAGTTGACGGTCGTCAGCCGTCACGCCTGCGCAAAACCATTGCCAGATACGCGCACAGGAGGGCTGCGAGCGACAACGCCAGGGACTGGCGGACCGGTTCGTCCGCCGGATGCGCGGAACCGAGCGCCGGAGCCACCAGCAGGGGCACGGCGAGTACGGCCGCCATACCGAGGGCGGTGGTGCGGAACACGGCGGCGGCCAGCAGCCCGGCCCAGGCGCAGCCGACCGCCAGCGCGGCCCAACCAGCGGCCTGGGCGGCCGTGTCGGCGGCCGGGGGGAGAGGGTGGGGTCCCTGGGCGAAGAGGTAGATCGCGGCTCCGAGAGCGGCGGCTGTGGCCGCCAGCAGGAGGGCGGCTGCGGCGCTCACGGTGAGTTTGGCGGTGAGCAGGCGAAGTTGGCGGCGGGCCGGGGTGCGGGTGGGGGTGAGTGCGGGATAGCGGAATTCCTGTCCGTAGGCGAGTGCCCCGAGGAGTCCCGCTCCCAGTGCGGCGGGAGGCAGGGGCAGTAGGTGCGGCCAGCCGGTGACGAGTCGCAGCGGCGCGTGGTGCCCGGCATGGAGCAGCGCCAGGGTGCAGACGACGGAGGCGAGCAGCGATGCGGTGGCGATGAGCCAGGGGGTGCGTACGCCGCTGAATCTGCGGAGTTCGTAGCGGAACGGCCGGGCCGGACCGGCCGGGGGGACGGCGTCGCGGGCCGGGTGCTGGCGGCCGTCGGCCCGGGCCAGCGGGGCGGTGGGACCGGTGTCGGCGGTTTCCTCGGCCAGGCGGTGGAGCAGAATGCCGTTGCGGTAGGCGGTTTCGCCGATGCGGGCGGAGGTGGTGCCGTAGACGGCGATGCGGTTGCCGCTGCTGGTCGCGACCTCGGCGCCGTCGTCGGCGAGCAGGGCGGCGAGGCGCTGGGCGTGCGGGGACTGTACGGCGACGTACGGGCGGAGCCGGGTGCGGGCGAATTCGTCTGCGGGCTGGTCGGCGGTGATCCGGCCGTGGTCGAGGGTAACGATGCGGTCGGCGAGGCGGGTCATCGCCTGCGGGTCGGTGCCGGTGACGACGACGGTGCCGCCCCGCGCGGCGTAGGACTTGAGCAGTCCGTGCAGCCAGGCCGTGTCGCGCGGGGAGAGGTCGCGGGCGGGGTCGTCGAGCAGGAGAGCGCGTGGCTCGCCGAGGAGGGCGGTGGCAAGGCCGAGCCGGCGGTCCATGCCGAGCGAGAGGGCGCCGAGGCGGTGGTCGGCAACACCGGTGAGGCCGACGGCTTCGAGCGCCTGTTCAGCCCGGACGGCCGGAACTCCGGTGGCGGCGGCGAGCATACGGAGATGGCTGCGGGCGGTGCGGCCGGGATGGCCGGGTACGTCACCGAGGAGTGCGCCGGCCTGGCGGGCCGGGTGGGGGTGGCGGTGCAGGGGGCTACCGTCGAAGAGGGTGACGCCGCGGCCCGGTTCGAGTTCGAGCATGAGGCGCAAAAGCGTGGTGGTGGCCGGTGCACTGTCGCCGAGCAGGCCGGTGACCTGCCCGGGGCGGGCTTCGAAGGTGGCGTCGTCGACGAGGGGCGGTAGATCGCCGCGGGGCGTGCTGGTCAGTCCGATGGCCTGGATCACCCTCGCACGATAACGCCCAGAATGCCGTAAATAGGGCTTCTGGTTAGATTTCTGGCCGCAGCATGGGCGGATTGAGCAGTGCCGCGCCGCCGGCCCGGAACAGCTGGGCGGGGCGGCCGCCCTGACGGGTCGTGGTGCCGCCGGTGGGGACGAGGAAGCCGGGGGTGCCGGTCACCTTGCGGTGGAAGTTGCGGGGGTCCAGGGCGACGCCCCAGACGGCTTCGTAGACCCGGCGCAGCTCGCCGACGGTGAATTCGGGCGGACAGAAGGCGGTGGCGAGTGAGGAGTACTCGATCTTGGATCTGGCGCGTTCGACACCGTCGGCGAGGATGCGGTCGTGGTCGAAGGCGAGTGAGCTGCCGTCGCCGGGGCCGCGCTCGGGCCCGCCGTCGTGGAGGAGCTCACCGACCGGGGCCCAGCGGGCGCTGCGGGCGTCGCCGCCGGCCCGGGGGGCGGGCAGGTCGGGGGCGAGGACGAGGTGCGCGACGCTGACGACCCGCATCCGCGGATCGCGGTGCGGGTCGCCGTAGGTGGCCAGCTGTTCCAGATGGGCGCCGTTCTGGGCATGCAGCCCGGTCTCCTCGGCGAGTTCCCTGGCCGCCGCCTGGGTCAGATCCTCGTCAGCGCGGACAAAACCGCCGGGCAGCGCCCACCGGCCCTGATAGGGCGGCTCGCCGCGGCGCACGGCGAGCGCGCACAGGGCGTGGTGCCGCACCGTGAGCACAACCAGGTCGACGGTGACGGCGAAGGGCGGGAAGGCCGACGGGTCGTAGGGCGACATGACGCGATCTTAGAGGGCCCGGCGACAGGTGGGGTGGGTGAAATGTGGGGGCACCTACCAGCGGTAGCTGCGGGAGGAGCCGCGGCGACCGTCGACAGCCGGGGAGGCAGACCGGCCGTGCGGCGGCCGGACACGGCCCGGGGGTCACGCGCCGAGCTGCAGGCCGGGAGCTGCTTCCTCGATCATGGCCATCCCGAGTCTGGTGATGCGTACGGAGAACGGCTCCTCGGCGACGCGCAGCCCGGTGAACTGCACCGCCCCCATGGGCGCGCTGGTCATCGGACGGGCGACGACCATGCGTTCGGGGGCGTCCGGGCGCACTCCGGCGAGCGCTGCCAGCAGATGGACCGCGCCGGCGGCGGCCACAGCGGCCGGCCGGCCGGCGGTGGGGTGCGGGGCGGGGGTGCGGTCGGCGCCACGCTGCTCACCGGCGTACATCTCGGGAAGCCGGTAGCCGAAGGCCTCGGCGGCGTCCAGTACGCCGTGCATCAGTGCCGAGGCCACCTTCTCGTATCCGGCGGCGGCCAGGCCGGATACGGCGAGCGCGGTCTCGTGGACGCGCACGGTGCCGCCGCGGTGACCGAAGGGGTTGTGGCCGGGGGCCCTGGTGGAAAGGGTGCGCAGGCCCCAGCCGGAATCGAGGTCCGGGGCGCCCAGCAGCCGGGCGAGCTGCTCGGTCTGCGCCTTGTCGAGCAGCCCGGCGGCGAGATGGCCGCCGCCGAGCAGGCCGGTGTCCAGCAGGTGCGCGGCGGCGGAGCCGAGGTGCGGCAGGGGTCTGCGCCCGGGGCCGAGGGCAGCTGCGGGGCGGCCGCCCCAGCGGTCCTCGAGCCAGAAGTCCGCTGTGAAGCGCCGCCGCAGCTCCGCCGCGCGCTCCCGCCAGCCGTCGGCGCCCGGGCGGCCGTAGGCGTCGAGGAGCTCGGCACCGTGCAGCGCGGCACGATGGGCGTGGGCCTGTACTTCGCAGCGTGGGGGTCCGCCGGGGGCCGGATCAGGCAAATACCCGTCATCGGCAGCGATGACGGTCGCGTACAGCCAGTGCAGGCAGCGCTCGGCGGCGGGGAGCAGCGGCTCCGCTTCCCGCTCGGGCAGGCCCCACAGGCGGGCTTCGGCCAGCACAGTGACGAACAGCAGGGTGGCTTCAACCCCGGAGCAGGTGGGCGGGAGGTGGGGTCCCGCGTGCCGCAGGAGCCCTGGGATACGGCCGGTGCCCGGATCCTGGCGGCGGGCGAGCGTGCGAAGCGTGCCGGCGGCGAGCCGGGTGCCGAGCGGCAGCAGCATGCGGGCGGCCCACAGGGCGTCGGCGGGTGCGAGGCCGAGGCGCCACGGGACGCCCGCCGCGACGTGAACGTCCGACGGCCGGCCCGGGTCGCACAGCAGCAGTGAGCGCAGGTCGTCGAGACTGGTGCGCAGCAGGGTCCCGACCCTTGCGTCATCGCAGACGATCTCGGCAGTGGACCAGGGCACCGGGGCGTGCTCGGGACGCTGGCCCGGGATCCTGGTCACCGCCTTCTGCCCTGTGGCCTCCAGCCCGACGCTGAGTTCGATGGTGCGGCTGGCTCCGGGCGGTACCACCAGCTCCCACCGCAGCACGCCGGCTGAGGCGATGGCGCTGTCCGGCGCGGGGCTGGCGGTGACCCGCGCGCAGGCCTCGGCACCGGACCAGCGCAGCCCGGAGTCACAGACACCGGCCGGCAGATCGGGCCCGGGCCGTCCGGCGGCGACGGCGGTCAGCTCGGCGAGATCTGTGCCCAGGGCCAACTCGACCGGAATCCGCACCCCCCGGGGGCCGGTGTTGCGCAGCGTGATCCGTTCCGTGCCCACTGCGGAACGCAGCCGTTCAACGGTGACGGCCGGGTCGGGGCCGAGGTCGGCGGCGGTGCGCGCCACGGCGACAAAGCGAGCCCGGCCGGCGCTGAGGAGCCCACCCTGTACGGGGATGGGGGCGGCCCCCGCGAGTCTCAGTTGACAGCGGGCCAGCACCCGTCGGCCATCCTGGTAGAAACCGTCCAGGCCACGGCCGAGCAGCTGCCCGTGACTGTCCGAGACCGCTAGGGCCGGGGCCGCCACACAGATCACCGCTTCGTGCACCGGCTGCGGACCCGGGACGGGCCGGGGCGGCGGGGTGGTCGGCTGCGGACTCATGCCAGGTGAACGCCCACACGGGCGCCCGGGTCACGGGCCGGTCGGCGTCCCGCCGCCCGGCGCACTAGCGTTTGCCGGGGAATTCACCCGTATCAGGAGGACAGAAGTCACCATGGCCGTGTACCACCAGCCCGGGACCGTCATCACCGATCACTCCTTCCAGGTGCCGTTGGACCACGCAGATCCTGGCGGCGAGCAGATCGAGATCTATGCCCGGGAGGTGGTGGCGGCCGGGCGGGAGCGGGAGCCGCTGCCCTGGCTGCTGTTTCTGCAGGGCGGCCCTGGCAGCCCTTCGCCCCGGCCGCTGGGCCGCGACAGCTGGCTGACCCGGGCGCTGGACGACTACCGGGTGCTGCTGCTCGACCAGCGCGGCACCGGACGGTCCTCACCCGTGACCCGGCAGACCCTGCCGCTGCGCGGGGACGCCGCCGCGCAGGCGGAGTACCTGGCGCGTTTCCGGGCGGATTCGATCGTGCGGGACTGCGAGCTGATCCGCCGCGAGCGGCTCGGTGACGACATCCGGTGGAGCCTGCTCGGACAGAGCTACGGGGGTTTCTGCACTCTCACCTATCTGTCGTTCGCTCCCGAGGGGGTGCGGGAGGCGTTTGTCACCGGCGGGCTGCCCGGGTTGCGCAGCACCGCCGAGGATGTCTACCGGGCGGCGTACCCGCGGGTGGAGCGGAAGGTCGCCGAGCACTACGCGCGTTATCCCGGGGATGCCGCGACGGTCCGGGCGGTGGTCCGGCATCTGCGCGAGCACGAGGTGAGGCTGCCGGGCGGCGGTCTGCTCACCCCGGCGGCCTTCCAGTCGCTGGGCATGATGCTGGGCACGAGCACCGGTTCCCACACCCTGCACTACCTGCTGGAGGACGCCTTTCTGCCCGGAGTGGACGGTCCTTCGGGACCGGTGCTGTCGGACTCCTTTCTGACCGAGGCGCAGAGCCGGCTCTCCCTCGCCGGCAATCCGCTGTTCGCGGTGCTCCATGAGTCGATCTACAGCCAGCGCTCGGTTTCGCCCCGGTGCACCGGCTGGGCGGCGGAACGGGTGCGAGGTGAGTTCCCGCAGTTCGACGCGGACAAGGCCCTGGAGAGTGACGGGCCGGTGCTGTTCACAGGCGAGATGACCTACCCATGGATGTTCACGGCCGACCCCGCGCTTGCTCCGCTCTGGGAGGCCTCGCGGCTCCTGGCGCTGCGCGAGGACTGGCCCGATCTCTACGACCCCGAGCAGCTGGCCCACAACGAGGTGCCGGTGGCTGCCGCCATCTACCACGACGACATGTATGTCGACGCGGTTGGCTCCCTGACGACCGCACGGTCGGTGCGGTCCCTGCGCACCTGGGTCACCGACGAGTACGAGCACGACGGGCTCCGGGTGAGCGGCGGCCAGGTCCTCGACCGGCTGATCCGGCTGGTCCGCGGCGAGCTGTGACCGCCTTGGCGACCCGCTGCCTCCGTTCCTGGCGCAGGCAGTGGCGCAGCGGTTCGGGATCGAGCCCGTTGTTGACCGCGGCATGGAGCAACCGGGCGAAGGTGTAGTCCGGGTCGAGGTCCAGGGCACGGCCGAAGGCGACGCGGGCGGCCGTTTCGTCACCGGAGGACCAGGCGATCCAGCCGGCCAGCGTGAGCGGGGCGGCGGCATGGTCCTCGTAGGGCTTGACGCACCTCCGGGCCAGGGCCCGCCACAGCCGCAGCGCCGGCTCGGTGTGCGGGGGCTCCATCCATTCGGCGGCGCGGTCCCGGGTGATGCGGTCCTGCAGGCCCAGGACGATCGACGCGGCCTCCTCGTCGCCGAGCAGGGCGTCGTCGATACGGTCCGCACCGGCTCCGTCGTCGTCCGGCGGGGCCGCGCGGAACCTGCGCAGGGCTTCCTCGACGAGGGTCAGGGTGGTGCGCCGGACGCTCTCGCAGTCGGCTCCGTCGAGCATCCGGGGCACGAGTTCGGCGGCGGCAGTGTCCAGGGCGCGAACCTGGGCAGTGGCACCGGGACCGGTCGGCGGGGCCAGCCGGGCTTCCATCTCCCGCAGCGAGCCGCGCACCTGGATGCCCGCGTAGGCCGCCGCGGCGGCCATGACCGAGTCTCCCGAATCGGAGACCTCGGCCCCTTCCGGCGGGCAGCAGCCCGTGCCCGGGCAGCAGTACGACCACCAGCGGCCACCGGTGACACACAGCGCCTCCACGACGGGCACGTCCAGTGCACCGCACGCAGTACGCAGCGCCTGGGCCAGCGGTCGCACGCGTTCCATCGCCCGGGCGGGGCTCTCACCCTCGGCTCGTTCCGGGCAAAGGAATACGACGATGGAGTCGGGGCGGTCGCCGCGCTGCTCACTGCCTCGGATCAGGCAGTCGGCAAGCTGGGCAGCGGCCTCGGGCCACTCGGCGGGGTCGTCGGGAATACCGAGGCGCAGCCGCCCGCCGAAGCGGCTGTGCTCGCCGTGCAGTGCGACGAGGACAATCGAATGACTCGGATAAAAGCCCATCAAAAAGGGCAGAGCGTCGGCCAGTTCAGCCGGGCTGCGCAGGGTGACCTTGGGGTCGTCGGACGGGCGGGGCGGTTCGATGTGCTGTGTCATGCCCCGACGGTCCCGCAGCGAGTCGATCTCCGCCAGACCCCTCAGCCAGCCTGTGGATAAATTGCGCATACCATCATACAAGTTATGGGTAAGTTATCCACAGGGCCGCCGACGGCGTTCGCGCGATGTCGGTGCCATCGCGTTACATGGGGGCATGACTGACACGACCACCACCGAACTCCGCACCGCGGCCGATTCGGTCCTCGCCCGCCTCGTCGGTGACCCCACCGGCACCACGCGGCTGCGCGAGGACCAGTGGCGGGCGGTCGAGGCGCTGGTGGCCCACGGCCGCCGGGCGCTGGTCGTGCAGCGCACCGGCTGGGGGAAATCGGCGGTGTATTTCGTGGCCACCGCGCTGCTGCGGAAGCGCGGCAGCGGACCCACCGTGATCGTCTCCCCGCTTCTGGCCTTGATGCGCAACCAGATAGACGCCGCCGACCGGGCCGGCATCCGGGCCCGCACCATCAACTCCGCCAACACCGAGGAATGGGACACCGTCCAGGCCGAAGTCGCAGCCGGGGAGGTGGACGTACTGCTGGTGAGCCCGGAGCGGCTGAACAACCCGGACTTCCGGGACCAGGTACTGCCCAAGCTCGCCGCCACCACCGGACTGCTGGTCGTCGACGAGGCACACTGCATCTCGGACTGGGGCCATGACTTCCGGCCTGACTACCGCCGGCTGCGGACCATGCTCGCCGACCTGCCGCCGGGCGTGCCGGTGCTCGCCACCACCGCGACCGCGAACACGCGGGTGACCGCCGATGTCGCCGAGCAGTTGGGCACCGGGGACGGCGCCGACGCGCTGGTGCTGCGCGGGCCGCTGGAACGCGAGAGCCTGGCACTCGGGGTGCTGCGGCTGCCGGATGCCGCACACCGGCTGGCCTGGCTCGCCGACCATCTCGGGGAGCTGCCGGGCTCCGGCATCATCTACACCCTGACCGTGGCCGCGGCCGAGGAAGTCACAGCGTTCCTCCGACAGCGCGGATACCCGGTTGCCTCGTACTCGGGAAGGACCGAGGACGCGGACCGGCGGTCCGCGGAGGCAGACCTGCTGGCCAATCGGGTCAAAGCACTGGTCGCCACCTCCGCCCTCGGCATGGGCTTCGACAAGCCCGACCTGGGGTTCGTCATCCACCTCGGCTCTCCGTCGTCACCTATCGCCTATTACCAGCAAGTCGGGCGGGCCGGCCGCGGCGTGGACCACGCCGAGGTACTTCTGCTGCCGGGCCGCGAGGACGAGGCGATCTGGAAATACTTCGCCTCGCTCGCCTTCCCTCCAGAGGACCAGGTGCGGCGGACCCTGGAGGTGCTGGCCGCGTCCGACCGGCCCGTGTCGATCCCGGCTCTGGAGGCGCGAGTGGACCTGCGCCGCTCCCGGCTGGAGACCATGCTCAAAGTGCTGGATGTGGACGGCGCCGTGCACCGTGTGCGCGGCGGCTGGACCGCCACCGAGCAGCCGTGGAAGTACGACACCGAACGGTACGCCTGGGTCGCCCGCCAGCGTGAGGCGGAGCAGAAGGCGATGCGTGACTACGCGACGACGACGCTCTGCCGGATGGAGTTCCTGCGCCGCCAGCTGGACGACGACCAGGCCGCGCCCTGCGGCCGATGTGACAACTGCGCGGGGGCCCGTTTCACCGAGGCCCTCTCCCCCACCGCACTGGAGTCCGCACGTGTCGCGCTGGGCCGCCCCGGGGTCGAGGTGGATCCGCGCCGGATGTGGCCGTCGGGCATGGCGGCGGCCGGCGTCGGGCTCAAGGGCCGTATCCCGGCGGGGGAGCAGGCAGAGACCGGACGGGCGCTCGGCAGGATGTCGGACATCGGCTGGGGCAACCGGCTGCGGCCGCTGTTCGCGGACGGCGCCCCGGACACGCCGGTGCCGGCCGACGCCGCCGAAGCTGTGGTCCGGGTGCTCGCCGACTGGGCCAAGGGCCCAGGCGGTTGGGCGAGCGGAACACCGGAGGCACCGGCCCGGCCCGTCGGCGTCGTCACCATCGCTTCCCGCACCCGTCCGCGGCTCATCGACTCGCTGGGCTCCGGGATCGCCGAGGTGGGCCGGATGCCGCTGCTCGGTCAGCTCGTCTACGCCGACGGCGACGGGCCTGGCCGTATACCCCGCAGCAACAGTGCCCAGCGGCTCCGGGCGCTGCACGAGGCGTTCACCGTTTCGCCGGAGCTGGCCGCCGCACTGGCCGCCGCACCCGGGTCAGTGCTGCTGGTAGACGATTTCTCCGAGACCGGCTGGACCTTGGCAGTCGCCGCGCGGCTCCTGCGCCGATCCGGTGTTACGGCAGTGCTTCCGTTGGTACTGGGCTTGCAGGGCTGACGGGAGGTCAGAAAGTCACCGCCGCACAGAATCTATGCGGCAGACAGGTAAATAAGCAGTCGAGTCGACAAATTGACCGTTGCCGCTCGTCAGCACGAGAGGAAGAATTAAGCAGGATCCCCGACTGGCTCATTGAGCCCCTCTGACCGGCGTGCGCCCGCGTGCCCGGTGGCTGGGGGGCTCGCCCCCGGCCTCACCGGGGGACCCCGCCCGGCCACCGGCCGGGGAAAGTATCCACGAAGGGAGGACCGTGGCCATTGGCTTCGCTCCGGAGACCACCGCCGGCACCTCCTCCCGTCTGACCCGAACGCTGGAGCCTGCCGAGTGGAGCGCTGCGGGGATTCCGCTGCTCAGCAATCCTCGCGAGATCGTCAAGGACCTGCACGCCAGACATCTGCCCTCGCCCTCCACCGCCGTGGTCGCGGTGTTCAGCCCCGACGGGCGGCTGACCGCGAGCGCCTCGTTCACCCAGCGGCCCGGCCTCACCGACGGCTGGGAGCGCCGTAACGCGATCCTCGCCCACCTGCGCCGCGTCACCCCCCACGACCTGCGGCGGCGCACGCCGGTCCGTATCGCCGTGCTGCTCGTGTGCCGCGAAGGCGGACCGGGCTGGACAGAGGAGGACGGCGCCTGGATGTGGGGCCTACGTGACGCATGCGGCCTGCACGGGCTGCGCTGCGGCGCCTACATAACGCTGAACCGGGACGGCTGGCACATAGTCGGCGAGAACCGCGGCGGCCGGAGCCCGCACTCGGCGTCATGGGCACAGCAGCCCAACAGCGCAGTGACCCTGCGGCCCAACAGGGCACCGGAGGCACTGCGCCGCGCCACGGCCCGTTGATCCGGGATCCGGCCCTTCCCGTCGGTCAGGCGTTCGCGCCGAGCAGCCCGTTGAACCGCTGCGGGTCACCGCACACGATCAGCAGCGCGCCGGCCCGTGCCACCGCCGCTGACAGCGCCGACGCGGTGGGCTCCCCCGTATCACCGTTGACGGCGACGATCACGACCGGCCGCCCGCCGGCACGCTGGGCGTCAATACCGGAGTAGAAGACATCGTCACCGGCATCGTGTTGCGCCCAGTAGGATGCCTCGCCGAAGGACAGTTCATGTGCGGCCCACGGGTGCTGCTCGCCGGTGGTGAGCACCAGGATCTCACCAGGTGGGCGACCGGTTTCCAGCAAGAGGTCGACCGCCTCGTCCGCGGCGCCTATCGCACCCTCGGCAGAGGCCGGGACGAGCTGGATCTGCGTAGTCGCAGTGGCCACCGCCTCACCTTCATGGGGCGAGCGTTGCTGCGCAGCGGTGGCCGGCCCGCGAGCCGGCCCGGGACGGCCGGGCCGGACAGTCACGTGAGATGCTCCGCGCGGCGGCGCGGGGCGCGGCGGGCCAGGCCGGGGGCCGGGGCCGGGTACAGGACGGGGGGTCGACGCGGGGCGGCCAGCGGCCGGAGTGCGGGGACCCGGGACACTCTCGTGAATCTGAGGCTCCTCGGGGATGAGAGGCATGGGGTGATGTCTATCAAATGCACCTTGCGGGCGCAGCGGCGGGTAGGTCACAACTCGGGTCAGAATTCGAGGCCGAGCTGCTCCCCTCCGCCATCGGGGATCCGTACCTTCTTCAGATGCTGCCAGCGCGGCAGCGCATCGAGGTACGACCACGACAACCGGTGATGCGGGGTCGGTCCCAGCTCCTCCAGTGCCGCGCGGTGCACCGGCGAAGGGTACCCGGCGTTGTCGGCGAAACAGAACCGGGCGTGGCCGGCACCGATTTCCGCCATCATCCCGTCCCTGTGCACCTTGGCGATCACTGACGCCGCCGCCACAGCCACGCACGACTGGTCACCCTTGATGACCGTACGCACCCGCCACGGACCGCCGAGATAGTCGTGCTTGCCGTCGAGGATCACCGCGTCGGGCCGCACCGGCAGCGCCTCCAGTGCCCGCACCGCGGCGAGCCGAAGCGAAGCGGTCATCCCGAGCCGGTCGATCTCCTCCGGTGAGGCATGCCCGAGGGCATAGGAAGTTACCCAGCCGACCAGTACCCGGGCCAGCGCCGTACGGCGTTTGACGCTGATCAGCTTGGAGTCGGTAAGGCCCTCGGGCGGCCGACGCAGCCCGGTTACCGCGGCGCACACGGTGACCGGGCCGGCCCAGGCACCTCGCCCGACCTCGTCAACGCCTACGACGGTCCTGGCACCGAGGGTGGCCCTCAAAGAGCGCTCGACGCTGTGGGTGGGTGGCTCGTACGGCATGGCAGTGCCAAGCCTACGCTCCGCTGTTCAGGCACCGTTGACCAGGTCGGTGTACCGGCCCTCAGGTCCGCAGCAGCGGCAGCATCACCTGGTCCACCACTTCGATCAGATCCCGCTCGCCGATGTCGCGCCCGCCGAGCTTCGCCCGGTACATCATCAGCGCCGGGACCACATCGGCGACGATGTCGCCGGTCGCGTCGGCCCGCACCTCCCCGCGCGCGATGCCCCTCTGTACGACTTCGAGGATGAGCCGCTTGCCGGGCTCGATCACACCCCGCACGATCAGACCGATGAATGACTCGGCGGCCGAGTGGTCACATTCGTCCAGCACAGAACGGATGGCGAGGCCGCCCTGCGAGTACATCGCCTCACGCATCCGCTGGACCAGGAAGAGCAGGTCCTCGCGGAGGCTCCCGAGGTCGGGCACATCACCGACATCGGGCAGGACGCAGTAAAGCGCGTCAACGACCAGCGCATGCTTGGACGGCCAGCGGCGGTAGACCGCCGCCTTCCCCGTCTGAGCGCGCGCGGCGATGCCCTCCATGGTCAGCCCGCCCCAGCCGACCGTGCTCAGCTGATCCAGTGCCGCTTCGAGGATCGCCCGCTCCAGCACGGGGCCGCGACGGCGGGGCACAGTGGACTTGCCCGCTGCGACGGCTTCCTGCGAGCTGGCCATGGGCGTCCTCCCTTTGCTCCGGACGGCAGATGCCCCGGGCGGCAATCCTAGTGAACGCTTGCGTTCCGTACTTGCCACTCACTAATGTCATACAGAGGGAACGGGCTCGTTCACTAAGTCGCCCTTGGGGGGCCCTCCGTGACAACTTCTCAGTTAAGCACTCCACACGCACCGGGCGCCGCGCGGCGGGCCGGACGTCCTGGTATCGCGCTCGCGGTCATCGCCGCCTGCCAGCTCATGGTCGTACTCGACGCCACGATTGTGAACATCGCGCTCCCGCACATCCAGGACGCGCTCTCCTTCTCCACCACCGACCTGTCCTGGGTGCTCAACGCCTACACCCTCACCTTCGGCGGCCTGCTGCTGCTCGGCGGGCGGGCCGGGGACATCCTCGGCAGGCGGCGGGTCTTCGTCTTCGGCGTCCTGCTGTTCTCCCTCGCCTCACTGCTCGGCGGCTTCGCACAGGAGCCATGGCAGCTGCTGGCCGCCCGCTCCCTGCAGGGCGTCGGTGGTGCGATCTGCTCGCCCACCTCGCTGGCCCTGGTGACCAGCTCGTTCCCCGAGGGCCCGGAGCGCAACCGCGCCTTCGGCGTGTTCGCCGCCGTCTCGGCCGGCGGCGGCGCGATCGGGCTGGTTGCGGGCGGAATGCTCACCGAGTGGCTCAACTGGCGGTGGGTGTTCTTTGTCAACGTGCCCATCGGGCTGCTCATCGCCTTCCTCACGCCCGTGTTCATCAATGACTCCGAGCGCCATCCCGGACGCCTCGACATCGTCGGCGCGATCACCTCGACCGGCGGTATGGCCTCACTCGTGTACGGATTCATCCGGGCCGCCGACAAGGGCTGGCGGGACGGCCTCACGCTCGGCGCGTTCGGCGCGGCAGTTGTCCTGCTCACCGCGTTCGTGCTGGTCGAACGCCGGACCCGGGACCCGATCACACCATTGAAGATGTTCGCGGACCGCAATCGGTCGGGCACCTATGTGATCATGCTGAGCCTCGCCGCGGCAATGTTCGGGATGTTCTTCTTCATCGTGCTGTTCGTGCAGAATGTGCTCGGCTACAGCCCCATCCAAGCAGGCCTGGCATTCCTGCCGGTCACTGTGGCGATCGTGACCGGCGCGGGCCTGTCAACCCGCTTCCTGCCAGTGCTCGGCCCGAAACCGTTCCTAGTCACCGGCGCACTGCTGACCGGCACCGGCCTGACCTGGCAGACCCAGCTCGACCCGGGCAGCGGCTACGCGGACGGGGTGCTCGGCCCCATGCTGCTGTTCGGCTTCGGCATGGGCCTGAACTTCGTCACCCTCACCCTCACAGCGGTCTCCGGGATCGCGCAGAGTGAGGCGGGAGCCGCATCCGGCCTGCTCAACGCGACGCAGCAGGTTGGCGGTTCACTGGGCCTGTCGATCCTGGTCACTGTCTTCGGCACGGCCAGCCGTAATGAATTCTCCGACCAGCTCCCGGATTTCCTCGCCAAGGCGACCCCGGAGCAGAAGGCTGCCTTCGCCAAGACGCATGAACTGCCCGCGCGCTGGGGAAACCAGGTGCTTGCCCAGGGCATCTCCACCGCGTTCATCGCGGCGGTCGGACTGGTCGCACTGGCGCTGGTCACCGCGGTGTTCGTGATCCGGGTGCGCAAGAGTGATCTAGAGTCCCTCAACGGTACCGCAGGCACGCCTGCGGCCTGATCACACCGGCGCCGCCGCCCGGCCCGAGGGAAGGCCGGAACGGCGCGCCCGTACAACCAGTGGTCGCGGTCAGTACTTCACGGCATCCGCGGGAAGGTTCCGCAGATACGCCAGGTCGATCTTCGTGTTCTCGTGGGCGGGTCGCCTGCCGCCATGAGTCAGTACGATGACGAAGCCGAGCCACAGCTCCGCCCCGGCCACCAAGATCCGCAGCCGGGTCAGCCCGTATGCGTCCACATACAGCACCGTCCGGCGGAGCGCCGACCGGATGAGCAAGATCGCCTGGCGGCGTGGCCGACAACGTATGCCCTGGGGCTCGGGCCTGTCGGGCCGTGCCCTTTCCCGTGAATTCAGCCGGCCGGAACCCACTCCGGGAGCGACTCCGCCCGCTCCAGCCATTCCAGCGGCGGCGCACCGTCCGGCCGGGCCGCAACAATGCCGCCGACTATGGCGCATGTGGTGTCCACGTCACCGCCCGCCCGGGCCGTGTCCCAGAAGGCTTGCCGGTAGTCGCCCAGATTCCGGGCAGCCGCCCACAGCGGGAAGGGCACCGTGTCGTGCGCGCTGGTGCGCCGCCCGCAACCGAGCACGGCGGCGACGGTCGGCACATCGGCGTAACCAAGCATGTCGCGTACACGCCGCACCCCGGCCTGCACGGCGCTGCGCGGCAGAAGGCTGATGACAGCGCCCAGCAGGTCCGACGGAGTCCCGGGCCCGCCCTCCGGGTCAGCGACCAGCGCCGCCGCCGCGGCAACCCCCATGGCGCCGGCAACGGCCTCGCGGTGCTGGTGCGTGGTGTAAGCGGAGAACTCCGCCTGGTGCGCCGCCTGCTCGGCGTCTCCCGCGTACCACGCTCCGAGAGGGGCAACCCGCATCGCGGCGCCATTTCCCCACGACCCCTGCCCGTTGAAAACCTCGGCGGAGAGCGTGCGCCAGTCGCCGCCTTCCTGGCAGATCAATCGCAGCATCCGGTCGACGACGGGCCCGTAGGTCCCGGTCGCAGTCATGGTGCTCGGCGAAGGACCCGACGAGCGCGTCCTGGTCGACGCGGCCGTGTTCGGCGAGCACGGCCAGTACGGAGCAGGCCATCTCGGTGTCGTCCGTCCACCGCCAGGGCCCGGGCGGCAGTCCACCGTCCTGCAGGGCCGGATGGTTCACCGGCACGAAGAACTGGGAGCCGAGAGCATCGCCCAGGGCCAGGCCACGCAGGCTTGCGAGCGCACGGCGGTACCGGCGGGGGTCAAGAGAGTCAGCGGTCATCGCGTCAAAACTCTGACATCACGTATCGTCAGGGTCAATCACGGTGTGTGCAACCTCACCCGTGATATCTGGCGAGCCCGGATTCGGCCAGCCGCCAGCGCTCGAAAGGCCGGTCCAGCCGGTACCTGCCGCTGGGTCCTATCAGCAGCGTGCGGGTCTCCGCGTTGCCCGGGTTGGACAGGCACTCGAACTCATCGACCGTCCAGTGGAACCACCGCATGCAGAAGAGCCGCATTGTCAGTCCGTGCGTCACCAGCAGGACATTCGGTGGGAAATCCGGAGCATCGAACGCCCGGTAGAGCGTCTCCAGGAACGCCCCTACCCGGTCGTAGACGTCAGCCCCGGACTCGCCCTGGGCGAAGCGGTAGAAAAAGTGACCGTAGGCGTCGCGCGCCTTCCGCTGACGTTGCACGTCCTCGGCGTCCTGGTAATTCCCCCAGTCCTGCTCCCTGAGCCGCGGCTCCTCCTTGGCCCGGGTGCGGTCGGGGTCGAGGCCCAGCCCGTGGAACGTCTGATGCGTGCGACGGTACGGCGAAACGAATGCCTGCACCCGCTCGTTCCCGAACAACTCCCGTATCTGCTCCCCTGCCTCTCTGACCTGCCGCTGCCCGGTCGCGGTGAGCGCCAGAGCATGATCGGGGACCCGTTCATAGATCGCGTCGTCGACATTTCCCTGGGACTCTCCATGCCGGATGAGCACAATGCGGCGAGGTTTTGCCATGACCTCACCCTAATTGGGACGCTCACGCGCGTCCGCGCCGGTACCGGCGCGAACGCCGGCGACGGCCCCTGCGACGACGCAGGACAGGCGTCGCGACTCACACCGTCCAGGCCTGCACGACATCCACAACGTCGCCTGCCACGGACAGGACATCCGCCTCAAGCTCGGCGCGCTCGGACAGCCGCACCACCGAACCGTCCCGGTACTTGCCGCGCTCCGTCGTTGTATCCCACATGGACAGCACCAGGAAGTCCGCTTCCGGCCCCTCCGCGAACACCCCGCGCAGCATCCCCGGAGAACCGGCCATCGCCGGATTCCACACCTTCTCCTGCATCAAAGCGAAATGCTCCACCCGGTCCGGCCGCACCTTGCAGTGGGCCACCCGCAACAGATCGCTGTCCGAGAACTGCCCGCGGAAACCAACCTTCACATCCAACCGGCGCTCGAACAGCTTCACGCCGAGGTTCTCGTACGTGGCTGTCTGCGCCGACGCCAGCCGGTCGTGCACTCCCGACATAAAAGCGTTGTAGTACGACCTGCTCTCCCAGAACGCGAAGAGATGAGCCACCCCGGGCTGCCCCCGGCTCCATCCGCCGCCCTGCCCGCGGAACCCCGGCTCGCCCAACAGCCCCGCCCACTTCCGCTGTCCCCGCTCGAACCCCGCCCGGTCAACGACGCCACAGCGAATCCACTTCACCAGCACCGCGCCATCCTATGTCCGGTCGGCGCCCCTTTCCGCCCCGCCCAACTCCTGAACTCGTCCTACGGACACAGAAGTACGATCCGGCCCCCGGTCCAGCTCCCGCAAGCCCGGGACCCCGGCCGGCGGCAGCAGCAGCGTCCCGGCAGACGCGGTACTTCACCAGGTGGCACAGGGCGGCGAGCGTGGCAACATGGTTAACAAACGTGAAGCTCCCGGCAGTTACGGTCATGATCTTGTGGTGAGACCTGTTCCGCCAGGGGCTTGACGTCTGTCCGCGGTCTGGTTCCGACCGGGCAGCCCGCTGGCGGACTGGCAGAACATGGACGCATTCCACATCAGCCCTATTCCAAGGAAGGGAAGTCTGGTGAACAGTCCCAACAAGGGAATCGGAAAAGTCCAGGTGACGCTCAAGTGGGACCCCAGCCCCGTTGGCACGCCGGCCAATGATCTCGACATCATCGCCGCGACCTACCCCGCGGGCGACCCGTACGGGAAGCCCGCGTATCTCGTGCACTTCGACAGCCGATCGCCTGACGGCACCATCACCCTCAACAGGGACAGCCGGACCGGTCAAGGCCTCGGCTCCGACGAGGTAATGACGTTGGAGTTCGATCGGTTGGCGACCGCGTACACCCGCGTGATTGTGGGTGTAGCCATTCAGCAACGCGACGGGCGGAAGACGTTCGGTGAAATAGAGAACACCGGCGTCCGGATAGTTGAGGGGTACTCGGAGCTGGCGGAGGACGACTTCAGCGGCGTATCGGAATCCACAGCAGCCACTGTCGCCGAGTTCAGTCGGGATGATTCGGGTGAATGGGTATTCCGCAAGATGATCCGTGGATTCGATGCCGACCCGAGTTCTTTTGCCACGACAATGGGGAGAAAGCCCGCCTAGCGCGGGGCAAAACCACCGAGGGGCGGCAAGGCGAACAGCCTCACCGCCCCTCGTGACCGCGACTCCGCTCGGACTCAGCTGGACTTGACCATCCGGGGGGTGTCCCCCCACAGATCCTGACCCCAGCCGGATCGTGCGCGTCCCTCTCCCCCGCGTCTGCCAGCGGCACGACGACCACGCCAGCATGCCTGATCGCAACGAAGATGTCCCCTCGCGGCCCTCCCTGGCCGCGGTTGGATGTGCGCTGGCGTCCGATCCGACCGCTGGGGGCGCGGTGGCCGAGCCTGTCCGTGTACGCAGACTGACCGATCAGGAGGGGCTGAAGCTGCAGCAGATCGCGGTCAGCCAGAAGCTGTCTCCGTATCCCGACGGAACAGCGCCGTCCACAGGAATGCCTCACCGAACAGCCCCGACTCGGGCGGCTCGTCACGCATCCGGCGCAGCTCGACCTCTATCAGGTCCGAGAAGATCCAGCGCAGCGACTCCGGGGTGTAGGCGAGGCCGCCCTGCAACTGGAATTCTCGATAGAGATCCGCGTCGGAGAGTTCCGAGCCCATCGCGCCGACGGCGAAGCAGGTGAGCGCGAGGTGGCCGCCGGGGGCCAGGACGCGGTCGAGGAGGGCCAGATAGCTGACGCGGCGATGCGGGGGCAGGTGATGAAAGCATCCTGAGTCGACGACCAGGTCGTAGGGGCCGGTTAGCTCCGTGTCCGTGAGCTGGAATGCGTCGCCGCAGACGAAGCGGACATCGACCCCGGCCTCGCTCGCCCGGTCCTCGGCCCAGGCGAGAGCGACCGGGGCGAGGTCGACTGCGTCCACCTCGAACCCCTGCGACGCGAGAAACAGGGCGTTTCGTCCCGGACCAGAACCGAGATCCAGGGCCCGGCCCGGGGTGATCAACCCTCGGCCGAGGTAGGCGGCCAGGCTCTCGTCGGGCTTCGCCGCGAAGAACGGGACTTGCCTCGACCGGTCGGCGTAGAAGCGGTCCCAGTAGGCCGCACCGTCGCCAGTGGTCCACGGGCCGTCCCGACGGGCGAACAACCCATCCAAGAGCGTCAGAACATCTTCGACGGTGCGTATGGTCCGGTCCATCCGGCCCCCCTTCGACAGAGCGCGAGCCTAGTGTCGAAAGCAATGAAAGGCCAGGTCAGAGCCTATATCAAGATCAAACGGAAGCGTCGTTGGACACCCCGGAAGGGGGGGTAGATAGGGGGACGCCCCGCCTCCAGCCCCTGCAGACCTTCCCGCCCCCGCGAGGGGCCGTGAAAGAGGTCTTCACGGCCGGGCTGGGCTGACTTTTTCAGGGGATTTCTAAGGCGCATCGTCCAGGAGCGGATCCGTCATACCACCGGGCAGCGGACGCAGGTGGCGGACCTTCTCCGTCTTCTCCCTGATGATCGCGTCGTACTCGTCCCTGAGCTTCCAGTGCAGTTCCCGGGCGTATGAGGCAACGTGGTCCCGCTCCAGCTCAGCCTTCTGCCGGAGCTCACGCTCCTTCTGGATGATGCGGTTCGCCTCCTGAAGCTGGCGAGCCAGGTCGGTCACGGACGCCCCGCTGGCCGTGCGGTCGAGCTGCGCCTGAACCAACGTCGGCAAGAGGGTGGTCACATGCTCCAGCAGTTCTGCGTGGTCGCGGTAGGTTGCCGAGCGAGCGGCCGGCGCCGTAGCCGTGACCAACTTCTTGTTCACCGGCCTGTCAGAGGCTGTGAGGACGGCTGCGGCGAGCACGAGCCGAAGGGCGACTGGGACTCCTTCCTGGACGAGCAGTTCGCTGCTGAACGCCTCGCCGCCTTTGATGCGAGAGGCCGCCCGCATGAGGGCCTCGATGCCGTCGTCGCTCATGCGGCACCTTCCAGGGCCTCGCGGACGTAAGCGTTGACGTGCTCGATGACGATGTCGTAGACGTCGTCATCGCTCAGGTCCTTGAACTCTTCGCGGATGTGGGGATTGCCCTCGTCCATCTTCGCGGCTGCCCGTTGCGATGACTCGCTGCCGATGGCGAGTTGCTGGCGGCGCATGAGTTCGTAGCGTGCTCGATCCACCCTGGTCATGACGGAGTTTCGGCATCTCCCGGGGAAGCAGAGCCGGAAGTTCGGCTTCCCCTCGCCGTCACACATGGCACCCTCGGCCTGCCACATGCACAGGGTCAAGGGTCCCTGGGTGACGTTGCGGTTCTTCTTGCCGAGGGACTTCAGACGGGCCGGGGTCAAGGGGGCGGGGTTGCTCAGGGGGGCTCCTGCGGCCGCGACCGCGGCGTCGAACCTGGGCAGGCCGTTGCCAGTGAGCGTGTCACGCTGGGCCGCAACCCATCGCATGCGGCGACCGACGTCCTCCTGGACGACCTCGGCGACCTCCTCCGGTTCAAGCGGACTAATGATCTTGTAGATGTCGCCGATGTAGCCGCGGGTGACAGCTGCTGTGTCCCACTGTCCGAACGCGGCGGCCAGGGCCTGGCCATGTTCCCGCACCGCATAGGCCTGGCCTGCAGTGATGCGAACCTGGCGCATGTTGACCTTCAGGTCGGCGAGACTGTGCCGGATCACCGCGCGGTTGTGGAGTTCCGCACCGGCCCCCCTCATCAGCTTGACGAACCACTGATCGAGGTAGAGACCCTCGCGGGCGTCAATGCGGGCCTTCTTGCCCAGCGGGGTCGCCAGGCGCTGGTCGAACAGGTAGCGCAGGCCGGTGAGGCTGTGGATCTCGGGCTCGTAGCCCAGCGCTCGTTGGAGGCGCCCCATCAACGCGATGACGTGCTGAATCCGGCTGTTGACGACGACCGTTGTCGGCACGGGCATGTGCCGGTTCTTGGTCTTGTGGGCAGTGAGAGTGCGCTTGATGTAGCTGGTTCCGTCGGGTCGCTGGACCTCCTCGGCGGAGACGCAGTTCGGGGTGAGGATGGCGAGCTGGCTGTCGCGAAGCATCAAGGTGGCCGACAGGTAGTACATGCAGGCGTAGACGATGCGCCGCTGCCAGATGTCGAGTTCACTGCCGGCGGCAATCAGGCGGACCGTCCAGGGCTTCTCACCTCCGTCCAGGGTGGGAACGGCAGTGATCGGCAGCGGGCAGGGGCTGCAGGACTCGTCGAGGACGACTCGGCCTCGCAGCTGAGACTGGACCCAGCGGCCTGCGTCGAAGGCCTCGTCGGCGTCGTAGACGCCATGCAGGCGGGCGAGCGGAGCGTGGGCGAGTGTCAGCTCGCCGTTGAGGTTGCGCGAGCCGGGCACCCTGCCGCCGGTGTGGTGTGCGATCTCAAGAACCTGTCCGAGCATCCGCTGTCGCAACTCGGACTGAGACACAGGGGCTTCGGTCGCGGTGTTGGCCGCCCACCACTCCACGTGCGCGATCACGTCCTCGGCGACATGGTCGATCAGCCAGGCGGTGAAGCCGAGCAGGTGCCCGACGTGCTCGTGCGGGTGGACCTGGTTCCGCTTGCCGCGCCCGGTGAACAGCTCGTTGATCTCACGCCCGCCGAAGGGCAGGTCGTGTCCGAGCAGCCCGTTTCGCCCGGTGATCTGCGTGGCCTGCCACAGCGCTGCCAACTGCTGGGCCCTGCCTCGGCCGACCAGCGGCGAAAGCGTGGTGCCCGTCTGCTTGTCCTCGACGCTGGCAGGCTGGACGAGGAGGAACGGCAGGCGCTCCCAGTCGTCGGCGTCGAAACGCACCAGGCGGTGCGCGTCCACGGTCTGCAGAGCGTAGGTGAGGGCCTTGAGGTTCCCCTGAGCGGTGACCGGCTTGATGGGCTCTTGGATCTGCGGCCAGTTGTCGGCCATCGGGTTGCCGGGCGAGCGTTCGGCGGCCAGCGCGGGGTTCATCTGCAACAGGACCAGTTCCTTCGCCGCATCGCGCCACCGTTGGGAGAACTTCGCGAAGGGGAACCGGGTGGCCGTGCCGGCTTTGTCTTGCCAGTCCGGGTGACCGGCGAGGTCCCACGTGTCCTGGCCGACCCTGACGTCGTGCAGGAGGTATTCGCCACCCGGGATGAGGTCATTGACCCGCTCCGTGGCGGCGAACAGGGGCTGTGCCGGCTCGGGTACGTCGGGGCCCGGGAACGCGAGGATCTCAGCCATGCCTCAGCTCCATGTACAGGCCCGTCACGGTGAGGATGTGCGGGCGCAGATCGGTGGTACGGCGGACGTTCGCTACGACGCGGGAAGGAAACTCCTTGAGGCTTCCTTCAGCGTAGAAGCGCAGGTGGGAGGCCTCGCCGTCCTCCCACTCGGTGGGATCGTTGCGTTCGACGATCTTGGTGAACTCGACCGCGGCGAGCAGGCCGGGGATGTGGTCGGCGGTGCGGTAGCCGTTGGGGCAGGTGAAGCACGCGACGATTCCGAGGGCGCATCGGCGTTCCGGCGTCTGCGGATCGTTGCCCTTGCTCGTGCAGACGCTGACCTCGAGGTCCATGAGCTGCTCGGGGGCGACCGCGGCGAGCTCGGCGGCCGGTCCTTCGGTGGCGTCGGCCAGAGGTTTGAAGCGGGCGACGGCCTCGTCGTGGAAGTCGTTCTGCGCGGCAGCAGCGAGCTTGTTGAGCAGGTAGTCGGGCAGGACGTGGGATGTGTAGTGGACCTTCGTGCGCTCGGAGTGCCCGTGGACGTCTCCCTTGAGTCCCTCGCCCAGGGCACGGGCCTGGGCGACGAGTCTGAGCGCGCCGAACCGCAGGGGCACGTCCGCGCGGGGGCCGGCGGAATCGTCCCAGTGTGCGTCGAATTCGGGTGATCCTCGCCAGGCGCTCTGCGGACGCTGGCTGTCGAGGACCTTCGCGGCCGCGGGGTCGGCGGTGTGCTCGACGTAGAGCCGGCTGGCAACCGTGGCAGGTGTCCCGTCCGGGTTGGTGAGGTGCCGCCGGTGGTGGCGGGAGAAGCGGGTGAGTCCGGCGAGGGCCTCGGTGATCCCTCCGGGCGTGTAGATCGACGACAGGCGCGTGGCCCTGGTGTCCTGGCTGTGGTTCCTGTCCTTGACCGCGTGCTCCAGCGCCTCATCGCTGCCCACGCGGATCAGACTCTCGACGTTCTTCTCCAGGAGCACGGAGTAGTTGTAGCCGCTGTTCTCGCCCAGGCAGTGCAAGACGAGTGCGGCGGTGAGGGCAACGTTGTCGGGATACAGGGCTCGGCCGATCTCCTGCATGTCGTGGCCGACAACTCGCGAAGTCCGCGCGTGTTTGACGTAGCCGAACTTCTCCGGGTGGGTGACGGCCCAGGCCACTTGCTCCTCGTAGCTGGCACCGAAGAACGGCTCCCACGCGTCGGTGCCACACTGATCGGGGTGGGTGTTACGGGCCCAGGCGATGACCTCTTGTACAGGTATGCGCAGCCAGGCCCTGCCGTCGACGTCGAAGCCGATGGAATGGAAGAGCTCACGCTGGGCGGTGAACCGGGCCGTGTAGACAGCGCGGGCGGCCGCCTCGATCGCCGCTGCGGTCTCGTCTTCGTAGACGAATGGATCGGTTTCCTCTACTCGGAACCTGGTGTTCTTCAGCGCTGTCGCCAGGGCCTTGCCATTGGGATGGTTCTCGCGGACCACGCGCGCCAGCAGCCAGCATGCGGACCGCTTCGCGTTGCTCAAAAGCGGGTCGTACAGCGAGCGGAGCGTTGGCACGTCCAGCAGCGGGTCGTCGAAGGAGTCGTATCCCTGCCCGGCCAACTCCGACAGCATGATGCGACCGTAGGACACCGACTTCAGCAGCGTTGTCGCCGACTCCCAGCCGGAGTCACGGTCACCGTTGTCTCCGACTTTGACGGAGTTTGCCATTGCCCGCAGGAGTTGTCGCGCCGCCGCCATCGCTGGCGCGTTGAGCCGGAGTGTTTCCGGCTCGTATGCGCCGGCGTGGCGGAAGGTGATGGTCAGGTCGTCCTGGTCGATGCCGACGATTTCCTGGATTTCGTAGGTTCCGCTGCGGTGGCCTCGGGTGGGGTGGGCCATTCAGTTGCCTCCGAGGAACTGTTCGGCGGGGATCGCGAGGAACCGGTGTGCGGACTGGTTGTAGAGGCGGGTTGAGGATTCGCTGGCGTGGCCGAGGGAGAACTTGACGAGTTCCACGGCTGCGGCGATGTTGTCGGCGATCCAGTTCTCGCGCCGGTGCTCGGGAACGGAGTTCGCGATGACGCCTCTGTAGATGCAGACGGTGAGATGGACGGCGTAGGTGTGTCGGCAGTCGTGGAGCCGGAATCCGCCGGGGAAGTCGGCTGTGATGTGGGCGCGGACGAAGTCGCGGGCGCCTTCGATGATGTGCTGGAGGCTCCGGTAGGCGAGGGGCTCGCCGGTGAACTCGTTGAGGAAGACGATCGGACTGGAGCCGTCTGGTTCCACCAGTCGGCGCCGGATCTTGTGGTCGCAGTCGGCCCACAGGCGGGTCCGCACGCCGCCGAGGTGGTCCGGGTCCTCGTAGCGGACCCGTTTCTGGTCGGCCTCCAGGATGCGCAGAGGCCGTTCTGGCATGTAGGTGGTGCGTGCGGTGATCTCCGCGCGGGCGTTGTCGACGTAGTCCCAGACGGCCTGGAGACGGTGTGTGAACACCAGGGCGTCGCCTTTGGTGATCTGGTCGGCGACGCGCATGGTGCTGATCGGGAGGGGGCTGATCCGTGGCAGTTCGTGGGTGGTGATGTTCGCGAGGTTGTGCCGGCGCTGGCCCGTTGCCAGGGCCAGCGAGATGAGGGCGTGGTCCCGGTCAGCGCCGAGGTAGGGCTGCTGGTGGCCGCTGAGGTCGACGCGGAGGGCTCCCATGAGGAGGTAGTCGGCGTACTCCGGGGTCAAAGGGATCCCCGCGGAGCCGGTGTTGCGCCGGCGGGGCGTGTAGCCAGCGATGGTCGTGCCGCTCCACTGGCCGTCTTTGCTGACCTTGATGATCTCGAACGGCGGCGTGTGCTGGTAGCGGCGCTGTAGGTACTCATAGAGGCGCTTGATGGCGGAGGAGGCGTTGCGCCAGCCCTCACTGGTCAGCATGTGGGCGTCCTGGCCGTACTGGCGGCGGCGGTAGTAGGCGTTGAAGTCCTCTTCGGTGGCGGCCAGGACGGGGTCCCGGTGGTCTTCGAAGGGGTGGAGTCCGCGGTGGTTGACGAGGAAGTCCACCCATCCGACAAGGTCGGAGGCGATCCGGCTAGCGGTGCCGAGTTCAGGCTTGGCCAGGCAGTGGTGGCGCAGGAAGTTGCTCGTCAGTCCGTGAGTGCGGCCGTCGATCGTGATGAATGGTGCCAGTACGCGGTCGGCGTGACCGAGGGGCAGGGGCGGCTCTCCGAGCGCGTCGGCCACGACCTGGTCGTCGTAGGCGACGGGGCGCTGCACGCGCACGTCCACCCCCATGCCGTCCTCCCCAACGCAGCGTGTCCCCCCGGAGTCGATCACTCCGGGGGGACACGCTACTTGGTCACATGCGACTCATGCCACCTGTGTCACAACTTCCCTCGAAACCTCAGGCAGGGGACACATTGAGGATGGTCATTTTCAGCTGCAGCCGCTCGTGGAACCGCAGCCCTCGCAGATGTAGCAGCTGCCGGCCCGCTGCATCTTGGTACCACAGGAGAAGCAGAGCGGAGCATCAGCGTTGATACCGAGCTGGATCTCGATGAGTTCCGCCGATGTGTGCGCCTGCTTGGGCGCCGGGACCGCGGCCGGCGGCGCGGGGGCGACGGCCAGCGGCGGCTTCGGGGCCTCCGGCTGGCGAGGAGCGGACTGGGCGAGACCCTCGACATCCATCTCGACCTCCTCGACGGACTGCTCGTACGAGCCGGTGTCGAGATGAC
This sequence comes from Actinacidiphila oryziradicis, assembly GCF_005047355.1. Lineage (GTDB taxonomy): Bacteria > Actinomycetota > Actinomycetes > Streptomycetales > Streptomycetaceae > Actinacidiphila > Actinacidiphila oryziradicis. The sequence goes on from NZ_SUMC01000022.1 coordinate 100,284, forward strand.
GCTGACGCTCCGGTGCGGAGTGGATACCGAGGGCGGAGCGAGTCTCGAACGGCAGAAAGTCGAGCGCCAGACGGCGGAAGATGTAGTCGACGATCGACTGGGCCATCCGCACATCCGGGTCGTCGGTCAGCCCGGCCGGCTCGAAGCGCATGTTGGTGAACTTCGAGACATAGGTCTCCAGCGGGACGCCGTACTGCATACCGACCGAGACGGCGATGGAGAAGGCGTCCATCATGCCCGCCAGGGTTGAGCCCTGCTTGGACATCTTGAGGAAGACCTCACCGAGGCCGTCGTCCGGGTAGGAATTGGCGGTCATATAACCCTCGGCGCCGCCGACCGTGAAGGAGGTGGTGATACCGGGGCGGCCCTTCGGGAGGCGCTTGCGGACGGGACGGTATTCGACAACCTTCTCGACAACCGCCGGGGCCACGGCCTCGGCAGGCTTCTCTTCCTTCTTCTTCGCGGAAAGCGGCTGGCCGACCTTGGAATTCTCGCGGTAAATGGCGAGCGCCTTTACCCCCATCTTCCAAGCCTCGAAGTAGATTTCCTCGACGTCCTCGACCACGGCGCTCGCGGGCATGTTCACGGTCTTGGAGAGCGCCCCGGACACCCACGGCTGGATGGCGGCCATCATACGGACGTGACCCATCGGGGAGATCGAACGCTCGCCCATCGCGCAGTCGAACACCTCATAGTGCTCGGCCTTCAGACCAGGGGCGTCGATCACATGGCCGTGGTCGGCGATGTGCGCGACGATCGCCTCGACCTGCTCCGGCTGGTAGCCAAGCCGCTTCAGCGCCTGCGGCACGGTGTTGTTGACGATCTGCATCGAGCCGCCGCCGACCAGCTTCTTGAATTTCACAAGAGCCAGGTCGGGCTCAAGGCCGGTGGTGTCGCACGACATCGCCAGGCCGATGGTCCCGGTGGGTGCGATGACACTCGCCTGTGCGTTCCGGAAGCCGTTCTTCTCGCCCAGGCGGACAACGTCCTGCCAGGCTTCCGTGGCAGCCGCCCACACCGGGGTGTCGAGGTCGTCCGTGCGCGGGGCGACCGCGTTGGCGTCGGCATGCTGCTTCATGACGCGCTTGTGGGCGTCCGCGTTGCGGGCGTAGCCGTCGTACGGGCCGACGATCGCTGCGAGCTCCGCCGAGCGCCGGTACGACGTGCTGGTCATCAGGGACGTGATGGCACCGGCCAGCGCACGGCCGCCGTCGGAGTCGTAGGCGTGGCCCGTGGCCATGAGCAGCGCACCGAGGTTGGCGTAGCCGATGCCCAGCTGACGGAAGGCCCGGGTGGTCTCGCCGATCTTCTGGGTGGGGAAGTCGGCGAAGCAGATGGAGATGTCCATCGCGGTGATGACGAGCTCGACGACCTTGGCGAAGCGCTCGGCGTCGAAACGCTGGTGGCCCTGGCCGTCGTCGTCGAGGAACTTCATCAGGTTGAGGGAGGCGAGGTTGCAGGACGAGTTGTCCAGGTGCATGTACTCGCTGCAGGGGTTGGACGCGTTGATGCGGCCGGACTCGGGGCAGGTGTGCCAGCGGTTGATCGTGTCGTCGTACTGGATGCCCGGGTCTGCGCAGGCCCAGGCTGCCTCGGCCATCTTGCGGAAGAGCTCCTTGGCCTCGACCTCCTCGATGACCTCGCCGGTCATCCGGGCCCTGAGCCCGAACTTCGAGCCGGACTCGACGGCCTTCATGAACTCGTCGTTCACGCGAACGCTGTTGTTGGCGTTCTGGTACTGGACGGAGGTGATGTCATCGCCGCCGAGGTCCATGTCGAAGCCCGCGTCGCGCAGGGCGCGGATCTTCTCCTCTTCCTTCACCTTGGTCTCGATGAAGGCCTCGATGTCCGGGTGGTCGACGTCGAGGACGACCATCTTGGCGGCGCGGCGGGTGGCGCCGCCCGACTTGATGGTGCCGGCGGAGGCGTCGGCGCCACGCATGAAGGAAACCGGACCGGAAGCGTTGCCACCGGAGGAGAGCAGCTCCTTGGAGGAACGGATACGGGAGAGGTTGAGGCCGGCACCGGAGCCGCCCTTGAAGATCATGCCCTCTTCCTTGTACCAGTCGAGGATGGACTCCATGGAGTCGTCGACGGAGAGGATGAAGCAGGCGGAGACCTGCTGGGGCTGGGCGGTGCCGACGTTGAACCAGACCGGGGAGTTGAAGCTGAAGATCTGGTGGAGCAGGGCGTAGGTGAGCTCGTGGTCAAAGATCTCGGCGTCGGCGGGAGAGGCGAAGTAGCCGTGCTTCTCGCCGGCGGCGCGGTAGCTCTGGACGACACGGTCGATCAGCTGCTTGAGGCCGGTCTCGCGCTGGGGAGTGTCGACGGCACCGCGGAAGTACTTGCTGGTGACGATGTTGACCGCGTTGACCGTCCAGAAGTCGGGGAACTCCACGCCGCGCTGCTCGAAGTTGATCGAGCCGTCGCGCCAGTTGGTCATGACGACGTCACGGCGTTCCCAGACCACCTCGTCGTAGGGGTGGACGCCTGGGGTGGTGTGAACGCGCTCGATGCGCAGGCCGCCGCCCTTGCCGGCTGCCGCCGCTGCCTTGCCGCCGCCCTTGGCGCGAGAGCTTCGTGCCGGGCCGCTCGTCGTCTCTGTCATGTGCCGCCTCCCATTACAGGCAAAACGCCCAGAAGTGCCACGGTTCTTCCCGCCGCACAGCGTTGTCTGGCGCCGGGGCGCTCGTGTCGCTCCGGCAAATCTGTGGTTGTGCTGCCGCTCAGTCGGCGGCGTGGGCGGGCGCGAGGACGTCACTGTCCCCGTCGGGCCCGCGGGTGTCGTTGGGTGGGCGCTGCTCCCGCAGCTCCACGATGGCGGCCTCGAAGTCCTCGAGCGAGTCAAAGGCCCGGTAGACCGAGGCGAAGCGCAGGTAGGCGACAAGGTCGAGATCCTGCAGAGGTCCGAGTATGGCCAGGCCCACGTCATGGGTGGAGAGCTCGGCGGCGCCGGTGGCGCGGACCGCTTCCTCGACGCGCTGCCCGAGCTGGGCGAGCGCGTCCTCGGTGACGGGCCGGCCCTGGCAGGCCTTGCGCACTCCGGCGATGACTTTGTTACGACTGAAGGGCTCGGTGACGCCACTGCGCTTGATCACCATCAGCGAGGCCGTTTCCACGGTCGTGAAGCGGCGGCCGCAGTCGGGACACTGACGGCGGCGGCGAATCGAAGTGCCGTCGTCGGTGGTGCGACTGTCGACCACGCGGCTGTCGGGGTGCCTGCAGAAGGGGCAGTGCATGTTCCCTCTCCCCTCTTTCCCGTTCCACCTGCGGATGACCGCACGACTGTGAGGCTCGAGGGGCCGCTGGGGCCCTCGAAGCAGACACCAGCATAGGGCATGTCCCCGGGTGTTCGCCTCCCGGGACCACTAGTTGTGGGCCACAGGATGCATCCAACCACTAGATGTGGTGGAACGCGGCCCACCTCATCCACCGCGTGTCGTGGCGTTCGAGCGGACGGGAGCCTACGCGACGCAGCGCATCGGCGCGCATCCGGGATGGGCCGCCACGGCGGTGCGACACTCCGTACGGAGCGGGTCGCCCAGCGCGATGCCGTCATTTCGGACAGCATTCAGATTCGAATGCATATTCGATCTATACACCCAATACCTTGATTACGTCAGCCAATCTGTGTAAATTCACTCGAACGTGTGTTTGGCGCAACCTTTCGAAAGCAACTACCGTTGTCCTACTAGGGAGAACATCTCGAGAGGGGCCGCCGACCGTGACCACCACCGCAGACAGCGCCACATTGACCGCCCAGGACCACTCCCAGGACCGGCTACGCCCGATGGATGCGATGAACGACGACATGCCCAAACCCGCCCGCGCCCTTCCCGGCCGACCTCCGGGGATCCGTGCGGACAGCTCCGGACTCACCGACCGCCAGCGGCGAGTCATTGAAGTGATCCGGGATTCCGTCCAGCGCCGGGGATACCCGCCGTCCATGCGGGAGATCGGCCAGGCCGTCGGCCTGTCCAGCACATCCTCGGTCGCCCACCAGCTGATGGCCCTGGAGCGCAAGGGGTTCCTGCGCCGTGATCCGCACCGGCCCCGGGCCTACGAGGTGCGTGGTTCGGACTCGGGGCAGTCGCAGCCGACCGACACCACAGGCAAGCCCTCGGCGTCCTATGTACCGCTCGTCGGCCGGATCGCGGCGGGCGGCCCGATTCTGGCCGAGGAGTCGGTCGAGGATGTGTTCCCGCTCCCACGGCAGCTGGTCGGCGACGGCGAGCTCTTCGTGCTGAAGGTGGTCGGCGACTCAATGACCGAGGCCGCCATCGTCGACGGCGACTGGGTCACCGTCCGGCGCCAGCCAGTCGCGGAGAACGGCGACATCGTCGCCGCGATGCTCGACGGAGAAGCCACGGTCAAGCGCTTCAAGCGGGAGGACGGCCATGTGTGGCTGCTCCCCCACAACTCCGCGTACCAGCCCATTCCCGGTGACGAGGCGACCATCCTCGGCAAGGTGGTGGCAGTGCTCCGCCGGATCTGACACACCGGATCTGACACACCGGGCCTGTGCCCGACCGGGCCCCGGTGCCTCCGCGCCACACGGTGAAGCGGAGGCACCGGGGCCTCGTTGCGTCCGGGCTAGACAGGCTCGGGCTCGGATCTGGCCGAGGCGTTGGTCTCTGCCTGAGCCTCTACCTCGGATCCGGAATCGGATCCGGGCCCGGACTCGGGGCCGGCCTTGGCCACCGCATCGATGGCGGCCAAGGAGCGGCGTACCTGATTGCGATCGGTGGTGTACCAGAGGTCCGGCATGGAGGACTTCAGGAAGCTGCCATAACGGGCCGTGGCGAGCCTCGGGTCGAGGACGGCCACCACGCCGCGGTCGCCGGTGGCTCGGATAAGGCGGCCTGCGCCCTGGGCCATCAGCAACGCGGCATGAGTGGCGGCCACAGCCATGAATCCGTTGCCGCCACGGGCCTCGACGTCCTTCTGGCGGGCTGTCACCAGCGGGTCGTCGGGACGCGGGAAAGGGATCCGGTCCATGACCACCAGCTGGCAGCTCGGCCCGGGCACATCGACGCCCTGCCAGAGCGAGAGGGTGCCGAAGAGGCAGGTGCCGGGATCATCGGCGAAGCGGCGGATCAGCTCGCCGAGGGTCTCCTCGCCCTGGAGCAGGATCGGGTGGTCCATTCTGCCGCGCAGCGCCTCGGCCGCGGCTTGGGCGCCCCGCATCGAGGAGAAGAGGCCGAGGGTGCGGCCACCGGCGGCCTCGATCAGCTCGGTGAGCTCGTCAAGCATGTCCTCGCGGCCACTGTCCCGGCCCGGCTGGGAGAGGTGTCTGGCGACATAGAGGATGCCCTGTTTGCGGTAGTCAAAGGGCGAGCCGACGTCGATGCCCTTCCAGACCGCGATGTCCTCACCCTCGGTGCCCTCCGGGGCCAGGCCGATCGAGGCGGCGACTCCGTTGAAGTCCCCGCCGAGTTTGAGGGTGGCCGATGTCAGGACGACGGAGCGCTCGGTGAAGAGCTTCTCCCGAAGCAGCCCGGAGACGCTGAGTGGTGCGACGCGCAGGGAGGCGCCGAAACGATCGTGGCGTTCGCACCAGACAACGTCGTACTCGGAGCCCTCGACGATGCGTTCGGCGACGGAGTGGATGCTCTCGACGGAGGCGAGGGCCTGCTTGCGTACGGCGTCCTCGTCCTGGACGGAGCGGTCCCGGGTCTCGCCGAGCGAGGTGATCACAAGGCGGCAGGCGTCGCGGAGCGCGGCCAGCGTATAGCCGAGGTCCTCGGGGATCTCCTCCAGGCGGCCGGGGAGGGCCAGCTCCATGAGCCGCTCGAAGCCCTCGGAAGCGCTCATCAGCGCGTCGGCGGCCTTCTCGTTGGCGAGCTTGGCGGCACGCTTGACGGCCCGGTTGACGCTGCCGGGGGTGAGTTCGCCGGTGGCGACGCCGGTGACCCGGGAGACCAGCTCATGGGCCTCGTCGACGATCAGCACCTCGTGGCTGGGGAGGACGGGGGCGCCCTCGATGGCGTCGATGGCGAGCAGTGCGTGGTTGGTGACGACGACGTCGGCGAGCTTGGCGCGCTCTCGGGAGGCCTCGGCGAAGCACTCGGCACCGTAGGCGCATTTCGTGGCGCCCAGACACTCCCGGGAGGTGACGGAGACCTGGGACCAAGCGCGGTCGGAGACGCCGGGGCTGAGTCCGTCGCGGTCGCCGGTCTCGGTCTCGTCGGCCCAGTCTCGCAGCCGGAGCAGGTCCTTGCCGAGCTTGCTCGTGGGGGCAGCGGCTTCGAAGGGGTCGAAGAGCCCGTCCTCCTCGTCCTGCGGGACGCCCTCATGGAGCCGGTGCAGGCAGAGGTAGTTCGAGCGGCCCTTGAGCATCGCGTACTGGGGCTCGCGGCGCAGTAGCGGGTGCAGCGCCGCGACAGTGCGCGGGAGATCGCGCTCGACGAGCTGGCGTTGGAGGGCGAGGGTCGCTGTGGCGACAACGACGCGCTCTCCATGGGCGAGCGCCGGCACCAGATAGCCGAGGGACTTTCCGGTGCCGGTGCCGGCCTGGACCAGCAGATGCGAGCCGTCGTCCACGGCGGCTTCGACGGCTGCGGCCATGGCGGCCTGGCCGGGGCGCTCCACACCGCCGACGGCGGTTACAGCGGCGTGGAGGAGGTCGGTGAGGCTAGGCGGCGAGGTGGCAGTCATAGGACCCCAAGCCTAAGGGGCGGCACTGACAGTGTGCTCACGAAGCGTGGAGGGGGTTCGCTACGGTGCCGTGTACGGCGGCGTGCGGACGCCGGGGGTGGTCGCGGTAGCCGTCGAGGTGGAGGCGGTTCCGGTTGAGGCAGAGGCGGGCGATCCGCGGGGTGAGCAGGTCGAAGGCGGCGAAGCGATCCTTGAGGCGGGGGAAGCGGCCGTGGTGCCGGAGGATCTCGCCTCGCAGGAGGGCCCAGAAGTCGTCTTCGGGGAGGCCGAGCTGCTCCTCGCAGAGCGGCGCCAGGTACCGGAAGACACCGATGAAGAGGCCGGAGTGGATGAACTGGGTGAGGAAGGCGGGGTCTTCGGTGAGCAGGACGGCCCGGACCTCGGCCGGCATGGTGTTGTGCTCGGGGAGTGGCACGGAGCTGGTGTTGACGTCATCGACGAAGTCCTTGATGGCGAGCCGGACAGGTACGTCGTGGTCGTCGAAGACGACGATGGCGTTCTCGCCGTGCGGGGAGAAAACAGTGCCGTACTGGTAGAGGAAGTGCAGCAACGGGGGGAGCAGGGCAGCGAAAAGGTGACGCAGCCAGACGCTGGGCGCGAGGCCGGACCGGTGGACCAGCTCGGCGGTGAAGGATCGTCCCTGCGGGTCGGTGTGGAGGAGGGCGGCAAGGGTGCGGGCGCGTTCGCCGGGGGCGAGCTGCGGGTCGAGGGGTTCGCGCCAGATGCAGCCGAGGAGTTCTTTGTACTGGTACGGGACGCCTGGCAGGCGGTCGTAGAGGGGGTGTTCGACAGTGACGGAGGCGACTTCGCCGAGCAGGATGACGCGGGTTTCGTCGCGGAGGAAGGGGTCGGTGTCTCTGAGGCCGTGCACCCATGCGGTGACGGCCGGCGCGGCGATGGTGCGTTCGGTGGGGAGCCCGCGCCAGACGAGGGTGTTGAGGATGGAGAGAGGCAGCTTGACGGTGTGACCAGTGGGCTTGGTGGTGTTGACGAAGGTGCGGATGGACTGCTGGGGCAGCCGTAGATCGTGGTCAGTGGGCAGGGGGATGATGGTCTGGTCGGCCAGCTGTGGGGCGAACAGGGGGGCAATGGTCTCGTCCCACTGCCAGGGATGGACGGGGAGCCAGAGGTAGTCCGCGGGGTCGCGTCCGTGGTCGCTGATGGTGCGGGCGAAGATTTCGCGGTCTTGGGGGGCGAGTTCTTCCGTATAGAGCCGGTCGGGGGTGTTTAACGCGGCGGTGCCCCGGTATTGGGCGAGATCGTGGTGGACGGCGATCCAGGGCAGGCGGGCGGGGGTACGGGCTTCGGGGGCCCAGCGGCCGGCGTCGGCGGCGGAGAAGCCCAGGCGGCCTTTGTTCGCGACGAGCCAGGGGTGGCCGGTCTGGTGGCCTTCGATGTCGGCGTAGTCGAGGTCGGCGAGCTCGGCGGCGCTGATCGCCGTGGCGTCGAGCCGGAGGTCTGCGGAGAGGGTGGCGAGGAGTTCGCGGATCAGGTGGCCGGTGGTGTCGCCGGTGAGGCCGAGGACGGTGTCATGGCCGTGGGCGAGGAAGTGGAGGGGGTCCCCGCCCGGGGTGATGGTGTCGGGGTCGATGCGCCAGCTGCCGTAGCTGCCGCGGCGGGCGCGGAAGCGGTAGGTAACCACGTCGGTGAGGGGGAGGCGATATGCGTCCGGGCCGGCCGCGGGGTCCGGCTGGGGTGCGATGACCTCTTCGTAGGCGTACTCGGCGATCATTTTGGCGAGCAGCCGGCGGGCAGCGTGCTGCCAGCGGTGGGACTGCGGCGTGGACAAGAACGGTGCTCCTTCTACGGGGCCTACAGGAGATGGCGCAGTGCGCGGTCGCGGATCATGAGGGCGGCTCGCTTGCCGGGGAGCTCGACTTCGGCGGCGAACCGGTAGCCGCCGGCCAGGAAGGCCGCGATGGAGGGGGTGTTGCGCAGGTCGGGTTCGGCGATGACGCGACCGCAGGCGGGGCGCTGGGACAGGACCTGGCCGGCGACGGCACGCAGGAGGATGCCGCCCAGGCCGCGGGCTCGGTCGGCGACACCGCCGATGAGGAGGTGGAGGCCGGTGTCATGGGGACGGGCGGGGTAGTAGCGGGCGACGGGGTCGAGGTCGGCCCGGTAGATCTCCCAGTAGCTCATCGGAACGGAGCCGAGGACGCCCAGGCAGGGGACGCTGCGGCCGTCACCGTCGAGCTGTTCGCGCAGATGGGCCTCGGTGACCGACGGGGCGCCCGCGAGATCCCAGAATTCGGCGACAGCCGGGTCGTTCATCCAGCGTGCGATGAGCGGGAGATCACGTTCGATCCGTACGGGTACGAGCGTGAAGACACCGGCCGGGGTGGCGGCCCGGCCCCAGCCGGCGATGCCGTCGAGCAGGTCGTCCACGGGCACCGGGCCGCTGCCTCCGGCGGCCGGCTCATCGACGACGAGGGGGAGCGCTTCGGGGGGAAGCTCCAGGTCGAGGGTGTCTTCGCTGCTGGAGTCGGTACTGGAGTCGCTGCTGGAGTCGGCAGTCGGCATGGCGGCTACCTCCTCTCCTGGAGTCACGCTGCGGTCACGGCGAGGGGGTTGGGGATGGTGACGTACTGGGACTGGGTGTCGACGGGTCCGATGAGTTCGTCCATGCCCTGGAGCCTGGTGAGGAGGTTGGCCTTGCAGCGCAGGACGGGGGTCTCCAGAAGCCGTGCGGGGAGGGCGGAGCGTGAAGTGATGGCGGCCCGGGCCAGGAATCGGCGGAAGGCGGCGAGCAGGACGCGTTCGTCGGCGAGTCGCTGAGAGCCGAAGGCGCCGATGAGCCCCAGGACGTTGTTGATGCCCACGTAGTACGCGAGGCGTTCGTCGACGACCGCGTCGGTGACAAAGGTGTCGCTTGCGACGCCGATGCCGGGCAGCCTGCGCTCCAGGGCGCCGCGGTGGGACTCGCGGAAGTAGTAGCCCTGGTTGTCGCGGTAGCGGCCGCCGGCCGGCCAGCCCTCGGCGTCCAGCAGGACGAGGGTGTTCTGCTGGTGTGCTTCGAGAGCGACACCGGCCTCGCCGTCGAGCCAGAGGATGGGCAGGATGACGGCATCGAGGTAGCGCAGGAACCACTCGGCGGCCACGGCTGCCGCAGGGCGCGCGGTGCGGGCGGCGAGGCGGGTGACGAGCCGGTCCAGCCGGGAGCGCAGCTCGGTGCCGGGCGCGCCGGGCCAGGGGCGCGGGGAGGTGAGTCCGGCGACGCAGTTGACGTCGTCCGAGGGCCCGAAGGGGTTGTGGCGCAGCACGACATCGAGGCCGGGTACGGAGCGGACCGCGAGCCACGCGGGATCGCGGACGATGTCGAAGACTGGAGTGCCCCCGGACCGGGGAAAGGCCGCTTGCCACTGCTCGGCGAGGCCGCTGCGCAGCAGCCGGTGGGCCTCGACGCCCCGGTGGAGCTCCTTGCGGAGGTTCTCACGGCGCGAATTGGTGATCCGCAACGCCAGCGAGAGCTTGAGCATCGCGGATGCACCCGGCCGGTAGACGGTGCGCACGGAGGACGTGGGGTGCCAGTCGTCGCCGGCGGGGCCGAGGTCCCGCAGGATGCCCACGTCCAGGAGAGCCGCCACCTGTGGGCGGAGCCGGACGTCATTCGCCTGCCAGGGGTGCAGTGGGAGAGCCGCGTGTCCCTCCGGGAGGCGGAGGCCCAGTCCGGGTCCTGCCAGCCGGGCGAGGAGCAGGTCGGCGGGGACGGTCCGGCCGCGTTCGGTCCAGGCCGAGTCCATGGCGAGTGCGGAGCGGTCGACGGCGAACCAGTGCAGCGGGAAAGCGCCGCGCAGCTCGGGCGAGTAGACGTCGGCCTCCGCCTCGGAGAGCCCTTCACGGCCCTTGGGAGTGGGGTGCAGCGGGTGGCCGAGGAGGAGCGACTGTTCGGCATCGAGGAAGGGGTGGGTGTGCGGCGGGGCCTCGGGCCTGGCACGGCGGTCGGCGATGAAGGTCGCGGTACGTCGTACGGAGTCGGCGACCCGCGCCACGAGGTCGGGTCCGTCCGGGCCGGGATGCCTGGCTTCGGGGGGGCCGTAGGCGGCACCCGGTGTGGTTGTCGCGCTCGCCGCCGCCTCCAGGGCGATCAGTGCGGCGACGGTGACCGCGTCCGCGGGGTGGCCCGAGGGCTCGAGCACAGCCGCGCCGAAGCGGTGGTGGCCGACGGCCGACCAGTGGCGTACGGGTACCCGCAGCGTGGTTCCGGCGGCCGGGAAGAGCACGTACAGCATGCCGTCCTCAGGTGGCCCGAGGCTTGTCTCGCGCACCCAGCACCGCAGCAGGCTCTCGACTCCCGCGGCATCGGCTGCCGCGTAGGCGTCGGAGTGCTCCAGCGGATCGTCGCTGCCGTACCGCTCGCCCGCGGGCCGCGGTTGCGGCAGCGCGGGAGCCACCCTGACGGTGGCTGCGACGAGGGTGGTGGCATCCACTACGCGGCTTGCGGTCATACCGTTGCTCCGTGAGGGCGTGGGGGCCAGTGCCCCGGTGGTCGGGGGGTCGGGACAGCGCGGGCCCGATCGCTGCGGCCCCGGTTGCGGCTGCCCCGGCGGGTACGCGGCGAAGTCATGCGGCGCCTCCGGCCGGAGCGACCGCGGTGCCCGGCGGCCCGGAACGCCCGGCCGCGGCGATGGAGTCGGCGAGGCGGTCGAGTACGGCTTCGACCTGCTGGTCGGTGACGGTGAGCGGGGGCAGCAACCGGACGGTGCTGCCGTGCCTGCCGCCGAGCTCGACGATGAGGCCGCGGCGGAGTGCTTCCCGCTGGACGGCGGCGGCCAGTCCCGGGGCGGCAGGCAGCGAGCCGTAGTCGTCGGGCTCGGCGGCGGGGTCGACGAGTTCGATGCCGATCATCAGGCCGCGGCCGCGTACGTCGCCGATGCAGGGGTGACGGCCCATGAGCCCGCACAGTCCGGCGAGGAGCCGGGCACCGAGGGTGGCGGCACGCCCGGCGAGATCGTTTTCGCGCACATATGTGAGCGTCGCGGTGCCCGCGGCCATGGCGAGCTGATTGCCGCGGAAGGTGCCGGCGTGTGCGCCGGGCTGCCAGCAGTCGAGTTCCTCGCGGTACACGATGACGGCGAGCGGAAGACTGCCGCCGATGGCCTTGGAGAGCACCATCACATCGGGGACGATGCCGCTGGACTCGATCGCCCAGAAGGTGCCGGTGCGGCCCACGCCGGTCTGCACCTCGTCGGCGATGAGCGGGATGCCGCGATCGGCGGTGATGCGGCGCATCCGGCACAGCCAGGCGTTGGGGGCCGGGATCACACCGCCCTCGCCCTGTACGGGTTCGAGGATCATGCCGGCGGGCGGCTGCACGCCGCCCTTGGGGTCGTCCAGCAGGTGCGCGGTGAGCCGGGCGGAGAGTTCCGCGCCGGCCGCGCCGCCGGTGCCGAAGGGGCAGCGGTAGTTGTACGGGTAGGGCAGCCGCACCACCCGGCCGTCCGTGACCCCGGCCGCGCCCTGTACCGAGGTGTCGCCGGTGGCGGCGAGGGCGGCGGCGGTCATGCCGTGATAGGCGCCGGAGAAGGCGAGAAGTCCGGAGCGCCCGGTGGCGGTCCGGACGAGTTTGATGGCCGCCTCGACCGCGTCGGTGCCGGCCGGCCCGCAGAACTGGATCCGTCCGCGGTCGGCGAGTTCGGGCGGCAGCGTCTCGAACAGGGCAGTGGTGAAGGCGTCCTTGACGGGGGTGGCGAGGTCGAGGACGTGCAACGGTGCCCCGGAGTCGAGGACCCGCCGGATGGCTTCCAGGACGACGGGGTGGTTGTGGCCGAGCGCCAACGTCCCAGCGCCGGACAGGCAGTCGAGGTAGCGTCGGCCGTCGGCGCCCTCGATCGTCATGCCCCGGGCCCTGACGGGGACGATGGGCAGCGAGCGGGCGTAGGTCCGGGCGGCGGACTCACGCTGCGACTGGCGCCGCAGGATGGCGTCTCCCTCGGTGAACCTCTCGGCGGCCGCATCCGTGAGTACTTCAGTGAACTCGTCTTCCGGTACGGCCAGTCGCTCCGGCACGCTCGATGTGGCGGCCACGTGCTCACTCCTCGGTGTCGGCGTCCCCCGTCCGTACCAACGACTCGGTTCGCGCCCGATCACGGTCCGGCCGAAGATCTTTCACAGCGGAACCACAGACCCACCCGAAGCCGTCCAACTATTCACCGGTGTAGTGGGATTTCGCCCATCAGCCGGGAATGAGCGGCATTAGACCTCCAGGGGGATTGACACCCATGCCATTCATAAGCCGGCCGGCCATCGCGGCGGCGGCGGTCGCGGCCATGATCGCGGTGACCGGTACCGCCTGCGCGCCGTCCGACAACACCGCCGGCGCCGGAGCAGCCGCGTCGGCCACCGTGTCGGGCGGTGCCAACCTGGCGCTGCCAACCTCGCTGCCCACCAGCCTCGCCGACCTCGACAAGTGGAAGAACGCGCTGAAGAACGGCGGTTGGAAGGACTGGGACAAGAGCAAATGGCTGCGTGACGCGGCCGACTTCATCAATCCGGTGATCGATGGGCTGTGGAACCCGAGCCGGATGCAGAGCGCGGACCAGAGCGACAAGCAGGTCGCCAGCGACGTCGCCAGCGACGCGGGGCAGACCGACCCGGAGCCGGCACCGGTCCAGGCGGCGGGCGCGAAGACCCCGTACAGCCAGAACGCCGCAGGAGTCGGCAAGATCTTCTTCGACACTCCGCAGGGCTCCGCGGTCTGCTCGGGCACTGTGGTGGAGGACCCGGCGCACCCCGGTAAGTCCAACCTGGTGTGGACGGCGGGCCATTGTGTGCACGCGGGCAAGAGCGGCGGCTGGTTCCGCAACATCGTCTTCGTACCGGCGTACAACGACAACGGCCTGCCAGCCGCGCAACTGCAGAACGCGACGCGGGATGTGGTCGCGCCCAAGGGCGTGTGGTGGGCCGACGGGGCGCAGACGTCCGCGCAGTGGATCGCCCAGGGCGCGGAGAGCGGCGGCAGCGGGTCCCCGTTCGACTTCGCGGTGATCCATGTGAAGCCGGAGTCAGGCACCAAGTCGCTGCAGGAGACTGTCGGCACCGCGTCGCCGGTCTGGTTCGACGCGCCCTCCGCGACACAGATCAATGCGATATCGGCCTTCGGCTACCCGGCCGCGTCGCCGTTCGACGGCCAGAGCATGTTCAGCTGCACGGACAAGCCGGGCCGCCTGTCGCTGGACGCGAGTGAGCCGACGGAGTACCGGATCGGCTGCACGATGACAGGGGGGTCGTCGGGCGGTGGGTGGTTCGCCACCATGCCGGACGGCAATCTGGGGCTGGTGAGCAATACCTCGATCGGGCCGGCCACCCCGACCTGGCTCGCGGGCCCGCATCTGGGCAGCGTGGCCAAGGGCGTCTATGACTCGGTGAGCCAGAACTTCAGCTGAGCCACGCTCAACAAAGGTAAGGACCCGCCTCCTTGAGGCGGGTCCTTACCTACGCAACCTGCGTACCCGGGGTCAGCGCTGTGCGACGAGCGCGTACGGTTCCAGTTCGGCCGCCAGCTCGTCGTGCACGCGCGCCTTGAGCAGCGTGCCCTCGGCGAGGTGCTCCTCGGAGAGCACTTCGCCGTCGGCGTGCGCCCGGGCGACGAGCTTGCCGAGTGTGTACGGCACGAGCGCCTCGATCTCGACGGCGGGCCTCGGCAGCTCGTCGTCGATCAGCGTGAGGAGCTCCTCGATGCCCAGGCCGCTGCGCGCGGACACCGCGATGGCGTGCTTCTCGTTCCGCAGCAGCCGCTGGAGTACCACCGGGTCGGCGGCGTCGGCCTTGTTGACCACGACGATCTCGGGCACGTCCACCGCGCCCACGTCACGGAACACTTCGCGTACGGCCGCCAGCTGCTCCTCCGGGACCGGATGCGAGCCGTCGACCACATGCAGGATGAGATCGGCGTCGGCGACCTCCTCCATGGTGGAACGGAAGGCCTCGACCAGGTGGTGGGGCAGGTGCCGGACGAATCCGACGGTGTCAGCGAGGGTGCAGAGCCGCCCGCTGGGGGTCTCGGCCCGGCGTACGGTCGGGTCGAGGGTGGCGAACAGGGAGTTCTCCACCAGGACGCCCGCACCGGTGAGCCGGTTGAGCAGCGAGGACTTCCCGGCGTTGGTGTATCCGGCGATCGCGACCGAGGGCACCTTGTGGCGCTTGCGCTCCTGGCGCTGAAGGTCGCGGCTGGTCTTCATCTCCGCGATCTCCCGGCGCATCTTCGCCATTTTCTCGCGAATACGCCGCCGGTCGGTCTCGATCTTGGTCTCACCGGGACCACGGGTGGCCATACCGCCGCCGGACGAGCCGGAACCGCCACCACCCATCTGCCGGGACAGGGACTGGCCCCAGCCTCGCAGCCGCGGCAGCATGTACTGCATCTGCGCGAGCGAGACCTGCGCCTTGCCCTCACGGCTCTTGGCGTGCTGGGCGAAGATGTCCAGGATCAGTGCGGTGCGGTCCACCACCTTGACCTTGACGACATCCTCGAGGTGGATCAGCTGGCCCGGGCTGAGCTCACCGTCGCAGACGACGGTGTCGGCGCCGGACTCCAGCACGATGTCGCGCAGCTCCCTGGCCTTGCCGGATCCGATGTACGTAGCCGGGTCGGGCTTGTCACGGCGCTGGATGACTCCGTCGAGGACAAGCGCCCCGGCGGTTTCGGCGAGGGCGGCGAGCTCCGCGAGGGAGTTCTCCGCGTCGTCCACGCTGCCGTCCGTCCAGACCCCGACAAGGACCACCCGCTCCAGCCGGAGCTGGCGGTACTCGACCTCGGTGACGTCCTCGAGCTCGGTGGACAGCCCCGCGACCCGGCGTAGGGACGCGCGCTCGGAGCGGTCGAACTGATCGCCGTCACGCTCCTCGTCGATCTCTTGGCTCCAGGCGACGTCCTCCTCCATCAGGGCGTCGGCCCGAAGGCTCTCGGGGAGGCGCTGGCGCTTGCTTGAAGAGGAGGAAGAGGAGGTCATTAGGTCCTTTCTGCAGCTTGATATATGGAACAACGCGAGACGGACCCGGAGAATTCCCCCGCCCGGTCGCGCCGCCGTAGGCACCAGGGTCGCACGCCCGTCGCAGGGCGTCACCTGTGTTTCGTCGCGGGCTTCGCCTTCGCCGCCACGCTCTTCCAGTCCGGGTGACCCGGCATCGGCGGAG
Source organism: Actinacidiphila oryziradicis (assembly GCF_005047355.1). Classification (GTDB taxonomy): domain Bacteria; phylum Actinomycetota; class Actinomycetes; order Streptomycetales; family Streptomycetaceae; genus Actinacidiphila; species Actinacidiphila oryziradicis. The sequence continues at coordinate 116,076 of NZ_SUMC01000022.1, forward strand.
TGGCGGCCCCGTACAGCCAGCCTCGCAGGAAGCCGGACAGGTCGCGTCCGGCGGTCTCGGAGGCGAGGGCGATGAAGTCCGCCGTGGAGGCGTTGCCGTCGCGGTAGCGGGCCACCCAGGCGCGTTCGAGGCGCTGGAAGGGCCCGGCGCCGATCTCCTGGCGGAGCGCGTAGAGAGCGAGCGCGCCGCCGGCGTAGACATTGCTGCGGAAGATCCCGAGCTTGGCATTGGCGGGGTCGGGCGGCAGCGGGTTCGCCGGCGGCCCGCCCTCCCGGCGGACCCGGTTGTCACCCTGATAGGCGCCGCGCATCAGGTTGGCCAGCTTGTCATCCACAGTGGCCCCGTCCAGCTTGGCGCCGTACTTCTCGACCGCGTAGAGAACCTGGTACCAGGTGGCATGGCCCTCATTGAGCCAGAGGTCGGACCAGGTGGCGGGGCTGACGCTGTCGCCGAACCACTGGTGGGCGAGTTCGTGGACCATCACCGGGGCGGCGGCGGGCTCGGGGGCGAGCAGGACCCGGCGTTCGAAGAGGGAGAGGGTCTGGGTCTCCAGCTCGAAGCCGGTGTTGGTGTTGGCGCTGAGGATGCCATACGTCTCGAAAGGATACGGGCCGACCTGCCGCTCCATCCACTCGATCTGGCCGGAAGTCATCGCGAGCCGTCTGTCCAGCAACGCGCGGTCGGCGGCGCCGACGACGTCGCGGAGCGGCAGGCCGTGCGGTCCGGTGCGGTGGATGACGGCGGAGCGGCCGATGGAGACCTGGGCAAGTTCGGTGGCCATGAGCTGGCTGGTGCGGTAGGTCCAGGTCGTCGTCGCGGCGTGCTCGTCCGTTCGGGCGGATTCGGGGAGGCCGTTGGCGACGACGGTGAGGTCCTTGGGCGCGGTGACGTGGAAGGTGAAGCGCGCCTTGTCGGAGGGGTGGTCATTGCAGGGGAAGACGCGGTGGGCGGCGTCCGCCTGGTTGGCCATGGCGAGGCCGTCGGGGGTACGGACCCAGCCTCCGTCGGTGCCGGCCGTCGGGTCACTGGTGTGGGCGACGGTGACCTTGAGGCGGCTGCCCTCGGGGACCGGCGCCTCGGGGGTGATGACGAGCTCTTCGTGCTCGGTGGCGTACCGGGCGGGGTGGCCGTTGACCTGCACGGACCGGACGTTGCCGCGTGCGAAGTCGAGGTCGAAACGCCGCAGTGTGTCGGTGGCGCGGGCGTCGATGCTGGTCACCGCATCGAGCGGCTTGTCGTTGCCGTGATAGTCGAAGGCGATGTCGTAGTTGAGGACGTCATAGCCGGGGTTCCCCAGTTGCGGGAAGAGCCGGTCGCCCACGCCGACCGGACTGCCGTCACCGGGGAGCCCGGCCGAGGTGAGGGTGAGTACGGCGGCGGCCGCCGCAATGGCTCCACGGCGAGGCGTAAGAGGCCGCCCGGAGCGGCGAGGGGGACCAGGTAGCCGGCCTAGGGCCGGGCTGATGACAACGCGGCCGGGTGAGCCCGCCGACGGGTCGGCTGATGTCACGGTTCGGCACGCGACGCCGCCCCATCTTTTCGCGCGGCCTCTGAGTCGGATCATGAGATACGGCTACCAGGCCGGGGCCCTTCGGCAGGTGCGCCACGGCACCGGGCCACCCGATCGGGTGGTTGCGCGGCCCCCCGCCGCGTACCTGTACGAAGGGCATTCCGAGCGGGCAGGTGGGAGAACCCGGTCGGCCTACGCCTGAACGGCAGCGACCCGCTGGGCCCGGTACACGTCGTACACGCCCGGGACTGCGCCCATCGCGCGCATAAGGGCGGGGAGAGCGTCGGCGGCGGGGAGCTCGACCGTGTAGGTGTGGCGGACGCGGTGCTCCTGCGGAGGTTCGACGGCGGCGGAGAGGATGCCGACCCCCTGGGCGGCGATGACCTCGGTGAGGTCGGCGAGAAGGCGGGGGCGACCCAGGGCCTCGGCCAAAAGAGTGGCGCGGTAGCCGGATCCGCTGCCGGTGCGCCACCGTACGGGGACGGAGGCGCGGCCGGAACCGGTCATGCGGGCGGCGGTCGGACACTCGGTGCGGTGGACGGCGACGGTGCCGCCACGGATGACGAAGCCGGTGATGTCGTCGGGTGGTACGGGGGTGCAACAGCGGGCGAGCCGTACGGCGGCACCGGGCGGGTCGGTCTCGGCGACGGGGTCGGCCGCCGGGGCCAGGACGGCCGCCGCGGTACGCAGGGCGGGGGTCGCGGGCTCGTCCTCGGCGGCGGAAGCGGGGTGCGCGTCGAGCCAGCGGGTGATGGCGATCCGCGCGCCGGGGGTGCGGGCATGCTCCAGCCACTCCGGGGAGGGACCCGATGTGTCCGTCTCGCTGCCGGCCATGAGGAGCTGCAGGGTGTCACCGTCGCGCAGCGCGGTGCCGAGCGGGGCGAGCCGGCCGTTCACCCGGGCGCCGACACAGGCGTGTGCGCCCTCGCCGTGCAGTGAGTACGCGGCGTCGACGCAGCTGCCGCCGTCCGGGAGGCCTACGACGCCGCCGTCGGCGGAAAAGACGGTGATCTCGCGGTCCTGGGCGAGCTCGTCCCGTAGAGCGCTCCAGAAGGTGTCCGGGTCGGGCGCGCCGCGCTGCCACTCCAGGAGGCGGGAGAGCCAGCCGGGCTGGGTGGGGTCGACGCGTTCGCCGTCCTCCGCGTCCGGGGTCTCGGCGACGGCGTAGGGGTTGCCGAGGGCGATGACACCGGCCTCGGCGCTGAGGTGCATCCGGCGGGTGCGGATGAGGACCTCGGCGATCCGGCCGCCGCGGTCGGCGACGGCGGTGTGCAGCGACTGGTACAGGTTGAATTTCGGTGCCGCGATGAAGTCCTTGAACTCGGCGATCACCGGTGTGAAGCAGGTGTGCAGCTCACCGAGGACGGCGTAGCAGTCGGCGTCCTCGCCGACCAGCACGAGCAGCCGTCCATAGTCGCAGCCGCCCAGCTCCGCGTCGCCGCGTTTGAGCCTGAACCGGTGCACGGAGACGACATGGCGGGGACGGATCTGAACCTCGGCGGCGATCCCGGCGTCGCGCAGCACAGTGCGTACGTCCTCGGCGACGGCGGCCAACGGGTCGGGGCCGGTGGCGTGTTCGAGGATCGCCTCGCGGCTCCTGTCGTACTCCTCGGGGTGCAGGATGGCGAAGACCAGGTCCTCCAGCTCGGTCTTGAGTGCCTGCACGCCAAGCCGTTCGGCGAGCGGAATCAGGACGTCGCGCGTGACCTTGGCGATCCGGGCCTGCTTCTCGGGGCGCATGACGCCGAGGGTGCGCATATTATGCAGCCGGTCGGCGAGCTTGATCGACATGACGCGTACGTCATTGCCGGTGGCGACGAGCATCTTGCGGAAGGTCTCGGGCTCGGCCGCGGCCCCGTAGTCGACCTTCTCCAGCTTGGTGACGCCGTCGACCAGATAGCGGACCTCCTCGCCGAACTCCGCGCCGACCTGCTCCAGCGTCACTTCGGTGTCCTCGACGGTGTCGTGGAGCAGCGACGCCGTCAACGTCGTCGTCTCCGCACCGAGTTCGGCGAGGATGAGGGTGACGGCGAGCGGATGTGTGATGTACGGCTCACCGCTCTTGCGCATCTGACCGCGGTGCGAGGACTCCGCCAGTACGTAGGCACGGCGCAGGGTATCGATGTCGGCGCCCGGATGGCGGGCGCGGTGCACCTTGGCCAGGTGCTCGATGGCGTCCGGGAAACGGCCTCGGCCGCTGGGCCCGAGGAGTGCGGCCCGACCCAGTCTGCGCAGGTCAGCGGCGCGCGGCAGGCGCTTGCGGCCGTCGGCGGCGCGTGTGGTTTCCACCGCATTGTCTGCGCTCATGGGGCACCTCCGGCAGCATCGACCGGCGGCGAACCATTACCTGCGCCGGTGCTTGATGCTACCGAGCCCACCACGTGCGGCTGTCCAGCTCTCGCCGAGCGTGATCGTCATCACCCGTTCGAGGGAACATATGCGTTGACCATCCCCTGCGGGGAGGGTGGATCGTGCGCTATTGGGTGGGGTTCTGGTCCTCCGGAGAAATCGCCGGAAAGGCTTGATCGAGTACCCGGAGATGGCTGGATTCACCCTGGCGCGGCGCCCGGGATCGCCCTATTCCTTGTCCAGCCAGGCCGGGTCGACCAGGCCCTCGGCCACGATCACCGCGGGGCCGGTCATCTCCACCGTCCCGTCGACGCGTTCGGTGATGACGAGCTGTCCGCCCGGCATGTCCACGGTGTACGTGGCCGGGCTGCCGGTCACGGCCGGGTCGATGCCATCACGACGGGCGGCGGCGACCATGACGGCACAGGCGCCGGTGCCGCAGGCGCGGGTCTCGCCGGAGCCGCGCTCATGGACGCGCACGGCCACGTGACGCGGGCCGCGGTCGACCACGAACTCGACGTTGACGCCATGCGGGTAGGCGCCTTCGGGCGCGGTGGCCGGGGCGGCGAGCAAGCTCCCGGCGTGCTCGAGATCGGCGACGAAGGCGACGGCGTGCGGGTTGCCCATGCTGACGTTGCGAGCCCGCCACGCCCGGGCGCCGACGGAAACCGTCACCTCCCCTCCGGGGAGGTGGGCGCGGCCCATGTCGACGGTGATGTCGCCGGGGGTGCCGTCCGCGGCGTCCTTGGCGATATGCACCCGGCGGATTCCGGCCCGGGTGGCGACGGCAAGGTCTCCGCTTCCGGCGAGCCCGGCGCGCAGCAGGTAGCGGGCGAAGACCCGGATGCCGTTGCCGCACATCTCGGCGATGCTGCCATCGCCATTGCGGTAGTCCATGAACCACTCGGCCTCGCCGGCCATCGCCGCCGCTTCCGGGTGCAACGCGGACCGTACGACGCGCAGCAAGCCGTCGCCACCGATACCGGCCCGCCGATCGCACAATCGCGCGACGGTGGCCGGAGGCAGCTCGACGCGTCCGTCCGGGTCAGGGACGATCACGAAGTCGTTCTCGGCGCCGTGACCCTTGAGGAAGGGCAGGCCGCGCTGCTCGGTGGGCGATGCGGTGGTCACACACCGATTCTACGGTCCCGCAGGCCCCGCTACCTGAGCCGCGCCACCCGCCAGAAGGCGAGCAGCGCCAGTAGCACGGTAACCGCGATGTAGAGGGCGACGAACCGCCAGTCGGGGCGCTGGCCGGAGCCCCGGGGGGGCAGTCCGGGCCAGGTGTAGCCGACCCGGCGGGCGGCCATGATGCCCCAGCCGGCTGAGCAGCAGCAGAGCAGCAGCCCCAGCATGGCGATGACCGGGCCGCCGTCGCCGAACTCGAAGGCCAGCGGGAAGGCGAACATCAGCGAGCCGACGGTGGCCAGGGCGACAATCGGTGCGATCTGCCAGATCCGCAGGCGGCGCTGCGGTCGCAGCTCGAGGAACGACTGCTCTTCCTCGGCGTCCTCATCCAGCGGCCCGTCGACAACCAGGCTGTCGGGCTGGTCATCGGCACGGCCGCGGCCATGGTCACGAGGGCCGGCTTCCATCGCCACGCGCCCTCCCAGACATCCGACACCATAGCTCGATGCTCGATGATGGCACGCCGTTGGCAGCGTCAAGCGCTGCTGAGACGTCCCGATGCCATCACGTGATCAGGCTGTGACCGCATCTTCGAGCAACCCCAGAGCCTGTTCGGTGAGTTCCCGGCCGCGCGCCGTGAGCCAGTGCACGCGCTGGTCGCGGCGGAACCACGAGTCCTGGCGGCGCGCGAAGCGTTTGGTGGCGCGTACGGTCTCAGCACGCGCCTCCGCCTCCCCGTACTCCCCCGCCAACGCGGCGAGCACCTGCTGGTAGCCCAGCGCCCGCGAAGCGGTGCGGCCGTCGCGCAGTCCGACCGCCTCCAGGGCACGTACCTCTCCGACCAGCCCCGCCTCCCACATACGGTCGACACGCAGCGCGATCCGCTCATCGAGCTCGGGGCGGGGGACGTCAACACCTATCTGCACGGTGTCATAGACCGCGCCCTTCGGCTGCGCGTCAGGCAGATTGGCGGTGAAGGGCCGCCCCGTGATCTCCACGACCTCCAGGGCACGGACGATCCGGCGGCCATTGCTCGGCAGGATCGCCCGGGCGGCCTCGGGGTCCACGGCGGCGAGCCGGGCGTGCAGCGGTCCCGACCCGTGCGAGTCGAGCTCCGTCTCCAGCCGGGCCCGTACGTCCGGGTCGGTGCCCGGGAAGTCCAGGGCGTCGATCGCGGCGCGCACGTAGAGCCCCGACCCCCCGACGAGTACCGGCGGGCGCCCTTCGGCATGCAGCCTGTCGATCTCCGCGCGGGCGAGCCGCTGGTACTCGGCGACACTGGCGGCCTCGGTGACATCCCAGATGTCGAGCAGGTGGTGCGGGACGCCCTGCCGCTCGCAGGACGACAATTTGGCGGTGCCGATGTCCATGCCCCGGTAGAGCTGCATGGAGTCGGCGTTGACCACCTCGCCGTTCAGGGCCTGGGCAAGCGCGACGCCCAGGTCGGACTTGCCGGCCGCAGTGGGGCCGACGACGGCGATGACAGTTTTTTTCACGTGCACAGTCTCCCAAACCCGGAGGTGCCCCTCGATCGGGCGACGTGGCATGGCCCGGACCGGATCGTTCGTCCGAATCGCCCGCAGCGGGTCCTCAGGACCAGGCCGCCACGAAGTAGCCGACCCCGTACGGAGCCTCCTCGTACAGCAGCCGACCACCGAGTCCCGCGCCCTCCGCCGCCCCCGCGAGGACCTGCCAGGGGGCGCGGCCCCCGGCCTGCAGTTCGGCGGCGAGCCGGTCGTCCAGCCCTGCCAGGGCCGCGGTGTCGGCGTCCGCCAGCGCCGCCGTGACGGCCGCGTCGAAGCTCTCCGCCCGCTCGTCGAGATAGCCGGGCGCCTTGACCGTGCGGCAGGCGCTGCCGTCGCCCATGACCAGCAGCACAACGCGGTCGGCGAGTTCGGCCAGACCGCGGCCGAGGCCGAGCATGCGGTCCGCGGGCGCGTCCGCCGGTACGGCGCACGCGTGGAGCGGCGCGGCCACCTGTGTGCGGCCCAGCAGCCAGGCCGCCACCGTAAGCGACGACACCAGCGGCGGCCCGGCCACGCCGCCCGTGCCCAGAAGTACGTCCAGCGGCACGCCGTACTCGCGCAGCGAACCCGCCCCGCCGCCCTCCCACATCCGGGCCTGCGCCCCGGCTCCCACGACGACCAGCAGGTCCGGCCGGGACGCCGCGAGTACGCCGATGGCATCGGCGCAGGCGGCTCGCAGCGGGTCCAGCTCCGGCGCGGCACCGACCGCCACCTCGGGAACGATAAGCGGGGGGCACGGGCAGACGGCAGCGGCGACCAGCATGATCGCAGCCTATCGCTGCGCCGAGCGGCGGCGGTGCCCAGCGGCCGGGGGCTACGAGGACGCGTATCCGGGCGGGACCTCGTCATACGGTCCGCCGGCCGACAACGGCGTGGCCTGCGCCGCCGCGCTCGGGTCCTTGCTGTCCCAAACGAGCTCGGCTGCGGTGAAGCGGCAGTGGTAGGTACTGGTCATACCCCTGTTGATCATCAGATAGCCGTCCCCGTCCCGGTACAGCCAGCTGCGCCGGACGCTGAGCGGATGCCTCGGCTTGTAGTACACGGCATGTCGGCGCAGCTCCTCCATGGCTTCCTCGTGCGTCCCCTCGAAATGCCCGAGCATCTCCGCTTCCCAGCGTCTATTGTCCCCGCTGCCTTCCGTCTCCTCGACGAACAGCCCCCACGTGGCCATGCTGATCCCTCTCCCCAACCTTCCTGAATGGTCAGTCGCAGCCACAGCCCGAGGCTGCCGCCGCCACCGGAGCCGGCGCGCCGATCGTCGGCAGGCCCAGCATCACGCCGGCAGGCTTCACCGCAGGCGCGGCGTTACGCGACTCCCAGGCGTCACCCGCACGGGTGCGCCGTACGGCGAGTGCGGGCTTCTCGGCGAGGAGGTGGTGCGGGGCAGCATAGGTGATCTCCACCGTCACCACGTCTCCCGGCCGGACCGGCTCCCCGGGCTTCTCGAAGTGCACCAGGCGGTTGTCGGGGGCGCGGCCGGACAGCCGGTGGGTCGCGTCATCCTTGCGGCCCTCCCCCTCGGCGACAAGCAGCTCCACGACACGCCCGACCTGCTTCTTGTTCTCCTCCCAGGAGATCTGCTCCTGGAGGGCGACCAGCCGCTCGTAACGCGCCTGTACGACCGCCTTGGGGATCTGCCCGCCCATGTCGGCGGCCGGGGTGCCCGGCCGCTTGGAGTACTGGAAGGTGAATGCCTGCGCGAAGCGGGCCTCGCGCACCACATGCATGGTCTGCTCGAAGTCGCTCTCGGTCTCCCCGGGGAAACCCACGATGATGTCGGTGGAAATGGCGGCGTCGGGCATGGCCGCGCGCACCTTCGCGATGATCCCGAGGTAGCGGTCCTGCCGGTAGGAGCGGCGCATCGCCTTCAGCACCGCGTCCGAGCCGGATTGCAACGGCATGTGCAGTTGCGGCATCGCATTGGGCGTCTCGGCCATCGCCGCGATCACATCGTCGGTGAAGTCGCGCGGATGCGGGGAGGTGAAGCGCACCCGCTCAAGGCCCTCGATCTTCCCGCAGGCCCGCAGCAGCTTGCTGAACGCCTCGCGGTCGCCGATGTCCGACCCGTACGCATTGACATTCTGCCCGAGCAGCGTGATCTCGCTGACGCCCTCGGCGACCAGCGCCTCGATCTCCGCCAGGATGTCGCCGGGCCGCCGGTCCTTCTCCTTGCCACGCAGCGCGGGCACGATGCAGAAAGTGCAGGTGTTGTTGCAGCCGACCGAGACCGACACCCATGCCGCGTACGCCGACTCGCGCCGGGTCGGCAGCGTTGAGGGGAACGCCTCCAGTGACTCGGCGATCTCGACCTGCGCCTCTTCCGCGATCCGGGCCCGCTCCAGCAGCACGGGCAGGCTGCCGATGTTGTGGGTGCCGAAGACGACATCCACCCAGGGAGCCCGCTTGACGATCGTGTCGCGGTCCTTCTGGGCCAGGCAGCCGCCGACGGCGATCTGCATGCCGGGCCGCTCCGCCTTCTTCGGGGCGAGCTGGCCCAGATTCCCGTAGAGCCGGTTGTCTGCGTTCTCCCGCACCGCACAGGTGTTGAAGACGACGACATCCGCCCCGTCGACCCCCTTGGGCGCGCGGACATAGCCGGCGTCCTCCAGGAGGCCGGACAGCCGCTCGGAGTCGTGGACATTCATCTGGCACCCGTAGGTGCGGATCTCGTAGCTTCGATTAAGGGCGTCCTGCGCGGTCATGCACCTAGGGTAGGCGGTAGCCTGGGTATCTCCCGACCCTGGAGCCTCTCCGGGCCCGGAGCCATCAGGATCTGGGTCTCGCCCTGGCTCGAGGCTCCGCCCTGACCCGACTTGGGACGATAGGCCACGACCGTGAACACGCCGTCTATGAGCAGTCGCCGACGTTCCGGCCAGTCGGACCGCTCCCAGAGTTGGGCGTAGGTCTCGCCAGTCCCGACCATGCGCCACTCGTCAGCACGCTGCGGAAGTGCCGCCAGCCGCCTCCTGCGTTCCCGCAACTTGGCCATGCGCGACAAGTAGGCCCGTTCGTCCTCGTCGTCCCAGTCGTCCGCGGCGTCCTTCTCGTTGGTGAGCCGCTGAACGGCATCTCGGACCTGGGCAAGCTCCGCCGTGTGATCTTCACCGGGGATGAGCACTTTCCGCTCCACCTCCAGCTCTCCAAGGATCGTCGGCCAACAGACGTAGGCCGACACCAGGGCTTCCAGGTAATCAGCCTTGATCGCCGCTGCGTCGCACTGCTTCTTGTTGGACCGCTCGCACCGGTAGTAGCGGTACCTCTTGGGTCCGGACTTCAGTTTCTGCGTGACCTGCCACAGGTGGTACTTGGCGCCGCAGTCGCACCAGGCGACATCCAGGAGCGGGGCCGCGCCCTCAGTGCGGGTACGAGTCTTCTTCTCCATGACCGACTGGAGCCGCGCCCACTCCGAGTCGTTGACCAGCGCGGGACCTACTCTGACCGGCATCCCGTCGTCGCCGTGGACGGTCTCTCCGTCGTGAGACATGTGACCCCGGACCGTGGGGGACGTGAGGATGTTCCGGATCGTCTCGGGACACCATTGTGCCCGCTTGTTCCGGGCCGGCTTCCCGCGTTGTGCCCTGCGGTAGTCCGAGGGCGCCAGGATGTCGCGCTTCTCGAAGTCGAGGCAGACGCTGTTCATCGAGTGATCCCGGAGAATCCGGGTCACGATCTCCCGAGCGTTCTCGTACGCAGGCTGCGCTCAACCAGCAGATACCGCCGGAAGTCCTCCAGCACCACCTCTGCTGGACCCGTCGGCGGCCACCGGCCGCCCCGGCATCTACGGCGATTACCTGGCCGACGCGCAGGGCGAGGACGTCGTCGCCGGCATCCGCAACACCGTCACCCTGCAGGAGCTGGAACAGCTCGACCCGCTCTCGTACACCCAACTGCGCGACTACCTGCGCATTCTGGAGAACCACTACCGCGACCTGTGCGACATCGAATTCACCATCGAGCGCGGCAAGCTGTGGATGCTGCAGACCCGGGTCGGTAAGCGCACCGCCGAGGCCGCCTTCGCGATCGCGTCCGAACTGGTCGACGAAGAGCTGATCACCCCGGCCGAGGCCCTGGGACGGGTGAGCGGCGACGGACTCGCCCGGCTGATGTTCCCCCGCTTCGACACCGCCGCGGTCGGCGCGGCGCTGGCCCACGGCATCCCCGCCTCACCCGGCGCCGCCGTCGGCGCGGCGGTCTTCGACTCCGCCGAAGCGGTGCGCCGGGCGGCCACCGGGGAGAAGGTGGTGCTGGTGCGGCAGGAAACCACCCCCGACGATCTGCCGGGCATGGTCGCCGCCCAGGCTGTCCTCACCAGCCGCGGCGGCAAGACCAGCCACGCCGCGGTGGTCGCCCGCGGGATGGGCAAGGTCTGCGTGTGCGGCGCCGAGGAACTCACCGTCGACACCCGGGCCCGGCGCTTCACCGCCGACGGCATGACGGTGACCGAGGGCACGGTGATCTCCGTCGACGGCTCGGCCGGCGCCGTCTATCTCGGCGCGGCCCCACTGATCGACTCCGTCGTGATGCGGTACTTCGAAACCGGCGGGCAGCCCTCCGGCGACCGCTCGCAGACGGTGGTCGGCGCGGTGCACCGGATCATGGAGCAGGCCGACACCGTACGGCGGCTGGGAGTGCGGGCGAACGCCGTCACCCCCGAGGACGCCGCCCGCGCCCGCCGCTTCGGAGCCGAGGGCATCGGCCTCTGCCGCACCGAGCACATGTTCCTCGGCGACCGGCGCCGGCTGGTCGAGGCGATGATCCTGGCCCGGACCGACGCCGACCGCGACCGGGCCCTGGACGCACTACTCCCCCTCCAGCGGCAGGACTTCGTCGGCATCCTGCAGGCAATGGACGGGCTGCCGGTCACCATCCGCCTGCTCGACCCGCCCCTGCACGAGTTCCTTCCGGACCGCACCGAACTGGCCGTACGCCTCGCGGCGGCCGAGGCAGGCGGTAGCACTCCTGACGCGCACGACGCCGAACTGCTGGAGGCCGTCAACCGCATGCACGAGGAAAACCCGATGCTCGGCCTGCGCGGCGTGCGCCTGGGCCTGGTGGTGCCGGGCCTGACCGCCATGCAGGTACGGGCCATCGCCGAGGCCGTCGTGGAGCGCAAGCGGGCCGGCGGCGACCCGAAGGCGGAGATCATGGTCCCGCTGATCGACACCGTGGAGGAACTGCGGATCGTACGCGCCGAGGTGGAGCAGGTGCTCGCCAACGTCTCCGCAGTTGCGGGCATCCCCGTCGAGTGCCCCGTCGGCACGATGATCGAGCTGCCCAGGGCCGCCCTCACGGCGGGCCGGATCGCGCAGGAGGCCGAGTTCTTCTCCTTCGGCACCAACGATCTGACCCAGACCACCTGGGGCTTCTCCCGCGACGACGTCGAGGCGGCGTTCTTCTCCGCCTACCTCGACAAAGGCATCTTCAAGGTGTCCCCGTTCGAGACAATCGACCGCGAAGGCGTGGGCCGGCTGGTGAAGATCGCCGTCGCCGAGGGCCGGGCCGCCAGGCCCGGCCTGAAGATCGGAGTCTGCGGAGAGCACGGCGGCGACCCCGCCTCGGTGCACTTCTTCCACGACGCCGGTCTCGACTACGTCTCCTGCTCGCCGTTCCGCGTGCCGGTCGCCCGCCTGGAAGCGGGCCGGGCCGCCCTCCCCCAGACCCAGGCCGACCAGAGCGAGAGAACATCCGGCGCTCATTGACGTTCTCACTTCAAGTGGCGCGTGCACGGAATTGCGGTGGGACTTCCTAGGCCCTCCATCGTGATCGACCTACGGCCGGTCACCTGCATCGACGCCAGCGGACCGGCCCTGTAGGCGCACCCGGCTCCCTGCTGCCCCGCTCCGAAGTCCCACGGGGTCACCGTTCGGCCCATGGTCGCGGGAAGGTCGGCCCCTGCCCCCTCGTCCGCGCCGACGGCAAGCTGGAGAGAGAAAAACGGGACAGGAGCGGCGAACCGGCTGCTCGGGCCCGTGAACTCAGGCGGAGGGGAAGGGTTTCCCGTGAAGACCCGCAAGATCGGTGATGTGATGACCCGCGAGGTCATCGAAGCGCACCGGGAGACGCCGTCCAAGGACGTAGCCCAGTTGCTGGACCGGTATCGCATCAGCGGCCTGCCGGTGGTGGACCCCGACGACAAGGTCCTGGGAGTCGTCTCCGAGACCGACCTGATGCGCCGACAGGCGGATCAGGCCGAGGGCTACCAAGGACGCAGATTCCGGCTGCCGGCGCTGAGCCGCTCGGCGCGCGCCAAGGCCGCCAAGGCCCGCGCCGTGACCGCAGGGCAGCTGATGTCGACCCCCGCGATCACCGTGCACCCGGAACAGCGTGTCGTGGATGCCGCGCGCATCATGGAGCGCCATCACATCGAACGGCTTCCCGTGGTAGACGAAGAGGACCGCCTGATCGGCATCGCCACCCGCCGCGACCTGCTGCGGGTCTTCCTTCGGACGGATGAGGAGATCCGCACGGAGGTGATCGACGAGGTGCTGACCCGCGCCATGTGCCTGCCGCCCGGCACCGTGATCGTCACGGTCCACGACGGTATGGCCACGCTGGAAGGGCAGGTGGAACGGAGCAGCGACATCCCGATCACCGTCACACTGGCCTGGCAGGTGGACGGGGTCATAGGGGTGGTGAGCCGCCTGACCTTCCGTACCGACGACTCGCACCCGCCGAAGGAGCCGACCCTGCACATGATCAACGGCGAATGGCTTCCCCGACTGTGACCTCCTGCTCCTCCCGGAGGCAGGGCTGATGGTCCCTGCTTCGGGGCTCATCGGCCCTGTCCGTGCGGCGGTGCGCGTCCCTAGCGTGAGCCGTGGACGCCGCCGTCGGTGTCAGCCACTGCCCGTGAAGAGAGCGCACTCAGATGACAGGGATGACGAAGGACACACCGACGCCCGTCGCGGACGGTGCGGGATCCGGCGCCGCGCCCGCCGTGCCCTGCGGGGCCGGTGCCCCGGTTCAGAGCCTCGCGCCGGGCGAGGTGTTCGGCGCGCTGGGCGGCTCCCCCCGGGGCCTGTCCGGGCAGGAGGCGCGCGCCGGGCAGGTGCACCACGGCCCGAACGAGCTGCCCGCCCCGAAGAAGAAGGGCTTGTGGCGGCGGTTCGCGGCGCAGTTCACGGACCTGTTCGCGGTCGTACTGCTCATCGCCTCCGGCCTCACTTTTCTGGCCTACGGCCTGCAGCACCCGCGCGAGACGGGCAATCTGCAGCTGGCGCTGGCGATCCTGGCCGTAGTGCTGATCAACGCGGTCATCGGCTTCGCCCAGGAGTACTCCGCTGAGCGCACCGCCGAATCGTTGCAGGCGATGGTGCCGCACACCTGTCGGGTGCTGCGGGACGGGGAGCGGCAGGAGCTGCCGTCCCGTGACCTCGTGCCCGGCGATCTCGTGGTGCTCGACGCCGGGGACGCGGTGCCGGCGGACTGCCGGCTCGTGGAGGCGCACGGCATTTCGGTGAACAACGCGGCGCTGACTGGGGAGAGTGCCGCCGTCGGCCGGATCGCCGACGCGACGTCGGCAGATACCCGGCTGGAGGCCCGCAATTGCGTGTTCATGGGCACCACGGTCCTCACCGGCACCGGGAAGGCCGTGGTGTTCGCCACCGGTGCGGATACCGAGTTCGGCCGGATCTTCCGGCTGGCGGACTCCGCGCCGCAGCAGAAGACCCCGTTGCAGCGCCAGGTCGCCTCGATGGCCCGGCGGGTGGCGGTGCTGGCCCTGGTGATCGGGGCCGTGGTGCTCGCGGTGCGGCTCCCTACCGGACAGCCGCTGATCACCTCGTTCGTCTTCGCCCTCGGTGTGATGGTCGCCATGGTCCCCGAAGGGCTTCCCGCGACGCTGTCGGTGTCACTGGCGATCGGCGTACGGCGTATGGCACGGCGGCACGCCCTGGTCAAGCGGCTGCTGGCGGTGGAAGCGCTCGGGTCCACCACCGTCATCTGCACCGACAAAACGGGGACGCTCACCCAGGCCGAGATGACCGTCACCCGGCTGTGGGCGGGTGGCGAACCGCACAGCGTCTCCGGGGTGGGGTACGCCCCCGTGGGCGAGGTCACCGAGGGCGGATCCGTAGCGGAGCTGCTACGGGTGGCGGGACTGTGCGGCAACGCCCGGCTGTTGCCCCCGTCGGAGCCGGACGGCTGGCGGGTGCTCGGCGACACCACCGAGGGCGCGATCATGGTCGCCGCCGCGAAGGCCGGGCTGGACCTCGCGGCGGAGGAGGCGGCCACGCCGCGTACGGCGGAGTTCCCCTTCGACCCGGTCCTGAAGCTGATGAGCACCGTGCACCGCCCGGCGACTGGCACGTCTACGCCAAGGGCGCTCCGCAGGAGCTGCTGGCCCGCTGCACCCATATCGAGTGGAACGGCGAGCGCCGCCCGCTGACCGATGAACTGCGGGCCTCGGTCACCGCCGCTAACGACGACATGGCCTCGCAGGGGCTGCGGGTCCTGGCCGCCGCCTGGCGCTGGGCGCCGGAGCGGCCGCGCTCGCGGGAGGAGGCCGAGGCCGGGCTCACCCTGCTGGGGCTGACCGGCATGCTCGACCCGCCCCGGCCGGAGGTCGCCGACGCGGTACGTACCTGCCGGCGGGCCGGGATCCGGATCGTCATGGTGACCGGCGACCACCCGCTGACCGCAGAAGCCATCGCCCGCCGGGTAGGCATCGTCCGGCAGCCACACCCCGTCGTGGTGACCGGGTCGCAACTCGACGGCATGGACGACGCCGCGCTGGACGCGGTACTGGCCGACCCGTCGGAGCTGCTGATGTGCCGGGTCAGCCCCGAGCACAAGATGCGGGTGGTGGCCGCCTTCCAGCGACGCGGCGAGGTCGTCGCGGTCACCGGCGACGGCGCCAACGACGCGCCCGCGCTGAAGCACGCCGACATCGGCGTGTCGATGGGCGCCACCGGCACCGATGTCGCCCGGGAGGCGTCGGTGATGGTGCTGCTCGACGACTCCTTCGCCTCCATCGCCGCCGCCGTGGAACTGGGCAGATCCGTCTACGCCAACATCCGCAAGTTCCTGGCGCCGCCACCCCCCTCATCTCCCTCATCGAGGAAGCCACCAGCACCACCGACACCGTCGCCCTGCTACGGCTGAGCAAAGCGGGCGTCAACGTCATCGAAACCACCATCACCGAGCAGTCCCATGCCGTCGGCCGCACGCTGGCCGACATCCCCGTCCCGGCCGGCACCGTCGTCGCCGCCGTCATCCGCGACGGCGAACCCGCCGCACCGACCCCCGGGCTCCGGCTCCAGCCCGGCGACGAACTCCTCCTTGTCTCCCACACCGCCACGGAGAAGGACGTGCAGACGGCCTTCCAATGACGTCGCCGGGACCGGCTCCGCTACGGGTGCGGCGCCGTCGGCCGGACGGTTCAGGGCCGACCGGCCCTGAGGTGGGGACTGTTGGACCGGTCCGTCGGCCGGGGCGGCGGCCGCATCATGGCGGGCGCAACGCCGTACCGCGTGCACCGTTCCCGGCGGTACGGCCGGCTGCGCGGCAGGCGTCAAGGGAGGAGTTCGTCATGACGGATACCGGATCATTACTGGCCAAGACGGTAGGCCCTGAGCATGTTCTGACGGGGAATCGCATTCCGGCGGAGTACGGCCACGATGAATCGCTGGCCGCCACCGCGCGGCCACCGGGGTATCTGGTGCGTCCGGCGACGGCCGCCGAGGTGTCGGGGGTACTGGGGGTCGCCGCCGCGCAGCGGATCCCGGTGACGGCCCGGGGCTCGGGGACCGGGCTGTCCGGGGCCTGCGTGCCCCGGACGGGTGGGATCGTCGTGTCGTTCGAACGGGATCCTCAACCCCGGCGTTCTCTTCGGCTGAGCCCCGACATCAGTGAAAGGCGGAACCACCGTGAACGGTGCCCGTGCCGTTGCCCGCACTCTCCTGGATGCCGGGGTCGAGGTGTGCTTCGCCAACCCCGGCACGTCCGAACTGCACTTCGTCGCCGCTCTCGACGACGAACCCGCCATGCGGGCCGTCCCCTGCCTCTTCGAAGGCGTGGCCACCGGCGCGGCCGACGGCTACGGCCGGATGACCGGCCGCCCCGCCGCCACCCTGCTGCACCTCGGCCCCGGGCTCGGCAACGGCCTGGCCAACCTCCACAACGCCCGCCGCGCCACCACCCCGTTGGTGAACCTGGTGGGCGACCACGCGACCTTCCACAAGCAGTACGACGCCCCGCTGGAGTCCGACATCGACGCCCTGGCCCGCACCGTGTCCGGCTGGGTTCGCCGCTGCACCGACGCCTCCACCGCCGCCACCGATACGGCGGAGGCGGTGGCCGCCGCTATCAGTGCCCCCGGGCAGGTGGCCACGGTGATCCTGCCCGCCGACGTGTCCTGGTCCGGCGGTGCCCGACCCGCGCCACCGGTGCCGCCCCGGCCGCCCGCGACCGTACCGGACACGACCGTGGGCGCGGTGGCCGAAGCCCTGCGGAGCGGCGAGCCGACCGCGATCCTGCTCGGCGGAGTCGCGACACGCGAACCGTCGCTGCGGGCGGTGGGGCGGATCGCCGCCGCCACCGGCGCCCGGCTGCTGTGCGAGACCTTCCCGGCCCGCCTGGAACGCGGGGCGGGCCTGCCGGCCGTGGAACGGCTGGGCTACCTCGCCGAGGGGGCGATGGCGCAGCTCGACGGCGTACGGCACCTGGTGCTGGCGGGCGCCCGCGCCCCGGTGTCGTTCTTCGCTCACCCCGGCCTGCCCAGCTTGCTCGTGCCCGACGGCTGCCAGGTCCACGTCCTCGCCACGACCGCCGACGACATTCCCGGGGCCCTCGGCCAGCTGGCCGATATGGTCGCCCCGCACGACCGGCCCGTCCTCCCGGCCGCCGCGCGCCCCGTACCGCCCACCGGCGCGTTGACCGCCGAGACAGCCGCCGCGGCCATCGGCGCGCTGCTGCCCGAGGGGGCGATCGTGGTGGACGAGGCCAACACCTCCGGCCTCTGGCTGCCCGGGGCCACCGCAGGCGGGCCGCGCCACGACTGGCTGACCCTCACCGGCGGCGCCATCGGCCAAGGCCTGCCGCTCGCCGCCGGGGCCGCGATCGCCTGCCCGAACCGCCCCGTGCTGTGCCTGGAAGCTGACGGGAGCGCGATGTACACCATCTCCGCGCTGTGGACCCACGCCCGCGAAGGACTGGACATCACCACCGTGGTCTTCGCCAACCGCTCGTACGCGATCCTGAACATGGAGTTCCAACGCCTCGGAGCACCGGCGGGCGGCCCGGCCCGGCGCGACCTGCTCGACCTGTCCCGGCCCGGCCTCGACTTCACCGCGATCGCCCGCGGCATGGGCGTACCGGCCTCCCGCGCCACCACCGCCGAGGACCTCACCACCCAGCTGGCGAAGGCCCTCGCCGAGCCAGGACCACATCTCATCGAAGCAGTTGTGCCCGCGCTCTTCTGAGGACACCGGCAGTGGCGTGGTCGTGCTGCCCGGTGAGCCCGGTGCCCGCCGCGCCGTTACTGCTGGACCTCGCGTTGCTGCCGGAGTTCCGCTTCACGCGGCTGGAGACCACCGTCGTCGCCGCAGGACACCGCATCCCCGCCGGGAGCCATGCCGCGACAGTGCGTACGGCCGGACGGCGCCTGCGACGAGAAGGTGTCCCCCCGTACCGTGACCCCACCCGCCGCAGGCGCCGTCCGGGTGCGGGACCGGGCCTCTATGAGCGGACCCTCGTCCACGGCATGGCGATCCCGTCCAGTACAGCTCCCCGCTCGATCGCTGTGCGCGGCCAAGCGGTAACGGTCGACCTGTCGGGCCGGGTGAGGTGACGGTGGCGGCAGCCTCTCCACGCAGCCTCGCCCAGGTCGTCTTCACCGCAACCGGTTCGTGGGCATTGACAGGGTGCAGTTCGAACTCCCGGCTCCCGTGCGCCGGCTGCCTGCTACGACTCACCCGAGGACGGCAGCGAAGTCGCCGTCGACACCGCTGTACATCACTGGGTGACTTCGGATGTGCTGTCGCTGTCGTCGTAGACGTACTCAAGCTCGTTGTGCACGGAGACGACGCCGTCGACCGAGCGGCACAACCGCACCGCGATGGGAACCAGGCTCTTCTGCCCGACCCTGCCGCGCAGCGTCACCACTCCGTCCCGCACGCCCGCTTGGACCGCGTCCGGGGTGATGGACAGGGTCCGGCCGAGCACCTCGTACTGGATCTCCTCGCGGATCGCCGTGTCGTGGCGAAGGAAGATCCGGAGCAGGTCGCAGCGGCTGGCGATGCCGACGAGCCGGCCGACCTCGTCGACCACGGGCAGCCTCTTCACCTTCTGGTGGTCCATCAGCCGGGCCGCCTCGATGACGTTCCACTCCGGCCGGGCGGTGATGACGGGGGACCTCATCAGTTCCCCCGCGGTCTCGGCCTCGGACCGGGCCCACTCCCGCGAGTGCATCGGCCGGGCCTGGCCGCGGCCCTCCGGATCGGGCAGACTCGCCGCCTTGTGGAGCAGATCCGCCTCGGAGACGATGCCAATGGGGCGGTTCTGCTCGTCGACGACCGGAACGGCGGTGATGTCGTTCCGGCTGAACAGCTTCGCGATCTCCTTCACGGGGGCGTCGGGGCGGACCTTGATCACGTCCCTGGTCATTACGTCGTGGATGCTGCGGTGCTGCATGGTCTCTACTCCTCCTCGGAAAACATGTCCGTCACCGCAACACTCTCCGTCGGCGGCGAGGTCCGGCGACAGGGCCGTTCGGCCCTGGGTCGGGGCTTGTCGGCCGTGTCGGCATGCCCCGGGCCGGGCGATCGTGGTGTGTACTCCAGCCATTCGGGGCAGGCCTGACCTGCTCTCAGGAGTGGGAGTCGTGGCCGGAGTGGACGTCGTGGTCGCGATAGACGCCGACAAAGGCGGCAAGTGCCAGGAACCCGACCGCCATCATGATCAGGCCGATGAGTTGGCGATTGGCTCCTTCCCACTGCCAGTCCACCGCGAAAGCGAGGATCGCGCCCAGGCCGATCGACGTGACGGCGCCGACTCCCAGCAAGCTTACGAACATGTCACCGCGCCCCAGGAGATTGCCACGGGCACTCGGCGCGCCCGTATCCACTCTCACCTTCGGTGAGTCGTCGCCCCTGCGGCCATGGGCTCTCAGGCCCTGAAGACAGTGCCGACCGGTCCAGTGGCGCGGCAGGCACGGGGGAACCGGCCAGCCCCGGTACGGGGACGGTCGGCCCTGGCCGCGGCAGCGTCCGACGGGCCACGGTGGAAGCACAACGATCCGGGAGGCCGACATGTCCGAATTCACCGACGCACGGCCGATCGTGGTGGGAGTGAACGGATCACTCGGGTCACTCACCGCGCTGCGGTGGGCCGCGTCCGAAGCACACCTGCTGCGGGTGCCGCTCGTCGTGGTCCATGCCTGGGAGCCGACGGCCGGCCTGCTCGCGCCGTACGCCCCCGCCGCGACGCGCCGGACCCCGGCGGAGGACCGGGACCGCGCGAAGCGGGTGCTGCACACGGCCCTGTCCGCCGTGCTGGGACCGCTTGCGCAGCCTGCGGTACGGGCCGTGCTGGCCGAGGGCCCGCCGGCGGCGGTGCTGCTGCGGCACGCCGACGATGCCCTGTTGCTGGCGCTGGGACGGCATGCTCCCGCGGACGGCGTGCCCCCAGCCTGGGCCCGGTGGCCCGCGACTGCGTGGGCCATGCCTTCTGCCCGGTGGTCACCGTGCCGGAGCCCGCCGTGACCGCGCGGCGAGAACTCCTGCCGCCGGCACACCTGGAGGTCACCGGCGCCGGCCGGGTGAGAACCGGAGGCCATTCGGCCCGGCTCAGCCCGTGATGCGCAGGTTGGATCCAGCAGGGGCCCTTCGACCAGTGGCGGCCCGATGGGGCCCATCGTGCCCGGGTTCGGCCGACCCGCCCGCGCCGGGCACGGAACAGGGCCCAAACGGGTCCGGTAGTCCCGGCGCGGGGGCTGACCGGCCCCTCCCTCCTGAGCGGTGCGCGTGCGACGGTCGTTGAGGACTACTGGTGCGCGGCAATCGGGAAAATCGGGAAGAGGAGTCAGCCATGGGTGCGAAGGCGAGGTTCTGGCGGTGGCGGCACAATCCGCTCAGGCGCCGCTCGGATGTCGCCGAAGCGTGGGTCGTTCTCACGACGGCCGTGTTGATGGCGGTGGGTGTACCCCTGGCCGGAGCGCTCAGCGCGGCCGGCGTCGGCCACGCCCTGCTCAGCCAGCGCCAGAACCGGCACCGTACCTCCGCCGTCCTGACCGAGGACGCCGAGCACGTGGTGTCCGGCGCCTACGTCCTCGCCCGGGCGACGGTGCGGTGGACGGCGTCCAACGGCACGGTCCGTACGGCAAAGACGCAGGTCACATCGGGCAGCAAGGCTGGGACCAAGACCGTGATCTGGACCGACGGTCAGGGCCGGCTCACCGACGAGCCGCCCACGTCCGGGCAGGCCTACGCACAGTCCGTACTGGCCGGGGCGCTCGCCGCGGGCAGCGTCACCGTACTGCTGCTGGGCGGCCGCGAGGTCCTACGGCTGCGACTGGACCGCGACCGCACGGCGGAGTGGGAGCGCGAGTGGGCCCAAATAGGGCCAGAATGGAGCAAAAGGCGCGCCTGAGCGGAATGTCCTGGGGCTCGGCCGGGGTGCTGTCGCCGCGCAGGCTGCTCATCAGCCGGGCGGTGGTGGCCGGGTCGAGCATCGACTGCCCGGCGGCCACGGTGCGTACGGCGGCGACCAGGTCGGAGCCCTTGATCTGCTTCAGTACGTAGCCTGCGGCCCCGGCCATGATCGCGTCCAGCAGCGCGTCGTCGTCGTCGAAGGACGTGAGCATCAGGCACGTCAGTTCGGGCATACGCGAGCGCAACTCACGGCAGACCGTGATCCCGTCCCCGTCCGGCAGCCGCACATCCAGCACCGCCACATCCGGCCGCAACGCCGGACCCCGTGCAAGGTGCCTGGTCGGCCGTCCCGGCCTCGCCGACCACCTCGATGTCGGGCTCGGCGTCGAGCAGGTCGTGCACCCCACGCCGGACCACCTCGTGGTCGTCGAGCAGGAACACCCTGATCGGTGCCCGCGGTGAGAATTCCCGTGCCTCGGTCATGTCCGTCCTTCGCGCTGTCGTGAACCCGGCCCTGGATTCGATCGTGGACCGCCCGGCCGGTGCAACACCAGGGCCGAACGGCCCCATACCCGGCTCCGGCCAGGGACGCCCTCCTTGGCGACGCGCGGTGGCTGCTACAGGCCTGGCGTCTCGCAGGCGGCGGCGCATTGGGAGGGCGGTCCCGGTGTCGACGAGGGAAGCGGCAGGGCCGGTGGGATCCCGCAGCTTGTGGACGTGTGCACCGGGCGGGGCCGGGACACGCACCAGGCGGAGCAGGAGTGTTCAGAATTGCGGGCCCACCACGGGCGGCCCGAAACGCATCGATGCCGGGCCGGTGAGCTCGCACTCGACATCCACGACGCCCTCGACCGCGCGGGCCAGCCGGGGTGCCACCGGGACCAGGGAGGTGTCGTGGATCCGGCCGGTCAGCGTGACCACGCCCTCCTTAACCCGGGCCAGGACGGGCGACGGGTCGCCGGGGAAGAGCCGGACGAGCACCTCGCCGCGTATCTCCTGCGCGATGTCCTCGTCCGGCCGCAGGAAGACCTTGGGCAGGTCGCTGCGGCTGACGACTCCGACGAGCATCCCCTCGGCATCGATGACGGGCAGCCGTTTGATGTGCTTGGTCGCCATGGCGCGGGCGGCCTGGGCGAGGGTGGCGTCGGCGCGGACGGAAAGGGCCGGGGTCGTCATCAGCTGCCCGGCGGTCAGCGCCCCCGCCTTGGCCAGGTCGTCCAGACGGCGTAGCTGCTCGAAGCGGCTGGGGTCGCTGTCGCGGAACTCCTCCTTGGGCAGCAGGTCGGCCTCGGAGACCACGCCGATGACACGGCCTTCACCTTCCAGGACCGGAAGCGCGCTGCCCCATGGTCTGAACGATCTCCTTGAACGGGGCGTCACGGCCGACGGAGACGACGGTGTGCGTCATCACATCGCTCACGATGTACGGGGTTCCATGCATGTTGCCTCCTCAGTCGCTCACAGCCGTGGACCGCTGCCGTACGGCCCGTACAGGTCCAGCAACCGGGTGCGGGCACTCTGGAGCCGGCTCGCGACGATCTCGCCGACGCTGCGGAACATTGCCCGCCCCAGTACCGGGTCGGCCTCGCACAGCGCCCGGACCAACGTGGCGTCGAACTCCATCGCGCGCACCTGGACGTGAGCCTCGGCCCCCAGATGCCAGGAGTACGGCGGGAACAGCCACGACCAGCCGAGCAGATCGCCGGGGCCGAGAGTTCCGACGGCGGCCGCGCGGCGGCCGGGAACGTGCAGGTCGAGGGTGACCGAGCCGCTCTGGATGATCCAGAACCGGTCAGCCCGGCTGCCCTCCTCGAAGACGCGGGTCCCGGCCGGGAAGGACACCTCGCGGGCGAGTTTCATCAGCCGCTCGCGGCTGTCGGGCGGTAGTGCACCGAGCGAGTTTGTCGTAGTGGTCATGGTGACGATCCTCGGTCGCGATCCGGAATGGAACTGTCACGACCATCGTTGCTCGGGCCGCCTGCCCCCGGCAGGGGCCGAGCGGCCCTCGT
Source organism: Actinacidiphila oryziradicis (assembly GCF_005047355.1). Lineage (GTDB taxonomy): Bacteria > Actinomycetota > Actinomycetes > Streptomycetales > Streptomycetaceae > Actinacidiphila > Actinacidiphila oryziradicis. Next base: position 139,186 of record NZ_SUMC01000022.1, read on the forward strand.
GGCGCACCCGATCGGCCCCGGCCGTCCTCACTCTCACTGCGGCGGCAGCCGCCGTACGTCACCACGAGGGTCCGTTGCGGCCAGTCGCAGAGTGAACCAGACCGCCTTGCCCTTGCCGGTGGGCCGGGTGCCCCAGCTGGCGGCAAAGGTCGTCCACGAGCTGCAGGCCGCGCCCGGACTCATCACCGTGGTCGGCGGCCCGGCGCTGCGGGATGTGTGTGCTGTGGTCGGTGACCTCGATGGTGATGTCCTGCACGGTGCGGTGCAGGCGAAGGCCGAGCGGCCCCTGGGCGTGCCGTACGGCTTACAGTCCCCATCTCCCTCGGCTTCCGGTTCCACGATCCGGCGGTGCGGGGGTGGCCCGCAGGGGCTGGCCGGGGCCGTGCAGGGGGGCCGTTCGGCCTTGATCGGTTCTCCGACCGGCATGGGAAGACCCCCAGCGGCAAAGGCCGTGAACGCTACCGCCAGGTTGCTTGGCACTGGGTTCGCCGCTCTTGAGCGGCACCCTTGAGGACGACCGCATTCATCAGTTCCGGGCCGCCGCCGTCAACCGGCGCTTTGGGCCACCGGGAAAGGTTGGGACAGTCCCTTCATCGTCATCGCGGAGGTGGCGGGAAGGCTGTCGCGCACCTCGAAGGCCCGGCTGAGGTGCGTGAGGCGCAGGATCCGCAGGACTCGGGGGTCGTCAACGACCAGGCGCAGCGAACCACCGCGGCTCAGGGCGCGGCGCCGGGCCCGGCACAGGGCCGCGAGGCCGCCGCAGTCGATGAAGGTCACGGACCGCAGGTCCACGACCAGCTGGGGTCGTCCGGCGCGTCTTCGGCACATACCGCAAGACCCACAACGACGGGGTCTTCGACGCCTACACCCCGGCCATGCGGGCCGCCCGCAAGGCGGGAATCATCACCGGCCTGCCCGACGCCTACGGCCGGGGCCGGATCATCGGCGACTACCGTCGCGTCGCGCTGTATGGCACCGCCCGACTCATCGAGGCCAAGCACGCCGAACGCGCACTGCTGGACGCACAGCCCTCCACCGCCGACGTGATCCGCGACCGCGAGGAACTGGCCGAACAAATACGCGCACTCGGCGAGTTGGAGCAGATGGCGTCCTCCTACGGCTGCGACGTCACCCGTCCCGCCGGCACCGCCCACGAGGCCGTCCAGTGGCTCTACCTCGGCTATCTGGCCGCGGTGAAGGAGCAGAACGGCGCCGCGATGTCGCTGGGCCGCACCTCCACCTTCCTGGACATCTACCTCGCTCGTGATCTGGCCGAGGGCCTGATCGATGAGACCCGGGCCCAGGAGCTGATCGACGACTTCGTGATCAAGTTGAGGATCGTACGGTTCCTGCGCACCCCCGAGTACGACGCGCTGTTCTCCGGCGACCCGACCTGGGTGACGGAGTCCATCGGCGGCCTCGGGGACGACGGGCGGCCGCTGGTCACCCGCACGTCCTTCCGCTTCCTCCAGACCCTCTACAACCTCGGCCCCGCCCCCGAGCCCAACCTCACCGTGCTCTGGTCTCCCCGGCTGCCCGACGGCTTCAAGCGGTTCTGCGCCCAACTCTCCATCGACACCAGCTCCATCCAGTACGAGTCCGACGAGCTGCTACGCCCCGTCACCGGCGACGACACCGCGATCGCCTGCTGCGTCTCGGCGATGGCGGTCGGCAAGCAGATGCAGTTCTTCGGCGCGCGGGTGAACCTCGCCAAGGCCCTGCTGTACGCCATCAACGGCGGCCGGGACGAGCAGACAGGCGACCAGATCGCCCCCGCGGCCCCGCCGCTCTCCGGCGACTACCTCGACTTCGCCGAGCTGTCGGCCGCGTACGACCGGATGCTGGACTGGCTCGCGGCGACGTACGTCAACGCTCTCAACGTCATCCACTACATGCACGACAAGTACGCCTACGAGCGCATCGAGATGGCCCTGCACGACCACCCCGTCCACCGCACGATGGCCTGCGGCATCGCCGGCCTGTCGGTGGCCGCCGACAGCCTGTCCGCAGTCAAGCACGCCCGGGTGAAGGTGATCCGGGACGCCACTGGCCTGGCCGTGGACTACGCCGTCGAGGGCGAGTACCCGGCCTACGGCAACAACGACGACCGCGCGGACGCCATCGCCGTCGACCTGGTCAGGTCCTTCATGGCCAAGGTGCGCCGCCACCCCACCTACCGGGACGCCGAGCACACCCAGTCGGTGCTCACCATCACCTCCAACGTGGTCTACGGCAAGCACACCGGCAACACCCCCGACGGCCGCCGCACCGGCACCCCCTTCGCCCCCGGTGCCAACCCGATGAACGGCCGCGATCGGCACGGCATGGCCGCCTCCGCGCTGTCGGTCGCCAAGATCCCCTACGACCAGGCCCGCGACGGCATCTCCCTGACCTCCACCGTCACCCCAGAGGGCCTGGGCCACGACCCTGCCGAGCGGGCGGGCAATCTCGTCGGCATCCTCGACGCCTACACCGCTTCCGGCGGCTTCCACATGAACGTCAACGTCCTGGACCGGACCACCCTGAAGGACGCCATGGAGCACCCCGAGAAGTACCCGGACCTGACCATCCGGGTCTCCGGATACGCCGTCAACTTCGTCCGCCTCACCCGCGAGCAGCAGCTCGACGTGATCAGCCGCACCTTCCACGGTGCGCTGTGAGCACCACCGGCCGCGTGCACTCCTGGGACCTGTCCACCGGAGTGGACGGTCCCGGGACCCGCTTCGTACTCTTCACCAGCGGCTGCCCACTGCGCTGCCTGTACTGCGCCAACCCCGACACCTGGCACATGCGCGACGGCAAGCAGCGCACCGTCGACGAGGTGATGGACGAGATCGGGAAATACCGCTCCTTCATCACCGCCGCCGGCGGCGGTGTGACCCTCACCGGCGGCGAACCACTGCTCCAACCCGCCTTCACCGCCGAGATCCTCCACCGCTGCAAGCAGCTAGGCCTGCACACCGCCCTGGACACCTCCGGCTTCCTCGGCGCCCGCGCCACCGACGCCCTGCTCGCCGACACCGACCTCGTCCTGCTGGACATCAAGTCCTTCGACATCGCCGCCTACCGCCGGCTCACCGGCGGTGAACTGGCCCCCACCCTCAGCTTTGCCACCCGCCTGGACCAGCTCGGCATCCCGGTATGGCTCCGCTACGTCCTGGTCCCCGGCTGGACCGACGACGAGGCCGCCATCGACGGCCTGGCCGCCTTCACCGCCGGGCTGGGCAACGTCGAGCGGGTGGACATCCTGCCCTTCCACAAGCTGGGCGCGGCCAAGTACGACGCCCTCGGCATCCCCTTCCCGCTGCACGACACCCCCTCGCCCAGCCCCGCGCTGGTGGAACGGGTGCGCGGGCAGTTCCGGGAACACGGCCTGCGGGCGCTCTGACACATCTCACCGACAGGAGCAACGGACATGACCGCTCAGCAGGCTCAGCGCGTAGTTGTCGGTGTGGACGGCTCGATCATCTCCGTACGAGCCCTGGACCGGGCCGCCGAGGAGGCGGCGCTTCGCGGCGCGACCCTGGAGATCGTCTACGCGGTGCCCGACCTCGACGAGGCCGAACCGGTACTGGCATCCGCCCTCTCGCGGGTACGGGACCGCTACCCCGGCCTGCCGGTCAGCACCGCACCCGTCGCCGCCGACCCGGCGCAGGCGCTGGCGTCCCGCAGCCGGAACGCCGCGCTCACCGTCGTCGGCACCCGCGGCCTCGGCGGCTTCGCCGGGCTGCTGCTCGGCTCGGTCAGCCTGCGGCTGGCCGCGCACACCCACGGCCCGCTGCTCGTCGTACGCGGCGAGCCCAACCCGAACCCCGGCGTGGTCCTCCTCGGCATCGAGAGCGACGCCGACACCGACGCGGCGGCCTACGCCTTCGAGGAAGCGGCACGCCGTGGCGCTCCGCTGCGGGTCCTGCACGCGTGGACCTACCGGCACCGCACGCCCGCCGGGCTGTCCCCGACGCCCCCCGACCGCGTGCAGGACGACATCGCGCGGCACGCCAAGGCCGAGGAGGCGCTGCCCGGCCAAGTCATGGCCCCGCTGCGGGAGAAGCACCCGCACGTCGCGGTGGAAACCCGCACCGTACGCTCCGGCCCGGCCCACGCGCTGCTGCAGGCCACCCTCGGGGCCGACGTAGTCGTGATCGCCGCCCACCGGCGACACGGCGGACCCAGCCCGCAACTGGGCCCGGTCGCCCACGCCCTGCTGCATCACGCCCACTGCCCAGTGGTCGTCGTACCGGGCCCGGCCGCATAGCGCCCAACCAGCGGATCCGCACGGCCCGTCGCCGGTCCATGGAGTGCGGCATCCTCCACCCTCGGCCGGGAGGTGCCCCATCATGCCGTCCCCCGAACAGTCCTCCCCGCCATGGCAGAGACAGGCAATCGGCTGTCTCGCCTGGCCGGGCCGATTACTCCCGCCGTCATGCCGAGAAATTGGTGCGGACTGCTGGTGCCCAACAGGCCCGAGCCCCGCAGCCCGGAGGTACGGCGAAGATCCACCGGGGCCCCCTGGGGTCCGACGAAGCTGGCAGGCAGAGGGCTCCCGGAGAATTGCCGAGCGAGGAGTTGACTGCCATGCGTACGACCCTGACCGCTGACTTCTGGACGCTGTTCGCCCTGCTGCTGACCGCCGGCGCGGTGATCACCGTCATCGCGACACTCGCCGCCGAGACGTTCATCGCTCGTCTGCGCGCCCACCGTACGCCGCATGCGCAGGCCCGTCCCGCACGGCCTGTGCCCCGGATCCGCCCGCGGCCGCTGCACCACACACGCTACTGACCCAGGACGAGGGGAGGGGCCCGGCGCGTTGCGCCGGGCCCCTCCCCTCGCGTCCGGTGCTCAGCTGGTAGCCGGGGCAGTGGGCTGGGCACCGTGGGCGACTGACTCGGCCTGGACCAGGGTGCCGGTGGTGCCGACAAGGGTTCCGGGGGCGTTGTCGAGCGGGCCTACGGCGGCGATGCTGCCGGTGCGTTCGACGAAGGCGGCGGCCGCCTCGGTCTTGGAGCGCATGGAACCCTCGGGGAGGTGCACGGCGCGGGTGGCGGTGGACAGCGGCCGTGCGTGACGTTTGCCGTAGTCGGCGAATACGTGGGTGACGTCGGTGAGGATCAGCAGGGCGTCGGCGTCGAGTTGCTCGGCGAGCAGGGCGGCTCTGCTGTCCTTGTCGATGACCGCCTCGACGCTGCGCAGCCGCTCCGTGACGCTGTCACGTACGACGGGGACGCCGCCGCCTCCGGCGCAGATCACCAGGGTGCCTGCGGCGAGCAACTGACGGATGACCGTCCGGCCCTGCCCCGACGCCCGAAGGTCCCGGCACTGCCTGCCGATCCGGGCTGCCCGGCCGTGGCACTGGCCCATTCGGCCCAAGAGACGGCGTGCGTTGGCGCGGCACGGTGGAACCTGTATGGCTCCGTACGCCCGTTAAGGGGCCTCCGTGACCCAGCTCGACCGCACACGCAACGTCCCGGCAGCGGCTCCCGCCGCCCTCGCCGACGAGGAGCTGCGCGCCCTGGACGCCCATTGGCGTGCCGCGAACTATCTGACCGTCGGCCAGATCTACCGCATGGGCAACGCCCTGCTGACCGAGCCACTCCGCCCCGAGCACATCAAGCCCCGGCTGCTTGGCCACTGGGGCACCTCACCCGGCCTGAACCTGGTCCACACCCACCTCAACCGGGTCATCAAAGCCCGTAGCCAGGACGCGCTGTGCATCTGGGGTCCCGGGCACGGCGGGCCGGCGGTGCTGGCCAATTCCTGGCTGGAGGGCACGTACTCCGAGACGTACCCCGACGTCAGCCGGGACGCGGCCGGCATGGCCCGGCTGTTCCGGCAGTTCTCCTTCCCCGGCGGCGTGCCCAGCCATGTGGCGCCCGAGACGCCCGGCTCGATCCATGAGGGCGGGGAGCTGGGCTACTCCCTCTCCCACGCCTACGGCGCCGCGCTGGACAACCCCGGTCTGCTGGTCGCCTG